>NZ_CP174509.1:4800000-6022064 GCF_045920555.1 Pseudalkalibacillus sp. A8
TCTACTTCGGCATAAATTTCTTTTATTTCACTTCTAATCATCCATCGCATGATATCAATCATATGCACAGTATGGTCCAGTATCGCTCCGCCACCCGAATCCTTTTCTTCAATAAACCAATTTCCAGGGTTTTGACCACGATTCGTCGTTCTGACCGACAAAATTTCTCCTAAACAGCCTTCTTCCACATAAGATTTCAGTCTTTGAATAGGAGCACTGTACCGAACAGGGAAAGCAGTCATCAATTTGACCCCTTCTTCATTACACGTTCGAATCATCTCCAACGCATCCTCTTTAGTAGTAGCAAGAGGTTTTTCACATAGGATGTGCTTCTTTGCCCTTGCTGCCTGAATGACCATTTCTTTATGACGGACATTCTCACTACATACAATCACAGCGACGATATCCGACTCCAATAATGCCTTATCACTTTGATAATAGATCGCTCCAAATCGGTCAGCAGCTTCTTTCCCACGCTTTTCATTTTTATCGGATATGCCTGTTAGATTGACCCCTCTCAAATTCACGAGGCCCTCTGCATAGCTATATGCATGCATGTGCGCAAAACTCATAATACCGATTTTCATCCGATCACCTCTGTTTGATGTGTCAATATTGAAGCATCTACAGATTTAACAGTATCTAAAGCTTTCTTTAATTCAAGGTAAGAGTAGCTTTTTGGAAATTCATCGAAAGCATCATATACAGGCTTCTTCTTACTCTCGAACTCGAATGTGGATAAACGTTCATTACGATAAAAGACAACACCTTCCTTATCAGCCGCTTCCACCTCGTAAACTTCTGTCAAATCTTCCCCAATCGCAACTTCTATTTGAGCTATGCTATTATTTTCGAACCGAATAGTCGAAAGTATCATTTCATAATATCCACCATGTTTGATCTTCCTGCCATGAACACGTGAAATATTGACAGGTAGACACGTGAGGATACCCAGCTCTTTTGCTAATAATTCTTTTAGAGTTGAAGAATTCGTATGCTTCAATCTGCGTAACAAACGAAACATGAAAGGCCCGCTTCCCATCTGTTCTTTCATCAGTTCAGCTATATGGAATGCTTCTGGACGGGCCTTCCATCCATCTCCCAAACGAAACGTCAACTCTTGTATTGAGGGATCAACAGAAGTGTTTATTATTTGAACAGCTTTTGAAAAAGCACACTCAACCTGTCTATTTGATTTAATGGTTTCAAGTAATTCTTCATAAGTCCAATCTTTTGTCATAAAGAACCCCTTTCTATACCTTTGTAAGGCCTATCAGCTTTTCAATGGATTTCTTGACACATTCTTTCGAATCATCAAACCCTTCATACTCAATAGAGTACCATCCATCGTAATTGACGCTTTTCAGTTCAGAAATAATTTCTTGAAGATGGACCATTCCTTCCCCAGCAACGGTTCCGACATATTTATCGCCATTCAACGCCCGAAAAGCTTGGCCTTGTTGATCATCACTTACTTTCAAGAAATCCTTGAAATGAACATGGACCACATCTTTTTTCAATAGTTTGGTCGACGTAAGAGGGTCTTCTTGGACTAACAGAAAATTCCCTGTATCCAGTGTGCACTTCAAATATAGTGAATCCACCTCATCGATTAACTCTTTGACTTGATGTGCTTTTCCGGCAAACAATCCATGATTTTCAATAGCTAGGTAGATTTGCTCTTTTTCTGCTGTCTTCAGGCATTCCTTGAATCCCTCAATAATCCAATCCCTGCCTTCTTCATAGCTGATCCCTGGTTTTATGCCCCCGCAAAATACCCTTAACACGTTCGTCCCTAGGTTTTTGGCTGTCTGAATTCCCTTCACCACTCGCTCTGTCTCGGTTTTCCTTTCATCAACCGAAGGCTTCACAAAATTATTGGAAACATCGTAAGCAGATACGGGTAATCCTTTCTGTTTCAAGTAATTTATGATTCGATCAATTTCTTCATCCTCATTGCTCCAATAAGCATCCAAGAGTTCGACACCATCTGCACCGATTTCCTTTGCATAATCAATAAAATCGTATATACCCCATCCATGATTGCGAATATATTGACTCAGGCTATACATACTGACACTTGTTTTCATATACTCCTCCTGTTTAAAGAAAGTTTGATAAAAAACTTAATTTCTTTTCTTCAAAATCCGGAATATGTTCATGTCCATGCTGCGGATAGACTTCTAATTGTCGTACTTCTGATTCAAGATGATTGTAGATGGCATAAATGGTAGATGGAGGTGTACAAGAGTCTTCTAACCCTGCCGATAAAAGGACGGGACAAGATATTAAAGGTGCAAAATTCATGACATCAATGTAGGACAACGTTATAAATATCTGATCCTTCAACGTATACTGGGGATCTTGGGTTTTGAAAAAGTTCACGATTTCCATATGTGGGCCACTCATCGCAATTTGAAAAGCTCTTTCAAAGTTAGCCAAAAATGGACATCCAGCAAGGATCACATCCACATGATCACATAAGGCTCCTGCTGCTAGAGCTAATCCTCCACCCTGGGAACTCCCTTCCACAATCATCAAGTCTGCATTAAATGATTCCTTTACCCAATTAAGTGCGACAATAAGATCTCGATATATATTCGTATAGTAATAAGAGTTAGGTTCTTCTATGCCCTTCAACATCCAGCCAGGAATTCGGTGACCGTTTGAATAGAGAGCATAATCAGGTGTAAAACCTTGTCCCCTCACATCAAAGCTGACGACTGTCATGCCTTGAAGAGCATATTTCAAATAGAAATGCGGGTAACCATAATCACCGGTGTAACCATGGAAACAAACCACCACTGTGCAACATCGTTGGTGAGTATTGGGCTCGATCACCATCATCCCGAGCGGCGTGGCATCCCAAGAAAGAAGCTTCCCTTTATAAAGGTTTATCCCTTTCACATCATAAGGCTGCTTCTCCAGGTCTACTTTAACTTTAGGCGACAATTGCTGTTTCATATCCTGCCAATACTGCAGAAAATCAGGTTGACGTGTCAAACAAGGTCGGTATTGAGTCAGCTCTTCCAGTTGATAATCACCGATTTGCCTTCCCATCACCTATCTCCTTCCCGAGGAATGCGATGGTTCTGAAAAGACGATTTCTCTCTTCTTATCAGCAGATTCATAAATACCACGGAGCATTTTCATAACTTCAATGCCGTCTTCAACTGGGCTAACAGGCTTCTCCAGTCCTTGACAGCTTCTAATGAAATGCTCGATTTCACGATGGAAGCCCTTCTCAAAATCAAATGTCAAGGAATCAATCTGGGGAGTTGCGTTCAATATGGTATTATGTTTTTCCGTTATGATATGAAGTTCAGGCTCTAATTCTGCTCCTCCTTTCGTTCCATATAATCTCGCACTTAAATCATTTCTTTTAGTATGAAGCGAAAAGCTCACATCAACAGCCAGCGAAGCCCCATTCTCAAATCGAATGAGTCCATTGGCCATATCCTCTACCGAATTAATATCTGGGTCGAAATCTGCAGCTTTATAGAAATCCAGATTTCTGATATGAGAGCGATTCCCTAACAGGTCATACGTATTGCCGACTACAGATTGCACTTTCGGTTTTCCCATCATGTACCAGCATAAATCTATCATATGAACACCGAGGTCGATCAACGGTCCTCCACCTGATCGTTTCTTATCCGCAAACCAGCCGCCGGGGTTACCAAGCCTGCGAATACAAGAAGTTTTTGCATAATAAATATCTCCGAGTTCCCCTTGATTGATGAACTCTTTGAGTACAGTCGCATTCGCACCATGACGGCGGACAAAGCCAACATGAAGTACTTTGTCGTTCCTTTTTACTGCATGTTGAATGTCCACTGCTTCTTCAACTGTCATGCATAGAGGCTTTTCAACCAAAACATGTTTCCCTGCGTCCAGTGCTTTAATCGCAAGATCTGCATGGGAATTATTCCAAGTGCAGATGCTGACCGCATCAATATCTTGTAATGCAAATAGGTCTTTATGATCGTCAAAAACATGTTTCACTCCAAATTTCACTGCTTTTTCATTCGCTCTTTCTAAGTTCAGGTCACATATTGCTGTTATGTCTACATCAGGAAGCAAATCGTATCCCTGTAAATGAAATTCAGAGATACTGCCTGCACCTATTACACCAACCTTCATAGTCGTCCTCCCCATTCAATTTTTTGATGAGCCAAAGTCGATGAACACCTTAAAAGACAAACGATTAAAACCTGATAAGCTTTGTAAGTGCAGGGGTCCTTTTGTCTTGAATTTCCCGATAAGCATCGGTAACATCAGCCAATTCAATGATATCTTTGGTATATGGACTCATTTGAATTTTACCGGTTCTTAATAATCGTATATATTCCATAATGTTTCTTCCTTCCGTCCACCTTACATAACCGTATGGATAATCTATCCCATCCCTTTCATAGACGGCATCGTAACGGCCAGGACCACCAGCTCTGGAAATGAATACTTCCGCCTCTTTTGCAAACAGTTTACTTCTTGAAAAATGCATTTCCAAATCACCGACAATATTAATTCGACCCCTATCACAAATCAAATCCAAGCTATCGTCAATCAGCGTCGAGTTCTTTCCGTTTGCGCAAAGTACGGCATGATCCACTCCTTTCTTTTGGGTAACCTGTTCGATGTATAAGCTTAATCCGTTCAAATCATGAAAGGAAGAGATATTCGTAAATTGCGCCAACGTTCGGCTTCGCTCTTCCAATAGGTCAAACCCGATAATCTGGTAAGCCGCCGCCTCACCGATTTGTGCGATGATTTGACCGAGGACACCCAATCCAGCGACCAGTACCGTTTCTCCGAACTTTATATCCGACTTACGTAATGCATGAATGGCAATAGCACCTAAACCGCATAATGCAGCTTCTTTACTATCCACACCATCAGGAACAGGTGCACAGAGATTTTTTGGAACCAGCAAATATTTGGCATGCTTGACGTATGGTGCTCCATAACATGCAACACGGTCCTCAAGTTGGAATGTGTCGATTTCATCACTTTTATCAATGATCTTACCAACAGCACTGTACCCTAAATGAAGTGATCGGTTTTCACTGCTCTCAATCGCCAGACACTCTGTCCCAGGGCTGATGGCTGAATATTCTGTTTCGATGAGAACATGCCCTTGGATCATTTTTGGAACTTCCAATTCAATTAATTGAACATGGAAATCCTTAGCTGTAACGACTTGATTCAACATATTCCACCCCCTCTCCTCGGCTAGCTCTCAATCCTTCCTGTATGCTTTGATGAAATTCATCGTCATTGATCAGACCGGACCAATATAGTCTCAATACGTTCTTGAACATACGCATCTCATCAAACGACAAACCTGACTCATTAAACAACCGAAAAGTAGGTATGACTTCCCTGAATAAATGATAGCGGTTCGGTCGTTGATGAGACTCCTCATCACTATCTCTTCGCGCCTCAGCTATCCTCTTCATTACAGGAATACTAAGGGTTTCAACATAGATACGTTTCTGAACTTCATCACTCTTCAGGTAGTCGATGAAAACTCTTGCAGCATGGCGATTCTTAGATTGCTTGTTTATGGCAAGGCCGATTATAAGGAGCATTGTTTTGGCGTTTTCCGAGTAAGGCAATGGAGCTATATCATAGTTCAATTGAGTCTCTTTGAATTGATTCAAACTGAAATACGTAGCCATGATCATAGCTACTTTCTGGTCCTTGAAAAGTTGTTCTGCATCGGAATCATTGTCAGATAACAGATTCATCCCTACTTTTCTTACGTTGAAGATATGTTTACCAACGCTCACTGCTTGTAATAACCTCTTTTTGTCAATGGAATCTGAATTCTTGTCAACTATGTTTTCTTGCATGAGAAAGATCGGCCAACGGTTTGCTGACATAGGATGAAAATAAAAACCGAATATGCGTCCTTCAGAGTTTACTTCCAATTCATCAGAAATGTCTGTTATCCGTTGCCAATTCCAACTACTATCAGGTTCCTCGATATTGTATTGTTCAAAAATATCACGATTGTAACAAAGAACGACAGGTGAAAAGGTTAGGGGCTGAACTAAAAGTTCCCCGTCTATACTGAATGGTTCTTTTAAAAATGAATAAATGCCCCCATCTCTTTCGATAGTCTCGAATTTTCCAGCATGTGGTTCCATCTCTACAAAATGTTGGTGGTTAATGGTAATGACATCAATCATGTTATTATCAAAATAATCCAAAACAATCTCTGAATATTTATCGTAAGGCAAAGCAACCAATTGAACTTCGATTGATGGGAATTTCTTTTTGAATGATTCAACCAAAGCAAATAATTGGACCTCTCTTACTAATGAGGGATAGTATCCCACCCTAAGTGTGGTGATGTCTTCAGTCCTGTTACTTACGACAAGATTACCGACTCGGGATTTCTTTAAGATCAAGCCTTCATCCACTAATAAATCCAACCCTTTACGGACAGAATTTTTACTTAACTGGAAGCGTTTTGCAATTGAAACCTCAGATGGTAAGTAATCACCTACATGATACTTGCCGGTTATGATTTCGCTCCGTAAAGTGACGACCATTTCATCCAGTCGCATTTTGAACGTATCTCTTCTCATTTTCTCTTCCATATCATTACCTCGAATCTTCTTCAAAATCATTTCATCCCTGTCAACGCAATGCCTTTTACAAAATATCGTTGGAAAAACAAGAAAATCAAAAAGGTTGGAATGAACGATACAACAGCTCCTGCCATTTCAATTCCGAAATGTCCTTCCCGATTCAACATGGAAGCTAATCCTACCGTAATTGGATACATTTCTGAGTCCGTCATGAAAATCAGAGGAGTAAAGAAATCATTCCAGTTCGAAATAAATGAAAATGTGCCGACAGTAGCAATAACTGGTTTGCATAAGGGGACCATTATTTTCCAAAAAATCGTAAAATCATTGGCTCCATCAATATATGCAGCTTCTTCCAGATCCTTAGGTAAGGTCATCATATACTGACGTACGAAAAATACACCCATGATTCCCCAAATTTCAGGTACAATCAGCGGCAAATATGTATTGATCCATTGAAACTCGCTGAACATGATATACCGTGGGATAATGAGAAGCTGACCTGGCATCATGACAACCGCCATCATGCCCCAAAACAGCACATTTTTAAATGGAAATTCTTTTTTTGCAAAAATGTAACCCAATACAGCACAAAAGAACATCTGGGAGAATACAGGGATGATTGTAATTACGATCGAATTAAATATCCATCTTGCAAAATCATTGTTTGTAAAAATATAAATGAAGTTTTGGAAGGTGAATTCAGAGTTCAGCCAGTCTGATGGACTGCCGATCGCTTGTTCAATATCTTGGAATGAGCCAAGTACCATTATGATGAAAGGTACAAGAAATATCAGACCTAACGTTACAAGGAACAGGTATAACGGCCATAACCTTAATACCACTAGAATCCCTCCTTTACTTATAACTGACTTCTTTTCCAAAATATTTACGTTGTAACAACGATAAACCGAAGACAATGAAGAATAGGATGTAAGCTAAAACACTTGCATATCCTAACCTTAACGAATTGAATCCTTCCTGATAGAGATAATACACAATTGTGGTCGTAGCGTAGTTTGGACCTCCTCCTGTCAATAGATACGCTGAATCGAATATCTGGAATGAGCCGATAGTGGTTATGATACCGACATAGAAATGGATTGGTAATAACAAAGGAAACGTGATTTTCCAGAACATCTTCCACTTGTTTGCTCCATCAATCTTCGCAGCTTCGTAATATTCATGAGGTATGGATTGCAAACCAGCAAAATAGTAAATCATCGTACTACCACATACTTTAAAGATACTAAGTCCCGCTAAGACCATTAGTGCCTGGCTTGAATTCGCTAAAAATAACTGCGGATCGATACCGATCATCTGCAATATGCCATTAACGAAACCTTCTTTGGTCCCTTTGAACAGCCAAGCCCATATACCAGATATTACGACGAAAGACGTAACCACCGGAAGGAAGAAGATTCCCTTGAATATGCCAGAAGCCTTACGACCACTGTCAATCAACAAAGCCAGGACCAATCCAAGAGCCATAGTCGGCAAAATGTACAGTATTGAAAACTTCACCGTTACCCAAATAGCTTTCCATGCAAGCTTGTCGTGAAAGAACTGCTTCCAATTTTCCAGACCGACAAAAGAGGGGGTCCCGATAACGGGCCAATCCATAAATGTCAAGACGAGACTGAATCCGATCGGAAACAGCTGAAAAATTGCAAAATGAATCAAAATCGGAATCAAGAACAAGTAGACAATTGTATTCTTTCTCATCTCAGTTTTTATTTTGGCAATTAATGTCGGCTTACTAGTTTTTTGGACTGTAGTCTTAATCGACAGATTTGGATTTTCCATAAAAATTCACCACCTTATGTAAACCTAGGATAGGCAAGCAGAAACACTCACCTATCCTTTTGGATCATACTAGTTCAACTTATCGACTTCTGCTTGGATCGCTTCTGCAGCAGCTTTTGCCGCCTCTTCGGGTGATTTGGTACCTTCCATCATAGCTTGAAGTTCTGCTTGAACTTTTGGAATGACGCTTCGGGACGCTGGATGCATGACACCAGGTCTTGCAAATTCAACATATTCTGTCAATTGCTTCATGTTTGAATTGTCATCATACATACTGGATGCAGATTTCCTAGGTGGAAGATATCCTGTCAATTCATTGAATTTAATCGTATTTTCTTTGTTTGTCATGTGTTTGATGAATGCTGCAGCTGTCGGTTTATTCTTGCTGTTTGAAGGCATAGTGAACATGCCGGTAACTCCGAATCCAGCCACCTCTTCCTCCTTCAGGGGTGGACCGACGACGAAATCTTCAAAACCTTCAGCTTTCATGGTTGTTTGCGCAGATTGTGCACTCCACACAGACATTGCTTTATTTTCAAGAAAGAGATTGAAATGAGTCAATGCATTAATAGAATCAGATGGTATATACTCTTCCTTATACCATTGGTTGATTTTTTCAAATGCTTCTATGCCTGCTTCTTCATCAATTTTCACATCACCATCAGGCGTAAGCACCTGACCTCCGGCTTGCCAGATCAATGGGTATAATGTTGCGTTTGGTGTGTTCGCACCTTCAAAATTCCGAGCATAATATCCGGCATCCACTGCTTTTTTCGCCCACTCATCATATTCCGCCCATGTTGTTGGAAGATCATTTTTATCCAGACCCAAGTCATTTAAGACATTCGTATTGTAATAATAGGTTTGTACCTCTCTAAGGATTGGAAGCGCATATAATTTGCCATCATATGTAGCAGCATCTAACGATGAGTCTGTAAAATCTTCTGTATCTCCATCTTCAAGATAGCTGGAGATCGGTTCTAATACTCCCTTGTCAGCAAACTGCGTCATCTGATCGGGAATGATATAAAACACATCAGGACCCGAATTCGCTGCAAGCGCTGTCAATATTTTTTGTTCACGGTTCGCCCAAGGTATTTCTTCAAATTTAACCTTTGTACCTGGATATTCCTTTTCAAATGATTTTTTGATATCATTCCACATCGACTTTTGTTCATTCTTAAGATCTTCCCCTACAAAAGGCATCGTCCATACTGTAATATCGCCTTCCACTTTTCCTTCCGCTTGCTTAGAAGTTTCTTCATCACTACACCCACTGACAATGACTGATACCAATAAGATGAAACTGATTAGAAGTGATACCTTCCGAATTCCTTTCATTACTTCCCCTCCCATTAAAAAATATCGACAAGTGTTCTGGTTCACATCTGGTTCTTAATTCTTAGAATAAGTAACAATATTTTATTCGTCAATTAAAGATTTTGAATTTTGCTACTTTTTAGAATTTTACTCTATTTAAAGACATACTTAAAAAATCCCGCTCTTTCTCTTTACTTATCAGGGATCAACAAATGATCCAGAAGTGAACCAGTAATGAGATGATAACGCAACGTAGCAGTATCCTACCCTATTTAAGGACAGTATAAAGACCTGTATTTCACCTAATCCACAAATTACAATCAATAGTAAAGAAAAAGATTGATCGTAAATAAAGGAGTGGTTGAATGGAAACGATTGAACAGTTGGAAACGGTGATGTCCTCACCGACGCAAGCATTAATTGAGGATTTAGAACAATTAGAAGGAGATATCATGATCTTAGGTGTCGGCGGAAAAATGGGACCCACCTTGGCTAAGTTAGCAAAAAGGGCGGTAGAGAAGGGGAAGGCTTCAAAAACAGTCTATGGCGTATCTCGTTTTTCCTCAGCTGGACTTAGAGAAGAACTAGAAGCAAATGGGATCAAAACGATTTCTGCAGATTTCCTAAACGAGAGTGATTTGGCCAATCTACCAGATGTGAAGAATGTAATCTATATGGCGGGGACCAAATTCGGCACGACTGGCAATGAAGCATTTACATGGGCGATGAATACCTATTTACCAGGTCGAGTGGCAGATCGGTTCAAGAATTCAAGAATGGTCATTTTCTCAACTGGTAACGTTTATCCTTTCTCAGAGGTAATGAAAACATATGCAGATGAACAAACACCTGTAAACCCTTTAGGTGAATATGCTCAGTCCTGTTTGGGAAGGGAACGTATCGCGACTTATTTTTCATTACAAAACCAAACACCTATACTGATCATTCGACTGAACTATGCAATCGACTTACGTTATGGTGTTCTTCATGAAATAGCAAAGCAGGTGAAATCCGGTCTTCCAATCGACTTAACCATGGGTCATGTGAATGTCATATGGCAAGGTGATGCCAATTCATATGCACTCAGATCTTTGCGTCATTGTCAAAGTCCGCCTCAGATTCTGAATGTAACAGGACCAGAGACAGTTTCAATAAGATGGATCGCAGAGGTATTTGGAGAAGAATTCGGCACCTCTCCTGTTTTCATTAACGAGGAAAAGCCTACCGCTCTATTAGCGAACGCATCCCAGTCACATAAACTATTCGGATATCCTAATGTAACACTAAGAGAAATGATTTCTTGGACAGCAAAATGGATCGACTCCGAAGGAGAATCCTTGGATAAACCTACTCATTTCCAAGAACGGAAAGGAGCATTTTGATTATGTTGAATCATGAAACATTGACATTGCTCCACAAAGGAACCGTCATACCAGCCCACCCGCTTGCACTTAATCAGGATCGTACACTAGATGTCGAAGGTCAAAAAGCCCTGACTCGCTATTATGTAGAATCCGGAGCTGGTGGTATTGCTGTCGGAGTCCATACCACACAGTTTGAAATCCGGGAGTTCGGATTATATGAGCGTGTACTTCAATTAGCAATTGGTGAAATCAACCAATACAAAACATCTGTACCGCACATAAAAATAGCTGGTGTGTGTGGCCCTACTGAACAAGCTGTTAAAGAAGCTAAAATCGCACAGGGGCTCGGATACGACCTTGCCTTGTTAAGCATGGGGGGGCTTAACGATCTAGATGAAAAACAATTGTTGGATCGAACCAGACAAGTCGCAGAAATCATACCTGTTTTTGGATTCTATTTACAGACAGCCGTAGGAGGCAGACCACTATCCTATGATTTCTGGCAAGAATTTTGTTTAATTGAAAATTTATATGCGATTAAAATCGCACCATTCAATCGTTATCAAACATTGGATGTCATCCGTGCAGTCTGCAACTCTCCTCGTAATGAAGAAATCGCCATCTATACAGGAAATGACGATAACATCGTGGTGGACCTTTTGACCACTTACAGAATACCTGTAAAAGATAAAATCGTTTCTAAGGAGATTGTGGGCGGACTTCTTGGTCACTGGGCGGTATGGACCAAAGAAGCTGTAGAGCTATTTACACGAATAAAAAATGCAAAAAAGGACGGCCTGATCGACAACCGATTGCTATCTACAGCTGCTGAAGTTACAGATATAAATTCGGCATTATTTGATACAAATAATCAATTTAAAGGGTGTATCGCGGGCATCAACTCCGTACTTTCTCAACAAGGGCTCCTGAAAGGACCCTGGTGCCTATTGGAGGAGGAAACCTTGAGTCCAGGGCAGTCAGATGAAATCGAACGTGTAAAGAAGCTCTATCCTCACCATTGCAACGATCAGTTCATAAAGGACAATGTTTCTAGATGGCGGCAGGAATTGAACGCTTTATAGAGAAAAATTTCTATTACGTTCTTTCTATCATTCAATAAATGAGGTGGAATTCTATGCCTTCTATATCAATCAACATTGGAATCATTGGTCCTGTCAACATTGTAGAGCAATTGAAACAGGCATTAAAGTATTTCCCGAATTTCAAACCAATTTTTAAAGTGTCTGATGATATATTTGATGCACCAAAATTTACAAAAGAACTTGAAGATAAGGTCGAAGTTCTTTTTTACTCCGGATATTTACCATATTCAATATCAAAACATATCATCCCTGGTCATTTACCCGCTCATTACATTCCATTGAAGGGCGCAAGCCTATATAGGGCATTGTATAATTTACAAAAGAAAACACCCCATATGAAGACAGTTTCCATAGATTCATTAACCTCTGATGATTTTAAGAGGGTATTGGATGAACTTGATGAATCGATTGAGCACGTTCCGTTTCAAATGAGAGCCACGCTGGATATATCAGAAAATATCATTGACTTTCATAAGATATTATTTGAGATGAATAAGACCAATGCAGTTCTGACAGGAATGAAAGTCATTTCCGATGCATTGACAGAGTCAAACATACCTAATGTATGGGTCACGCCAACTCAAGAAGATATGATAGTCGCATTAGAAAGAGCTTTACTTTCAACTCAATCAAGAAAAAATCGTGAATCTCAGATTGTAATTGGATCCCTCCATGTCCGACCAATAAATATTCCAAAGAATGAAGCGGGCCAATTACTAATAAGATTTCAACATCAAATTAACAGTTATATAGAACAATTAGATGGGCATTTAACACAAATAAACTTAAATGAATTTTCTTTCGTAACTACCAGAGGAGTATTCGAAAGGATTACAGAAGGGTACAAATTCATACCGATATTCCATGGAACGAAAGACCAACTCGAAATCAACATAGGCGTAGGTTTCGGTTTTTCAGCATTTGAAGCAGGCTCTCACGCCAGAATTGCTTTAATGCAATCTAAGAATTTTGAAGGAAGTACATGCTTCATTGTCAGAGAGGATAAGAGTGTAATTGGTCCACTAGAAATGGGACCACCCCTTACCTATCATCTTTCTGTCACTGATCAGAAATTGTTAGATAAAGCAAAAGAAATCGGTGCGTCACCCTCTTATTTGAACAAACTCATGGCCATAATACAAAGAAAAAAACTAAATGAATTCACGGCACACGAACTAGCGAAGATATTAAATATTACAACTCGTAGCACACATAGAATATTACTTCAATGGTTGGATGCTGAACTTATTGAAATTGTCGGTACTGAAAAAATAACAACTAGAGGAAGACCACGACAAATTTATCGTTTGAAGGAATTGAGTCTTACTTAGATAGGCAGGTGTTTATATGAAAGATGAAATAAATATTACCCTAATCGGATTGGATTCTTCCCATTGTCTTGCCTTCGCCGAATTGTTAAATGGTGAGAATGCAAGGATTTCAGGAGAAGGACCTTTGATTATAGGACTACAAGCTGCTTAACTAATCGTAGCTGTAATCTCTTTATTGAAACATCTTGAACAGCACACTGGTTTTCGTGTGCGATCGAAGCAGCTATACCTGCAGCCTGACCGGTTGCCATTGCACTAGGTGTCAACCTTGTAGTTGAAAAAGCTTCATGTGTTGTTGAAATACAACGACCAGCCACAAGCAAGTTACCGATTTCTCTAGAATACAAGCATCTATAAGGGATGTCGAAAATTCCGTCTCCACTTATAGCTGTTAGTTGGACATTCTTTTTAGTAGGATTATGTATATCAATAGGATATCCGCTTTTTGCTATTACATCTTCAAATTTGCGTGCATGAATGACATCCTCCTGTGTAAGGATATATTCTCCCTTTATCCTCCTTGTTTCACGAACACCCACTTGTGTTGCTATATTCGATACTTCAGATTGTTTAAAACCTGGAATTGATTTTTTAAGGAATTCAGCGACCATCAATGCCTGCTTCCGTCCTTCGTATTCAGCTACTGTTAAATCTTCTTGATTCGTACCGTCCAATCTCTGGATTCTTGTACAATTAATTAGCACTTCATCTTCAGCTGGTCCAGTGAAAAATAAAACGTGGTCCCGGTTAATTGGAAGGTCAGCTTCTTTCCATAGTGAATAAAAACCTTGTACTACTGTCAAGGGGAGCGTTCCTTGCTCCAGCTCTTCCATTTTTGTATTGTGATAAAACTCCTCTTTATGTTCAAACATATACTGTTTAACTTCCTCTAAATCACATCCTCTCATTCTGAATTTCATTGTAATCGGTTGGGTGAGATTATCACTGGTCCTTCCGGTTTGCATCGGTACTCCTGCTATATAAGCTATATCACCATCACCTGTACAATCAACAAATAGATCTGCTTCAATAGTCTTTCTTCCTGATTTACCAGTAACAGAAATACTAGTAATCGATGAACCTTCAGTTTGTACTCCATCAACGAAACTGTGTAACAGGATATCCACACCTGCCTCGTATAACATGTCCATAGCAATCACTTGATAAACCTCAGGACGGTAGGGTGTGACAGAATAAACAAAACCAATGCTATCTCTAAGATGACCAGGTGAACCGCCTGCTGCTATTAAACGATCTACAATCTCTTGGGCGATACCTTTAATAACCTGTGTACCATCCGATGAGTGGAATGTCATCCAAGGGTATACCAACGCTGATGTGGACATACCTCCAAGAAATCCATAACGTTCAATGATTAACGTTTTCATGCCACTCCGTCCTGCAGCAATTGCAGCATTTATACCTGCAGGTCCTCCCCCTATAACGATTAAGTCATATTTTATATGCATAGAATCCTCCGCAATGATTTACTTTTATGTATATTATAAAACGAAATGTAGTATCATTTCTTGTCTTTAACAAGAGAGAAATTCATTCAACTCTGATGGAAAGATTACAGTTGACAGGAAAAATAATAACTTCCTATAAAAATAAAAAGGTAAAATACTATTTTTAAAGAATTTGATTTTATTTTGAAAGAAGTTAAAAAGAGCGAACAGAGCCGCTCAAATTCGAAAAACTGAAAGTTTTGATCCGCCGATTACCTAAATCACACACTAAATATTCTACGGTAGAAAGGTACTGCTTTTGCTCCAAACCACTCTCTAAGAAGGAAAAACCGCCCATCCGGACGGTTTTGTTTCCATTCTCTTATGCGTCACCTATTGCAAGACCGGTAAACGTCACTGGACCGATCACCGACGCCTGGTTCAGGAGAGCATCCGGGTTTGTCAATTCCACTGTAAGGGAATATACTCGTTGCCCAGCCGGCACGTTGAAATCTATAGCATTGAATGCTACAGTCCTACTGGTTTCTACGGTTATATCAATTTGGGATGTTGTCGTAAAAATGATTTGTGTACCACGGAAGATTTTAAATAGAATGATAGGGGATCCTGCGGTCGTTTCCCATCCGACAGTTGCCGTCAATTCGACTTGTTGAGCTGTAGTCGGCAACGATAATCCGAATTCTGCTAGTTTTATAGTTGAAGGGGATGCGGGCACAATGCGGTTCAATGAACCATTACTTGTAGCTGGCGCACTTACGAAATAATCTAGTATTTGTTTAGCCACTTTTTCACCTCCCTTTTATAATTTATGCTTTGGAAGGTAAATAGTTTGGACAGGCGTGTAAATCTTTCGACATAAAGATAGATTACGAGAAGGATATGGAACTATTTTAGAGAAAATAGTTTCTATTATAAAAAGGAGTTGATTCAATGATCAAAAAAGAACGAACCGAGCCTGTGAAAATTCATAAATTGGAAACGCTATTACGCTGATTACCTCCCTCACATCCGGAGTACCCACTAATAGAAAAAGAGCTGGCTATGTGTAAAGCTGGTTATCGAGGTGAGCAAGCACTGGATTTTTATTTAGAGTATCTCCCCGAAAAAGACCACTACATTTTCCACGATTTAAGGCTCTTCGACACACCCTACTATTTTCAAATCGATACGTTGCTCGTCACACCCTATTTCATCCTCATCATTGAAGTGAAAAATATTGCAGGCAAAATCCGATTTGATGAAATCAACCAGATGGTCCGGACGAAGGATGAAATGGAGGAAGGTTTGCCGGATCCGTTTCTTCAACTCCAATGGCACCAGACAAAATTGAGCCATTGGCTTCATCTAAACAATTTCCCCACATACCGATCGATCATATCGTCGTCATCAGCCGACCATCAACCATTATTGAAACATCCGTATATACACCCGTAAAATTGACCCACAGCGCAAACCTCCCTTTTGAAATCGAAGCTCTAGAAAGAATGTTTCCAGAAGCCACCTACAACAAAAAACAACTCCGAAAACTCTCCACACTTTTGCTCAAAAAACATACTCCACATGACCCGAACATAATGAAACAATTCGGTATACAACCTGAAGAATTGTTGCCTGGCGTCTATTGCACAAAATGCAAAACATTGACGATGGAGCGTAAACACGGCCGATGGATATGTACCAACTGTTCATTTTTATCAAGAGATGCCCATTTTGAAGCGTTGAAAGACTATGCGATGTTGGTGAATACAATGATTAGTGTTAGAGAGTTCCAGGAATTCACCAAGTTACCATCGAGTTCTATAGCACATCGTCTGCTTAAGTCTTTTAATTTTGAGCCAGTCGGCCATACAAAAGGAAGAAGATATAAAATAAAAGATACCTACATTTTCGATATGTCAAAAAAATTTAAGATTTGTTAAAATAATTAGAAGTTTTGTCAAAATAATCCGATGTTTTGTTAAGAAAAAACTCATTTTCGTCAATATCACACGGAGTTTTGTCAAAATAGTAATAACCGCTCAAGAGCCAATAAGGTTACTGCTCTGCACCGCTCCATTATCAATCCAACTCCACGTTTTTGCTCCGTCCTCCTTTAACAAAAGAAAAAAACCGCCCACATGGACGGTTTTCATCGATTGTTATTCCCTATTAAAATAGACTTGTTTCGTGTCCATATAAAGGAAAAACGCTGCTTGTTTATCGTTCCTTCTTCTTTTCCTGACCAAGTCACTGCAATCCAACCAATTGATATGTTGCAATTTCAAACTCAACTCTGCATCTATTTCCTTTTCAATCTCTTTCATCAGTTGATCTGTTTCCCTGACAGAACGTCTGAAATACTTTGCTGCTTGACGAAGGGGAGAATGCTTTTTCAGTAAGGTCAAAAACTCATCAGTAGTATCAGACTGTTGAGCCAATGAATCTTCCAGTCCAATTATAAATTTATAGAGATCACGTTTATAACCAGGCAAAGCCTCAATGATATCCCTCGCCAACATTTCAGACAAATAATCGTTCATCTTAATCTCTCCTTGCTCTGATGATTTTTTATTTGCCTGCTTTCATGTTGTATTTTTTCAAGAAACGTTCTGCACGTCCACCGCGGTCTGAGAATTTCTGCCTTCCAGTATAAAAAGGATGGGTATCTGAGCTAACCTCCACCTTAATTAATGGATAGGTGTTCCCATCCTCCCACTCGATTGTTTCAGAGGAGGACATGGTGGAACCGGTCAGAAATTTAAACCCGCTGTTCGTATCCATAAAAACCACTCGTCGATATTCTGGATGTATTCCTTTTTTCATTCTAATCTCTCCTTGATTTTATTAATTAAATAGCTGCTAACCTTTCAGCAATTCTCCTTGCTCCTGAAATGTTTCTGGAGACTGGTCCTATTTCAAGTTCAGCTAAAGCTCCTGTTACATGTATTCCTTTACCCCATTCCAGTTCAGGTGAGACAATCGGGAAGCCGCATTTTGAACATTTGAGGCCATGTTTTTCGATTGTTTTGCCTAGCCACTCTTTACCAGGAAGTGTGCCTTCAACACCAGTGGCAAGAATGATATTGGAGGCTTTCAACTGATCCCCATTTTTAATTTGTAAAAGGAAACGGGAATGATCATCTATAGCACAGTTCATCACTTCTCCCGTGATAGTTTTCAATTGACCTCTACGTTCTAGATGTTTTTGCTTGTGAAATAAATGCTGTGTTATCGATCCTTTATGCCTAGCCTGTGTAATGATTTCTCTACGTTCGTCGAAATCCTTCACCATATAAAATTCCCGCATGTTTTTGGGCCCCATCCAGCCTGGATCACTATCGAATTCATGAACGCGATATGGATGCCGTTTAACCTGTATAACCGGGGCATCTTCACAAATTTTATTAGCTAAGTGAGCAGCAGTAATGCCTCCACCGATGATGACGACAGGTAAGGTTTCGTTTTCCATAGAAGGCAGCGGTTTGTCAAAGATATGAAAGACCTTTTCGGGAAAACGTTTATTCAGTTCTTTGGCCCATTCTGGATAAGAAGGCTGATCATTGACACCCATAGCTAAAACGATTTTCTTTGAGGAAACAGAATCACCATCGCTCGTTCGGACGGTCCAATGGTTATCCTTATATTCCAATCCATTGACATATCCGATCTTCCAGGTTTTACGCAATTGGATTTCATTAAAAACGTGGTGACAATGATGATTGAACAAAGCTAAATTAGGTTTTTGGTAGTATCCATAAAACGCATTGTTAAAGTTGAGACGTTTGGCGTATCGTTCAAGGCTGGATGGATGTGTATCGACATGGTGGACAACAGGTGATCGAAGGTAATCCATTCCGATCCTTGAAGTAAGCTGTCTCCACCTATTCATTGGGACAGGGGATGGATCAATGATCTGAAGTCTGTGAACATCTACCTTCCCGTTTTTCAGCAAAAACGTAGCAATGGTACAACCATGGATGCCCCCTCCGATAATCAGCCATTCCTTCATATATAGCCTCTCCTTAAGGGGTTTACCAGCTTGATTTTTTGACGCCTGGGATTTGGCCTTTATGCGCATACTCTCGAAAAGCAATCCGAGACATCTTGAATTTTCTTAAGTAGCCTTTTGGTCTCCCAGTTACTTCGCATCTATTGTTCAAGCGTGTTGGAGAAGAGTCTCGAGGCAGTTTTCTAAGTGCCTCGTAATCTCCTTCTTCCTTTAACTTTTTGCGGATTTCAGCATATTTCTCAACAAGTTCTTGTCTTTTTCTTTCCTTTGCGACTTTTGATTTTTTAGCCATATCGAATAGCTCCTTTCAAAAAATATCTATAATAGTAATCATTACGATTTAGAATCGATAGGTCTACCCTTCAATGTCGAAATCGTCCCATATGAAATTATTAAATTTAAGCATTAAATCGAAATGGTTACGATTTAATCCGTTCCACAATTATATCTGCTTCTTATTGTTTTGTAAACCTTTAAAGTATAGACTCCTCTCCTAAAACCAAAAAAGACGCCTCTTAGCTTAAGAAGGCGCCTGCTTTTTCATTCAATCACTACTTATCCTACTACTTTTTTCCGTTTGGCTTTTTCAGGTTGTGCGAATAAAAGGCCTAGCTCATGGTGCTCGTTCTGATACAAAGATCGCTGGACGAAACGGACTTCTCCGTTGAAGTTCAGGACTTCCAGTTTTACAAAGGCTGCGCTGCTCTGCACCGCCCCATAAAAATCTTCGACTCGCTCCATCCTTTTTCCGTTCACTTTGATGATACGCTCTCCTATCGAGACGTTCATTTTAGATGCAGGGGAACCTGGGATGATTCCTAACACCCGTAGCCCTTCATTCATTGCACTGAAGTATGGTGCACTCTTGACTTCCAGCTTTCTGTAATACAGGATCAATGCGTTTCGCCCTATTAGCGCAAGGCCGACAATGATAATACTGAGCATCTCCAAATCAAAAGTGATGAGTAGGATGGAACCGGCGAGCAATATGATTCCAAGCCATAAGAAACGGATTCCGATGCTTTTCACCACTGGTTCTGGCATTGATTGGGAGACGACATGGTGGAATCCGATCGCAAACGGGGCAAGCGCGATACCGACACTCGCTTCACCGATCTGCAGCAATGGGAACCAATTTGAAGTCGCAACAACAGACCCTGGGACGAGTATGAATAGAGGAATGAGCCAGATACGGCTGATGACATGGGCACCGATCCCTTTACCTCTTTTACCCCTTAACAGGATCGGGGATGTATTTTTCACGCCGATCGCCATGATAAGAATGCCTTCTGCCACAACCAATGCAGCGATCAACAGGGCAATCATACCGAGAGAGGCTCCTTGCAAATCGGTCAGCCAACTGTCTATAATCCGTACCCCTGTAGTGAATGACGGCATATAAGCAGCTGCAAGGTAAGTCAGCCCACCAGCAAACACCGGATTGAAATAATTTTTTCGCAATGTCAGCCCCAGCAATATGTAGAATACGGACATGACGGCGATGACCCCGAATGGCAGATACAACCCGGCGAACACACTAAATACGGAAAAAATCAATCCGATCAATAGTCCCGGTCCAATGCCCTTCACAAAGTCATCCATCGTATCATAGACCCGGACATGAAAATCACTCCGCTCTCTTTTAACACGGGTAACTGCATGGAATCCGATCAATAATAATATGACGTAAAAAAGAGGATTGAGAAAGAACCAACCCATTCCATCGAGTACACTCCACAATATATCTTGCATTTTCCAGCCTCCAACAATCTATCGTTTGTCTATTTTTTGTATAACGTGGTCAAGCTTTCGTTCAATTTCTTTAAGACGGTTTCGTTTATGCCTTATGTATGTAAAGGTAATAGCAATCAGTGAAATAATCCCCAACACGATAAAAAATGCAACCAATTGGAATAGAACATCACCCATAAACATTCCTATACCTTCCTCCTATATCATTCGAAAACCAACACAAAATAAAATCCGTAGAAGGTTCCCTTCTACGGATATATTCGACAGTCGGATGTTTCATCCTGCTATTACTTTCTGAATAAAACTTCGATTGCCGTCTGAAGCTGTTGGTCATTTTTTCCACTATCAATCTTCTCTAGAAGCTTCTGTTCCATTAATGAAGCGGTCTTTTCATCCACTTTACCAGTTGCCTTCACTTCATTGGCGTTCTGGAATGCCTTCACAGCTGTTTCAGTTTTATTATCGTAGTATCCATCATCTCTGCCAGGATTGAAGCCTAGACCCTTCAAGATTGTCTGGACATTTTTCACCTGTTCTCCTGTCATATCATATGTCAACGGTTTTTCGATCGTAATCGGGTTTGCTCGATAAAAGTCTGGTTGCTGTTGTTTCACTGTCGGCTCGACACCTTTTTTATGAATCCAATTGCCATCTGGTGTTAACCATTTGAACATCGTCAATTTGATGCTGCTGCCATCATCCATTTCGACCGCCTGTTGGACGGTTCCTTTACCGAAGGACTTTTCACCAACGACTTCGTATCCACCTGCTTCTTTTAAAGCTGCGGCCAAAATTTCAGAAGCGGAAGCACTTCCACGGTCGATCAAACCTACAATCGGATAATCCTTTTTCTTACTCGTGTCTGAGAAGAATCGCTGCTTTTCCCCAGCACGTGATTCAATCTGGACGATCGGCTCATCTTTTGTAATGAACAGCTGGGCGATATCTTGAACTGCTGTAAGGAAGCCGCCCGGATTACCACGAACATCGATGACCAGCCCGTCAATTCCTTTATCCTCAAGCTGTTTCAATTGTTCTTCAAAGTCAGGAGCCGTGTCTTCAGAGAAAGAAGTAATCTTCAAATGCCCAATTTTTTTACCTTCATTTTCTATCACATCGGAGTACACTGTCTCGATCGGAATTTCATCACGTTTCACATCGATCTTCAAAGTGTCACTGACACCTGCCCGCTTGATTTCAAGCTTCACTGTCGACCCTTTTTTACCGCGGATCTTCAACACCGCGTCGTATAACTCTAGTCCTTTCGTGCTTTCACCATCAATGGAAACGATCTGGTCATGCGGCTTCAAACCTGCTTTTTCAGCAGGAGAATCCTCAAATGGCGCCACGACTGTCACGTACCCATCCATCATCGTAACCTCTGCACCGATTCCTTCAAAAGAGGACTCAAGTGTGTCATTGAATTGCTCAGCTGTCTTGGCATCCATATAGACTGAATAAGGATCATCCAAAGTATTGATCATCCCCTGGATCGCGCCTTCGAGAAGCTTATCCTTGTCAACATCCTCTACATATTTTTCCGATATGAACTCATATGTCTGTTCGATCTTATCAAAATCTTCACCTGTACTTGAGCTCCCCATTTTGAGATCCGTGCCATTTTCAGCTGCTTTTTCTAAAAGCGATGAACTCTCTTCATCCGAGAAAAAAGTCATCCCGGCATATGTACCGCCGGCTCCGACAGCAAGTGAGCCCGCCACCAATAATGCCACAACTTTACCTTTCACATTCATTTCATCACCCCATCGTGTTTGCAGGAAAAGGCACCACACCTTCAAGATGCGATGCCTCTCACATGAGTAAGGTCCCCCCTAAGTCCGTGCCATTCACTTACTCGATATACTATATGAACAGCTTGTATACTTTATGTGTGGAAAGAACACAACATTGTGTTTGAAAAACGTATAAGCTAGCTTCATACTACTACACAAGTAAAAATCTAACAAGGAAATTGGTTTCATTCATAAAGAAAACCTGGTTGAACCATACCATGCTTAGGCTGAATTTTTATTTCCCCCATCCAACTCCAATTCCTTCTTTAATTGGGTCCGGACTTCACTTAATTGTTGTTCATCAAGCTCCAAGTAATAAGTGGATCCCGGTTGATAATCATGCCCTGACAATTGGAGTTTATTCACCTCTTTGATCTTCGTAATATAAGGAACGTAAGAAAGCACCTCGTTAAATGAAAGATTCAATGAGAAATTCCCTTCAAGGCTGTCCAATAATTCATCATATTTCGATACAGAGGAAAAAGATTTCATTTTACTGATGCTTGACTGGATGATTTCCATTTGCCGCTCGCCCCTCTTGAAATCGGAATCAGCTTTACGTGTACGAGCATAAGCTAAAGCCGCTTCACCATCTAAGGTTTGAGTGCCTGTATTCAATACCACTTTACCCTTTGTATCTTTGGCAATCTGGTCGACTACGTATTGGTCTTCAATGTTGATATCGACTCCACCGAGTTCATTTACCGCCGTTTTAAAGGCCTGGAAGTTTCCACGGACAACATAATCCAAAGGAATATCGAGGAGCTCTTCTGTCGTCTGGACAGTTAAATCCATCCCGCCCAATGCATGAGCGTGGGTAATTTTGTCCATCCCATGGCCTGGAATATTCACATAGGAATCCCTTGGTATGCTTAACAGGTTTAGGGTATCGTCGTTTTTGTTGAAAGTTGCTACGATCAAGGCGTCTGACAGGCCTCCTTCAGCCTCTCCATTCCGGGTGTCAATACCGACGAATAACATTGAAAAATTATCTTTCTCTGGGTCGACCGTTTCTTCCCTTTTATCTGATTTCTTTCCCCGGTCCAAGGAAACCTGGGCATCTTTCGTAATATCCGAGGCTTTCGTATATAAATAACCCGCATAAGAGATCGGTACGATCAGTAAAACAAGTAGGGTGATTAGGCTATATTTCAACCATCTTCGTTTTTTCTTCCTTCTGTCAAATCTAGATTCCATCTAAAACACCTTTCTTGTATTCTATTGAGAATTAAGTGTATAGAATTACTGCATTGATTTATGATCACGGAAAAAACAATCCCTTACCATTGTACATGAGAATGTTCTTTGACTTAAACCCTTTTCGAAATATTGTCACTTGCTGTACTATAACCGTCACGTTATACTGTACGTTTTTTCATTTTAAACAGTATAATAGACTTATGATACAAAAAAGGGGGAATTCCATTGGGAAGTTTTATCGGATAGGAGAATTAGCTAAGAAAACAGGGCTTTCAAAACGAACCATTGACTATTACACAAATTTAGGAATACTCCACCCTTTAAGGTCTGAATCGAATTACAGACTTTACCCTGAAGAAACGATCACACAAATAGAGTTGGTCCAACAATGTAAAGACAATAAAATGACGTTGAACGAAATAAAAACAACAATGGATATAGGTCAAAGTGCCGATATCATCTATCTTACAGAAGATCTTGTCAGTAACTTCAAACAAATTGAAACCGAAATCATAGAAATCAAAAACTACTATAACAATATGACCGCAGAACAACAAGATTGGTTGAAACAAAAAATCAATCATCAAACTGTTTCTTTATTACAGGCAATCACAATCTTACTCTCTTAGGAGGTGGAACCTTACACATATAGTGTAAGGCACATGGAAATATTCAATTTATTCATGGTAGTAATCTTAATAGTATTAACAGCATTTTTTGTCGGAGCGGAATTCGCGATTGTTAAAGTACGGAAAACGAAAATCGATTCGTTGGCAGAGGTAGGAAACAAAAAAGCGAGAGCCGTTCAGAAAGTTCTTGGGAACCTTGATGGCTACCTATCTGCATGCCAGCTTGGTATCACCATCACAGCCCTGGGCCTTGGTTGGTTAGGAGAACCGACTGTTGAATACCTACTTCATCCACTATTTGAAAATATGGAGATATCTAGTGCAATGGCGTCTACTTTATCGTTCGGAATCGCCTTTGCTTCAATTACATTCTTACATGTGGTACTCGGTGAATTGGCACCTAAATCAGTCGCTATCCAAAAAGCTGAAGCGCTTAGCTTGATGCTAGCAAAACCACTCATCTTCTTCAATATCATCATGTACCCATTCATCTGGACATTGAATGGAGCAGCTCGAGTTTTGGTAAGGATGTTCGGACTGCCTCCTGCAAATGAACACGAAACAGCCCATTCCGAGGAAGAATTGCGCCTCATCTTATCGGAAAGCTATAAAAGCGGTGAAATCAACAAAGCTGAGATGGAATTCGTCAACAATGTTTTCGATTTTGATGAAACGATGGCCAAAGAGATCATGGTCCCAAGAACCGAGATGATGTGTCTGTTTTTAGAAGACTCATTCGAGGAAAACTTGGAAATCATGAAATCTGAAAAATATACGAGATACCCAGTTGCTGAAGATGATAAAGATAAAATCATCGGGGTTGTCAATGTTAAAGAAATCTTTAATGATTATATCAGTGCCAAACAAAAAACACTTGAACAATATGTACGACCTGTCGCCCATGTCAGTGAGACAACCCAGATCAAAGAACTGCTGAAGAAAATGCAGAAATCAAGAAGCCACATGGCGATCGTCGTTGATGAGTATGGCGGTACCGCTGGCCTTGTTACAGCAGAGGATATCATTGAAGAGCTCGTGGGTGAAATCCAGGATGAGTTCGATATAGACGAAAAGCCGATGATCCAAAAAGTGGATGCAAATACTTTGATTGTAGATGGCAAGGTCCTTTTATCAGACCTGAACGAAGATCTCGGGACCGACATCGATAACTCCGAAATCGATACAATCGGTGGCTGGTTCCTATCGGAAGAGGTTGATGCTGAAAAAGGGACGACGATTGAAAAAGACGGTTACAAATTCATCGTCATGGAAAATGAGGGGCACCAGATCAAAGAGCTGAAAATCAAAAAAGATGAAACTCAAGAAAACAAAAAAGAATCAGTTAATTAAGGATGAGGTCACTCCTCATCCTTATTTGATATCTCCCAGCTTTGTTTATCATCAGATTCGATGATTCCAAGGGTGACATCATCTACATCTGGATCAGCTACCACTTGATCTCTTACCTGGAACTTGATATCATCAGCTTCTGCCAGAGTAAGACCTTTCTCAAGTTCAATATAGCTTTCAACATGATACTTCCTGCCCTCTTGCAAAATCCGCATCTTATTGATGTCAACCACATGCAGCTGTGACAAGATCAGGCCGGCAATCCGATCCTCAACCGTTTTAGGCGCTGCCACACCGATCAGGCCGATTGTGTTTTCATAACCAATTTTCAAAGCTATTCCGATTAATAATAACCCGATCAACAGTGTCCCGATCCCATCCAGTAAGTAGAAGCCTGTAGAGTGACTAAGCACAACCGTAATCAATGCAAGTAATGCCCCGAACGTGGCGATGATATCTTCGTAAAAAACGAGCCTCGTTGGCGGTGCTGCCAAGGAAACATTCTTCAGCACTGTTGAAACGAGACCGCCAGAGGTTGTCTCAGCCCTCGTCTCTTTAATGATTTCCTTCATCGCTTTAATTAAGACGAAACCGTCGATGATGACAGCAATGGCCAGGATGCTGATATTCAACCATAAATTTGTCGAGGCTTTAGGATGTTGGATCAGTTCCCAGCCCTTCAAAATTGTCTCATATGCCATAATGGAAACGACCACGACAGCGATCAATACGAATAGATTTACCACCCTGCCGAAGCCTGCAGGGAAACGTTTTGTCGGTTCTTTTTCAGCTAATGCACTCCCAAAAAACACAAAAGCTTGGTTGGTTGCATCGGCCACTGAATGAAGCGTCGTTGCCAGCATCGTACCGCTTCCACTGACAAATGCAGCTATTCCTTTGATAACTGCTAGAAAGGCATTTCCAGCAGCAGCAATCCCCGATGATTTGTTGCCCTTTTTTAATAGATCAATAAATGCCATTCATACACCTGCTCACGCTAAAGTTACTTTCATTATCAACCTTGGTGTAAGACTCTATTCAGATGTATTATTATTTTTACTTTACCATAGCTTCCAGTTGCTCCCGGACAATTGTAAGCAAGCGGCTATCGTCATGTAGATCGGCAACCATTTTGAATGTTTCGATGTAGCCATTCTCCCTGATAGAAGCCTGAAGATCCATCGCTTCTCCATCAGCCGGGTGATTGTAACATAAGGCAGCGGCAATGACTTTTCCTAAATGTACAGGATCTTCGCCGACGATATCAAGATAGGCAGAAGCAGGTCCGACCAGACGATCTTTTGCCCCCAACTTTCGTTTCGGAGCTCTAGCGACTCGTGTCACCTCGTCAGAAATATAAGGGTTCAGGAATCTGCTGATGATCTTTTCGATATAATTCTGGTGTTCTTCCACACTGAACGGATATTTTTTGACTAAAACCTCTCCTGATTCCTCGAGAGCGGAACGAACCTCATCTTGGATTGTTTTGTTTTCCATCGCTTCCTTTATCGTTTGATACCCTTTTTGATAACCCAAGTAGGCTGCAGCAGCATGACCCGTATTCACAGTAAACAATTTGCGTTCGATATAAGGAGTCAGGTCATCGACATAGGTAACCCCATTTACATCCGGCTTCGCGCCTTTCATTCCTTTCGTTTCCACTACCCACTCGTAATATGGCTCAACCTTTACACGCAGAGGGTCTTCATTGGATTGGAGAGGAACGATCCGATCGACAGCCGCATCAGGAAAACCGATCATTTCGTCAAATGAATCTTGCCTAGCCGGATCGATATTTTTATAGACATAGTCCTTCAAAAGGGTACTTCCGCCGATTATATTTTCACAGGCGATTACATTAAGCGGTCCACCGCCCTGAGTCAACCGTTTTTGCAATCCTTTTGCAAGCAATTCAGATATGACAGGCAGGATATTCGGCCCTACAGCTGTTGTGACGAGGTCAGCCTCAACGATTGAATCAATGACAGCCTCTGGTTCCTTCAAGCTGTTCAGACCGCTTATTTGGTTCACTTCAATGGTTTCATCACTTCCAACAAGTTCAATTGTGTAAGATCCTCGACGGTTTAATTCATCGGTCAATTGAGCATTTACATCCACAAAAACTGACTGGAAGCCTGATTTTCCTAACAAGGCACCGATGAATCCGCGTCCAATGTTACCTGCACCGAAATGGATCGCTAACATATCAGTTCACCTCATTGAAAATAGAAATGACTTCATCTGGTGTTCCAGCTTGAAGGATGTTATCGATATTCTCTTCTTCCGAGCAGACAATCGCAATTTTTGAGAGGATTTCCAAGTGCTCGTTTCCTTTTCCAGCAATACCGATAAGAAGTTTCACAGTATTCCCGTCACCGAAATCTACTCCATCAGGAACAGTTACAATACTAAGCCCTGTCTCCTTAACAGACTTTTTCGCGGCATCAGTCCCGTGTGGTATTGCCACAAAGTTCCCCATATAAGTAGATGTGATTTCTTCTCTCTTCAACATTTCATCAATATATCCACTTTCTACATATCCTTGTTCATAAAGGATTCCACCGACAAATCGAATGGCTTCTTCTTTGCTCGATAACTTCGTATCCAAAACGATATTATTAGCAGTTAAAATAGTATCAGACATTATTCATTTCCCCTTTTTTATAATTTTTCCTCTAAAAATCGATGCAGCTGATTCGCTACATAACGATCGATTTTTTCAACGTTTTTTGATTGAAGGATCTTAACACTTTCTGAACTCTCTACAATCAATGAACTAAGAAAACTTAATACTTCTAGTCCTTCCCTATGGATATCTACCGGTGCAAGCATGAGTAAAACCGTATGGACCTCCATAGGAATCTGGTCCATACCCTGGATTGTAATAGGCTCCGGCAGTATTTGAACCGTAAAGATCGGTTGTCTGATCTGCTCATGCCTTGCGTGAAATAATGCAAGATTGGTCCCAGTGATACCAAGACCACCTAATTTCTCACGTTTCAATAGAGCTTCCATGACAGAATGACTATCACCGATATATCCTTCCGCTTCAATAAGCTGACACGTCTTTTTCAAGACTTCTTCATAGGTTCCTCGGTTATGATGATCAACCTTCATGGCATTCAACAATTGATCGACCACTTCCGCATATTTATGGATCGCTTCAACAGAACCTCGGATCTCCTTTACTGATCTATCGGAAAACGGTTTCCTTATTTCTTGCTTATTTTTTATGTTGATCGAATCTGTAATCCGCTTCTTCCGCAGTACATGCTCTATTTTATGGACATCTGAAGTGGGAAGCATCGGGTTGACCTGGACATACTGATCGATGTCGGACAAAGCAATCGTGGAAATGATCAGGTCATACTGGGTTATATCCAACTCTTCCAGCTCGAATAAAGATCGATGCTCGATTTCCTCGATTTCTTTGAATTGTCGGATCAATTTTGCAGCTAATATTTTTGAAGTCCCTATCCCGCTTGAACAAACGACTAACACTTTCAGTCCTCGGAATCCTTCCATACTCAATAGAGCAGAGGCGAAATGCATGACAAGGAATGCTATTTCTGTCTTCGGAAAATGATATGGGAATACCTCATGGGCTGCTTCCTCTACAATTTGAAATAGATCTTGATAATCACGTTCCATTTGATCGGTTAACGGATTTTTGATCTCCTTGTTTTCCTGAAGCCGGTATATACTTGGTTTTAAATGACTGACCAGATCATTCAGAAGGTGATCTGACTGATGGAAGTCAACATTGATTCGCTCTGAAACAAGATCGATCAGCTGCTTTACTTTAAAGGCCAGCATCAAATCGGCCTCTTCTGAAAAATCCTCACCATTACGAACTTTCGCTCCTAACAGATGGGTTGTGATATACCCTGTTTCAGCCTCAGGAATCGTGATATCAAAAACATCCTCCAACTGCTCGATCAAATTTTGTGCAACACCGAATTCTTTCGTAGACTTGAGTTTTTCAAGCTGTTCAGCCGGCATACTGATCGTCTCTCCTTGTTTGATCCGTTCCAAGGCCAAGGAAAGATGGATGACTAGGGCAATATACGCACTATCGACTAATTGATTTTGTAAGGAATGACGGATAGTGTCGACACTTTGTTCAATGATCTTCAGCTTTTCTTTACTGATAAGGCCCAAAAGCTGTTCGGACAATGTATTGGCAGTTGACGGGGCCGGCTTTGCTATCTTTTCACGCAAAAGGGATAAAAGGTTCATTTCATCCGTATGCTGTAAGATCAGATGCCCGATCGCTTCCCTGATATGTGTTTCATCCCCTTGTATTTCGACGCCATATCCACGCCTTCGAACCAAAGATAACTGAAAACTCTCCAGGGAACTTTCAATCTTATCCAAATCATTACTGATCGTAGCAACCGTTACACCCAATTCATCAGCCAGAGCGAATAATTTTACAGGTTCATTCGATTCCAATAGCCTCAAAAGGATCAATGCCTGCCTCTCCCCAGGTGTATAATCAGCCTGAACTTGTTGATGGATGATAGATAGAAGCGAATTGCGATCCTTTACAGAAGCCATCAATTTCAACCCGCTTCCAGCCTTTTTATCAAGTAAGATCCCATGAGACTTCAAAACAGGTTCCAACCCTTTCAAGTCCCTGTGAATGGTTCTTGAACTGACACCAACCTGATTTGCAATCTCCTTTATTGGCATTTCATTCTTGGTCCGCAACAAAACATCCAATATTTTTCGTTCCCTTGCTGTAATGTACATCAGTCAATCACCTCCTCAAGTTGACATAATTTGAATTTTAAGACACTAGCTTAAATCAAATTTCACGCGGTAAACCCTTTATATATCAATAAAAACTAAATGTAATATCGTCTGTTCTAATGTTGACAAAATTTAATTATAGTAACCCTCTACGAATTGTTTGCTTAATAACGAAAAAGAGTCCATTCATACAGACCCTCTCCCGTTTTTCATTCAATCCTTTTTCAACTCCTCGACGAGTTCATCATACTTAGGACTGTTCAGGAAATTATCTACTGAGATATGGTGCGCCCCAGGGACTCTCCGGATCGCCCGTTCAGTCAGATCTTTGTGGGTTATGACAATGTCGACATCTAAAGGCAGATCATTAATCGCCATATTGGTGACATCGATCTCGATCGATGCTTTCTTGAATTTATTCTTCAATAATGAAGCCCCCATCGCACTGGAGCCCATCCCAGCATCACAAGCAAAGATGATTTTATCGATTTTGTCACGCTTGACGCTTGGGACTTCTTCGGTATTTCGATCAACAGATTCTTCTGCAGTCACTTCCTCTTCCTTCTGTGACGATAGTGCATTTGAAACTTGACTGTTCTTGCCTTTCATCGTTTCCATTTTCGCGGTCGCTTCCGTCAAGCCATCTTCCTCCTGCTTACCCATCTTCAAAATGATTGCCGTAACGATGAATGAAACTGCTGTTGCCACAAGAACACCTAAAACGACACCTGCGAAGTTTCCTTTCGGCGTCAAAGCAAGCAGAGCGAAAATACTGCCTGGAGAAGGTGTAGAAGTCAGTCCTGCTCCGAAAGCAGCAAATGTTGCTGTACCACTGACCCCTCCAGCCATGACCGCTAAAATAAGAGCGGGCTTTGATAGAATGTAAGGGAAATAGATTTCATGAATTCCTCCAAGGAAGTGGATGACCGCCGCACCAGGGGCAGTTTGCTTGGAAATTCCTTTACCGAATACCATGAAAGCGATAAGAACCCCTAAGCCTGGTCCTGGATTTGTTTCAAGCAAGAAAAGAATCGATTTTCCGACTTGCTGGGCCTGATCGACCGCAATCGGGCTCAAAATACCGTGGTTGATCGCGTTATTCAAGAACAAAATCTTCGCAGGTTCTATGAATAGATTGACCAAAGGCAATAGCCCGGCATTGATCATCGCCTCGACTCCTACTCCCAGTGCTTTCGTGATCCCACTTACGACTGGGCCGATACCAAGATAGGCAATGATTGTCAAAACGGCACCGGTAATACCTGCGGAGAAATTGTTTACGAGCATTTCAAACCCGGAGCGGATTCGGTTTTCAAACAACTTGTCGACTTGTTTGATCAAATATCCGCCAAGCGGTCCCATGATCATTGCACCCAGGAACATTGTTATGTCAGCACCGACAATGACACCCATCGTCGCGGTTGCCCCGACGACTCCTCCTCTCAGATCATAGATAATCCGTCCTCCACTGAATCCGATCAACAGTGGAAGCAAATAAGTGATCATCGGGCCGACCAGTTCTGCAAGATTTTCATTCGGCAGCCAGCCTGTTTCGATGAATAAAGCCGTTATGATACCCCAGGCGATGAACGCTGCAATATTAGGCATGATCATCCCGCTTAAGAAACTGCCGAAGCGTTGTACCCTAGCTCTTATACCTGATTGTTGATTTTTATTTTCAACCATTGTATATCCTCCTCTTTATCAACACGTTACGATTACTTTCATCATAAAGCGTTTACATGAAGGCTATCAATATAATCTAAATACATCTTTGGCAAAGGGGATGTTGACATTATTAAAGAAGATTATGTGAACATTCTTAACGCAAAAGATAAAGAAAACTTGGTACAGCCAAGCCTTTAGCGCAGGCTGAGCCTTAGTTACCCTTATATTGAAGAAAGTTTTTTATGCTTTCTTTAAATACAAAAAATCACACCCCAGTACCGTTCCTGAGGTGTGATTTAAATTCATATTTTAAAAGAATTGACGCGGATTGATGGCATTCGACTTGCTTTGTGTCCATTGTCCTTTGTGGATTTCAAAGTGCAAGTGCTGACCAGTCGATCTTCCTGTGTTCCCCATAATCCCAATCTGCTGTCCTTTCTTGACAGAAGCTCCATTACCGACGTTACGTGAACGTAAGTGAGCATAAACGCTTGTATAGGTTTGTCCATTGAGATAGTGGGCAACAAAGATTACATTACCATAGCTGCTAGAGTAGTATGATTTGATGACTGTACCAGATGCTGACGCTACGACAGGAACCGTTCCTCCCTGTGCGATATCAATACCAGCATGCATTGACCCCCAACGTTGACCGAACCCGGATGTAAATCTTCCTGCTGCCGGTTTCATGAACATCCCGCTAGTTACAGCTGGTGTGGATGCTGTGCTTCCACTGCTGCTTGATTTCTTAGCTGCTGCACGGGCTGCTTCTTCCTGACGACGCTTTTCAGCTTCAAATGCCGCTTGTTGCTTTCTTAAAAGATCCGCTTCATCTTCCAACTTTCCGACTTCTTCATGCATATGTTCTTCTTCCTTTTTCAGGTCGCTTAACAATGCATTCTTACGTTTCACTTGAGCATTTAAATCAGCTTCAAGACTTTGAAGCTCTTTCATTTGTTTTTCGAGATCAGCAAGCTGTTGTTCAATCTCCACTTTCATTTCCTCAAGAGCTTTTTTGTCTGCTTTATGTTCTTCGAGGATTTGTTTATCTTGCTTTGAAATTTCGTTCAAAGCAAAAACACGATCAAGGAAATCTCCAAAGCTTTGAGATCCGAGCAATACTTCTATGTATTGAACAGAACCACCGTTTTCATACATTGCTGTTACACGATCCTTCAGCATTTCGTCACGCTCAGCAATACGCTTTTTTGTTTCTTCGATCTCAGCTTTCAGTTTTTCAATTTCTTCTTTCGTCTTTGCGATTTCTTTTTCTTTTGTATCAATTTTGTTTTGTGTATCAGCGACTTGTTGGTCGAGCTTTTTGATTTCAGCATCTAAAAGATCTTGGTTATGCTTGATTTTCTCAATCTCTTCATTTGCTTTTTGTTGTTTAGACTTGTTTGCTTCACGCTTTTCTTTTACACTGTCGATCTTATCTTTCAGAGACTCGGCATGGGCCTCATTTCCCCCTACGAAATTGAATCCACCGAACAATAAACTGACCGAGGCTACGACGGCTATGAACTTCCTTTTCAATCTCTTATCCCCCATTCAAGTTTTATGTATGTAAGTAGTTGGAGTCCACCTGAGCGGTGGCTCCAACCTGTTTTTAAACTTTTTAATGTTGATTTCTAGAAATCAACATTACTATTCAACAAAGCTTAGACTTTCAAGAACTTACGGACAGAAGTTAAGCTCCCCCATACGCCTATGAATGCGCCAATCACTACAAGCAATCCAGCAAGCTGGAACATTAAAGGATAGACAGGGAGAAGCTGAATGAACACTGTTTTCAAATCCACGCTCACAGCTTCATATATGAACTGATAGGCTAGGATCAGCAATCCGATCGGAACGAGTGCTCCAAGAACCCCTAATAAGAATCCTTCTACAAAGAACGGCCATCGGATGAATCCATTCGTTGCTCCTACGAGTTTCATGATTTCAATCTCTTTTCCTCGTGAGACAATTGTGATTTTAATCGTATTGGCAATTAAGAACATTGCTGTGAAGAGCAACCCGACAATAAGAACCAAGCCAACGTTACGGGCAGTGTCAGTGACCTTGAAAAGTTTTTCGACTGTACCTTTACCGTATTCAACTTTGTCGACGTTTTCGATGCCCTCAATCTTTTTGGCCACAACAGGTGTATCCTGTGGATTTTCGGTTTTGACAGCAAAAGCATCAGGCAGAGGATTTTCATCTTCAAGAGAGGCGAAAACTTCACCCTCATCTCCTAAACTCTCAATCAATTCTTTCAAGCCTTCATCTTTCGGGACGAATCGTACATCATTGACTCGATCGATTCCCGTTAATTCTTTTTCAATTTGTTGCTGTTTTTTTTCATCTGTCGTTTTATCCAGGTAAACCCTGATTTCGACATCGTCTTCTATTTGAGAAGCAATTGCATTGATGTTAAGTAACAAAATTAGAAATACACCGACAAGCAAAAGGGTTACGGTAACTGCACTGATGGATGCAAATGACATCCAGCCGTTCCGTCCAAGGTTTTTAAACCCTTCTTTAACGTGACGAGACAGGGTCCGGAGTTTCCTCATAACCGTAAACACCCCTTTTCTCATCACGTACGATACGACCGCCGTCGATGGCAATTACCCGTTTTTTGATCGTGTTTACGATCTCTTTATTATGGGTAGCCATAACTACAGTGGTCCCTCTATTTGAAATCTCTTCAAATACGTCCATAATACCCCATGCTGTTTCTGGGTCCAAGTTTCCTGTTGGCTCGTCCGCAATCACAACATGCGGCTTATTGACGATGGATCTTGCAATCGACACACGCTGCTGTTCACCGCCAGAAAGCTCATCAGGCAAAAACCGCGCTTTGTTCTTGAGGCCTACGAGTTCAAGTGTTTCCATCACTTGTTTACGTATGACCTTAGGTGATTCCTCGATGACCTCGAGAGCAAACGCAACATTTTCATATACAGTCAATTTAGACAAGAGCTTGAAATCCTGGAACACGATCCCGATCTGACGTCTTAAGTATGGAATATGGCGCTCTTTTACCTTTGTCAAACTTCTCCCGTTGATTATTATATTGCCTTTGGTCGGTTTCTCCTGCCGGTACATTAATTTAATAAATGTTGACTTTCCGGCACCACTCGGACCAACGACGTAAACAAATTCTCCCTTATCTATATGGACATCTATCCCATTCAGTGCCATGACACCATTAGGGTAGGTTTTCCAAACATCGATCATTTCGATCAAATTACATCACACCCTGTTTTTTCTCTTGTTGTCAATTCTAATCGAATTAAATATCCTGTAGTCTTATATCAAGTATATTAATAGATTTAGTTAATCAGCACAATTTATTATAACATCTCAATTCGCCAAAATAACCCAAAATAGTATTACATTTGTGTTTCAATTCGTTTTAAAATGTGACGAAAACTAGGTATTATGCCACTTTTCGCCTTCGATAAGATTCGACAAGTTTTTACTTTTGCAAGTACCTTTTTACATTAACCTATAAATTCCTGCTAAGAAATAGTCTTTTAGTATAAAAATTCTAGTTTTAGGACCTAATTAGAAATTACTAGTGACTTTTATAGTTGACAAAGAAATCCAGTGAATTCACTTAGCTGAAAACCTCTTCTTTTTACTTATCGGTTGCTGTCTAAGAACATTGAATCGATTAGTAGTAATATACTTCGAACCCGATTTTATTCTGTGTCCTTCGAACGACACGAAAGGGGCTTGGTTTTGGACCAAGCCCCTTTATATGTGGTGTTTTAGAGTAGTTTCGTAGTTGTAGGGATTATTTTTCAATTAGAACAAAACACTCCCTACACTGACGCCTTTTACTTTACCTATCACCAACTACGATATATGTAGCTTTGATCGGACCGTGTACACCGACTACCAGATTCATTTCAATATCGGCACTATTGCTCGGTCCTGAAATAAAATTGATACAAGATGGGAACCTTTCCCCTCTTTCAACTTTCTGATGGATAAGACGTGTTGCCTGTGACATTCGTGGCACGATGGTACTCTTAGGAATGATAGCGATGTAGGCAGAGGGCAGAAGACTCACTGACCTTCCTTTTCCTTCATCACTGAATAACACTACTGTACCAGATTCTGCGAGTGTAACATCGCTGAAAGTAATGCCGACATCTGCTTTTTCAGCCAGCTCAATATTCCTGTGACCCCACTTCGAGTTCCATTCATGAAATTCTAATGGTTGATCTTCCCGTTTCAAGAACTCTTCTAACCCAAATTCCTTGAATCGGGGATCATTCCAGGTAATGACCGATCTACTGGCGTATTGCCGGATCACATCTTCTAACGCTACTGATAGATTCATAACATCTGTATCGACGATATCGGTGTGGATCTTTTCACACTGTATTTTCAAGATCTTTAGGAGTTCATCCTGGTCAAGGTTTTTCATGGCCTTCCACTGAGGTTGGTGCTGCCACTCAGGTTTTCGTACTTTTTCTTTGGTCCTTGTTCTTCCAAGATGTTGTGCAACGTTATTGAGAAAGGTCTCTCGATTTTGGATCGATCCCTTGGTCATGTGGCGCACCACCCTTTCCACGTTTTTTATACCAATCACGGAAACGTTCTTTTTTCAGGGCAGGAAAGTCCCTGCTATCCGTCCACCCTTTGATTGCTCCAGGCCCGGATTTGATTTTGCCATCGTTTACAAATGGTGTCATGATCAACGGCGCTGCTTTCGTCCCGATTTTATAGAGTAGAGATGAAGTCGTCCCTTTTTTGAAGAGTTTCATGGCCGCCCTTTCAGACCACGGAACTTCCGATTCCTCCTCTACGATGATCTGCCGATGCTTATTCAAGAGATCATGGAGAGGTATTTTCACAGGACATGCTTCTGTACAGGCAGCACAAAGGGTCGATGCGTAAGGCAATTCCTTGTGATTGTCATAGCCATCCAAAAGCGGTGTCAGGACAGCCCCGATCGGACCGGGATAGATGGAGCCATAAGAATGCCCGCCGATATGTCGGTAAACTGGACACACATTGATACATGCAGCGCAACGGATACAATGCAAAGCTTCCTGGAATTCAGTGCCCAGGATTTTCGAACGGCCGTTGTCGACGATGACAAGATGGAATTCCTCGGGTCCATCGACTTCATTCTCGCCTCTAACCCCCGTCAAACCGGTAACATAACTGGTCAGCTTCTGGCCAACAGCACTACGGCAAAGCAGACTGACGAGCACATCAAGCTCTTCCCATGTCGGCACGATCCTCTCCATCCCCATGACCGTGATCTGCGTTTTCGGAAGCGCAGAAACTAACCGCGCATTTCCTTCATTGGTCACAAGGCTAACTGATCCTGATTCGGCTACCGCAAAATTGCAGCCTGTAATACCGACATCCGCTGTCAGAAATTCCTTTCTTAATTGCTCACGTGCAAATAAAGCAAGCTCTTCTGGTTTTTCTGTATTCATGTAACCTTTACGATCACGGAACACATCTCGTATCTGTTCTTTGTTTTTATGAAGAGCAGGCGCAACGATATGGGACGGTGGATCCCAGTCATCCACCTGCAGGATATATTCACCGAGGTCCGATTCGACGACTTCACAGCCCACTTCCTCCAACGCCTGGTTCATTCCGATCTCTTCTGTGACCATCGATTTGGATTTGATCGCTTTTTTTGCGTCCTTCTTTTTGATCACTTCTTTTATATATCGATTCGCTTCCTCGGCAGTCTCGGCAAAATAGACATGCCCTCCCTTTTCTGCCACATTATCACTCAGTTGCTCTAAATAATAATCGAGGTTTTCGAGGGTATGTTTCCGGATCTCTTCACCTGAATTCCGCCAATCCTCCCAATCACCGAGCTCTTCCGCGGCGTTCAATCGACCATCACGCAGCCTGCCCTGGGCCGATTGGACTGCTCCCCGCATAAAAGCATTACCGAGACCTGTCTTCACACGTTCCGGAAATTTACTTTCACTTATACGGATACCCATCTGATTCACCCCGATCTACAGATTTGCCATTCAACACTTGTGCGATATGTAAAACTTTTACCGGTTTACCCTCTCTCGTCAGTCTTCCGTTGATATTCATCAAACAGCCGCAATCTGACCCGATCAGAAGGTCCGTTCCGCTTTTCATGATGTTTTGTACCTTGTCATCTACCATTTCTTTTGAGATTTCAGGCATTTTTACTGAAAACGTCCCACCGAATCCACAGCAATCATGGCAGTTCGGCAGAGGTTCCATTTCCAGACCTTCAACCTGGCTTAATAGTTTTCCAGGTGCTTCGGAAACCCCTAGCAATCTCGTCATATGACAAGAACGATGATAGGTTGCCCTGACAGGAAGTTTGACACCAATATCCTGCACATCCAGGACATCAACAAGAAATTGTGTCAGTTCATAGGTTTTATCCGCCAATTTCGAGGCTCTTGACGACCATTCGCCATCATCAAATAAATGAACATACTCTTTGAACATTGTGGCACATGAACCAGAAGGCGTTATAACATAGTTGGCATTTTCAAAAATGGTGATCATGTGCTTCGCAGCTTCTTTCGCTTCTTTATGATAACCGCTGTTGAATGCTGGCTGCCCACAGCATGTCTGCTTGTCCGGAAAATACACTTCACATCCGAACTTTTCCAGCAACTCGACGGTGTCCATGCCGACTTCCGGATAAAATAAATCTGCTAGACAGGTGATGAATAAGGAAACTTTCATTTGTGGCTCCCCTCCTCTATGACTCTATTGAATGAGAAAATAAAAGGACAAAAGCTAAGCCTTTAGCATAGGCTGCGGCTTAGTTGTCCTGATATTGACGAAAGTATTTTATACCTTTCTTTTAATGGAACAGAATATCAAATGACTTGGTTGTATTATAGTTGAAGCGCACTCCGACAACAAGCTTATCATTTGAATTTTCTGAAATATCGTTGTTGTACTGAAAAGGAGCTGCCCCAAAAGAAAGCCTCATACACCTCCGACACGACATTTAGTATAAACCGCGATTTTCCCTAAATATTGATAGAAACGGAGAGACTCAGACACTTACGGGACAGCCCCAATATATTTACTTCACAGACTTGATTGGTTTCTGTTTGTTGACCTGGACCAGGTCCATCTTACTCTTATTGGTTGTAATCGTATAGATGGCCAGGGCTGCAATGACGGTGATGATGACAGTACCAAGGTTCACAATCCCTTTTTCAGCCGTCCAGACGATTGAATACCCGAGTGCTCCTGCAGCAGTCGCATAATAGAAGAACGGGATGAGTGTTTTCCGGATGACGTCCCCTTCTTTACCAACCAATCCGACGACAGCGGAAGCCGCAACGACATTATGCACACAGATCATATTCCCGGCAGCCCCTCCGACCGCTTGCAAGGCCACGATCCAGGAAGCATCGACACCGATCTGGGACCCGACATCATACTGGAACAAGGAAAACATCATATTACTGACCGTATTGCTCCCTGCAATGAACGCACCGAGTCCGCCGATGAACGGCGAAAACATCGGCCAGATATCTCCGGTGAGTGAAGCTACACCATCGGCCAGTACAATCGGCATCCGCTCATAACCAGCAGCACCACCGCCGGAATTGAGGAAAACCTGAACCATCGGCACGGTAAAAACGAGTGCGGTCGAGGCTGCGATCATCGTCTTGCCCGAATGGGCCCATGCTCTGCGATAAGCACCAAAGTCCATCTGATGAAGGAAATAGGTGATCAGCGAAACGACCACAAAAATCGTACCCGGCAGATAGAGAGGCTGGAAGCTAGCTGTGATTTCGGTCCCGAACATATTCTCGAACGTAACCGTCCATGCCTGGAGCCACTCTAAAAATGGCAGCGCTTTCAATCTGGTCAATACGAGGAATACACCGATGAGTATGTACGGCATCCATGCACGGACCATCGACATTCTTCCGTTCCGGTGCTCGATGTCTCCTATTTCGATTTTACCGGTCCAGGAAGGATCCCACTTCGACTTTTCTTCAAAATCCCAGTGTTCTTCCTTCGGAGGCATGAGGAAACCTTTTTTAGCTGCAAAAACGACAATCGCAAGGCCGACAAGACCACCGATCAGGGATGGGAATTCAGGACCGAGCACATTGGCGACGATCACATAAGGGACAGTCATCGCAAAAGCGGCGAACAACGCAAATTTCCAAACCTTGATCCCCTCTCTGAACGATTTGTTTTTCCCGAAGAAGCGTGTCATAAGCGCGACGACGAATAATGGTACAAGTGTTCCGACAATCGCATGGACGATCGCCACCTTCCCACCGATCATCGTCACGAGGGCGAGGAAGTTATTCGTGATACTCGCATCTGCGACCAAACCTGATTGCACCCCGACAAGAATTGGAGTTCCCACTGCACCGAAAGAAACAGGGGTACTCTGGATGACCATCCCCGCAACGACCGCAGCCATGGCCGGAAACCCGAGTCCTACGAGGAGTGGAACAGCTACTGCAGCCGGAGTACCGAAACCAGCGGATCCTTCAATGAACGAACCGAAAAGCCAGGCGACGATGATGACCTGGATCCTCCTGTCCGGGGATATATCGATGAAACCTTCGCGGATGGTTTTGATCCCACCGCTTTCCTGTAATGTGTTCAATAATAGAATGGCTCCGAAAATAATGTAAAGTAGTGTGGCAGCAACGACTAATCCGTTGACAGAGGCAGCAGCGACTGTTGCACCGGGAATCTTCCATACGAATAAAGCCAAAACCACCGCCACTATGTAAGAAATGGGCATGGCTTTACTTGCCGGCCATCTGAGCCCTACGAGGAAGATACCAACAGCGGCAATCGGTAATAACGACAATAATGCCAAAGTACCAGTACTCATAATTACCTCCTATAACCCTATTATTTTGCAATCCTCTCCCTGTTCAACGGTCGCAATCAGGAATTGATCGGAACAGGGGCTTTCACGAACGTGTTCTTCAGTGATCCGATTTCATCAATTATACATTCGACGACATCACCATCCTTTACAAAATGGGCGCCTAATGGACTGCCTGTCAAAATGACATCACCCGGTTGGAGTGTCATGACCTTGGACAGATAGGCAATCATTTCTTTTAACGGCACAATCATAAGATTAGTCGGGCTGTTTTGTTTCCCCTCTCCATTCACCTCCGCTTTTACATAGACTTTATTTGGGTCAAGCTCCGTTTCAATGACTGGACCGATCGGCGTAAAGGTATCAAAGGCTTTCCCTAACGTCCAATGGCCGTTTTCATGGAAAAATTGGGGAGCCGTCACATCGTTTCCGATCGTATATCCGAAAATGTAGTCTAGGACCTCTTCTTTCGACACATTTTTCGTTTCTCTTCCGATTACAACCGCCAATTCCGACTCGAATTTGATTTCATCAAGAGTTTCAGGAACGATCACCTCAGTATCAGGACCTGTAACGGATGAATCCGGTTTGAAAAAGAAGACCGGCATTTCCGGCAGCGAGGATGGTAGCTCTTCCTTCTTACCAACAAAATTCGCCCCTATCCCGATGATTTTTTTCGGGACGATCGGTGCAAGGAGGTCAACCTCTCCCCTTGCCACTGTTTCTCCGGTATATTCCCAGCTTCCAAAAAGATCTCCCTCAATCAACTTGATTCTGTCCTCGATTACGACCCCAAAATATTCTTTATCGTTATAAATGAATCTAGCAAACTTCATTTTCTTCACTCCTATGATGTTTATTTTTTTATGGTCACAACTTCAATATAGATGCAGTCCTACATCACCTTTTTGACATCCATACATCGGCTTGGTGTCGGGAACAGCTTGCCTTTGTTCAACAAGCCATCCGGATTGAAGACGTCACGGACATTGGTCTGCGCCTCCAATTCTTCATCGGTGAAAATGAAACGCATCTCCTCGATCTTTTCGATTCCTACACCATGTTCGCCGGTAATGGAGCCCCCTGCATCAGCACATGCTTTCAAACAGTCGGATCCGGCTTTCAACGCTGTTTCCGTCTCTCCAGGTATTCTAGAATCGAATAGGATCAATGGATGGAGATTTCCATCGCCCGCATGGAAGATGTTAGCGATCCTCAGTCCTGATTCCTTGCTGATTTTCGTAATATTTCTTAGGACTTCCGGAAGCTTACTGCGCGGGATCACCCCATCCTGAACAAGATAATCAGGTGAGATCGCACCCATCGCTCCGAAACCTGTCTTCCGATTCGCCCACCATCTTCCTCTTTCCTCTTCACTTTCAGCGACCTTCACTTCTCGCACATTCCATCTCCTGCATACATTCATGATTTCTTCAATCTGTTCAGCGATTCCTGCGATGATGCCATCCACTTCGATAAGCAGCAACGCTTCAATATCATCCGGGTGACCAACTGGATAAGTCCCAGCCTCGACCCCTTCGATTGCAGTCTTATCCATCATTTCAAGTGCTGCCGGCACGATCCCCGCTGAGATGATATCGGACACAGCCTGACTGCCATCCTCGACATCATCAAAGTAAGCAAGTACCGTCTGCTTCCCTTCTGGATTCTTCAATATCCTGACGGTGATCTTAGTGACGATTCCAAGCGTGCCTTCAGAACCGGTAAGAAGCCCGAGCAAGTCGTACCCTGGCACATCCGGCAGGCCGTTTTCACTGATTTTGATTATTTCCCCATCAGGCAGGACCACTTCAAGGCCTAAGATGTGGTTCGTGGTCACACCATATTTCAAACAGTGTGCGCCACCTGCGTTTTCCGCAACATTTCCTCCGATCGTGCAAACATATTGGCTCGATGGATCAGGGGCATAGTAATACCCTTTATCCGCAATCGAATTCGTCAGTTTCAAATTGACGAAACCAGGCTGGACGACCGCTTGCCTGTTTTCAAAGTCGACACTTAACAGATTCTTCATTTTTACTAGACTGATGATGACTTCTCCGTTGAGTGGAATCGATCCCCCGCTTAAGCCAGTCCCTGCTCCCCGTGCGAGGAATGGCAGTTTATTAGCAGAGCAATATTTCACGACGGCAGCAACCTCGGCCGTATCCTTCGGGAACACGACCGCTTTCGGCATAGCCTTATGAATCGTAAATCCATCACAGTCATAGGATAGGAGGTCTTCTTTTTTATAGAGGATGGACTTCTCTCCGACAATGCCTGCGAGATTTTCAATGGCTGGATCTCTTGGTGTTTTCTTTTTCTTTTTAGCAAATAACATATCGATCACCCCTCCCTCGCAGCCACAGGTTGTTTACCATCCGATTGACCGATGCCATTCCTCTGGTCCTGTTGATAAGCCCAGTCGAGCAATTGGACGGTGTGGACGATTTCCGCCCTTCTGCCATATTTTTGTACACCAATCGCCATTTGCAGCATGCAGCCAGGGTTCCCCATTGAAATCATTTCGACATCCCGTGGAACATTCTCCATCTTCCGCTCCAGCACAGCACCAGCCATTTCCGGATTCGTGATGTTATAAATTCCGGCACTGCCACAGCAAGTATCAGCATTCGGCTGTTCGACATATTCTACGCCGTTGATATCATTAAGAAGCTGGCGGGGTTCATACCGGATCCCCTGACCATGAGCGAGATGACAGGCATCGTGATAAGTGATCCGCTTGTTCAATTCACTGTACGGTTTTTCATAGCCGGTATCATACAGATATTTTGAAATGTCCTCGACTTTATCAGCGAATTCTTCTGCCTTCTCTATCCATTCCGGGTCGTTCCGCAACAGCTCTGGGTATTCTTTTAAAGCACAACCGCACCCAGCGGCATTGACAATGACCTTTTCTGCATCCTCGAACGCCTCGATATTCTGCTTGGCGAGTTTCTTTCCGGTCTCGCGGTCCCCTGCATGGACATGAAGCGCTCCACAGCATGTCTGGTTTTTCGGTAAAACCACTTCATTGCCGTTATAGGTCAACACATTGATCGTCGACTGATTGATATCAGCGAACATGACATCCATGATGCACCCGGTTAACATTGCGACCGTTGCTTTCGGTTGACCGTTCGCAGGAATCACATCAACATCCTTGTATTTCTTTTGTACCGATTGTTGGATTGGTGGCATGATCGATTCCATCTCGACAAGATGCTTCGGCATGACCTTCAAGGCTCCTGATTTCCGTACGACCTGCTGAAGGCCGCTCTTTTGATAAAACTTCAATAGACCCCCGACGGCGTTCAAGCGATTTTTATATGGGAAAAGATCCTTTAGAAACAGGTGGCTGACCGCTCCTTTCCAACCTTTCAGCGGCATCGCCTGACGGACTTGCCCCCTCGCTTCTTCAATCAATCCACCGACATCGACATCTGCTGGACAAGCCGTCGTGCATGCACGGCAATCAAGGCACTGGAAAACCGGATCCATGAATTGTTCATTCACTTCAAGTTTTCCTTCAGCAACCGATTTGATCAGATGGACACGCCCGCGAGGAGAATGCTGTTCTTGCCCGGTTTCGAGGTAGGTCGGACAAGATTCGAGGCACATTCCGCAGTGGACACAATCCGCCCACTTCTCTTCATCCGGATGGTCTTCCCATAGGTAATTACTCAAACTATTAGTGCTGCAAGGCGGTTCCACTTTCGTGTTATGCTCCTTCACTTCTACAGCCATTTCATATCCCTCCTATAAAACGCTTATGATTCAAGGTGTTTTCGGGATCCATTTTTCTCTTAATGCCTTCGAACAAGAAAAAGTGCGAAGGCTTATCGTGCCAAGTGTCGATTTTTTTCCGAAGTTCAATCGGCAGATGTTTGACGACCGCATAACCTTGTTTCTTCCTGACGAAGTCACGAAGCTGAGTGATCACGGTTTGGATAGCGTTTTTTGAACCCGTCAGGATCAAAAAACTCAAGCCATGGCCAACTCCTCCATGCGCTTCCAGCTCGACTTCGTTATCCAGCTTCAACCTTCGGGCTTCCTGGAGAATGTCGAACACCTCCATGTTCTTGCTGCTGATTTTGACAGTTGCCCGGACTTGCTCAGCCGGCTCATCATCGTTGAGGGCGTTCGGCTGGATGACGGAAAACCTCTTCCAAAATTCTCTCGCTTCATCGGGAGACAAATTGGACTGGATTGCCGCTTCCGGTTTGTTCACCGCAACCCATTCCACTTGATAACGGACAGCTTTCTCTACATCTTCGAATGCGATCAAAAGGGTATATTCCTCCCGGTCGCTCAGCCTTTTCGATAAGACAGGATCCATCAGTTCAAGTGATACCGGTTCAATCATCGAATCCTGGAGTTTCACTGTAAACGTTTTCAATTCTTCCAACCGATCTTCCTCTACTGATAAAAGGACCAGGCTTTCATACTTCGGGAGCGGCCACAGTTTCATGGTTATTTCAGAAATGACACCTAAAGTCCCCATAGAGCCGATGAACAATTTGTTCATATCGTACCCCGCCACATTTTTAACGACTTTCCCGCCTGTCCGGATGATACTTCCATCAGCATAGACGACTCTTAACCCGATGACCAGATCTCTCGCCGACCCATACTTCAGCCTTTTCGGACCGCTTTCATTCGCCGCAACGACACCACCGATCGTCGCCTCTTCAGGCCAGCTTGGATCAATAGAAACCATCTGATCATGCTGTTTGAGGTATTCCTGAAGTTCAGCTATTGTCGTTCCAGGCCTTACCGTAACTGTCATATCACCGACGGTATGCTCTACAATCCCTTTATAATTCGCGAGTGAGAGAACGAGGTCATAGTCTTCCTTCAGCCCGCCATAGCCGCGCTTCGTCCCTCTCCCCATCACGGAAACTTTTTTCCCTTCCGTATTTACAGTACGGAGGATTTGCTGAATTTCTTCTTCACTTTTCGGAGTGACCATTGATAGCCCTGTATTTCCATATTTTTTCGATAAAACGTACTGGCCGCCGCTGACTTCTTTCAATTCCACAAAATCCACCCCTTTTAGAGTGCTGTCTTGTTTTTGAATTCTTATCCGTGAGTAAAAAGCGCAAATACCTGCTTATCTGCGATGTGATAGGAACATTGAGACCCTCATTTTCTGCTTTTTTAGTTTTCAGGGTCTAGTACACCCTTTTGAGGTCCTCATTTCCCGTTTTTTGCGTTTTCAGGGTCTCAAAACACCTTTTTGAGGTCCCCATTTTCTGTTTTTTGCGTTTTCAGGGTCTCAAAGAACCCTTATGAGTTCTCATTGACGATTGAGCTTGACACTTCACCGATGTTTTAAAGAAAAGACCACTAACTGCACGTGAGTTAATGGTCTTATGCTTTGAGACGCTTATTTCTGAGCCAGCATACGCTGTTTCGCTTCTATACGACAGCGATGGAGGATCGGCTCCGTGTAACCGCTCGGTTGTTCGTACCCTTTGAAGACAAGATCGCATGCTGCCTGGAACCCGACCGAATTGTCATAGTCCTCAGACATCGGCTTATAATCCGGATTACCAGCATTCTGTTTATCCACGACCTTGGCCATACGCTTTAACGTCTCCATTACCTGTTCTTCTGTACAGATGCCATGATGGAGCCAGTTCGCCATATGCTGGCTGGAAATCCGCAATGTCGCACGGTCTTCCATCAAGTCGACGTTGTTGATATCCGGTACCTTTGAACATCCGATGCCATACTCAACCCAGCGGACAACATACCCGAGGATCCCTTGCGCGTTGTTATCCAATTCTTCCTGAATTTCCTTTTCACTCCAATTAGGATTGGCGGCGACAGGGATCTGCAGGATGTCATCTTTATACTCGTCCGTTATTTCTATTAGATTATTTTGTACTTTTTTTACATCGATTTGGTGATAATGAAGCGCATGGAGCGTTGCGGCTGTTGGAGAAGGGACCCAGGCGGTATTCGCGCCAGCTTCGAGCTGACTACCCTTCTGTTCGAGCATATCGGCCATCAAATCAGGCATCGCCCACATTCCTTTACCAATCTGGGCTTTGCCCTGGAACCCGCTTGCCAACCCGACTTGAACGTTTGATTTTTCATAACCCTGCAGCCATTTTGATGATTTCATCTCATGTTTACGAATCATCGGCCCCGCTTCCATCGACGTATGCATTTCATCCCCGGTCCTATCTAGGAAACCTGTGTTGATGAAAACGATCCTCTCTTTCACCTTTTCGATACAAGCCTTCAAGTTCAATGTCGTGCGGCGTTCTTCGTCCATCACGCCGATCTTCAACGTATTTCTTTCAACACCGATCAGATCCTCTGTCCGATCAAAAAGTTCATTGGCAAAAGCCACTTCCTCTGAGCCATGCATTTTCGGCTTAACGATATAGATTGAACCCTTTTTCGAATTCTGATACTGTCCATTCCCTAGGAGATCATGCTTGGCGATGAGCCCGGAAACAACCGTATCGAGAATCCCTTCTGGAACTTCCTGTTCATCCCTATCCAATACCGCCTGGCTGGTCATCAAATGCCCCACATTCCTTGCGAACATTAGAGAGCGACCCGGCAATGTGAATGACTTTCCATCAGGTGACTTATATTCGCGGTCAGGATTAAGCGTCCGGTTGATCGTTTTCAGCCCTTTTGAAAACGAGCTGGATAGATCCCCTTTTATCAATCCCAAGTAATTTTGATAGACGAGAACCTTATCTTCAGCATCCACCGCAGTCACGGAGTCTTCGAAGTCCATGATCGTCGTCAGAGCCGATTCGATGAAAACATCCTTTACACCCGCTCTGTCCGTCTGACCGATTGCGTGATCACGATCGATTTGGATTTCGAAATGGATGCCGTTATTTTTCAATAGGACCGCTTCCGGTTCATTTTCATAGCCCTGGTAGCCGACAAACTGTGATTCGTCCTTCAAACCAGTCGTTTCACCATTGGATAGAGAAGCAGCCAGTTTACCGCCGACGATCGCGTAGCCTGTTACGCCCCTATACTTTCCTTTTGCTAAAGGGACGGTTTTGTCCAGAAAATCCTTCGCGTAAGAAATGACTTTTTCACCACGAACAGGATTGTAGGATCCTTTCTTTTCAGCACCGCCTTCCTCGCTGATCGCATCCGTTCCATACAGCGCGTCATATAGACTGCCCCACCGTGCGTTCGCGGCGTTAATCGCATAGCGGGCATTGTTAACGGGAACGACAAGCTGCGGGCCTGGCTGTATCGCGATTTCATCATCGACATTCTCGGTCGTAACCTTGAATTCCCCAGCTTCCGGCTCTAAATAATTCAACTCCTGCAAAAAGGATTTATAATCCTCAAGATCAAAGTTGGTGTTCGTTTTATGCCATTCATGGATTTTATTTTGCAGTTCATCCCGTTTCTTCAGTAATTCTTTATTTTTAGGAGCAAGCTCATCGACGATTTTTTCTAGGCCCGTCCAGAACGTTTCAGCAGAAACCTCACTGCCTGGTAAAGCTTCAGAATTGATAAAATCATATAAGACTTGGGCAACTTGAAGATTGCCGACTTTTACATAGTCCGACATATGAATTCCTCCCTATCAAGTATTGGTCATGATCTGGCTACGAATAAGCTAGCTATTTCCATCTTTGACCAGTTGTTCACGAACACATGTAAGCCTTTCCTTTTAATGTTCTGAATTTATAAACTATTTATACTACTATTTTATATTAAAATGATTCATATCCATAATATATATTTAGAATGTTGATTATGCGTTTTAGTTATAATAGACTTTCTATAAGGATAGAAGCCTAATAGACTACGTTTTTAAACTTTTAGCTCTGTTAATCTTAATCGTTGCAAAATTCACCACTTTTCCGCGGGCGATCTGTAAGCCTCCTCACTCACTTGCACAGGAGGTGCTGGCTTCGACGTTCACAACAAGACCACTGACTCATATTCCATCCTTGAAGTTTTGCGCCGAGTAACCGCAGGCGCAGGACGTACTTGTACAGGATGTACTGACTTCGACGTTCACCATAGGACGTGGTGGTATTTAGTCTTCATTATTTTAGTCGAAGATCCTTAAATCGCTGTGGGGTCTCGTCTGGCTCGCTTTTCCCGCAGGAGTGTCGTGTCTTCCAAAACCATACTTTTAAAATAGGAAAGGAATGATGTAATGGATATCCGTCATCTGGAATATTTTTCAGAGGTTGCTCGACATTTAAGCTTTACGAAGGCGGCTGCCACGTTACACGTATCACAACCATCCATCAGCAAAGCAATCAAGCATCTTGAAGAAGAATTAGGGGTGTCTTTGTTTTACCGGTCTAAGGAGTTGGAATTGACCGACGCCGGGAAAGCAGTGCTCATCAATGCGAAAAATGTCTTGCAAGCCTTCCATAGCCTGACCTCAGAACTGACAGACATCATGGAACTGAAAAAAGGGGAAATCAGGATCGGAATTCCGCCGATTATCGGTGCTGCCTTTTTTTCAAAACTGATCAGTCGATTTAAAGAAGCCTATCCTCATGTTGAAATATCGTTGGACGAGGTCGGATCGAAAAGCATCAAACAAGGGGTCGAAGAAGGTTCACTGGATATCGGGCTCGTTTGTAATCTGCCGGACAAGAAAGGGAACTTCGAAATGGTGAGGGTGATCAATGACCCGTTGATGCTGATCGTACATAAAGAAAGTCCATTGATCGCGAAAAACGAAGTCGAGCTGACAGCGCTTGAAAATGAGCCCTTCATCTTATACCGACAAGACTTCACCCTTCATGACCGGATTCTGGAGGAATGTTCAAAAAACGGATTCACTCCGAACATCGTATGCCAGAGCTCGCAAAAGGATTTCATGATCGAAATGGTCGAGGCGAAATTGGGGATAGCCTTGTTACCTAGTAAAATCGCAAACTCGATCACCAATCAACATATCAGGGCTCTACCGTTGACGAATTCCAGTATAAGCCTGGAACTAGGGTTGCTCTGGAAGAAAAATAAATACCAACCATTTGCAGTCAGGGAATTCATCGAAATGTCCAAGGGGTTCTTACCTTAGACTCTACTGATTTCATAGTCGATCTTCAAGAACGGTTTATTGAAAAGGCTCATATGATGCGAAGCTTTCAAAAGGTTTGCCTTTTCATCGAACCAGACGTTGAAATGTTCATTGATCGGAAGCTTGATTGTGAACCACCTGGTATGATAATAGATTCCTTCGTCTCCATTTGAACGTTTTGAAAAATTGGAAAGCTTCAAACCGCTTTCATCCTCTTGCATATGATCCATTTTCAATACGCCTGTCATGTTTCCCAATAAAAGAGGTAAAGCAATATTCATATACCTCTCCCCTTTATATTGGTGAGAAGAGTAAGCCGCCGCAAAAATCGACTCCCCATCGGCTGTCGTCCGGATCCAAGCCCGTACATCAGGCCTCCCATCCTCTTCTGAGTTTAGTGAAATGATTTTTGAAGTCATCTGGATATGATCCATTCCATTAAGCGGAAGATTGATCTGCCCGATCCTTTTGCTGATAGACTTATAGATTTTTGAAAAAGCGACGAACCCTGGCTGCCATTGTGTATGAGATTCGAGAGTATACTCAAGTGTATTCTCATAGAACGATACTACTTCAGGATGTAGATTGCGGGTGTTAAAGTCTATGCGATCATAATCTTCCATATTGTCGATCAAGCCATCATCATGCCGATCTTGTGCAACAAGATTTCTCCTATGGAAGAAATCTGATCCCGTAAAAAACCTGCTGAAAATCTTGCTGGCAGGAATTCCGTAATGACTGTATTCTGGTTTCGGATTGATGAGGAGCCAGCCGACAATCCCGCAAAACACCACAACAAACGCATTTCCGATCCCGTGAAAGACAACCATATTCGGAATAGAAATGATCAGCACGTTCAATGCTCTACTGAACCCGTAAGTGAAAGATAGCGCCAGCGTAACAATCAATGCGGAGTTTGATAAGGAAAGAAAGACGCGTGGCAGCCAACTGATTTTCGGCAAGACATTAGTGAAAATTTCAATACAATATAAAATGAGTGCGAGTACAAAAATACCGACTGAAAGAAACTCAAAAATCCGGGAATATGTAATACCAATCGCAATCAGGATCGGACCCGCAAGGATACCGAACGTAGCTAGTCTATAAGTTTTAGAGAACCGGCCGTTTTGGTGTAAAAGGAATCGGCCAATCATGCCGTTGAAAATCGGCAATACAAACGCTGAAAAATGAAAGTGAATCGCCGTCAGCTGGATGATCGCCGTGCTGAACTCCATGACAATCATTCCGAAACGACCAATCACAAACCACGCTCCCCCAAGTAGAAAGTAGATCAAACCGATATCGATCGAGAGCTCCTCTAGCGGTCTGATTCCTCTTGCACTGAATCTCACAAAACCGTAAAAAAAGACGAAAACGGAAAAAGCAAGCCAACCAAAAGAAAGATACCCCGCTAATAATCCAGGGGTTGTGATAAATGATAATCCTGCCATTACCGCCATAGGCAGGTGCAGATAGGACGCAGCTATATAAGTTTTGAAATACACCCCATTGCGTTTCACCGTCTCGCTCATATATAACGTTAAAGGTACCGTTACAAAAATTGCGAATAACAAAAGCTGTTCAATCATATTGAGGTTCACCATGAACAAAAATATGAGCCAAAGAACAAAGCCGATACTTGCATTCATCACAGCTGTCTTTTTCATTTCCTAACACCTACTCTCTTGCATCGAACTTTATCGGGAATGCATACGCTGGAATTTCTTCAGCCGGCATCGGAACAACCTCCATTCGGAAGTGACCTTTATACCGGAATATCGTCCCGAACACGGCATTCTTCACCGTGACATCGATTAAAAACCAATTCTTATTTTCATCAAACTCTTCTCGGACGGTTGCTTGTCCGACCATTTTGGATGGGAGTGACAACCTTCTCTTCCCAAGATGGAAGTGTTGTTGGGATGATTTCATCCGTATCCCACCAGTTTCTGTGACATCCAAATCGATCCCGACCGGTGAAGCCTGGCTATTCCCGAGATAATCCAGGATCCCCTTCCCTTTTTCGCTATAGACCATTGTTGCATCAAAGTGACGGTCCGCATTTTTAAAATGAAATGTACGGATCCAAGAAACGGTTTCCCGGCCAAAGGGATCGATGAATGCGTACTTTTCCAGCTTAAAAGGGATTCCATTGCCTCTTTCCGGGAATGTTACGTTTTTCTTGATCCCCATCTTGATGAATGGACGCATGAACCAACGTCCACCTGAAATCTCATCCATCGTACCCTTACAGATGAGAGCTTGATGATCTGCACTGAAAAGCTGAAATTTCTCTTGAATCATCGGATGAAGCTTTCGGAACTTGTCTCCTAACGCTTTTTCATAGATTGAACTCAAGAGTTTTCACCACGCATTTTCCGGTTGCAATGCCTAGCAGACGGCAATTCCTTGTAATTGATGATTCCCATGATCGATAACCCTGCCATGAGGATAGTCAACGTAATCGGATTGAATGGTTCAACCAATATGGTTGGATTACTGAGAATCGTCCCGACCAATAATCCGAGTAATAAGACAACATTTATGTAAAATAAAGCTTTCTTTTTTATGGGAAGGAAAAAGAAACCCCCGAAGGCAATTTCTAAAATGCCGATCAGAACGAGTACCGTTTCTTCAAATTCGGCCACTAAACCCGATTGTTGAAGGATGGCAAGTTCACCTGAGTCAGGAAAAAGCAGCTTCGGTAAAGACCCTGATAAATCCAGACGAGAGCCAGAAGAGAGCAGATGATCCAATGGATCCCACTCCGTAAAAAGGACATTTTCGGATGGATATTTTCTTCAAGCCAGAGCCTGAGGCAATCAAAACTCCAGGCTGTCGCCCATCCTATCAAGGGCCTGAATAGATAGCGATCCAACAGCTGGCTCGGAAAACCGAACCGAGTCGAGTAATCATACAATGTAACGAACTTTATCCCATCCCTGGTTGGTGTGTACTTCCAGTAGCCGCCGCCCTTTTTTATGAGGGAAATCGGCATGTCTGTCCAAAACTTCAACGATGAAGTCCGCTCTCCGTTTTCATCCTCTTTCGTCCCGATACTTTCTCCCTCACCTGCTATACTGAGTCCAAAGCCGATATTTGTTTTATATTCGAATCGTTGTGGTTCATCTTCATGTTTTTTTGGCAGATAAGTGACATTTGTGAAACGAAGATCCCATAGCTCATGCTGTTGAGGGTCTTGTGTCGCATCCCAGATCCGTTCCATATCCGTCTTTATGATCGACTCCACATAAATCGGTTTATTTTTGCTCAAATGATCACACCCTTACCCCTTGCTGTACTCTTAGTCAAGAAATCGACTTTTGATATCCGGGGTCGGCATCATACACGAGTCCCGCTTACCGAACCATTTGTATCGGTTACGCGCAATGAAATTATATACCACGTCTCTGATCGGTGTAGGAATGATTTTAAAAATCGTAAAAAGGTGCCAGCCTCCATTCAGGTGTCTCGCAACTTTTAGACCAGCGCTGGACTTTTGATAAGCCTTATCGTTTTCAATCAATACGAAACTATCAAACCGAGGCGGCAGATTATATTGTTTTAAAAGCTTTTGGCCTGTTTCACTTTGCAAAGCCGCGAATTTGAATTGAGCACTCGGGTCCCGTTTGATTACAAATTGGACAATTCCGTTGCACAAATTGCACTCGCCATCGAATAAGAGGATCTTGCTCATGAAAATCACCCTCCTTATAGGGTAATTATACCATTCTTTTAGGATTGAACGGATATGTGACATTTCGTTTCCTGATATATAATCCGATTATGAGCCGATTTTTGATTTTATAAGCCGAATTCTGAATTTATAAGCCGATTCGAGCAATAAATGCGTATTTGAGGAAAAAAGAAAGTTTGCCCCGATTAACGGAGCAAACTTTTCCGATTTAAGATTGCGTGAACCCTTCGCCCAGCACTTCATTCGCATTGACAATGATGACGAAGGCGGACGGATCCACTTTTTTCACATGTTGTTTCAATCGAGTCACTTCAAATTGTTGTACCACACACATGAGCATCGGCCGTTCTGAATCTGTGAAACCGCCAGTGGCAGCAATCCGGGTTACACCGCGGTCAATCTCTCTGAATATTTCATCCCGTACTTCATCTTCCTGCTCTGTGATGATGTAAGCCATTTTCGAATAACCGAGGCCCATTTGCACGACATCGATGGTTTTAGCTGTTAAAAACATTCCGATCATCGCATACAACGCTTGCTCAATGGAAAAGACAAGTGCCGACGACAAGACGATAGCCCCATCGATCGATAGTAAACAAAGTCCCAACGACAACCCGGTGTACTTATGGACGATCTGGGCTGCAAGATCGATTCCGCCTGTTGAAGCTTTACCTCGGAAAACGATTCCAAGTCCCAAACCTACACCAAGACCTCCAAAAAGAGCACCGAGTAACGGATCATTTGTAATTGGCTCTGCACCCTCGGACAAGTAAACTACGAACGGTAAAAATAAAGTCCCTACGAGGGTTTTCACACCGAAATTCTTCCCTAAAATAACGACCCCTGCGATAAACAATGGAATGTTCAATGACCACTGGACAATCGAAGGCATCCAGCCGAACAGACTTTTAAAAATCAAACTGATCCCGACCACACCGCCGGAAGCAATGTTATTCGGGGCTAAAAGCAAATTGAATGCTAGTGCCACAAAGGATGATCCAATTAAAACAAAAAGATAATCTAGCGCTATTAAAATTTTCGGATTGATTCGATTACGACGAATTGCCATCATCATTTCTATTCACTCACTTTTATCGATAAGAAGTAATTAGTAAGGTTAATAACCTAAAAAAGTATATCACTACCTTATGTTTTAGTAAATTTTCCGATAATTAAAACTAATGTGAGGAGTGAGGAGTTAGATACGGGTTTTTGGAAAGAATTTTGGGTCCAAAATAAAAAAGTTGATTTAGAGGGAACCGACATAATCTGTAAAGTTCTAAACAAACGTTTGATCGACACTGCAGGAGCACGGTATACCTCCTGCAAATACAATAGGGACGGCATTTTTCAGCCATCCCTGTTTTGATTGATTATTTGATTTTCGAACGCAGGTAAGCGTCGATGAAAGGATCGATTTCACCATCCATGACTGCCTGGATGTTTCCGATTTCTACATTCGTGCGATGATCTTTTGCCATACTATATGGATGGAAGACATACGAACGGATTTGGCTGCCCCATCCGATTTCCTTTTGTTCGCCTCGAATTTCATTGAGCTCCGCTTGCTGTTCTTCGATCCGTCTTTGGTAGAGCTTCGCTTTCAGCATTTTCATTGCACGTTCACGGTTCTTGATCTGGGAACGTTCCGTTTGGCACGAAACAACCGTATTTGTAGGGACGTGCGTGATACGGACAGCTGAATCCGTGGTATTGACGTGCTGACCGCCAGCCCCGCTTGCTCGGTACGTATCTACCTTGATTTCATCCGGTTTGATTTCAATTTCGATGTCATCACTCAGTTCCGGCATCACTTCACAAGAAACGAAGGAAGTATGACGGCGACCTGATGAATCGAACGGAGAGATACGGACTAGACGATGCACGCCTTTTTCCGCTTTTAAATAACCGTAAGCATTGTGTCCCTTGATGTTGAGCGTGACACTTTTCACCCCGGCTTCATCACCTGGAAGGTAATCGACTGTCTCGACCTTGAAGCCTTTGGCCTCGGCCCAACGGGTGTACATTCTGAGAAGCATGGACGCCCAGTCCTGAGATTCTGTTCCACCTGCTCCAGGATGCAATTCCAGTAATGCGTTATTTTTATCATGCGGTTCACTTAGAAGCAACGTCAATTCGAATTCGGAAAGCTGCTTGGAAAGCTCCTTCAGTTCTTGTTCCAACTCAGCACGAAGATCCTCATCCTCTTCTTCCTTCACGAGTTCATAGGAAACTTCTAAATTCTCATAGGTTTCATTAAGCTCATTGAACTCATTGACGACACTTTTCAAGCCGTTCACTTCATTGATGACCGCCTGCGCATTGTTCTGATCATCCCAGAAATCACCGGCTGTCATCTGTTCCTCAAGCTCAGCAATACGTGCCTCTTTCTGATCTAAGTCAAAGAGACCCCCTAAAGTCTTGAATTCGCTTCTCCATTGCTGACAACTCTTGTTTAATTTCAACTAATTCCATAACACATAATCTCCCTTATTCCAATAAGATAATAGACTTTTTTACTATAGCAGTGCCAGGCACCGAATCAGCCCCCCCCTGGCACCACTGCATTCCTGATCGGTTCCTGGCACCATTTTGAAAGCCTTGCTACGGCTGACTTCTTCGAGTGTACCTGGCACCGCCGAATAAGCAAAAGAAAACTTGGCTGTTGCCAAGCCTTCTTTTTGCTTATGGTTACGCACCGTGGCAGTGCTTGTATTTCTTGCCGCTTCCGCATGGACATGGCGCATTGCGGCCCACATCTGAGCTCTTGCGGATCGGCTTTTTCTTCTGTTGTTCTTGCGCTTTCGGGTCGACCGCTTTTCCTTCTGCGACCTTTTCACGTTGAAGGTTCTGCTCGACCTGTGCTTTCATGATATACGTCGATACTTCTTCTTCGATCTCTGCAACCATCGTTTCGAACATTTGGAATCCTTCAAATTGATACTCACGCAACGGATCGTTTTGTCCATATGCGCGTAAATGGATACCTTGACGCAATTGATCCATCGCATCGATGTGATCCATCCACTTACGGTCCACGGAACGCAGCACGATGACTTTTTCAAATTCACGCATTTGATCAGGCTCAAGCTGAGCCTCTTTACGATCGTACTCTTCTTTCACTTTTTCTAAGAACACATCAATGATTTCTTCGCGTTCTTTCCCTTTGATATCTTTTTCGGTTACGACACCTTCATGCATGAACGTACCGTTCGCATAGTCGATGATCGCCTTCAAATCCCAATCTTCAGGGACTTCCTCTTCTGGTGTATGCGCCTCAACAATACGCTCCACTGTCGCCTGGATCATTTTCTCCACGATTTCTCGGAGGTTTTCAGATTCAAGCACTTCTGCACGCTGCGCATAAATGATTTCACGCTGCTGCCTCATGACATCATCATATTGGAGCAATTGCTTACGAGCATCGAAGTTATGGCCTTCCACTCGTTTTTGCGCTGTCTCAACCGCTTTTGTGACCATCTTACTTTCTAAAGGCTGATCCTCTTCCATGCCTAGACGGTCCATCATCGCAAGCATGTTATCAGAAGCGAATCGACGCATCAATTCATCTTCCATTGAAATATAAAATTGAGAAGAACCTGGGTCACCTTGACGACCAGCACGACCACGCAACTGGTTATCGATACGCCGTGATTCATGACGCTCCGTACCGATGATGTGAAGCCCGCCAAGCTCTATGACGCCTTCGCCGAGCTTGATGTCTGTACCACGGCCGGCCATGTTCGTCGCGATCGTGACGGCACCTTTTTGACCAGCATCTTCAATGATCTGCGCCTCACGTCCGTGGTTTTTCGCATTCAACACGTTGTGCGGCACGCCTTTTTTCTTCAACGTTTGAGCGATCAACTCGGACGTTTCAACCGCGACCGTACCGACAAGGACAGGCTGGCCTTTTTTATGACGTTCCGCGATTTCGTTGATAACCGCCCGGAACTTCCCTTCTTGCGTTTTATAAATATAATCAGCGTTATCGATACGAGCAATCGGCCTGTTCGTCGGAATCACGACAACGTTCATATTATAGATGTTACGGAATTCCTCTTCTTCCGTCTTCGCTGTACCAGTCATACCTGCAAGCTTGTTGTACATACGGAAGTAGTTCTGGAACGTGATCGTTGCAAGCGTCATGGATTCACGCTGGATCTGAAGACCTTCCTTCGCTTCGATCGCTTGATGCAATCCATCGCTGTAACGACGGCCAGCCATCAGACGTCCTGTAAAAGGATCGACGATGACGACTTCCCCATCTTGCACGACATAGTCCGTATCGCGGTGCATGATGACATGCGCTTTCAACGCCTGGTTGATATGGTGGTTGATTGATACATTGGAGATATCGAACAAGTTTTCAACCCGGAAGAAGCTCTCTGCCTTGGACATCCCTTCTTCAGTCAGCTGGACGTTCTTCGTTTTGATATCCACCGTGAAATCTTCATCCTGTTTCAATTGATGGATGAATTGGTTAGCTATCCGATAAAGCTCAGTCGATTTCGCCGCATTCCCTGAAATGATCAGCGGTGTACGGGCTTCATCAATCAAAATCGAGTCAACCTCATCGACGATCGCAAAGTTCAATGGACGCTGAACCATTTCTTCCTTATATAAAACCATGTTGTCTCGAAGATAGTCGAATCCAAGTTCATTATTCGTCGCATACGTGATATCCGCGTTATAAGCTTCCTTCTTCTCATCCTTCGATAGGCCAGTAACATTGAGCCCTACGGAAAGACCGAGGTAGTTATAAAGCTGGCCCATTTCCTCCGCGTCACGTGCTGCCAGGTATTCGTTGACCGTGACAACGTGGACACCTTTACCGGTAAGTGCGTTCAGATAAACAGGCATCGTCGCAACGAGTGTTTTACCTTCACCGGTTTTCATCTCTGAAATATTGCCTTCATGCAGAGAAACCGCACCCATGATCTGTACTGGGTATGGGCGCAAACCGAGCACGCGAGTAGCTGCTTCACGAACGACAGCGAACGCTTCAATCAAGACATCATCTAGTGATTCGCCTTTTTCAAGACGAGATTTGAATTCATCGGTTTTTGCTTTCAACTGTTCATGCGATAGTTTTTCCATTTCTGGACCAAGCGTATCAACCTCGTCAGCATATTTTTGAAGACGGGCTATCTGACGCTCGTTTCCAGTAGAAAACATCTTTTTTAACAATCCCATCATGAAGTAAGCACCTCTATTTACACATCTATATTTGAAAAATCTTCTAACTATAGTCCATTCTTTATTTTAACAGTTTGAAGGAGGAAGGACAAGAATGCAAGGTATGTCCCTTGAAGGGTATGACAGGGTTGGCGCTGGTCCATCCGATAAAAAAGTAAGTCTGTCCGCTAGTATAAAGTAGATTAAAGACTTCATCTCCGTTCATCTTCCAACGCACAATTGACATAAACCAGGCGCATATATACTTTAGGCCGCTTTCAAATTCCACAAACCTTCTTGGGGATGTACCAGGCACCATTTTGAAACCCTTGGTACACAAGGATTCTGTTCGAGTGCCAGGCACCTTCTCACTTCCCTTGCGGCAGTTAGGCGAAATTATCGTGCCTGGTACAGCCAGCACTTTAAAAGACGTGGCTGGTTGGCCACGTCTCAGAATTGCAACTTAGTATTTATTCAATATCCGGGGCGATGAGCCCGTATTTTCCATCTTTCCGTTTATACACCACGTTTGTTTCTCCACTTTCAGCGTGTGAGAAGACGAAGAAGTTATGACCTAGCATATCCATTTGAAGAATCGCTTCCTGTGTATCCATCGGTTTCAGATCGAAACGCTTGTTACGGACAACCTGGAATTCGTCTTCATCCTCTTCTTCTTCAAGGAGTGTTGTCGTGGAAGGGGCTGCATTACCATTTCCATTGGCAAAGGCGAATTTGATCGGACCGCCCTGGCGGAATTTACGATTAACTTTTGTTTTATGCTTACGGATTTGCCTTTCCAATTTCTCAACTACTAAATCAATGGCAGCATACATGTCATCATGCGATTCTTCTGCCCGTAATAACAAACCTGGCATAGGAATCGTCACTTCAACAAGCTGCTCGTTATTGAACACCTTCAGGTTGATGTAAACATCTGAGTTTGGAGTTCCATCAAAATAACGCTCGAGCTTACTAACTTTCTTTTCCGAGTAGTTCCTCAATGCTGGTGTTACCTCAATATTATCTCCACGAATATTAAAGTTCATGAGAGACTCCTCCTTTCGGTGTTAATATATATTTCGCTATACCCCTTAACAATTCCTTCATAAACACGAAAAGATACTGAAAAAATATGACAATATTTTTAAAATTCAGTCTTTTGATGAGAAATTACTCAAAATAGCGAAATATAAAGGAGAACACGCGGTTAAATACCAAATCTTTTGGTATTACAGACAGGATTCGACATCCATTCTAAGGAAGTGTAGAGGTCTTTCGAATCAATATGTAAAGAAAATATTAAGAGGGTTAAAAGTTATTTAACCAGACGATCGATGTGATTTCAGCTCCAACAAAAAAATAAAAACCCGCTCCTCGGATTGGGAACGGGGGAATTGCTTTTAATTCAAACCCTAAAAAAGGAATGTGAATTAAAGCTTTGTTACGTTTGAAGCTTGAGGTCCACGGTTACCTTCAACTACTTCAAACTCAACGTCTTGACCTTCTTCAAGAGTTTTGAAGCCGTCAGAGTTGATTGCAGAGTAGTGTACAAATACGTCGTCTTGACCTTCAACTTCGATGAATCCGAAGCCCTTCTCTGCGTTGAACCATTTAACTTTTCCTTGCATGTAATTCACATTCCTTTCGTATTCAAAAAATCATGTGGAATTTCCACAATAAGAGTATACAACGTGACAACCTTTACAGTCAAGATTCCGAAAATGTTTAGTAAAAAATGACCAGTTATCAGACGACTATCCTTAGGACTCCTTTACTGCCATAAGGCTTTTGAAGGTTTCACTCCAGCTCTCCAATTGCAATTTCCACCGCTTTTCGGATCGTCTCCAACGGCCATCCCGGCAACCTGATATTCTCCACCGAAAGTTCGAATGATGCAGGTACATGGATGAAACCTGCAGGTATGGATTTCCCTTGTTTTTCTAAATAATGACGGACCGAATACATCACGTTGTTGCACAAATAGGTACCTGCCGTATTGGAGATCTCTGCCGGAATCCCTCTCTCCTTTAAAGTATTCACCATTTTACGGATCGGTAACGTCGAAAAATAAGCATCTGGACCATCCTCTACAATCGGTTCATCAACAGGGACTTGTCCTTTATTGTCACGTACACCGTCATTGACGTTGATCGCAACCCGTTCAGGTGTAATCTTATCCCTGCCCGCTGCGAGTCCAAGCGAGAATACCGCATCTGGCTCCAACTCCTGAACATATCCAAGCAGCACTTCAGCCGAACGGTCAAACTCAACAGGAAGGACCCGACCTATCACCTGATAACCCCCGATCGTCTTCCCATCAAGTTTCTTGACGATCAATTCCGTCGGATTGACTCCATGATCCAAAAAAGGCTCAAAACCCGTTAACAATAACTTTCTCATTGGTACCCACTTCCTATCCATTCTACTTATTTCTGTATAAAAGGCTTTGTTAAATAGTGATGTTGACTTTTTAGGATTTCTAAAGTGAAATTCACGACACTCCAGCGGTATAAGCAAGCCAGGCGAGACCCCGCAGGGATTTAAGGATCTTCGACTAAAATAATGAACTTTGACTAAATACCACCACGTCCTGCGCCTGCGGTTACTCGGCGCAAAACTATAAGGTTGGAATTTAAGTCTGTGGTCTTGTGGTGAACGTCGAAGCCAGCATAAGGAAAGCTTCTAAGAATTCTCATCGCAGACACGAAAATGATGAGATCCTGTGCAAGTGAGCGAGGAGGCTTGCGGATCGCCCGCGGAAAGTGAGTGATTTTTGCATATATCAATAATTATTTTATAAAAGCTAAATAAAAAAGAGCGCGGTCACTGAAAAGAGCGTCATTCCTGAACCAATCCCTAAGAACAGCATCTTCGCTTTCCTAAAAACGGATTGCTTCCAAGAAATCAATGATGGATCCTTTTTTAATTGCATATCGACTTTCTCTAAGGATCGTGATTTAGGGATCACCACAGCTCCTAACTTTTTAAACCCGTCAAAAAATAAATCAAGAAAACCGGTCTGCATGATATAAAAACAGGCACCCACAGTCAGGCTGACTAATCCCCAGAAAAAAGCAAAATCAACCACAAAGAACTTATCGGCATACGTCACTAGCTGTCCAACTGTCAGTGCCATTATAGATAATAATATAGATAGGATATAGCTAAACATTATTCCTCTTCCTTTCATTAAAGAGGGAAAATGGGAAGACTTGATCCAACACCAACCAAAGCCTCCCCATTATTCAGCCACTCCCTCATTCCCTAAAATTTTCTTCACTAAGCGGAATCGGCACCAAAATAGAATCCCGGAATTCCCTTTTAAAAAGAGCCAGCAAGCCCTCTCTAAATACTTGGATCAGTTCTGCATCTCCTCGATATTTGAATTGTGCCATGAATCCCTGTAAAAAAGGATTATACTGCAGCAACGAACGGTTTTTACTTATCGAACGGCCTTTCCTGCTCCACTCGACACAGTCCAGGCATAAATCTTTTTGACGATATTTCTCGGGAAATAGCGAAAATGGGCGACCGCACTGGAGACAAATCTCTCCTTCAATAAAAACGAACTCCATCCGACAATCTTCACACAACAAAGGCTCATTATCCAAACCTAATAAATCTCTCCAACCAAGCGATGAAACGAACTTACTTTTACAATAAAGGCATTTTATCTGTCGGTCTTTCTTGATGATCGATTGTTATGCTGCTCGATCGTCTTTTTCGCTGATGTCATCGCTTTTGTTTTCCCAAAATGAAAATAGGTGACTTCGCCATAAGGATCTTCAATACTTCGCCCCACTCTCCCACAAATCTGAACTAGTGCATTGGATGTGAATATGTCATGGTCGGTACCGAATACCGCAACATCGATTTCCGGAATAGTAACACCTCGTTCAAGTATAGTTGTTGTAATGAGCATAGTTATCTCTCCTTTTCGAAATCGATTTACTTTCTCTTTTCGCTCCGGATCCTCCGCATGAACATAATCAACGGCATCACTTTCCAAACAATCATATACCTCATTCATAATCTTCCACCGTCGGAACGAACAGAAAACATTGCAGCCGCTATCCAGTCTTCCTTTCACCCACTCCAATAAGACTTTTGGCAGGTATCCTTTCTTCAAGCTTTTCTTCCAGTTTCCACACCACGTAAACCTAGGTACTGGTAAAGGATAGCCATGGAACCTTTTGGATATATGGATGACATCTAAATCTTTCTGTCTGACACGGGTCAACATATCTTCGGAGGGGGTGGCTGATAAGTAAATACGAGCAGCGTCATCTTTACAAGCTTTTTCAACAGTAAACTGGAGCGTGTCATCGTACGAATACGGGAAAGCATCAACTTCATCAACGATCATGACATCAAAGGCTTTTTCAAAACGGAATAATTGGTGAGTTGTTGATAAGACAAGTGGAGAAGCTGCGTCAAAACTCGAGTGTCCGCCATAAAGGGCTTGGACCTTAACACTCGGAAAAGCTTGTTCAAACCTCGGGAAAAGTTCTATAAACACATCGGTCCGTGTTGTAGCTAAACATACGCGTAATCCCTCCCTCAAGGCTTTTTCAATGCCTATAAAAAGAATTTCAGTCTTACCCGCGCCGCAAACTGCCCACATCAAAAGCTCCTTAGAACTTCCGATCAACTCATACATTTTTTCAGAAGCTGACGATTGGAGCTCTGATAACTGCCCCTCCCATTGTAAAATCGGTTCATCCACTTGGAAAGCGGGCTCTGGACCGTTCCATCGTAAAAGGGGTGTACATTGACTGACAAGTCCCATCATGACGCAGTTCCGGCAATAGGTGCACTCCTCTTTACAGCGGTAACAGGGAAAAGCAGCAAATAACTCCTTGTCTTGTGTTGCCGCATCTTTGACAGGAGAACCCATGCTTATCTTTTGTTATTCCTTTTTCATAACGGATGAAACCATGTAAATAGTGATCTTGAATTTCGCGAAGGGGGAAAGGAATTTCATCTAACAGGAACAGCCGACTGGTTAAAAACGCTTGAAGATCATGGTCGAAGACAAAATCAAGTTGAAGTGGCGGATTGTGCATCTAATTTGCTGATTGGGAATAGTGAGGTATTTTGGGTTATTAGAGGCTCAGGACAGAGGATAGTACCTTGTTTGGTAGGAATGGTGGCAAAACGCATCAGTTCCGCCACCTGATTGAAATAGATAAGTGCATTATTCTTTAATCCATGTCAGCCCGATACTGCCTTCACCAAGGTGCGTTCCGATTACCGGACCAAAGTATGAGATGATGACTTCTGCATTCGGAAAATCACGACGTAATTCTTCCGCATAGCCCTTTGCCTCTTCCTCACGATTTGCGTGGATGACAGAGATTTGTGCTGTTTCGTCTTTTTCAAGATCCTCATGAATCAGTTCAAACAAACGCTTGATCGCTTTTTTACGGGTACGGATTTTTTCAAAAGGGACAATCTTTTTATCAACGAATTGCAAGACAGGCTTGACTTGAAGTAAATTCCCGACAAAAAACTGCGCGCTGTTCAAACGACCGCCTCGATGCAAGTGGCTCAGATCATCGACCATGAAGTAAGCTGGAATACCCTTCGCACGAATGACCTTCAGCCGAGAGAGGATGACTTTAGCAGCTTGTCCTTGCTCCGCCATCTTCGCTGCCTCTAGTGCAAAGAACCCTTGCGGCATACAGCTGATCTCTGAATCGAAAACTTCTACACTAATCGAGTCGACCATCGACTTTGCCGATTCTGCACTCTGGTAAGTGCCACTGATTTCACTTGAAAGTGTCACGACAATAGCATCGGTATACCCTTCCCCGGCAAGCTTTTCAAAAAGATCCGCGAACAATCCGACAGCTGGCTGTGAGGTTTTCGGCAGCTTTCCACCCTCTCGCACTTGATGGTAAAAATCTTCTGCTGTCAATTCTGTTTCTTCTTGATAGGATTCATTCTCAAAAATGACATTCAACGGTACCATCTTGATGTTGTATTGATCCCTCAAGTTCTTCGGCAGATAAGAAGTGCTATCTGTAATGATTGCGACTTTGTGCATACATATAATCCTTTCTATTTTTTTACCTACTTTATGTATTTGACTAAAATGTCGAATTACCTTCCTTATTTTAATGGAATAACATTAAAATGAACATGTAAAATCGAAAAACTGCCATAGTGACATACTATGACAGTTCTCCTGATGCTTATTGGACCGTACAGCTATTGACCACATCACCTGATTCAGGATGTTCTACAAACTGGTTTTCTGGCGGTTTTTCCTTACCCTCGACCCATTGTTCCATCAACTCGATCGATTCCCTGTAGCAAGGCAGGATTGGCCGGAGTTTATCTGGATGCTGGTCATAAAGGGAATCAGTATGAGTACCATCTTCTATCGTATAGTAACGATGTTTCTTGTTTCTTTCTCCGTTTTCCTTAATCATTTTCGTATAAACATCCGAGTCTGTTTTGATAGGAAGAAGTGTATCCAAGGTACCGTGAAGGGTGATCATCGGCTTTTTGATTTTTCCTGTCAGTGCAACTTTTGCAATCGCTTCTTGTACGATTTCCTTCCTTTCTTCATAGTTGTAATCAGCGTCACAATTTGGTGTCCCTTGTTGACAGAATGGGATACCTGCTTCTAGCTCACCGTCATAAGTAGGATCGAGCTCTTCCCTGTAAATTCGTTGCGTCAAATCCCAGTAGACACTGTAGTGATAGTCCCATAGGAACTCAGATCCTGGCTCAAAACCGGCTTGGATGATTTCTTTATGTGCTTCCTCACTACCTAGTTTGTATTCTGGAAAATACGTGAGGGCTGTCGGTAAATACTGCAGCAAATTGTGGTCTTCAGAAAAGAGCGTTCCTTCCCAATCTACTCCGCCGTCAAATAAATCTGGCGAATTTTCAATCGCATAACGAGTCAAGTAGCCACCATTGGAAATCCCAGTCATGTATATATATTTTGCCGGCGTTCCATAGTATTGTTTTATTGTTTTCTTTACAGCGACCGTCAACTCTCTTACTCGTTCGTGCCATTCTGCTATTGCATCCCCAGGCTCATCTCCATCCTTGTAAAATTGCAGTCCTGTATTGCCTTTGTCTGTCGAGGCAAAAGCATATCCCTTGGAAAGCACCCAATCGCTGATGATAAAGTCATTTGCATACTGTGCTCGATTTCCCGGCGCCCCTGTGATGATAAGTTTACCATTCCAGTTATCAGGCAAACGGATGACGAACTGGGAGTCATGGTTCCAGTTATTGTTCTTGTTTGTTGTGGATGTATCCGGGAAGTAGCCATCGATTTGGATGCCTGGTATCCCAATTGGGTTAGCCGTGCCTGCCGCGTGAAGTCCTGCCCAATCATTTGGGTTGGTATGTCCTGTCAGTACCAGACCTTCAGTAGATAGGTCATCAAGGCAAGCGATCTTTTGTTTTTCTGCACTTGGAACTGAAAGTCCATCTACATTTTCACATTCCTTTGAAACAGATTGATTTGACGCATTTACACCTTGTTGGAGTAGAAATGGAGTCGAAAATAAACAGATGATGATCATCAAACGTATAAACTTCATTCCAACATTCTCCCTTCACATTATTTACTTGAATCTTTTTACAAATGAGAGCTAGATTCCTGCACATCTTCTGGCCTATCTTTTTGAATATCTACATAAAAAAGAACCTTCTGGCACGCCAGAAGGTCCATCATAATCATTTAGTTCACTTTCACCCAGCCGTTTTTGATCGCTTCAACTACGGCCTGGGTGCGGTCGTTCACGTTCATTTTCTGCAGGATGTTACTCACATGGTTTTTGACAGTCTTTTCACTAATGTAAAGAGCCTCTCCAATCGATCGATTACTCTTCCCATCAGCTAGCATTTGTAAAACCTCACACTCACGCCGTGTCAAAATGTGAAGCGGTTTACGGTACTCGACCTCTTTAAAGCCGACTTCTCCGCCTGAATTCCGGCCGTGTGTTTTTATGCGACGGAATTCGCTTAATAAATTTACGGTTACCTTCGGGTGCAAATAAGCTCCGCCGTCGGCAACAACCTTGACAGCTTCGATCAATGCATCTGCATCCATTTCCTTCAATAAGTATCCGGATGCACCCGTTTGTACCGCATGCGTTACATAAGCTTCGTCATCATGGATGGATAGGATGACGACTTTGATGTCCGGAAACCTTTCAACCAAACGACGTGTCGCTTCCACACCATTGATATTCGGCATGTTGATATCCATCAGCACGACATCTGGAGAATGGGATTCAATTAGATCTACAGCATCCTGTCCATCGTCACCTTCAGCTACTACTTCGAAATTCTCTTCCATGTCTAGAATACGTTTTACACCTTCACGGAAAAGTTTATGATCGTCAATCAATACAATTTTCGTTTTCACGGCGTTTACTTGTGTCATTTCCATGCCTCCTGCTTACTTAGTGGTATTTGTATGAATATCATTGTTCCCTTTCCAGGGTTGCTCTCAATTTTTATCGTTCCATCCAATAGATCGACTCGTTCCTTCATCCCGATGATACCAAATGATTGGTCTTTTCTCTCTGTCTGATCGAATCCCACACCATTATCCCGTACAAGGATCGACAACTGCTCTTGGAATTCGACCTTCACTTGGATCTCATCTGCTTGAGCGTGCTTACAGGCATTTTGTACAGATTCCTGAATCAATCGATAGGTGGCAACCTCCATTTTTGATGGAAGCCGACGCTCATTTCCAAGACTTCTTAAATTGATTTTAACACCGGTAGAGTCTGAAACTGTACGTAAGTATTTTTCTAGTGTCGGGATGAGACCCAAGTCATCAAGTGCCATCGGCCTTAGATCATAAATGATCCTGCGGACTTCAATCAAGGCACTTTTGACCATTCGTCTCAAATCTTTTAATTCTATACGCGCCTCTTCGACACCTTTTTGCATATATGTTTTTTCTATCAATTCAGAACGTAATAGAACGTTCGCTAACATTTGAGCTGGACCGTCATGGATTTCCCTTGAAACTCGCCCTCTCTCTTCCTCCTGAGCATCGATGATCTGTAAGCCGAAGTCTTGCTTTTCCTTTGCATCCCGTACAATATCACCGACTTTTCGCAGGTCGCTGTCAAGGTAACTTAAAACGACGCTGATCTGATTGACCAATCGTTCTGCACGTTCAACTGTTTCTTCCAACGTAAGGAGCCTGCGCTCGATATCGTCTCTACGTTCACGTAAAGCCGCTTCCTTTTGGCGTGTTGAAATCAATTCCACTTGAAACTGGCTAGCCGATTCATAGGCTTGTTTGATTTCTTCTTCACCATACCGCTCGAAATGTTTACTGACTTCCGCAAGTTTCGACCGGGCAAGCCGTGACTTTGTTTCAAGCAAGTCCCCCCGTTGAATCGTTTCTAAAACAGCTTCACGGATGTCTTTCAATTCTTTTGATAAACGTTCGAATTCTTCTCTAGATTGTTCGCCGATTTTAAAGATTTGTTCTTTACTCTCAGTAACGGTGGCGATCGTTTTATCCAGTATTGCGTCGATACTGCTTGGATCAAACGTTTTTGTAGGATTCATATTCATCGGCCTCCAATTGCCTCCATACTTACTGTAACGAACAATCCCCTCTAGGCACTAGGTCCTTCTTACCCATTTAACCAAAAAGTCCTATATCCAAAATTTTCCCTTTGTATTATTACACATTTCGAAATAGTTTTGGAATTTATGACTTTCTTACTCAATTTTTTTCTTATATTTCTAGAATTTGATGGGAGATTAGTCCAGATATATAATTGATAAAGTAATCAACCGATCTGGAGGTTTTGTATGCTCTCATCATATTATACCGTAAAAGGTTACGGAGAACACGAAATAAACATTCAAAAATCAAGATTTATCGCCTATATACAAAGGGCTAAAACCGAACAGGACGCCCAGGATTTCATCCAAACGATCAAAAAGAAACATCATGATGCCACTCATAATTGTTCTGCATACCTTATAGGCGAAAATGACCAAATTCAAAAGGCGAATGATGACGGCGAGCCGAGCGGTACGGCAGGGGTTCCGATGTTAGAAGTCTTAAAAAAGAGAAAATTGAAAAATACAGTGGTAGTAATTACCCGTTACTTTGGGGGAATTAAACTCGGTGCAGGAGGGCTGATCCGAGCTTACGGGACTTCTACATCAGAAGGGCTGAATGCGACAGGAATCGTGGAGCGGAAGTTGATGAATATTGTAGCTTTTCGGGTGAATTATTCCCTATTAGGTAAATTTGAAAATGAAATAAGAAACTCGGACTATCCGCTAAAAGGTATCAACTACCTGGATGATGTGGAATTTCAAGTCTATGTGCCAGTAAATGAGAGGGACACACTAATTGAGTGGATCACTGATTTGTCCAGTGGGAATGTCAAGATTTCCGAGAACATTGAAACGGAATACTTGGAACAAGTGGTTACAACAAAATAATAGAGAAAACTCTTGGAGCGGTTGACTGCCGCTCCTTCATCAATCCCGGAAAATTTCAGGAACAGCTAGTATGAATACATTCAGCATAAGACCTACAATAACGCCGAATACCCCTCTCTTTACAGATCCACCATCAGACGTGTTCACAGACATTTCCTGATGGATTTCCGTTTCTCTCAAATTCAGTAATTCGTCAGTGAGCTTTGGTAAGGATTCTGCACCAGGATTATGTTCTTCCATGTCTTCAACTTGTTTTTTCAGCATTTTTTCCTTTTGTTCATAAACCGCTTCACTTTCACTTAAAAGAGAGTCTATGACCAGATTCAAGCGTTCCTCCGCTCTATTTTTGTCCTCATCAGTTAGTGAAAGTATGAGAATCTTCCCTTCTTTCAACTCGACGGACATGTTCGAAAAATCTTCTTCGGAGGACGTCAATTCCTGCAGATATTTCTCCGTCTTCAGTTTTTCTACCATCAGTTTATCATTTGTCAGAATACTATCCTGGAAGTTCCCCAGCATGATTTCTGCAGTTGCTGTACTGACAACCGGAGCTTGCGCTGCCATGTAGTAGGATATCGCTCCAGTCAACAGCGGGATCAAGATCAGTAGCCACAATAGTTTTTTTATCCTTACTCTAGTCCTATCTATTATTTTACGCATAGTCTTCTAATGCTCCCTCACGCAGTTTTCCCTTCATATACATGTAATTTAAAAAGCCTAAGCCGAATGCGAACAATAACCAGGTGTAACTCAACGTCATGATCGAGCTTGGGCTGACACTTGCGATGGAAAACACGACAAGCCCCAGTATCAGACTTTCACTGATCATCTTCACCTTCCATGAGCCGTAATTTCGATTGATTCTATACAGCTTGAAAATCATCCAGATGTACAACAGTATGTAGCACGTAAAGATGAAGACTCCATAGTTGACCATGATTTCCGCCCACCAGTTATGTAGATTCGTTTGGCCGAACGTCGGATAAATACTTTCATTCTTAATATAGTACTCCGCATTCCCTGCTCCTATACCGAGTCCATACGTATCCTGCAGAAAAGCCATACCGTTTCTCAATAGGTTTTTCCGGATGTCAACCGAACCTTCTTCAACTCCTGGGTCACCCACAACGCTTGAAATTTCGGCAACGATGCTTCCAACTGCAGAAGCAGCCCGTTCAAAAAACAAGAGCGTACCAGTGAAAACAGTCACTAGACTTATAACAACAGTCCTCACCTTTTGTTTAAGATTTGCTAAAAATAAAAACCAGAACCCGAAGCCAAGAAGAATTGCAATGATACTTGCCCTCGAAGTACTGACTAAGATCAGATACAGCCCAGATAAGGTGATGGATATTCCTAAAGCTTTCAACAGGATTCTTTTCGCGTGATTGAAAAGTGCGAATCCAAAAAAGATACCAATAACCATGAAGCTGGCAAAGTCATTTTCATTCGTAAAAACAGCTGACGGCCTTCCTCTGATGTAGTCTGGTGCAGTCGCAAGCCTCGATATAGGCAAATGCTGATGAGAAAGATGATTCCAAAATCCGAGTAAGATGAAAAGAAGGACAGCGCCTACCCAAATCGAAAAAAATACGACGTAATCCCGCTCTCGATAAAAGAAGTACACGACAAAGAAAATCGTCAACACCCCTGAGGCTAAAAAGATGAAATCCCTAAGCCCAAAGGATAATGACTTCACCCAAATTAACGACAAAAGTCCATAACCTAACCAATACATGAAAAAATAGAGAGCAGGCTTAACGTACAATGAGTCAATTGATAATTTATGCTTCTGTTTGACAAATTCGAATAAAAATAACATCCCCATCACCACCAGGAAGATGCGATATGGAAAGATACTGATCGGACCTACTGCTACATTGATGATTCCAGGTCCAATGAAGAAACTTCCAATTAAAAAGCAAAGCATCATTGAAGTGAAAGGGACATGATATTGGAAGATTTTCTTCACTAAATAAAGGAAGACGATAGAAGAAATAACCAGAATCCCCGGTAAAATAAGGTCATTCCATGAGTCCAGGATATACACATTTTGAATGGCCCAGCCGAGTATGAAGGAAAATAGGATCGCCATTATGATTTGGTTTACTTTGGTGTACGCTGCTTCTATATTCCTCATGGTAAACTCCTTCTGATTTTTCTTTCTTTGTAGTGCGAAAAAGGCGTCCACACGCCACCCTTCCCTTTATTGGTTTCGGAGCAATTGATTTTCTGGCACATCCCGTAGTTTCTTTGCAGGCGAACCAACAACCAGCTCTTCCTTTCCGACATCTTTCGTCACCACACTGGCAGCAGCCACTGTCCCATCTTCATGTATCGTTTTTCCAGGCAAGATGGTCGAATTCGCTCCCACCCGGCCACCATCCTTGATCGTAACGCCTTTAAACTTATCGTACCGCTCTTTTGAACGAGCCATATAATTATCATTCGTCGTGACCACATAAGGGGCAATGAAAACATAATCTCCTAATTCCGAATAAGCAGTGATATAGGAGTTGGTTTCGAGCTTGCACTTTGTACCGATCGCACAATCATTCTCTACCGCTACGCCTCTCCCGACAATCGTTTTAGCACCGATTCTCACCCTTTCGCGAATCGTAGCGAGGTCAGCGACAAAGACATCGTCAGCAAGTTCGGCATTGGCATAAATGATGGAGGATGTTCCGATGGTACACCCAGCACCGATTTTTACGGCAGGTAATTTCTTCACATCCGGCAGAATCGAATTTTTGGCACGTGTCGGCTGTTTCCCGATTACGACATTGTCTTGGATAAGGACGTTGTCTCCAATCTCAGATCCTTCATAAATGATGACATTGTTTCCGACTGTCACATTCTCACCGAATGAAACATCTTCTTTGATCACGACGTTTTCGCCTAGTGTTGGAGTGGACATATAATGACCTCACTTCTTTCGTTTCCTTTTTGACTAATTATGATGTTGAGAAATTTAGCGGACATCAGAGCCGTTATTTGTGACAAAAAGTCATTTTTCAGAATTTAACTGACATGAGAGCCCTTATGTGTGAACAATAGAGCCGATTTGCTATGAAATATACCCAAAATAAGGTCTTTAGTATTCATTAGTTTTTAAAAAATAAGGTCATATGGGAAAATTTGGTCTCTGGTGTTCGGTAATGGTTTTTCGTTCCGAGAAAAATCAATAATAACGTTCACTTATAAAATTTCTCTATCGTTTCCACGACATATTCCTGCTGTTCTTTCTTCAATTCCGGGAACATCGGCAGGGATAAAACTTCGTCGCAAGCCTTCTCTGTTTCCGGAAGATCGCCTTCTTTATATCCCAATTCCGAGAATACTGGTTGTAGATGGAGAGCTTTTGGATAATAGATCATGGACGCGACCCCGTTTTCTTTCAAAAACGCCTGAAGCTCATCACGTTTCTCAACCCGGATCGTGTATTGGTGGAAAATATGGTTATTGTGCTCCTCGATGTAAGGTGTAACAACCTTTTCTCCAACTTCCTCCTTCAATAATTTCGTGTACGTTTCTGCATGTTGCTTTCGTAGTGAACTCCATTCATCCAAGTGAGGGAATTTCACGTTGAGAATTGCTGCCTGAAGCTCATCAAGCCTGCTGTTGTAGCCAAGAATATGATGATAATATTTCGGTTTGCTGCCGTGGACACGGATTACCCTCATCGTTTCAGCAATTTCATCGTCACTACTTACAACCATCCCTGCATCCCCATAAGCACCGAGGTTTTTCGTCGGGAAGAAACTATAGCACGCAGTCGTTCCTAGCTCTCCTGGCTTCTTCCCTTTATATTCAGAACCGATCGCTTGAGCAGCATCCTCTACAATAGCTAGATTGTGTTTATCAGCGATTTGAACAATCTGATCCATGTCCGCCATTTGTCCATACAAGTGAACAGGAATGATCGCTTTTGTATTAGACGTTACCGCTTCTTCAATTTTTTCAGGATCGATGTTATACGTTTTTGGATCGATATCCACGAATACAGGTACTGCACCGATCCGAGCAATCGCACCTGCAGTCGCAAAAAACGTGAAGGCTGGACAAATCACTTCATCACCAGCTTCCACGCCACATCCTAATAAAGATATATGAAGTGCATCACTGCCATTAGCTACGCCTACACCATGCTTAACGTTACTATAACTTGCAATATCCGCTTCCAATTTCTTGACATTGTCCCCTAATATGAACCGGGAAGAAGACATCACTTCTTCGAGTGCTGCGTTAATGTCTTGTTTTAAATTGAAATATTGTTCACTCAAATCCAGCATAGGTACATTCATGTGCGAAAACCTCGTTTCCAAAATCAATTTAACTTGTTGTATACCTCAATCAATCTTTCACTTTCTTTATCCCAATTGTATTTGTCAGCAACGGCTTTTCGTCCGTTCTCCCCTAACCGTCTGCATCGTTCAGGATCATCAAGCAACTCAAGGATCGCTCTTGAGGTTTCAGCTTCATCCAATGGATCGACGCATATCCCGCATTCATTGTCTTCGACGATTTCTTTCCAAAGCGGAAAGTTCGAGGAGATTACGGGTAAGCCTGCTGACATATACTCGAACATTTTGATCGGCAAGGAAACGACAAAGCGTGGTTCCGGATGCAGCAGGACTAATCCAACTTGCGATTCACCCAGGGTCTGTTTCACTTCCTCACGTGATAAAAAGCCTCTGTAATCGACATACTTCCATCCTGATAGCTGCTTTACCTCGTCTTCCAGCGCAGGGGGGGCAAAAGTACCGCCTAGGACCAACTTAGCTGGACGGACCTGATTAACCCATTCCATGGAGTTGATCATCTCTACGATTCCCCTCAATCGGTATATACCTCCCAGGTAGACGACCTTGCCACTTGTCATACTAGACATGCCTCGTTCCGATCCGTCCTCATCCATCAATTCACTAAGAATCGGATAGTTATGGATCGTCACCGTGTTGGAGTTATAGGGATGAAACTTCTCCATGATATAGGGAGTGGCGGTTACGACTGCATCAAACTTGCTTGAAGCTTTTTTCTCATATCTTGCAAAAGCTTTCGACATCAGTTTCCGGACTCTTCTCGGAACCCACTGCTTTGATAAAATCTGTTCCGGCACATCCTCATGCACATCATAGATCACTTTCTTCCCTAGCTTCTTCAATTTCAATCCAATTGGGATCAGCTCAGGATCGTGAAAATGATAGATATCCGCATTCTCCGCTTTTGCAGCTTCGAATACCGATCGTGTCGTCTTCAAAATCCGTGCAACCGGATGTCTCGGGCTTGTTGACACGCCGACAATTTTCACACCATATTCGGTTCGGTTTTCCTCATTCGGAACAATGTAACATACGTCATGGCCACCCTTCGCAAGAGACTGGCATTCTTTGATGACAATCCGTGTATCCAGTCCCGAGTGGACAGATGTAATGTGACAAATTTTCATTGGATCAACAACTTTCAAATAGTTCAACTGTTTCTTCTTTAATATTTTCCTCCAGGTCATCGACAATACTTCTCCATGAATATTCCCGTTCTACAAATCGCCTTCCGTTCCAGGATAGTTCTTTATAGTCTTCCTCACTCATCCCGGCACATTCGATCACTCTTTCGGCAAGATCTTCAGGGTTCTCAGGTTCTGAGATGATGCCGCACTTATTATATGTGATGAGGTCCTCACTCTCGCCAACTCCTGAAAAGATCACTGGAACACCAGAGGATAACGCCGGGAATATTTTAGAAGGACGAGCACCCTTGAACAGATCGATATTTTTCAAAGTTACAAGGCTGAAATCGGTAATCGCATAGACATCAGGCATCTCACTGACCGGGACAGGATCATGGAACGTGACATTCCGCAAATCCATCTCTTTCGCCATATCAACAATTTTTTGTTTTTCCGGGCCATCGCCTATGAAAAGAAATCCGATATGATCCAGTTGCCGCTCCTGAATCAATTTTGCTGCCTTCAAAACCGAATCCAACGCCTGTGCATAGCCCATCCTTCCTGCAAAGGTGAAGACTTTTTTCCCAGTCAGATTCAACGACTCAAGCTTTTCAGCATTCTCCTTACCTGGGGTGAATTGGTCTGTATTTACACCATTAGGCAGCAAGAAGACATCCTTTTCGTTTTTCCCTTGCTTGAGCATGTACTCCTTGATCCCTTCTGTTGCAGTCGCGATCTTCCAGGCTTTTTTATATAAAAATTGTTCAAGCTTTTCCGCAAATCGGATACAGGTTCCGTTTTTTAAAATGCCCAGCTCTACAGCTGATTCCGGCCAGATATCCGCCACATTGAAAATGAACTTCGCCCGTTTCAATTTCGAAGCGATATACCCAGTGATCCCTAAAAACAGAGGAGGTGAGGTGCAGATAATGACATCAGCTTGCTTAGCCTTAAAAACAGAATAAAAGGCACTGAATGTAAATGAAAAATAAGATGCAAGCCTGCGTATGAAACTCCCCTTTGGAGAAGGATAGATCCACGTCCTGTGGACGGGAATCCCGTCATAGTGTTCAAATTGATAAAACTTGCCCTTATACTCTTCAGGAATTTCTCCATGCGGGTGATGAGGAAATGCTGTCAGTACTTCTACTTGATGTCCGCGTGCGATCAATTCTTTTCCTACCTCATATAGTCGGATCTGTGGTGCTCCAACTTCGGGTGGAAAGTTCTCACTTAATAGGATGATACGCATCTCAATCCCCTCACTTGTCGAGTGACTTTTAAAATAAATTCATGTCAGTTTTTCAACGATTTTTTTGGCTGCATCAGCTGTACCAAAATAAGGTTTATAGGATGGGGTTACGTCATTTAAAGCCGCTTGTACGATTTCGTCTGTATTCGTTCCTACCAGAATGTTTGCATCATCTTCTAACGTCTCGACCCACTCCGTCTGTTCCCGCATTGTCACACAAGGGACTTCCACGAAATAGGCTTCCTTCTGTACACCACCGGAGTCCGTTAAAATCTTTTTCGCATTCGATTCCAGCTTTAGCATATCCAGATAACCGACCGGCTCGATGATCTTCAAATTCGGGATTGAAGAAAGATCGAGACCGTAGTCTGCGATTTTATTTTTTGTTCGTGGATGGAGCGGCCATACCTTCATTTCTTCTATTTGCGTAAAAGCTTCTAAAATATTAGAAAGCTTGATTGGATCATCTGTATTCTCCGCCCGATGAACAGTGATCAAATGATAGGATCCACGTTCGATCTGTTGGCTTTCCAAAATATCAGACTGTGTTTCCGCAAGATCCCGGTTATACTCGACCGCATCATACATGACATCGCCGACATTGATGATCTTCGCGTTAACATTTTCGTTTTTCAGATTCTTGACTGCCGTCTCAGTCGGACAAAAAAGGTACTCAGAAACATGGTCAGTCATGATCCGGTTGATTTCTTCAGGCATTTCCTTATTGAAACTGCGCAGCCCAGCTTCCACATGTACGACCGGGATGTGCAGTTTACAAGCCGCAAGGGCTCCAGCTAATGTCGAATTCGTATCGCCATAGACCAGCACATATTCCGGTGTCTCTGCAAGGAGGATTTCCTCAATCTTTACCAGCATCCGACCCGTCTGTTTTCCGTGGGAAGAACTGCCGATCTCCAGATTGAAATCCGGCTTCGGGATATTCAATTCCTCAAAGAAAATATCTGACATGTTTTTATCATAGTGCTGGCCTGTATGGACGATGAGTTCAGTGTGATGCTTACGCAACTCTCTGGATACAGGCGCAGCTTTGATGAACTGTGGTCTTGCACCTAAGATCGTAATGAATTTCATGTCAAAACCCCTATTTTTACAACTTGTAGTACTTTTCCGGCTTCGTATATTCCTTCAATGCATTTCTTGTATCAAAAATGACCGGGCTTACCTCTCCAATCATTTCGTAATCGAATTGGCTATGATCCGTCGTCAATAGGACAAGGTCTGCATCCATCAGCACTTCTCTTGATAATGAAACAGGTTCGATGATCTTATCGCCCAGCTTGAACGATTTCACATGAGGATCGACAACGACGTAATCGGCGCCCTGTTCTTCCATTTTCTCTAGGATTTCAAGCACTGGTGATTCGCGTACATCATCGATATCTTTCTTGTACGAGACACCTAAGACGACGACTCTTGACCCGTTCAACGGCTTCTTCTCATGGTTCAGAATCTGCATCGAACGTTCAAGCACGAATTCAGGCATACTGTTGTTGATTTCGCCAGCAATCTCGATCAGACGGGTATGATAGTTATATTCACGTGCTTTCCAGGTCAGGTAGAATGGATCGATCGGGATACAATGACCACCAAGCCCCGGTCCAGGATAAAACGCCATGAAGCCATATGGTTTCGTGGCAGCCGCATTGATGACTTCCCACACATCGATTCCCATCTTATTGCAAAGGATCGCCATTTCATTTGCCAGTGCAATATTCAAGTGTCTGAATGTGTTCTCAAGAATCTTCTCCATTTCCGCTACTGATGGACTGGAAACCTCATGGACATCTCCTTCAAGTACATTACGATAAAGCGCAGCAGCTATTTTCGTACATGATGGTGTGATGCCCCCCACCACTTTCGGCGTATTTTTCGTGTTATAAACTTTGTTTCCAGGGTCGACACGTTCCGGCGAATAGGCGATGAAAATATGCTCCCCACAGACTAAGCCTGTACTTTCTAAAATCGGCTTCAAGACTTCTTCAGTGGTGCCCGGGTACGTCGTACTCTCAAGAACAATGAGCATTTCCGGATGTAAATGCTTCGCAATTTCTTTACCAGAGCTTTCTACATAGGAGGTATCTGGTTGTTGATAGATATCTAAAGGAGTTGGAACACAAATCGCTACTGCATCCACTTCCTTGATCATTGAATAATCTGTCGTCGCTTTGATCATTCCGTTTTGAGTATATTTGACTAATTCTTCATCAACGACATCACCGATATAGTTAACACCAAGGTTCACCATATCTGTACGTTTCTTTTGGATATCAAAACCGATGACGTTATACCCCGCCTTCGCTTTCTCTACCGCTAATGGAAGGCCTACATATCCAAGTCCAACGACGCCTATCGTAGCTTTTTTACTGAGGATTTTATCTAATAGAGAACTTGCGTTTTGATTTAATATTGCTTTTTCTGAAATAGCCATTGGGACAATCCCTCATTTCTTAAAGTTTGATTGGTCTATTGGTGTCAGCAGACGTATCAAGTAATTTGACTGGACGATTACTGTCTGCAGATTCATAAAGAGCAATGACTAATGCTAACGCGTTCTTTCCGTCTTTTCCTGTAACGATCGGTTCTCGTTCATTCTTGATGGCATCCACCATATCCTCAATGATCCATTGATGCCCTGGTTTTCCAAATGGGTCTGATTTGACGCGATCGATAAGCTCATTGGAGATTTGATCATCCATTTCTTCTATATTGATGTGCTCAATAAGATTGGCTGTCATCCCTCCAATTTTCAGTGTTCCGGTCTCCCCGAATATACTTAACGTCTCTTCAAGGTTCCTCGGGTAGATTGTTGTCGCTGCTTCGATGACGCCTAATGCACCATTCTTGAAGCGGACCACGCCGAGGGAAACATCCTCCGATTCTATATCACGGAGCCTTGTTGCTCCCATACTGAACACTTCATCTACTTCACCCATCAGCCATACGAGCAAGTCCAGGTTGTGTATCGCCTGATTCATCAGAACGCCGCCATCCAATGATTTCGTTCCTCGCCATGGCGCTTGGTCGTAATAAGCTTGGTTCCTGTTCCAACGGACTGTAGCGTTGGCATGGCTCAATTTTCCGAATTTGTTTTCATCCATCAGCTTCCTTGTTTCCATGATCGCTGGACGGAAACGGTTCGGATGGACAACGGATAACTTCACTCCATACTCTTTACTGGCGGATATGATCCTGTTTGCATCTTCAAGCGTCAACGCGATCGGTTTTTCAACTACAATGTGCTTTCCGGCTTGAGCTGCTTTTACCGCAATATCAGCATGGAATCCGCTCGGCGTACAAATGTTGATTACGTCAACATCCTCTTGTTCTAACAGCTCATCCAAACTCAGGAACCCCTTTACACCATACTCTTCAAAGAAAGGAACCATCTTTTCCTGGACCGTGTCGCAAACCGCAAGTAATGATGCCTCGTCACTGTTTTTAATAGCATCCGCATGTTTCTTGGCAATATGCCCGCATCCTACAATCGCGAAATTCATGATTCGTTAACTCCTTTACGCTCTAGTTCGTTGATCATGCAGTTGATACCAGCCTCCACGGAATAGGCAGGTACCCATCCTGAAGCTTCTATGAATTTAGAGTTATCGAGACAACTCCGATAAATGTCGCCTTTACGTGCCTCAATGTGTTCTGGCTTTACATCACTACCCATCGCTTCAATCATGTGTCTGCACAGTTCGTTAATCGTGATTTCAGTGTTTGTGCTCAAGTTATATGTTCCGCTTGGTGCGTCTAACGCATATAAATGGGCACGTGCAATATCTTCTACATAGATGAAGTCCCGTGTCTGATTGCCGTCCCCTTCGATTTTCGGAGTCTTCCCTTCAGCAAGAAGATCGTAAAAAATCTTGATTACGCCACCTTCACCTTTCGCAGTCTGTTTCGCACCAAATACGTTGGCATAACGTAAGACGATATATTCGATACCATTCATTTTACAAAGGGCCTCGACGTATTTTTCAGCAGCCATTTTCGATATGCCATAAGGAGACATTGGATCCATAACACTTTCTTCTTTGATTGGAAGCTGTTCATGATCACCGTAAACTGCTGCCGATGAAGCGAAGATCACCTTCTTAACCTTTACTTTTTTCGCGAATTCTACTACTTTAATGGTTCCGGCGATATTCTGCTCCATATCGAACCTTGGGTCTTGAACAGATACAGGGACCTGAATCTGAGCAGCTAGGTGGATGATGACATCGATATCGTCGACACCTTTTAGATCACAAAGGTTATGGATGTCACCTTTATAAAAAGTGTCATCTTGCTCAATGTTGTTCTCGTTGCCAGTAGACAAATTGTCCACAATCAATACCTGATGACCTTTTTCCTTCAAAAGATCTTTCGTGTATGTTCCTATGAAGCCTGCCCCGCCTGTTATTAAGACCTTCATTCAGAAAACCTCCGATTTATCTGTCAGCCATTTTTGTTTTCAATTGCTTGAACAAATTCGAATAAAGATATAGATCATCCCTTTGTATCAAAAGGAAACTTCTATAATTCGAACTTGTCACTTTTTTATATAGATAGATTTTGATAATGAGGCTTAAAATATAAGTTGCTGTTGTCGCAACCGCTGCCCCGACCACTCCATACAGAGGGATCAAATACATGTTCAACCCAACGTTGAACAATACATTGAAAAGGGAAACGTACATGTTCACTTCTGGTTTTCCCCGGCCGGCAATATCATTTGATAAAAGCCTGTCGATTGATAATGCCGCTACTCCAGGTATGAGCCATTTCAATAAGCTCGAACTCTTTTCATATTGAACCCCGAATAATAAATCGATCACCCAATCGGCAAAGAAAAAAACACCGATTGTCAACAGCAACACAAAGACTAAAAAGTTTCTTGTCAAGATCGATGTCACGCGATTACGGTCGACTTCATCATCAACCGAAGCGATTCTAGGAAGTAAGACCGTCGATAGCGATTGCGATAAAATCGATATCCGCTCTCCAATATTGACTGCTGTCACATAAATCCCTACTGCTGCCGGGTTCAGGAAATAACCCAATAAGAGGAGGTCGATTCGATAGTTCAAAAAAGACATCACGTTACTTATATGTGCTTTCAATCCAAACAAGACAGACTTTTTAAAATATGAAAGATTGAAAACTCCTCTTTTATACTTGAATCCGAATTTGGCATAGAGAATATATACAATAGAAATGGTCGTGATCAAGTGCCCTAATATGAAGGCTGCGACAGCTCCGGTGATTCCATATCCCAAAACGATGATGAATAGACAGACAAAGAATAAAGTACCTAATTGCGTAATGATCAGAATAGTGTTGAACACACCGAATTGCTGCAATCCTTGAAACACCGTCTGGAAATATATATTCAGAAACATGAACGGCAATGCAATCAAGCTCAATAACAAGAATGTTGTTGACGCTTCTTCAAAAAAACGATCTGAAAAGAAGAGTGCAATCACAGTTCCGATCAGTATCGCTACAAAACTTAAAAATACGCCAATATACAAATTGTTCTTAACAGCTGAATCAACCTCGATCTCTTCGCGGCTCACATAGTAGATCGTTGACGTATTGACCCCAAGATTCAGAAAAGTCATCAATAGCTGAGGCAATAAGATAACTAGAGTATATTGACCTTGTCCAGAGGGGCCAAGGAATCTTGCGAGTACGATCAGTAACAACATCCCAAGGAGGATACTGGTGAATTGTCGCGTAATCGTGATGAAACTGTTTTTCGCGAAGCTATTCCTAGCCTTCATGTTGTTGGTTTCCTCCTAACAGGACTAAATGCTTGGAAAATTCAGCGTAATTTTGATCTGCATTGAAATGTTCATTCCACATCTCATATGCATGGTTACTTGCTGAATCATATTCCTGGTCAGACATATCAGCAAATGCCTCAATCGCCTCCGAAATTTGGTCTGGCGCTGTATCCTTATCCAACAGTTTGCCGTTCTTTTCATTGACCAGCTCCGATGTGCCCCCGACATCTGTTGCGATAACGGGAATACCACAACTGAAAGCTTCCATAATGGAAACCGGGACTCCCTCGCTGGCACTTATATTCATGAAAAGATCAATCGGCGTCCGTTGGTAATACGCTCGGATTTGATCATTATTCATAAACCCAAGAAACTCCCACTCCACATTTGATGGAAGTTTTTCTGCGAGATCATTAAGTTTATCCCATAAAGGCCCATTTCCAATATGTGTCCACTTTACATTCAACTTGGTTCGAGTCAGGGCTTCTATGAGAAGATTGAGGCGTTTAACCTCGACCATATAAGAGCAAGTCACGATGTGCAGTTGCTCTTCCCTGTTCTGAGGATTGGTTTGCTCCACCCCGACTGTCCCTAGTCTACTAACCGAAAGTTTAGCTGGAATTAACTCAGGATATCTATTTTGTAAATAATTTTTCCCGTCGGACGAAATCGTGTAAAGCTTGTAAAGATTCGTAATAGTCTTTCCTTGTAATGGCAGGAATGGTGGCGTATGGCGATAAGCATATAGATCACCACCATGCGCTCTTGCCACACCTTTAATATCTTCCCCATATTTTTCCTTAAGCATTCCTACAGCAATGGCTGCTGGACTTAACCAATACGAGTAAAAAACATACTCTGAAAGGTTGGTGTTATTTTTCACATAATTCTCTTCAATTTGTTTGCGTATATTCACCGCCATGCTCAGCCAGTTGATCAGCTTCAATACTCCCTTTGAGCCGTATTTGCGAGCTGTTCCGAATTCTTCCTCGAACCATTTCCTAGCCTGCGGATCCTTCAATAATGTAAGCCTACGCATGTATGTAAGCACTTTGAAAGGTGTAAGGTTCCGGTCAAATGGCTTAACAAGGACGTTTTCAGGAACTTCCCTTTGCTCGTTTTTAGGTATGTGAGCCACGGGAGATAATATAATTTTATGAAAGTCTTTCTGCAGGTATTGTAGTTCCGTTTCAAAAAAATGCTCTCCAGGCATGTATGGAAAGTTTTGCGTTAATACGATCAACGTTGAATTCATATTAAATCCCTCATCTCTTCATTAGTTTAATTTTTAGCTTAGCGTTCAAGTTTTTATACCAAAAAGAAAAGCAATAAACTTTTCGCAGAATCAACAAAATGTTAGTCCACAAAATTCAGCGGACATGAGAGCAGTTTTTTGTAACAAAAAGCTATAATTCTTAATGCTAACGGACACCAGGGCCCTTATGTGTGGATAAAACAGCTGATTTTCAATGATATTCACGAAATAAAGTCTCTAGTGTCCGCTATTTTTAAAATAATAGTGATATGGGACAAATAAGGTCTCCTTTGTCCGTTAAGGGTTTCTTGATTGGCAGACCGTGAATTTCGCATAAATAAAAAAGGAGCTGACCCGAAGCCAGCAGCTTCAAAAATTGAAGCGTCTGGCTCTTTCGAGTCAACCCCTTATATAAACGTAATTATTGCCTGCTTTTAATAACTTTACGGTAAAACCTCAGGAACGGTTTGTATCGGTCACTAACAAGACCTACAGTTTCAGCAACTAACTGAAAGGCAACGAATAATGTGAATAAGATCAACAAAGACCCGATCAACGTCGTCTCTGTTACAATCACTGCACAAACACTGAATATGATTCCAAAGGCATAAATGACGAGCACAGTATTCCGATGCGATAGTCCAAGTGCTAAGATCCTGTGGTGCAAGTGAGACTTATCCGGTGCTGAAATCGGTTTTTTATTAACGATTCGTCGAATGATTGCAAATGACGTATCAAAGATCGGCACCCCAAGGATAAGGATCGGAACGATGAAGCTGAACAATGTCACACTTTTATATAATCCTAATAGGGATAGGATCGCAATCGCATACCCTAAGAACAGTGCTCCAGTATCCCCCATGAAAATCTTTGCTGGGTGGAAGTTGTAAAAAAGGAAACCAATTATACTTCCGATCAAGATCAATGCCAAGGTCATAATCAGTCCTTTACCTGCAGCTCCAGCCATAAAGGCAATCGTCGCAATTCCAATCAACGAAATTCCCGCTGCCAGGCCATCTAACCCATCGATCAAATTGATTGCATTCGTGATAGCGACAATCCACAGTACTGAAATCGGATAGGACCAGATGCCAAGTTCATAATTCTCAACAAGGAAAGGTACACTAAGCACATTTATCGTCAAACCGGTCGAAACGACAAGCGTAGCTGCGATTAGTTGACCCAAAAGCTTTACAATAGCTGATAATTCCAAAATATCGTCGAGGATTCCTAATACGATAATTAAAAACGCACCAATTAGTATGCCGGTCATTTGCTCTTTATAGAGTCCACCAGCAAAATACCCAGCAGTACATCCGATGAAAATCGCCAGACCACCTAACCGCGGCATTACTTTTTCATGTACTTTACGCTTATTTGGTTTATCTGTAGCCCCTACTTTGTGGGCAAGTTTTATTACAAGGGGAGTAATGACCAGTACAGTTATAAATGATGTGATCAGTGCAATGATCATGCTATTATCCATAAAGTGGATCTCCTTTGCTTAGACATTCTAGGTAAGCGTATCACATCTTAAACGAAAATCAATTCTTTATTCAGTAAAAATTGTAAAGATTACAATTCAAATTCTTAACACTAAATAAACATTTCGAAACAAATTAATACTTATTGACGATATTCCCTAAATTAACAATCTTATTGTTTGATAATTGAAACCGTTTGATGTGAGGAAATGCTCCATACTTACCAAGTAAAGATTGGTAATGGGTGAAGGCTTAAGAAAAGTGCAGAAAAACATTCTGTCTCCCTGCACTTTGATGATAATAGTAAAGTTAATGAGTGCTTGTTCCAATTTTTTCTTTGAACACTTTGAATAAAAACTTCGGTATTTCCAACATCCGTTTAAATCGCCACGGTTGAGTGACGAGTCTATACAGCCATTCAAGGTTGAGTTTCCTCCACAAACGTGGAGCTCTTTTTACTTCACCGGATAAAATATCAAAACTTCCACCCACTCCCATAAAGATACCCTTTTGGAAGTGCAAAAAGTTTTCGGAAATCCATTTTTCTTGACGAGGAGCTCCTAAACCTACAAAAACCATATCCGGCTGTAGCTGTTTAATTTCGTCACGGATATTTGTACTTTCATCACTCGAGAAATAGCCATCTCGATAACCCACTATACGTAAGCCAGGAAATCTGACATGTACGTTATCTACTACCTTTTTTAGTGTCGTGTCTTTCGCCCCTAAAAAATAAACAGAATGACCATTCTTTTCAGCTTTTTGAAGAAGAGCAATCATCGTTTCAATACCTGTTATCCTTTCAGGAATCGGTTTATTTAACATTTTGGCTGCCATTATAATTCCGATACCATCAGGAGTGACGTAAGAGCTCTTTTGAACAATCCGTTTAAATGATGGATCTTTATAAGTCTGCATCACAATCTCAGGATTGGCTGTAATGATGAACTTCTTTTCTTTCCTTTTGATATGTGTCAAAAGAGTATCGACGAATTGCTCTTTCGGGCTATTAACAAAAGGAACGTTAAGAATATCTACATTATTGCTATTTTCTATATTTGTTTTTCTTAAAGTACTGTCCATATGCGTATCACCACAACTTTTATCACTGAATTACACCCTTATGTAATTATCGACAATTATTGAGTATATGTAAAGGATTTCTAAAAAATTGTTACACAAAAAAATGGGCTGGCTCAAAGTTTCACACACTTAAGAGCCAACCCAGGTATTTTATCATTGTGTAGGTACATATTGGGCTTCAGGAACACGAATCGATTTTTTCCTTCTTTTTGTATTACCGACTATATATGATCCAAAAGGTAAAAGAGATACTGATTTTATAATCAACATTGATAATAGGAGGCTTACAATGAACAATCCGATGACACGTGTACTTGTATGCTCGAAAAAGTTAGCGGTATAAGGACCAATAAATCGTTGGACTTGCCAGTGCAATAAATAAATTCCAAATGAATAGTTACTAATCGTATTTATGATTTTCAAGTTCGGTACGTATTTTCCAAACGTGAGGATCGCCAAACTAGATAAGATTACAAATGGGAATAGATCGAACCTTTTAGAATTGACACTCGTAAAACCGAATTTATAATTCATTGCGACGAAATACAAGGATAGTACTACCCCTAACAACGTATACCATTTATATTTACCTAAGAACTGAATGATTGTTTTATAATGACGTCCAATTAGGTAACCTGTTGTAAAATAACCGAACCAGGCTGTAAACGGTATTTTCAGCAGATGTCTATTGTCTTGCACGAAGGCAAGGTCCGAGTAATTCAATAAATGAAGATGAATGATCATCACAACATAACTGATCGGCAACAGAACTTTCATTGAGATATTGAATTTGAGAACGATATAATGCAGGAGGTAAAACTGAAGGATGACGAGTACGAAGTATCCTTCAAATTCACCGAACAGAACATTATTCTTGATCTTATCGGTTACGCCTGCAAAACCGTTACCGCTCAAATGGAATGTTACCAATGCATCTAAGATGGCGAACGACACGAAGGGAAGATATATCCACTTCAACCGTTTAGTGAAAAAGCCTTCGCCTAAGCGATCCGTATATTTATTTGCTAGAATGATTTCAGATAACACGATAAAAGTCGGGGTCGCATAGCACAATAAAAGACGTGCAAGTTCGTAATATTCAGCTTGCGGAAAGCCTGCCACTAACCCTGTCTGGGTTGTACTATGAAGCAGAACGATGCTAAGGCAAGCTACAAAACGCAATAGATTCCATTCCTTGACCATTTTTATCCCCTGCTTTTAAGATAAATTTTGTCGAATTTTGTCGAATTTGACGACGGGAATACTATACCAAAATTATTCTAATATCGCAACACACTATTCGCTCCACAAAAAAGAACCTTGACTATGACGTCGAAACTAGTCAAGGTTCTCTATATTCAAATTGTAGCTGTCTTCAAGGCAGCGTTCTTTTTGATTGCATCTTCTCTATATTTTTTCTTTTCTTTTTTGGACATTTTTTTATATTTCTTTAAGAATTCTTCATATTTCGGTAAGACCTCATCCACTGTACCGAAGTCTTTGACGACACCGAATTCAAGCCAAAGGATTTTCTCACAGAATTTTTTCATCTGGCCAATTGAGTGGCTGACGAAAATCATCGTTTTCCCTTTAGCTTTGAATTCTTTCATCTTTTCCAGGGATTTTTCAGCAAACGCTTTATCTCCTACAGATAATGCCTCATCAATGATCAGGATGTCAGGGTCTATATTTACAGAAATCGCAAAACCTAAACGTGATTTCATTCCGCTTGAATAGGATTTTACTGGTTGATCAATAAATTTCTCTAATTCTGCAAACTCAATGATATCCTCTTCCATTTCTTGAATTTCTTTTTTTGAAAATCCAAGCATCAGACATTTGAGTTCAATATTTTCCCTGCCAGTTAAATCACCTTTCAAGCCTGAAGCAACCGCAATCAATGCTGCTTGTCCATTCAACGTCACAGAACCGGTTGTTTCCGGGACGATCCCCGCGATAATGTTTGACAATGTAGATTTCCCAGAACCGTTGATCCCGACAAACCCTACAACATCACCTTTATCAGCCTCAAAATCCACATGATTTAATGCGTAAAAATCTTCACCATAGCTTTTAGGTGTAAGCAAATCCAATATTTTCTCTGAAGACTTCTTATATAATTTGTATTTTTTCGAAACGTCTTTGACGCTAATCGCTTTTTCCATATTGATTCCTCTCATCTATAGAAAGTCGATGAAATGCCTTCTGAATTTCACATGTATTGTCGCACCAATGAAAAGGAGCAGACCAGTTATAGCCCAGAAATACAACGTGTATTCCCAGTTTTCAATAAAGTACCAGCCCAATCCGAAAAATCCGGCTCGATACCCTTCAATTAAATAATACAGCGGATTGATCTTCATAACCAACTGTATAAACTCATTGTCGATATTTGAAATCTGCCACAAAATCGGTGATAGATAGAGCAGCATACGTAGTGTTGCTTGTAAAAACATTTGCACATCTCGAATGATGGTTGCAAGTGTTGATGTCACTAATGCTAGTGCAAAGATAAACATGAACGTTGCAAAAATAAAGTAGATGAACTGTAAATAGTAAATATTTATCGGAAAACCTGAAAATTGCATGACTAAGATTGTAATGACACCTAAAGCAGCATGAATATAAAATTGTGAAAAAATAATATAGTTAGGAATGACACTCATTGGAAAGTTCATCTTTGAGAGCATTCTCAGCCTTGTATAAATCGATTTAGAACCTTTAATTGTGGACTGATAGAAAAAGAACCAGATAATGATTCCAGCAAGCATCCACTGTAGAAAAGGAACCTCCAACCCGTTTTCCAATTTAATATCGGCTCTTTGTCTTATACCATATCCAAATACAAACCAATAAATCGCTACTTGGATAAGCGGATTGATGAGTTCCCATGCCATACCTAAATAATTATTGCTATTTGAACTTTTCAATTCATATAAAGATAACCTTCTAACCAAATAGAAGTGTTGAATCTGTTCTTTAATCACAGTGATTACGGATTTCATACTTTAGTCCTTCCTGTGTATCTTTTGAATGATAAATACTTCTCAAATTATACTTTCATACTTTTTAAAACACAACAAATGATACATAATTGTAAATTTGACAACACTGCTTCCCGTGCCAATTAATAGTTCGTACATATTTATAGAAATTTAACCGCACCTTTACAGAAAAAATATAAATCTATGAAGGTTGGTAGTACGACTGACGAATAGTTAAGACTTAGGCACTGTTAAAATTCCAATGTAGACTAACTAGAAGATTGATCTAAGCGTAATTCACGACACTCCTGCGGGAACAGTGAGCCAGGCGAGACCCCACAGCGAGGTACGAGCGAGGAGGCTTGCGGATCGCCCGCGGAAAGGGAGTGAATGTCGCAGAAATCAATATTTAGGGTAATAAAACAGGCCATCGATAAAATTCGACAGCCAGACGAAAGACGTAAGATGTTATGATTTATTTCCCAAATACTTCATCTACAACTCTCTTCGAAGATTCCCCAGATTCTAAATAACAAAACTTCTTGTAAAATTCTTCAGTAGTTTCAGATGGTATGAACCCATTCTCCTCGATAAGTTTTATCTCTTTAATTATTTCTTCAGTGGTTCGTGTCAAAGGTCCGGGAGCTTTTTCTTCGAAGTCGAAATAGAATCCTCTTAAATTATCTCTATAATCATCTATATCATATACAAAGAATAACATCGGTCTTTTTAGGTTCGCATAATCGAAAAAGACAGATGAATAGTCGGTTATCAGAATGTCCGATATCAAGTACAATTCTCTGATGTCTTCATGAAAGGAGAAATCAAAAACAAAACCTTCATAACCGGACAAATCCAGGTTTTCAGCTACAAGATAATGCATCCTTAACAAAACAATGTAGTCTTCCCCAAGTACCTCTCTGATTTTATCCAAATCGAGCTGGAGATCGAACTTGTACTTCCCTTTGGCATAAAACTGATTATCCCGCCATGTAGGAGCATACAATATGATTTTTTTATCCTTAGGAAGGTTCATTCTTTCTTTCAATTGATTCATGTTTTCCAGATCATTGCAGTTTATTAGAAAATCATTCCGAGGATAACCCGATTCAATCATTGTTTTATCAAATGCAAATGCTCTTCTGAATATTTCACTGGAATAAGCGTTAGGCGACACTAAATAATCCCACTTTCTTGCTTCTCTCAAGAAATTTTCTTTATATTTTGTCGTATTAGTTCCTGGCATATGGACCTCATCCATATCAGCAGCAAGCCTTTTCAATGGTGTACCGTGCCATGTCTGCAGATAGATTGTATGCTTTGGTTTAGGAATCCACAGCGGTAATCTACTATTGGAGACCCAGTATTTAGCCCTCGTCATCAGTAATAACCAACTGACCGAAAACCTTCTTACATGTTTCACATCTTTGCCTGCAAAGAATTTCAAATGTCTTCTATCGACACTCCAATACATTTTATACTCAGGATGGTTTTCCAACATATATTCATAAATAGCTCTTGGGCTATCACTATATTGTTTTCCTAGAAAGCTTTCGAACATGACCAACTTCAGATCAGCCGGCATGATTCTTCCAAGAAGATAGAAGACAGTTTTGTACATTTTTTTCAAGTAGTCGCTTCTTCTAATTTTCACCCATTTTTTTTTAATATTAGCCAGTGTCTCTTTGACCATATTATAATCAACAACATTCACTGAAAAATACTTTGATTTCTTTGTAACGCCACAATATATTTTTTTCTTTTTACCATTCAACGTTAGGATAGATTTGTCTGGAAGCACGGTCTCATGTGATAATCGAACTCTTATGCTCCTGATTGTTTCAGTCCTGCCTTCATGTTCATACTCAAGTTCCAAGAAAAACTTGAAGCTTTTTTTATTGTTACCATTGATATATCTTTTGAAATCAAAAGATCCTTCAAAACCGATTTCTTTAAATGCAAGAGTGTTTGTATATTTCGAATAGAGATCTGCGCGGGCTACTCGTTTTACATCAATGAACTTTTCCTCTTCACCATTATTGTTGATTACCACCTTTAATCCTGTGATGTTATATCCTCCAACTAAATGGAGTGGTGGATAGTTGAAAAAGCCTGATACTGAAAGTTCTCCTGAGTTCGTCAATTGGATATCATCAAATATTGCAAATAGAGTATATTGATTAAATCTGAAGGAAAGATTCCCTTCTTTCGTAGTAAATGGGTAAAACATTTTTTTATTTTCCCTAGTGACAATAGCCAATATCCTCACATACTCAAAATTACTTTTAATTCTGCTTTTTTTCAATCCATTCTGGGTTTCGCGTATGATATATAAATCCCAAATATCATCTTCAGATGGTTTAAAAGCATCGAAAGGGATCTCGATTTCATATATGATAAATTCATTTAATGAATCTTTACTTGAAGAAGCCAAAACGATTTCCTCGTCATTTTGCCTATTTGACAGAATAAATTGCATTTGAGCTACATCAACCATGAAAGAATTCTTTACCGGTATGTCGATTTTATAGATTTTATCTTCTAAATCGAGATTCAAGATCTTAATATTTTCCAAATCATGTTGTCCCATATTTTTGCTTGTACCCCTCTCTCTTAACATTATACGATATTATATGCCGTAAACTTTTGATTTTCAAATGGAGATTTTCGCCAGTCATATACTGTTATTTAATGCGAAAACTTTAGGAAGATTAAATTCATCAACTCCGAAAAGGTAATCTTTTCCAATTCGAGTTAAAAATAGTGAAACCAATTCCTATTTAAATCGTCAACATAATACTGAGTCTATTCAGATTGAATTTTTATTGTATGGAGATTTGATTAGGCTCTTTTTTATGCCTTAAGTCCCGTGGAAATTATTCATACCATCAATTGACACATGTGGTAGAATCACATTATAATTGTTAGGTTAATTGGTAAATATTATTAATTGATCAATGTTGGTTGTAAATTTTCTCTAAAATGTTTTAACTATATATTTACGTGGTATAAATAATCCAAAGTATTGTTAATAGAATGTAAACATTATGTTACAGTCTCGCAAATTTGTTATATTAATATATACAATGTGAACGAAACAATAATTTAAGTCTTTATATCTAGTAAAATCTATGGGAGGACACTAAAATGAAAAAAGTTTTAACATACGGTACGTTTGACTTGCTCCATAATGGCCATATAAATTTACTTCGTCGCGCTAAAGAATTAGGGGATCATTTGACAGTAGCTGTCTCTACTGATGAATTCAATGCTCTTAAGGACAAAAAAGCATATCATAATTACGAAAATCGAAAAGTGATTCTTGAATCGATTCGTTATGTAGATAAAGTGATTCCTGAAAACCATTGGGACCAAAAAATTCAGGATGTCATTGACAATGATATTGATGTTTTCGTTATGGGAGATGATTGGGAAGGTAAGTTCGACTTCCTAAAAGAATATACTGAAGTAGTATACCTCCCTCGTACAGTCGGCATCTCAACAAGCAAAATTAAAAACGATCTGCTATTAGTCAATAATGGTTAGAGAACTATTAATCGGAACATATTTGATGATCTTCAAACTATTATTTAATATGTTCCAACTATTTCCCCAAAGGAAAAAGACAACATTTGTTGCTTCTTTTGGGGATAATATTTTTTATGTAGCCGACGAATTATCAAAAACACAAGATCATGAAATTATTATTCTAAAACAACCAAAATGCCCGATTAATTTCGACAATATAAATAACTCTAAAGTTTACTCTTTTGAATGTGTAAACCTATTTCATTGGGTCATTTCTATCTATCATCTAAGTACTTCTAAGATGGTGTTTGTAGATAATTATTACGGATTTTTATCTATTACCAGTTTCAAACCGAATGTAAAATGTGTTCAGCTCTGGCATGCAGCTGGTGCAATAAAGAAGTTTGGCCTTATGGATCCCTCGATGAAAAGCAGACCCGATTCGGCAAAGAAAAGAATCGAAACTGTCTATAAACGTCATACCCAAATAGCTGTTGGGTCTGATAAGATGGCAAATATCATACATCAAAGCTTCGGTGTAGATGATGAAGCTATCATGAGGACTGGTGTTCCTAGAACTGACTTTTTCTATGATAAGGAACAAAAGAATTCTGTAATAGAAAAATTAAAAATTGAATTTCCTATTATCAATTCAAAAAAAGTGATTTTATACGCACCCACTTTCAGAGATGGAGAATTTGATCTCTCAGAAATCCATTTGGACCTTCAATCCATGTATGATGAATTGAAAGATGATTATGTAGTGTTTTTACGTATACATCCTGCTGTGAATTTTAGTCTGGCTAATGATTTTTCGGGCTTTGTATATGATGTTTCCGATTATCATTCAGTCAATCATTTATTATTGATAACCGATTTTCTCATTACTGATTATTCATCCATTCCTTTTGAATTTTCATTACTCGGAAAGCCGATCATCTTTTTTATGTATGACTTAAAGGAATACAAAAGGGATCGAGGAATTTGGAAAGAATTCGAAAAAGATATACCTGGACCAATCGTTGAAGATACAGCTGAAATCATATCCATGATCAAAGAAAATAACTTTGATAGAAAATCCGTAAAAAAATTTGCTGAGGTATGGAATCAATACTCTAAAGGGAATTCAAGCGAATCCTTGATCAAAGAATTGTATCAATAAATTATGTTTAATTTAACAGTCTAATAATTGTTAAAACTATACGGAAAATTGTATTGATATATCATTTTTTATAGGATAAACTTTTTTAAAGTTGGTAGATTTTTTAGAGACCACCATTGAGGTCTCTTTTTATTATTCCACGCTTTCATTTTAATACCTACTGAGGAGCTAAAGCATGTATCGTACAGAATTACGAAAGAAGAAAAAACGCCGTCGCAGACGCCTGATATTAATTCCCATATTTTTAATAATCTTTTGCACGATCGGATATGGGGCCTACTTAACTTTCAAACTAGTTAATGCAACTGATAATTCAGTAGAAGAATTGCAACGAGGCGAAAAATCAGAACTTCGTACGGAAAAAATTGATGTCAACGAAGATAATTTTTCAGTATTATTCATCGGGGTTGATGCTCGTGAAGGTGAAAAGGTGAGCCGTTCTGATGCACTGATATTAGCCACTTTCAACAAAGAGGATAAATCTGTAAAAATGGTCAGTATTCCTCGGGATTCCTATGTAGAAATACCAGAAAGGGGTATGGACAAGATCAATCATGCTCATGCCTATGGCGGTGTAGACCTTGCAGTAAAAAGTGTGGAAAATTTATTTGATGTACCGGTCGATCACTATGTAAGAGTTGATTTTAAGGCATTTATTGATATAGTCGATGCACTCGGTGGTGTTAAGGTAGATGTTCCTAAAACGTTTGCTGTTCAGGATAGTAGAGACCGTCAGGATGCCATCACTCTTCATGAAGGAAACCAATTGTTAGATGGCGAAGAAGCCTTAGCCTTTGTCCGTATGCGAAAACAAGATCCTACAGGTGATATCGGCCGTGGAGAAAGACAGCGACAAGTTATAAAAGCTATTATTGAAAAAGGTTCCAAATTCAGTTCTATCACCAAATATGATGATGTCATCGATGGATTAGATGGAAATATACAGATGGATTTAAACTTCAAAGAAATTGTAGGGCTTCATGGCTATGCTGGTGAAATTAATAAAATAGACGCACTGGAATTGAAAGGCGAAAACTCCAATAACGGAGTCTTCTATTATATGTTGGATCAAACCAGCGTATATGAGATCTCTAACAGCTTGAAGGCACATTTAGACCTTGAAAACCATAACAATGAGGCCAGTTCCGAAGCAATCCAAGTAGACGATACAAGCTATTAAAATTAGTGCTCTGTTAAAGGACTTTATTACTTCTAAACGAAATTCGCGACACTCCTGCGGGAACAGCGAGCCAAGCGAGACTCCACAGTGAGGAACTCGCGAGGAGGCTCGAGGATCGCCGATCGCCCGCGGAAAGGGAGTGAATTTCGTAAAAATTAAAAATAAACACTATCAAAACTAAAACAAAAGAAAGCCCACTTGTAGGGCTTTCTTTTGTTTGTTTCGATCTAATTACTTACAGTATCTCCTCTCGGTGGAACTTGTGGTCAGTTAGCTTTCGATTTCAAAAAGCTTTTATTTGATGAACTAATGATCGAAATCGCTAAGTTCGCTGTCTCCTTAGCTGTCATTTTCATTTCCTCTGTGGTCCCTCTCATCAAATCCAATAGTTCTTCTCTGGATCGATAGTTCTTTAATAATACATTAGATAAATCATTCAAATCATCTTTTTCTACATGTCCTGCTACAGGTTGAAGTGTTAGATTCGAATAAGACTCTATTTTAGGATCATATGATAGAGCCAAAAATGGTGTTCCTACAACCCCAGCAAAAATCAAAGAATGCAATCTCATACCAAATAAGAATTCAGAATAGTTGATGATAGCGATTTTTTCTTCAATTGATGCATCATATGGAGCGATTTTAGAATGTTTTTGCATAAGTTCGGCAACTTGGAGTGAAGTCTCATAATCATGAGAGCCGTGCATCGGAAGAAAGGCGATTTCTACATCCTCTTCATCAACCAAAGTATCTAATGCTGCAGCAACTTTAATTTTAAAATCTTCAAGGCCTTTCCAATCCCTCACTGATACCGTTACGACAGGTTTCTCGAAATCTTGCTCCTTCATCCAATCACTGTTCAAATTTTCTGATGTGAATCCCATTACAGGATCTGGGACTATACTGATATTTTGTTTTATCTTTAATCTTTCTAATAATTGTTTAGATTCTTCATCTCTTACGGTTATCCGATTGATTTTATTCAACACTATTTTTACAATCCATTTATTTAGCAACCGATCTACCGGACCAACACCTTGCGCATACATATAAACTGGTTTCCCAAGTAATTTAGCCAAATACATTATTCCAGAATAATAGGGAACACTTTTCCAACCCGTTTGATCTTGCAACAGACTTCCCCCGCCACTGATCAGGCCATCACTTTCTTTTAAAGCTTTTATAATAGCTTTTAAATTCCAACGGTTTACAGCTTCCACACGGTAAGTGGACTTTGTAAATTCTGGGTTATTGGAAAGAACGACAATCTCTATGTCTGATTGAATTTCTCTTAATGATTGAATCATAGAGGCCAATATTGCTTCGTCCCCAATATTATTAAAGCCATAATAGCCTGAAATAACAAGCTTCATCTTACCACCTTGCTCTCAATTTTAAATAATATTTACGCCCTGCTTTATAGATAATGATGAAAACAACCCCCACAAGCAATCCAAATGACAAACTGTAGGCACTTCTTAAAACAGAAACGTATATAGGGATATGCAAGTGAGTAAATGTATTGACTAGAGAAAGCCAACCTATTATAGCAGGGATCAAACAAACATATGCTGTCTTCTTCATTTTTTTCATGAAGAAATACAAGGAAAGAATGTAGAATGGAAATCCAATCAGGAATTCTTTTGTTCTTGGCCTTACATACAGCAAGTCTTCCAACTTCTGTCTCATCATCAATTCATAAGATGACACCGAAGCGAAGTTCCCTGTACGATCTATATAATAAAAAACGATACCCGCCAAAATAAATAACAAAATAAGATGTCCATATTTGATTGGCATGGCTAACATTCTCTTTAACTGTTGAAAATCGAATTTCATATTATTATAAATATGGTATACAGCAAATAGTAGTGTGTATACGATTGGGAACACATAAAGTACTTTCACACCTCTAAAGCCTTGTCCGATGTGTAATGAATATTCTGTTCCATATAAGAGACTAATCCCAATCAAGATTCCAAGAAAACTGATGAATATAGCCCGACCATATTGAAATAATATGTCTCTATACCGTTCAATTGGTCTCATTTTTAAAGCAGCATATACAGGCGTTATAATTGCAACTGCCAATGCCATCAATTTCACCAATAAACCTGATCCTGAAACAATGTACCCTATTGCAATGAGTGACAGGGCTATACCTGAAACTACTGCTAACTTACGCTTTAAAAGACTTTCCACCGCCAAGGTTACAAACGTAATTCCACCTAATAAGGCTATCGCTACCATCCAAAGTGGCCTTGACAATTCACTGAATGCATCCGGCTTACCTAACTTGAATAGCTGGGGCATAGAACTATTCAAGCTTTTGAAGAACTTCATATTCTCCTTTAAATTCTCTTCTGGATCTCCCTCAGTTTTTATGTGAAAGTATAAAACCCGGATATTTCGTTCTTTTACAGCTCTAATCGCCTTATCCTGATTTACCATTGGAGAACCGATTTCCAAATCCAAACTTATCAACCGTTTCACATTAAACTCATTAGCTCTTGCAAGATTTTCAAAACCTTTTTGATCAAATTGTTCAATAGACAGCGTTGATATGCCCTTTTCTTTCAATCTATTTGCCCATTCCCGATGATTTGTCGGATATCCCAGGGCCTCATCACCTATAATTAACATCTGATCTGCATTTTCATCGATTGTCATCGCTTGTTCCCAAATGAACTCATTTTCTTCCGTAATATCTGAAACTGGAACATGCAAGATTCTTGAAAAGCCATAGCTTTCTACTAGCTTAAAAGTATCATCTGAATAGCCTAAATAGGTATTTTTAATCTTTTTCGGTTCACCTTCTATGTAAAGGAATTTTCTTTCGTTTATCTCAATATTCTTTACTTGATCTCCAAATACGTTTTCCAGCGACTCCACAACTGGAAAATTGCTTTTCAAAATACTGATGTACAAACCTTTTTTATCGGGAAACTCATCCAGTGGATAGCCCGAAAGTAAAGCAAAGCGAGTGAACTCATTTTGATCAAGAGATAGAATGTCGCCTTTATTCTCCAGTGATTTAATGGATTCTGGAGGAATACCCATAGCGCTTACTCCGGAAGATTTCAATCCATCAAAAACATCCTCTTCATTTGCACCTTGTCGAATTAAACTTTCCACTTCTTTAAAAGGGACAGCAACTTCATATATATTGTAGTTCCATTCTGCTTTCGCACGTTCATATAGACCGATAGATGTAACTGCTATTGATAATATGAGAACGCTCCACAGCCATTTCTTCAACAAAAACAACCCTTTCTGAGTAATTCATGATTGTACGGATTAACAAGAACAAGGGGCTGACCCATAAGTGTATGACACTTTTACTATTGGGTCATCCCCTTTGCGTATTCACCATTAGTGCTCATCTGTTAATATTACGAATGCTTCTTACATTACGGGTATTGGCTACTCTTTGGAAGAAGTTTAAGATCGGCCTGTAATTGGTATCAATCAATCCGACCACTTCCACAATCAACTCAATGAACACCAGTAATACCGTTACGATAAGAAAAGAACCCCATAATGTGGTTTGTTCGATAAGGACAGCAGCAATCCCAAAGATCGCACTCATCGCATATATGATCAGAACGGTTGTAGGATGGGAGAATCCCAATCTTTGTAGACAATGATGTAAATGTGATTTATCTGGTGAAGATAAAGGTTTTTTATTTACAAATCGACGAATGATCGCAAAGATTGTATCTGAAATTGGGACTCCAAGAATGATGATCGGGACTAATAAAGAGAACAACGTGATGTTTTTAAAACCTAATAAAGATGTTACAGCTATGATAAACCCTAAGTATAGGGATCCCGTGTCCCCCATGAATATTTTCGCAGGATGAAAATTATATACAAGGAACCCAAGTGTACTTCCTAATACTGCAAAACCAATAGCAACCACAAACATGTTACCATTGACAATCGCCATTGTAGATATCGTGATCAATACGATGGATGAAACTCCTGCAGCCAATCCATCTAGTCCATCAATCAGGTTTATTGCATTTGTGATACCGATTATCCATATTAAGGTAAGTGGAATGCTCCATATACCTAAATCCAAACGTACATCAAACGGCAGGTTGATAAAATTGACGACTATACCACCGTGTATGACGATACCAGCAGCAATGATTTGACCCAACAGTTTGACTTTTGGCGATATCTCAAAAATATCATCAAAAAAACCAGTTGCTATTATGATCAAGCTGGCTGCAAATAAAGGAATCATGTATTGTTTATCAGGAGAAAGTAAATAAAACCCAATAAGGGAACTTAAGTAGATAGCTAGACCACCAAGTCGCGGCATGACTTTGGTGTGTACCTTTCGTTTATCGGGTTGGTCCGTTGCTCCAATTTTTATCGCGAAATTCTTAACTATTGGTGTTAATAATACTGACGATAAGAAGCATATGAATAACGTTAGAAACAGCATATTTTAAAAACACTCTCCCTAAAAACTCTTACCTCTATACATGATGAACCCTGATTCTTCTAATAGAAGCATGAATTACATCATAATGAAAATTATATCATAATTTTTTCAATAAAATGAAAAACTTTATAGAAATCGTCGAAAAAACGTCTTATGTGTTACTTGTTAGGATGGTTCTGATTAAAACCAGCCTTTTTGATCAGTTTATTTACTCCAGGAATCCGGTTTAATTCTTCAGTTGAAACCCCTTTAAGTACAATAACTGCAAACAAATATACAACAGTCCCTATAATTACTCCTCCGAAACCATAAATAATTGCCTCGAGTCTTCCCCACGTTTGCAACCCTAGGAATAAGGTGGGCACACCAATAAGCGCTCCCATTAATATTGACGATCCAAACTGAACAAAAGTTTCTCTTGTAACAAATTTCACTTTTGTTTTTTTCCAAATAAAATAAGAATTTACAAACCAAAGCAGAATATAAATAAGCAAAGTCGCAATCGCAGCACCAACAAGCCCATAAAATTGAATGAAAACAAAATTGAATACAACCTTTATAAGTGCACCGAAAACAATGATCCATGCAGCCATCTTGGACTCTTCAAGCCCCTGTAAAATTCCCGTTCCAAGTACAGTCAATGATGTAAACACAGCGCTGAGTCCAATCAATGCAAGGACGAGACTTCCATTTAAATCAGTAAATAAACCTAGATTAAGGGGTAATGCCAATGCTAGAAGACCTATTGCTGCCGGCCACGAAAAAAGATGCGCCAAATTTTGTGATTTCACAATAACCTTGTTAGCATTCCTAAAATCATTTTGAGCTAAGTTCCGACTTATCAAAGGAATAAGAGGAAGTACAATGGAGGTGGAGAACACTGTAGCAATCTGCACCAATGATAGCCCACGGCCATATAAACCATATTGATAATTTATTTCCGCACTTTCCCCTCCGGCCATCTTCAAACTGAAAGGAATCGATAAGGAATCAACTACATTCAAGAGGGCCATTGTCAATGCACCCACACAAATCGGTAGGGAGACTTTTAAAATCCTTCGACTGGTTTTTTTAAAGTCTTTCAAACTATATTTTTCTTTCGAAATTGGTTTAAATGAAGACTTTATAAACAGATAACGAAGATATGCGAGAGATAGCAGGGTACCTATAGATGAGCCAATCATCACACCACCAGCTACAACCTCATTGCTGTAATCCATACTGACAGTGTAATAGGCAATTCCAATTATTAATGCTACACGAATGAATTGTTCGATTACTTGTGAATACGCTGTCGGTTTCATATTTTCATAGCCTTGAAAAAAGCCTCTGTAGACAGCCATATAAGGTGCAATCAACAACGTAATCGAGACAATGATAATGGACAATCTCGTCTTTTGTCCCCCTAATACTTGAGCTAATTGTTCAGATAACCCTGTGAGTAAACTGAAACTTACTAACCCAAATAGAACAGCTAAAATACTTGATGTAACGAAAATATTCTTGATTTCTCGTTGATCGTTTTCCACTCTAGCCTTTGAGATAAGCTGTGAAATAGCTAAAGGAATTCCTGCAACAGACAATATCAGTGCTGTCATATAAACTGGATAGACAAGGGTGAAAATCCCTAACACTTCATCTCCGGCAATGTTTTGCAATGGAATTCTGAAGACGCTTCCGAGTATCTTAGAAATCAATGTAGCAATCGTTAAAATCAGTGTGCTTTTTACAAATGTTCCGCTCATTTTCTTCCCTTTACTTTCTGTCCAATCACTTTGATCATGAATTTTGGCAATGCTAACATCCTTCTAGCCCTTGATGGTTGCTTCACCAATCTATAAAACCACTCTAAGTTTAAGTTTTGGTAGATTACAGGCGCTCGCTTCACAATTCCAGCAAACACATCAAAACTACCTCCCACTCCCATAAAAATACCTTTATCAAAATGATGGATATTCTCTGCAATCCAATTTTCTTGTCTTGGTAGACCAAGAGCCACAAAAACCATATCTGGTTTAAGCTGTTGGATTTCATTCACAATATTATTATCTTCCCAATCAAAATAGCCATTGTGCGAACCAACAATGTCTACGTTTGGATAAGTTGCTTGAATATTGGCCTCAGCAGATTGTAAAACCTCTTCTTTTGCACCTAGTAAATAAACTGAAAATCGATTCTCATTTGCAATCTGCAAGAGATTACACATTATATCAAATCCCGAAACCCTTTCTTTAATTGGGGTTCCAAGAATTCTTGCTGCTTTTACAATCCCGATCCCATCTGGGGTGACATAATCCGCATCATTCAAGACATTCTTATAACTAACATCTTCACTCGCATACATGACAATTTCAGGATTTGCCGTGATGACAAACGCTTTACTATCATTTACGATATGTGATTCATAAAGGTGTTTAATGAATGAATCCATTGAGGTATCGATAAACGGTACACCCATCACATCTATTTTGTTTAACTTCATAAATACTTCCCCTTAAAATCTATAATGTTACAAAACTAACATTACCATAACATAAGGGAATGCAACTAGAAATAGTCACATTCCCTAATTTTGATTATTATTTTGCTACATTGATCTTTTTCGCTAAAGTACCGTAATTCCCGTTTCCAAAAATATATGCTTTTAAATAAGACCTTTTTGGAACAATCTGATACCAGGTGCCGTCTGATTGTTTGGACTCGCCGAGGATAGCGACACTGGTCCCCGCTTTAGGGAATTTATAAATATCGTTACCGGAAACGACCTTAGGTTCACTACGTACATTCAAGGACGTAGTAATCGTCATACCTAATTGATAATTTCCTAAGTCTCCACCCTTCAGATATTGATCAGCTTTATACATATAGGCTGCTATTTTTTCACCCCAGTATGGGTCTGATGCATATTTAACATTCATCCCCATCGTCTTATTCCCTAAAAACGTACCATGATAGATATAATGTGTCTCGATAAAGTATTTTGGAATGATATGCTTTTCAGCAGCTTCTTCAATCCCCTCTTCTAAGGACTCGAAAGTGAAGGCATTTTCATAAGGATTGCTGTCAACCGCACCTAAGCCGAACAAATTGTTCTTATCCACTGCGATCTTACTTGTTCCCCATGCACTTTCATGGATTGCATGAGATAAGAAGTATAACGCGTTTACACCATATTTCTTTTCTACCATTTTGAATATTTCACCAGTACCTTCTAATGTTGACTTAGGATATTTACTTTTATAGGTATCTGGATAAGCATCTCTTATGAAAGAGTCTAGCTGCTCAGCTGTATACTTGGTTTTTGTATACGAAGGCAAGTACTGGTAATATTGGTACGCTTGCCCAACTTTATTGCCAGCAGAATTAAAGAACTCATTCCCATCCCAGCTATAATATTTAGTTCCTGTAGTCATGAATGAAGGAGCTTTTCCTATAACAATTCCGCTGTAACTGTCCAACGTAGAACTATAGATATAATGATAAAGATTTCCAGAGTATATAGAGTAATAGGATCTCCCGCTTGATAATTGAAAAGGTGTCAATGTGACATTATCCAATTTCACATAGCCCCGCGTATCCGCAACAGTAACTTCCACCCAATTTTCCCCTGCAGAATGATATTGCATTTCTGTTCCTGTCGTTACATATGTGTAGTTGGAAGAGAATTTCGTACTATCATAGATGATTGTGTAACCATTTGAAATTGTATAGCCGCTTTTCATCCATACAATCTTTTTCCCCTTCATGACAACTTGTGAAGCCGGGGTTTTCACTGCACTTTTTGCATCGCTGTATGTTTCATATTTTTTCACTTCTTCTAATTCTCCAGAAGAACTGATATTTGCAACACTGTACTCAAGGACTGGCGGCGGGGTGATTATGTTCAGCATTCGATAGATAACTAGCGCCGCATCAGCTCGTTTTGTATTGTCTTTTGGACGGTATGTATTATCCGGATAACCGGCGATCAGTTTAACAGAGGCAACCATAGAAACTTCATCCACAAAGTCCTTATGGATCGTGTCTTCATCTTTGAACGTTAAAGGAATTTCTTCCATCTCAATCCCCTTGTAGTGCAAGGCACGGTACATAATTACAGCCATTTCTTCCCTAGTGATTTTTTGATTTGGTTTGAAATCTCTATCAGGATATCCAGTAATGATGTTTGCTGCGACTGTTTGGTTTACGGCGTCGTAAAACCAATCATCAGGTTCGACATCATTAAAAGATTCTGTACTTGGATCAATCGGAAGGTCCAATTCTAACGCCCTTTTCACGAATGCTGAAAATTCTGCACGAGTTACAGCACGATCAGGTGAAAATGTCCCAGGACTATCTCCTTTCATGATTCCTTTTTCGTTTAGAGCCCTCATTTCTTTCTCAGCATAATGTCCTGTTATGTCATCCGCTGCCTTTACACCAGGCATAGCAACAAAAGACACCAACAAAACCAAGATTAATGCTGCTACAATTCTCTTCATATGCGATTGCATACTTCATCCCCCTTCTAAAGTACTATTCTATAACATTATCAAAGTGTCCGTGTAAATTCTATCAATTTTTTATCTATTTCTACATACTTTTCCTATTTATCACAATAATTCCGTCTATGATCAGCTAACGAATGACATTTGAATCCTCGATAATTGGTTAAATTTGTAGAAGTTTCTATGATATACTAGTTTCACGATTAAATAGGGAGAGACAAATATTATGCTTACTTACATAAAAAAATAGTAGATTCAGATAACAGAGCATTAAAAAAGTATTTCAAAATAGTGGATCGGATAAATGAAATTGAGCCTGAAATTGAAAAACTGACCGATGGCCAATTAAAAGACAAAACTGTCTACTTCAAAAGTGCGCTAATTAATGGCGGTACAATAATAACCCGTTCCGAAAAGAAAACAGCTTATCATGCTGATATTACATATGGTGTAGGAAATGAATTCGGTTTTGACTTCTTACGGGATAACCTGGTTTATAATCCACACTGAAAATCCAGCTTTTCCAATGATCTCAGTACTCAGCCACAATGGAATCCTCCAAGGATATAAGGATGGTACTTTCAAGCCTGAAAATTCACGAGATGGCAATCATCTTAGTAAATGCTCTTGGATTAAAAGGGGTCAAGTAATATGTCATTCACTGATGTACCAGAGGACCATTGGGCATATGACGCCATCAATACCCTTGCTGAACACGGAATCACCATAGGTGTCGGGAATAATAAATATGCTCCAAATAAACCGGTTGAACGAGAAGAATTTTCTACTTTCCTTGAAAGAGCTTTACATCAATAAAAATCATTAAACTGTTAGATGAGATGGTTCAAATCTTATCTAACAGTTTTTTAGTAGTGAAGAAAAGGCGTAACCAAATACCTAGGGATAAAGAACTGAGTTTACAGTCATTCCCCCTTTTCATTTTCCAATTTGGTAAAATAATGTTAGTTCACAACATTGGGGGAATCAAAATGAAAGAATGGAAAAAAATAATTGGAGTGATGTTGTTGGCTATCGCCCTGATCACAGGCTGCGGCACAACAACAGAAGAGACTGGGGATCAAACTTCTGGTGACAGTACAGAACAAACAACAAACGAAGATTCGACTGAACAAAATAATGAAGATACTAATGAAGAACCTGCAGAAGAGGATGATGCCACTACAGAACAAAAAACAGGCGAAGGTACCTATAACGGTCAAGCAGATGGCCATACAATCGAAATCATGATGGAAGATGGACCGCAAGCCTTTCAATTTGGTGAAGAACTGAAAGAAAAGGTAGAATCTCTTGAAGTTGATTCTAAAGTCAGTTTTACATATGAAGAAAAAGACGGTGCATTATACCTTACAGATATACAGAAAAAATAAGAATACACTATGAGGCTGACTCTGTATCGAAATAATGATATCTAGTCAGCCTCGTTTACTTTATAACCTATTTAACTGGACAGAGAGGTTGAAGTATTTCTGTGTGCGTCAGCTTTGTATTTACTCCTCGTTTCCATTGGAGGCATCTTACCGAATATGATCCAATATTGAGGAATGAGCTTATAAGTGACCCGTACAATTGCCCAGCTTAAAACAAAGATCACAATAAAGGTTATTAGTTGCCAACCGTGGAATACCAGCGGGGATCCACCTTGTACGAAATACCTCATGATCATAAGAAGCATAGGGTGAATCAAGTATATCCCAAAAGAGGTGGCTCCAATTTCCATAAACAATCTTTTTCTGCTTGGCTGAAAACTCTTCTCTGCCCAATGAGCGAGCAGGAATAATCCCAATCCAGCAAACAATGCATGTGTAGCCCACGTAAATTCAGCAAGATATTGGTTGACCAGATCAGGGAGATTATTTGCCAAGGTACCAGATGTCCCGATTCTTACCAAATACATATATCCAGTGTACAGAACCACTAGTGCACCATATGAGAAAAAGATGAACGATAAGGTTTTAAACCGAATGAGATGATCCTTCATTTTTTCACGTAAATCATGATAATAGATACCTAGATACGCTCCTACGAAATAAAAGGACATATAAGATAATGAAATGGATCCCTTCAACGTGATATGGAAATATTCCTTGTTTAGATATACCCATATCCATTGAATGGCTATACCCAGCCAGAAGGCGTGCTTTCTTAAAAGCTTGAACCTTTTAAACAACAACATAAAGAACGGGAATAATAAATACAATTGAACACTGATAAAGACAAAATATAAATGCGGATGTGCCTTACCTAGAGCAACTAGGTATAAAAATTTATTTACGGCAAACCCAAAACTCGGATAGTCATAATAAGCGAACCATTTGACCCCGAAATAAAGTGCGGAAAAAAGCAGATAAGGAATCAAAATATATTTTAATCGTTTAATATAAAAATTCTTAATCAAAGTTGCATCGGTTTTTCGAGGATAATAGTTATAAAAAAGGACAAAAGCACTCAACATGATAAATGTCGGTGTACCAAGTTTTCCAGCAACATTAAAAAAATTGTAGATTGGAAATAATAAAGAATCCGTCGGTACACTCGTAACACCAGTAGATGAGGAATGCACCAGCAATACTGCAATAATAGCAAACGCTCTTGCCAATTGGATTTCATCCAAGTTCAATCTCCGTTTTTCCACTCCCATAACTTCACCAACTCTACTAAACTATTGTTATATTCTTACAAAATACGACATGTTATTAATACTACCATGCCTTACCCATGAGTCAACAGGGATAAAACATTTTCACAAAACATTTAAAAAACTATGAAAGTATAGGCTTTGTTATACTTTATTGTTAATTTCCGCAAAATTCACTCCCTTTCCGCGGGCGATCCGCAAGCCCCCTCGCGAGTTACTCGCTGCAGGGTCTTGCCTGCATCGCTTATCCCGCAGGAGTGTCGCGAATTTAGGTAAAATCAAACTTAGTTAGAAATCAACAGTATTATTTAACAAAGCCAAAGTTAAAAAAGAGCAGCCCATAAGGACTGCCCTTCTGTACCTACATATTAATTCTTGAAACGATCGTCTTTCATTCTAATTAATAATGTAGCAAACTCTGCTCTTGTCAGCTTATTATTCGGTTTGAATGTGTTATCTGCATAACCAGCAACATAACCATTTGCGACCATTGTATTAATGTAGTCGACACTCCAGTGATCAACCGGGATGTCAGTAAATTTGTGCTCTGCAGACCCCTTCAAGTCATAAGCTTCCACTAGGATTTTCGTCATTTCTGCACGTGTAACCTTAGCGTTAGGGTTGAACTTGCCATTAAAGCCAATCATAATTCCCTCATCAGCAATAGCAGCAATCTCAGCATAACCATAGTCACCAGATTTTACATCCTTAAATCCAGGGTCTGGACGATCATCTGTGCTAAGACCAAGTTCACGTACAATCATTTGAGCTGCATGCACTCTAGAAACTTCATCGTTAACACCAAAGTTTCCATCTGTATAGCCATTGATAACCCCCATGACATTCAGTGTTTGAATAGCATCCTTAGCCCAGTGATTATCTTTTACATCTTTAAAATCTTTTGCTTTCTTATCTGTCTTGTAGATCATGATATTCTTCGTAGTTGTATTTCCAGCAAGATCAACTAATTTCAGTTCGATGCGATTTTCGCCATCTTTTAATGAAACTTCTTCCGTCAATTCTTTGGTGAAAGATCTCATTTCATATGGCTCTTTGAATTCTTTGTAATAAACCTCACTACCATCGATATAGAATCGTAGTTGATCATAGTTATCCGAGAGTTTGAAATCGAGCTCGACTTTATCTTTGTTTGTAAAATGTGGACCTTCGACGTCAAGTTTCGGTTTTGTCGAATCGATGACGACTGTGCGTTTGAATGAAATTTCATTTCCGCTAGCGTCGACACCAACAAAATGAATATCCTTGATTCCGTCGGTTTTGAATTCTACATTCGTATCAAAGGTATATCGCTTATTCGAGTCATCCCATGTCAACTTAGCTTGTTTACCATTGATAAGAAGCTTTTCAATATCGGAATCATCGTTTACATAACCTTGAACTTTAACTACTTTGTCAGCATACACACCAAGAGCTTCAGGAGTTACTGCTGTAACGAATGGAATTGTTTCATCAGCTTCGCCAGCTGTATCCATACCAGTGTTTCCTGCCCAGTCGTGAGCAACGACTTTCACAGTTTTCACATCACTTGTTTTTTCAAGAGTATATTCTGTTGCATTACCTGCTAGAGGTGTTTCAAGGACGCTCTTATTGTTGACCAATACATCAATGTAGGAAACGCCTACACCTTCATCATTAGCAGTCCAAGTGATCTTTCCAGACTCAGCATCGTATGATACATCAACGGATGGATCTTTAGTATCGATGTATACTGGGATTGTTGTCGATTGCCACTCAGCATCTGCATAATCCACTACAGATTCAATTTGATAATGGTATAATCCGTCTTTCAATACCTCACCTTTATGTTTTCCATTCCATGCTGCTGCATCAAAAATGGTGTACATTTCTCCTGCTCCACCATCGAAGTAATGCTTTCTGACATCATTTTCCGTACGTAGCGTTAACAATTCATTTTCATCTTCATCTAATACGGAAAACTTCACTTTCTTTGCATTTCTTAGGAATGATAGAACTGGTAACACAGTATCTTGTACACCATCACCATTTGGTGAGAAAGCCACTTTGTCACCATGTGCTTCATCAGATACAGCATTTGTACCCAAGAAACCATAATCGTTTCCAGCCGGGGAAACCAACCCAGTGATATCATAGAATGACCCATCTTCATAAATGGTCTTGTCTACGATAGGAGCTTGATCCCAATCACCATTAAATCCTACATAAGGGACATTCAATTCAGGGTTCGTATCATTAACATCTGTGAAAGATACAAATCCTTCTACAAAATGACCATTTTCAAATACTTCTGATAGCGGCCAGTTATTACCCCAATCAACTGCATCTGTTAAGTCGATTGACACTTCAACCTCGATTGAATCATTTGCAGGGACGAGTACATGATATTCATCATCAACTTCACTACCGTTAGCTGAAGTGATCTCGATCGGGAATTCACCAGTATATGGAGCATCCTCACTGATTGTCCCATCTTTGAAGATCCCTTGAGTTTCAACATAATTATATCCGTCGAAAACCAAATCAGTTTGTACAGTTCCTTTTGTCTTATAAACTGCACTTTGATCACTGAAGTTTTCCAGCTTGAGTGTAAATGAAGCTTGACCATCCATTTCTTTCAATGCTGCTTTACCTATCCCAGATTCAACTTCAGTAACTACTACAGGCGTACTCATCGCAGCATGAAGATCCATCAAACCAGAACCTTGTCTGCGAGGTGAGTAATTCAATCCTGGTTTGTAAAAATCGTTGTATAGACCTTTATCTATTTGTGGTTTTGACGTGTTCATTAATATGTTCTTCGCCATTTCCACACGATCTGAATTAGAAAGATCGAATTCTTCATCCACTCTTTGCATAACTAATGCAGATCCTCCAGCCACATGAGGTGCAGCCATAGACGTTCCACTCATCAATCCGTACTTGTTATCATTAAGAGTTGAAAGGATATTTCCACCTGGTGCAGTGATTTCAGGCTTGAAATCCAAGTTAGGTGTGGTACCCCAAGAAGTGAAGCTTGATAGCTTACCATTTTCAGGGTTTAATGCTGTAACTTTTTCACCCTTGAATGCTATTTCGACAGTCTTATCTGCATTCAATTCATCTCTCAGCTGGTCTCCCGGTTGCTTCAAGACGAATAATTGTGGAATAGTGATACTAGGATCAGTCGCCATACTTACATAGCCTGATGTATTGTTAAAGATGATGACACCGGCTGCACCATGCTCTTGCGCATTCAATGTTTTTGCAACGAATGTCGCTTCACCACGCTGGATAAGCGCAATCTTACCTTCGACGTCTACACCTTCGAAATCGTTTGCATCTGGATCAACTTCTGAATCACCAGGCATTCTTCCAAGACCTGCATATACGACTTCATAGTTTCCTTCTCCTAATGAAGATGGATCCACACTGCTAGCAGAAAGATAAGCTACAGGATCACGCTCTTCTCCATCAACTGTTACGTTGAATCCTGCTAAATCAAGATATTGGTTTTCAAAAGAAGCGACTTGTAAAGAATCAGTAGACAATCCTGGAGATCCAACTACCCCGATATCAGGGTTGCTAGCATATGGATTGTCGAAACCTTCTCCGAATCTAGCAGAGTTACCACCTGAAATTGCCATCATGACTCCGTTGTCAACTGCTCTTTCAATCGCTTTTTGTTCTGGGTCTTCTGGTCGCACAAATGCAGCAGTTGAACCCAAACTCATATTGATGACATCTGCTCCTAACATGATCGCATCATCAATCGCTTTTACATAAATGTCACTATAGGTGAACGGCATTCCAGGGTCATTTCCAAATACCTTCATTCCCAGGATTTGTGCTTCAGGTGCAACCCCTTTGATTCCACCGTTTTCTTCATCACCATTTGCCCCCACTGTACCGGACACGTGCATACCATGCATACTAGCACCAGGTCCTAGATCAAGGACTTCTTGATTTTCATCTGCATAGTTATATCCATAAGGAACTTTTTCAGTAAAGTACTTTCCGGCTAAACCTTCTTCAGCAATCATGTCTTTAACGGATTGTTCAGAAAGCTCAGGGTCTGTTTCTTCGCTCAAAACCATATCTCTATGGTCTGGATCGATACCAGTGTCGATGACTGCTACTGTCATTCCTTCACCCTTATAACCGAAATCTTCCCATGTTTGTTGAGCCTTTACCAGTTCCTTACTATAAATCATATCTGGTTCTTCGAGCTCAGGTCTCTCATACTTGTGGGCAATATGTACATTCTCTACATTAGCTTGTTTTTCAATCATCTCAATGAATTTGTATTGTACTTTACCACTGAATCCATTGACAATTGTTGTGAAATTTTGGTTGTATTCCATTGGAATTGAAGCTTTTTTGATACTGTCTTTCACTTTCTTTTGAGCATCAAGAGCATCATTTCTCAGCTTCTTTTTATCTGAAGCGGATAGTTTTTGGTAGCTCTTACCAGAACTCTGTGCCGAAAACATCGCCGGTTCGTCTTTCAACTCTACGATGATTCTTACTTCATCACTTGGCTTGTACTTCTGTTCAGAGTTTTGTTTCTCAATGGTCTTGACCAATTGACGATCTTGCTTTTGCACTTTTTCTAGTGAACTCTTAGATACTGGACTTGTTGCACCAAAAGCAACATTAGAGAATGCCAGTAAGAAGATTACTAGAAATAGAAAAGGCTTGCGCATTTTCATCCCTTACAATTCCCCCTTATAAGTTTTGGTGTAATCATCGAAAAAAAGAGAATTTTTCCGAAAATTACATAAATTTATTGTAATACAAAAGTCTTATATAAGTCAATTTCTGTTTATTGTGGAATGTTCTTCAAAATATAGCAAATTACCACTTATTATCTTAGATTTCGACATAAAAAGAGAAAACCCTGATTCATCAGAGTTTTCTAATATAAATTGTTATATTCTTTAAAAACTGTTCCATCAAGAGTTGTTCCAACAACACCTTTTTCCTTAATTAAATCTGTAAATGTATTCACCAATTGATATATTTGGGTCAAAGTTGAAACAGTTTTTCTCTTATCACTGTTTACCCATAAATCAGCAACAGCACTAGAAATTTGAGGAGTGCCAATTTGAATATTTAATTCCATTAGAAGGTTAAAAGTATGTTCTTTTTCTTCACACACTTTTAACTCGTTAATTTTATCTATAAGAAGCTGAAGTTGTTAAGATGACCTTCCCCTACTAGAAAATTCACATACTCTGCGTACCATGTGTCTGCTAGTACATCTGAAAAGCTTTCAGAAGCAGATCCAATAGTTGGAGCTACCACAGAAGCAGCCATAGCCGCTGTTAATGAAGTGGCCATGAATTTGCGGTAAGACTTAGGTTGGTAAGCCATAATTTGTATTTCCTCCCTTTGATATGTAAAAAATATATTTATTTGACTAGCCTCCAACACAACTATGTTATTTTTTGACGAAAAGCACCGTAATTCTCGTAACATTATCATGTTAGAAAACTAGTAAATAACACCTGTAAAAAACATAGATATTTAGCAACACACTCAACAGTGTATTATCCAATAATTACCTAGTCAACTACTTTTATATAATTTAGTAATTTATAGGATATAATGGATAATTTTGTTTATATTCAACTAATTACATAGAGTGATATCAAAATTTCGTGGTTTTTTCACAAAAATTACTATATCTATATCCTTCTTGTTTTCAACCACATTATTAATATCGGATTAACCCCTATAATGTTTATAGTGATATTTGAACTATTACAAACAAATTACTTTGAAACTATATTATTTGAAAATAACCCCTATTATTTTTATAAAAATATTGTAGAACTTTGTTAAACAACTGTAATCTTTTAGGTTATTTTTGTATGCTAAACTTTATTTTGTAAGAATAAATAGAAAATTGTATGAATAAGGGGGAGGTTTTCAGTGTTTCGTAAAATACTGAGTATACTTGCAGTGGTTTTGGTTGCAGCTACCCTAGTGACACCATCAGCCTATGCGAGCAGTAAAGGGGATCAAGTTGCCTCGATTGCAACAAAGTACATAGGAACACCTTACAAATACGGAGGAACGACACCGAGCGGATTCGATTGTTCCGGATTTCTCGTATACATATTCAATCAGATTGGAGTTTCAATTCCTCGAACTACCCTGTACCAATCCAAGACTGGTACAGCAGTTTCCAAGTCCAATCTTCAGCCAGGAGATATTGTTTACTTTTCGAATACCTATAAAGCAGGAGTTTCCCATACGGGTGTCTATGCCGGGAACGGAATGTTCATACACGCATCTTCTAGTGGGGTAACCAAAACATCCATCAACGATCCGTATTATTGGGGACCTAAATACACAGGGGCAAGAAGAGTCATAAAAGAGGAAGTAAAAGAAACAAAGCCTGAACCACTTCCGACACTCCCTAAAGGGGAATATCATGACGTTCCAAATGATTATTGGGCTTACGATTCTATTACATACTTATCTAAAAAAGATATCATAACAGGCTATGATCAGAGTCTATTCAAACCTACTAACTCGATTACGAGAGCCGAAGTTGCAACCATGCTCGCCAAAGCATTTGATCTTACAATAAAGGACGGAAAATCAAAAGCACCTGACGTTCCAGAAAATCATTGGGCAAAAGGAGCAATTAACGCTTCGTTGGAGGCTGGATACTTCAAGGGCTATCCAGATAACACATTCCGGCCTAATGAGGAAATTACACGAAGTGAAATTGCTTCACTCTTCACAGATGCTTTTAATCTAGCAAAAGTAGGTTCAGCAACTAACTTTAAGGATGTACCGGAATCGCATTGGGCTTACAACCCGATTCAAAACGTCTCTACCAACGGTATAGCCGCTGGATATACAGATAACACATATCGTCCTAAAAATAATGCAACAAGAGCTGAGTTTTCAGTATTTTTACATCGCGCAATGAATAAATAACAAAAAAGGTTTGACCCGAATTAAATCGGACCAAACCTTTTTCATTGTTTAAGTATGCGGCTGACAAATACGGCGAATTCTGCTCTACTGATCTCCTTAGTAGGTTTAAAGGTTCCATCAGGATAACCTATGGTCACTCCATTCGAATAGAGACCTTGAATAGGTTCATAAGTATAATGACCTTTATTCACATCAGTGATTTCCCTATAAGTATCAACCTTTAGATTGAACGCTCTTTTCAATAATACGGCAGCGTCACCGCGCGTCAATGAGTCATTAGGATAAAATCTACCATCTGGATAGCCCTTTGTAATGCTTCTTTCAGTTAGAATCTGAATGACACCAGATGCAAAATAAGACTTACTCACATCTTTATAAATTGTACCTGTCCTTGTTGTATCAAGCCCGAAATTATTTTTATATCTAATAATATGTCTTTACGACTTCCACAAAATTGAATATCCGGCACCAATCTAGTATTATAATTAAATTGGTTATAATTCTTTACTAAATTTATGAAATTGGTCCTTTATGGATTTTCACTCTTTAATAGTGGACGTGGAGTGTGAATGAATAAATGAAAAAAACTATTGTTACTTTTACTATCGTCATCTTATTACTGGAAGTTTACTTTTTAATAGTCTTCAATTCTAAACCACAGGTAATTGATGCCCTTGTAATCTATGAGGAAAAGTCAGAAAACTATATAGATACATACCAACACTTACGACAAACACTGGTAGCAAACACAAACGTCGAAACAATGCCAATCAGTGTCCTTAATTCTGTTGATCTTACAAATTATGAAGTCATTTATTTAGATCCAAGTATTATAGGAAATAAATTCTTCAACCGAAGCAAGGAATCGATACAGTATTTTGTCAAGGAAGGTGGCTATTTATTTCTTGAAAATGAGTTTTATAAAGAATTCCCCAAAGAATTTATTGGAGCTCAAGATTTCAAAAAAATAAAAGAGTTTCCGAAAAACCTTGCCTACCCAACTGATGACCGTGATGTCAGTGGAATTCAAAAATTAGTTGAGCAATTCAATCAGGATTGGGATTGGGGATCAACGAAGGACTTTATGGATTTAGAACTAGGAGTAGGAGTCATACCATCTACAGCCCGTTCCATTGTTTCTGATGGTGAGGTCTCCCTATATACATTGAATGATATCGGAGATGGAACTGTATTTTTTGCAAGTGAATTATTACCTAACGACCACTATGTGACAAGATACGATTTTCAAAAACAATATAAAGATCAGGAAGACTTTCATTATACTTTTACAACCGGAAACTTTTTATTTCGCAATGAATACATATCTTATGTAGCCAAAGACATGTACGGTTACGCTGTCTCAAAGGTTCTTGGTACACACGGACGTCCTGGTGTAGCAATTCAACATACGCTAAAGGAAAACAATGCTTTTTCAGAAGCTAAGATGGAGCCATTTTTAACAAAAATCGAAAAAGAAAACTTGATTCCTTCTCTTTCTCTTCCGCAATTCACATATTCACCAAATAAATGGAAGGAGGATATTTCTTATTTCTCTAATATCGGGAGTAAAGAACAGCCATCATTTAATAATAAGGCAGCACAAATGAACATAGCATCAGATACAGATTTAGCTTTACCTACATACCCTGAACCACTACCCCTGGACGCTGAAATCAAGCTTCCATATCGTGCTTATATCGACATCAAGGATATGATTGACGATGATATTCAGGATCTTATCGCAGGAAGTGCTGACGGAAAGATTTATTACTATGAAGGAACATTAGAGGATGAAGAATGGATCCTACAACCAAAAGGTCCATTGGAACTTGAGACTGGACAAACAATCGATCTTGGAAATTATTCAAGCCCACGTTTAGTTGACTATAACCAAGATGGGAATATTGATATCATTTCTGGAAATCAAAACGGACAAATTGTCGTATTACTCAGGAATGAAGATGATCAATATGCGGCACCAGAGGAACTCTTCAACAACAAAAAGAACTATGAATACGTAACGCCTGAAATAGGTGATATTGACGAGGATGGTATCGATGATCTTATATATGGCACAGGGTCAGGGGACGTCTATTTCCGTTCAGGTGAAAAAGTTGAAGACGGCGATAATAAATCTGAGAAAAGACCCTCTCTCCTTTTTTCAGATAAAGAACAACAATTAGTAAGCAATGAGGGGAATATCAGAGTAAGTAGTTTTGCTGCCCCAAAACTCATTGACTATGACAATAATGAACAACTCGATCTTCTCCTCGGTTCTGGAAGCGGGTTTGTTAAACGCTATGAAATGAACAAAGGGCAATTTATAGATAAGGGCTATGTCCTATCTTCAAAACTAAATCCTTTTGGTGATAACAGGTTATGGAACGGTAAGAACTCTGTTCCTGCAATGGCTGATGCAGATGATGATCAAAACATGGATTTGATCCTCGGACTGCTCACATACGGTAATAAATATTCTATTGATTCCTCTGATTATCCATATAAAGATGAACTTTCAAAAGTAGCAAGTAAAGTAATGCAAAACAAAGTGCGAGTTTACCCTCATCTGTTCATGAATTCATTGAAAGATAAAGAAACATATTTAAACGATTTCGAAAGATTAAAAGAATCATTTGAAATGCATAAACTTGATTGGAAGCCAAGTGGATTTACTTTTACATCAGATCCTTTCCGCTTTAGTGACGATCAGAATGCATCAAAGGTTCCAGAGATTGATGAGGTTTGGTGGTCTGCAAGGCTTGAAGGCACAAATTATGATAAAAACGACACCTGGACATTGCCTTTTGCAATAATGAGTGGTAAAACAATGGTTGATGAAGTTTATCACGAGCCAAATATCGGCAAGGAAAGTACTTTATCGAACTTTGACTTACCTTTTATAAAGGAAATTAAAAATATTGAGAAACTGGATTATTTAAGTAATCTTAAAAATTTAGTAACTGGGACGGATTATAATGTTATGACTACAGAACAACTTTATAAAAGCGTTTTAGCAACTCATCAAACGACTAGTTCATTAAACTACAACCCTATTGAAAAAGTCATCTCAGATTTTCAAAACCTGATACGAAGAAAATTACATCATACCGTTTACATTGAAGGTAACGATCAAGATATGAACCATGAATTGATAAACCCTTATGAGCAATCGATAGGCTACAAAGTTGAAATGGGTGAAAAATATAAGGGATTTGTATTTAACACTGATGCTCCAATTCATATGAATACCGGATCGACGTTATATTTTTCTGGCAAAGATAAAGTCAAACTAAAACTGATGACAAAATACGTAAATGAGCCTCACATAATGCGAAGTAATGTACCAATCAAGGTCAACCAACAAAATAAAAGTGTTACCGTCAACTTTCTAGAATCAGGAATGCAACAAATTAAAGTCTTTGCACCTGAAGGAATAAAAATGACAAGTAAAGAATGGGATATGCAGGAAAACGGAAGTACTTATATCTTAACCAGATACGGGGAAGAAACGTCCCTTAACTATTCTTATAAAGATTAAATCGGGAAATAGAAGCCTCTATTAAAGGGGGTTCTATTTCTTTTTACGGTATAAAAGTCACCACTCTAAAATGATAGATAGGTATTTCCTCACGCTGACACATAATTAGATAAATCTCACAATAGTTACGTAGTTTATTTTAAGGGGGTACAAATATGAGAAATTTTTCAGAAAGAAAAACTTACCATCATCAGTAAAATCGAGATAAAAGAACCGGTCACAAAACAGACCATTTAACAAAATCCGGACATACTAATATCCCCTATCAATTCCATTTTGTCACTTTTTAGTAAGTAGATTATATCATTAATCTTTATGTTCACAATATATATTTTGGTAATTAATGAGAGGAATTGTCTAATTAAAAAGAACCTTATCTATATATGTAAGCTCTTCAAGTATACTTTTTCCTATTTTTGATAGAAACCGTTGTATACATCATATATAATGAATTGGTATTCATTTCTAAAATTATATCAAGCTCAAACAAAACGGGCGTATTGCTTAACGTAATCTTGCAAACCAGACCATTTTGGGGAAATCTTCCGTGGTGGGGTTACCGGGACTCATTACTGGTTCACTACTCATTTTTCGTAGCAAGTTATAATGAGTGGCACAAACAAAAAACGTCTAAAGGCAAATCAACAATTTTAACGTTATTCAAGAGAAGGTCATCAAAAAAGATCGCACGTTGGGATTAATCAATTGTTAAAAGAAGGGCTCACACATTCAAATTGTGTCAGCCCTTTATTATTAATATTTTTTTATACTTGAAACTCATTTGGTCGTTCATTTCTTTTTTGGAAATGATACAGGATCGCTTCAACAATTCGACGCGATGCTTCTCCATCTCCATATGGATTCGAGGCTTTTGACATTTTTTCATAAGCCTCTGTTTCAGTTAAAAGTTCATTGGCAAGCTGATAAATATGGTCTTCTTCTATCCCTGCCAACTTGAGTGTACCAGCTTCAATTCCCTCAGGTCTTTCTGTTGTATCCCTCAATACAAGTACTGGAACCCCTAAAGAAGGTGCTTCCTCTTGTATTCCACCAGAATCTGTAAGAATGATGTGTGCTCTGGAAGCTAAATTATGAAAATCGATTACACCTAATGGTTCGATCAGATGAATCCGCTCGTGCCCGCCCAATTTATCCTGGGCGACCTCACGAACTGCCGGGTTAAGATGGACGGGATAAACCACCTGAGTATCCTTATGCTCATCCACTAATCGACGGATGGCTGAGAACATCTGGCGCATAGGCTCACCGAGATTTTCTCGACGATGAGCAGTCATCAATACAAGGCGATCGTCATTCAATTTTTCCAGCACGGAATGTTGATAATCCTCTTGTACAGTTGTTTTTAAAGCATCAATCGCTGTGTTACCTGTAATGTAAATATTCTCTTGTTTTTTGTTTTCCTTAAGAAGGTTGGCTGCTGAATTGTTTGTAGGTGCGAAGTGCAAGTCTGCAAGAACACCTGTCAATAACCGATTCATTTCTTCTGGGTAAGGGGAATATTTGTTACCCGTTCTTAATCCTGCCTCTACATGTCCAACAGTGATTTGATTGTAAAATGCAGCCAGGCTTGCCACAAAGGAGGTTGTCGTGTCTCCATGTACCAATACAATATCCGGCTGAGCTTCTTTTAGTACCCCATCAAGGCCTTCTAATGCGCGATTTGTTACTTCCATCAAATTTTGACGTTGTTTCATGATATTCAAATCATAATCCGGAGTTACTTCAAAGATCTCCAATACTTGATCGAGCATTTCTCTATGTTGTGCTGTCACCGTTACGATCGATTCAATTTCATCAGGATATTTTTCCAATTCAAGGACAAGCGGACACATCTTAATCGCTTCGGGTCTTGTCCCGAAGATCGTCATGACTTTAATCTTTCTATCCATACGATTTCCCCCTAACTTTATCTATGTTCAATGGTACTTTTTCACAATACCCAGGTCAATTTTTTTCTGAAGTGAGTTGTGTTTGATTCTGTTTTCGGACTTTCTTATATATAAGGTGGTGTGCTAGTAATACTCCTAAGATTGCTCCGAAACTATCCAAAATAACATCCTCGACATGAGGCGATCTTTGCACGGTGAACCCCTGGTGGATTTCATCTGAAGCAGCATAAATACTTGTCAGGAGCCATGAATAAAAAATGATTGGCTTTCTTGTTTTAATGGTGATTCTTAATGCCCTGTAGATGAGGAAGGCCAGAATCAAATACACTGTCACATGAGCCCCTTTTCGTATGAAAAACTCTATGTATCCCGCTTCACCTAACAATTTGACACTTACTTCTTCTCCAGCATAATTAAAAGCCAGTTCAGAAAAATAAGTTGTAACCCATCCTAGTTCCAAAGTATCAAGGAATAATGGTTTGATATCTTGATCACTGTATGGTTGGGAGGAAGAATAAAAGATCATTCCCATCCATATTAGTACTGGCCCCCAATAAAGTAATAGTTTCTTCATTTCCATCCCTCTGGATCTCATTCTAAAGCAATGTCGCTTTCTTCATCTTATCATAGTACCCGACCGTATTCATTTGACATTCATAATTTTCATAACAAATCTTTTTTTGCTATTTTAAAGAAAAAAGGAAAACCTTTTGATAAGTGAACCGTATATAGTTATGTAGAGGTTAATTTGTTAGAAAAAGGAGCGTAAAATATAATGAAAACATATAAAGTTCTTCAGTGGGTGACCGGAGGGTGTGAAGCTTTCCTTGCGATCCCGTTCATTGGGGGTACATTCGTCTTAGCGAATTGGTACATCCCTCTGTTTGTAATGTTAGGGCTTCATATTGTTACACTTGTATATGTTAATAAGGAAGCAAAAATTGGTTTTCAACGAGTTGGAAGCATTTTCGGGATCATTACTTCATGTATAGCCTGGTTCCCTGTTGTAGGCTGGTTGATGCACAGTATCACAGCCATCATCCTATTAATCAGCGCCGCACGAAAAGACAAAGATGAAGACGAAGTAGAAGTGATCGGATAACCGGTACCAGGCTCCTTTTAAGAACGCAGTCATATCAAGGGGTTTGAAACGGTGCCTGGCACCCATCAAGAACTCAGATATACCAAGGGTTGCAAATCGGTGCCTGGTACAACTGTTGACTATTTATAAAAAGGAGCGATTATTTTGGATTATAATAATGAATTATCCAAAGATGAGAAAAATTGGGGTATGTATGTCCATCTAGCTGCTTTTGCAGGTTATTTGACAGCAGCGCTCGGTTTCATAATAGGACCGCTTCTGCTCTGGTTACTTAAAAAAGATGAATACGCCTATGTGGATTATCACGGCAAAGAGGCATTGAACTTTCAGATCAGTTTCTTCATTTATGGACTTGTGGCTGGAGCGTTAATGATTATTCTCATAGGATTCGCGTTACTTCCGATTGTGGTGATCTTACATCTTGTTTTCATGATCATTGGAACAATCCGAGCAAGCGAAGGTAACTACTACCGCTTTCCATTAACGATTCGTTTCATTAAATAGTAATGTCAAAAAGCATGCGTTCAACTATGAGCGCATGCTTCTTTAATCTGGATAATTGTTAGATGTCCTTTATTCTTTTTTATAAACTCTTTCCCCATCAAACCATGTTTCCATCACTTGAATATCCTTTAATTTGTGCGGTTCGACTTCTGCTGGATCATCTGATAATAGGATGAGGTCTGCTACATAGCCCTCTTCCAGCTTCCCTTTCTTATCTTCTTGAAAATCGAGATAAGCTCCTGTTTCGGTGTATGATTTGTACATCTTGTCGAGTGGTAATTTCTCGTCTGGAATCCAACCACCTTCAGGATTTCCGTCTTTGTCAGTCCGGTTTACTCCAGCAAAAATGTTAACAAGAGGCGAAAGGTCACCGATCGGGCTGTCAGAACTGCCGGTATACGGAATTCCCAATTGATCAACAGTATCCCAGGGGTTGCAGTACTTTTCCCGCTCCCTTCCGACCCAATCACCTGTTTTATCATATTCATCCATCATAAAGCCAGGTTGGATTTCAAGAAAAGGTTTGATTTTCTGCAGCCTCTCCAATAGATCAGGCGCTAAAACTTGAGCATGAATGATTCGGTGGCGCATTTTCTCCGCCCCAACTTGCTCGATTGCATTAAGGGCTTGTTCAACGGCTCGATCTCCAATAGCATGCATGGCGACTTGCATGTTGTTTTCATCCGCAGCCTTAACCATTTCATTCAATTCTTCTTGAGTGTAAATCAACTCGCCTTCTGTTTCCGGTTGATCATGATAGGGTTCTCTTAACGCTGCTGTATGGAGTCTTTGTGTCCCATCTAAAAAGATCTTAAAAGCACCGACTGTCACCCGGTCTGTCCCATCACCGGTGCGTTTTTTATCGTTTACGATGAAGTTTTTCAAATCATCTACATGGTAAACATAATGATGAAGCTGGGCTTTGATTGGCAGTTTCCCATCTTTTTCAAGATCGGTATACGTCCGCCACACTTGATCATAGGATCCTGCAAAGTTGACATCATCCGTTTGAACAGAAGTAATTCCGTTCTCAAGTAAATGCGGAATGGCGTCTTCTATGGCTTCATATGTCTCCTCTTCAGTTTTATTGCGGAAATGGAACTTGATGAAATGGACTGCTGTATCTTTGAATCGACCGTTCCAATTACCTTCTTCATCTTTTTCAATGAACCGATCATGATTTTTTCCAAGCTCCGGCTCTTTCCTTAATATTTTCAGCGCTTCTTCATTCACGATGCATTCATGACCATCATCATGTAGAAAGAACATCGGTTTCTCGTACTCGAGCTCTTCTAACTCTTTCGCTGTCAGAGGATGATCGATGTCTTCGAATTGGTCGTCAATCACTCCCCGACCGATGACCCAATCGTGCTCTTCCATCATTTTTTCATTGTATTCATCGTGTACGATTTCTTTCATTTCACGCCAAGATCTCACCTTCCGAAGGTCGAGTTCCTTCTTCATTAAGCCATAGCGAAGCAGGTGCATATGTGTATCATTGAAGGATGCTGTTACTGTCGCACCATTCCCGTCGATAACATTCTCAGAACTTGTATCCGCCCTTCCCTTGTTGATCGCTTTGATTTTCCCATTTTCAATTTCTATATGATGGATTTGCTTGTCCTCTTTTATACCTGGTCGATAAATATATACATTGTTTATAATTGTCATGATCATTGCCTCCTAAACGATAAAATTACGGATAATCCCTTAACTCTTATTAATTCGACTACCCGTAATTTCTTAAAAATAATCTTCAAGAGGTCTACTTGGGAATTATTACCTGTTGACCTGGATAGGTCAAAGATGAACTCAATCCATTTTCTTTCATTAATTTCTCTACAGAAACACCATATTTTTGTCCAATGTCCCATAATGTATCGCCTTTTTGGATCGTGTACATGCTGTAGGAATGGACCACAACATCTTTCGACTTTTCCTCACTAGGTAAAAGGATCGTTTGGCCTGGATAGATCCAATGTGACCTGATATCATTTAATTTTTTCAAAGTCTGGACATTCGTCCCGTATCGTCGGCCAATATCCCATAGCGTATCGCCTTTTACAACGGTATGGAGGCGGACCGATTTAACGACTACTTTAACATCTTCAGTTTTCTCAGCCTTCCCTTTCCCCTTTACGACGGTTAACTTCGGTTCTTTATCAACCTTTACACTGTCTGATAATACTCTTCTTGCTGTCACATACCGGTCGCTCCAATAGTAGGGAGAAAACGGGTTGGCATATCCGACACCCTTGCTTTGGGCACCGATCATTCTCCCATTTCCTGCATATATCGCAACATGATTGATTTTCCCATTAAAATTCGTATCGAAAAACACAAGGTCACCCGGTTGCAAATCTCCGCTAAGTACAGGCTTTCCAACTCCTGCCTGAGCCATGCTCGTTCTTGGCAGCTTAACCCCATGTTGACGAAAAACCGTCGCTGCAAAAGATGAACAATCGAAACTGGAGGTATTCCCCACTGCCGAGCCGTACCTATACGGTGTTCCTAAGTACTTCTTCGCGCTTTCGATCACCTCTTCTCCGGAATGTGCATACGCCTCTGTCCCGACTGTCATCACAAAGCCAGCCGCTAGTGCCCCAGGCAAAACCTTTTTCATCCGAATCCCTCCCGTATTTTTTTAGCGATAGTTCGACTTGGACCCGGTTCCTTCATGCCTGTCTGTGTCGGAAAAGCCCTCTATTGCTCGGTCTAACTCACTTTATGCGAGGGACAAAACCGATATGCCCTGTAAAAAATCCTTTGTATTGGTAAAATTCAAGGTGTTTGTTATTATTAGTTAAATGATGGAAACAGGAACATATAGGGGGAGATATGTTGAAGAAAACCACTAAGAAAATTCTCATCCGCTTTTTAATTGGTTGTATAATCATCATTGCTGGTATTACTTGGTTTTTCCCATTTTCACAGTTTAGTATCTATAAATCTTTTTCTTATAATCCTGACCCTGTCGTTGTGGAACAGTATAACGATGATTTGGATCGCTTTAAGAAGGTCTACAATAAAGAGTCGCGGAACCAGCGGAACCAAAGGGACCTCACCAATAACAGGATCCAATACATAATCGAGATGTATGAAGAAGATAGCTTTTTAAGCGATAAACCGTCAAAAATTACGATACATAGTCTGCATAGCTTGTTGTATAACGTTGTAGAAACGAGAGAAACGTTGATTGAACTTTCATTCGAGGAGACTTATGAAAAAGACGCGAAAGACTTCCTTAGACTACATTTAGAAGGTGTACTTGCCTTAGAAGAGGATATAGAAAATATCATACAATCAACTAATAACTCAAGATTCACACTCCAACTGCAATACAGTAACCTTTATATGAGCTTTATAGGAAATTTGAATTTCTTAGAATCCTTTTATGATGAATACTCAAAAAACAGATAATGCAATAGACCTCCTTTCAAGAGGTCTATTTTATTGCATCCGTACCAGGCACCGTTTCAAACCCCTTGATACCACTGCCTTCCTAAACGGTGCCTGGTACAGAGATACAGTTTTACTACTTTTTATCTAGTATTCTACCTTGTAGGATTGGATAAGATGATAATGTTTAAGGGAGATTATTAGTAAAATATTCCTTTCCTTATTATTTCAAAAAAATATGGTTGAAACAGGCTATTGGACGGTGTAGGATTAGAAAGGTACGTAAATTCTTCAAATAATTTCCTTGAATATGTCAAATGTTACAGAAACTATTTTGGAGCTTATCCGTATTTTATGAATGGCAGATTCATAGCTTTATAATACATAGCTAACAGGAGGACAAAAATGGAATACAATCAAGGAAAAAATGAAACAGCTGCTTCAATCGAACCTTCACAGCAGACAAGCAGGAGCAAGAAACCGATCTTGATTTCGCTTGCAGTCATCGTTTTACTTGGAATCGGCACAACGGTCTATGCTATGTTTTTCAACCTATCTCCGAAAGAGACGTACTTTTTAGCTGAGAAGAACTCGATGGAACAAACGCAGGAATCATTCAATAAGACGTTTGCGGTCAATGAAGATGTAAACGAAAAAATGATGAAAGATCCTTCAAAATCAACACTTACATTAGGCCTTAAAAGCATTGAAGGACTCGGAGCGATCGACCCGAACATGGCGATGTTCGCATCTATGCTTAATGACGTGAAATTAAGTATGGCAGCACAACTCAACCCTGAGAAAAACGAAGGGCTTGCTGAATTGAAAGCCGGGATGGGCGGGACAGAATTCATCAAAGCAGAAGCTTATCAATCTGAGGATCTCACAGCCTTGAATGTTCCCCTTCTCTATAACAACTATCTTTATTTGAACAATGATCAATTTGGTGAAGTGATGAAGAAGATCGAACCAGCATACCAGGGACCCGAGCAAATCGATAACTTTGTAGAAATGCAGCTTGAAGCAATGAAGAATCAAGGAAAATATGAGGAACATGCTGAGGAGTACGGTAAATTCCTCCATGAAAAAATCAAGGACGAAAACGTTACAGAAAAAAGCGGTGTGGAATTCCAAGGTAACAAATACAATCAGCTTACACTCCAATTGTCTGAACAAGAAACGAAAGAAATCCTGAAAGCTTTAATCGATAAAGTTCAAAAAGACGATGAATTAATTGATCTCTTGATTGACACTAATGTAAATACTGCACTCAATACTCAAGGGATGGAAACAGCGGATCTGAAGGAAACATTCCAGACTGAATTGAAAAACGCTTCGGAGAACATCGACCAGATAAAAATTCCAGACGGATTCAAGAGCGTCATCCTCGTTGATAACAAAGATGTGATCGTAAAGCGGGATGTTGATTTCAAAATTGGTGCCGAATCAGAGCTTGTCGTCGTTGATTATTCCAGCCACGCCTTACGTTCAGACGATATCATCACGGACGGTAAATGGGAAATCAATATCTTCCCTGAAAACGGTGAAAAGCAAGATTATGTAAAAGTACTGCTCGAAATCAAAGGTAAAAAAGGAGAAGGTGAAAATGCAACACGTGATATCACTGGAGCATTCGCCTTTGCTGAAGCAGGTGAAGTCACAGGTGCGAACCTTAATGCTAAAATCACTGGGGCTCCTGAAGATATGAAAGCAGATTTTGAAGCATCCATCGAAGATCCGAACAATTCAGGCATTCCTCCACTGAAAGGGCATTTCACACGTAAAGTGACAGATGACCTGGACAATGGAACATATGCATCGAATGGTGAATTTGGCTTAGAAGTTGATGCTGGGCTTGGCGCTCCAATCAATGTAACGTTTGATTATGAGAATAAAACCGAATTTACGGATAACCTCAAATTCCCGAATGTTGCTGAGGACGGGGAAAATGTAGCCGAAATGAGCCCTGAAGAAATGCAAAACATCATGATGGACATTCAAACACGTATTCAAGGAATGATGAAGAACGGTCCACAAATGTTCAAGTAGAAATAAAGAAAACTTGGCAAAGCCAAGCCTTTGGTGCAGGCTGAGTCATAGTTGTACTTATATTGAAGAAAGTTATACTTTAAATGCGATGAAAGGCAAGTGTCTGAGACTACTCCACACTTGCCTTCTTTATACACTGATAATTAGGAGAGTAAGATGAGAGCATTCACACTTGCACAAACACAACTGAAAGAGATCTTCCGTAAGCCAATCGCGTGGGTGGTCCTTTTTTTAATGCCCTTCGCTCTCATCGGCTTTTTACTTTATGGTCTTGAAAATGTAATCAAGTCAGAGTCCTTGCTTCCGCCTTTTGAGGTGGCAGTTGTCGACAAAGATGACAGCCCTGAAACACGATTGTTGATTCAGCAATTCCAGGATGATGATGAATTACAAGCATTGATCACCTTTCGTAAAGTTAATGAAGAAAAAGCTCAAAGCTTATTGGCTGAGAATAAAATCGCCGCGATTTTGATAGTTCCCGAAGGTTTTACAAACGGGCTTCAATTTGGTGAAAACAAACCCGTCACCGTCATCGGAAATGAACAACGACCTTTCCAAACAGCCCTTTTTGTTGAAATGATGAATAGTGCAGCCAATCTGGTCAGCGCTGCCCAGAGCGGCGTCAATACGATCTATGATTATTTGAAAGATCAAAATCTTAGCCACTCTTATGTGATGGATGTTTCAGATCAAATGATTTTCGACTTCACGACCTTCGCATTCGGCCGTAAACAGATGTTCGAAAAAGAAAGCGTACAGTCGTTCCAGGGGGTTACACCGCTCAAGTATTACAGTGTGTCAGGCTTTATATTCCTTTTGCTGTTGACCGGCCTGCTGACGATGGGCTTGACTTCCTCAACGAATACCAGGATCGAAGAACGCTTGCGAACCTTTGGTGTGTCTTCGAGTGCTCACATTTTTAGTGGATTCGCTACTCAATTCGTGATTTTACTTATGCAGGCGGTTCTGATCATAGCCGCTTTATGGACTTTGACAGATCTGGAGGTTACTGGCCATTGGGGGTGGAGTTTACTAGTATTTGCGGCAACTATTTTGGTGATCAGTGCCTGGTACACATTTTTATCGAACCTGCCTTTAGCTGAAGGGATCCGATTTTTCCTCGGATTCATTGCAATCGTGCTTTTTTCCGCTGGGGGCAGCTTGATTTTCCCAGAATCCTACTATACTGGTTTCCTTGAATGGCTTAACCTTTCTACTTTGACTCATTGGCTTCATATAAGCCTCGTCCACTCCATTTTTATCCAAAACGAAGATGTACTTTTCCCTAGCCTTGGTGTGTTAAGCGGTATAACAGGGATCCTCCTCTTCTCTTCCTATGTATTAAGGCAGGTGAAACAATCATGAGAATGTTGCGTTTTATCCGGACAAGATGGAAGATCGCTTTAAGCAACGGCGGGCAATTCGTTTTGATGCTTCTCTTGCCTCTTCTAATCTTTTGGGGAGCCGAGCAACTGATGTCCAAGGGATCTGGACAGTTGAAAATCCCTGTCATCATCGTAAAAGAGGAAGAAAACGAAACGGTCAACACCATTATCAAACGTGTCAAAGATAACAGGACACTTCATATCATAGAAGAATCTAAGGATGAAGCGAGACGACTTTTAGAAACGAATCAAGCGGAAGCAACCGTTGTCTTCACAGAAGGTATGGAAGAAAAATTAAATCAAGGTGAAATCGATGACGTCATCCAACTGTGGGAAGCGCCCAATGCCATCTCAACAGGACTTATCGAGGAGTATTTCGCAAGTGAGGTCATCCGGTTTGCGAGTAATGGGAAAGCAGCGACATACCTGGCAAACGAATTTGATGGAGCTGAGGTGTATGAATACGCATGGCAATACAGCGATGATCAATGGGAACCTGAGCCGTTGATGACGGTTGAACTTGAAAATGCAGGTGATCCATCCCAGGCCCAGAATCCAGAAAAGAACGTCAAACCTTTGTTATTCGGGATGCTGAGCATCTATATCCTGCTCATCAGCTTTTATATGCAAACCTGGGTGATGACTGAGCGCTCTAATGGCCTTGCCTCAAGAATGAGTATGTTCGGTGTCAGCCGGCTAAACCGGTACCTTTCAAATCTGATCGGATCGATTACTGTGGTCAGTGTAACCCTTTTGCCTGTTTCCATTTATCTCTTATATGGAAACGGAGCTACGTTACAAAATGGCCTTATGTTAATTGCCTATATTTCAGCGTGTGCTGGCATCAGTTTTTTACTGGCGAACCTGATGAACAGTACCTTGATTTATCATTTAATAGCCTTAGCGATAACGATTGTAACCGGGATATTAGGCGGAAGCTTCTTTAAGTTAGAAGAGTTTTCTAAACGGCTTTCCACTACATCTCAATACACACCGCAACACTGGTTTTTAAATGGCATATCACATTCGAATACTACCACTGAACTAACAATCTTATTCGGTATCGGAGCCGGAACGATCATAATAGGGTTAGGGATAGGAGCTATGCGACATGATCGAGCTTAGAAATGTATACAAACGGTATAAAGGAACGGATGTTGTAAAAGGTGTCGATCTCTTGATTCCTCAAGGGGCTAGAGTTGGCCTTGTCGGCCCCAACGGAGCTGGAAAATCGACCTTGATGAAAATGGTTGCAACATTAGTCTCCCCGTCACAAGGCAAAATCATTGTCGGCGGGCAGTCTGTTAGGAGAAAGAAAAAGCAGCTCCGTCGCAGAATCGGTTACGTACCACAAGAAATAGCACTCCATACCAGCATATCTGTAAGAGAAAATCTGAAATTTTGGGCTGGTATGGCACCAGAAAACGTATCAGAGGCTTGGATGGTACAGCTCTTGGATATGGTAGGCTTGAGGGACAAAATTGACGAACGGGTCGATAAGCTATCGGGCGGAATGCAACGCAAACTCAACATCATTGTTGCCCTACTCCATAATCCTGAATTGCTGATCATGGATGAACCAACAGTCGGAATCGATATCCCTTCGAAAACCGACATCGTCGCCTTTTTAAAAGCCCTAGGCCCGGACAAGACGATCCTGTTTTCATCCCATGATTTACAGGAAATCGAGATGCTCTGCCATTATGTATTGGTACTGGAAGACGGCGTATTACGACACTTTAGCGCAATAAGTGACCTGCCACGTAAGCAAAACCCGACACAAGAGCTTCTCAAACACCTGCAGATCATCCGTACTTGAGCATTTAAATCTAACGTTTTAGCGTAAGGAAAGGTTGCTCATAGTATAAAAAATTCCTTTTAAGCAGTAGCTTGCTTAAAAGGAATTTCTCCTGAATTTAATTTGGAATTTTGAATGTTTGCCCTGGATAGATCCAATCTGATGATAAATTGTTTGCTTTCTTTAACTCACTAACAGTAGTACCATACTTCACACTGATTCCCCATAAAGTATCTCCGGATTTTACGGTATGATTTGTACTGCTTGAAGATGTTGATGCGCTAGCAGTACCAGAAACCTTTATTTTTTGACCAACATAAATGATATGTGACGAAATATTATTCAATGCTTTTAAATTGGATACTGAAGTATTGTATTTCAAACTAATACCCCAAAGAGTGTCTCCGCTTCTCACTGTATGCACAGAAGTATTTGATGAGCTAGATGAAGTATTTTTTGTTGTTTCAGTAGCAACCTTAGTATCAGATGATACAGAATTCAATACTCTTTGTGCCTTAACAAATCGAGATCCCCAGTAGTAAGGTGAAAATGCATCTGTAAAAGCTACGCCTGTTGAAGATTGTGCACCAAGCATTTTCCCATTACCAGCATAGATTGCTACATGGTTTATAGTGCCATTGAAATCAGTATCATAGAAAAGTAAATCTCCAATTTGAAGATTTGATTTTGAAACAGTTTTCCCCTCATTTGCTTGAGCACTGCTAGATCTTGGTAAAGTAATCCCATGCTTTTTAAACACTGTGACTGTAAAAGATGAACAATCAAACGAACTTGTCGTTCCTACTGGTGAGCCATAACGATAGGAAGCTCCTAAGTAATCGTCTCCAGTATCAATAATCTGACTCCCTGTAGCCCCAAATACTTGACCAGCTCCTGAGAACACAATCCCTGTTGCTAGTGCGATTGGTAATAACTTTTTCTTCATTACTTCTCCTCCAATTGGATTTTTTGTATTCTGGTTGTTAAACCAATTGGGAGTAAGTTAAAAAGTAGAGCTTCAAAAATATATGCTAAATATGAAATATATGTATTTTATTAATAAGTTTCTATTTATGTTTCTATGTATTTTTCTACTTTACTACTTATCCCCTAACCCATAGATATCTTATCATAATAATAGAGTTGGTAACTTTACAGGATTATTACAAATGAAGTAGAATTTCCTAATTTTTTGTATATTTTTGTAACTACTTTACCTCCATAGATATAATTAAGGAAGGCGATTACGGTTTTTAGCATAATGCAGCGAAATATGAAAAAAGCCTCTATTATTTAGAGACTAATAAAATCTATTTTCCTGTAAAATAGTTTATAAGATACTCTGCCCAAATCTTATTTCCACGATCATTAGGGCCTGAAAGATCTTCTTGTATAAAATCTTTTACATCTTCATCAGATACATCCGGCCAATCATCCCAATGATGGAGGTAAGTAATCCCTTCATCTTCTGCAAATTCCTTAATACCGTTTACTTGAATGGCATATACCTGAGGTTCAAATATAGGATGGGAGGGTTGCAACATGAATATTATATCTTCATTACTTTCGGTGAATCTACGTTCTAATATTTTAATAGCATCAATTGTATCGTTAACTCCTACTTCACCATTATCGTTCATAATGAATGGTTCAAGAAGGACAATATCAGGTTGAGATTCGATAATTTCTGTCATTTTTTCTAGTTTAATAACATTGATTGATGTCTCATCTCCAAAGTCATAAGAGTTTATATTAAATAAACCTTCACCATAGGCCTCATCCAGCCCTGATTGCAATAATACAGGCCATGGAGTCTCGCCCATTCCTTGAGCCTCAGAACCGACTACCGCTATATCGATGGCTTCACCTGATTCGATCGCATCACTAATTAGATCTTTAGTTTCTTCAGAAAGATTTTTGGTCAACTCCTTTATATCTGGTTTTGACTCATTGCTGCCTTTAACATCATTTGCTGGTTGATCCTTCTCAGATACCTGCTCTGCATTTTCTTTAGCATTTGCGATTGTATTATTAATTTTAGAGTTCCAGTGAAAATGTCCAAAAATGATTGTTGTTATCGATAAAATGATTGTCGTTATGTATAGTGATTTTTTCATATTTTGCCCCTTTCCTTCGACACCCAAAATTACATTTATCTATAAATAATAATGCTATATTTAGCATATCTTGTCAAAATATGATACGAGAATTGAAAGAATAAGATTCCGGAACAATTCACTTAGTAAAATAGTTTCATAATGCTGTTTATCAAAAATTCTAGTAAGGTCTAATTACCTGTGATTTTCGACATTACTTTCTTAAGATAGCATTTTACATGGGATTAGTTGTCTAGTATAATGGGTTTAATTATATATTTCATAGAAAAGGCGGGTCTTAGGTTGGATGAAAATAAAGTAATGGTTGTACTTGTAAAACCTGGACAACAACCGCAATCCACTTACATTCCGAATAACTTGGAATACTTCGAAGAACTCGTAGACGGGCCTGTAAGTGTAGAAAAATTCTGTATAAGTGGTTATAGATTGGTTTGCAGTGTTGATGAAGGTTACGGTTATGAAAACAGTTCGTTGCCAATAGGTACATACTTCATCGTTCGCTATCACACCTCATTTGACACAATGTCTACCGAGGAAGCAGAAGAAATCAAGAGACTTCTTAACGTACGATCCAAAAAGCGTAAAAAAAAGAAAAAAGGTTTATTATCTATATTCTCAAAGTAAAGCATATCTTTTAAACGACATAGTATAGGTCTTTTTAACTAGTTAGATAGTGGGGAAATTTTTAAAAGAAAATATTTCTTCTCTGTTGGTTATCCAAAGAAACCCCATGCTTCAGATGCATGGGGTTTTTGTTTTTATTCTTATTTCGGATAGCTGATCAAATTTGTAAAGATACGATATCCTCCAGGGACTTGGTTTTGGATTTGGCGGTACCAAACTAAATTGGTATATACGTAGCTTCCATCACCATAATCCGTATACAGGATCCCCCCATCAAAGGTATCTCCGTCCAAATCTGTCATGTTGACGAGTGTTTCGTAATGGTCGTCCCATTCCATCGGATAATATAATCCTCTTTCTTGTACCCAGCCTTCCCAATCTTCTTCTGTAATTTCGTTTGGATAGTTCAACAATGTGTGTTCCGGCTGTAAAATTTGATATTCTGAATTTTCATCGGTTACACGCCATTCAATCGAGGGTTCCCCAATCGTCAGCGGATATGGGGCAGTAGTATCAGGATTCCAATTATCCCATGGTTTATTGTATTGGACAACAAGATGACCACCCTCCTCCACATACTTCAATAACCGTTCATTGTTATTCAACAGATCTTCACGTGATAAATAGGCTCTAATCCCGGTAATAATGGTATCATATTGGGATAAATCTCCGTTTACCAGTTCATCCTCAGAGATTTTTGTGATGTCCATACCGGCATTGATCAGATGATCGGCTACCACATCAAAGCCTGATTCTATATAACCTATCTTCAAATCCTCTGGAAAATTCAATTCAAAGGCAACGCCATCAACTGCTGCTTCACTTAAATTATAAAACGTTCCGATATGATCATAAGCAATTTTTTGGACAGTAGTATTGAGTTGCTTACCTTCAACAGTCGCTACTGGATTGATTTCAAATTTTCCTTTTTCTATTCCCTCAGGAGGGGTAATTATGAAGGAAACTCTTTTCACTTTTTCATTTTCACCAAATTCAACCGATTGACTATCTAATGGTTCCCAACCCTCTGGGAGTGCCAATGCCACATCAGCAGTTACGGGTTCATTTGAATAATTCGTAACTGTCACTTCAATGGTTTCTTCCCTCATCTCTTTTGCTGTATTAACGATCAAGCTATCAGGATCAGCTTTCAGTCCAACCTCTGGAAGGACAGCGATCGTTTCTTCAGGTTCATATTGAAGTTGGACAGACTGGTTTCCAACTTTATAGCTTACTTCAGATGAAAGGACGCTATCTTCATAAGGTTGATAATACTCAGCATCTTCTGGAACTTGTACAGTTACTTCGAGATCCTTTTCTTCACCTGGACCTAGATTTTCAACCTCCATCCTTCCATCTGCTTCCCACTCTTCAGGTACCTTCAACTGAGCTTTGACGTTCTTTAGCTTTTCATCACCATTATTCTTTAGAGTAATTTTTACTGAAGAGCTTTCGCCTTGTGTTAAATTCGGTGCTTCGACACTTGTCGATACGTCTAATTGTGACGCTGCTTTACTGGCGTTTTCCAGCTGTTCTTCCTTCACATTCAATTTGTGTAATAAATCTTTTTTATCTACATTTTTAAAATTAAAGTGTGTCGCTAATCGTTTCGTTCTGCGTAATTGTTCTAAAGCATCATGGGTTTCTTTCAATACAACACTATGACTAGGATAAGCTTCTATCACTTCTTCAAGATCCTCTTGGAGCGCTTCCAAATGATGTTTTATTTTTCGATCACTTCTCTTTAATTCAGCAGCATATTCATTAAAATCATAGTGTAGGCCTTCGAATATTGTCTCTTCTTGTTCAGGAATTTCTCCAATTGCAGATTTGACCAAATCTAAATAAACCATTTCCGATCCAGGTTCGACCTCTCTACCCATTCCTTGGCTTTTATGAAGATATCGTGATTCTTCTCCAATTTGAGGATACGTTTGATCATACACGGGATCATAGTCTCCGACTTCGATGCCTACCGTTGCTGTTTCTTCTGATTCAGCTGGCAGGTATAACTTTTTGATTTGCCATGTATCCATGCCTTCTTTTTCAATTTGCTCTGGGAAAACAGAAGGGTCAGCTGCGTCCTCAAATGCTTTAAGGGATAAAATTGTGATTGCTCTGTGGTGGCCGTGCTGGGACTCAACATTGAGGAAGGATGGCATTAAGATGTCTGGTTTGTATGTGCGGATCAATCGAATAAAACGTTCGTATGTTTCCTCTTCTCCCCATTTTTGCAGTGTTTCTTCAGGGGATTTTGAGAAACCAAAATCATAGATTTCATCATCAGTGGTTTGGCTTAGATGGAAAACTTCTACTCCAGTAACCTTTGAGGCTTCGATCAATTCACGTGATCGAATGATACCAAGGCCATTTCCCAGTTCTTCACCAATCTCATTTTGACCGCCTTCACCCCGGTTGGCGATCAAGCTAGCAGTATGTACCCCTAGCCCTCGGGATAGATATGCTAAGAGATGGCTCCGTTCGTCATCTGGGTGTGCTCCTGTATTCAAGAAGCTGGTTATCGTATCAAGAGGCTTTACAGCACTCCAAAGATCTTCATCATGTTGCTCTTGGGGTGTTTGTCCGTTCGAAACAGCAGGGACTATTAGGGTCAATACCATTAGCAAACTTAAGGCAATCATCCATTTCCTTTGAAACATTCGTATTTCTCCTTTCGAAAAAGTATATTTCCAAAAAGACACATAACGTTTCCATTACTACTGTGCCCCACTACAAGCTTGTATGCTCACCTCCTTAATGTTTTTGTTATTTCAATATTTGGTTAGTTAACCTTACTAATCAACTAACTGGTAAGTGACAATTTATTTGGGTATTCCTCAATAACTCTAAATGACCTCCATTTTTTGACTAATCGCAACTATCGTCATCATATGATTGATAGACACAGGTAGAAAATAATAGTGAAAAAGAACGGGGGGAGCAAAATCGCTGATCCGCCCCTATTTAGATCACCAGAAAGATTTTCTTCTTTCAATCATATCCTTGACGATCATAGCATTCGTTCCGCCAGTAACTTTACGCCGAGCCACAAAATGTTTCGGACAAACGATTTCTTCCCAGTCTTCTTGTGTAATCTTTACATCGTCCATCCACTGATTGACTTCTTCAATCGCAATTTCATATAACTCTTTCTTTAAGCTATCAGCTTTCCTGGCAATTTGACTTGCAGTATGATGAGCTTCCCTGAATGGGATCTCATACTTTCGTGCCAATACATCTGCCAATTCCGTAATCGTGATCATGTTTTCTCTTGCTTGTTGAAAAGCTCGGTTTTGGTTAAAACTCATCGTTGAGACGACTGCTCTCATCAGCCTGAGCACCCGTAAGCATTTTTGAAATCCATTATATAAATGAGGCTGTAAATCGTCCTCCGTATCCACGATATCTCCATAAGGGGTGTTGTGGATCATTTGTATGGCTGTCATCCCTTCTCCTACAGCACTGCTTGCTAAAGCACGGCAATGTTCGATGGATACAGGATTCCTTTTTTGCGGCATGATACTGCTGATCTGTACATAGGCATCTGAAACCCTCAAAAGGCCGACCTCTTTGGAAGCCAATCTCAAGAACTCCTGGATCCAGCGTCCCATATTCGTCATTAAACTGATGATCACTTGACTGGCTTCGATCAGATAATCACCTGTTGCGATTGCATCGTATGAGTTCTCCACAATTCCGTCAAAATAGAGAAGTTCAGCTACACGTTCACGATTGATATTGAAGCCAGTCGTGGTGATCGCACAAGCCCCCATCGGTGATTGATTGACCACAGCGAAGGCGCTTTTCAACCGGTCATAATCCCTTGATAAGTTATCATAGATTCCCACCAGGTAATGCCCGAAAGTAGTTGGTTGGGCAGGTTGTGTATGGGTATGGGCAGGCATGATTGTGTCAATATGTTCCTCTGCCTGGGTCAGCAATGCTCGGCCGAGCTTCTTCACTTCATCCATTACCTCTCCCAAGTAGTCCCGGATCACCATCCGATACATCGTTTCTCCCATATCATTACGGCTCTTTGCGATATGCATTTTTCCAGCAAGTTCTGCCCCGATGATTTCAGAAATCTTGGACTCTATTAAAAAGAACAAGTCTTCATACTGCGCTGAATATTCGATGGTTTTCGTGTCCATGATCGAAACTTGATCAACAGCATATATAATTTTTTCAGCTTCTTGTTTAGAGATGATTTGTTGTTCTTGAAGCATGATCGTATGCGCTCGATGAACCCGCATCATACTCTCAAATAAATGAGCTCGCTGATCCTGGAATATAGGCATCAGTAAATCGTTCGCAAAGGTCTTTCCAGGAAAAGAAGCACCATCCTGTTCTTCAAACTTTTCCTTGTGTGTCTTCACGCTGCTCCCACCTCTTTTTTACATTGTATTTTCAGATTTCACACCCAGAAACTTATACGAGATGAACAATACGATCGCGATCAATCCTACCTGGATCATGCCATATGCTGCCGCCTGTCCAAGGTTGAACATCCGTAACTGGTTCATGATTTCAATCGAGATCGGACGATTACTCAGTGTATATAAAAGCACAGATGTCGGAAATTCCCCGACTGCCTGGACAAATGCAAGCAATGTCCCGCTTAATACACCAGGCATGATGATCGGAAGGACGATTTTACGGAATGTATAAAACCACTTTGCGCCAAGATTTTGTGCGGCTTCTTCAATGGAATCATCCAATTGTTCCAATACAGCCGTAGTCGACCTTACCACTAAAGGAATGAACCGGACAAAGTACGCTAAAGGTAATATCCAAAAGGTACCTACCAATGTCTGGCCAAAAGAAAAAGGTGTCGGTTTATTGAAGGCTAAAATCAGATTCATCCCCACAACAGTTGCAGGTAAAGCCCACGGTATCATGACAAGGATGTCCAATAAATTCTTTCCTATGAACTTCCTTTTGACGAGCGCATAAGAAGTGATGATTCCGAATGCAAAACACCCCAGGGATGCAAAAAACGCCATAAACAAACTATTCCGGACAGGATCCCATATCGACGTATCTTTAAACAAGAGAATGTAGTTTTCTAGATTGAAAGTCGTCGGATAGATCTGCCACGTCCAGGTTCCTTCTGGTACCAGCGATAAAATCAATAGGGTTGCATGCGGCAACAGTAATATAATCATTGCAACTATTCCAAGGAACACCATGATCCACTTCAAGAAAGGATTACTTACTTCACTTCTATGAGCGCCGATGCCTTTACTGGCCATCCTGTAATCACGGCGGTTCTGGAACCATCTCATAAATAATAGGAACGAGATCGAAACAACCGATAGAATGACTGACTGGGTCGCCGCCATTTCCAAATTGCCATTTATCTTGGAAAAATAGATTTGCAAGCTGAGCACCCTGAAGCCTCCCGCTAACAGGAACGGGGCACTGAAGGATGCCATCGAAACCATGAATACGAGTAACGACGCCGCTACCAGAGCTGGTGTCAGCAATGGAAAAGTAACCTTCCAGAAAACAGTCCAACGGTTAGAACCAAGATTATAGGCTGCATCTTCAAGGGAAGGGTCGATATTGTTTATTGCTGAAGAACAAGTCATATAAAAATAGGGATACATCGTATAGGCATGTACCAATAGAATTCCAGAGACGCCCCCGATACTGAATGGCACCTTCGAGAGATTGAACAAGTCTTTGATCGCATTTGGCACAAGACCAGCTTCTCCATAAAGGAACATGAATGACATGACTCCAACTAAAGATGGCAGGACAATCGGCATGATCGCTGCCCCAGAAAAGAACTTCCGACCCGGAAAATCATAGCGGTTGAATATGAACGCCAGCGGGACACCAATCAGGGCACTGAACAATACAGATAAGATTGAGATGTAGACAGAATTCCAGAGTGCTTCAAGATTTGAAGATGCCTTGGAACCGAAAAAGTCAGCATAATTTTTAAGGGTCGCAGCACCTTCCTGCTTGAAACTCTCAATTGTGGTTTCGATCGATGGATACAAGACGTACCCAGCCAAAACTAATATGATCGGGATCAACAATAATGCAGTCTTCCGTTTTTCCGCATTTAACATTATGCTCTCTCCCTCATTGATGGAACCACTCTGATTTTTTCAGGCGGCAGTTGAAGAACAACCTCAACACCCTCCTGTAAATATGTAAAGGAACCCTCGTTTAAAGTGGTGACTTTCAGTTGCACCCCTTCTGACAATTCAATCAACGTGTGGACTGCAGCACCCGTAAATTGAACAATTTTCACTTTTCCTTTCAAAACATTCGGCCCTGTGATCTCTTCATTACTCACTTTTATCGCTTCTGGTCTTATTGAAATTTTAAGTTCCCTGCCCTCAAGGCGTTCATCCAATGGTTTTTCAACTTGAATCTCCATCCCAAGGTCATCGCAATGAAATTTATTGTTATCATAAACGACATTGTAAAGATTCGTTTCTCCAATGAATTCCGCCACAAAGTCATTGACCGGATCATTGTAGATTTCGGTCGGTGTGCCAATTTGCTGACAAACACCTTCACTAAAAACAGCAATTCGATCACTCATGGATAATGCTTCTACCTGGTCATGAGTGACATAGATGGTGGTGATGCCATAGTCCCTTTGCAATCGTAAAATTTCTGTCCTCATTTCATCTCTCAATCTAGCATCGAGGTTACTCAAAGGCTCGTCCAGCAATAGAATATCAGGCTCGATCACCAAAGCTCTCGCCAAAGCCACTCGTTGTTGTTGACCGCCACTCAATTGACTGACTTGACGTTCGATGAATTTTTCCAACCGGACTTTCCCCAGAACTTCTTTTACTTTTTCTCTGATTTTCGAGTGCTCCATCTTACGTACTTTCAAACCAAATGCAACATTTTCAGCTACGGTCATATGTGGGAAAAGGGCATAATTTTGAAAAACCATGCCCGTATTCCGCTTCTCAGGTGGAACTGTCGTCATATCACGATCATTGAACTTCACTTTTCCTTCAGTAGGATAATAGAAACCCGCAATCATCCTGAGAGTTGTTGTTTTACCGCAACCACTGGGACCGAGGAATGTAAAGAACTCCCCTTCTTCAATTTTCAAATCAAGTTCTTTAACGGCTGTCACATCTCCGAACTTTTTCGTGATGTTGGATAGATTCACTGCTGACATTGACAACAACTCCCCTTTTCACTTTCTGTAAGGTGGACAAAGAAAGGTTATTCGCTCTTGTCCTTATCTGTACTTTTGATATTTTCATCCCAATGATCCATCCACTCTGCTTCCTTCTCCTGGAACACTGTCCAATCGATGTCCATCGGTTTGATTTCCGTGTTTTCAATCCAATCCGGAAGATCGTCTATATCATTTCGTGTCGGAATCCGGTAGTATTTTTCTGCCAAAAGCTTAGCCGCTTCCTTCGTATTTACGAACTCATAAAATGCTTTCGCTGCTTCTAAATGAGGCGCATCCTTCACAATTGCTATACCTTCTGTCAAGACAGGGGTGCCGCTTTCTGGGATCACATAACTGAACGGATAGCCTTTTTCTTCAGCAAGCATGACTGTGTCAGGCATATTCCATACAGAAATCGTACCGACACCCTTTGCTACCTGGTTATACATGACTTCTGGATTAGCACTGTACTCTTTCGTATTTTGGTCTAGTTTTTGAAGCCACTCAAAACCTTCTTGAGGATCCTGGCTATCTTTATACGACCGGTAAATCATCGCTGAATAGATCGTACGCATCGTCCCTGAAGCCAATGGGTAACGGATGATGATTTCATCCTCCCATTTAGGGTCGAGAAGGTCGTCCCAATCTTTAGGTGCCTCTTCTTCAGAAACCTCTTTATTGTTGTACAGAATGACTTCTGGTGTTTGTGAAGTACCTGTCCAAGACCAATCTTCATCATGGTACATGTCGTCTAGTGAGTCAGCATATGTAGGTTTATATTCCATCAGCAGATCTTCAGACTTTGCTTCATCAAACATGACTTGAGGGGCTCCCCACCATATGTCGGCTTGTGGGTTGTTCTTCTCAGAGCGAACTCGGTCGAGAACCTCTTGTGAACCCATATCAAGAAATTCCATATCTACGTCGTACTCAGCTTCGAATTGTTTTTCGAATTCGCTTAATATATCTTTACCATGGGGAGAATAAACGACAACTTTATCTTCTAGATTTCCGCTATCTTTATCCTCTGAAGAACCTTCTTCCGAGCCATTATCACCTGCCATACAACCAGCCAAAATCAAACTAAACACTAATAAAGAAAGAAATGACCGATAGGTGTTTTTATTAACAAATTTCAATTCGAAAACCTCCCTCTCATATTTTAAAAATAGAATCATATTCTTTGAGGAACAATGCACTTGCTCCAATCACCCCCGCTTCTTTACCAAAGCGGGTAGGAATGACCTCACACTTTCCAGGGGTGAATTTCTGAATGATTTCATGAAGCTGTTCTTTGAAACTTTCATACGATCCGCTAATACCACCTCCTAATATGATAATTTCAGGGTCTAATAAGGAGATATAATTCGATATTCCGATGCCTAGATTTTCTATCGCAAAGTCAATTACTTCCTTTGCATCTTCATCTCCCTTATCTGCCAATTCAAAAGCTTCTTTTGCAGTGACTTTTTTATTTAATCTTCCTGATAGCTGTTCTCCTATCGAAAATCCGCCTGCCATACTTTCAAGGAAACCGAATCCTTTAAGCAAAGGGTTGAAATCCCGCGCCATTTGCCTGTCGGTTACTTGATAACCGATTTCACCAGCACTATAGTTGCTTCCACGATACAAATTCCCATTCAGTATGATTCCGCTTCCGATTCCAGTCCCTATCGAGATATATATGATGTTTGATTTATCTACGCCTGCTCCAATCCAATGTTCACCTAACACACTTATATTTACATCATTGTCCACAAAAATCGGTAAATCATAGTAGTCTTCCAGCTTTTCTCTGATAGAGAATTGCTTCCACTCCAAAGCAGGAGCTTCCATGACCATGCCTTTTTTTACGTCTGTTACACCAGCTACACCGACCCCGATTCCAAGGACGTCACTAGTAGTCAATTCAAGTTCATTCAGCATGCCTTGGACATCTTCTTGTAAGCGTCTAAACAAATCCTTATGTAAAAATTCTTGGGTAGGAAATTCACGATAGGATTGTACTTTACCCTTGAGGTCTGTTATACCTGAAGCAACCTTCGACCCCCCGATATCAATCCCGATAATATAAGCATTTTGTGCGTTGAAACAGAGTTGAACAGGTTTTCTCCCTCCTGTAGCTGTAGAATTTCCCATACCAACCTCATAAACAAAACCTTCCTCCACCAAATGATTGACAAGTTGCGACACAGTCGGTTTACTGATCTTTACTCTCTTCGATATTTCGGCTCTTGAGATCGGTTCATGCTCGATGATGCAATCCAATACGATTTTTGTATTCATATTTTTGATGTAGGCCGCATTCCCCTTTTGCATTCCTTTAACTCCTTACGGTCACCATTTAGTTTGTTAAGTTAACTTATTAACCTAGTGTAAAGAAATAAATGGTTTATTGTAAAACCTTGTATTTAACCTTTATCGCTTAATAGCAGGTGATTTCCTCTTATTAATTCGTTATAACTCATTATTTCTAATTTTTAAAATATTTTATCAATTATTTACGATCGGCTTATATATTTCAGATCCAGCTTATAAATTTGTGAATCCGCTCATAATCTGAAATTTGGCTTAAAAAAAACACCCTCGAATCAACGAGAGTGTTTCATGATCAATCAAACTCCTGAATATGCCATGAAACCGCCGTCGACTGGCACGGTGATTCCTGTTACAAAGCTGGAATAGGATTCATCTGCAAGCCATAACATCGTCCCAAGCAGATCTTCGGGTTTTCCGAACCGTTTCATCGGTGTACTTGTGATGATTTTTTCTGACCTTGCCGTATGACTGCCATCTTCATTCAGCAGCAGATTTTTGTTTTGAGTCGTCAGGAAAAAGCCTGGTGCGATCGCGTTTACTCGTAACCCCGCTTCCGCAAAATGCACGGCCATCCACATGGTAAAGTTGTTGATGGAAGCTTTTGCTGCGCTGTAAGCAGGAACTTTCGTCATTGGGGAGTAGGCGCTCATCGAAGAGATGTTCAGAATTGCAGGAGCTTCTGCCTTCAAAAGTGCCTTGCCGAATATCTGGCTTGCTAGGAACGATCCAGTGAAATTGCTGTCAAAAACACTTTTGAATCCGTTCTCGTCCAGATCGAAAAATGATTTTTCCTCTTCATCATTCTCGTATTTTTCTGAATCTGTGATGGCGTCCGGATGGTTACCGCCTGCCCCATTGATCAATAGATCGATCCGGCCGAAGGTCTTGATGATTTCCTCTCTTGCGCTCTCCAGCGACGACCGATCCAATACATCTGTTGCGATTGAAATGGCAGTCCCTCCAGACTGACGGATTTCATCTGCTACCTTTTGCCCTTTTTCAGCTGTCCGATTCAGGATGGCTACTTTTACACCGTGGCGAGAAAGTTCTTTAGCCATTCTGGAGCAAAGGACACCACTTCCACCAGTGATGACAGCTACCCTATCTTGCAAGTTTTGATGTTTGGGAATCAATCTTCTCACCCTTTCTTTCTGATTCGTAAGCGTCCCACAATCCGAGCAAATACATGATCCCTAAAGCGCGGTCATAGAGCCCGTAACCTGGCCTGCATTTCTCTCCCCATATATGGCGGCCGTGATCCGGTCTGACGTAGCCATCATAATTTTGCTTGCTTAATTCTTCTACGACGCCTCTGATGTCAATCGAGCCGTCCTGAGTGTAATGGGAAGTTTCTGTGAAATCCCCGTTTTCAAAGATTTTCACATTGCGAATGTGTGAAAAAGGTGCACGTTCGGCATATTTTTTCGCCACTTGAACCATGTCATTTGAAGGATTCGCACCCATTGAACCCGTACACATGGTAAACCCGTTGGAAGGTGAATCTGAGATTTCCAAGAGTCTTTCATAGCTCGCTTCACCTGTGATGATCCGAGGCAATCCGAAAATGGACCAGGGCGGATCATCCGGATGAATCGCCATTTTTATGCCATTCGCCTCTGCTACAGGCAAGATTTCCTTGAGAAAATGCTCCAGGTTCCTCCAAAGCTGTTCTTCATCCACACCTTTATAAGCATCGAACAATTCAGAAATACGTTCCATTTTTTCAGGTTCCCATCCAGGCAAAGTCAAGTCGGATGCTTCAGAGACGGTTTTTAATAGATCATTCGGATCCAGATCCTCTACTTTCGCCTTTTCATAAAATAACGCTGTCGAACCGTCTTCCAATGGATGGAACATTTCTGTACGTGTCCAATCAAAGATCGGCATAAAATTGTAGCAGATGACTTTTACCCCCGCTTCAGCAAGATTGCGGATCGTTTCTTTATAATTTTCAATGTACCTGGTACGGTCCTTGTCACCTAGTTTGATCGATTCATGGACGTTTACACTTTCCACGACCTCAGCATGAAATCCGAATGACTGGATATATTCCGTTTCAGCAAGGATATCTTCCTTTTTCCATACTTCCCCTGCAGGAGTTTTATGCAATGCCCAAACGATTCCTTTCACTCCTGGAATCTGTTTGACCTGTTCCAGTGTGACAGTATCATTGTCCCGGCCATACCAGCGAAATGTGATGTTCATGACAAGCCTCCTCCGTCTTTAGCATTTGTTTCCGTATTGTTTACTTAGCTTCACGACAGCTTCAAAGCCGCCTTGTTGATAAGCTTTATTCAAATCACTGCCAATCCCACATGCGACAGCTCCCGCTTCGAGCCAATCCTCCATATTATCCAGATTGATTCCTCCTGTAGGCATCAGACGTACATGAGGCAGCGGCCCGTTGACCGACCGGATGAATGAAGGATCGAATTGGTTCGCAGGGAAGAGTTTGAGTACATCACAACCCGCTTCTAACGCTTCGATCATTTCGCGGATAGTCATACATCCTGGCATGTACGGTATACCATGTCTGTTGCATAAGGTGGCAATTTGTTTATTGAAATGCGGACTGACGATAAACTGGGCACCCAATAAAATAGCATTGAGGGCTGTTTCAGGATCTAGAACCGATCCAGCTCCTAAAAGGACATCTTCATTGTGCAGTTGGCGGAAGACATCGTCAACCTGAGGTGTGGTATATGTCAACTCGATCGTCCGGATTCCGCCTTCTATTGCCCCTTTCGATAATTGAACCGCTTCCTCCGGATTTCGACCACGAATGACAGCGACAACTTTCGAATCCGTAATCTTGGCCAAAGTAGAATGTTTCATAGACAAAGCAAAACCTCCTTAAATGATCCTTTACAATTAAATCCGTGCCAGGTACCGTTTGAGAACCGTTGCAGCTCTAAGGTTGGCGTTTGATGCCAGGCACCATTTTGAATCCCTTCTCCTGCAAGGCTTCCTGAATGGTGCCTGGCACCGAAGCTCGGCACCGAAGCTTCCTAAAGCTGGATGACGACTTTTCGGACTGAGGATGGTGGGGATTCCATCAATTTGAATGCTTTTTGGGTATCTTCTATTGGGAATTCATGACTGACTAGATCTTTAACATCAAACTTCATAGTATTGAAGAGATCGACGACGATAGGGAAGCGATCCGTCTGTAAACGTGAACCGCAAATCGTCAATTCTTTTTTCGTGATGTCCACTTGTGAAATCTGTGACGGTGAGCTATGAAATCCAAGTAATACCACTCTTGCAGCTACAGAAGTTACATCGATCGCCTGTTCAACCGTTTGTGGAAGCCCGACGGCATCGATGACGACATTGGCTCCCATGCCTTCTGTCCATTCCATGATTTGCTCTTTAACATCGCCGTCACTTGGATTGACGGTGAAATCTGCTCCCCACTTTTCAGCAAAGGCCAATCTTTCTTCATTGAAATCAGAGATCGCTACCTTCGCCCCAGCTTCCTTTGCGACTTTCAAGCAGCATAAACCGATCGGTCCGGCCCCTATGATAAAGACCATATCGCCTTCTTTGACATCGCCACGGTAAACCGACTGTGCTCCTATCGTAAAAGGCTCAATCAGCGCGATTTCGGACCAATCCAGTCTGTCATCGACCTTATGGACAAGGTTCTCAGAGATGACCATGACTTCCCTACCGCCGCCTTCCCGATGGACACCGTAAACTTCCACATTTTCGCATACATTCGGTCTGCCTTGTCTGCAGGCATAACATGCCCCGCATGAGGTCATCGGTTCGACCACGACTTTATCGCCGACCGCAACTCTCGATACAGAATCACCAACCTCCATCACTTCTCCGGCTACTTCATGCCCGATAATACGAGGATAAGTGGCAAATGGATTTTCGCCATGTAGGATATGCATATCTGAACCACAAATACCCATTGCCCTCATCCGTATTTTCACCTGATTTGAATCTTCCAGTTTAGATTCTTCGACTTCTACTACACTGATATCTCCTGGTTCTGAAACCTGGATAGCTTTCATGATCTCTCCCCCTGTTTTTTCTAATCAAATAGACTTGGTAGATACATCGTTAATTGAGGAACGAAACTGACGAGCAATAGGACCACAAGGCTTACACCTAAAAAAGGTAACAAGGCGACGGATGCCCTTCCGATCGATACTTTTCCGATGCTGGATGCGACAAACAAGCAGACCCCGACTGGCGGTGTTGATAGACCGATCATCAAATTCAATACCATCATGACACCGAAATGGACTGGATCCATACCGACCTGGGCAGCAACCGGCATCAATACAGGGAATAAAATCACCAGCGCAGCAATCGTCTCCATGAACGTGCCTACGAACAGAAGCAGTAGGTTCAACAGTAAAATGACCACGATTGGATTTTCAGAGATTGATAGAATCGTATCCGCAACCAATTGAGGAATCTGTTCACTGACAAGCACCCACCCGAAAAGATTGGCGAATCCGACAAGGACCATGATCCCCGCCGTACTTACCATCGAATCAAGGAGGATTTTAGGCAGCTGATGGACCTTCAAATCCCTATAAATGAACATTCCGACAAGCAAAGCGTAAACAACAGCGACAATGGAAGCCTCCGTAGGTGTAAAATAACCACTCAGGATCCCGAAAAGAATGACCACCGTCATCATCAAGGCCCAGAATGCGCCCCAGAACGACTTTACGATCGTAGGCAGTTTTTGACGCTCTCCTTTTGGATATTTTCGTTTTACCGAAATGATATAAGTGACGATCATCAGCCCGATTCCTAATAGAATGCCAGGAATGGTCCCCGCCAAAAACAGATCTCCGATTGAAACGGTAGCTAAAGTACCGACGATGATCATCGGCAAGGAAGGCGGGATGATCGGCCCTATAGTCGAAGAGGATGACGTTACTGCAACCGAGAATGGAGCATCATATCCCTCTTTTTTCATTGCAGGAATAAGGACGGACCCTATACTAGCCGTATCCGCTAGTGCAGTTCCGGAAATTCCGGCAAATCCCATCGAAGAACCGACATTCGCTAGTCCAAGTCCGCCACGGATATGTCCGATAAGATTATTGGTAAAGGCGATGATCCTTTCGGTAATCCCTCCAGCATTCATCAAGTTACCTGCCAAAATGAAGCCTGGAATACATAACAAGACGAATGAATTGATGCCCTCGAACATCTTCTGAGGGATGATGTTAAGCGGGATATCGACCATCAGGATATAGATCAGCGATGAGATCCCCAGACTGAATGCGATGGGTACACCAAGGAATATAAGGATTAAAAAAGATATAAAAAGGATCAGTGCCATCATTGTTCTACACCCTCTTCGTTATTCTGAGTAATGACATGATAGATGTTCAAGAGACTGTACAAAGCTAAAAACGCAAATGTAATCGTCATGCTTGAATAAATGTAAAACATCTTGACTGTCAATGTTGCAGATGATTGGTTCTGCCCGATCAATGAAAATTGATACGCATAATTGATCAGTGATGCCGAAAAGATTCCTAGCACCAGATAGATCAAGGCGTCATAATACTTCCTGATTTTTTCCGGTAAAATGCTTATTAGCAGGTCGACCCTCACGTACTCGCGTTTTTCCATTGCGACTGGTGCTGCAAATGCAATCGAATAGATAAATAGAAAACGAGAGAGCTCTTCTGTCCAGACGAAAGTTACTGGGGTATACCTCCCAATCACTTGCATCAACACAACCACGATAAGGGCAGAAAATGAAAGTATAGTCAATAGTTTCAGGATTCGACTCATAATCTTAACGCCTAGCATACAGCTCTCTCCTTTTCTAATTATTGAATATGGCTGGCTCATTGCCTCACGTCCAGCCCCTGCTTCTTATTTTTGGCTGTTTTCATATAGAATGTTGTTTTTTACAAATTGGAAATATACTCGCTATCCGCGGACAATCTGCAAGCCTCCTCAGCTCGTTCCTCGCTTGCGGGGTCTCGCTTAGCTTGCTTTCCCGCAGGAGTCTCGCATATTTCCACTGCTATAGGTTTTCAATCCTCTTCTATCAGCATTCAATTAGCAACAAACTTTTAGAAAACAGCCTATTTATTAAAAAACAGGGACAAGACACAGATGAGCCAACCTTATGATGATCATTCAGCCGATTCTAAGATTTTTTCGTATAGTTCGAGCTGTTCTTCAGACAAACTCTTTTCGACGGCAGGTTTCATTGCATCAGCAAACGCTTCCTTGTCTACTTCTACAAATTCCATGCCTTCGTCTTGCAATGCTTTTTCATATTCAGTAGTTTCTTTTTCAAACAATTCCTGTCCGTAAGCTTGAGCTTCCTCAGCCGCTTCTTTCACCGCATTTTGTGTCTCTTCATCCAATGCTTCAAACTGTTTGTTTCCTACTACGACATAGATCCAAGAATAAACGTGCTCCGTTTTGTTCACGTATTTTTGAACTTCATTAAATCCTGCACTATGGATCAGATCGACCGGGTTTTCTTGTCCATCGATTACATTTTGCTGTAAAGCTGTAAACACTTCACTGAAGTCCATCACTTGAGGTCGTGCACCTGCTTCTTTCCATGCATCCATGAATAATGGAACGTTCGGTACACGCATTTTGAATCCATTCAGATCCTCAGGTGTTTCGATTGGCTTGTTAGACGTCAAGTTTCGAGGTGCACGCATGTGATAATAAAGCGGTGTAACGCCCACTTTCTCTGTGATTGCACTTTCAATCTCGCCACCAATCTCACCTTCAACCACTTTTTTCATATGATCTTGACCTTGGAATGCATACGGTACTGCCATCAGTGCGGCTTCTGGAGCCCAGTTCTGCATCGTTTCACCAGAAATCGTCATATCGACTGTCCCAGCTTCAATACTGTTCAAAACTTCAGTTTCCCCGCCTAATTGTTCATTAGGGAAGATTTTGATTTCCAATTTACCGTCTGTCTTTTCAGCAACCAGCTCAGCGAATTTTTCGGCCGTTTTATGCCAAACGTGATCTTCATTACCGAGATGCGCTAATTTCCAAGTCGTCGTATCTCCTGAACCCCCGGACTCATTCGCTCCGCTGCAGGCAGCCAAAGCGAAAACCATCATTGAAGCTAACATTAAACTAAACCACTTTTTCATTTTGTAAATCCCCCTGACATTATTTTTTAGGATTTTAAATAATCGTAAATACTGCGAGATAGCGGTATACCCTCGGTAGACCTCAGTTCTTCTTTCAATTGTTCTGGCTCACCTGGAACCAGGACAGATGAGAAACCCTCAGCATGCTGTACTTCGTGGAGCTCATTGATCATTTGATCGATATTGGATAAGAATTGGTCCTTTCCTATGAAAAGCCCCGGATCAATCGTGATGATGACATGTGCGAGATGACGGTTTTTCCCATAGTCCCCATACATCGTGGTGATGCTCGGACCGAAAGCGGAACCTGTCAAAACCCCTGTCATCACATCTACTGTCAATGCGAGGCCATACCCTTTCGGACCTCCTACCGGAAGTAAGTGTTTGACGAGATTCGGGTCAGTGACCGGATTCCCATTGCCATCGACTCCCCAGTTATCTGGAATCGATGTTCCTTGTTCCCTGGCATGGAGGATCTTTCCTAATGCGACATTGCTCGTCGCCATATCGAGAATAATCGGTTTTTGTTCTTTTGCAGGAAAACCGTAGGCGATCGGATTCGTTCCGAAATAGGGTTCCGAACCGCCGAACGGGACGACCGCGCTGTCTGTATGTGTCATGATCATGCTGATCGTCTCTTCTGCTGCCGCTTGCTCGGCAAAATAAGATAAAGCGCCGCAATGGCTGCTGTTCACGATACCAACGATTCCGATCCCGTTTTCCTTTGATAGTTTTATAGCATGATCCATCGCTTCCTTCGCGATGACATGGCCCATTCCGTTGTCGCCATCGAAAAGCGCTGCTGACCTGCCTTTTTGTTCAACGGCGAACTTGGGATTCGGGTTCATGCCGCCTTCCTTCAAGCGTTTTACATAGTGTTCAGTCCGTAATACACCATGTGAGTGGACACCTCTAAGATCTGCGTGGACCAGGACGTCCGCTACTACTCTTGCATGGTCCTCACTGACATCAGCTTCCGTTAACTTTTGAACGACTAGAGTTTTCAATTCTTCCTTTTTTACAATGACTTCAGACATAAGAACATTCCTCTCACTCAAGGTTGGCATGTTGTTGTTTCATCACTTCATTCAGGTTTTCTGTTTCCTTGGTCAGTGCAATGACGATTGCATCAAGCAACAAATGTACACTTTGATCAAACTGATTCCCCATTGGTTGAATGGTGGAAAAGGCTCTAGAATGATCATGTTTAGTTGCCGCTTTTATGATGATATTTCGATCTGCGAATCTTCCAATCTCTGAATCTTGGTTGGTTGAAACCAGTAAAACCAAAGCGCCGGTGCTTTTTGCTTGTTCGGCAACCATTTTCACAGATTTCGTATTCCCTGATCCGCTGATCGAGACAAGCACGTCCCCTTCCTTGATGCTCGGTGTGATCGTTTCACCTGTTACGAAGACAGTGTAGCCAGCATGCATCAGCCGCATCGCAAAAGCCTTTCCCATCAAACCGGAACGGCCTTCACCGCTTACGAAAATACGATCAGCTTTACGCAATTCCTCTATAAAAGGCTTGATCTGTTCATCATCCAACCCCTCTGCGACTTGTTGCAACTCATTAAGAATTTGAAGGTGTATTTCTTTCAATAGATTGGATCACCTCCTTAATGGTCTTGGCTGCACTCGATGGACTTTCTGCAGCCGTAATGTAGCTTCCAAAGATATAAACAGCAGGATTCAGTTGATGGAATTTTTCAATTCGATCAGGATCGATCCCCCCGGCGACAAAAACATCGAAATCGTTCGATAGATCCATAAAAGGTTCAAGTGAATCCACGGTGCTAGCCTGCTGCATGTCTTTTCCGATATGGACGGAGACCAGTTCGACCCCTAAAGCTTTCAACTCTTGCAATCGTTTTCTAGAATTGACTCCAAGCAGATCGACCAATACTTTTTTTCCAAGTTCTCTTGCAACTTCCAGCGAGTCTACTATCGTCTGATCCGCTGAAAAGCCCATCACCGTCGTGATATCTGCACCTGATTCCAAAGCTTGTCTCGTTTCGTGTTTTCCAGCATCACACGTTTTCATGTCTGCTACGATGATCTTATCGGGGTTGCGCTCCTTCATTTCACAGACAAAGTCCATTCCGTATTCCTTGATCACACCCGTTCCGATTTCTACATAATCGACATAGGGTGATGCTTGGTCAGCGATTTGTCGGCATTCACTCTTCGTCAATCGATCGAGTGCAAGTTGTATCATGGACCCTCACCTTTCAATGAGTTTCTCCCCTTCTAATTTCATCAGGACATCTTCCAAATATGGCAAGCCTTCGTTATCCCCCTTCACACTGACCACCATTGAACCGATGATGTTTGCAAACTTCAGTATCTTCGGCAGTTCCCAGTCATTCAGGAGACCATAAAGCACACCTGCGTCAAATCCATCCCCTGCCCCTACCGTATCCACTACTTTTGGGACGATTTGGGGAGGTTCTTCAATAAAACCTTTTTGCGTCCAAACAGCCGACCCTTTATCACCAAGCTTAAGAAACAGGTGTGAAATGCTGTATTGTTTGGCGTGTTCGATTATTTCTGGAATTTGATCTGTTCCGAAGAGGATTTCCGCTTCGTCTATTCCTGTCAAAAGATAATCGACATCCGGCAACCATTGAAGCAATGTTTTGCGGGCTTCTTCTTTGCTCCAAAGCTTCAGTCTGATGTTTGGATCCATCGAAATTTTCAAATCATACTTTTTCGCCAAATCGACGGCACGATCGATTATAGCCCTGTTCTGTTCATGTACTGCAGGAAAAACCCCTGTAATATGAAGAAGTTTCGCTTTTTTAAAATAAGATTCATCTAGTGATTCCGGTTTCAAAGTAAGGGTCGGCGATTGTTGCCGATAATAGAATGTTTTACCTGAACCATCTTCGAGAATTTCCTTGAAGTTCAATGATGTCGGATATCCTTCCATCAAGTGGACTTCAGAAACATCAATCCCTTCACCTCTCGTGAAATTGTAAATGTATCGGCCGAATTCATCGTTCCCCAATCGGCTGATCCAACCGGTCTTCAAGCCAAGCCTTGCACACCCGATTGCGACGTTAAGCTCCGCTCCTCCGACTTTGCGTTTATACGTATCTACAAATCGGAGTGGACCAGTTGTCGCTGGGTCCATCGTTATCATCGCATCCCCGATTGTAATCACATCATTCATTTTGTATCCCCCTCCTTCTCAGCTGATTTCCTGACGATTAATAATGGCGTATACCGGAATACATCTGGTTCTGTTTCATCGGTTTTCTTTATTTTTTTGAGTAATAGATTGACTGCCTTCGTCCCCATTTCAAATGTCGGTTGCGCAACTGTTGTCAATGGTGGGGAGTGGATCGTTGAGAATGAAACTTCATCGATCGTAACCAAGCCGACATCCCTTCCAATTTTAATCTCTTTTTCAGTCACATAGCTCAAGAACTCCATCAAGGTCAAATCGTTTCCGGTTATGATCGCTTGCGGCGGTTCCTCTAATGAAAACAGTTCCTCAATCCCCTGTTTCAATTCTTGAATTTCCATTGCTTGGATGTATTCTTTCCGATTAGGTAATCCATGGGACTCGAGTGCTTTCCTGTAGCCTTTGATCCGTTCGATACGCGGTGTGATATTCTCGATTATTGACGCTGTAATGATTGCGATACGTTCGTATCCGTTTTGAACGAGATGATCTACAGCCATCCGGGAAGCCTTTTCATTGTCGAGCATTACTGTATCCACCGTTATGCCTTCAACGAGGCGGTCCATGAATACGATCGGAAATTTCGCATCGATCAGACGCTGGTAAATTTCCATATTCCCACTCGTCGGAAATACGATCAAACCGTCCACTTGCTTAGCGAGTAACGTCTCGATGTACTTCTTTTCTTTCTGCGGATCATCATCTGCGTTACACACAATTGTGGAGACATCCTCATCACTGCAGACATCTTCTATCGACCGGATCACTTGTGTAGAAAAAGTGTGAAGGATGTTTGCCACAATGACTCCGATCGTGGACGTATTCTTCTTCTTCAAACTCCTTGCAACTACATTCGGTTGATAATTCAGTTCTGAAATCGCTTTCTTTATTCTCGAACGTGTATCCTCACCCATGTAGTCAAAACGCTCATTAAGATACTGGGAGACAGTACTTTTGGAAACACCCGCTCGTTTGGCGACATCGCCTATCGTAACCTTATTGATTGGCATAATAATCTTCATTCCCTAAATGATTCATTGTTTTTGATAACTAAACCGGTTTAGTAAATCGGTTTAGTGGAAGTATAAAACAAATGAAAGCGCTTTTCAATAGAAATTTCAGAATTTTTTTAGTTAAAACAAAAAACACCCTCGAATCAATCAACGAGAGTGTTTCTTTATGATTTTCTACTTTACCTTTGCTTCAGTTTTAAACTGGTAATCAAAACATATTTGGTAGAGTTCTTCTAGTTCATTTTGGGTTGGGACTCGAGGATTGTTGACTGGGCTGCCGCTGTCGATCGCATCAGTTGCCATTTTTTGAATCACTTGATCAAAGGCTCCTTTATCAATCCCCCAGTTCCTAAGGTTCGGGATATTCAGCTGCGAGCAAAGCTCCTTCACAGATTCGACTGCAATGTCAGCAGCTTCTTCATTTGATAGCAATTGGCCAGGCTTGAAGATCCGGCCTAACTCCGCCAACCTATCAGTACACATCTCCTTGCTGAATTCCAGAGCTGCAGGCAGCAACATTGCATTTGAATAGCCGTGCGGAACATGGAAGAGCGCTCCGATCGGTCTAGACATTCCATGTACAAGACAGACAGAAGCATTGGTAAAAGCGATCCCTGCTTGCAGGGCACCGAGAGACATCGCTTCCCTGGCGTCGATGTTGCCCCCATCCTTGTAAGCGGTCATAAGATTTTCGACGATCAGTTTCATGGCTGATAACGCGAATGTATCGGTCATTGGATGAGAAAGCTTGGAAAGATACGCCTCGATGGCATGGCTGAGCGCATCGACACCAGTAGCTGCCGTAATAGATTGCGGAGAAGATACCGTCAACAATGGGTCGACGATCGCTACCTCTGGCATGAACGCAGGCTGTTTGATCATCATTTTGATATCGTCTCTCGTATTCGTAATCACCGTCACATCGGTTGCTTCCGAACCTGTCCCGCCAGTCGTCGGGATCGCGATATGCGGTAGCGGTTTGTTCTTCACTTTTTCACACCCGGGTCTATAATCGCCTATGTAACCTTCATTTTTCGCCAGGACAGCAATCGCTTTCGCCGTGTCGATACAGCTTCCTCCGCCGATAGAGACGACAAGATCACATTGCTCAATTTTTAAAAGTTCTAATCCCTTGCTTACATACCGATCTGTCGGCTCAGATTCAATACCTTGGTAAACCCTGCTTTCGACTCCTTCAATTTTCAAGTGATCCTGACAAAGCGAGACATAGCCAAGTCCATCCATCACCTTATCGCTGACGATGAGTGCCTTCTTCCCTCTTGCCACAGCTTCCAATCCAACATTATCAAGAGCTCCACGCCCATAATAAATCTCATGAGGGGTACGGAGTATTGCAAACTTCTCCACTTGATCCTCTCCTTTTTATATTTTATCAAAGTACCAAATAAGCGATCGGTGTCACGATGATGAGTGTCAAAATTGTACGCTCAATCCAAATGAGGAGCATTTTCCATATGCTGATCGGAATTTCAGTCGAAAGAATACAAGGTATCAATGCTGAGAAAAACATGATGGCAGATACGGATAAAACCCCGATGACAAAGCGAGTGATCAAAGGTGCGTCAACGACCAGCAATGCTGGCAAGAACATCTCGGCAATTTCGATGGCTGCTGCTTTTGCAGCAAGCAATGGCTCTGGGATTTGCAATAAAGCTGTAAATGGATAAAAAATATAGCCTAGAATATCGAAAAACGGAGTGAATTCAGCAAGTATGAGACTGAGTAATCCAACCGACATGATCGAAGGCAGAATCGCCATCGTCATGATGAATCCGTCCTTCAGATTATCCCAGGCATTTTTCCCAAAAGTAGGCGCACCCTTTGCTGCATCCATTGCCTGGTTCCACGCACCTTGCACCCTGTTCCCGGTAGGTTTCGTTTCCGGCGTACCTTCTCTTCCTTGAAAATAGTCATCACTCATACTTTTTAATGGGTAGATGCGGACGGTAATCGCCGTAACCAGAAACGTCACAAGCAAGGTAACCCAGAAGTATGTGTTCCAGATCTCCATCAATCCAAGGGTATTCGCCACGACAATCATGAACGTCGCCGAAACGGTCGAGAATCCAGTTGCGATGATTGCCGCTTCCTTTATGGTGTACTTCCCTTCTTTAAAAACACGGTTCGTGATCAGCAGGCCGATCGAATAGCTTCCGACGAATGAAGCAACAGCATCAATCGCTGAACGTCCTGGCGTCTTCCAGATAGGACGCATGATTGGTTGAACCATTACACCGATGAACTCAAGCAATCCATAACCGACAAGCAATGCTAAAAATACTGCCCCGATAGGGACAAGCAGTCCGACGGGAATGACAAGCTTTTCAAAAAGGAACGGTCCCATGTTCGGCGCCATTATCCACGCTGGTCCAATCTTGAACATGATGAGTATCGAAGCGAAAAGACCGAGTACTTTGAGAACGGAAAAGACAAGCGTTACGATGTCCTTCCTCCACGTTTTTGAATAAAAAGGAAAAGCAGCCCCGAGCATGATGACGAGCAATGCATAATAAGGGATCATAGAAGGAAAAGTCGTTTGAAACCAAGTGACAAGATGATCGAGCGGTATTGAGGATTTCTCATTGATGGTAATCGGGATGAAAAACATGAAAATCCCGATTGCACTGAAAAAAATGAACTTCCCAACCGCCGTACCATGTGACTGAGTTGGTACATTTGGATTCAAGCCAGGATTAGATTGCGCCATCTGAAAACCTCCTCGTTTACACAATATTCAGTTAATTATATGTATTGATATCTTCCCTATCTCTTCTGAATCTCCTTCATTAATTTATAAATACATCAGGCTTGGAAACGTGGATCGGCGCATAAAATTATAATTTGGCGCATAAATCTAAAATCGGCTCATTTAAAAGTTCCCAATAGAAAACCTTCTAAGAAACTTTCACTTAGAAGGGTCTTTTAAGTATTTTTCACTTCAACGCTACCAGCAAATCGGTTTCAACAGCTGCATTTCCTGGCAGGGCGGAAACGCCAACTGCACATCTGGCATGCTTTCCATTTTCACCGAACACTTGCATCAAAAGTTCAGATGAGCCGTTGATCACGCCCGGCACCTCTGCAAACCCTTGTCCACAGTTGACGTATCCCGTTACTTTCACGATACGATCCACTAGACGAAAACATCCGACGACTTCCTTTATGATGGCGAGATGGTTCAATGTCGTAATTTTTGCTGCTTCATATCCCTCTTCAATGGAGAGATCCGTTCCTACCTGACCTTTGTATGGAAGCTCGCCATTCCATTTACAGGTCACTCCACTTATGAATAGAAACTGGCCGCTTCTAACTGATCCGAGATAATGTCCGGAAGGTTTTGGCGCCTCAGGTAATTCTAAACCAAGAGATTGAAGCTGTTCATCCACTTTTTCACAATTCATTTTCAGCTTCCCTTCTGTATCTTTTTTAAATCAAAAGGTCCCAGTCATGAAGCTTTTTTCATCTGGCTCTCCAAACTGTTCCCTGATTTTAAATTTACAAGTGTTATGTGTATAGTAGATTTTCAAGCTTGCGTTCCGATTGCATAATAAACATTTGGTTCCGTCTGGTGCTTTACAAATATGAGGAACATTCAACAGGTTGATCGCTTTTTTGAAGTGATGTTTGCAGAGCCACATATTTTCCACCTCGTTACCTTCTATCAATTGAAACTGAAGCCAGTTTTACGTTTTATTTTTCAACTGCTACTTTCTCTTTCTTGATTTTATCCGGCTTTCTCTTTTTGACTGTTTTCGTTACTTCTTCATCCCACGACACTGTCACATCGCCATTTGTTACGAACGACTGGCATCCAAGCCGGTACCCTTTGTCCAACCATTCATCACCTAACTTCCGGCGTTCCTGGACTTTCACCTTATCAAGAAATTCAGCGCCTTCTTCTATTTTACAAACGCATGTCCCACAAATTCCGCCACCACATTTATTGGGGAGATCACCATCATATCTTAGAGACATCCTTAGAATATTCGAGTTTTCCGGAACTTCAATCACTTTACCGCTCGTCAAGTAATTAATATTCGGCATAGTTTAGTCCTCCCTGTTATGTTCTTGGTATACAATATACCATATTAAAAATATTCTGACAACTGAATTTTCGAAAAACTTCACTTTTTGTCTAGGAATGTGGGGAATTCATTTTGATAGAGTTAACGAATGGTATACCGAGGTGGTGTCCTTGAGGGATGAGTCGTATTAATGAAAATAAAAAAGCCGGGCCATTGATCGCCCGTGCCTTCTTATTGGCTTGTTTTCCGCTTTTCTTTTTGTTGTTCGAGGAAATTGATATAAGCTTTTTTAGAGTTTTCAATATGGATCTTAGTCTGGTATTCAGCCATTTCGACTTCTTTATCGCGAAGAGCCTTCATGATCTGAATGTGCTCTCTTAACGATTCCTTTCGTCGTCCAGGTGTTTCATATCCCATGTTTGCGGACATTTGGATATAATCCGTCAGACCTGAAAGAATTTCGTACAGCTTTGGACTTTTAGAAGCTTTATAAAGAAGAAGGTTCATATTGATATGCTCATTATCGAAGTCTTCGTGGTCATTTTTCTCGAGCTCTTCTAATTCTTTGATCTTCTTATCAAATTCTTTTTGGGTTGCTTCATCCATCTTTTGTGCAGCAAGTTTTGCAGCAAGCACCTCAAGTGAAGAAAGAATCGTAAATACTTCGATGACTTCCTCTTCAGAAATGTTGGAAACAATGACTCCCTTTCGAGGAACCGTTTTAACGAAGCCCTGGGATTCAAGGCGGAATAACGCTTCTCGGATCGGAGTCCGGCTTATGTTCAATTTCGTTGCCAGTTCGCGCTCGATCAGACGGTCTCCAGGCTTGAATTCGCCTTCTAAAATCAGATCCTTCAAATATCTGTATGCACGTTCACGAATGGATAACAGTTCATCTTCTGCCCATCTCATATTAAAAGTCACCTACTTAGCTTTTCCCTATAAATCGTTACCCCGGCTCGATAATGATTTATAGTAATATTTGACTGCGACGGTTACATCCTTTTTTCCCTATTTTAGCAGATTCTTTACTATAATTTCATTTTTCATTCATTTTATTTGCGAAATCTCATGATTTGATCGTGCAACTTTAAAGGGGAATCGAGCCTTTCAGAGTTAGTCGAGCAACTTTAGGAATTCATCGAGCAACTTTTAGGAGTCGTTGCGCAACTTAGTAAGATGGTACCACTTTAAATGCCCTGGTGGAACTTCTTATGTAAAATGGAAATAGAGATGACCCGTAAAACCATGAGCCATCTCCTTTAATGAGATTTTCCATTTAGGAAAGAAATATGCCACCGTAACCTAGTGCGCAAAGAATGATGAGTGCTGGATGGATCTTGATTTTGTACAACAAAAGCCAGCCAGCTGCCGTCAAAATCAACAAATGTACCATCCCGCTCGTTTCAAACGCAGTGATGAAAAACTGGTATGCCAAAACTCCGAGTAAAATTGCAATCACTGGCTGGACGGATCCAGTCAACAACTTCACATGTGGAGAATCTTTAAATAAATTCACAAACTTGAACAAGATGATGACTGCTATTGCAGATGGCAATATCGTAGCTGCAAGCGCAATCAACATACCTGGAATTCCGCCCACTTGGTAACCGATAAAGCCGCCCATTTTGGTCGCAATCGGGCCTGGCAGAACATTTGCGATCGCTAAAAGATCTCCGAATTCACGTATAGTCATCCATTCATAACGGTTCACGACCTCATTTTGAACCAGGGGTATTGTAGAAGGTCCTCCCCCATAACCGAGCAAATTGGAAATGAAGAATGCCCAGAAAATATCCCAATAGATCATACGCTCTCTTCCTTTCGCTCGACAGGGATTTCCTCAGAGTCAGAAGAAGCCTTCAGTCTATTCCTGTAGGTGGCAACAGTGAAAGCCCCCACCAAACAGGCCCCGATCATGACTCCAGGATGGACGTTCAATAATTGGAGGACGACAAGCGATATACCAGACAATGCGAGCATGATCGGAAACCCTAGACCTTTACGAGCTTTGTCCGCAAATTTATACGCCATTTCGAGCAGCATGATCCCGATGATCGGGGTAACGCCTGCCACCATCCCACTTACGAATGGGGAACTTCGATATTTGTATAAAATACCAAGCATGCCGATCATTCCGATCAGCGACGGTAAAATATGTGCAAGAATCGCAATCACTGCCCCTAAGCTTCCTTTGACCTTATAGCCGATATAGGCTGCCATTTTCGTAGCGATCGGCCCCGGAAGTGTATTCGCAAGGGCTAAAGTCTGCCCGAATTCATCTTCTGTCATCCATTTATATTTCTTCACTGTTTCATATTCGATCAGTGGAATCGTCGAAGGGCCGCCCCCATAACCAGTCACACCGGTCCTTGCGAAACCGATCGTAAGGTCCAAGAATGGTTTCAATTCAATCTCCTTCTTTCTTTAACACCGCGATTATTTCTTAATATCTGCTTCCGTCACAACTTCATGTCCTGCAGACTTCAGATGCTCCTGTAATGCTCTGAGTGCAGCCGTTCCGACAGCCGTATCCTGTTCACCATTCCCGCCGCTTACACCGATTCCGCCGATCACTTCTCCATCAACCACGATCGGAAACCCACCGACGAATACAGCGAATTTACCCGGTAGCATCTGTTGGATGCCAAATGCTTCATTTCCTGGCAGTACCGGCCCATTGGGTTCTTTATTGAATAGATGGGTGGATCGTTTATGCCCTGCTGCTGTGAAAGCTTTCGCAATCGCAATCTCTGGTCCCGTAATACGTGCGCCGTTCATTCGCTCGAGGGCAATCAAGTTCCCACCGTCATCGACGACGGCGATCGTTTCCAGGACGTTGATTTCTTCTGATTTATTCTTTGCTTCTTCTATGATCAACTTCGCTTCTTCCAATTCGAGTTTCAACATTGTTTTCATGGTCTGTTTCCTCCTAATTAATAGCCGACATACACGGTTTTGATCTGTGTGAAAAACTCCAGTCCTGCTCTTCCTGACTCCCTGAAAGTGGATGTACTTGATTTTTTCAGGCCGCCAAATGGCGCATTGATCAAGTTACCGGTCGTCGTACGATTCACTTTTACAGTTCCTGCTTTGATTTCCTTTGTGAATCGCTGGGCCGTTTTCAAGTTGTTTGTGACGATTGAGGCTGCAAGTCCGTATTTCACGTCATTTGCAACCGATATCGCTTCCTCATAATTTTCAACTTCAATGACGGAAATGACCGGTCCAAAGATTTCTTCCTGTGCGATCGTCATTTCAGGTGTCACATCTGTAAATATGGTCGGTTGTACGTAAAACCCTTTTGCAAGGTCACCGTCGGTCAGATGTTCACCACCATAAACAAGCTTTGCGCCTTCTTCTTTTCCGATTCCGATATATTTCAAGACATTTTTCAATTGTTTTTCACTCGCAAGCGGGCAAATCGTAACCCCTTGTTCAAACCCATTGCCGATTTTCAATGCCTCGGTTTTTTCAACCAGGGCGTCCAAGTACTTTTCTTTCACTTCCTTCATGACGATGACACGGCTTGTCCCTGTGCATGCTTGGCCAGTCAATGAATAGCCGCCATTTACCGTCAACTGTGCCGCCAGTTCAACATCTGCGTCATCCATGACAATGATCGGGTTTTTTCCGCCAAGTTCCATTTGCGTACGGGTTTCAAGCGAGACATTGCGGTGAATGTGTTCTCCAGCTCCCGTAGAGCCAGTGAACGTGACTGCTTTGACCTCTGGATGGGCCACTAGACTGTCCCCGATATCCTTTGAGCTTCCGGTTATAAAATTGAGGACTCCATCCGGTAAGCCTGCCTTGTGAAGAGCTTCGACAAGACGGTAAGCGATCAAAGGTGTCTCCGAAGACGGCTTAAACACCACCGTATTCCCTGTAATCAAAGCCGGGGCGATTTTCCGTGCTGGAATCGAAATCGGAAAGTTCCATGGTGTGATCACTGTCACGACGCCAAGTGGCTCCAATTCAGTCGAAACTTTCATATTCGGGTCATCTTGCGGGAACGTTTCACCCGTGAAGCTCTGCCCCTCAACCGCATAATAGCGCAATGTTTGGGCTGATCTGAGCACTTCTTTTCGGGATGCCCCGAGCGGTTTCCCTTCTTCCCAAGTCAGTTCATCAGCAAGCTTTTCAACTTGTTCTTCCAATAGGTCTGCCGCTTTATTTAAAATTGCCGCTTTTTTCGAGGGAGCAGTGTTTGCCCACTCTGGAAACGCGTCGGCTGCAGATTGGATCGCTTTATTTACATCTTCCTCTGTAGAGGCCTGGAATTCCCCTACTACCTCTTCTTTATTTGCAGGATTGGTACTTTGGAAGGTCTTCTCACTCGTTGCAGACGTCCATTCTCCAGCAATCAAGTTTTTATATCGTTCCGCTTTAGCTATCAGCACATTACTCATCCTTTCTAGTAATCCTATGAATTAAAGTGGCAGCTCCCCTCTTCAGGAAACTGCCAAAGTATTATATTTTGCTAGTTTTTAAGTATTTTAAGCTTCGACAAGAGCACCCAGATCTTGTTCGAGGTATTCTCTCCAGAGGCCGTCCATGTACATGCGGCGCATCTTAGCACCAACTCGGACGATCTCCAGACACTTCTGCTGTAACTCAGGTGTATCCGCATGTTCGAGGACGATTTTATATCCGCGCTCTCCATGGATTTCATCCGATACGATGTGTAAGTCGAAGAATTCGATTTCTTCATCATCGAAACCATATTTCTCACGGAGGATCGGTGTTTGTTTACGGTAAATATCCGGGACTTGAGATTCCAATCCAACAACTAACGCCGCTGTGGCAACGACGAAGTTTTCTCTAGCCGCCACCGAATAGCACCAGCTTTGCAAACCTAGAGTCGTAGGCGCCATGTTCTTAGGGTCCTGGACACGATCTCTTGTTGTACCGCAAGATTCTGCAAAACGGATCAGCAAGTCTGTATGACGGTCTGCCGCAATTTCTTCTTCATACATGTTTTGAAGTGTAAAGTCTTTCGCATCTTCATATTCAGGTAGATCCGGAGTGTTATGGTAAATGTAAGAAAGGTAGTTAGCAAAAGGGCCTACGTAATGGTAATGGTTTTCAGCCCATCTCGCAAAATGGTGTCTTTCAAGTTTTCCTTCAGCCCACGCAACAGTGAAAGGAGCTTTCTGACTATGGTTTCCTTTGATCGCCTCTTCTAATTCTTTACGAAACTCATCTTTTGACAATAGTTTTGCCATTTCCATTCTCCTCCTTGAAGGTCATACACTTTAATTTAGTGTACAGTATTTTGTATACCAACTAACGTAAATAATATAACTATACTTCATGAACCCTTGACAACAACTGGATAAGTTAGAAATATAGTTTCGAGTGATAGATTATGATGGATCCATTTGGTATACCATTGATTAAATGGTACCTTATCTTTTTTTATTTGTAAACGGTATTTTCAGAATTTTTTATATTTTTGTTCTTTTAGGTCGATTATCACATGAATAGGACGGCGCATAGCGTGGCGACAAACAACCCTGCAATGACCGGAATGAAGTTTTTCCTGGCTAATTCCAGTACAGAGACCCCGCAAAAACCGGCAACAGCAACGAGCGAAGACCAGGCGATCAATGTTCCGCCGCCAGTCCAGATCGAGCCCATTTGCCCGATAGCAGCTAAAGTGCTTGGATCCAAACCAGTTGTGCTTTCCATCGCACCCGATAGTGCACCGACGAGCGGCAATCCGGAGAATCCAGAACCATCAAGACCTGTTATGATTCCGACAATCAAGATTCCGAACGCAGAGAAAAAGGTGTTTTCAGGGATCGCTGATTGTGCGGATTGGACAAGATCAAAGAGAAAGGCTGGCTTAGTCGCATCTTCCCCTAAAGAGAGGATCGATCCTGTAAAATCCGAGCTACCCATGAAGAAAAATCCTGCAATCGGGATGACTGGCCCCATTGCCCTGAAGGCGAAAACAAACCCATCCGTAATGTGATCACTGATTTTATCAAGGGCTTGGATGCGACGAAATGCAACAGAGGCAAGAATGAGTAGAACCGCGGCCACTCCACCGATGAAGGCTGCACCATCACCGCCTTCAAATCCTCCAGCTTTGGCATCACCTATTTTCGTCGAAAACATGAAAACCATGACACCTAGCAAAGAGAGCGGAACGAGGACCGCAAAAAGCTTCCCCCATAATTCACGTCTATTTTCATAAATCTCATCTTCTGTCGTAGCTGACATTTCAGCTTCCACTTGAGGTGTTGTTGTTAATGCCTTGAGAGCTTCAAGTGAAGATTCGGACTCTTCACTATTCGGTTTTGCAATTGATTTGCGTACACTAAGATAAGCCAACGGGACAGCCACCCCTCCTGTGACGAGTGAGAGGATTATCGCTTTATCAGCAACCTGGGCTGTACTGATTCCAGCCGCACTCGCACTCAGCATAGGAGCGATCTGCATGATGTAATCGGATGACAACGCCATACCTTGACCGGCAATCGCTACAGTGACAGCAGCTCCCATCGCTGGAAGTCCTGCACGGATCGCTGCGGGAACCAGTAACGTACAGATCAGCGGTACAGCAGGTGTCGGCCAGAAAAATAAGGAAATCACATATGTTACCCCGATCAAGACGAAGAATGCAATGTGTCCATTGACCATCACCTTTTGAATCGGAGCGATCATTTTTTCATCCGCACCGATATCTTTCAATGAATTCAGCAAGGCGACCATAAGCGTAATGATCAGGAAAATACTGAATAACTCTTGCGCAGCAACCAAGTTGGCATTAAATACTGCCTGAAAGCCGCCCACGAACGATCCCTTATAAATCCATGCTACTAAAAAGGTCCCAACAATCGTCGGCAGAACAACTCCCCGGCGGAACAGCATAGTAAGGATGACAAGCAACGTGACAATAGCGTACAACCAATGAGCAGCAGACAACTCCAAAATTCCTTCACCCCTTTAGATTCTTTAAAACTTAAAGGCTTTCAATGAACTGACTCTGGCTTGAGCTCCAACAGCTCCCTTAATGCAGCCGATAGGTTTTCCAGTGCTTCCTCTACGATTTGTTCACCTATATCCCTGGATGCTTTTGTGGCATCACCAATGCATCCATTTCGAGTCATATCTTCATAGAAATAAAACCCTTGGATCGGCTTGCCAGGTCTTAATTGTTTGTATCTCCCCCCTTCGTTGAGGTCTCCTTTATTCAGTTTTTCAGTCCGGATAAGCTGGGGAGCCAGGTAGAGGGCTTCTGAAACTTCCCGTTCGCAGCTATGACCGAAAATAGGGGATTTTACATTATCAGAGATTGCTTGTTTTGCTGATGCAGTCGTTTTGGCGAAGTAGATTTCGACATTTTCTTCTGTTCCGAGGGTCGTACTGGCTACACTCAGCGTCGATTGATTTCCACCATGTGCATTCAAAAAAAGGAATTTTTCTACACCATGCCGCTTCAAAGATCGAACCATATCACGTAAAATAGCGATAAGCGTATCTGGATTGAGTGAAATTGTCCCTGGGAAGTTAAGATGATGCGGGGAAACCCCCATGTTGACCGTCGGAGTCACCATTACATACGGAAACATCTTTTCAGCCAGACGATTCGCCATCTCAGTTGCAAGCACCGCATCACAGCTTTCTACCATATGCGGTCCGTGCTGTTCATGAGCCCCAATGGGGATTATTGCCATTTTTACTGTTTCAAGAGCCTCACTGACCTCTTCCCAAGTCATTTCTGTTAACTTATAAGCTTTCAAAACGATATCACTTCCCATTTAATGGAATTTTGTATACCTTTTAAGATAAAAATTAAATCAACCCGTTGTGCTTTCCTGAATCAGCTTCTTTTTCTTCTTAAGCTTGATATCCTCTTGTGTGATCTCTAGATCGTCCTTTACAGTCAACTGGCATGTAAGCCTGTAACCCTCGTCCAAATTTTCACCCAACATTTTCTGTTCCTTCCAATTCGGGGGATCCAATTGATCTGCACCTTCTATTACCCTGCAAGTGCATTTCGTACATTTTCCCATCCCGCATCCGTACTTCAGTTTGGGGAATTGCTTGATCCCAGCAAGAACAACTAGATTTGCATGGTCTTTAACATCTTGTTGCACCACTTCACCGTCGATATGTAATGTCACCTTTGGCATACCAAAACACCCCTTCACAGTAAAATTTTATCGAAATTTTTTGAATTTTAAAATAAGTATACCTGTATTTAACACATCATGTAAACCCTATCCCCCACATTTCTTAATCCCTATTTCAGTTAAAACCTTGATATAACTAGGTTATTCGTTTTTAAAATAAAATTAATAAAAAATTCTGAAAATATTATTGAACTCCATCGACTCTTGTTATAGACTAATAGATAAATGAGTTTGGTATACAAAATACTATAATTGTTTAGTGGATGGCGTATCGATCAAGTAAAGTAGAGAGTTAAAAGAAAACTGAGGAGGAATGTTGTGATGAAGAAGTATATTGTTTTGACCAACAAAGATACATTTCAAACGATTTTGGAGAATGATGGGCTGGAACCTGTGGAGTCTTACAAGTTTTATTTTTTTGATAAGCTGAAATCAACCTACACGATCGCTAAAGTTCTTGATGACAACGCCAAGATCCAATTATATGAAAACTATGAAGGTAAAGAATATGTCAATCATATCAGGGTGAAGTTTTTTGAGACCTTTGAAAACATCGAGGATGCAAGAGAGGAATTATACGAAATCGTAAAAGCTTCTGGCAACAGCGATGATTCCAAATACTCCAGGCTTGTGAAGTCAGAAACTGCCCAAGTTGACTGATAATTAAGCCCATATAAAAAACCTTGCCGTTTAGGTAAGGTTTTTAGTCGTGTATGAAAAAAATGAGGGGCTTACCTATAAAAAAGGGAACCTCCTCACTATACGATGAACTCCAAGAGGATGAGATACACCATACTGCAGCATAAAAATAGTGCGGTGAACGAGATGTTCCAGTTGGATACTTTGAAGGAATTCGTATTGACGATGCTGGACATCAACCCTATCGTAGCGTTGTAAGGTCCCATTAGAAATGCTGAAACTGCTCCTGCCAGCATAGAAACCGTCAGAATGTACGGTGAGACTCCTATGTTTTGCGGATCGAGTGCTTCTGCAAGAAGCGCTAAACCAACTGCGGGATGCAGTCCGGTAAACGCAAGAGCCAACGGTATGAAAGGCAATAGAATGATGAATACCTCAATTCCAATCATATCTTTGACTGCACCGATACCAGTATTCAGCAATATATTCGTATCAGAAAACTGGATAGCTGAAATAAAGAATCCTGCAGCGAGAAAAATGAAAAATTGTTCTTTCATTTTAATCAGGTGTGTTTGGAAATGCTCCCTCAATCCACTTTTGAATTCCTTCGTTTTCTTTAAAAGTATGGACCACCCCATAGCAAACGGAATCACCAATAACGAAACGAGTATGATGAATGAAAAGGTCAATGTCTGCTCCAAAACGGATATCAGCAAGTTGAAGATAATGATCGCAATGAAAATATTTGAGATTTTACCGGAATTACGATGATCTTCCCCTTCTATTTCAATAGAGGCTGCGGTTTCATTCACTCCAAATTCAGCCTTTAAATGCTTCTTCTTCCTTGCAGTGACTCTTCCCATATACCAATCCAGAAGAAGTCCTATCACGCTTAAAGGTAATACATAAGGAAGCATCGATGCCCAGCTCACCCCCGTCATTTCAACGACAATTCCTACAATCGGTGTCACTGGTGCCCACATGAGGGGCATCGCAAATCCGTGTGTGATGGCCCGGCTCATGAATCGTTCCTTATTTTGCAAAGGATACATGTTGGCTGCCGGCCGCATCGAATAATAGGTCATTGGCAATGTAGCGAGATTCATGAATATGCTAAAAAAATAGGAAATCCCTGAAGTCATCGAGTACAGTTGTCCTGATGTTTTGACATTCCTCTTAATGAATTTCTGGATCCCCTTCGCATAGTTTCCCAGTTTGATAGGCAATGCCAGGATCGGAACCATAGCGAACAAAGTAAGCAAATTCAACATCGTACCGAATGATAACAGTACATCTTTCCATCCTGCCCCACTCTTTATCAACATGAACAAACCAGTTGTGAGGAAGATCCCACCAAGTATTTTTACAAATCGAGGGACGATGAAAAGAGTCATCACCACAATCAATAAGCTGACTGAAGAAATCAGAAATGTCACATCAACCTTTGGAAAAACTTCTGATAGAATATATAAGAAGATTGCAATTGCATATAAAAATTTAAGCATACCATCACCTGATTCCTGAAGTACCTATCATTTTATACTATTGGATAAGTAAAATCTATCAAATGGTATACATTTTTAGCAAAATCAATACTATTTTCTCAGAGTTGATAACAAAAAGAATATATGGAGATATGTAGCTTTTATCCCTTTAAACCTTGATATATAAAGGTCTTACAGATATATACCTAATTAGAGCGATACATTTTGGTATACCAAAATGTATTTAATAGACCGATATCCCGCTATCAAATAAGTTTAATTTGGTATTTGGTATACAATTTTATTGACAGTATTAATGCACCCGCCTATCATATAAGTAAGAAAACTTCATATTCATTTGCAGGAGGGAAAAAACATGTTCAATTTTTTCTTTGGTTCAAAGAAAGCTCTAGACAAAGCAAACCGTAAGCTTGCGAGATTAAAAAAAACGTTGAGGTTTTAATAGAAAACCCCGTTTGTTGAAAAACAAGCGGGGCTTTTGTCATATACTTTCCTTTGTTCTATTTATTTTGAAATTGGCTTAATATATTTCAATGGAAAACATTTCAGATGAGTTTCTTCTGTAGATGAACGGGACGATATCCCCTCTTTTTTAAATTATGCCCTGTATTCTAAGGATTACTTCTGCAATGATAGCTGAACCAATGAACGTTCCAAAAAGGACAAAACATGCAACAACGATGCTTCTCCAACCTAGTTTCACAAAATCTGTCCAGGATCTGCCTATTGCGATACCTGCATATGCTAATATGGGTGTGGCTAATGCCAGAAGATTAACTTCATTTGTCCATTGTACTATTTTTTCCGAGCCAGGCATCCACGGCATTGATAGAAGAACACCGATAAGAGCGATATAAGCAACACTCGGTATATTGACAGGTAATAGTTTTTGGATGATCAAACCAGCAAGACATATTAGAATCAGAACTACCATCCCCGGGATAGCACCTACCGGCAAAACATCAAATCCAATCCAATTTCCGAGGAGTGCTACGATACCAAAGATAATCAACAATAACGTCCATTCTTGAATGTTTTTCAGCATAATTACGCCCCCATCTTTGTATTCGGATCTATCTTTTTATTTTTTCGTTTATTTAAGACTTCATAAAATTTCTCCGTTAATGGGAGACCAATGAAGATACTCATATATAAACCGGTTGATAAAGATAACAAATTACTTGCACCAGCAAATGCTAATATATTGTTTTCCATTTCAGGAAATGCTGCAACGAGTGACCCGCTTGCTGCTGCCATCATACTTCCACTTCCGATTCCTGAAGCCATGGCGAAAGAATACGGATGCAAGGGAGTCAAAGTTGCTAAAAAGCCTGATATGAGCCCCATGAACACAGCACCAAACACTGTCCCAAAGATATATATAGCCATTACGCCTCGACCTTCTGGTGAATTGAATCCGAATTTATCCATGATCAGTCCAACGTTTGGTTCACGTGCAACCGAATGTGTCATCCCAATGCTTTCCCTTTTAATCCCGAGGGCAACAGCGAGAGGAAGAGCCAAAATGATCGTCCCTAAATTCCCGAACTCTTGAAGCAGTAGAGCAGGTCCTGCTTCTATAATTTGAGGGAGTGACGGACCAATGATAACCCCGATCTTCGCAATCAACAAAGTTACCCCGAGAACAATCAATGGTTCTGCATTTTTTGATTGTTTTTCTTTAATAATGGGAGTGAAATACAAAGCTAATCCTATAAGAATGGCATACAGCATCGGCAATAATAAAATGACTCCTGGTCCAACAGAAAATTGGTGAATTCCAATCCATTCAGTCAACAAAACAATGACAAAAACGATGGCATGAAGGCGCCAATCTTTCCAAATGTTTTTTTGTACATCAGTCATAAAGCTCTCCCCCTAATTTTCAACAGATTTCAATGCGATTCCAGGTTCGATAATTCTTCTAAAACTTGACTAACAGCAGAAGAATCCAGTTGTCCTTTTCCTTTATGATCGGCTATTTCATACAACTGGTTAATCGTAGAACCTAAAAAGGTAGGTATCTGCCCATCGGATGCAAGTTCCATATACAAATGAATATCTTTCAACATATGGCTTAGCAGAAACTTGACGTTTTCATGAGTTCCATCGATTAAATTAGGACCAAAAACGGATAGAACCCGATTTTGAGCTGATCCTTCCTGCATCACTTCTGCTATTTTACTAGCTGGTACACCTGCTTTGACACCTGTTAAGAAAGCTTCACTCAACAAAACAATGAGTCCTGAAACGACAATGTTATGACATAATTTAACAACTTGACCCGATCCAATTTTTCCAATATATTTAACTTCTTTCCCAATAGCTTGTAAAACTGGTTCAACCTGATGAAACTCCCCTTGGTCACCGCCGACCATAACTGTCAAAATCCCATTTTCAGCTCCTTCTGGTCCACCACTTACGGGACAATCAAAAAAGGAAACACCTTTTTGATAAGCTCTTTCATGGATTTTTCTTGTACTATTTACATCCGTTGTGCTCATGTCCAGAATAAAGGACCCTTCTTTCATGACCTTAAGAGCCCCTTCTTCACCAATAATCGCATCTTCTACTAATATCGTCGTTGGGAGAGACAACAAGAGATAGGTAGATTCCTCGGCGACAGCCTGTACAGAAGACATTGGAATCGCACCAAGCTTCTCAACTGAAGCAACTGCTTCAGGATTTACATCGAAGACAAGTACTTGATGACCATCCAAGATTAAATTCTTAATCATCCCTCGTCCCATCGCACCACATCCAATTACGCCCACAACATTCATATCACCCAACCCCTTTATTTTTATGGATTCATATAAACCGTTTTTATATCAGTCCAAAATTCAAGTGATGTACTTCCTTGTTCACGGGGGCCAATACTTGATGTTTTCTTCCCGCCAAAAGGATACTGGTTTTCAAAATAAGTTGATGGAAGGTTTACATGTGTGACACCTGATTGGATATTCCTAACAAAGTGAAATGCTTTCTTCAGATCATTCGTGTAAATGGTTGAGGATAAACCGAACTCTATATTATTTGCAATTTCAATGGCTTCCTCATACGATTCCACCTCAATGATTCCAATGACAGGTGCGAATATTTCTTCCTGTGCAATTGACATGTCTGATGTAACGTTGCTGAATACGGTTGGCGATACAAAATAACCTTTTGCTTTGTATCCTTCTGTGAGCCGCTTACCTCCGAATTCTAATATAGCCCCTTCTTTGATCGCCTTCTGACAGGAATCCAAATAGAGATTTAATTGAGATTTATCAATTACCGGACCATTATCCACGCCACGTTGAAAACCATCTCCGATAACGAATTTCTTAGCACGTTCTACGAGTTTTTCTTTCACTAGATTTGCAATCGACTTTGGAACAATTACTCGGCTTGTCCCTGTACACCGTTGACCATTATCCAGAAATCCGCTTACTACAATACTGTCAACTGCCTTATCAATATCTGCATCCTCTAGAATGATGGCAGGGTTTTTACCACCCATTTCTGCCTGCATTCGTCCTCCTCTTGCTGTAACGAGGTTTCCTAGCTGAACCCCTACATCAGTCGAACCAGTAAAAGAAACCGCCTTTATGTCAGGATTTGTTCCAAATTCTTTACCGATCACAGATCCCGGACCAGTAACCATATTTACGACACCTTTGGGCACTCCAGAACTTTCAAGCAACTCCAACACTTTAACACTAATCAGAGAAGTGTTACTTGCAGGTTTGAAAACTACCGTATTTCCTGCAACAATGGCCGGTATGATCTTCCAGAGTCCAATTCCTAATGGGAAATTATAAGGGGCGATTACACCAACTACACCTAAAGGCTCCCGAACTGTGTATCCAAAAATATTCGAATCATAGGAAGGAACAGTTTCTCCTTTCAACCTTGTTGCTTCCCCACTAAATTGCTTCATTGCTTGAATAGTTTTGGCAACTTCCCCTTTCGCTTCTCGTAATGATTTTCCAACTTCCTTTGTGATCAGCTCAGCTAATTCTTCCTTTCCATTCTCAAGGTGAGTGATTAATTGGAATACAACTTCTCCCCGTTCTGGTGCTTGTAACATTGACCACGTCGGAAATGCTTGCCTGGCAGCGTCGATTGCGTTCTTCACATCACCAACAGTGGATTTTTGAAAGTATCCCAATACCTCATCTGTGTTAGCAGGATTAAGACTTGGATAGGTCTCCCCGGATTCTGAAGGTTTCCATTCCCCATTTAAATAGTTATTATAAGTGGTTACCATTATGAACCTCCTGATTGTTGTATTATCGAATATAAAAATCGATAGCTTTTAGTAAAGTTCTTGCTCCTCCTTTCTAGAAACTTTTATATTGATAATTATAATATTCTGAAAAATAAAAATAAATGTGGCAAGCCACACAATATTCAATCATACAGTGTGTCTCGCCACATGGATTTGATATGCAATGACTACATTAATCCAATCATTTTCCTGATCAAGTGAAATATTCATAGTCCGTTCAATTTTTTTGATTCTTCGGTATAACGTGTTCGGATGGATATACAATTGTTCCGCTGTCAGTTTATGATTTTTATTAGTTTCAATAAGCTTTCCAAGCGTATCAACATATTCCTGTTCCATTGAAAGCAAAGGTCCAAGTTTATCAGATACATAGTATTCCAATGTTGTCTCATCAATCTTTTGCAATAGCCGTTCGATTCCCAGTTTAGAGTAATCGATGAACTTTTCATTTTGGTTGATCTTTCCATAACGCACAGCATCCAAAGCTTCACGGTAAGAATCTTGAATATATTGGATCGGGACCTCACGCCCTATTCCATATACTATTTCTTTTGTTTCCGAACATATCTCTTCAATCTTATTCACTATTTTTTCTACATTTTCTTTTATATCAACCGGAATGATAAGGATTGTCTGGAAAGCCTTTGTAAAAACGAAATTGGATTTGCAGACATTGTAGCAGATTTTTTCTACTAATCTTATAAACCGTTCCTTTTCAAGAGTTACACTTGGTTTCCAAAGTAGATCATGCTTCCCTTCCAATATCATGCAAACAAATTCACCTTGGGAATTATACTGTAAAGCGTTTGTAAAACGTTTTACTTCCGAAACAGGAGTTCCATCCATCAATTGTTGAAATAGTTCCTCTCGGAAATGCAATTCTTTTTCGTACTGTGCGTTTTGTCTTACTAATTCCAAAGTTAGGGCTGTTGCAGCATGTTCAACTGCTACTAGATTAATTGATGATAATGACGAGAGCTTTTTATCTAATAGGAAGTATCCTAACACTTCTTTTCCATGAACAATTGAATATAAATTTGAATCGTCATCAATACTTTTTTGTTCAACGTATGTTACCTTTGTTGAAATAATACGTGACAATAAAGACAAAATCGTTTCAATTCCTCCCCCATCTAAAATAACCTTAGTGAACTTTTCATGTATATCCAATGAATGTTCAAGTTGTTCATTCTTACTTTTTATATCCTGAAATAAATTAGAATTAACAATGGCAATAGCACTCTGGTCAGCGATAACTTTAATCACTTCCATATCCTCTTCCGTGAAAACTCCATCATTTTCAAAATTGTCCACTACTAGGACACCAAGACATTGATCTTGGTGAATGAGTGGAACACAAAATGCACTTTTTATCTTCCGTTCATATACACCTTTATAATAATAATGATAATTATTTTCCGTCATAGAGGTCATGTGTTCTTCAATCTCGTCTTTGTACGCAAACAAATGGGATTGGCGTGATGTAAAGGTCATCCCAGTCAGAGATTCTCCTGGTGAAAAAGATATATTCTTCATCACTTTAATATCAATTCCAACACCTTCTGCCACTTTTAAAACATTTTCATCTGGCTCATATAAATAAAGTATAATCGTATCCGATACTTCAATTAATTCCTTAGCAGCTTCCACTAATGTTCTTAGTATGGTATTTATATCCAGCGATTTTGTAAGAATCTTATTAATTGAAAAGAGTTTAGAGACTTTTTTATTGTTATTAAACAAGTTAGAAGCCATTACTCTCCCACCCACTTTGTTACTGATAAACTTAGATTTCTATTTACACCTGCCATTACCTTTTTGAAAATATTACCAAAAACAGCGCACCGTCAATTAAAAGGCGCGCTGCATTGGTTGTATAAGCTTCTACATCTTCACTTCCATCTTCTCATCCGGCTGTGCTTTTACCGCGTATGTCCCTTTGTTCATTTGATAGAAGTAATAGGCACCGATCAAGAACCATACAGCTACCATGATCCATTCGGAAGGCCATACGAGAGCTGCTGGCATTCCCGGCATGTAAAGACTGATGAACCCGATACTTAACACGAGCGCAATCCATCCAACAGCGGCCCCATTTCCTGCTCTGAATGGTCTTGCCATTGTTGGTTCTTTTTTACGTAAAACAAGGAATGCCAGTGCAACCATGAAGTAGGCGATCACGATGCCAAGCCCGCCTGCATCGACGATCCAAACAAGCGCAGGCCGACCAAGTAAAGGAGCGAGAACAGCTAGTCCTCCGATTGCAACAATTGCATTGGATGGTGTCTTGTATTTCGGATGTAAGTAGCCGAACCATTTTGGCAGCATTCCGGATTTCGCCATCGCAAATACCACACGGCTTCCACCGATAATAAAGGCATTCCAGCTTGTAATGATCCCCGCTACTCCACCTAAAATGAGAATGTTTCCGAAAGTTTGCGAACCGAAAGCCGCAGCCATCGCATCGGCTGTTGCAAGCTCAGTGTTCGCTAGTGCTGTTTTGTCAAGCGCCAATCCAACACCTAAGGCGATCAGCATGTAAAATACGACTGCACATACAACTGAAAAGATGAGTACTTTTCCGATCTGCTTGAATGGAAGGTTCACTTCCTCAGCAACTTGAGGAATGACATCGAATCCGACAAATAAAAAAGGAACCATGATGAGGACAGTCATGACGCCACCTGCTCCTCCAAGAAAATATGGATCCAGGTTTGCGGAACTACCGCCGACTGCTGAACCGAAAATCAACATGACACCAATCAAAACGATAAGGATTGTCAGGACCATTTGCACAAGAACAGCCGGTTTTACACCGAAATAGTTGATGAGTGTGATGAAGATCGATCCGCCCATTCCGATCAGCACCCATGTCAAGTAGACATCCCAGCCCGCAATCGTCCATAAATAGACAGCCTGGTAATCTGGCAGAATGTAATCCACAACCGTCGGGAGAGCTACAGCTTCGAATGTGACGACAGAGACATAGCCTAATGTGATAGCCCAGGAGGCAATAAACGACGCTTTCTTACCCAACGCCCTGTACACATAAGCATGCTCTCCACCGACTTCCGGCATGGCAGATGCTAATTCTGAATAGGTGAGTCCGACAAAAATGACCAACAGGCCGCCGATAGCGAAAGCAAGTACTGCGCCAATCGATCCTGCTGATGTGATCCAAGTCCCTGATAGAACTACCCAGCCCCATCCAAGCATCGCACCGATTGCAAGCACAAGAACATCAAACTGGGAAAGCACCCTCTTCATGCTGTTTTTTCCATCCATTCCAATCTCACTCCTTCGAATAGGTTCCGGATTTTGTCCCACATTTAAAAAGCCCAAAATTATTGTTTTCAATTATATCAAAATATTATAAAAATTCGGAGTTTTTAAACCAAAAAAAGTAGAAGAATGGCTAATTTGTATAAGAATGCGCGGAAATGAGGCAAAAACCATAGCCATCAAGGAACAAACTTCGGGTGGAAAGCGACTATAGTGCGCTTTCTTTTTTCGACAGCATGCCCTTATTATTGATCGGCGCATAAATATGGAGATTCGGCTTATAAAATTGGAATTCGGCTTATAAATCTCAAAATCGGCTTAATTTCTTCTCCTTAAAAAACAGAATTGGTCGCCTTATTCTAGTTTTCCATATTTTTTTAATCGCCTTGACCATACAGTGGTCAACAAGATATAAGCTTATCAGATTAATGGTTATCGATATCCTAGTATCAATGGTGTTGATATCATGATTAACAGCTAAGTAGAACACTTATCAAAACATGGAGCATTGGTAAATCCTGAAAAACAAGCAGAAGTATAAATAACGTTTTCAATCATTGCTGCCGAAATTTTTGGCAGCTTTTTTTATAAAATTTTCTGATTGTCTCCCCTTTCATCTACTTCATTTAGCCCCTCTGCCTGATTTTGTAGTTAGTTACTGTCATTACAAAAAGTGATCGCAAAAATTTACATTGTTGAAAATATTTTGACAATTAAACTTTCTATATGTTATTCTAAACCAAATAAACGATTAGTTATTAGTGTTAACTTGTTGTTTATGGTTATCTTACAACTTGCATAAACTTACTTAACAGGAGGTTTTTTAAAGTGGCTACATACCCTGTAACAATTATCGGAGCTGGACCAGTCGGCCTGACTGCAGCGGAAATCTTGTCTTATCATAAGATCCCTGTAAGGGTTCTTGAAAAAAATGATAGTCCCAGCAAAGAGTGGAGAGCATCTACTTTTCATGCAGGTACGTTAGAATTACTGGAGGAAACAGGGATAACGGATGCCCTGATCTCGATGGGGATTACTGCTGATAAAGTCCAATATCGAGACCGAAAAAAAGGGCTTTATGCAGAATTTGATTTCAATCTGTTGAAGGACGAAACTAAGTATCCATTCCGATTGCAATGTCCTCAATCTACATATGTCGAATTACTACATAAACGTCTGAAAGACAATAAGTATGTAGATATACAATTTAATACTGAATTAGTAGAAATTCAGTACAACGATGAGATGGTAACCATTGTTACCAATACACCTGACGGTCAAAATGAATACAATTGCTCTTATGTTCTGGGGGCAGATGGTGCCCGGAGCAGAGTCAGAAAATCGCTCGGGCTTGATTTTGATGGTTATACATTGGAACAAAGGTTCCTTCTTGTCGGCACACCAAAGCCATTCAATGAATACCTGCCGGATATCTCTTATGTCAATTATATCTCAGATCCTGAAGAATTTTTATTCATACTGAAGGTTCCAGAGGCGTGGAGGCTCTTATACCCTATCAATCCAGATATACCAGATGAAGTAGCACTTGATAAAGATAATATCCAAAAAAGCCTGCAACGAGCATTAAAAACAAAAGATATTTTCCCAATTGTAGAAAGGATGATCTACCGGGTCCATCAGAGGGTAGCAAATATTTTCTATAAAAACAGAGTTGTTTTGTTAGGAGATGCTGCTCATGTTAACAGTCCGATGGGGGGACTCGGCTTAAACAACGGGATTCATGACGCTGTTGATCTAAGTATACGTTTAGTCAGAATCATCAATGAAGATTCTGATAGAGAAAGAGAGTTAGAGACTTATAATGCTGCAAGACGGAAAGTAGCGATCGATTATATCCGGCAAATCAGTGAAAGAAACACGAAAGTAATGAGTGAACAAGATGAAGAGTTGCGGATACAGCTTCAGCAAGAGTTAGCTAAAGAAGCTAATGACAAAGCGAAAGCCAAAGAGTGGCTGTTACGTTCTTCTATGATTGCCAGTATTAGAGATCAGGGAATCGGCAAGCTACCCGAATCGATAGTCTAGATTCTTTCTTTTTTCCATTTATCAGACTAAGGAGTTGATACATGTCAAGATTCCTTCATTTCCTACGAGTATTTTGTAAGCGCTTAGATTCGATCACAATACCAATAAAGGAGCGATAATAAATGGGGGTAATAAAAAATATGAAAAAAGCATTCAGTTTATTGACTATCATAATGATAATGATCTTCGTCACAGCATGCAGCGGAGCTGGAACCGAAGGGACGTCAAGTGCTGATGGTGGCGACTCATCTAAGGAAGGTGTAATCAGTATAGGGACTACTCCAGTAGGAGTATCTTACAATGCTATCGGTAACGGGTTGGCTAAAGTAATCAGTACCAATTCATCATTGAAGATATCTGTTAAGCCCACAAATGGGATCAGTGCATGGGGACCACAGTTAGACAAAGGTGAAATACAATTGGGGGTTGGTTCAGGTCCAGACCTAGCATGGGCATTCAATGGAGAAAATGGATATAAGGCAGTGAAAAACATGCGTTTGCTCGTACGCGGTAACTACCTAAGTGTAACTGGAGCAGCTGTACCCAAAGACTCTGATATTAATAGTATTGCAGATTTAAAAGGTAAAAGGGTGTCAGCAGACTATCCAGGATCAGCTATCGCGAAAATGATCTTGACCGCTGCTCTGAACGCTAATGACTTGACATGGGATGATGTGAAAAAAGTACCGATTCCTAATACAGCTGCAGGAATCGAAGCACTACAGGACAATCGAGTCGACGCTGCTTTCGCTTTGACTCCAACAACTCCGATCATGCAGGAAGCTCATAATTCAGTCGGATTGAAATCACTCAACTTCCTTGATGACGTATCTCCGGATGAAATAGATGAAGTTCCTCAAGATGTCATCGATGAAATTACATCCATAGTGCCTGGAGTCCAATTAACAAAGATCCCGGCGAATGGTTACATTGCTGAAGAAGCAGTTGGAGTCAAATATCCGGCACAAATGGTCGCCTCCACTCACCTATCAGAAGATGCCGTATATGAGATCATGGAAACCCTTTGGGAAAATTATGAAGATTTAGCACCTATCCATGCATGGTTGAAAACTTGGACTCCTGAAAGCTTCTTTGATCCGGACCCTACACTTCCGTATCATCCAGGAGCTGTCAAGTTTTATAGGGATAAAGGCCTTTGGAATGATGAGGTAGAAAAAGTACATCAAGATTTATTGAAGCAAGCAGAATAAACATGAATGACTTTCTGTTAAGCATTCTTCAAAGATAGAAAAAACTATTGATTGTCGACCTTTCCGAAGGTCGACAATTGGTAGTTACCCCAAGGTGAAGGAGTTGTTAATTGTGGATGACAACAAAAGGAAAGATCTATTAGAAGAATCACAGAATCCTGATATCGACTTTCAAAAATATCGTAATTTCAAGAGTTTTCCTGTCAAAGTATTGTGGTCTATCATTTTAGGCACGATCACGGTCGTCGGTCTATTGTATATATTAGGTATCCACCAAAAAATCGGTATCAGTCTCTACGCAGAACAGTACATTGGTTTATTCCTTGGATTATTCCTGAGCGCGATCTATATCAGTGTACCAGCTTTCAAAAGATCACCTAGACATCGGGTGCCATGGTATGATTGGATATTGGCTGCTCTTGGTTTAAGTGCAGGATTATATTTACTAATTTTCTACCCCCAAATTGTAATCAACATGGGGACTGTAACAAACGAACGTCTCACAATGAGTGTTATTGCGATCCTATTGATCCTAGAAGGAATTAGAAGGGTGCTTGGGAAAGGCTTGCTTATCGTAGTCCTAGTCTTCCTGGCATATGGGTTCTTCGCTCCATATTTTCCTGGGATTTTCAGAGGGACAGCCACTCCTGTTGACCAGTTGTTTAATTATATGTATCTAGATTCCAATAGTCTGCTTAGTTTGTTAAATATTGCAGCAACCATCGCCTTAAGTTTCATCTTTTTCGGCCAAATCCTATTATTATTCGGTGGAGCGGAAATCCTCAATAATTTAGCAATCTCTGCATTCGGCAGATATCGGGGTGGACCTGCGAAAGCCTCCATACTAGGCTCTAGTCTAGTTGGAACGATTACAGGAGGACCAGTAGCTAATGTAATTTTAACAGGTAACGTTACGATTCCTTTGATGAAGAAAAATGGGTATAGCTCTTCAGAGGCTGGAGCAGTGGAGTCCGTATCCTCCACTGGTGGACAAATCATGCCACCTGTCATGGGTATTGCAGCATTCATCATTGCAGAAACCCTTGGAGTTCCTTATGCGGATATAGCTTTGGCGGCACTTGTACCTGCCTTGATGTTTTATATCTGTCTTTTCTTCCAGGTTGATTTTATCGCAGGTAGAAAAGGTGTTAAACGTTTGAGGAAAGAAAATCTCCCGGTATTCAAGGAAGTGATGAAAAAAGGATGGATGATCATCCCCATTATGGGCTCTTTGATCTATTTCCTTTTCTTCGTTGGGTTTTCACCAGCCATTTCCGGTCTATATGCTTCTGTTGTTGCCGTCTTTTTCTTATCGTTGGACAGACTTGTCCGGAAGAAAATATTCAAACTGATCCCTCGTATCCTTGTTGATACTGGAAAAGTAATGCTGGAGATCGGAATTGTCCTTGCTGCGGCAGGTTTGGTTGTTGGTATTACTGGGATTACGGGGCTTGGATTTAACTTAGGAATTATGTTGACAAGCTTAGCTGAATATGGCTTATTCGTCTTGCTAGTGATAAGTGCGATCGTTTCAATCATTTTAGGAATGGGAATGCCTTCAGTCGCAGCCTATGCATTGGTGTCAGTATTGGTAGCACCAACGATTGTGGATCTGGGTGTTGACCCGATTTCGGCCCACTTATTCGTCTTTTATTTTTCAATTGTATCTAACTTTACTCCTCCTGTAGCTATGGCATGCTTTACAGCGGCACCGATCGCAAAGGAAAATCCGAATAAAATCGCTTCACAAGCGATTCGGCTGGGAATCATCGGCTACTTGGTACCGTTCCTGTTCGTTTATGCTCCAGAATTATTGATTCGAACCGAACCGATTGTCCCATGGACTGAAACACTGATGACGATCCTGACGACTATTTTTGCATGTTACTTGCTGGCAATGGCACTGGAAGGGTTCTTGTTCCAACGGTTAAGTTCAATCAAAAGAGTCATCGTCACTGCATTAGCAATTGGTTTGTTCCTTCCTTATTCCATTTGGGAATATAGTTGGATCATCAACAACCTTTCATTACTGGTTTCAGTACTCTTTTTGTTTTTTGAATGGCGAAATCGTAACAAAAAGGATGACTCGATCCCGATCCAAAATGTCGTATAACTACTACTAGAAGAGTTTGATGATGACATAGTTAAGCCACAATAAAATTATATCTGGGAAGGATGTATTGGCTTGAGGATAAATTTGTTCATTGATAACACGGATGTTGAAACCGATGAATACACGGAAGTCCGGGATCCTGGACGTTTAGATGTTGTAGTAGGGCATGTTGCCAAAGGTACAGTTCAAGATGTTGACAGGGCTGTCAAAGCCGCCCATCAAGCCTTCCAATCATGGAGGAAGACCCCTTTGGACAAACGTATTTCCATTCTATTAAAAGTTGCTGACCGATTGGAGTCAGAAGCGTCATCAATAGCGGAGGTAGTTTCAAAGGAGAACGGAATGCTATTGAACGCCACGAAAGCTGAACTTTCCATGGCCATCACAGCAATCAGGAATCTGGCAGATCTTGCAGGTGATTCTTTCGAACCGAGGGTGCTGGAAGACGAAACCGGCTGGATCAGTGTTGAGAAGAAGCCGATGGGAGTGATCGCAGCCATCGTCCCATGGAATGCCCCTATGGTATTGACGATGCAAAAGCTGGCTCCTGCGGTTGTGACGGGTAATACATTAGTCTTCAAACCCTCCCCTTTTGCCCCTATGGGAGTTACAGTAGCTTTGAAAAAAGTCGCCGAATATTTTCCATCTGGGGTAGTCAATGTCATTCATGGAGATGGAGAGGTCGGGGCTGCATTGACGACACATCCACTTGTACGGAAAATATCGTTTACAGGTGGAGGGGCTACTGCAAAACACGTTATGAAAGCCGCAGCTGATTCACTTAAGGGCATTCATTTCGAATTAGGAGGCAACGACCCAGCAGTCATTCTGGATGATGCAAATCTAAATGTCGTCTTACCGAAAATCGTTACCGGCGCATTCCGCCGAACAGGCCAATTCTGTTATGCAATAAAGAGAGTCTACATTCCACAAAGGATGTATGAGGATGCTTTTGAAAAAGTGTGTGAACTTGTCAATAATTATAAAATCGGACACCAGCTGGATGAAAACGCGACAATGGGCCCTTTGAACAATCGGCAACAATACGAAAACATCAAAGAATTGAAAGAAAGAATCAGAAACAGTTCTGCAAAAATGGTTGAGTTAGGAGAAAAGCTTGATCCTGCAGGCTGGGAGGATGGGTACTACCTTCAACCTGCTGTTGTCCGGGATGTCGAGCCTGATCATGAAATTGTAACCTGTGAACAATTCGGTCCAGTGCTTCCTTTAATTCCATATAGGACAGAAGAAGAAGTGATCCAAATGGTCAATGATAGTGAATATGGATTAGGCTCCTCTATTTGGTCATCTGATTTTGATAGAGCTGTACAGCTTGCCAGACAGGTTGAATCAGGTATGACCTTCATCAATGGTGCTGGCCAAACACCATTAGGGTATAAATATATACCGTTCGGTGGTGTGAAGCAAAGTGGGATCGGCAGGGAAAATTCCGAGATGATTTTTGATGAATACACTGAAACCCACGGAATCAATTATCATAAAACTACAGAATAGGAGAGGAAGAAATGGATCAAAAACTAACACGCTATACAACTGCGGATGCAATGTTAGAAGCGCTTCAAGAGACAGGAATCTCCTATCTTTTCAGCAACCTGGGGAGCGACCATCCAAGTGTGATAGAAGGATTAGCAAAAGCAAAGGCTCAAGATCAACCGCTTCCTAAAGTAATTATTTGTCCGCATGAATATGTTGCCTTAAGCGCCGCAATCGGTCATTACCTTTTAAGCGGAGAAGCTCAAGGGGTATTTGTCCATACGGATGTCGGCACACAAAATTTAGGTGGAAGTCTCCATAATGCCACGCGCTCACGTGCACCGGTCTTCATTTTTTCAGGAGAAACCCCTTCTACTATGGAGGGAGAGTTGCCGGGAAGCCGCAATTCTCATATAAACTACTTGCAAAATGTCTATGATCAACGAGGGATTGTAAGATCCTATGTAAAATGGGAGTATGACATCCGCACAGGAAGAAATGTAAAACAATTAGTCTACCGTGCTATGCAGCTTGCAAACAGTGAACCGAAAGGACCTGTTTATTTAACTGGAGCTAGAGAGGTATTAGAAGAAGAAGTGACACCATCTGAAAATAAGGCGGATAAATGGAACCCTACAAAACCTCTACCTCTATCTTCGGACGGTGTAGAACAGATCGCTTCTGCTTTAGCGAACGCGGATAATCCTGTAATCATTACATCCTATCTCGGCAGAAGATATGAAAGTGTCGATTTACTCGTTCAATTATGTGAAAAACTTGCCGTACCAGTTGTTGAATCAAATGCAAGTCACATGAACTTCCCTACGGACCACCCTTTACATATGGGCTTTCAGGCAGGAGAACTTTTGGCAGATGCAGACGTTGTTCTTGTGATCGATTCCGATGTGCCGTGGATCCCATCGATGAGCAGACCAGAGGAAGATTGTAGATTATTTTACGTCGATACTGACCCGCTTAAGGAAGACATACCTCTCGCGTATACGCCTGCTGAAGCGTTGTACCAAGCTGACTCTCATGAAGCCCTGGTACAACTGAACGAGTATATGGAACGAGTTGACTTGGATGAGGGCCGTCTCACTGAGCGATTTGGACGAATAGAAAAAATGCATGAAAAGCAGCGTAATGAATGGAAACACAATGAAAAATGCCCGGATGATAAGGTCATTACACCAGAGTGGCTCTCTGTCTGTCTAAGGAATACCATAGATGATGATACCATAATCCTTGATGAAACGATCACCAACTCGATGTCGGTTTCTAAACATATACCTCGTAGTAAACCAGGCACCAGATTTGTCAATGGAGGCTCATCTCTTGGTTGGAACGGTGGTGCAGCCCTAGGTGCCAAGCTGGCAAAGCCCGAAAAAACGATTGTTAGTCTTACAGGAGATGGTTCTTATTTATTCAGTGTTCCATCATCCGTACATTGGATGTCCAGGAGGTATCAAGCTCCATTTTTGACGGTCATCTATAATAATCAGGGTTGGAACGCAACTAAAAATAACCTTTTGAAGCTATACCCGGATGGAATCGCTCAACAAAACGATAGCTATTGGGTCAACTTCGATCAGCCTGCAGACTTGTCGAAGGTTGCCGAGGCTGCCGGAGGCGCACTGGCCGTATCGGTATCTGACCCTGAGAAGCTGGAGGATACTTTAAGACGATGCCTTGATGCAGTGAATTCAGGTCAATCAGCTGTCATTGATGTCAAAATCGCGCAAATTTCCAACCAGAAGGATTAGCCACAGATAACGAAGGTATGCACTATGAGTGAAAATAACCCTAGAGAAACAAGTCTATGGACAAATGATTTCATTCTGACTTCGTTGTCCAACCTATTTTTGTTCTTCAGCTACCATATGTTGACTCCAACGTTACCTGTATATGTTGTCAAAATGGGCGGTGACAAATTTGAGGCTGGATTGGTCATCGGTCTTTTCACTATCACTGCTTTGCTCATCCGACCATTTGCGGGGCAAGCACTGAATGTATTGGACTGAAAAAAAATCCTTCTGCTCGGGCTTTTCATATTTACTATTTCAGCAATAAGCTATGATTGGATGGATTCGGTGCTCTACTATTAGGATTTGTTGCGATGTGGATAGGTTATGCAGATTTACAAGTTTTCCGTGATTTTTGTAATCATCAACTGCATTTCATACACTACATTCCTGCTCAAAAAAAGAAAGCATAATTCCTCACCACCTCATCATACTGATAAGGTGGTCTAAAAATACAAGGATCACCTAAGAAGCCGGTCCTCTAATACAAATGGAACCGTACTGTCAGAGGGTATGGTATCACTGAATATTATTTGAATAAATGGGGCTGACAAATTAGAATGTCAGCCCCATCTTTACTTCTATTCAAAGATTATCGTAAACCCATCTTTTTAGAAATGTTTGTTGAGGTTTCTAAGATTAACTTTTTGACAGATTCCATTTGATTTTCCATTTGAAACAAAGGACCAATGACCCCAATTGCTGCAACTACTTGTTTATTCGCCCCAAAGATAGGGACACCGACACCTGTTACCCCTAAGTTCGTTTCGTTTGACTCAATATACATTCCTTCCTTTTTGATCTTCTTAAGACGTTCATATATGTTGGAAATTGAAATAGAACTATTATGGACATCTGAATGTCGGATGATCTGTTCACTTCTTTTATCAGGAAGGTATGCCAACAGGACAGGTCCCAGCACTCCATAAAGATATGGCCTTCTTTGTCCGACTACTGAAGAGAATTTCAAGCCTTCATAATTTTCTTTTTTATAGACGTATATGATTCGATCGCCATCCTCAAGAGCCATAAGTACTGTTTGATTTGTTTTTGAATGGAGCTCAATGAGATATTCTTCAGCTTCTTGTGTCACATCCGTTACGGAAGATAAATGGTAGCTGAACTCCATCAATCGGACACCTAACCTATATGTAGATGTTTTTTCCGAAAATCGCACATACCCCCGCCTTTCCAAGGTATAAAGGATACGATAGACAGTGGAATGAGGGATGTTTGTTTTCTCTGATATCTCCTCAACCGTCAGTGTAGGCTCCTCTATTGAAAATGATTGTAGAACATCAATCGACCGATCCACAGAACGAATCGATTGCATATTTACGTTACGCATGCTTGTCCCCCTTAAAATAAATCTCCTAATTCACTGCATGAAGTGAATATATCATAAAATAAATTATCTGAACATTGACAATAATTTATTTTTTTGTTAGTTTATATTTATAAAATGAATTAATCAACTCATTGTATGAGTAAGGATGGTGTTAACAAAATGAAAATTGCAATGTTTAATGATTTCAATCCTGGAATAGTAAGAGACGATCGTATATATGACATCGTTGAGTCTGTACCTTGGAATTCAGAAAAACCACAAGAATCCTTATTACATATCATTGAAAACTTCGATGAATTGAAACCGAAAATCGAAGAGTCTTTATCCTATTCGAAATCGTATTCTCTGAGTGAAGTAAGGTTGGACCCGCCTGTACCTCAACCAGGAAAAATCGTCGCTGCTCCAGTGAATTATTATTTACATCAGGATGAGATGAATGAACAATTCAATAATGCAGAATACACCATTGAAAACCTGGGGTTCTTCTTGAAAGCCCCTTCGTCAATCATTGGTCCGAGCGATACGATTGAGCTTCCGTTTAAAAATAGACGAACGGATCATGAAGCTGAACTAGCATTCGTGGTCGGAAAAAAAGCGAAAGATGTCCCTGCCTCTGAGGCTTCCGACTATATTTTCGGGTACTTTGCTCTCATGGATATAACAGTGAGAGGAAAAGAAGACCGTCCATGGCGAAAATCCTTCGATACATTTACACCTATTGGTCCTTGGATCGTAACTTCAGATGAAATTGGAAATCCTAACGAGCTCGGTTTCAAATTATGGGTGAACGAAGAATTACGCCAATCAGCCAATACAAAGGACTTGATTTATGATTGCTATGAATTCTTCGAGGCCGCTTCCAAGGTGATGACTCTTGAGCCTGGTGACATCGTTACAACTGGTACTCCAGAGGGCGTCGGCCCAATTACAAAGGATGACCAGGTTCGAATCCAAATTGATAGAGTAGGAGAATTCTCAGTATCTGTAGATTATAAAAAGGAGGCGATCAAGGCATGAAAATTTCAAGTGGTCTTCAAGAATTCCATGAGAAACTGGAAAGTGAAAACCTTGGTCCTTTATGGTCATCCATCCATAAACTGAATACAATCGAGCCCGAAGCCAAGCCTGTTCCATATTTGTGGAAAAAAGAACTGATCGAACGGAATCTGGAGGAAGCTGAAGAATTGCTTGAAGTAGGAAATGGCGCAGACCGCCGCGCCCTCTTCTTGATCAATCCGGGAATGAAGGACCTCAAACCAGTCGGCTGGGGAGGCGCAACACAAACGCTTTATGCTGCAGTCCAAGCAGTAAAACCAGGTGAAGTTGCTCCAGCTCATCGTCACACAACAACTGCCCTACGATTTATTATGAAAGGAAAAGGTGCTGTAGGACGGGTTAATGGGGAAAAGATAACATTTGAGCCAGGAGACTACCTGACAACTCCTACCTGGGCATGGCATGATCATGCGAATGAAGGAGATGAGACAGTTTACTGGATGGACTGTCTGGATGCACCATTCACAAAATATATGAACGTATGCTTTACAGAATTTTATCCAGAAAAGCAACAGGAATTATCAGTCCCGGACGATTATAGCTCCAAACGCTATCAGGGTGGGATGGTACGTCCTATATCTGACAGAAAACCTAGCATTGCTCCATTAGGACGTTATAAATGGGAACAGACAAAACAAGGAATTGAGGGATTACGTGAATTTGACCCGGATCCATTTGATGGGCTTGCTGTTGAATACATTAATCCTTCAAATGGAAAAGATGCAAACAATCGAATCGGAGCAAGAATGCAGATGCTCCCTGCTGGATTCAAGGGAAAAGCCCATCGTCACGTTCACAGCAATGTATATCATGTTTTTAAAGGGAAAGGTCACACTGTCATGAACGGAATAAAATTTGAATGGTCTGAAGGCGATTTTTTTGTAATTCCGTCCTGGGTATGGCACGAGCATGTGAATGAATCAGAAACAGAAGATGCCTGCCTATTCTCCACCAATGATTTGCCGATAATGGAGGCTTTTGATTTTGAAAGGGTTGAAGAATTGAAAAGTAATGACGGCCATCAGGATGTAAAAGAGATATTCCAGCCAGTATATTGAGATCAATCCATCTACGCTTCTGGAAAATAAAAACCGCCGCTGTCCAGCGGCAGTTTCCGTATTCCTGAAAAATCCGATCAAAATATGCCAGGCGTAGACTCCACATAGCCAAGATTTTCAGATATGTTACGAGCAGCTTGTTTCAATTCTTTCACCACAAGAGAATCATCAGAAACATCAAGAGTTCCTTGTACCCCTATTACACTGATTGCACCTGCAAGCCGTTTATTGGCAAAAAAAACTGGTGCACTGATGGCAGTGATCCCTTGAAGTAAGCTGCTTTCTGTGATTGATAAATGCTTCCTTTGGACTTTTTCGACTTCAGAAGCATATTTCTTTTGATCGACGTTCCATTTCTCTACCTCTTTCTCATAGAGAGGATCTGTGACATCATTAGGTAAGAAAGCCCGAAAAACCTTACCGGTAGCAGTGAACAACGGTACATAGGAACCTGTATCCAATCCAATATTTATAAGTCTGTTACTCTTTTCCCACTTAACAAAGAATGGTCCATTTTCTCTCCAGATGCTGAATGCGACGGTTTCATTCAGTTTGGTACGCAGGCTTGTAATGTATGGTCTTGCTGCCTTGGTGACATCAATCGATTCAAACGCAGCTTCACCTAATACGATCAGTTCAGGTCCTAGTGCCCATTTAGGGAATGCTCCCTCATCAATACGATTTAATGCCCCGAGCTCGACGAAAGTATTCAAATAACGGAATAATTGACTCTTATGTAATCCTGTCTCTTTTGATATTGCACTCAGGGTCATCGGTTCCTTCTCTTTCACAAATGACTTCAGGATTTGAAAACCGTATTCAACACTTTTGATTTTTGCCGAATTATTAGTTGCCATCATATTCTTCCTTTTCATTGAGTACTTTTGCTAACCCATTTGTTATCGTCAGCAAATTGAAACGGTACTTTTATCATAGCCTCTCTTAGCTAGTAAATAATATTTTCTGACAAAACTATTCAATCAACTATATAATAAATTGTTTACCTGTTATATTTACGTATATCCAACACAGTTCACTAACATAACGTTAACAATATTCACTATAAGTTCATTCAGATTAACATAACCATTTTATACCGTCAATCTCCATTTTAAATAAATGTAACCCTCATTAGATGAATTTAAATTACGATAATAGAGATATTTTGCATATATTATTAATGAAGAAACTCGGTTTGAATATTCTACCCATTAATTGAAGTAAACTTTACAAGCAGAAAAAATGATGACGTTTACTGAAAGAAACCGTCATCATCTGTGGCAATAATTTATTTCAGTTGATAATAAATTTGATGTCTGTCTTCGAATGCATCTATTTTAGATGTATATTCAAGAGTTGCCTCAATTTCATCCATACCTTCCATAAGCATCCTGCATCGATAATCATCAATTTCAAATCCATCCTGAAAACCATAAGAATCTTTTATCCTTTTGTTTGGAAGATCAATAAAAAGCTTGTATCGATTGTAGGATCCAATGTTTTTTAATAGCTTTTTGACAATTGATTCTGTTAATGAAATTGGTAAAATACCATACTTAAAACAGTTATTGTAGAAAATATCAGCAAAGGAACGTGCAATGATCACTCTGAAGCCATAGTCGGAAAGTGCCCTGTTGCTATCGTACGGTCTGGTCTTCCAACTTTTCTCCCGGCGTTACGTAATCCTTCAAATGCCTGAGGTGAGGTCACTTCATGGATCAGATGAAGGTCGATATACATTATGCTCGGTTCACCCTTTGCTTCATGTACAATGTGGTTGTGCCAAATCTTTTCATAAAGTGTGTATCCATTCCAATCAACCTGTTTATATATTGAATCATGTCATAAATAGTTTAGTAATTCGAAAAAAGCAAATACCGCTTCGCCTTAGAAAGGTAGCTAAGATAAAAGCAGTATGTATTCCATGCAGTTTTCACACCAGGATAGGTTCGAATTCACTTACAATTTCTTGTTTCCCATCATTGGTCGCCAGTTGTTCTTCACGTTGTAAGCCTAACCTTTCCATTATTGGAAGATCACTTGTTGAGAACAGATATGCATCCCCGGATGAGGTACAGACATGTTCATGCCATGCCCAGTTTGGAACGACAAAGTAGTCCCCTTTGGACCATCCAAACTTTTCGCCATTGATCACCGTATATCCTGTACCTTTGTGTACATGGTATATCACTGCATTTGTGTGCCGATGTGCTTTTCCATTAAAGCCTGTTGGCAGTTTTTGAAGCCATGCTGCAATATTAGGGTTTGCCGTTTCCCCATTTGAAGGATTAATGTATTCGACAGCATATCCATCATAAGGATCAGGGTCATACTTGCTTAACCCATCGATTGTCGTCTTTGTTTTATCCCATTTAAAAGAACTTAGCGGGGCAACTTTTGGCTTTCGATCTGAAACAGGGCGTACCATCCCACCACCATAACGGTCACTCTTCACATTATCAGGTTCAGTAGGTTCTTGGATTTTCTCAGGATAAGGTTCAAAAAATGTCCCACCCGTACTATAGATGAACGGTATATCAAGACAGTCCATCCAGAACATAGGCTCATCACCTTCATGACCATGTCCATGCCATAATCCTTTAGGAGTGACCAAGAAGTCCCCTTCTTCCATGAAGACACGCTCACCATCGACAATGCTGTACGCACCCTCACCTTCCATCACGAACCGAAGCGCGCTTTGAGTATGTCTGTGTGATGGCGCCGTTTCACCAGGAAGTATGAGTTGAACAGCAGCATACAAGGTTTGTGTTGTAGAGCCCCAACCCCAAGGCTGTCGGTTTTTTAAACCTGGGTTTTGCAGATAGATGGCCCTCCGTTCACCTCCACGATCCGGAGTGAAAATTTCTCTGGCCTCCATAAGCTTCTTATAGATCGTTTCCCACTTCCACAAATAAGGAACCGCTTGTGGCTGTGGTTCTTTATGCATTAATTCCGGAATCGCATTCCATAATGGACCCAGGTTATACTGCTCGATTTCTCGATTGAATTCTTTGACTTCCTGACTTTCAAAAAATGAGTTTTTTTCTCCCATTGGTTTCACATCCTTTACTGGTAGGTCGGTTCTTTTTGATATTTTTTGAGATTGCGATTCACTTGTTCGATATGCTTTTCTAAATGTTCTACCATAAAATGGTCAAGCAAAAAGGATAGCTTTCGGATACCGAACTTTGGATTTCGATGTTCTGCTTCAATCATCAGCTCACGATCATCAAGATTAAGCAATCTTTCATGTATGACTGTTTTAAATTCGTTGATTTCATCTATGACTTTCTTTCTATCACGGTGACCAGCTGTAGATACAGCATTCAATCGCTCTGGGTCATTCAGTCCTCTTCCCCATTTCATTTCGGGGTTTCTTACAATTCGCTCTAATTCTTGCAGCCAGTATCGATTCACTTCTTCAACGTGGCATAAGACTTCCTTGATCGACCACTCCTCATCTGATGGCTTCCAGTTGATTGTTTTCTCGTCTTGCTTTTGAATGAGAGACAAGAATTCATCAATACGTGAACTGATAATATGGACATACTTTTTGACTTCCTCTTTTTTCACTTCTTTGACGGTGTTTTCAAGTGTTCCAATACCATCAATTGTTATTTGTACGATATCGCCATCTTTCAGGAAGACCTGGGGATCCCTTGCAAAGCCTACTCCGCCAGGGGTACCTGTACATATGACGTCCCCTGGTTCAAGCGTCATGATACTTGATAGATATTCGACAAGGAATTCAACATTGAAAACGAGTTGGTTTGTATTTGAGCGTTGACGTTCTTCACCGTTTACTTTTAATATCACTTCTAGTTCACCTGCAGAAGTAAGTTCATCCTTTGTTACTAGCCATGGACCCATTGGTGCACTTCCATCAAGACTCTTACCTTGAAGCCATTGCAACGTTCTTTTTTGCAGATCTCGTGCAGAAACATCATTCACGATCGTATAGCCTGCAACATATTCCAATGCTTGTTCTTTTGGCACATCCTTTGCTTTTTTCCCGATCACAACAGCAAACTCTGCTTCATAATCCAATTTTTCTGTGACAGGTGATAGAGGAATCATATCCTCTGGACCTACAACAGTATTACCGAATTTCGCAAACAATACAGGGTGTGTTGGGATTTCCCTTCCCATTTCAAGAATATGTTCCCTATAGTTATGGCCAACACATATGATTTTCCCTGGATTCGGAACAGGAGCACCTACATAAACATCATCCTTTTTCATAACAATGGCTGCATTTGGTCTAGTATTAATAAAATCTATGGCTTCCCTTGCTGCTATTAAACTCTTTCTCCCACCTTGTAAAAAGGCTTTCGGATCATTTGGAATCAATACCGAAGCGAGAGCCGAAGCTTGAGTTGCACCCTCTGTCTCCAGCTTTTGTTGATATGCCTTATTCAAATCAACAACCTTTTCCTCTTTAATTACAGCACCTAACCGTAATCCTTCTCCTGCATCAAACGTGACAAGTTTCATTTTTAGAGAACTCCTTTCTGAAAAGAAATTTATCGTTATAAAAAACTATAACCAATATATATCAGGCCGATTTCCGCCTAAAACACAGCCATATGTAAGCTGTTAAACTTTATTAAGAGCTTTGTTTATTTCCTCAGGAGGCTTTCCGATGCCTTGCTCGCGAACACTTGATAATAATGAAGAACGTCTTAACCACTTGCGAGCAAGTTCATCGTCGTTTGCCTCTGCTGCTAAATCCTTTTGCATTTGTAATCGGAATTCAGGATCCTTTTCTTTCATGATCCGTGTATTTTTCTCACTGATCAATCGTACATAGTCCAAGGCCACCTTTTGACGAACTTGAGAATACGTCTTCAATTCTTCCTCCATATTTTTCTCCTCATTGTTCATGATTCTGATCAGACGCCTGCTCAAATCAACCGAATCATGGACTCCGCTATTCAAACCAAGTCCACCCATTGGACTATTTATATGAGCAGCATCGCCCATCAATATGACACGACCCTTATAGAATGTATCCGCTACCCTTTGATGCACTCGGTAGATCATTCGTTCGATAATCGGGAAGTGCTGATCCGTTTTGAAAACAGATTGAAGCTGCCTTTGGACATTTTCATCATTCATTGCTTCTTCATCTGAAGTCCCAGGTGAAACCGGATACAATAATCTCCATGCTTCTGGAACCCTTAGGATGAATAGGAATTGATCGGGGTCTGAGATATAGTTTACGTAAGCAATGTCTGGGATGAATTGATCGAATGCGATCGGGGTTCCAACAAGTAAAAATCGTTCTTCGAGAGTATAACCTTCAAATGGAATATCAAGAAGTTTTCTAGTTGTACTTCTTGCTCCATCTGCTCCGAGTAAGAATGGAGTTCGAACAACTTCTTCCCCATCAGGTGTTTGAAATGTAACGTTAACACCATCAGCATCCTGCTTAAAATCAGTTACTTCTGTATTAAAGTGAATATCCGCAAGAGAATCCCGTTTCAAATTATCATAAAGTACCTTTACGTACGTGGATTGTGGACATTGAAGTCTAAATGGATATTTCGTTTCATCTTTCAATAAATTGAAATCGAATTCTGCAAATAGACCTTTGTTCCGATCTCGATATTGAACTTTATCAGCAATCAGTCCTTTTGACATAAGTTCACCAGTCAGACCGGTTTCTTCAAGCAATTCAAGCGTACCAGCATGAAATGTCGATGCCCTCCACTCTTTACTAGGTCCATCACTTTTTTCAATTACTTTGACCGGGATGCCTTGTCCTGTTAATAATTTTGCTGCAGTTAACCCTACGGGTCCTGCACCAACAATGATAATTGGTTGTTGTCCCATTTGATTCACCTCTGAATTTGTTTATTTGTTCTTTGGTATCCAAGCTTCTCTGAAATAAAATAGGTGATTTCTTTTAATGCTCGTGCATTGGTAGAATCAGGTGAAACATCCAATACACCTTGAACACCTACGATACTTAATGCTCCAGCTAATTCATTTGAAGAAGAGAAGATCGGAGCACTTATTGCTGAAATTCCACTGAGTAAACTGCTTTCTGTAATGGATATACCATTTTGTTTTATTTGTTTAATATCTTGTAGATAAGTATCAGGCTCTATATTTCCATCATTCACCTCCTGTTTATATAGGTGGGCTGTCTTTTCTTCTGGAAGGAACGCGCGAAATATTTTCCCTGTCGCACTATATAGAGAAATATAAGAACCTGTATCAAGACCGATATTGACCAATTTGTTGCTTTTTTCCCATCTCAGAAAGAATGGCCCTTTATCTCTCCAAATACTTAAAGCCACTGTTTCATTCAACCTATTTCTTAGTTTGATCAATTCTGGCTTTGCCTCAATGGCTACGTTTAAAGAAGTGAAGGCAGCCTCTCCCAATGCGATCAACTCTGGACCTAATGACCATCTTGGAATGTCCCCATCATTTCTGACAATGACTCCAAGTTTTTTTACAAAGGAATTAAGATATCGATAGAGTTGACTTTTGTATAAACCCGTGGCCTGTGAAAGGTGGCTCAAACTCAAAGGTTCTCTTTCATTTACAAAAGCCCTCAGGATCAAAAATCCAATTTCTATGCTTTTAATCGAACTCTTAGGGTTTCTTATATCTATTACCCCCTTTCCTACCAATATGCAACATAACGTTAATATCATTAACCATAAGTTTATGATGGTATAAATGCTACCATAAAAAATTGGAAATAGTCAATGTTTTCTGTAAATTTAAGCGAAAAAAATTAAATTCTCCTATTAAATCAATCTCTAATTTGAGCTTTATAATTGACGGATAGTTGTTGTAATGATAAGCTTTCAAAAAAATACCTCGTTAATGCGATTAACCAATTGTTAACGTGTTGCTTTTTTTATAGTATCTCAACTTTGGCAAGAGTAATTTTATTGAAAAGGGTGGTTGGAAAATGGCTGTTAAACCATTGATGGAAAAGGTTGATGGAATATTTATTGAGGGTCAGGAAATAGAAGCTTCCGAAACGAAAAGCTTATATAATCCTGCTAAGGTAGATGAACAAGTTGGTGAAATCACGGTTGGAGATGCTTCTCATGTCAAACAGGCTGTTGAAGCAGCAGAACGGAGTTGGAAGGATTGGCGTAATAAACCTATAGAAGACCGGGCTCGTCATCTAGTTGAAATTTCAGATTACATAGAAGCTAATTTGAATGAACTTTGTCATCTTCTCGTGCTGGAGCATGGAAAGACTCTGGAAGAAGCAGCTATCGATTTAAAGGCCGCAGTTGGAACATTACGATATTATGCAGGGTTAACGAATGTCATGGATGAGAAAACGGTGGAAAATCATCAGGGAACGATGGTATTGACCCGTCACTCATTAGGGGTTGTGTCCATCATCGTTCCCTGGAATTTTCCAATCATACTTGCCTTTTTGATGTTGGCTCCTTCATTACTGGCAGGAAACACCGTAGTGATCAAGCCACCTTCTTTTGTACCTTTGACACTTACAAAAATTTTAAAACATTTCGCTAGACAACTTCCAGAAGGTGTATTGAATATCGTCACTGGATCTGGTTCAACAGTCGGTAAGGAAATGGTTGAACATCCGAAGGTCCGTAAGGTTGCGTTCACAGGAAGCACAGATACTGGACGTACGATCATGGCAGGGGCTTCTAAAACCATCAAGAAGCTCAGCATGGAGCTTGGTGGAAACGATGCAGCAATCTTTTTGAAGGATAAGCCGATCACGGAGGATCTTATTCAAAACGCTATCCTATCTACCTTTACTGCTTGCGGACAAATTTGTTATTCGATTAAGCGGATCTATGTTCATCGTGATAACTATGAGACCTTTGTTAAGAAGTATACAGAGGCCGCCAGCAAACTTGTCGTCGGATCTGGCTTGGATAGTAAAGTAGATATGGGACCGATCAATAATAAACCGCAATACGAAAGTGTGCAGGACCTGATCGAAAGAACAAAACAGACAGAAGCTGTGATCAAAGAGGTCGGTACATTTGCAGAAGGAGTAGGAAAGGCTGATGGGTATTTCATTTTGCCGACCATAGTTACAAATGTAAATAATTCTGATCCAATCGTACAGGAGGAACAGTTTGGACCCGTGATCCCTATTATGCCTTTTGATTCGGAAGAGGAAGTAGTCGAGTTGGTGAATGATTCCGAATTTGGGTTAGCTAATTCAGTATGGACTTCAGACGAGGACCATGGCTTCGAATTGGGAAGAAAGCTGGAGTCTGGCAGTGTATTCATCAATACCCATCGTTTAGGTGCTTCAGCTGCGAACATGCCTTTTGGTGGTTTCAAGCAAAGTGGAATCGGAAGAGGACATGGAGTCGAAGCCGTCCATGAACATACTGAATTACAGGCTCGTATTCTCAGAAAAGATATGTAACCCTCATCATTTAACTAAGGGGCTGACTCTGTCCGGACTGAATAATGTTAAGAACAATCGTGATTTTCAACATAATATTCCCTTTGAGTCAACCCCGTCTGTTTGTTTCTCATTACGATAGAAGGTTACAGTAACATGTAAGTTCTTTATAACTTATATGTATGCTATTATTTGTTCCAAGCTTTTACAATGGGGTTATAACCTATAAATATTAAAAAAATAATAAAGCACATTCCCAAAACTGAAATGTGCTTTTTTGCTGATGATCAACCTATCAAAATACCGATACGACTTGACGTTATTCCAATAATTCCTGCTGAATCTTTTCTACCTTATCATTCCAGAGACCCTTATCCTTATAGAATTGAATTGCTCCAGGGTGATAAGGAATCGTCGGTTCTGGATCGAACATCGCCTCTGGAGTCCATTGTTTGAACCATACATGAATCGGATGTAATTCTTCGTATTTTTCCCATAATGTTTCCATTATTTCATACACTGTCTCTTCTGATAAGTGAGTGGTTCCCACCAATTGTAGCGCATACTGGACTCCGGTCGTTTCTTTACTGATGTAACCGCTAGGTTCGATTACGGTCACTTTTGCTCCTGGAAGGTGGGAAGAAAGCTGCTCCTTCACATCTTCCGAAACCTGATCGATTTGGTCAGGAGATACACCTTCTAGAAAGTTTAATGGTTTCAGCCCAACTGCATTGTGAACTTCTGCAATTACTGGGGTTGAAGGCACCAATGCATAAGCCGCATCTAGATTATTATCCTGTAACGCTTTGATTGCATCGACAGTAGATGCTGCCGGAACCTTTTTCACATCTTCCCATGATAGACCATTAATAGCCAACCCTGCATCTAATAGAGCAACTACCGATGCCGATCCAGGATACTCTGCTGCAACCCTTTTTCCCTTCAAGTCAGAAATGGTTTCAATTTCCGATTCTTTTCGAACTACAAATCCAGGCGTTTTCAAATTGTTACCTGACACAAGAAGCCGTATATTCTTCATTTCTTCAAAACCTTTGTCCCCTCTATACCCCCATGCCAATTCTGGTTGTGTCGCAATACCTAATTGAATTTCCCCTCTATTCAGCATTGGACCCCATGCAGATAATCCATTGAAAGGTTTGACAGATGCTTTGACATCAGAATTTGAACTGATCACTTTGGCCAGACCATTCCCGACAGCATTTATCGAGCCCCCAACTGGTGTAGTACCAAACGTAATCACACCGTCATCCTTCGAAGAACTGCCTTCACCTTTGCTATTATCGCCATTTGCTGAATTACAAGCTGTTAAGAGTACAATCAGTAATAGGACTATGAGAACCTGTGAGATCTTCCTTTCAGATAGCTTATACATTCGTTGGATTCCCCCTTATAAATTTGTATTGACGGAAAACAATCAAAGCAATGTTCCTCCTGCAACTCCTTGTCACCATGTTTCCGCTTTTGGTATAAGTAATAAACGATCGTATTCAATGAGCATTTTTTCAACTAACCGGTCCTCCATCCATTCACTAGACCTGCCTATCATTGACTAATCGATATAAAAGCGTTCTGTGATTTTGAATTTTAACTAGACTTTCCGACTTTAACGTGTCCCTTCAACAGGTTATAGGCAATCGTCCGACGTAAAATTTCATCCGTCCCTTCAAAAACCCGAAATTTCCTTATCGTACGGTACCAGCGTTCGATTGGGAATTCTTTCGTAATTCCCATGCCTCCATGAATCTGTAAGACACGGTCCACTACCCTTTGGACCATGTTCGTACTGTATAGCTTGGAAATGGAAGCATGATGTCTTCTTGCGTCACGTTCAATCTCAGCAAGATATGCCGAGTGGAGCACTAAACCTTTTGCAGCTTCAATTTCTACGGCTGAATCCGCGATCATCCATTGTATAGCTTGATAATCTGCTATCGGCTTACCGAATGTCATCCTTGAATTGGCCTGTTCGACTCCCATCTGAAGGAGCCTTTCCGCAATACCTATGGACCAGGCCCCAATTTTTACGCGGCCTAAAGTAATCCATTTCATGGCTAATTCGAATCCCTTTCCTAATTCACCAAGGATATTCTCTTCAGGAACTTTTACCTTGTCAAATATGAGAGAATTCACCTGCCAATCATCCATTGTCGGTATAGGCTCATGACGCCATCCCATTTCCCGATCCACTAAAAAACACGTTACACCGCCGCGTCCGCCCTTTTCCTTATCTGTTACGGCAAAAACCATTGCAAAGTCTGCTTTATGTGCCCGGGTAATGAATATTTTCTCACCATTGAGAATCCAATGATTCCCTTCTTTGACAGCACTCATTTTTATATTCCTCGCATCTGACCCTGCCCCAGGTTCCGTCAGTGCAAAACAGCAATTCCGCTCTCCATTGATTACAGGGAACAGGTATTTTTCCTTCTGTTTTTCATCACAGTTGAATAGTATATTGTCGGCATCACCGGCAAATGTAAAAGGAATGAATGTTTTTCCTAACTCCATGTTGATCAAAGTCGTCATAAAAGGACCGAGATCGCTTCCTCCATACTCTTCAGGTGTATTGATCCCCCAAAAACCGTGATCCTTCGCTTTCATTTGTAGTTCCATAATTTTATCGTCGGAAATTCCCGGGCGACCTTCCCGTTCATTTCTCATAAAATCCTGTTCAAGTGGAAAAAGTTCCTTCTGCACAAATTCTCTGACGGTCTCCTGCACCATCTTTTGTTCTTCCGTTAAATTGAAATCCAAACCTTCTCCTCCTCTATGACAATTGATTGGACTTGAATAATCACTATCGTATACTTAATTCCTTAGTAGAATCCCCACTTGTTATGATTAATGCATCAAAAGCCATAACACCTTGTCCTTCCGGATACACAACTAACGGGTTAATATCGATCTCTTCAATAGCTGGTGATGACAACATGATTTCTCCGACAAGCTTAATAACCTTTGCTAGTGCCTTAACATCAGCCGGCTTGGTTCCTCGAAAACCACGTACAAGTGGACCTGCCTTCAATTGAAGGATTTCTTCGACAATCTCTTCCTCTGTGAGTTTTGGAGAAATAAAACGGGCATCCTTGAATAACTCAATCCAGACACCGCCAGATCCAACCATGACAACCGGCCCCCAATCAGGATCCCTTTTAGCCCCGACTACCATTTCAATCCCTTGTTCGCCCATTTTCTCTACTAAAACACCCTCCAAAGCAAGATCCGGCAAAGATAAATATAAATTGTTCGATAGGCGGTCCCATGCGTCGTCTAGCTCTTTTTCATTATTGATACCGATAATGACGCCGCCAATATCGCTTTTATGCTTCAATTTGCTTGATATCGCCTTGATGACGACTGGATAACCTAACCGTTCAGCAAGTATGAATGCCTCATCTTTATTTTGTACCAGATCTCCCTTAGGAGTAATGACTCCAGCTTTTTCAAAAAAGAGTTTCGCTGTGTATTCATTAAAGGGGTCCTTAAACAATCCAGTGTCGGGAATGCTGTAGTTCTGCGGCTTTCTATCTTTGATCCTTCTCAACATCTGTCCATGTTCAGTGATACGAGCAAGTGCTCTTATTGCACGTTCTGGTGAACGGAATAGCGGGATGTTATGTCCCTTCATTTCTTGTACCAATTCCTCGGCCAATTCTGATCCTTCCCCCATCAGGACAAGGGCAGTTGGTTTATCAGAATTCCTAACTGCTTTTAGTACTGATCTGCCTTTAACAAGACCAATTTCTGGAGTACCAGGAAGTACGGATATGATCAAACTGCCTATTTCCTGATCATTCAAAAATGCATTTGCATTATTCGAGTAAAGAGAACTGTCCATAAGAGCTTGAGCTGTAACATCGAGAGGATTTGTAATTGAAGCGAATTCCGGAAACTTTTCACTTACTGTTTGATATGTAGACTCCGACATTTCAGGCAAATCTAAACCAACTTCTTCACAAAAGTCGAGTGCGAAGCCCTTGAAAGCACCTGAGTCTGTCAATATTGCAGCACCCTTTTCCGGGGCTTTGTCAAATGAAGTTAATAGCCATGCACAGTCAACCAGCTCTTCCATAGTGTCTACCAATAACACACCCTCAGTTTGAGCAAAGTCTCTATCACTGTATAATCACCAGCTAAAGAGCCAGTATGTGATTGTGCTGCTTCTCGTGAAGCATTGCTTTTTCCTGGATGGAGGAGTATGATCGGTTTGTTTTCTTTTCTTGCCTTTTTTGCAAGACTAAGAAATAATTGAGGCCGTCTGATATGTTCAACATACATAGCTATGGATTTCGTGTTTTGGTCTTCGATTAGATAGTCCAGGTAATCCTCTACCCCGACCACGACTTCTTTTCCTGTAGAAATTGCATAAGTTAAAGGAATGCCTCGTGCCTGACTTGTTTCTCTTATACTCGACATCATCCCGCCGCTTTGGGTTAAAATACCTAAGCCCGGGGCACTTACTGGAGGCATTTTAAGACCAGGAGCAAAAGTGAGGGGCACTGGGGACACAAAATTCGTCAGTCCCATACAGTTTGGACCTCCCACGAACACTCCGGTTTCATGGTATATTTCTCTAAGTTTTTGTTGGGCTAAGATGCCCTCATCACCTGCTTCAGCAAATCCCGCTGCAAAAACCATTACAGACTTAGCGTCTCTACGAGCACAAGCTTCAACAGATTCTACTACAGCTGATTGAGGAACACACAGTACAACAGTGTCAATACCCTTGGGCAATTCATCAATTGACTTCAGACAGGATATTCCTTCAATATCATCCTGACTTCTGCTTACTATGTGGACATTTCCCTCGTATTGGAAGTTTTTCAAATAATTCAATACCCTTAATCCTGCGGATCCTTTCTTCGTTGAAACGCCTACAATCCCTATTGATTTTGGTTTAAGCAGATACTCGACGGGAACAATATATCCGTTGTTGGACTGATTTGTGAATTTATGACTCACGCTTATATCCCTCCAGCCCTGGGCGATATGTCTTATCATCCAGAAATTGCTTCAACCCTTTTTGACGTCCTCCTTCAGGGTCAAGAGATATTTGTTGTTCCTGCTTAGCGAATAAGTATTCTTCAGCAGTTTCCCAATCCAAATCCCTTGAGTATTTATAAGCATTTTTTGCGGCTTGGAGGACAGTCGGATTTTTACTTAACAACACCTTTGCAAGCTGCCTGGTACGTTCTCTCAATTGATCCCTTGGAACGGATTCATTAACGAGTCCTGTCTCCGCAGCTTTTTTACCATCGAAGGGCTCTCCCGTCATTATGTAATATAGTGCGTCCCTTTGATTCATCACTGCAGCAACAGCACGTGTCACATTTCCAGCAGGAATGATACCCCAGTTTATTTCTGACAAGCCGAATTTGGCCTCATCTGCTGCAATTGCTAAATCGCATGAAATCATCGGTGTAAAGCCACCGCCAAAACACCATCCATTAACCATCGCAATGGTTGGTTTGGAGTAATTTTTCAGTTTTCTCCACTGCCAATTCGTTGCAGTCTTTCGTACTTTCGCAATTTCAACAGGGGTCATATCCGTGTTTTCAACATCTCTGAAATATTCCTTCAAATCCATTCCTGCTGTAAATGAGTCCCCTGCACCTGTCAAGACAATGACCCCGCAGCGCTTATCTATTTCCAGTTGATCTAATACTTCATTCATTTCTGTATTCAATTCAGGATTCATTGCATTCCGTTTTTCTGGACGGTTTAAAGTCACCCAGGCGATACCTTCTTCAAATTCAACCAATACATTCTTTCCACCAGGTATCGGTTTTTCATTCACTTGTTGACTTCTAAGTTCATTAGCCATCTCTCATTCCCCATTTCCTATTTTTAGTATGAAAAACTACGCCTTCTTAAAAATGAGTTGTTCAACTCACTATTGTCCTTGCGTAAAAATTTATCAAATATTCGGACTATTGTTAATATTGTTTTTTATTTTCAGTCCTGCTTGTATTATTAATGGAGAATCCATATAATCAATTAATGAAGCCACTATTAATTGATTTTCAGAATAAAAGATAGCCCGTTATTAAAGAGAGATTCATGTTTTTAGGGGGAAGTATATGAGAAAAGTAAATATGAAACCGATCCTTTCGGTAGAACGAGCAGTTGATATTTTATTTGCATTTTCATCTCAAAAAAAAGAAATGACTGTTGAAGAGATTTCTAACATAACCCAGATACCGAACTCGACCGTTTATCGGATATTATGCACACTAGAAAGCAAAAAAATGGTTCAATTTGATGAAAAAACATTGGGATACAAACCGGGGTTGAAACTTTTCGAGCTAGGTTCTTTTCTACCTAATGTACTGGATGTAAGGGAAGAAGCAAAGGAACTATTGGACAAGCTTCATTATGAAACAGGACAAACTGTCGTTATGGCTGTACGTGACGATGATCAAATTCTATATATTTATAAAAAGGAAAAAGAAGGTGAAGGTCTAAAATATGTGTCGGTTGTCGGTCAGCGCCGACATTTTCTATATGGAGTCGTCGGTCCTGCAATACTTGCCTTCATGCCGGAAAAGACTGTGGAACAAGTTATGAATAGACCCATACCCCAAAACTCTCCTTATCCTCTTAATGAGAAAGAGAACGTTTTGAAGCAGCTGCAACAAATAAGAGAACAAAAACTCTATGTGGACCATAATAAACATTCTAAAGGTGTAACAGGTATCAGTGCTCCCATCTTCAATATGTACGGTGAGGCAATTGCCGCCTTTGCAGTGATTGGACCCACGATTCAATTTGATCATGTACTGCAAAGATTCGAAAAACTAGTCTATGAAACATCCAAAAAAATTTCATCTAAGATGGGTTATCGATATTGAAAGATTGCATCCTTCCTATCGCCCCAATGATGCAGAATAATACTTGAACCAATAACAAGGACTGACTCATGCTCTTTGAGTCAGTCCATTATATTTAATCATACGTTATCTATTTTTCTTTCATAATAGGCTATTTGACTACTAGAACTGTACAGGTTGCCTTCGATACAACCTTTCGACTGACACTGCTTGAAAATAGCCTTTTCCAGCCACCAAGCCCACGGCTTCCCATGACGATCATATCTATTTCATTTTTCTTCGCATATCGGCAGATTGTTGCAGCTGGATCTCCCGCTAATAATTCCATTCTGGGGAGCGGATCATAGCCTTGTTCAGAGGCTCCTTCTCTGCTTTCCAAGAAGGGCATCGCTTGAAATGAACCTGTGCTAAATAGGTCCTCCTCCATCCGATATGGAAGGACTGCAGTCTCCTCCATAACATATACAAGGGTCAATTCTCCATTATGTTTTTTTGCCAACTCAACACCAAATTCTATAGCTTGCTTACTTGAATTGGATTCATTGGTGGCGACTAGAATGTTTTTATATATCATGGTTCCCCCCTTTTCTTATGCTGACTTATGGTTGAAAGCTCCTATTTGCATTGTCTCTTTTTTTACGATTAATTGATTTATTATCATTATAAATCTTCACTTACCTATTCACAATATTCCAAATTTTCAAGTTAAATCACATTAGAAACGGTAAATAGAAAGGAATTTCCAAAAAGCCGGGGAGATGACTCCCATGACATTCATATAAATCCATTTCATGTTACATAGTTGGATAGTAAATCTGCTGATCCCTCAAACGTAATCATCTGAAAGATGCCTTCTCGACCTAGAATTTTTTAAATATGAACTTTTTCTTCAAGTATCCTTCTGGAATGGAGAACAGGGTCATTTATTCCAAATAACTTCAAGGCATTCTCACCAAGTATCTTACGTTTGGCCTTTTCAGATAAAAATGGTATATCATAAATTGAACTCGGTGTATCAAAATCCTGATGTGGGTAATCAGAGGCATATAACAGTTGATTCTCTGCATCAAATATATTAAATAACATTTCCATTTCTTTCATATCTTCATAATGTTCCAACGGCTGACTGGTAAAGTAGAAGTTTTTAATGTAGTCACTTGGTTTTTTCTTTAATAAAGGAGCCTCAGAAGATCTTAACAAATAATCCGCATCCAAACGTCTCATTATGAACGGGATCCAGGAAACACCCGCCTCTATCATAATGAACTTCAAATCAGGAAATCGTTCAGGAATTCCGTTGATTACTAGATTTGTCAATTGAATCATATTATATAAAGGGAAACCTAAAGCATGGGCAGAAAGAAAATTATTGAACTGCCTAAACGGACCCTCTTGCCAGTGGGAGGCAGTATGAAATCCTAAAGGCAACCCTTTTTCTTCCAATAATTTATACATAGGCATATAGGCATTATGATGAACGGGGTTATATCGGACACTTGTGACCAGGAAACCTACCACTCCTGGTTTATCTCCAAATTGTTTAACTAGATCTATACAAGCCTCCGGAGATGAAAATGGCAGGTATAACATCGTTTTCAGAGAGTCATCATATGGAAGGATTTTTTCAGTCATCCACCGGGCATATCCATATGCAATAGCGACTTCCATCTCTGACTGTGGATGTAGCCCAAAATTCAATAAATCTGTAGGGAAAACTATACTGTAATCGATCCCCATCTGCTGCTGGCTTTTAAGTAATGGATAAATGACACTTGGTAGGGGTTCTCCCTCTGGCTTTATAGCCGACTTTCGATAAAATTCACGAACCTTTGTCCTTCCCCCGGAGGTACGGTCGCCAAGATCAGTTGGCATAGTTGTTAAATTCGCCCCCATTGAAGCGTATTGAAACCGATGGCGCCACGGTTCCTCTACAAGCTCAGCAATTTCATCTAAAGGCGTAGAAATATAATGACAGTCGGCATCAAAGATCGGGAAATCATAAAATCCTTTCTTCACAGCTTGCTGTTGAGCATTATCCAAAAAATTATCTTCCAACGTTAATTTTGTCAATGTCAATTCCTCCTTATCCTATCTTTTTATCCAATGCTGCGAAACATTTGGACTTCGAAAAGTTCAATGTCTTTTTGCTTTAAAAGTTGATCCACAAAAATTACCGTATCTGTTTGTGACAATTTATTATCATTTGTTAAGGGCTTTACTATTCCTTCTCCCTCATGATTGACTAAATTCTGATCGGAAACCTGAACCTTCTGAGCATATATCTTTAACAATAGCTCAATTAGAGACTGCAATTTTCCATCCTCGATTTGTTCCAAGGCGAGATAATCCATTGAATCTCGTATACTAGTCAACTTATCGATCGTTTCAGCCAACTCTACATTTACATCTACTTTCATTTCGTTATTTATAAACATCTTTCTCACCTCTTATAATTAGATTTTCACAAACACATGTTCATCTTTAATATAGGCATCATATTTTTGAAGTTTCAGTTTACTATCCACTACACATTCACCTGTCCGAAGATCATATTCGAATGCATGCCACGGACACACTAATCGTAGATCTTCGTCGGATACAGTTTCTCTTAATGCCATCTTAGTTTCATCCAACTCAAGATTGATCTTTCCGAAAACACCTCCGAGACATACTGGACCACCAAAATGCGGGCAATTATTTTCATACGCATACACATAATTGTGATCACGAATAATCCCAATGGTTTTCCCTTCCAACTCAAGGGTCAGTGATTTCCTCTGCTCAAGCTCTGATTGATGACATGCTTTGATTTCCATTTTTTAAAACCTCCATTTCTATTATTTGTCAATCAAATGAATATTGAATGACGTTGTGTTTGAATTATTACTTTTATTGTAGTCAAGTACTTTGGGTTGCAAAATTAGATGTCCCGCTATGCGATACAAATGCTCAATAATAATAAAAATAGTGCAAATGTTTTAAATATTTTTGTTACAATTGTATAAAACTATTAGTTTGTTTGTTGTTAATGGGGGACAACGATTATGAAAAGAAGTACAGATACTTTGTCATCAGTTCGAAATACAGTCAAGATATTAAAAGAATATACAAAAGATGATGCTGAATTGGGGATCACTGAATTAAGCAAAAGGACAGGTCTGACTAAAAGCTCTGTAAACCGCATCATTCAAACCTTATATGACGAAGATGTATTATACAAAAATCCGCGTACGCACAAATACAGACTAGGAATAACCATATTTGAATTAGGTTCTGTCGTATATAATGAATTATCCATCGGACAAATAGCGATCCCAATTTTTGAAAAAATAAAAGATAAGGTGAGAGGAGACATTCATGTAGTCACATACGACAAAGGTGATATCGTTTATTTGCAAAGGATACCTGAAAGGTTAAGGGCATTGATTCATATTGGTGGCAGAATACGGTCACATGGAACTGCAGCTGGCAAGCTACTTTTAGCCTATCAGGAGGCTGAAGAAATAGACAGAGTACTACAAAACGAATTGGTAGCCTATACCAACCGAACTATTACTTCATCCAAAGAGCTGAAAAGTGAACTTGATCGAATTAAGTCAAATGGTTATTCGGTTTCTATAGGAGAATTTATTGAGGGAATTTGTTCGATAGCAGTACCAATTTATAATGATTCAAAAAAAGTTATCGCTGCAATCAGTCTAACTCGAGAAAATATGACACCTACAAATGCCAAAATAACTGAATTAGTGAATCAATTAAAAATGTGTAGTAGATTGATTACTGAAAATATGGTCATTAATGACTATAATAATTCAATTGATCTTTAATTCTAGAAATCCATTAATAGAGAACCTATGGATAGGGTTATGACACCAACTAAGGAACAAGGAAATCCCACTAACTTAAAAGTGTTCCATTTTGGCGGATTCTATGATAAAGACCTGGAAAATCTTCATATATCGCACAATATCAATAAGAAACGGATAAAACCAATATCCTTGAATTGACACTTTTCGGGTGGAAAGCGACTATAGGACGCTTTCTTTTTTCGACAGCATGCCTTTATGATGATCGGCGCATAAATATGGTGATTCAGCTTATAAATCTCAAAAAAGACGCATAAATCTCAAAAAAGACGCATAAAATCGGAATTCGGCGCATATCTTTCCTCAAAAAACAGAATGGATCGGCTCCATTCTGTTTTTCCCCCATATATCCATTTCTTAAATCGCTTTGACCATGCCTCCGTCGACAAGTAAAGAGCTTCCGGTTACATACGTATTTGCCCCGGATACGAGGAAAGTGACTACTTTCGCGAATTCTTCAGGGTCACCATATCTTCCTAAAGGAATGTTTTTCTTGGATGCTTCCTCTATGTCCTCCCGAGTGACGCCTTTTTGTTCCGCTTTCATATTATCAAGGAATGCGGTCCGATCTGTTGCAATTCGACCTGGTGCTACTGTATTGACAAGAATATTATAAGGTGCCAGCTCTTCTGCTAAACTTTTAGACAATCCGACGATTCCCAAACGGAACGTATTCGAGAGGATCAGACCGGGGATTGGCTGTTTAATAGAGGATGAGGCGACATTGATGATCCTGCCGCCTTCCTTTTTCAGATCTGGAAGTACTTCTCTTATGATACGTATATAGCTTAATAGATTCAGCTCAAATGCTTTTTCCCAATCCGTGTCCTCAAACTTTTCGAAGTTACCTCCTGGTGGTCCGCCGGCATTGTTGATCAAAATATCGATCTTTCCGAATTCATCTCTCGTTTTTTGAACAAGAGAGTTGATCTCTTCCCGATTTGTGATATCACATGGAAAATAGGAAACTTTTCCTTTTCCCGACTGTTCCATTTCATCTTTTGCGGTTTGGAGCTTCACTTCACTCCGGCTTGTAAGCATGACATTGGCGCCTTCTTCTACAAGCTTGGTAGCAATCACTTTACCGAGACCCTGACTTGAAGCCACGACCAGTGCTGTTTTACCATTCAAATCCATTTCCATTAAAATTCTCTCCTTTAAAGAACGCTTTCTAGTAGTCTTGTACTGTCAAGAGAAGGATTGTCTAGATGACGGTGGACTCATCGAATCTAGCTTTTTTGATCGTATTCATGACGAACTGAGGGGGCTCGCCTTCATCAACCCTTTTTATATTTTGAAACGCCATATGCAATACCCGGTTTAACGTATCCCTTGTCCCAGCGCCGATATGCGGGGAAGCAATAAGGTTCTCCAAGGCCAGCAGGGGATTTTCGGGATTGATCGGTTCATTTTCCCATACATCCAATGCCGCTCCTGCAATCCGGCGCTCAACCAGTGCCGCGTAAAGCGCATCCTCCTGCACGATCCCCCCCCTTGCTACATTGATCAAAACCGCATTGTCCTTCATCATCTTCAATTCCGTTTCACCGATCAACCCTTTTGTTTCCGGAAGAAAGGGTATGTGCAGGCTGATGATATCCGATTGTTTCAGCACTTCCTCTACAGATGCGTATGTTGCCCCCAATTGTTGTTCTTGTTCCAGGGTTGCACGGAATTTGTCATAATAAAGGATGTTCGTCCCAAAAGCTTTCGACCTTTTCGCAGCTTCCCGTCCTATATTTCCAAAGCCGATGAATCCATGTGTCTTTCCTTCCATTTCATAAGAAGATGGACGAAGCTCCCACATCAGCCAGTTACCATTCTTGGTCTCCTTATTGATGAGTGGGAGTTTCCTATATAAAGCTAAGATGAGTAAGATCGTCAATTCTGCTACCCCGGTAGCATTCGCCCCAGGGGTATTGCATGCAGGGAGTTTGTGTTGATCTGCTACAAGCAAGTCTATATTATCCATCCCTACACCTGTCTTTTGGATGAATTTCGCTTTCTTCGCTTTTACAAGAAGCTCTTCTCCGATTTTCTTCGTAGCGACAAGCAGATAATCTGACTGCTGGAGTTGTTCCTCACGTTCCTGTCCAGTCAACTCTTCCCAAAAGATCAGATCGAAACCAGGCGGCGTGTGGGCAAGCAATATATCTTTGAACTCATCAAACGTATCATCAAAATAAAGGATCTTTTTCATTTGAATTCCCCCGATTTTTTATAAACATGTTTACATCCTGGCCTAATATGGATCTACATTTTTTCTTCCTTTGTATGGTCCGCCATTGCTGGTTTACCTGCTTCCTTTTTCTCCCACCATTTCATGAATAAAGGTGTGAACAGGGAGATGATCGTAAGAATGATCAAGACGACACAGATCGGACGACCGAGGTAATAACTTAATAAATCTCCTTTTGCCATCAGCATGGATTGTCTCATCCCATTTTCAGCAATCGGGCCGAGGATCATCCCTAAAATGACTGGTGCTGGATGAAAACCTGTTTTCCGCATAAAATATCCGATAACGCCGAAAATCACCATGATCCATACATCAAACAGATTATTGTTTATAGCATACGAACCGACCACACATAAACCGATAATGATCGGTGCAAGGAGGCTTTCTGAGACTCCCGAGATCTTGACGAACCACCTGGCTCCTGCAAGTCCAATTACACCTAAAAGGATACTTGCAATAATGAACCCGATGATGACCGAATAGGTGATATTCGCATTCGTCGTAAATAGTTCATGACCAGGAACCAGTCCTTGAATCATCAATCCGCCAAGAAGGACCGCTGTCGTCGAACTGCCTGGAATCCCCAGCGTCAATAGCGGAATAAGTGCCCCACCGGTTACAGCGTTATTGGCCGATTCAGGTGCTGCAACCCCTTCAATGCATCCTGTTCCAAATTTCTCTTTATTTTTGGAGAAACGTTTTGCCTCATTATAGCCGACCCAGGAACCGATATCCCCACCGGCTCCAGGGAGCATTCCGACGAAAGTTCCGATTCCGGAGGATCGTAATATGGTCACCCAGATACTCTTGAATTCTTTCATTGTCGGCAATACTTTACCAGACATTTTATCCTTTGATATCTTTTGTTGTTTTGGTTTTCCTCGGTTTTCGGCTTGGATCATGACTTGGGATAAAGAAAACAGGCCGATCATCGCTGGTACGAGTGACACCCCTGATTCCAGGGAGATGCTTCCGAACGTAAAACGCGGGTAGCCTGTAAGGATATCGACACCCACAGCTCCGATCAAGAGGCCGACAACACCTGCCGTCAGCCCTTTTGCCACTGACTTGGAAGCAAGGCTTCCGATGATGGTCAACCCGAAAACAGCAATCAAAAAATACTCTGGCGCACTGAAGGCCAGTGAGATTTTTGAAAGGGGAGGTGCAAGAAATAACAATGCAAGGGCACTGATGGTTCCTCCGATCATCGAGGAAACAGTTGCGACCCCGATCGCTTTTGCACCCTGGCCTTTCAACGTCATCTGATAGCCATCCAGACTTGTTGCAGCAGAAGCAGGCGTACCAGGAGTATGGATCAATATCGCAGAAATCGATCCACCATATAAGGCAGAAGTATAGATCGCTGTAAGCATCGTCAACCCAGCGACGGGCTCCATTCCGAATGTGACTGGAATCAATAAAGCAACTGCCATGGTAGCACTAAGACCAGGCAAAGAACCAACAATGATCCCACCTATGACTCCAAGGAAAATTGCAACGATTGTTTGTAAGGATAGTAAATTATGTATGACCTCATTAAATAGATCCGCACTCATATTTTTCGCACCTCCTATTCAAAGAAAATCCCTTTCGGTAGTTGGACATTCAATTGCAATACAAAAACGAGATAAATAAATAGATTCAGGCCACCGATGGTAAAAAGATAAGCCTTCCAATCTCTGACTTTCATGAATCCTAAAAAGACTGCCATAAATAAGATCGTTGCAGGGAAAAATCCGATTATACTTAATAAAAGGACATAGACCACGACAATCCCGAGCGTGACCAATGGGGATTTCAACATATTGAAATTCAATGGCTGTTCATCTCCGCTGTACTCGATAGGCTCTTCATTCCTAAGTGTCCTAGTCTTCTTCAAGCCTCCTAACAAGATGACGATCCCAAAACCAATGAACAAACCGAGTAAGATGCGAGGATAATTGGCAGCTGCTTCAATTAGATTGAATGTTTTGATGTAAAGAAAGATAGAAATGGCAATAATAATCAAACCGACATATATATCCTGATGAATTTTTCTGGTCACAGCAACTTTCCCCTTTCTTTGTGATTGGAGCTGACTTCGAGGTGTCAAGCTCCATCCTGCATTTATCCGTAAATACGGGAAGCCTGACACCCAACCTTAAGCCAGCTCTTTGTATTACCAACCCATCAGGTCGCTCAAGTCTTTTACAGCTTTCTCATCATCTTTCAACAGTTGCTTGTATTCCTCACCATCCAAATAGTCAACCTGTAATCCCATATCGCCCATCTTTTTCTTTTGTTCTTCATTTTTGATCCCTTTTTCAAAGGCAGCGCGAAGGATTTCAAGTTTTTCCGGATCGATGCCTGCTGGAGCTGCCAATCCCCGTGCTGACCATGAATAGACATCTTCAAATCCGCTCTCTTCCAATGTAGGAACGTCTTCCAAGAAAGGCGATCTCTCTTTGCTCATCACTGCGATGATCTTGATGTCACCTTCCTTTTGAAGGGATGCCAATTCCCCGACATTTGCAAACAAGACATCGACGTGTCCGCCAAGGACAGATGCTTTACTATCTGCAGCCCCTTTGTTATGGACAGGTTTGAATTTGGTTCCGAACTTATCATTTAACTTCAAGGATGCATAATGATCGTCGCTGCCAACCCCTGTAGAAGTTGCGGTCAATTCATTTTCTTTTGCATATTCCATCAATTCTTCAATATTGGTGAAACGATCTTCATCGGCACGGATCGCAATCGCCCCTGGATCGGTGACATGATTGGCGATCGGTTCAAAGCTCTCAAGGTTCTGTTTACGGTTGAATTTAGGATCAAGATATCCTGTCATCAAGTTCGGTGTATTGATGTAACCGATCGTATACCCATCCGGATCCGCATTGGCAAGTTCTGTCCAGCCGACCCAACCGCCACCGCCAGGTTTGTTGATCACATTCACAGTCACACCTAACTCTTCCTCTACATATGGCAATAAAATACGAGCTCCAGTGTCTGTCCCTCCGCCAGCTTCATAGGAAACAATCACGTTGATCGGTTTATCCGGGAAATCACCGGCACCTTCCCCGCCAGCAGATCCACTTGTCTCTTGACCACAAGCAGCCATTGTAAAAGTAAGCAATACTGTGATAACAAGCATAAATACCTTCTTCATTCTACTTCCCCCTTGATTTAATGATTTTTAATAAACGAGCAGCTTGAAATCCTGCTCTGAAAACCAACGATTCAGATGGTCTACTGATAAAAATCGTTCGTAACTCTATGGAAGTCGAGTTATACAAAATTGTTCATCATGGCCCAATATTTCTGCTTTTACCTGCTTTCCTGACGCCACCTCCAAGATCTCCTGGTAGATTTCTTCTCCCATTTGTTCCAACGTTTTCTTACCTTCCAATACTTCGCCAGCGTTAAGATCGATGTTCTCCCTCATTTTTTGATACGTATTGTTGTTGCCTGTGATTTTTATGACCGGAACACCTGGAAAACCGGTCGGAGTCCCTCTTCCAGTCGGGAACAAGATCATTTGAGCTCCGGCAGCCACCTGGCCAGTGGAGACTTCACCGTCATGTCCAGGTGAATCCAAAAGATACAACCCTTTACGCTCCGGCTGATGGCCATATCGGATGACACCGCTGAATGGTGCATTTCCGGATTTTTTCATGCTCCCAAGTGATTTTTCTACAACACTGGAGAGACCGCCATCATAGTTCCCTTTTGATATAAGGTGTGTCCGCTCTTTGTTGCTGGAATTTCGAGTCTGCCTTTGCAGCTTCTCCTCCGTCAGATGGATCGTTTCCCGAATTGAATCAGCCACTTTCTCATCAATCGCTCTTCTTGCCAGAATTTCTTCTGTACCGATCAACTCAGTTATTTCACTCAAGATCGATGAACCATCTTGTCCTACAAGCTTATCGGAGGCATATCCGAGTGCAGGATTTGCGATCAGTCCCGAGGTCATATCAGATCCCCCACAGTTCAAGCCGATCATCAGCTCGCTGACAGGAAATTCTTCCCTCCCTTGTCTGGAAGCGATCTGCTGCATTTCACGCGCGATTTTGCTTCCTTTTTGGATGGCTGCCAAAGAATCTCCTTCTTTCTGGATCACCACGGTTTCAAGCATCTTTTGGGAAGGAGCGATACCTTCCGCCAGTTCGTATGGTGAAAATCGTTCACAGCCAAGTCCTACAACCACCACACCAGCAAAGTTGGGGTTATTTCCAATCGCGATCAATGTTTTTGCTGTGACTTCCAGGTCCTCCCCTACCTGACTGCATCCAACCGGGTGCCTGAAATAGACGCTCCCAGGAACTTGATAGGCGATTCGTTCAGCTACTTTCGCTGAACAGAATACAGAAGGAATAATCGCAATTTGGTTCCGGACCCCGACCTGTCCGTCTTTCCGTGAATAACCCATAAATGTGTCAACCATTACTTCTTCCCCCTTTCGCAGTACATGTTATGAGTGTGAACCCACCCCCCTTTCTGAACAGGGCTGCTCATTTTTCCGATTTCTTCTCCATATTTTAAAACGCTTTCATTTTCTCCAATGATTGATAAAGCGAATTTATGGCCAAAGTTGATGTCTTCAAGGATTGTGATGATGTATTCATCCTCCCCTGATCGGACGGCGCATGGATCGCTTTTTTTCAAATCTGTAAGAGCCACAGCTACATTATCAGAAGGATGGATCACTAGTGCTGATTTCACCTTTTGCGTAGTCGCTTCCACGTCGAGTTCCTCCTTTCCTTAAGAAAAAACAGTAAGTTTTCTTGTCATTCCTTCCATCTCGTCATAAGTGAGCGCATACTTGCCTACCACCTTGATCTCTTTCCCTTGTGCCTGCAGTTCTTCCAGCACTGGTTTTGAAACGGAGACCCGTTTTAAATGAAGTGTATTTGCGATCTGGACCATTTTCAGCTTGTCTCGTTCAAAATCGGGACCCAGGCTTTGAATTGCGGTTTCAATCGCCTTTTTCTCGGACGGATAAATCAAAGGAATCATGGCCCGTTGAAGGTATGTACTTGTCAATGCATTCGTATAAGTCGATTTCCGGTCAATCTTGTCGACCAGGCGCTGGGTTGTGAAATCCGCCAATCCAATCCCTTGTGCATTCCCAAATGACTTATCAGCAAGATCTAGAACGACAATCTTACTGATGTTGGGACTTTTCGGCTCTGGTACACCTTCGATCCTCCACCTTCCGATGATATTCGGATCCATCCCTGTGCCACTGAAACACTTGCCGATTTCCTCGATGACCAATAGATCGATATCCTCGATCGGAAGGCTTGGCATCATGCTTTTCGACCAATCAAGCAACTCAGCTTCCCTCTCGTGCCAGCCCGCTTTGTCAACGCCGACGATATCTGCTGTCTCGTCATAACCATTTTCAATGATCGCCAGCCCCATCAGGATCGGGCTATTATCGATCGCACACCTGGAAACGCTTTCAATATTTTCAGCCATTTGCAACGCACCATTGCTATGGACGAATGTAGCTCCTCTGATTTTCCCTAGGCCGATGGTCACCATTTTACTTAAGCCACTCTCTACTTTTCCTCGAAAAGCAGTATGGGCTTTGACACGATTGACGACGATGATGCCATCTGCATGGTAGGCGTTTTCATCCATGTAAACTGGTGTTCCGTTCGGTGTGTGACTGATTAATTCTACATCCATCGAAGAGCGGATCGGTACCCCCATCGATTCCTCTGTTATCCCTAAATGCCTGAGAACTTCCAGTTGCCCCTCAGCAGTCGCGCCTCCATGACTCCCCATGGCTGGCACCAAAAATGGTTTGAATCCCATTTCTTTTACGGTTATCACAACTGACTGGAGAATTTTCACGATATTCGTAATCCCTCTGCTTCCAGCTGTTATGGCAATTTCAGCATTTGGCGGCAAACGATCTGAGGACACGTATCTTATAATTTCTGTACGGATTTTTTTATGTAATTCATGAAGTTGAGCATCCGGAAAACATTGTTCGATTTCGATCATTTCAATCATATTTTCAACTCCATATAAAAGTAAGTCCCAAGACGGGGAAGTTTAGTTATTATATTATTATGGTCTGACCAATAATAATATAATAAGCAGTATTTATCTTTGAATTTATTGTTATTTTATTATATTTCTGAAAATTTTGTCAACCTTGTTTTTAAATTTAAACAAATTCACCTATTTTGTGCTTGTTAACTACAGATCGAGAGCAAAACATTTATAATTTTCTGCAAATTAATGTGGTCTGTGCTATGATAATCGTAAGATCGGTCCTTTTAGTGTATTAATGGTCATACCATATTATTAAGTTAACAATACGAAAGGGGTTTTTTCATTGACAAGCCAAAAAGATTCAAAGAAGCTTACATCTTATGGTGATTCTGGATTCAGTAAATTCATCCGACAAGCCTTCAATCGTCACCTCGGTTTTGAACCTGAAGATTACGATAAACCTGTGATCGGAATCTGTAACACGAAGAGCGAAATCAATAGATGTCATACACATGTTGGGCCTATTGTTGACGCGGTTAAGAAAGGTGTTTTAATGGCTGGCGGCATACCTCTTGAATTTCCGACTATTTCATTAGGAGAGATAAACACGAGCCCCACTACTATGCTCTATCGAAACCTTGCCGCGATGGATACAGAAGAAATGATACGGGCACAACCGATTGACGGGGTAGTGCTGATCGGTGGTTGTGACAAGGTCACTCCTTCCCAATTGATGGGTGCTGCAAGCGCTGATATCCCTTCGATCCTCATTACAGGCGGTCCGATGAATAACGGCGAATATCAAGGCAGGACATTAGGTGCATGCTCAGATTGTCGTTTCTTTTGGCAGGAATATCGCGGTGGACAGATTGACGAAAAGAGCCTCGGCGAAATCAATGCTTCATTAGCACCGACAGCAGGCCATTGCATGGTGATGGGCAGTGCAAGTACGATGGCCGTTTGTGCTGAAGCTTTGGGAATGATGCTTCCGGAAGGTGCTGCGATTCCAGCCACCGACAACCGTCGGATGAAACATGCAGTCGATACAGGGAAAAAAATCGTAGAATTGGTAGAGAAGGAAATCACCCCTTCGAAAATCATGACAGAAAAAGCCTTTGAAAATGCCATTCGAGCCCTTATGGCTGTCGGGGGCTCGACCAATGCTGTGATCCATCTCATTGCGATAGCAGGTCGGCTTGGTATTAAGCTGCCTCTCGGGCGTTTTGATGAACTAAGCAGGACGACGCCATTGATCGCCAATCTGAGACCTGCGGGAGAATACCAGATGGAAGACTTCTTCAAAGCTGGAGGAACCCCTGCCGTTTTGAAAGAAGTAAAGTCTTCCCTCCACATTGATGAGCTTACCGTAACTGGCAATACACTCCGGGAAACGATTGATGCAGTTGAATTTTCTGAAGTGTACCGGCCGATCATATCATCTTTCGACCAACCATTACATAAAGAAGGCGGTATTGCAGTATTAAAAGGAAACCTTGCTCCTAACGGGGCTGTCATCAAGCCGAAGGCAGCTTCGCCCGAACTATTGAAACACCGCGGGAGAGCTGTCGTTTTCAGTTCGACAGTTGATCTCGAAAAACGAATTGATGATCCTGATCTAGATATACAACCTGATGACATCATGGTCCTGCAAAATACTGGACCAGTCGGCGCTCCCGGGATGCCTGAAGCAGGGATGCTGCCGATCCCGCCAAAACTGCTAAAACAAGGGGTCCGTGATATGGTGAGGATTTCCGATGCGAGGATGAGCGGGACAGCTTTTGGTACTGTCATCCTTCACGTAGCGCCTGAAGCGGCGGCAGGTGGTGCGATTGGATTGGTCAAAACGGGAGATATCATTGAATTGGATGTTGAAAGCAGGAAATTAGAGCTTCTCGTGTCAGATGAAGAATTGGACAGACGAAGAGATGAATGGGTGGCTCCGGTTCTTGCCGAACGAGGCTATACGAAATTGTTCCAACAACATGTCCTGCAGGCTGATGAAGGATGTGATTTCGACTTTTTGCTCCCGGTTAAAAACAAAAGTCAAAAGAAGGTCCCTCTGAAGTCAAATTAACGATAAATTCCGGATTTGCACCGATAAAAATCAAAATTGCACCGATATATAGCCCCATATAATCATGTAAAAGACCGGCGTGATCACTCACCCGGTCTTTGCGTTCTTAAAATCCTCTGTCAATTACTCAGCCTTCAAATCCTTCACTTGATTGGTCAGTTTTTCAAATCCATCAACGTGGCACTCCACCACATCCCCATCTCTGATGACGACAGCTCCAGGCGTTCCTGTTGAAATGATATCCCCCGGCAACAAAGTCATAACCTTTGAGTGGAAGGACACTAGATGCCACGGACGGAAAGTCATATTCGACACAACATTTTTCCGATGCAGTTCACCGTTGATGACAGTGGATACATTCAAATCATGTACTTCGTCAACTTCATCTGGCGTAACAAGCTCAGGCCCGAAACTGAAAAATGTATCGAAACTCTTCGATCTGGTCAAATAACGCGGGTTATGTTCCAGGATGTCTTCTGCCGTCATATCGATGATCGTGGTAAATCCTGCTATAACATTAGATGCTTCCTCTTCGCTTACGTTCTTACACTCTTTCCCGATGATGACGCCCAATTCCGCTTCGGCAGTCGTACGGTCCGACTGATGGGGGATTTTGATCGTATCATTCGGGCCGATGATGGTCGTATCAGGCTTCATGAAGCTTGCCGGCTCTGTATTTGGAGCCTTTTCACTCAAATCTGATGCATGTTCGACATAATTCAGGCCGATTCCCCAGATTTTACGGGGATGGCGATATAACGGAGCATAGTCGATTTCACTCTTCGGGATGATTTCATGGAATTCGCTCAATTGGCTTTTTCCCTCATCTTGGAACCACTCCTTCATACGGGTGAGCTGCCCTGATTGGATGATGTCAAAAAGTCCAGTGGCCCAATTCGAATTGGTATTCCGGTTAAGGGATTCGACCAGGATAGCCCCTTCTTCGATAATGATCGCTGCTTTTTCCTGTCCATACCTTTTAACAGTTGCTAATCTCATATTGCCCTCTCCTTTTCGCTTAACATTTATTTCGGTATTTCCGTCAACAAACGCTCGTTTACATGATTTCGTTTCGCTACTTTTATAAGCTCATTACGGATCTCTTTCGAAAGAGGAATCCCCTTCTCTTCTCGATCCTGTCGAGTCTCCATTTCAATTTCACCAGGAAGGTAGATATTTTCAATACCCTCCATCAATGGAATCTCCCTGATTTCATGGATCATCTGGTCAATCCTCATTTTAAACTCTTCGATCCCTTGGAATAAGTCGGCACGCATGACAAGGAAAAAGTGGCCTACATTTTGCGTATGATCCAACTCATTGTAAAGATCACCGATAAAAGGACCGAATGCTGCCCCAGTGAAGAGGCTTGATAAAACTTCGACCAAAAAGGCGATTCCATATCCTTTATGGCCGCCTACAGGAAGAACGACACCTTTCAGTGCTTCATCCGGGTTAGTCGTCGGCACCCCCTCAGGTGATAATGCCCAACCTAAAGGTATTTCTTGATTGTTTTTTTGGGCCAGGATGATTTTTCCCCGTGCTACCGTACTTGTCGCCATATCGAATAAAATGTTATTTTCGTTTCCGGCAGGCACACCGAAAGCGAATGGATTCGTACCAAAAAAGCGGTCCTTCCCTCCCCATGGCGGCATATTGGAAGGCGCATTGGTCGTTGCGATTGCGATACAATCATGATTGACAGCATCATTCACATAATCGGCTAACATACCGCAATGATTTGAATTGTGGATCCCCACAATCCCTACTCCGGATTCTTTCGCTTTATTGATTGCAATCTCCATTCCGTGTTTCGCTACAGGGATTCCAGAACCATTTTGCGCATCAATCAAGGCGCTTACAGGAGATTCCCTCGTAATGACTGGTTCGAATGTTTTATTTACAAGTCCAAGATCAAGTCGTTTCGTATAAATTTCAACACGGCTCACACCATGGGAATCGACACCTCTCGCATTGGCAAGGACAAGATGCTTGGAAATGGATTTGGATTGCCTTTCATCAAGCCCGGAAGCAATAAAGATTTCTTCAACGAACCTTTCCAAGAGATCCTTTGGGATTCGCTCTTCCGCCAAACTAGTCAATAAATTCACATCCTTTCTTTTGTAAAACATCATCTACCCACTTTCGGTCCCAGTTGCCTTCATAAATGGATCGGATGATTTTCTGTTCATTTTTTAAAACCTCAGTCGCATTTCCCAGTACTTCAGCAGCATCATCTTTAGGAATGACCATAACCCCATCATCGTCAGCAACAATGACATCGCCAGGAGAAACCGGAACGTTTCCACAACTAATCGTCGTATTGATCTCTCCTGGCCCTTCTTTATAAGGACCTCTAGGTGTTCCGCCTTTTGCAAAGACCGGGAATCCCATTTCAGCGATTCCTGTCAAGTCTCTGACAGGGCCATCAACGATATAACCAGCAATCCCTCTGAGCTTTGCATAGTGGCACATGATTTCCCCTAAAATGGCATTCCCCATATCACCGCAGGCATCAATCACGATGATGTCCCCTGGTTTGGCAAGGTCCATCGCTTTATGTACAAGCAGGTTATCTGTTGGATGAGTACGGACAGTGAATGCGCTTCCAAAAATATGGATGCCAGCATGATTGACCGGTTTGATCGAATGGTCCATCGCCCATTGCCTCCCCATGACATCCCCGATATTGGGCGTTGGAATATCTCTAAATCTTTCAATGATTGCAGGATCGACACGTTTAAAGTCTTGTTTTATGCGGAACCCTACGTTTCCCATAAAGATCCTCCTTTTAGTTTGTTAATATTTTATTATGGTCAGACCAATATAACGAAAAGAACCTAACGTGTAGATTCCTTTGTTACCGATTTCGATGTGCCCAAATCTTTCGTTCGTTCTGATCGAGATGGTAGCGCATCGCATCTGCTGCTGCCTTCGGATCCTGTTTTTTCAAGGCTTGAACGATTTTTTCATGTTCCTTATAGCCTTCTTCAAACCGACCGGGCACTTTAGCCGATTGAAGTTTACTGACTTTTATCCCCTCTTCGAACTTCGTCGATACTTTATCAAAAACATCTTTATAAATCGTGTTGTGTGAGGCGATTATGATGGAATAGTGGAACATGTAATCCTCTTCGATCCCTAATTCCCCCGATTTATGTGCCTCGATTTGTTTTTGGTGGGCTTGGATGATCATATCCAGTTCTTCTTTTGTCGCCCTGGTAGCAGCAAGAGCTGCAGCTTCCACTTCAATCCCTCGTCGGAATTCAATGATTTCTTGCAATTCTTTCCGATCAAGCAGATTGTTCGTCACCTTCTTCGCAATGGATTCACCATGAAGGTCTTTCAAGAAAATTCCTGCTCCAGACCTCTTTTCAATGATGCCATTCGCATGCAGCACACTCATCGCTTCTCTTACAGCAGTCTTGCTTACCTGGAACAGTTCCGACAATTCATTTTCGGACGGAAGTCTTTCTCCAGAGCGGATCCCTTCTTCGTGTATGTACTCTTCTATCGCTAGTATGATTTCCTCGAACAACCGCTTTTTCTTTATAGGTTTTAACGCCATTTCATCACCATTTTTATTTAAGATATACTCAAGTTTATTTTATTATGGTCTGACCAATAATAATACCCTTAAGGAAATAGTAAATAATTTTGTAATTTCAGTCAACACCTAATTATCTATTTTTTAACCAGATGGTTTGTTAAACTATAACTATTATTGATAAAAGACGGTGATCGATTATGGAAAACAACTACCAAATACGTTCTGTCCCACGGATGTTCGAAGAAGTTATCCGCCAAATCATTACATATATCCATGAAGAAAAACTTCAAAAAGGAGCGAAACTTCCACCGGAAAGAAAGTTGAGTGAGCTGCTTGCAGTCAGCCGATCTTCTGTCCGTGAAGGGCTTCGGATCTTAGAGCTTTTAAAGTATTTGGAATCCCGTCAAGGGGGCGGTACGTTCGTTTCTGATCCCCCACCCTTTTTAATTCCCTCCCGAATCATCCAACAAGCTTTAGAACATGAAACATTGGAAAAATACTTTGGTGTCGCTTTGATGAATGCGGAGAAAATCATTTTATTGACCCTGGATAAAGAAGTTTCAATCAGTCTTACACGAGGCGAGGATCATACATTTTGGGTTGAATTTTCCAAATGGGTCAATGAACTTGGAAAGCATATAGAGAATGATTACTATTTACTCCTATGGAACAATATTTATCAACTTCTTGTGGAAAACAGCTACCTCGATAACTTGACGATTTCCGCAACTGTTGATGATTTGAAAATCGCATTTTATAAAAAAGATAAAGCGACTCTGACAGCTTTTTTCAATTCATTTTAGTGGATGATGTAAACGAATGTTGTTCCGATGATGGACATCATCAAGAGATAAACACCGTTCCATTTAAATCCGACATGAAGTCCGGATCGTTTCAATGAATTACTGACAAGCAGGTTCAATGGGTTCACTGGGCTTAAAACAGCGCCCATGGACCATGAAATCATGATAAGCAAGGCGATGACCTCTGGGGTAGTTCCGATCAAGGAAGGATCGATTTGTGTCACAAGTGCCGTGACAACTACGATCTGGTGTATACCGATGAAAGACAGGATCACGATGATTCCCATTACCGTCAAGCTGAACAAGAGGAAAGAAGTCGAAGCGATCATATTCAAGAATTGCTTGATCCAGGACGCGATGATCGTGCCCTCGAGTGCTTTTCCAAAAAAGCCTGCACTGATGAACAACACGATTTCGTTATTCATCCTCGGTAACGATGCTTGTTTATAATTGACGAATAGTTGCTCTGCATCTTTCCATTTATGTTTTACTAAGGACCAAAGCAACGGATACATGATCGACATTAGACTGACCAGGAACATCATCGGCCATTTTGTAAGGTACTCCAATAAAAAGATCGATCCCATCAAGAGAAGGATGATCAGCAATAAATGGACTATTTTCTTTTGCTGTCCCAGATTGTTGGTTTCTACTGAACCGATTTCTGTTAACATGTACCCGCTATTCTGTTTCTTTTTAAGATATAATCCGAACAAAAGGTTTCCTGCAATCAATTGGATGACTGCCATTGATAATCCTAATGGAAGATAGTCCAATACAGGGATTTTCAAATAATACAAGACCAATGCGACGGATGCAAAATAAGGCGACCATAAAATGACGGTTGAAAATCCTACAAGATAGGATTTTGCCAGAAATACAGGCGATAATTTAATATTCTTGATCGTTTCGTGTAACACCCGGATCGATCCTAGATTCAATACCGGTCCAAGGAGAAATATGATGAGGGAGATACTGCCGAACAGCTTTTTCTTACTGGCCATCATTTTTTCAAGATAAAACCGTACTGTTTTAAAATAACCGCCAATCTTGAGCGGGATTGAAATCAACGGAACCAGCATGACTAAGATCAAGATCGGTAGGTTTGTTGTCACACCATTAACAATTTCATTTAATCCTACCCCTTTTGATATGTAAAAGGCAGCCCCTGATAGGAACATCAACAATGAAAAAATGCGTGGGGTGGAATTTGAATGCTGTAAGCTTAACAAAAAAACGACGATACTTAAACCTGCTAAGAAGATTTGGAAGTTGAACGAATGGACAAAGAAATTAACGAAATACACGAAACACATCGCCAAAGTCAGGTTACTTTTCATTTGAAAAGAAGGATTTACTTGATTTTGAACCTGAGGATGAGGCATCTTCATTCCACCTTTGTATGGCTTCTTTTGGACTTGATCATGGATGACTGAATTTGGAAGAGATAAATAGAATGATAGTATGAAAGGTTTTTCAATTCAAGATTTTCGACTCACGAAATAAACATACGCCCATTTTTGAACCATCCTTAATGAAGGTTAAAAATGAGCGTTTTTTAATCATAATAAGAATTAAATTACCACGTATTTCGGTGTTTCATTTTTCAATGATTTGATCAAATTATCAGTTGCGACGTCCGCCATCTTTAATCTCGTTTTGATACTGGCGCTACCGATATGCGGGAGAGTGACCACATTAGGAAGGGATAGGATCGGGTGGTCAAGCGGAACAGGCTCTTCTTGAAAAACATCTAGTCCAGCAGCCCATATCCTTCGATCTTTTAATGCTTTATACAACGCTTCTTCATTCACGATTCCTCCACGGGCGGTGTTGATCAAAATGGCTGTGTCTTTCATCAAGGAAAGTTCTTTTTCACTTATAAGATCATGTGTCTCTTTTGTATATGGGGTTAGAACACAAACAAAATCTGATTCTTTCAATAACTGATCCATATTTACATAAGTGATACCGTACTTTTCCTCAGCCTCTGTTTTCCGAGATCGGTTATGATAGATGACATTCATATCGAAGCCTAATGCCCGCTTGGCTAGTGCTTCACCAATTCGTCCCATTCCAATGATCCCTAAAGTCGCTCCATGAATATCCTGACCTGTCAATTGCATCGGCGACCAAGTTTTCCATTCGCCATCCCTTAGATAAGAAGAACCCTCAACTAACCTCCGGGCCGTTGCCATCAGTAATGCAAACGTCAGGTCTGCTGTTGTTTGAGTCAAGACTCCAGGTGTGTTTGTCACCGTGATCCCTTTTTCTTTCGCAGTTTGGATATCGATATTGTTATAGCCAACCGCCATGTTGCTGACTACTTTCAAGTTTTCTGCCTTTTCTAACAGACTCTTATCAATCGTCTCCGTCAGCAAACAAAACAATCCATCGATATACTTGACCTTCTCTTCTAGAACACTGCGGGGAACCGGAATTTCTTCTTCCGGCCACATATCGACTTCACAAGTCTCTTTTATTTTTTCTACAATCTGGTCATCTATCTTTCTCGTGATGAAAATGGTAGGTTTCATGTGGTAGCCTCCTTTGTTTTTATTGTTTTGGAGCGAAATCGGACTAAATTCAAATACTTCTACATGGAAGCGCTTTAGGAAAGTGATTTTTAAAAAGAAGAATAGCAGACCACTTTTTTATTTGCAATAGTTTTCTGTATTTTCTAAAATTATTATTCAAAAAAAAACAGAAGGATATAGACCCTCCGTTTTAGTATTTCTGTTTAAATTATGTTTTTAAAATCATTCTCCCGTTCTAAAGATAATCGATTGGGATTAAAGATAATGCCATTTTAAAGTTAATTTCTAATTTTTAAAGATAGGATGCTGTTTTTTTAAAGATAATTCCTCAAAGCGCTCTATACCGCCATACGCCATGGTCCATTTCTTTCGTTATTTTCCCATTCGCTTCTAAATAATCCAAGTGACCGATGATTTCGGACATGACGAGTGAAAATTGGCTTTCATATTTACCTTGATACATGGTTTTTCCGAGTTCACTCGCTGTATCTACACCCCTTTTAACGTGGTTCAGCATCTTCTCGGCTTTCTTTTTTATTCCTTCAAGCCTCATTTCAATCAAATCTTTAGGGTTTTCGATCGGGGCACCGTGTCCTGAAAAAACAACCTGAACATCGAAGGATCGGCATTTCTCCAGGGATTGTTCATGTTGCAACAAAGTCGGGAGGCGATTGCCTTCCCAATCAGGCTCTATTAGAGCGTTGCTCGAAATATGCTTGATGAGAAGATCTCCGCTGAAAAGCCACTCCCGCTCTTCGTCCAAGAAAACAAGATGGTCAGGTGAATGGCCTGGAGTGTGGATCGTTTTTAATCCGCAGATAGGATCACTCTCGATCGGTGTGAGATCAGCTTGAACTTTCTTTTTATCATGGTCCCCTAATGCGGCTTTAAGCTTTTCAATCTGTTTCTCTCCAGTCTCTCCGCATCCCATCTCTCGGTATAACCGGGCAAAGAACTCGATCCTCATTCGGAAAAAGTCCTTGTCTCTTTTCAAACGTTGGATCGAATGTTCAGGTACATACACTGGAATATCGCGCTCCGAAACAATACGATCGACCAACCCGACATGATCCTCATGGTTGTGTGTAATGATGATACGATCCAAATCCTCAAGCGAAAACCCGTTGGAGCCCAGTGACTCATTGAAAAAATCCCAGCATTTTGCTGTGTTGATACCCACATCAATCAGCGACACGCTCCCCTCTTCTTCCACCAAGTAAAAGTTGAAGGAGCCTAAGCCTGAACTAGTCGGAACGATGATCGGGTACACGGTACGTCCATTATCTTGAATAACTTCTGACATTATGTACACATCCTTAGAACTTATCTACACAATACTCTATATCAATTATGGCTTCCACTTTTAGGTTCCTGATGCCTGTTATATATTGAACCTCTCGCCACTTAACGACCTTACGGTCTGTTTGAAGTGGGAGATTCCTAAGAGCACCAGTGCAACCACCGGTTCTTAATTAGGCTATCCCCGCAGTTCCTGCGGTTAATCGTAATGCTTCATTACGAATATTGATACTTGCGTTCATGTCTCGATCGTGATGTTCGCCGCAAGAAGGGCAATCCCATTTACGCAATCCGAGATTTTTAACATCTTTGTTTTTGTATCCGCACTTTGAACATAGTTGACTAGAGGGAAAATTTTTTGCGACAATGACCACTTGTTTGCCATACCACTTCGCTTTGTATTCAAGCATCATACGGAATTTCGACCAACTAACCTCACTGATAGATTTGGCTAAATGGTGGTTTTTCAATAGATTCCTTACTTGTAAATCTTCTATACCGATGATGTCGTGGTTTTTGACAATACCGGTCGAGATTTTATGCAAGTCATCCATTCTTGCATTGGTAATTTTCTCATGCAGTCGTGCAACCTTTATCCGTTGCTTATGCCAGTTGGAAGAACCCTTTTTACGCCTTGAAAGCGTACGTTGTGCTTTGGCTAATTTCTTTTCAAGTTTGCGAAAATAGTTGTGATTCTTATGTATTGTTCCATCAGACAAAATCGCAAAGTCCTTGAGGCCAACATCGATCCCTAAAGCTGAACCGGTTTTAGGTAACGCTTCAACCTCTGTTTCAACAAGGATGGATACAAAATATTTTCCGGTTGGATGACGTCGAACCGTGACATTCAGGATACGACCTTCAACCTCACGACTTTTGGCAAACCTGACTAAGCCAAGTTTAGGCAACTTGATTTTGTTGCCTACAATCGCAATATTGCCGTTCGTGTGCTTTGTTGTGTAGGATTGTACATTATTCTTTTTAGACTTAAATCGTGGTGCTTTGTTTTGTTTCTTGAAGAATCGAGTATACGAATCAGCAAGATTTTTAAGTGAGGATTGTATAGCAATGCTGTCAACTTCTTTTAACCAAACCAATTTTTTCTTAAGTTGTGTTAATTGAGAAGAACAAGCGTTATAAGTTAATCCTTTGCCTGTTTCACGGTATGTATCGTTCCATTGAGCTAAAAAATGATTAAATACAAAACGAGAACAACCAATGGTTTTAGCGATTAATGTTTCCTGTTCTTTGTTTGAATAGATCCGAAACTTATACGCTTTTTTGACGAACACGGATGACCACCTCGTTTGAAGGGAATGTATGTTCTTATTCTAACACAACGAGGTCCACTTTGCCTAACCCCAACCGACATTCATCTCCCACCTACTCATTGGGATACGCCCTTCACATTCCTTGAGGTAGGAGTCTTCTGTCAGTAAACGATAAATAGCTGTTCACATAGTCAGCTGTCTTCAAAAGCCTTTAATCCATTAATCAAATGCCGATTTCTGGTAAATGAGAATTTTCTAGGATTATGGTGAAAGTTTCAAGGAAAAGCAGCCTGAGGAGGCTGAACCGGATAAGTCGGCCAGATAAATCAAGTGAGAGGGGTGGACATATGATTTTTCATCCCTTACAATCAAAAACAAGGACGCCAGTGGGGCTGGCATCCTTGTTCAATACGTTTTATTTTTGACGAAGCATATTAGGAGGCTTGTCTATTAACGGTTATTGTTGCTGTTATTGCCTCCACTGCTTCGTTTTCCACCTTTTTCACCGATCTCCTGGTAGAACTCCTTATCCTTCTCTTGAGAAGTGGTTTCTCCACCTTTCTTACCGATTTCCTGGTAGAACTCCTTATCTTTCTCCTGAGAAGTGGTTTCTCCACCTTTTTGACCGATCTCCTGGTAGAATTCCTTATCTTTTTCCTGAGAAGTCGTTTCTCCACCTTTTTGACCGATATCTTGATAGAACTCTTTACCGTGCTCTTGAGAAGTGGTTTCTCCACCTTTTTGTCCGATGTCTTGGTAGAATTCCTTATCATGTTCTTGAGACGTTTTCTCTCCGCCTTTTTGACCGATTTCTTGATAGAATTCCTTGTCATGGTTTTGGGCTGTTTTTTCTCCGCCCTTTTGTCCTGCTTCCTCAACACTCATCTTGTTATTGTTGTTTTTGTTCTTGTCTTGTGCCATTATTAATTCCTCCTTTGTTGAAGTTATATGAACATTTCCACGTCTACAAAATTCTAAACGTTTTTGTTCGATAATTCTTCCCTTTAATTTTTTTGTTATTTTTGTAATCTTTCTTTTACCTTTCAGCTTGCCTGTTTAATCCATAGCCATGCTTGATCCTGCTCGTCTTTCTTAAAATGTTTTGCCGTTACACCTGGAAGATAATCTCCCATTTTCGTAAATGTTTCAATCGATTTTTTGCCACTGACAATCGCAAATTTATTAAATTGATCCCAGCGCTTTGTGTCAAATTTCATCCCTTTGACGAGACCTTTGAAAGTTGCGCTGTCCAAATCATGAAAAATCGCAAGCATATTGAAGGATTCATTTTCCCCGAAATTCGCCTGTACATATTGGTTGAGCTTGTCGGTATCTTCTTCCTTTGCATCGCCTTCGATTTCCAATGCAACCGTAGATTCATCACGGCTGGGAATGATCTTTAACATAGGAAGCTTCCTCCTTTCATGCTTTAAAAACAGCGTCATATCAAGGGTTTAGTGGGTGTGCGAAGCTTTAAAATGTTTATTCAGACCAAGCTCTTTCCTTAAAATATAGAAATGGAAGAAATGTTCGCCTGTTGCAATGACGGCTGCTGTGATTGCTGCTGCACCTGCCATCGTCCCTGCTTGTAAACCTGTAATCATGATCCCGACAAGCCAGACAACGATGAACGTAAGCACTAGATCAGCCACCGTCGCTTTCATGTTTGTCCATTTCGGCAGGGCGTAGAGATCTCCAAGGATATAGGAAATTGCACCGAGGATGGCTGTGAAAATCACCACGTTAATGATAGAAATCCCGTATCCTAAACCGAGGATCAGATACAAAATCGGTAGTGTCATCGCCCCTTTGATCGCCAGAGCTTTTACATGGTCCATGATTTCAGCCCTCCCTTCAAAGTAGTTTGACAACCCTTTAGAATAAGGATTTGTACAAAATATTCCCAGGTTGGAGGGCCTTGAAACATTCTATCAGGATAGTTTTTTCAGCGGTTTTGTGGCAGGCCCTTCCAACACTTTTCCGTCTGGATCGAACCGTGAGCCGTGGCAAGGACAGTCCCAGGAACGTTCGCCATTATTCCAGTTCAGTTCGCATCCCATATGGGTACAGGTCGTATCAACGAGGCTGGCTTTACCCGCAGAATCCTTAAAGCCGCCAGCTCTCTTTCCGTCAAAATTTACTACAGCACCTTCATCTGATTGCAGATCCTCCATCTTTTTATCCCGACGGTCCAATTTTCCTTTGACGAATTCTTTTGCGACATCTGCGTTTTTGATGGTGAAATTTTTTGCATCTGACTTTGCATTGAAACGGGAAGGCTTAAAGAGCTCGGCGTAACGGTTTTCCTTTCCGCTGATCAAATTACTGATCAACTTCGCTGCAATCGTCCCATGGGTCATCCCTCATTTCGCAAAGCCGGTGGCAACATGGATATTAGGATGTTTCTCCGTAATCGGGCCGATATAAGGAACCATATCCAATGTCGTCATATCCTGGGCAGACCATCTTCGCGGAATTTCATTGACCCCAAAATGCTCATCCGCAAAGGCTCGTAAGTTATCGTAATGGCTCAACGTGTTTTCACTTTGACCGCTTGTATGGCCATCGCCTCCGACAAGGAGCACCGTCTCCCCGGATTCATCCACCGCATGCCGTAAAGAACGTTTTGGTGACTCTGTATTCAAATACATCCCGTCCGGAACGGGCACATCCGTTTTCACAGCGATCGAGTAGGAACGTTCGACGTGAAGGCGGGCAAAATACAAGCCTTACAAATCTTTAAAAGGAAAATGGGAAGTAATCACAACCTGATCAGAAGTGACGGAATGCCCCTGATCCGTGGTCACTCCCGGTTGATCGCCTTTCTCGATATCCACCGCTCTCGTCTGCTCAAAAATACGGAGACAAGTTGATCAACACGATTGGAGAAGAGAAATCAAAGCTCTACTATGAAGCCAATCAGGAAGCATTAAAAACAATTGATGCGATCCGAAATAAGCATCAGATCGATTGTAATTTTACCTATCAGGACGCATTTGTCTATGGGGAATCTTCCGAGTCCAAGAACATTCTTCCTCTTCAGCTCTTCCACTAGGGCGGCGAGGTATTTGACCGGATGGAACTGGGCTTGCTCATTCATTTTAATAGCGGAGGCCACCTGAAATGGAAGCTGGATTTCTTTGCCCAAGGCTCCATTGATACCAAGTTTTGCATAAGACTCCGCTTCTTTCTCGATCTATGCCTGATCCGATGACCGTTACTTCCGTCTTCAGATCTTCTGTAAGCGGCGGGAAGGCTTCCAGTTGAAAATCCCTCCATAAGGATCGCGATTCGTTCGGAATTTGCTTCAAACTAACCACTCCACGCTTTGACTTTAGTTAAAATCCCCTCTTTCCCCAGCACATTCTCGATACCTAACCGCCCTTCTTTTATGACCGATTCTCTCCATTCTTGCTCCGGTGGATAGAACATATTGTGGATTTCCTCCATGACCCATTCTCTATCTTCTTGTTTCTCGGCACCCTCCCAATACAATTGGTTCTCTAAAACAATGGTCGTCAATTCACGAAGCTCCGCTTTCTTGCTTGTTCCAAAGGTGCCGAATTCAAATAAAGCAGAAAAGAGATATCTGTCCGGGAATTCCTTCTCTTTCAATTGATTGAAATAGTTGGTCGCATCCCCTTTCACCTCTTCCGGAGAGGATTTTTGGATGTTTTTCAGATTATAAAAGGACTTCAATTCTTCTTCACTGCGGGAATCAATCGTGGAATTCAGCATCGTCAGTTCATTTGTCGGTCCGAGCGCCGTGTGCCAATCCATATGGATTATCCCCTTATAGGCAGCTAACAGGTTCTTCTGTACCTTTTTAAGAAAAGTCGTTGACGGTTCCTCAGTCCTTCCTCCATAATAGTCACCCTTCTCATACTCGAACTGTCCCATGCTTTTCGCATTTTTGATCCCAGCGTATCCTTCCTTTGCCAACCCTTTTGTGAGCTGCGCATACAAATCTTTCTTTTCTTTCTTTATATCTTTGACTTTTCCGTTCGGAAGAAAAAGGTCGTTTTTTTTGCATACTTTTCGTTCACATCAGTAGGAACGGAAGAGTAAAAGAAATTCCGGTTCAGATCAACGTTATTTTCGGTGACCCGTCGTAAATTCCTCATACCCCATGGATTCAAAGCGTGTATGAGGCAAATACCGGTCGTTTCAGGATCTATCTGATCAAGATACTCTTCAACAAATAGGTGAATCATCGCTGCTCCAGCATATCCTTCAATTCCATGCAGACCTGACGAAAGAAAGACGACCTGATCATTGGACGTCCGTGCTTCAGAGTAAATCATATCGATTGTATTGTCCTTTTCCTTGCCGATCGCCTCTGTAGACAACTCCGCTTCCGGCCATTTCATTCTGATTTTATCTAAATGCTGCCTGAATACATTTCGAGACTCTTCATATGTTCTCTTGAAATAAACTACTGTCTCCCTCATTTCCTCCACTCCATTCTCATCCTGATTCATCCTTAAAGCTGCAAATGTCAAAATAAAATTGAGGATTGTCAAAATTAATTAAGATTTTGTCAAAATACACTTCTACTTTGTCATAATTGCCATCAGTTTCATCAAAATATTACTTACGAAATTTCTCGAACTTACCTCGTTACTCGAAGTCATCCGGGTTCTTTTCGCTGTCTTTATTTTTCTTTTCTCCTTCCACCTCTCGTTGAGGCTCGATATCACAGTCATTGTCCTTCTCCTTCTGTCTTTGCTCTTTCGAATCTTTATTCTTTCTGTCATTTACCATGTTCATCACCTCTTCTGTTTGGAGTATGGTTATACTAATTCCTAGGTTTGAAGCCCATTAAACTTGATTTTTAAGCTCTGTCATTTCTTATTGTTGATTTTGGGAAACTCACTCCCTTTCCGGCGATCCGCAAGCCTCATCACTTGCACAGGATGTCAACACAAAAATGAAATCATTTTCGTGTCTGCGATGAGAATTCTTAGAAGCTTTCCTTATGCTGGATTCGATGTTCACCACAAGACCACGGATTTACATTCCAACCTTGTAGTTTTGCGCCGAGTAACAGCAGGCGTAGGACGTACTTGTACAGGATTTACTGACTTCGACGTTACCACAGGACGTGGTGGTATTTAGTCGAAGTTCATTATTATACGGGGTTTCGTCTGGATCGCTTTTCCCGCAGGAGTGTCGTGAATTTCGCTTAAAGAAAATTGCTATTAAAAAATCAACAACAAGATTTAACACCGCTATTTTTAAAACTAGTACCAGGTTTAGCATGATTGACTCATGGATAGACAAATCAATAGTGGGTAAAAAGATCGAAAGGAAGGATGGACATGGCTGATTTTACAGAAGAATTACTTCAAAAAACGAGTCATAGGACGGCACCTCTCCCAAACCGTAAATGGAGGCTGACTCAACGCTGGGACCATTTGTTGTTCATGCATTTCCCTGTTTCAAAGGAATTGGTCAGAGAGCATGTCCCAGCTTCATTAGAGTTGGACACTTTTGAGGGAGAAGCGTGGATCGGCATCATTCCTTTCGCGGTAAACGATATGAGGATACGCGGGCTTCCGAAGATCCCTTTCTTTCATTCTTATTTGGAGTTGAATGTACGGACGTATGTCAAATACAACGGGGTTCCCGGCGTCTACTTTTTCAGCCTGGACGCAAATCATCTTCCTGTCGTCCTCGGAACAAGAGCGTTATCATTGCCTTATTTTCAGGCAGACATGTCCATGTCAGTAGAAAATGGACGTGTCGACTATTTCAGTAAGCGGAAAGTGAAGACAACGGGAATTTTTCGTGGTAGCTATCAGCCGATATCCGAATCCTTTACCCCAGAGGAAGGCACCCTGATCCACTGGTTTCTCGAACGATACATTTTATGGACAGAAAAAGGAAAGACGTTATTGCGAGGCGACATCGATCATGAAAAGTGGGAAGTAAGTGAGGCGGAAGTCGATATGGAGGAGTTGATGCTGCCACCATTCCCGGTAGGAACCCCGCTATACCTCCATTATTGTTCATCCCGACGGGTCCTCATGTGGCCTTTGAAGCCAGAGGAAATGAACTAGTAATCTACTCCATCTATAAATCTCCCGTTTATGAAATCGGCTTACTGGGAAGGGGACCAATATATGTTCCATGAATGGGAGGCTATGACCAGTGAAAATAATGAGCAAATTCGGATCCGCCTTACTTCTTCTCTTTTTGACAGGTTGTTCCCCAGCAAAATGGGATGTCCTCAACCCTAAATCATCCACGGCCGAAACCCAGCTTTCCTTAATCCAGCTCAGTATAGCGTTAATGTCTATCGTTCTAATCACCGTAACGGTATTGTTCACGTTTTTTCTCGTAAAATACCGTAAAAGACCTGGCTGGGAAACGGAAACCCAAAATCAGAAGCCAGGAGATAAGAGACTTGAAATCACCTGGACGCTCATACCGATTTTGATTTTAACCATTTTAGCGATTCCGACTGTACTAGATACATATAAACTTGATCGAGAAACGAAAGCCAGTGATGGAGCAATGGTCGTTAAAGTGACCGCTCATCAATTCTGGTGGGAATTCGAGTATCCTGAGGAAGGGATTACGACATCTGAAACACTCCATGTCCCCGTCGATAAAAAAGTAATCATAGAGTTGACTTCAGAGGATACGATCCACTCTTTCTGGGTGCCGCAATTAGGCGGTAAACAGGACGCCAATCCAGGAATGAAGGAAAAACTATCATTCGTTCCAAATGAAACCGGTGTCTACAGAGGGTCATGCGCCGAGCTCTGCGGGGTTGGCCATGCCTACATGCGGTTTCATGTAAAAGTCGAAACAGAATCCGAATTCCAATCCTGGGTCGACGGCATGAAACAACCGAATCAAGCTAGTTTGACAGATTCAGAGAAAAAGGGGCAGGAGATTTTCAAAGGCCAATGCCTCAGCTGTCATGGGACGCAAGGATTAGACCCTAAAGTCAGCGGATCACCTGCCCCTCATCTGGGTGACTTCGCTTCACAGGACCGGATTGCCAATGTGCTCCCGAACAATCGGGAAAATCTGAAAAAATGGCTCAATAACCCGCAGAAGGTCAAACCTGGGGCTAAAATGCCTTCCTTTAAAAAGGACTTCACTGAAGAGGAAAAAGACGACTTAATCAACTACTTGTTGTCTCTAAAAGTAAAGGAAGGTGAAAAACGATGAGCTTTTACTTCTTTGGTGAAAAGATCAGGCTCGTTTCCGATATCATTGCTGGATATCTCTCGTTGATTCTGATGGGTATCACAGCAGTCGTTTTCCTGACTTATTATAAAAAATGGGGCGCATTATGGAGTTATATGAAAACGACCCATCATAGCAAGGTAGGAATCCTTTACCTTTCAGCTGGCTTCGCCTTTTTTCTCCGCGCAGGACTCGATGCGTTGATCATCAGAGCCCAGTTGGCCCTTCCCCAAAATGAATTCTGGGTCTTCCAGGGCGATAAGTACAATCAAATGATGACAACACATGGGACGACGATGATCTTTTTCGTCGCGATGCCGTTGATCATAGGTTTGATGAACGTCGCGGTGCCTCTTCAGATCGGCGCGCGGGATCTTGCATTCCCATTCCTGAATGCATTGAGTTTCTGGTTGTTTTTCGCTGGCGGGGCATTGATCAACATCAGTTTCGTGCTCGGCGGATCCCCTACTGCCGGATGGACGTCCTATGCCCCTCTTGCATTGGATGAATTTACACCGGCGACAGGGAATGATTATTACAGTCTAGGCCTACAGGTCTCTGGGATCGGGACGCTTCTGACGGCCATCAATTTTCTCGTAACGATCATCAATAAACGGGCTCCAGGCATGAAATTGATGAGGATGCCGCTGTTCACCTGGGCGACGTTGGTCACCTCCATCCTCATTCTTTTCGCCTTTCCAGCGCTCACTGTCGCGCTTCTTTTATTGATGTTCGACAGGTTATACGGGACGAGCATGCTGGTGGCGGACGCAGGAAATTCCTTGATCTGGCAGCATTTGTTCTGGATTTTCGGTCACCCGGAAGTGTATATTTTGATCCTTCCTGCATTCGGTATCTTTTCGGATGTGATCACGACGTTCGCAATGAAACGATTGTTCGGATACAGTTCGATGGTCATCGCACTTGTGCTGATCGGTTTTCTCGGCTTCATGGTTTGGATCCATCACATGTTTACGGTTGGTCTCGGTCCTACTTCAAATGCGATCTTTGCGATTTCAACGATGTCGATCGCCGTACCGACTGGAATCAAGATATTCAACTGGCTGTTCACGATAAGAGGAGGCGTCATCACGTTCAACACACCGATGCTGTTTTCACTCGGCTTCATACCTTCTTTTGTGATCGGCGGTATAACCGGAGTCATGCTGGCGACTGTGCCTGCAGACTATCAATATCATGACAGCTATTTTGTCGTCGGCCATTTCCATTATGTCATTGTCGGAGGGACAATCCTTGGCATTTTTGCCGGTGTTTATTATTGGTGGCCGAAATTGTTCGGCTTCATGCTGAATGATGTACTAGGAAAATGGCATTTCTGGACATTCCTGATCGGATTCCATATTACGTTTTTCCCGATGCACATCATGGGCCTGAAAGGTATGCCGAGAAGGGTTTTCACATACCTCCCTGAGGATGGACTGACTGGCCTGAATTTGGCCAGTACGATCGGTGCTTTTATGATGGGCGGCAGCATGATGATCTTTTTATGGAACATCTATCAAAGCTATCGCCATAGTCCACGGGAAGTCGGCAATGACCCTTGGGATGGGCGGACCATCGAGTGGGCGATCCCCTCCCCGCCGCCTGAGTACAATTTCACCCGGCTTCCGAAAGTGTACAGCAGCGATGCGTGGTGGAAGGCGAAGAAATACCAGAATGGCCGGTTGGAGGCAGCGGAAGACCTCTCCCCGATCCGGATGCCGCTTGACACTGCAAAACCGATGTTGATCGGTCTTTTCATGCTGATCGGTTCATTCGGCGTCATCGTTGAGGTTTGGTACTTCCAGTTGATTGGACTGCTAGGCACCATCGGGTTGATGGTGATGCATTCTTTTCAAGATTCAGGCAGGAAAATGGTGACCCCGGAAACCCATCCTGATGAAAAGATAGGGGGAGAAGAAAAATGACAGAGGAGAAAATCGTCTTTTCCAAAGAATTCACGGAGGAAGAAAGTACGGATAAAGTCCTTGGGCTCTGGTTTTTCATTGGGGCAGAAATCGTTCTCTTCGGCTGTTTGTTCGGTGTCTACCTTACGCTGAACCACCATACGATTCCTGGTGAATCCCCTGGGACATTGTTCGAATTAAAGCAAACGATTCTGGCAACGTTCATTCTTTTGTCAAGCAGTTTCACCTGTGCGCAATCCTTTTTAGGAGCGAAGAATAACCATTATAAAAAAAGCTTCTTCTTCCTGATCGCGACGTTCGTTCTTGGCGCTGTTTTTTTAGGATTAGAAGCACACGAATTTTATAAATACGTAAAAGAAGGACATACATTCACATCAAGTCCGTTCATGTCTTCCTTCTATATATTGGTCGGCACTCACGGTACCCACGTTTTGGCTGGATGCACATGGATGGTCCTTCTCCTTATCCATTTGAAAAAAGAAAGGATCACCTCTTATACGAAAGCAAAATTGGAAGTATTCAGCCTATATTGGCATTTCGTTGATGTTGTCTGGATTTTCATCTTTACGGTCGTCTATCTAATCGGAAAGGCAGGGATCCTCCAGTGAAAATATCTCTGAATGTACGACAATGGCTTGGTTTCATCCTGATGTTGATGTTCAGCGGAATCGCGTTTTATATCATGATGTCGATGGGTACCATTCCGGTCTGGTTGCTTATTGTTTTGCTGATTTTTGCCGTCCTACAAGCCGCCATCCAACTTGTCTTGTTCATGGACATCCAACAAGGCAGGCGAGGTTTCAAATGGGTTACCGTTAGTAGCGGCCTGCTTATTGCCGGATTAGCGATCCTTTACTTGATGCTGCTGGAATAGAGTATGGAAAAAGGACTCAAGAGTTTGCGCTCTGAGTCCTTTTGTTAGAATAATATGAAATTTCATCAAAATAAACTTGCGTTTTGTCAGAATAACCTTCGGATTTGTTAAAAAATCCTAAGGTTTGTTAAAATATGCCGAGATTTTACCAAGATAAAGTGTTGACAGGCTGCTCACAAAGCCCTTTTCGCCAGTGCAATTCCGCCGCATAATCCCGCATGATCTCCCAATCCAGGGGGAACGATGTACTCATCGATCTTTTCCAAAATGTTTTCATGCTGGATGTAGCCATTCAACAGCTTCACGACATTATCCCGTACGAGCGGGTACAAGTGAGCTTGCTTCATCACACCGCCGCCAATTACCAGTCGTTTCGGAGACAACACGAGTATGTAACTCATCAATGCTTGTGCGATATAAAAAGCTTCAAGCTCCCAAACTTCTGGTTTATCAGCCAATTCAATGCCTTTCTGCCCCCAACGCGCTTCGATTGCCGGGCCAGCTGCCAAGCCCTCCAAGCAATCTCCATGGTAAGGGCACTTCCCTTCATAAGGATCCTCTTCATGGCGCCGGACTCGGATATGTCCCATTTCCGGATGCAGCATGCCATGGACGATTCTGCCTTCCGAAATCGCTCCGACCCCGATTCCGGTCCCTACTGTCATATAGAGACAACTATCAAGTCCTTGCGCTGCTCCCCACTCCATTTCTCCGAGTGCAGCAGCATTCACATCGGTATCAAACCCGATTGGCACGTCAAAATGCTTCTTCATTTCACCGACGATATCAGCATTGTTCCAATACTTTTTCGGCGTGGAAGTAATAAACCCATATGTAGGACTTTCCAGGTTCAGATCCACAGGTCCGAACGAACCGATCCCCAAAGCTTCAATCTTTTTCCCCTTGAAAAATTCCACCACCTGGCTCAGCGTTTCATCCGGTGTGGTCGTTGGAATCGTGATCTCTTTAAGGATTTTCCCGTTTTCAGTCCCGATCCCACATACGAACTTCGTACCTCCAGCTTCAATTGAACCATAAACCATCAAAACACACTCCTTTCCCTATGAAAGAGTGCCAAAACTGGAAATTCAGCTTCGGCACCTTGATTCTTAAACTGTTGGATGTGACACGATACATTCCACATTGCCGTTCAACGAAAATTGTTTTACTGACGATGGAATGATGAAATGGTCACCTTTATTGATTGGAGATGTTCCGCCATCTGTCGTGATTTCGCCATCACCTGATAAAACACTGACAAGTAAGTAGGCTGGATTTTCATATTTATCAACGGATCCATCCAGCTCCCAACGATAGACGGTAAAATAGTTCTCCTGGATCAGCTTCGTTTCCTTCAAGTCATCAATCGTTGACTCGACAGGCTCAAACTTCGCATCCTCATGCGGAATCATCGCTACATCAATCGATTTCTCGATATGGAGTTCACGTGTGTTCCCATCAGCATCGCGGCGATCGTAATCATAGACACGGTACGTCACGTCTGAACTTTGCTGCGTTTCAAGGATCATCGTGCCTGTCCCGATCGCATGAATGGTTCCATTCGGTACATAGACGAAATCACCCGGTTGGATCGGAACTGTGCGTAGCAAGTCATCCCAAAGGTTTTCCGCAACCATCTGTTCAAACTCAGACTTCGACTTGGCGTGGTGGCCATACACTAGTTCAGCTCCAGGTTCACAATCGATGATGTACCAGCATTCTGTTTTTCCGTAAGGTTCGCCTTCCACTTTCTGCGCATACGAATCATCTGGATGCACCTGGACAGACAAATCGGTCTTTGCATCCAAAATCTTGACGAGCAATGGGAATTCGTCCCCTTCCTGGTTTCCGAACAATTCAGCATGCTCGTCCCACACTTGATCGAGCGTTTTCCCTTCCAATGGGCCATTCAACACTTTACTTGGACCGTTCGGATGTGCGGAGATTCCCCAGCATTCTCCTGTCGTCTCGGATGGAATGTCATAACCGAAAGCTTCGCGCAGCTTCGTCCCACCCCAGATTCGATCTTTAAACACAGGCTTCAAAAAAATAGGTTCATTATACAAACTCGACACCTCGTTTAATCCCTTTTACATCATACTTTAACATTTAATCAACAGATTTGGGGAGAAATCATTGCAAAGTTTATTATTACCAGATTAAATCACGATAATATCAGCCATGGATCTCACAGTAATCTTTCCAGGTGAGCCAGCTACAAAGCCGTCTGATCCATCCCGTGAATAAAATTGCACCTTTTTCTTTTGGCCTGGGATGAGGTCGAAGTAATTATCACTGAAAATACCCTCTGTTTCGCTCGATAGCCAGACTTGCTTTGCGAGCACATTCGTATCAACGTAAAACACGCCATCATCCGATTCCGTTACTATGATCTCCGGACTAGAAAGCTCCAAATCTTTTACCGATACGAAATAATGTTCTTTTCGGTCAATAACATTTCCGTCCTGTACAATCAAAGCTTCCAAGACAGTTCTCGTCCTATCGAAACCTTCCAAAAGTTCTTCCGTTGACAACCTAAGAACCACTTTTCCACTGTTTGGCTTCACATCAACCTTGCTAGACTTTTCCTTTAATACGTTCCCTTCAAAATCAAGCAATTGGATATGGAGCTCACCCTCAACATACGAGAGCAAATCTGAAATAACATGGATATCCACTTTCGAAGAATCAGTTCCATCAATGGAAAGCATGACATCCTGGAAACTTTTCCGGACCTGGTAATGCAACGCCTTCCATCGTCCCTCATAATCCATGCTGGACCAGGAGGCAACCGGCCAACAATCATTCATCTGCCAATAGAGGGTCCCCATGCAAAACGGTTTTTTCCGTCGATGTGCTTCGATCGCCGACTTGATCCCTTCCGCCTGGAGTACCTGGCTCATATAAAGGAATCCTTCAAAATCAACAGGATTCGGCAAGTATTTTTCCATATATTCTTTGATCAGAAAGTTTCCGCGGCCAATCTTCTGGTGATGGAGCATGACTTCAGAGTCGAGCGCCATGTCCTCTGTTTCAGCAAAGGTCTTCACCGTTTCATATTCGGGGAAAGACTGGAATCCGTATTCGCTCATGAATCGGCCGATATTTTCATTATAGTCTTCGAAAGGTTTTAGACCGTGCCAAACATCCCAATAATGGATGTCACCGCTCGTCGATTGATTGTGGGCATGCTGGTTTTCATCCCCGCTCCAATCGGCCATCGGTGAAGAAGGCCAGTAGTCTGTTCCACTGGAGTACTGTTTGACGGCTTCAGGCAAAATGTCATGGAATACATAATCATAAGCCTGCCAGATTTCTTCCCTCTCTTTAGGTGAATATTGCTGTTTCCATCCCCATCCTCCGTCTTCATCATACTGTGACCATGCCGTATCCATCTCATTGTTCCCGCACCATAGTGCAAGGGATGGATGGTTCCGCAACCGTTTGACGTTCTCTTCAGCTTCATGCCGGATATTTTCTAAAAATGCTTCATCGCCAGGATACATGCTACAGGCGAACATGAAGTCCTGCCAGACTAAAATACCATATTCATCACATAACTCATAGAATTCATCATATTCATAAATGCCGCCACCCCAGACCCGGAGCATATTCATATTCGACTCGACGGCACTGAGGATTTCATGCTTGTACCGTTCATAGGTGACCTCGGTTACGAAACTATCATTCGGGATATGATTAGCACCTTTCGCAAAAATCGGCACACCATTCACTTCAAAGTAAAACGACTTCCCTGCCTCGTCTTTTTCCTGTACCAATCGGATTGTGCGGAGACCGGTCCTTACTTCCTTCGCCGCAACTTCCCGCTCCTCTTTTAAAAGTACTGCGGTAAACTCATAAAGATGCTGTTCACCAAGCCCTCTGCTCCACCATAACTGGGGTTCAGCGATGTCCATCTGGACTTCGACCTCGTTCAAACCCTTCACCAGCTGGACTTGTTCCTCAACAAAGACACCATCAGTGGAAAACTTGAGCGTTCCTTCAAAATCCGCTTCCGCTTCAACTTCGACCACTCCTGTAATTCGGGCCATTTCAGCTGTGACCGTCTTTTGATCAATGAACAGATCGGTGATCCTCGCCTCCGACCAACCGTTCAACTCAACAGGTTTCCAGAATCCGCTTGTGACAAATCGCGGTCCCCAGTCCCAGCCATAATGATATGGAGCCTTCCTTGCAAAAACGCTTAAGTTTTTCTCGCCAACGCCTCCATCCTCAGAATGATCGTTCACTGCCGGCAAGTTATAGCCCAAATTGTCGAGCTTAACCAGATCTTCATTGATCGGCGAGCGGAAATAGACCCGCAAACGGTTATCCTTCTCTTGAAGCAGCCCTTTGGTATCCACCTTCCAGCTACGGAACATGTTATCCGCTGAAAGGATTTTCGTATCGTTCAAATAGACATCCGCGTATGTGTCCAGCCCATGGAAAACGAGCTCTACATGCGACGATCTGAACACATCATCAGGAACATCGAACACTGTTTCATATTCCCAATCTTTCTTGTCGATCCATTGGAGTTCAAGTTCGTTTCTCCCGTAAAAAGGATCTGTTATTTGCTGATTGCTTAAAAGGTCGGTATGCACACTGCCAGGGACAGTCGCTGGCATCCAGTTTCGTTCATCAGCTTGTTTGAATTTCCAATCAGTCAACACAACTTTATGGTCTTTGGCACTTTTACGGTCAGAAGATACTCGGTTCAATATCAACTCCTCCTTTTTGTCCCTTTTCGATCATACTTGATTCTGAATTCATCGCAGAAATGGAGACGCGTTCCAAGTCGATGTCTTCCCCTTTCAGATGCCAAAGCTGGATGGTCTTTGATTCACCAGGCATCAAATCGAAAAAGTTATCAGAACAGATCACTTCTCCTTGTAAAATATCCAACTTCACAAAGCGCGCAAGCCGGTCAGCTGTGATCGTGACCGTCGCTTCCTCCTCATGCCTTCCTACGCTCAATTTGGTTTTCGGATAATTGATATCTTTATAGTCTCGCAAATAATAGGCGTTTTCCTTGAAGTTTCCTCTCTTAGAGCGCAGCCGTATGACAACTTCAGAAGGATTCACCCCATCCAGGACCTCTTCCTCTGTAAAGTTTGCTAACTCTTGCACCCCATTGCCTATCACCGTAAAATCGACTTCTTTTAAAAACAGCTGCCTACCATCAAATGTCATCACTTCAAAGACGACCGTATCCTTTAAATCTTGCAGTTTATCATTTACTATGGAAATCCGCAAAGGCTTTCCTGGATCGTGATCAATCGTAGCCAATATTGGATCAAAGAACTTCCTAGCATAATAGAACGATGCTTTCGGCAGCAATTCATAGTCCATCAGCGACCAGCTCGTACCAGGCCAGCAATCATTGAACTGCCAGATCAAAGCTCCGCTTGTGAACGGTTTACGACGTCGGTAGTGCTCGATTCCATATTTCAGACCCTCTGCCTGTGTAAGCATCGAATAATTCATATATTCCTCGATATCGGTTGGCACCCCAGAAAAACCCTCCATGAGAAGTATCCCTTTTTCATGGAAGTGATCTTTATTCCGATAAGCCATCTCATCACTCTTCCAATAAAACTCACCCTCCGGAATGTACTTCGATAATGTATAGCGGTTGGCGGAAGCATGCATACCGAATTCGCTTGAAAACAAGGTCAGATCCTTTTTATAGTTTTTGAAAGAAACGCCCTCCAGTGAAATATCCTGGACCACCGGCTCACCAACTTTACGAGGCTCGACATTCCCATGCCAGACCACCCAGTTATGACGGTCACCCATCTCTTCTGAATCAAGGTCCCCATCCTGATAGCTTCCATATGGCGAACTCGGCCAATACAGCCGGGATCGATCATGCTCCTCAAGCACCTCTGGAATCAATTCGTGGTAGATTTTTTCACCATAAAACGGTGTCGTGATTTCCCCATCTGATTTCTTCCGGTCATAAATCCAATCAATCTCGTTATTTCCGCACCAAATCGCCAGACAAGCATGATTCCTCAATCGTTTCACGACCTTTGTGATTTCATCTTCTACATTAACCATGAAGTTCTTGTTGTAATCTGGATACAATGCATTTGCGAACATGAAATCCTGCCAGACAAGGATTCCTAACCGATTGCACTCTTTATAAAAGATTTCCTTTTCATAGATGCCGCCTCCCCAGACCCTCATCATGTTCATGTGTGCATCCTTGGCGAGTTCAAGCAGCTTCGTGTACCTTCCTTCATCTGCTGAACCTATGAAATTATGGACAGGAATCCAGTTCGCACCCTTGGCAAACATGCGGACACCATTAAGATTGAAGGCAAAAAGGTTTTCCCCGTTTTCATGCTTCTGTTCCACTTGTACCGTACGGATTCCAACATCATCCACACGACTGTCGAGGACATTTCCTTGTTCATCGATCAACGATACAGTCATTTCATATAAATGAGGTTCACCTAAGTCATGTGTCCACCATAACCGGGGATCCGGGACTGTAATGGTCATGACACCTTTTTTTCTATATATTTTTGCACGTCCAGAAAAAATATCCTCTCCTGAACGGAGCTCGGCTACAACATATAAAGACTCTTTCATCCAGGAAGGATGGCTGACCTCAATGTCTACCTCTACTTTAGCGAGACCCTTCTGCAGCTCTGTCGTCATCGTGAAAACACCGGCCAGTCTCGTTTTCGATCGTTTTACCAGCACTACGTCTTTCCATATGCCTGTAGACACCAGACGCGGACCCCAGTCCCAGCCAAAGTTCATGGCGGCTTTCCTTGTCCAGATCCGTTCTTTCCCATAGCTGCACCAATAATTCAATGCCTTTCCTTCAATATGGGTATGGACAGGATCGATCCTGACGGCCAGGACATTTTTGCCTTTGCGGAGTTCCCTTGTCACCTCGAATGAATGCTCGACCAGCATATTGGCAGTACTCCCGATTTCCACTCCATTCAAATAGATCGTTGCATACGTATCGAGTCCTTCGAACAACAGCTCCATTGACTCTTCCTCGCAACAGTCTCCATCCCAATTGAATGTGGTACGGTACCACCATTCTTTTTCCTCTACCCACCGGCATTCCAAATCGTTATGTCCGATAAAGGGATCCTTGATCAAATTTTTTGACAGCAAGGTGGAATGGACATCACCCGGTACTTTCACCGCCATCCAAAAATGATCGATATAATAGGGTGCCGATACTTCCAGAGGATCTTTTTCTCCAGCTTCGAACCATTGCAATTTCCATTCGTTTAAGAGTTTCATAGAGTCACCTTCCTTCATATCCTATTAAAATTCCATGAACTGATATTCCTAACTGTGATTTTCTTTAGTGGCAATATTCCGATAATGCGTTGGTGTCATGGATGTACTCCTCTTAAAAATATGGACAAAATATTTGTAATCCCGGTATCCTACAAGTTCAGCAATTTCAAACACGCGGTAAGGCGTTTCTTTCAAAAGCTCCTTTGCCTTGTTGATCCGGACTTCATGTAAATAATCATTGAAATGCTTTCCAGTTTCCTGTTTGATCAGTTGGCTGAAATAATTCGGTGATACATTAATGACATCTGCGACCTCAGATGCTTTCAAATCATGGGCATAGTGCTCTTTAATATAAGAAACCGCTTTCTTTGTCAACCAGCGTTGTCCACCTATGATTGCTGACTGCTGATAATCGAAATATCTTTTCATATCTTCTGTAAAAAGTCGTTTTAATTGGTCATAGGAGTTATGAACCGTAGGATTTACCCCATCGAGAAAATGTAATGGCAGGTCCTCAGCAAATTCTTTACAAAGATTCATTTCGACATCTCCCAGCACTTCAATTGCTGTTTCAATTGACCAGTACTTCTCTTTTAGTCCATCGATTAAATCCTGGATTGAAGATTGGATTGAACGCTCATCTTCCATTTGTCTCATCTTCTTTTCGAACCAAACCGGATATTGGAATTTTGACGTATCCACAGGGTCGGATTCTGAAGCTTCGAAAACTAGTTTGTCTGTATAAGGATGGGTTTTCATCTTATTAAGCAAATCCTGGTATCTGCTCTGAAGTTCTTCTGGTGTTTCTGAATGCGCGGTTAAACAGAAGAATCCTTTGATACCGACCGTTTCCTCCATTTCCGACAGTAAATCCTCGTACACCTTTCGTTCCGGTCGGACTTCCCGTTCGGAAGTACAGCATATGATCAGCCTGTTTTCATCTAAGAAGGTTGAAGCAGAAAGGATGCCTTTCCGGGAAAGCCCTTCTTCAAGCGTGTTTTTCCAACGTTTTTTCAGCGCTTGTATTTGCTTGTCCGTCTTGGAACCGATAAAATCTCCGTAATTTTTCATCTCACTTCCGATTAGCCAGCATCCCCTGGGAATCCAATCTTGGATCTCTTCCATCTCCATTATCTTATTGCTCATTACCAGAGAGGACAGGAGTTGTTTGAGCATGTATGATTCTTCATGTATCTGTTCTTGTTCCATCTTATGCTTGATCTTGGCTACCAAATCCATGAGTTCATCAATGTCGACAGGCTTCAGCAAGTAATCTCTCACACCAAGCCCGATCGCACGTTTTGCATATTCGAACTCTTCGTGGCCGCTTATGATGATGATGCGAATATGGGGAAAGCACCTGTTAACATGGTCAGCTAGCTCTAATCCATCCATGACAGGCATTTTTACATCTGAGAGAATGATATCTACGGCTTCGTTTTCGATGATTTCAAGGGCTTCTTCGCCATCTTGCGCTTCGCCGATGATTTCGACATCGAGTTCGTGCCATGGCACCGTCTCCCTCAGCCCCTGGGTAATGATCGGTTCATCATCAACAATCAATAACTTCAGATTCATTTCAGATCACCTTCATCCATCCAATCTTTATTCTCGTGATAAGGCAATTGAATCCTTACCCAGGCCCCTGGAGAACGTTTTGTCTTTACGATAAGCCTGGCCTTATCCCCAAACGCAATCTGCAGCCGATCCTGTATGTTCTGCAGGGCATATCCTCCTTTGACGGAAGCTTGGAATTGTTCCTGGGAAAAACCTACACCATTGTCCATGACATCAATGACGAGGTCATCCTCTTCCCGATAACACCGGACATAGATATTCCGTATTGAGCTCACCTTATCAAAGCCATGCTGCAGACTGTTTTCAATCAGCGGCTGGATCATCTGTTTCAAGACGATCGCTTTCGATACATCCGCATCATAGAAAATCGAAAATGCCAATTTCTTTCCGAGCCGTTTCTTATTCAACTGGAGATAAAGGTGGCTATAAGCCAATTCATCTTGCAGTGAGATCCATGGCTTTCCTCTGTTCAAGCTGATCCTGAACATTTTTGACAATTGTTCGATCAGCTTCCCTGTATCCATCGCTCTTTCCAATCTGGCCGTCCATCTGATCATATCTAACGTATTATATAGAAAATGTGGATTGATCTGACTCTGCAAAAGCTTTAATTCTGATTCCCTGTTTCGGATTTCCATCTGGTATTCATTTTCGATCAAGTATTTCAGCTGTCGGACCATACGATTGAACCTCAATCCCAACAATCCGATTTCATCACGGGCTGTGACAGGCACATTCGCTGAGAAGTCCCCTTTTTCAACTTGTTGGGTCTGTTTGGTCAGGTCAATGATCCGTTTGATGTTATACCGATAGAAGCCAGCCATCGCCAGTATCCCCAATACCGTCAATGCGATCATCATGATCCGGATTGATCCTTGTATGCCAGTTATGCTTTCTGCAACATCCTTTTTGTCGACGACCGTATAGAGCACAAGATCCGTGCCTTCCAATGGCCGCTTAACGACATTGTACTTCTCGTCCTCTTTTTGATATCCGAACGTCTCTTCCTCACTGCCGGCCTCTTTGATGGCTTTCAATAAGCCTTCATCAGGATGTAACTTTCCAATATAGGAAGAGTCTTGATGGAGGACGACTTTATTTTTCTGGTCAAGGACAAACATTTGCTGCATATAACTTGAGTCTGTTTCAATCCACTCATAAAGCTGGTGGGTATTCAACCGGATCGTCACCATGCCGATCGGATTGGTGATATTGTTGATATCGTTGATGACCCTGAACATACTGATCACTTTTTCTTCCCTATTCCAGTAATCGGTCACTGAATAAGCTTCACTACTCCATAAGACTTTCCCATGAAGGTCAGATGCCCTCTCCTGCCAATGACGCTCGTCTGTCTGGACCACTTGTTTTCCGATATGGACCTCACTGTTCCTCATTCCGTTCAAGGTGATGGAACTTAAATAGGGCTTGGAGTTCAGGTGGAAGGTAGCGTAACCATTGATGCGATCTTCCAAGCTCTTCAGCCTTGTCCGATTTTCAGGTATATCTGGCGTAGTCAAGAAGTTCCTGAACTCTTCACTGTAAATCATGTACGAAGAAATGTCTTCAATATCAAGGATGACAGCTGAAAGGTTATCCTCCACCTTTTCAAGATGGCTTTTCGTGTTATCGATTGCCTGCTGCTGGACGGCGTTGTTCGCCTGATTATAAATGAACAGGCTGAACGCCAGCATCGGCAGGATGACCAGTGTTAAAAAGATGAACAGGAACTTCCATCGAAGTTTCCAATCTGGAAAATAGAAAAGCTTTTTCATGTGGGCACTACCTCTTCATCGATTGTCGTGTTACCTTTTACACTATAGGGTATATAAATTGGCATCAAGAAGTAAAATCAACGTATTAGCCAATTTGGATTATAGTATAAGTGCAACTAATCTCAGCCGGCGTCAAAGGCTTGGCTTTACCAAGTTTTCTTTAGCTTATCCTTTCACAGCCCCTGCTGTCATCCCTTTGACGAGATGTTCTTCAAGCAACAGATAGATGAGAATCGTCGGAATGATCGCCATTGTCAATCCAGCCATCTGTGCTCCATAATTGGTCGTAAATTGGCCAGCAAAATTCGCAAGCCCAAGTGGCAAAGTCTTGAGCGACTCCTCATTGATCAACACAAGTGCAAAAGCGAATTCATTCCAATTGTTAATGAAATTCAATATGACGACGGTCGCCAAAGCAGGTTTGGTCATCGGAAGGATGATCGACCAGAAGATCCGGAACACCCCACATCCATCCATGATCGCCGATTCCTCAATGTCTTTTGGAAAAGCACTCATGAAGCTCACCAATATGAAAATGGTGATCGGCAGGTTGAAAGCGATGTAAGGGAAAATCAATCCGATATGCGTATTCAATAATCCGAGTTCTTTCATTAATAAAAACATCGGTACCAATGTCGCATGTATCGGGATCAACATGCCGAATACGAAAAAGGCATACATTGCTCTTCCCCATCTGAACCTGAATCGGGATAGGAAGTAAGAAGCCAATGCTCCAGCAAAAACCGTCACGATTACAGCAACGACGGATACGATGATACTGTTCAGGAAATACGTATCAAGCCTGGCTGTCTCCCACGCCGTCTTATAATTTTCAAACAACCATTCCACCGGAAGTCCGAACGGTGACTTCGCAAATTCGATATTGCTCTTGAACGAATTAAGGAACATCCAGAAAATGGGGTAGGCATTGACCAACCCATAGATGAATAGCAGGATGTAGATGAGCATCTTTTTAGATATTCTTCTTGATTTAGGTTCGTCGATCCGTTCAATATCTGTCGGTTTCCCAACAACTGTCTGTGGCATAGTTTTGCCTCCTTCCTTTTATCAGTCAGCTTTTTTCCTTAGAACTACAGTAGAAAGATAGACCAATATCAAGCTGAAAAAGAAAATGAATAATGACAATGCGCTTCCATAGCCAAAACGAGTGGAAGAAAAGGTCTGGTCAAACATATACATCGCAAGTACCTCGGTAGAGTGGCCCGGACCTCCCGATGTCATGACATAAATCAGGTCAAATGTCCTCAAGCTCCCGCTAATACACAAAATTACCGCAACAGCGATGGCATTCCGCATCATTGGAAGCGTGATATACAAAGTCTGTTTCCAACCGGACGCCCCGTCGATCCGAGCCGCTTCATAGATTTCCTGCGGGATGTTTTGCAGAGCAGCAAGGAAGATGATCAAATAAAGACCTACGAATTGCCAGATGATCGTGATACAAACAGCAATCATCGCCCACTTGGGATCCCCAAGCCAGTTTTGTGCCCACTCACCTAACCCGACAAGTTCGAGCAAATGATTGAACAAACCACGTCTGGAGTTGTACATCATCCCCCATACAAGGGAAATGATGACCGTTGAAATGACGACTGGCATGAAACCGAGTGTTCGGAATATCTTTCCGCCTTTCAATTTCCGATTCAACAAAATCGCAAAAAACAAAGCAATCGGGATTTGTCCAAAAACGGAAGCAGCGACGACATACAGGTTGTTTTTCAATGATTGCCAGAAAATCGAATCGGATAATGCTTCCTGGAAATTCGCCAGCCCTACGAAACGCATGTCCGTAAAACCATCCCAATCCATCAGTGAATAGTAGAACGATATCAGAATCGGAATGATAGCGAACATAAGGTAGATGAGCAAGGCTGGCGCCAATCCGAAGACTGCTGGCCATTTATTCCGACTTAACAGATGCATGGATCCCCCTCCTTAACGAACTTGGGTAAGAAAAGAGGAAATCAAGTCTGGTTTACCTTGATTTCCACCGCTTCTATGGTTATTTTTGCTTCTCCATGGCAGCTTGCAGCTTCTCCGCCAATTGTTCAGGTGTCATCGTCCCGAGAGATACTTCCTGCAATCCTGAATTGAGTACATCTGTCACTTCCACTGGTAGGGATGCATCATAAACCGGCGTGATTTTGTTACTTGTCAACTCGGATACATGCTTCAATTGCGGGCTGACGCCTCCAGGTGGCTCGATGTCAGCAGCGACTAGAATGTCTGCTTTCATCAAATCGTTATAATATTCTTCATCATAGAAGCTTTTCAAGAATTCCTGAGCAGCCTCCAATTTTTCTCCTTCAAGCTCACTGTTCAGCGCAATGCCTGTACCTGTTACCGCAGAAACCGCTGAAGGGTCTCCTTCGCCGCCTTCTATTTCAGGGAAAAGTGCGATTCCGACGTTTTCCGAATCCTCCACAGCTTCCAATGTCGGCCCAAGCGACCAAGCACCATCAATCATCATGGCTGCTTCTTCAAGGATGAACAGTTCTCGATGTTGGATATTATCAATGGAATTGAAATCATTATTAAAGGCCTCCATTTCGGATAGCTCTTGTATGACCTTTACCGCTTCAATAAATTTCCCATCTGTAAATTTCTTTTCCCCATTCTTTACAGCCTGCAGGAAGTCACTTCCAGTCATACGATCCGCAATGGTTGAAATATACGAGGATTGTAAAACCCATTGGGCTTTATTACCGAGCGCAATTGGAATTTTCCCTTCGCCTTTCAGTTTCTCTATCAATTGTTTGAATTCTTCATACGTTTTAGGGAATTCATCATATCCTGCGTCTTTAAGCATTTTCTTGTTGTAGTAGACCAGACTGGTAGGTGTCACATTCGCTGGGATTGCATATTGCTTTCCGTCTACATTGTAATCTGCAAATTGGTCATCTTTTATCAATCCATCCCAGTTCGATAGGATATCATCAACTGGTTGGATCAGTTCTCCATCCACGAGCGGTGTCAGCTCCGCACCAGGCCAGACTTGGATCAAATCTGGGAGTTGCTGGCCAGCTGCCTGCGTCTTCACTTTGACTTTGAATTGATCATGCGGAATGTTTTGTTGCTTGATTTTGATGTTAGGATGTTCTTCCTCGAATTTCTCGACCTGTTTCAAACTCGCTTCATTCTGTGGAGATGGTTCTGTCCAGATATTCCAGAACGTCAATTCGATCTTTTTCCCATCCCCTTCGGATGAGGAATCGCCATTTGAGCATGCTGCCATCAGAACAAGGAGCATTGCCATCGTCAATGCCATACTTTTTGATAAGAATCGTTTCATTCTTTGTACCTCCCTTTTGTTGATTATCTAAACCAAATTGTAAACGCTTGCAACGAGATTGATAATCCTAAAAAATTAAGATACTATCCTAAAAATTCACACATTTTATCTGACAATTCTAAATTTTCTACTCTGATGAAAACTACGACTATATAAAAACCCAGGAAAATAAACGGAGTAAATGGATTCGGATGTTCATCAATATAGAACAATAAAATTGATTATTCAGAATCCAAAACCTTGTCCATTTTAACAAATTCCGAAAGAATTCCCCTTCCTCAAGCCTGTGAAGGGCGTAGCCCAAGGATAGAGAGGGGATGAATTTCGGTTGCTGTAATCCAAACGCTTGTTCCCATCATCTCTTCTTGGTATAATTATCCACATAAACCATTGGAGGTGGTGACAATGTTGCTAAATCAAAAATATGAAATCTATCCAACAGAAGAACAAAAAGAAATACTGGAACGTTGGTTACAATATTGTCGTCAAACCTACAATTCTGCTCTTTTAGATAAAGAACGGAAATATAAACAAAACAAAGAAAATTACAGTCGTTATGATATGCAAAACCAACAAACACTAGATAAAAAGATATATCCTTTTCTAAAAGAAGTACCTTCCCAGCCTTTACAGGAAGTCTTTGTGCGTCTACAAAAAGCGTTTGAAAGCTTCTTTCGTAAAGATGCAAAATATCCAAAACAGAAAAAGTATAAAGATTATAATAGTATGACTTTCCCTCAATTCGGTTTCAAACCAAATGGAATACATCGTTATGCTATGTCCTTTTCTGATAATGGTAAGATATACAATAAAAAGCTAGGTGAAATAGATATCTTGCTTCATAGACCATTAGGAGGAACAATTAAACAACTTATTATCAAACGTCAAGGAAAGAAATGGTATGCGATTTTTTGTGTCGAAAGACAAGCATTACCACCTTCTATTGATACGAATCGTGCAATAGGAATTGACGTTGGACTTAATAAGTATGCGGTCCTTTCTAATGGGTTAGAGATTAAAAACCCAAGATTTCTTCGTAAGAAAGAGAAACAACTAAAGAAGGCACAGCGTACTCTTTCTAAGAAGAAAAAAGGCTCTCTCAACTACATCAAACAAGTACAAAAGGTTCGTTCTTTACACGAGAAAGTCGCAAACCAGCGCAGAGATTTTCTTCACAAGCTAAGTTACAACCTGTCAAAAGATTATTCTGTTGTCGCTGTAGAAAATCTAAATATCTGCGGCATGATCAGAAATAGAAAGTTATCGAAATCCATTTCGGATGCAGGTTGGGGAATGTTCCGAAACATGCTTTTGTATAAATGCGAAAAGCATGGAGGACTACTGAAAAAAGTAGAACCAAAATACACTTCTCAAGACTGTTCCTATTGTGGGAATCGTGTAAAGAAGTCACTTTCTATTCGTACTCATATTTGTACAAAATGCGGAACAGTGTTGGATAGAGACCAAAACGCAGCATTAAACATCCTACAAAAAGCATTAGAAGAATTACTTGTGACAAACTGAATCATACGAACTGTAGGGCAAGGTTGTGTCCGAACAGTATAATCTACGCCTGTGGAGATTATGTAAGACGTAGTGGGAAACCCCTCTACGCAATGGTCTGCGAAACAGGAAACCCCTTCTTCAAACATCCCGAAAGGGTGTTAAGGAGGGGTCATTCACTAAATATTATAGGATCGGCGATTCGATAGTAATGATGTTTGATGCAAGAGAAGAGTGGCCAGTTTTTTATAATAATTCGTTTCAAAATCACCTAACATGAAATATACTGGAAATAAATTCTGTTAGTTTTTTTGTAAGGTTTAAGATCTATAGATAGAAGATAAAATCCCATTATGATCGGGGAACGAATACTTGCAGGAAGATTGGAGGAAGCATCATATTGGAGAAAGTAATAGTTATCGGAGGAAGCATCGCTGGGAAACTAGCTGCTAAAGCTCTGTCACATATATTTCGACAAGTAATCATCCTGGAAGCCGGTCAAAGATGGAAAGAAAAAGCCCCTAGGAAGAGAGTGCCACAAAGCTACCATCCTCATGTCTTATTAAAAGGAGGAGAAGAAGCAATTGAGAAATTATTTCCACACTTCCTTGATCAATTAATAGAAGACGGGAGTATTGTAAATAACTTTACAAGAGATTTAAAGTGGCATCATTTTGGGTTCTGGAAAAAACAGTTTCCAGGAGAATTAGTCATGGTTCAACAAAGCCGCCCTATGTTAGAGTGGCATTTACAACACCGTATTGATCAAGTTTCTAATATTGTAACCAAGTACGAAACAAAAGTCGATCAACTATTATTAGATCATCAACGAAATAAAATATCCGGAGTACGGGTACGTTCCCTTAAGACAGGAAGAGAAGAAGAGCTTCTTGCAAATATGGTTGTTGATGCAAGCGGGTTTGGTTCAAAGAGTGTAGAGTGGCTAAAACCGTATGGTATAGAGGTTAAGGAGGAAAAGGTGTGGATTCAACTTTTTTATGCCACCGGATTCTTTCGTCTGAAAAACCAGGAACGTCCAGACTGGTGTAATCTTCTGATATCTCCCAGTTTCCCTGAAAACCCTTACGGTGCATTTATTCAAACGATTGAAGAGAATCGTTTCTCTGTTACCTTTAGTGGTTACGCTAATGAACGGGCGCCAAAAACAAATGAGGAATTTTTCGCTTATGCACAAAAGTTACCCGTCCCTGATGTGCTTCATTTTCTAGAACAAGTGGAGCCAATTTCAGATATAAAAATACATAAGATTCCTTATCAGGTGCGTCGACGTTTTGACCATGCCGATGTGCCGGAAGGCTTCCTGGTGGTTGGAGACGCTCACTGCCGCTTTGATCCGGTATTTGGGCAAGGGATATCTGTTGCTGCTATGGAAGCCTTAGAGTTACAGAGTTACTTTAAATATTTTGCGTATCCAGATAAAGGGTTCACTAAAACATTTCACAAGAGAATTTCTAATTTGATTGCAACTCCATGGGAGATGGCAATTACAGAGGCATTTCGCCACCCCGATATTAATGGTGACAGACCCCTCATACAGCCATTTAAACAGTGGTATAGTAAAAAGGTATATCAGCTTTCGGCTTTTGATCCGGAAGTTTATCTTAGATTAGTTAGAGTAATGAATTTAATGCGGTCCCCCATGCACCTTTTCCATCCCAAAGTAGGGTTTGCTATATTGACCAATCAGAAGAAAAGATCAGGTGTTGATTTAAAATAAAGTTTGATTAAAATTCCTGTATTGATATGCAGGAATTTTTTATTCCGCAATCGTAGATTGTTGAGTAAGAGTCTTGAATTAAAGAAGCAGGAGGCTGGTACATATATACCAGCCTCCTATTTCTGACAACTACGATTTTATCAAATCTTTTTATTTCACATTAGAATTTATTAAAACAAACATTACTTGTCATGTCATACATGGTCACGATTAATTTTGGATTTCCATGTTTTGTTGAAGACTTTTTCTCCTGCTTCATATGCAGTCAGAGTGTTAACGAGGTAAAACTTCGTTTCGTCACTCCACATCTCACTGACTGTTTCAAGTCTCGTTTTCCAGTTCTTCCTGCCTAATGTTAATTCCCATTCACATCGAACGTGAGCTGATAATGGGTCGTTTTCTTTTATGGTCCATGTGTTTTTATTTTTACTTTCATATTGAACACCATTTGAAGGCAACCTTCGTGCCCCTTCATCTGAAAAATCAGATAGTGTCCACACACCGTTAATCGGATTATGAATAACTTCACGTGTCCGTTCTTCTTTTCGAATGACGTCTCGTTCCATCACCTGTGCAGTTTCAGGTGCCTGAAAGTGTCCGCAATCCTTATCTTCCGGCTGGGGGATGCGAACGGGCAGCTCCATGCATGTACTTTCTCCCATATAGAGTGTTAAATCGACCGGTTTTGGTGACGGCCATGCTGAAGGCCAATATGTTGGCGACAATGCCACTTCCAAGCGGTGTCCCGCTGGAATCTCCTGTCCAAGCGAATCCAATCTTACTTTAATCTGATATTTCTTACCCGGCTCCAATTTTTCAGGATACTCATGAGAATTCCGATGCGTTAAATTCAACATCCCCCAACTAATTAAAGTGGATTCCCCAGAAGGTGCCTTATCCATTAGCCGAACTGAAAGTAATGCATCCTCTTGATTCGCCGACAGTACAGCATGAAATACGGGGTGACCAAGGAGCTCCAACGATTCTTTTAATGGCTCAGAAGTAAATACAACTGCCTTGCCATTTTCCAGTCGCTGGTCTGCCGGTAAATCCCCGGGCTGGCCGAATGGACAAAAGACGCCTGAATAAAATCCATGTTCCTGCACACTTGGAATTAAGATCTTTTCTCCTGACCCCTTAGGAATGTCAGTTGTGATTCGTCCATCTGAAAGCCACCAGTTTTGTCCTTCTACATGTGGTGATGGCCATGCGGGATCTGCTACCCATTTTCCCGGACGTTCATCATAGCTCACAGCCGGCAATTCGCTTTTTTGAATATAAGAAATCAATTTCGGTTCGTCCATAATGCCTGTATCAATGCCTTTTAACCAATGGTCATACCAGCGCAGTGCCTCCTGCAAAAATCCAATCGCCGGTTCCGGGGTTGCCACTTCTGGATACTCGTGGGCCCATGGACCAATAAGGCCTTTACTTTCTTTTGGCAGATGCTCTAAAAGACGGAAAACGGAATCAGTATATCCATCCTGCCATCCGCTTACCGCAAACACAGGAATTTGCATGTCAGAATAATCCTCACAAATCGAACCATGTTTCCAGTAATCATCACGACGCTGGTGACGGACCCATTCCTCCACAAACGGAGGTGTATTTTTTAATCGATCGAGCCAATTTCCCTTCCAACTTTCACCAACAACTTTCGGATCCTGTGGTCGAGCATTGTAGGCAAACATCGTTGACGCCCACCAAAGCATATCAGAGGCAAGCAGATTCCCTCCACGATAATGGACATCATCTGCATAACGGTCATCGGTTGAACATAGCGTAATAATCGTTTTTAGTGCCGGATGGTTTCGAGCAGCTACCTGCAACCCATTAAAGCCGCCCCAGGATTTTCCGATCATGCCAACTAAACCCGTACACCACGGCTGATTCGTAAGCCAGCTTAACACATCAAGAGCATCGTCCTGCTCCTGTTTTAAATATTCATCCAATAGAATTCCATCTGAATCTCCGGCGCCCCGGATATCGACACGAATACTTGCGTATCCATGACCGGCGAAATAGGGATGACGTACAGAATCACGGATAGCCGTAAAATCATTTTTTCGGTATGGCAGATATTCCAAAATAGCCGGGACTGGATTTTCCTCCGCATCCACTGGGATCCACATGCAGGCAGACAGCTTAGCACCGTCTGACATAGGGATCCACATATTTTCAACCTTTTTCACGTCTCTTGTAAAATCTGTTTTGATTCTGCGTTTCCCTGAATCTCTTATATTAAAAACCAAACTTAACATCCTTTCCCTACATAATCCTAATATCGATCGAATGTAATTTCATTGCGTCTTTCCGGCTCCACTACATTCATGACGCATTCTGTCACTAACTGGAGGGTCCGTATGATCGCTTCTTCCTTTGAATACCCCCGTCGGTTATTAATATACGTATTCATCATGCCCTTCCAAACCATAAGCGTGATATCAGCAATGTATTGGACGTCTTCTTCCTTTAAATAACCTTCCTCCACTGCACCCAGAATATAAAGCGCGCTGCGTTTGGAAAAATCATATTCCATTAAAATTGATTGAAGGTCTTCTGGTAATCCCGTTAAATCCTGATGATGAACTGCATAATAGTCATCAAACAATTTTTGTGGAGATGATCCCAGATTGTCCAGAAAAATAGTCGAATAAATCTCTGGCTGCTCGAAAGAATGTTTACAAAAACATTCCCATGAGTACAACCATTTTTCTACTATATTTTTTCCTAAACCCAGATAGTCTGGCAGGTCTTTTACATAATCTGACGTAAACCGCATTGCTGCGAAAAATTTCAAGTGAGCAAGATCCTTAAAATAATTGTACGCAGTCGATGCAGTAAACCCTGCACGGTCGGCAATCTTTCGAATCGTCATCTTTTCAATTCCTTCTTCTTCAATTACTTCCGCAGCTGCATCAAGAAAGTATTTCCACATACGCGCACGTTGAAGTTCTTTTCTCTCTTTACTCATTTATTTACGTCCTCCAATTACTAATTTGTCTCTCGTTTTTTTACATAAATATGATTGTTTTCATTCTTCTTCAACCAATTAACCAAGGAAATGGCCATTAAGACATACATCACTAAGACAGGGACACTTACTAGTACAGACGATGTCTGAACCACATCGAGCCCTCCCGTCATCGTTAAACTAATGGCAAGCGCTGATAAAAGCACACCCCATAATAAACGATGCCAACGAGCAGGCTGGGCTTCTCCCTTGAGCTCTTTCGTCGCCACGCTCGCGATGACTAAACTCGCTGAGTCAAGAGATGTAGCTAAAAAGATGAATCCAAGAACAACAAAGAAAATGGATACGATAATTGGCATTGGTAAAGAATTTAGGAGAGCGACGATAACAGATGGATCACCTGATGCTGCTTGAATGTCGGTTAATGATAACTTTCCTGATAACTCAAGGTCCATCGCATATCCGCCAAAAACACCAAAATAAAGCCAGCTGCCGACAGAACCCCAAAGAAGTACATGGAAAATAAGTTCTCGAATCGTTCGGCCTTTAGAAATGCGAGCGATGAAAATACCGGCAAATGGTGCTGTAGCTGCAAACCAAGCCCAATAAAAGACAGTCCAAGCTTGTGGGAATCCGCTTTGATTTATCGGGTCTGTGTATAGACTCATTTTCCAGAAATTATCAAACATTAAACCGAAGCTATTAGTAAAATAAGATAAAATAAATAACGTCGGTCCCACGATAATAACAAAAAGAGCTAGCCCTAATGCCATGTATACATTGAAATCACTTAGCCTGCGAATTCCTTTATACAGACCGAAATACGCACTGGAACTGAAAATAATCGTCCATACAATGATAATGACAATGTTTAAGCCTAGTGATGGTTCGATTCCAATTAGATTTCCAAGGACAGCAGAAATCATTGGAACTCCGAGTCCTAGCGATGTTCCTAGTCCTCCAATCATACTCCAAATCACGAGTACATCAACGGCTTTTCCAATAAAGCCATCTGCGTGTTTTCCAAGCACACCTCGACAGGCAGAACTGATTTTCAATGAAGGGTTTTTTAGCACATAGAAACTGTACGCCATTACAACAGCTGGTAATGCATAAAGCGCCCATGCTGAAATCCCCCAATGAAATAATCCGTAAGTTACAGCATACTCTGCAGCCTCGTTCGTTTTTCCTTCGATTCCGAACGGCGGCCCAGTATAGTAATAAAGCGGCTCGACAATGGACCAGAACATGATACTGGTTCCCATACTTGTTGTGAACAACATGCCTCCCCAACTGAACTTGGAAAATTCAGGCTGATCGTTTATTCCTCCTAGTTTCACCTGACCAAACCGGCCAAACATCAGCCAAACCAATAAAATAAACAAACCGATTGTCAAAAACTCAAACATCCAATCTAATTTGAACGTAATCGAGGTTAACATTCCCGAAAGAACAGGACCTGCTGATTTCTGAAAAATAACAAGCAAGACCGTAACCACAGCAATTAAAATGATAGATGGCCAAAATATGGATTTTTGTACTTTAGAATGATTCATGTATCTTCACATTCCTCCCCAAATAGATTTTTCTTTCTATAAAAGTTCCATCCATTAAATGAATATGTTCATTTAATGAACATGTTCATAATATCATATAAAAAATAATAGAACAATGAATGTTCTATGCTGCTTAATTTTCAAAATAGGGTGTATCTTATTGATAAGAAATAGACTGAACGATAAAAATCGATCAGTCCATAAGTACTTATCATATTCCATTAATACGCTCCCATTGTTGAAGATCATTAATCCAATCCTATTTAAGAAGAGCTACCCGTTAGTGAAAAAGCGATGCCTTCTTCCAGTATCACACACTTTCGTTTAGTTTAAGCTTACTGATTGTTTAAAATGACTTTCCTCTTTTCTATTTGAAACATAACTATGCAAAATCATACCAAGAATGACGATAAAAATACCGCACCAAGATAATGGAGAAGGAATTGGTATCGACAAAAATATTAGTTCCCCAGCTAATGCAAAAAGTACTTCCATTGATTGCGTTGCTTCAATAGCAGCTAACTTTTGCATATTCCCTCTCACCATATCAGTTGCTTTGAAAAATAAGACAGTAGCAATGACTCCAGAACAAATTGCCACCAATAAAGATTGAAGACTCTGCCCCTGACTTGGTAATCCTACGGTATAAAAGCCATACAAGGAAAGTAAAAACCAGAATGGAAGACTTGCCAGTGTCATTCCTAACACTCGTTGATACGCATCTAGACGCCCTTCACACACATCCATCATTTTACGATTCCCAAAAGGATATGCAAACGATGCTATTAGAACGGGGACGACTCCCAGTAATAGACTTTCTAAAGAAAGGTGTTTAGCATGTTCAATTTGCATTAGAACAATACCTAACAGGATGATAAGGGACATTGTAAGACCTTTAAAGGGAATTTTCTGTCTTATCTGTAAAGGCCCATTCTTTGTGTATATCGTTTCAAAAAACAACGGTGCAAGTAAAGTACCTGAAATAATAGTAATTTGCCATGTTCCAGCGATAAGCCAACCAGGTGAATAAGCAGATGCAAAACATAAAGGAGCATAGAATAATCCAAAACCAACAAAACTGCATGAAACCCATGTTCCTGGTTGTTTTCTCATTTCGTTTAAGAGTGGTCGTAAATTTTTTCTAATTATTACAATACACAAGAGAAATGGAAGCATAAATATATATCGGAGCGAAGCACTCCAAATCCAACTACCACCCGACAACTCCATAGATGCATTAAGAATAAATGTAAAAGCAAAAAAGAAGGCTGCATAAATACCTATTAAAATTGGTTGCAAACAGAGCTCACCTCGACTCCGTTTGTTGTGTAAGCAGTTCGCCAAGACTTAGCCAGTTTTCCTCTACAAGACGGACAACTGTTTCGTATTCCCGATTTTTACAAGCTGATATAATTTGATTGTGCTGCCCAACCGAATTCAACCCTTTTAACGTTGTAAATTGTGAAATCTCTAAACGTTGAATTTTAGGTAGACTGCGTTCTAATGCGAATACTATTTCAGGGTTGCCAGACACGTCTAAGAAAACCTTGTGAAAAGTTCCATCTGCCTCAATCGCCTTAATTACATCACCTTTTTCAATTGAAAGTCGCAATTTCTTATTACTAAACTCTAATTCTTCAATATCCGTTTCCTTTAATATAGGACATGCAAGTCGAGCAGCTAAAGCATGTAAAACTGCTACAACAGTAAAAGCATGTTTCGCCTCCTCTAATTTTAATGGTGCTACACGAGTAGATGACCCTGGAAGTGACTCAACAAGTCCTTCATCTTCAAGTCGTTTAAGGGCTTCCCTAACAGGGGTGCGACTAATTTCAAACTTCTCTGCTAATTCTTTGTCATTTAAGCGTTCTTCTGGATGTAATTCCAAGGTGATAATCGACTTTTTTAGAGTTTGATATACTTCATCTCTAAATGACAAACGTTTAATTGGTTGTATTATGTCTTTTTCCATAAAACCAATATATCGCATATTGGTTTTATTGACAATTATTACTTCAACTAAACTTTTTTTGCGTCAATACTGATTCTACAACTGGGAGAGGAAGGTCGATCAACTATGGTACGGTAGAGCCCATCCGTTAGTCTGACTCCACCGACAAAGGTGCTTATTCGGGAGTTCATCTGGTGCCGAATTAGCCTTGGAAGCAGCGAGTAAAGTACGACTCTTTATATACGAACCGCCTTTCATTATTAATGACGGCCGTGCACCGTACCAGTGGAACGGCGCATTCTGAATGGTCAGGTCAGGACCATTCGGCAGTTATGATGGCTCCTGTTTCTCCACGCCACTGAGCATTCACCCTCCTCCCCCATGTAAAGTTATAAAACATATTCCTTAGTTTTTCGATCAGATTTATAAGTTTAAATATTCTGATAAAATTTTCAGAAAAAGCTTGAACTTCCCTCTGATTTGATGTAAGTTTAATCAAAATTGAATAATTGAATTTCTTATCAAGAGAGGTAGAGGGATTGGCCCGATGACACCTCAGCAACCATCAACGTGCTCAACGTTGAAAAGGTGCTAATTCCAGCAGGTTCCTTGAACTTGTAAAGATAAGAAGAATGACAGATCTACATACAAAAGTCTTCTTCTTAGGAAGGCTTTTTTCTTTTTTTATAGCGTCTTACCAACTAAGGAGGATCATTGATGTACAAATTTGAAACGAAACTAGCGCAGATCGGAAACCGCAGTGAGAGCGTGACAGGAACAGTCAATCCACCAGTATACTTTTCAACTGCCTATCGACACGATGGAATCGGCCAATCGACCGATTATGATTATATTCGAACAGGAAATCCAACACGAAAGGTTCTTGAAGAGACCATCGCCGACCTTGAAGGCGGTGAACAAGGATTCGCATGCAGTTCTGGGATGTCTGCCATCATGACCTTACTCTCGTTATTCCAGTCAGGAGACGAATTTATCGTTTGTAAAGATTTATATGGAGGTACTTACCGGTTGTTTGAAAAAGGTTTCCGTAAATGGGGGCTTGACTGCAAGTATGTAGATACGTCAGACGCAACATCGATTGAAAAAGCCGTCACAAACCAAACGAAAGCGATTTTCATCGAGACACCGACCAATCCGCTTATGGAAGAAACAGATATACCAACCGTTGCTGCGATTGCCAGGGAACATGGATTGTTGCTCATTGTCGACAACACATTCTACACACCTCTATTGCAACGACCGATCGAGCTTGGGGCGGATATCGTCATCCATAGTGCCACCAAATATTTGGGAGGTCATAATGACGTGCTGGCAGGGTTGATCGTTGCGAAAGGAAAAGAACTGTGTGACTCATTGGCAGACCACCATAATGCCGTAGGTGCTGTTTTGAGTCCCTTCGATTCCTGGTTGTTGATGAGAGGTATGAAAACATTATCATTGCGCATGGAAAAACATCAGGTAAACGCGCTGCGGATCGCTGACTACTTGTCAAAACACGAAGCTGTCACCGATGTGCTATACCCCGGTCGAGGCGGGATGCTCTCTTTCCGGATCATCGATGAATCCTGTGTCGATCCGTTTTTACAAGCCCTATCGCTGATAACCTTTGCGGAAAGCTTAGGAGGGGTAGAGAGCTTCATCACCTATCCTGCCACCCAAACACATGCAGATGTACCAGAAGAAATTCGAATAAAAAACGGTGTCTGTAACAGACTGCTCCGGTTTTCTGTTGGGATAGAAGATACAGATGACCTCATCAAAGATTTAGAGCAATCACTAACAAAAGCATGTACGGAGGTATTAACATGAGTCACCGAAATCAACTTTCATTTGAAACGAAGCTGCTTCACAATGAGCATAAAATCGATCCGACGACAGGCTCGGTCAGTGTACCGATCCATCCCTCTTCTACCTATCACCAGTTCGATATCGACCAGTTCGGAAAATACGATTACAGCCGTTCATTAAATCCGACAAGGGAGGCATTGGAAGATACAATCGCTTCGCTGGAAGAAGGGACGAGAGGTTTCGCTTTTGCATCTGGAATGTCTGCGATCTCAACCGCTTTCCTCCTTCTGTCGCAGGGTGACCACGTTCTCATCTCTGAAGACGTATACGGCGGTACCTATCGGATGGTGACAGAGGTACTATCAAGATACGGAATTGACCATACATTTGTGGATATGACCGACCTTACAAAAGTTGAAAAGCAGATCCGTCCAAATACGAGAGTGGTTTATGTAGAAACGCCTTCGAATCCGTTGCTGAAAGTTTCAAATATCGAATCGATTGCAAAGCTGGCGAAACAAGCAGGCGCCCTTACATTTGTCGATAATACGTTTTTGACCCCGGCAATACAAAAGCCATTGGAACTTGGAGCCGATGTCGTATTGCACAGCGCGACTAAATTTTTGTCAGGCCATAGTGATGTCGTAGCCGGTCTTGCCGTCGTTAAAGATGAGGCGATCGGAGAAAGATTGGCATTCTTGCAAAACTCATTCGGCGCAGTCCTAGGAGCTCAAGATTCATGGCTGGTACTCCGCGGATTGAAAACACTTCATGTAAGACTTGAAAAATCGATGGAATCTGCCGGGAAAATCGCTCGCCATCTCCAAGGACATCCATTGGTGAAGCACGTCTATTATCCTGGACTTCCAGATCACAATGGGTATCAATTGCAAAATAGCCAGGCAACTGGTCCAGGGGCAGTCCTTTCTTTTGAGCTTGAAAATGAAAGTGTCTTACGATCATTCGTCGCAAAGGTGCAATTGCCTGTATTTGCAGTTAGTCTTGGGGCAGTTGAATCTATCCTTTCCTATCCCGCGAAAATGTCACATGCTGCGATGCCAGAAGTGGAACGGAGACGGAGAGGAATCACGAATTCGTTGTTGCGATTATCAGTCGGTCTTGAAAATCCAGATGACCTCATCCAGGATTTTGTGACAGCCCTGGAACACCAGGTCAATGTTGGAGCAACAACAGGCTATTAAAAACTAGTGTACTACCTCCCTATCAATGAACCTTTCTGGGCCTTTATCTGGTAAACTGGAATCAGAATGTCGAAGTAGGCTATAGAGAACATAGATTGAAAGAAAAAATCGTAGTACAGCCCGCGAAAATGATGCCAGCTGCCTACAATCGCTTTAGTTTACGTCTTTCAAAAATGAAGTCAGACAAAGTCGGCTCGATTCTAAGCAAATTTTTGAAAGAGTGCCGTGTGGCCGTGATTACAAGTACTGGGGTCACTTGAAAACGGAAGAACCATTCGATGTCTATAGTGACGGGGATTACAGTTCCCGCGTGATTCCAATTGATACAGAAGTCGATGATCTTGAGGTCACTCATATCTATTACGACACAAAGCATACAACGTGGATAAAACTATCGTCTGTCCCCCTGCCCCAGTTTAGGGAGGCTGCTGAAAAAGAACAATCGGGTCGATTTCCGAGGTGAACATCGGGTTGAATGGCGGAACATTGAACCCGGAACCACATGAAAAAGAAACCGCTCCCCTTGTCGTCGAAGAACTGAAGAAAGACAAGGGGGATATCGTCCTGCTTGTCCCTGGCTGAGGTGCCTGCCATAACATACACGGTCTGTATGCTCGAGCTTTAGAGAATTCAGGAATTTCAACCGTCATGATCAGCCCGGGGATTGCAGAAAAACTGAACATACCAAGAGCGTTCATGCCTGGCTTCAAACTAGGGCGTCCATGCGGTGAGCCGTTTGATTTCAAAACCAGGACGGACGTGGTCAACGAGATGCTGAAGCTGCAACAAAGCCAGCAGAAAAAATCCAACTTATGAAAAATGAGAGTGACCAGCTTGTGATTAACGGGGTTAAATAGCGTAATATTCACAGGCGGTTACCCAAAGGAATTCACAAGAAAAAGAGCTTTTTCAAGCTCTTTTTTGATGCTTATAGACAATTGGAATTACTCCTTTAAAGCGCCCCTACTATGTCCACGATTAGTTGAAGAAATGACCTGAAATTATCTCTTTTCAAAAGCTAATTTCATTCCTAGGGTTATCAACATAAATCCTGTTAATCGTTGAAATACAGAAAGAAATGATGGTTTATTGAACCATACTCGAATATAATTGATCAAATTAACATAGAAAAACAACCATATAAAAGTTATTAAAACTGGTGTTATCCCTATGATAATCATCTGTAATAAAGTATGCTCGCCAGGTACGATAAATTGCGGTAAAAATGACATAAAGAAAATAACGGCTTTAGGGTTAAGCACATTCGAGAACATTCCTTGCAAGAAATAAGAACCTTTAGATGTTTTCTCCAAAGTGGTGGTATCCGAGGTTAAGTTTGGCTTTTTTGAAAAAAGTGTAAATATCCCCATCAAAATAAGAAATGCAGCTCCAGTATATTTAATAATTTTAAAAAGTAAAACAGAGTTAGCAATGATAGTAGATAAACCAAGAACCGCAATTGCTATATGAATTGTAATACCTGTACAAACACCCCCAACAGTTCTAAAACCTACTCCTTTTCCCTGAACAAGTGTATTTTTAGTGACTAATACTGTATCAGCACCAGGGGTAAGTGCAATCAATAAGGTTGTTATTACAAATAAATAATAATGATCCATAATAGCCCTCTCCCTCCACTAGACTTTATCATCCTAATATTATCATAAAAGAGGGTTATATCTGGCCCTTAAAAGGAAAGAGCACTACCCTTGTTCAAGAATAGCGCCCGATCGTGGTAAATTAGGATCTTCTTTTAATTTTCTTTCTATATTTTCAACTAAACCAGACGAGCACCAATAAACCATATATTGCCAAATTATTCCATAATTATACTAAATGGAAATAAAGGTTTGTAATCAAACGTGGAAGAGAGAGAAATTAAAATATTAAAGCATTTTTCATGATACTGTAACTTAAAACTGAATACTAGTCCCTACCTTATTTTCAATTGCTTTGTTGTAAAAATATTGGGCTACAACAATATCCACAACAGCTAGTCCAACTGATTTAAACACGGTGATTTCTTGATCGCTGACTCTGCCCTTATATTCTCCGTTTACAATTTGCCCAAGCTCTCCATAGATGTCGCTTGGCTTAAAAATTCCTTCGTTTATCGGAACTTGTAAATCACCAGTCTCTTCTAATGCTGCTTCTCTAGATTCCACTACTACTTTGTCGGCTAGAGAAATTACATGAGATGGTAACTCTTGCATTGTTGGTCTAAATGAACCTACTGCATTGACATGAACACCCGGTTTTAATGACTCTGAAAAAACTGGTGTTGAAGAATTTGTTGTAGTTACAATAATGTCAGCTTCTCGTACTGCTTCGTTTGAGTCTGAATATACTCGAACACGTTTATTATATTTCTTTCTAATATATTCACTAAATTCTTGTGCTTTTTGTTCTGTTCGGTTATAAAGTAAGATCTCTTCAATGTCTCGAACAGCGAGTACAGCTTCAACTAAACCTTTTGCTTGTTCTCCTGTACCGATAATACATAACTTTTTTGAATCTTGACGGGATAAATGTTTCGTTGCTACACCTGATAAGGCGCCTGTTCTAATCATTGTTAAATAAGAGCCTTCCAAAAGAGCGGTTGGTTCTCCTGTTTTGAAGTCTGATAGTATCACAATACCATTTATGGTTTTCTTCCCTAATTTCTTGTTATTTGGAGCTACGGTTGCTACTTTTAATCCAATGCTCCCGAGTTCTTCAGCCACGGAAGGCATTACTAATGCAGTATTTTGACCACCATCAAAGGGTAAGGCAGCACGAATAGGTGTAACTGTTCTTTCTTCTGAAAATTCCTTTAATGCGACAGCTACGTATTCAATGATCTCATTCATATCTACTAAACTTTTTTGTTCATCAGTATTTAAGATTAACATACTTTTTCATCCTTTTCTGCTGATATCATACCTGTATCTTTTTTACTTGAAAAATCGGAAGCCTATTTGTCAGTAACGTCCTAAGCCAAAACCATTGACCTAGAAAACCTTTAAAATCCCTTGCCTCTTGTTAATTAATAAACACCCCTAAGTGATCAACGGTAACTATATAACGTTTATTAATTTCTTAATTTGTTCAGCTGAATTATCAATAGCTACTCTTGCGAAGCGTGAAATTCATTTGGATCACTGCTTTGCATTAACATGGAATCGGTCATAACGAAGTGGTTCAATTGGAATCGATGTATCATTTTCATTGATCATTTCTTCGATTACTTTACCTGTAATCGCAGCTAAGCTTATACCATCCCCTTCATGTCCTGCTGCTATATAAAATCCCGGCACCTTTTCAACATGTGAAATGATTGGGAGGTGGTCAACTGTCCATGGCCTTAGTCCTGCGAATGTTCTGATAACAGTCATATCTGCTATTTTAGGGTAAAAACGAACAGCTCTTCTTGCGATATGGTTTATCACTTCATGATTCACTTTTGTGTCATACCCATTAAATTGACGACTACTACCAATTAAAAAGTTTTGACTTACAGTAGGTTCGAAAACTAATGCAACGCCATATTTATCAGTTAATGGATCTACTTGCCTCTCCCCACCAAATTTTGAAATGAGATAGCCAAATTCCATTACATTTCTTAATCCAACAGGCTGTTGCCTAGAAGCAACAATAATCTGACCTTTACGCGGTTTTATTAAAATGTCTATATCTAACATCTCTCCAATAAACGGGGCCCATACACCACATGCATTGACAACCTTATTAGCCGTAAAGATTCCGTTATTTGTCTCAATTACAAATCGGTCTACTTGATTTTTATAAAGATTTTTCACTTCCGTATTCGGATGTATTTTTGCACCGAATTGTATGGCACGATGAATCATCGAATATGTTAACATATAGGGATTTACTATAGAATCAGTCCTACACTCAAGCCCACCAGGAAGGTCGTCTGCAAAGTAATCAGATTCATTGCGTAGGTCTTCCCGATCCAACATACGAAAATCCAGACCTGCATCTTGTTGTTGCTGCACCCATTTTTGCGCAGCTTCCATTTCCGTTTCACTTTCACAAACTAAAACACTACCAGGGTTCCGATATTCAAATGGGATTTCAAGCTCTTTATTTAATTCATGTACCAATTGTTGGCTTTTTAGAGCCATTTGACTATCGAAGCCTGGATCTTTATCCACTGCTAAAATATTTCCATCGCATTTAGAGGATGTTCCACTAGCCAATTCATTCTTTTCAAGAACCGTTATATCTAAACCGGATTTTGAACAATAGTAAGCGATCGATGAACCGATAATTCCACCCCCAATTACAACAACATCACGATGAAAGGTGTTATTCATGTTATTCCCTCCCCGTAGATTCGTAACAACTGGGCTTTGTTTTATTAGATTGATAAGCTTCCCATTGCTGCAAGATTTTTTTTCTTCCTACTTCTATTTCCGGATGAAATTGTATAGGTGCACTATTCCTGGTTTGTTCAGTCATTTTAATTGAATCCTTAATCGTATTATCTAACCCTTTTATTCCAGAACGGTGCGCCGTTGATAGACCTGCCGTTGTCCCCTGTGCAGCAGCAACCTTTGCTCCTTCAATACCCGTAATATTTCCTGCAACATATAGTCCTTCTAGAGGGGTTTCCATCCGTTCATTATGTAAAGGAACATAACCTCCTAATTCCTCTACTAAATAAAATGGACAGCCTGCAACTGCTGCTAATTCAGCTAATGGGTATAAACCCCCGGCAATACAAACGAAATCTACTTGAATATGTTCCTCGCTACCAGAAACTACTTCCCCATCAACATTAATTGTTGCTAATGTTACCCCTTTCACTTCATTCTCACCATAAATTTCGGTTACAGCTTTTCGAAGCTGAATTGGAATATCCCACATTTTCACTCCTTTTTTAGGGAAGAAATGGACGCCCATTTTTTTCATAAAGTCATTCTTCATTAATTTGCTGCCATATCGAACATAGGGAGACGGAGCCATATGGGATACATGAAGAAGTGAATCTAGTACTTTTCTTGGATCACCAGCCTCCATTGTAATACGGTTCCTTTTTGGTAAAGTAAGACAAGCTATCTCTACACCCGCTAGCTGTAATTCCATTGCAATAACAGCCGAGAGAACATTTACACCGATAATAACCCCACGCTCTCCGGGTTTGACTCGCTGAACATTTGTCATCACCTGAGCGGCACCTACCGACATTACGCCGGGTAAAGTCCACCCAGGTACAGGCACAGGAGATTCTGCTGCACCAGTTGCCAATAACAAATTAGACGTGTAAAATGTATCCTTTTCGGTATATACAACCCATAATCCATTTGATTGTTCAATGTTATTGACAGCTGTGTTGAAATGAAACTTCACTCCAAGATTAATTGCTTTTTCATATAATGTAGTTGACTCCTTAATCCCATTCCACCAGGACCCATTCGGTTCTTCATAAAGCTGTCCGAGTAACCTACCACCAGCAATCATATATTCATCAATCACAACAACATCTACTCCATTTTCCGCACAAGTAACTGCCGCTGTTAAACCTGCAGGTCCAGATCCTATAATGATTACATTATTCATTTTCCAGTCCCCCATCCTCTTTACTGGATGTTTGTAGTTGGCCACTACTTTCTGCAATCATTCCCTCTTTAAGAGGTGTAAGACATGCCCGGACACTCTGTTGACCATCTACCGAAACTCTACACTCATAACAATGGCCAATATTACAATAGAAACCTCTTGGTGACCCGCTCTCTTCGTGGTGTCGAAGTGTCCGAATTCCATTGGCTAAAAGTGCGGCAGCCAATGATTCATTTTCCAGCCCTTTATAAACCTTATGATTAAATGTGAAGGAAACATAATTTTTATCCTCAATTTTTCCGAGTATAGGGTGGTCTAAGATTCTTCGCGTCATTTTATCTTCCCCTCCCTAAATTTTCAAAGCTGATTGGGCGTATAGGTGGCTGATATTTCAATGATACACATGTTCGATTTTGATCATTTGCTGATGCAGCAGCTATTTTATCTACCATAGTCCGACATGACCTTCCACCACAATAACCCATGCCTGCCCTAGTACGAAGCTTTAATTCCCTAGCCGAACATTTATATTTGGCGGCCGCAGTCTCCAATTCCTCGTAACTTACTTCTTCACATCTGCATATGATCATTTCATCTTCTTTCACTTGAAACACCTCAATTTATACTTTACTTCCGGGAGAATGAAACTGAAATAGTAGATAGACGCTACAGTTGTTGATTCCCCTGTTAGGAAACCTTTTCTCCCCCTATAACACCTCTTGTTCAATAAACGAGCCCGTTTGTTCAATATTTAAAAATGTGAAAGAGTCTACCAATAGCTCATCAATCATTTAACTAAATTAAAAAAACTCATCCAGAAGAAGTTGAAGTTAATTTTGATTCATCTGATTCTTTAATACCATACTCTGGCCCTAAACTTAAAAAGACGCTTCCAATATGGAATAGCGCCCTTTAAAGGAATAACTAAAATATGGGTTTAGTCCTAAAATCGCTTATTTACCCCTAAATTCTGGGAACACTTCTATGATTCTTGGTTGAGCGTTTCATCTTATCCCCTCTAGTTGACTCAGTCAACATCAAATCAGACGCTTTATATTGTTTTTATACTTTATCTATGCGTAACATGGAATATAGCCGGATTGTTGAGACTGCAGAGTAGAAATAGAGTGTGATCATAAATACCTAAATCCAAAACAATTTTCTGGATAGTCCCATAACCCTTGGAAAACATAATCAAGACGCTTACCTTATCCCCCCTGAACCCCTATTAGCAAAGCAGATGTTACCAGGGAAAATGTCCGCATCCATTGGGTTTTCTAGCGAGTGAAAGATATTTTAATACCTAGAGAGAAAATAGCTTTGACTAATTTCAATGAGGATTAAGAATGACCAAATACAAAAAATGGCTGGATTCCTCCACTTGCGCTTTTGCTTACCCTAATATTCTCCTTTAATTACAAAAAACGAGCCCCGAATTGTTCCAGCTAGTTTAGACTTCTGCCTAGCAAACTTAAACTCCCCTTCTAACTCCTTTGGTACCTCCATCCCCTCAGAAAGCTTAAAACCAACGGCCCGCTTCTTAGGGTCATCAACCGTATACATGACGTTGACCCCAAGACCGTCCTCATAAAAGACGTAGGCAAATTTGATATTTTCCACTTGAAAACGTGACGTTTCTAAAGGTTTTGCAGCAAACTCAATATCACGTTCTTCTTTCAAAATTCGGTTCACATAATCAAGGGTCTCCTGGCTTTCGCTAGCTGGTACAACCGTAAATTCATGCTTGTATTTGTTCATATAGTAACGGGCTTCATTAGCACGTAAACCAGTAAGCGCTTCTACTACATGTGAAGACTCTAAACCAACGGTAGACACATTTTTAAAATCAACTGTATAGGACATTTCCATCCCTCCTTTTATCTCTTTATTTCCTGACAACAGGAATCCACATCTCACCATAAACTAAGCCGTTTCGCTGCCCCATCTCAACCGTTGCATTTGGCCCGCCAACATAGGCAAAATTCTTTACTTCTGGCAAGACTTGACCAAAGGCAACGCCAGTAAGCGTAATATTCAATTCATCAGCCGTCTTCCCTTCCCCTTTAACAACTAAGTAGTCTCCCTTAGGAAATTGGATCACTCTAGCTTCTTCTGGTGCCGATGTCTCTGTCATGACGCCAGCATAATGCATCATCTTGTTATTCACCGCTTCGTTTACGGCAAATACGTAATCATTTGTGGCTATGGATTTTAAAGTGTCAAGCCTCCCATCCTGGCTGACGGCCTGCCAAAAGTCTAACTTTTCCTTGTTTACGCCAGCAAAGTCTGTGTAATCACTCTTAAGCTCAGTTCCTAAACCTACAACGGTAAAACTGTCTTTTTCTTCCAGGGTATAATTTGCCATATTCAAAACCTTCCTCTTTTTAAGATTTATCAAATGAATTGTCTTCTTCACTTGATAGGTATATCATAGCCTTAAATCATGTCAAAAAATGATACTGTTTAGGAGCCCCGATGAAAAAAGTTGAACGGATTAATATCATTATGCGCTATATCAACAACCGCGCCCACTTTACAATTTCTGAAATCATGCGAGAATTTAACATCTCTCGTTCGACAGCTATTAGAGATATCAGAGAAATTGAGTCCATGGGGATGCCACTTGTCGCTGAAGTTGGTAGGGATGGGGGTTATTTTGTCATGCCCAACTCTGTCCTGCCCGATGTTCATTTTACCGATAATGAGGTCAAAGCTCTTTTTATTGCCTTTATGGCCACAAGAAATCAACAACTCCCCTATCTAAAGAGTCGTCAGTCTTTAGCTGAAAAATTACTAGGCCTTATCTCAGAAAACCAGCAAGATGACCTTGTTCTTTTAAATCAAATCTTGCTTTTTGCAGGGACCAACCCCCATAATCCCGACCTGCTTGATCTTACAGACCTCCCCCATCCCATGTTAGAAAAACTCATCCAAATCCTTCTTTCGGATAGCTATTTATTGATTACCATCAAAGAAGAGAAGGTAATAAAGTCTTATACAATTTATCTCTTGCACCTATATCATGAAAAAAGCTTTTGGTTGATTGAAGGCTTTGACTTAAAGGAAGAAAAGAAGCAAATTTTCCCAGTCGACCATCTCATTGATGTCGAACCCTACCCGACGAAAAAAAGATTAAGTAAGAAAAAGATATCAGAAAAACTAAGTAAGCAGGAAGAAGTAATCAACCTTGTCCTTGAACTTGGTCCAAAAGCGATTGCCCAGTTCAAAAAATACCATCCTATAAAAGTTTCAATTTCCTATACGAATCCTTACCAAACCACAGCAATTCTAAAGACTTTTATCAATGTTAATAATCCCGAAGAATTGACCGAAATGACAAATTGGCTACTTTTCCTAGGTGGGGATATCAAGGTCAGGGAAGTGCCAGAAGAAGTGTTAGAAGGTTTACAAAAGAGATTATGCTTATTCTGCGAATAAGCAGTGGCCAGTTAAAACCCAAATAATTTTGAGCTGGGCCAGTTGCCAGTTACCCCCTATTTCCGCACACCCAGAGAAAACTTTTTTACTTGCTTCCGCTGCTTCTTGAAGGCCTTTATATGCTTCTACAACGGACTGATCCCGCTGCACTATTTCCTTTTCATGTTCTATATCCGCTTGTTCCCGCTGCTTTAAATGCTCTTCTATACAATCAAACCGTTCCCGATCTGTCCTAATTCTTCTATTAACTGCATATTTGGGGTAGTACCAGCGAAGCTGTCACTACCCTACAAGAACTTGTTATAACCGTAAAATGAGTATACCAATTATGCAGAAGTTTCTTTTGCTTTTTTAATATTTACTTCTTTTATTCAACAATCTCGCCTTTTTATGAAGAACGATGCTTTCCTTATTTCAGAAACGCTCCCGATTGCTGAAGATGTATTTAGACCGATCAGCATTACCTTTATTGCAGAAAAGCCCCTATTGCAGAAAACTTGATTTCAAGATAAATAGAATTTCAATTCTCTTCAAGTACCTACAAAATCTATAACTTGTTAAAAACAAGCTTAAATGCTCGGTATAAAAGATTGGTCTCTTACTACAACTGTTTCTGGGACAAATTTTATTAAAATATTGCTATTACCTAACCCCTGGAATCTTGGATCCCACTTTTCTTCTTCTGGTCCCAGATAACGCTCGAGTAATCGTGTTGCAATCTTTTTATTAAAAGACTCAACCGTAGCATGACCTCTAAATCCTGCATGCAATACTTTTCCTGTTGTATGATCGAGATCTACAATACCAATAGCACACTTTGGGTTTTCTTTAATTCTCCCTGGGAAACTGTCCGAAGAAGGGGTTCCAATGATATAAATATGTTCATTTTCCCAGTAAAACCAAACAGGTGACTCTCTCGGTCCTTCCTTAGATAATGTAGAAAGGTGAGCAAATAACGGTTTTTTAAGAAATTCATCTAGATCAAAGCTTTTATTACCTGTGATAATTTCCAAATCTAATACATCCTTTCAGTTATAGTAAACTCACAATACTCATTTACTGAAGTAAAACAATTTCAAATTAAAGCGATTAACTCAATCTTCATTCACTATTATCTCGAATTCGAGTCTTCCACAACCTGACCGATTTATTTCAAAACTCGGCATTTAACAATCCTTTATTCCATTAAATATGAAAAAGCACGCTGGTGATGGACCCCAACTTCATTATTTGAGAAGTAACTTCATCAGCTTTTGATTTAAGATCTTCTGCAATTCCTAAACCTGTAAATTGTATCATTTCTAAATCATTGTAAAAATCACCAATCGCTATCATGTCAGATTGATCAATGTTTAGTTTATTTATTACATGCTCTAAAGCGCTTGCTTTATGCGCTTGAGGATGAATGATGTCTTTAAAGAATCCATCACTTGTTTTACGCAAATTTTACTAATTTAATGTCTTTCTCCATCCGTCAACTCTTTGTTGGTCATCCACAGTAAACTTCATAACTTTATTAGTAATCCTTAATACATCACTATATATTGTCGGAACCACCTTTTGTATAATTCCCTTTGGTGATCATCTATTTTTTCAACATAAAAATCAAAAGCCGTACAAACAGAAAAATGAATGTCATGTTTTCTGTAATACCTTATAATATCTCCAACTTCATGAATAGGATAGGAAAACTCATGTATTACTTCTTTGCTATTTCTCTATAGAGTAGTCGCACCATTATGAGAAACAAGTATCCTTTCAATCCCTAATTCATCTAAAATAGGACGTGTTTGATAAAAACTCCTTCCTGGTAAAAGAACTACTAGAATTCCAGAGTTATGTGCTTTTTTGAAGGATTTAATCGTTTTTTCCGTTAATTATCCATCATCATTTAATAAGGTACCATCAATATTAGGATATTATTTTCTAAGGTATCGAACATACGAAACTTGATTTTTAATTCCTAATTCCTTAATGAATTATACATATTTAAATATATTAATCTCTTTAAAAAGAGTATATAATTGTAACAAGACTTTTAAAGGGGCGTGAAGTTTTGAATAGATATTTAGCCCTCACAATTATAGTGATAATCTACAGTTTTTCTTGTTATTTTGTTTACGATTACCCACAAGCTATTGATGTTCAAGAAATCAATTTTGTTGATGATCAAAATTCAGATGGTTCCTACCCGATTGATCATAATGGAAAACAAAAGATTATTAATTTTAACACGGTAACTTTTTTAGTCTTGATAATCCTAATTATTACTAGTTCCTATAATCTGATTTCTATATTTACTAGAAGACTTATGCTGATTACCACCATTTTTTATCAATCCAATTACGTGATCAACTCTTTTGAATAAATATAACCTTAATTTCAAAGGAGGAAATGAAACATGATTTGGGTACGATTTATTATAATGGGTATGTTTTCACTAACTGCTATTACACTTTTATCCTACCAGGGAATTGAAATCTTCCATGCTTTTTTGGATTATTTCAAGCAAAAATAGTCATGTATTTTCTTAGGTGTAAAGATTCCTTTACACTCTTTTTTTAAAAACTAAACATCCATCTCATCCCCTTTACTAAATTGGCGGAAAAAAAGTAACCCCAGTACAAGGTTATACATGAAAACCTATATATTCTGGGGTTCATTTATTGTTATAATATTTCACAATACCAGCTAATAGAAGGTCAATAGCTAGGGCTAAAAAGGTTAAAAAAATCATGTTACAATAAAAATGAACATACTGAATAAACTTCAAACACAGTAACTTGAAGTTATTTCTATATTAGTATCTTATTGGATGGTGTCTATATTTTAAAAGAAGGAGTTTATTTGCACAAGCAATTATGGCCACTTTATGTGGTTTCCCTTCTTCACGTTTTTTGTCATAAAATGCCCTTAGTTTTGGATTACGGTTGTTGGTTATCCCACATTGTACTGCTGTATAGAGCACATGTCGGAGACGAGATGATCCTCTCTTGGTAATTTTGTTGATCGTTGCTTTAAACTTGCCTGATTCAAAGATACTTGGATCAATTCCGGCATAAGCTACAAGCTTTCTTGGGTGACTAAACTGATCGATTTCCCCGATCTCGGCGATGATTGTTGCTGCAATCTTGCCTCCAATACCTGGGATCGATCGGATAATAGTATATTCCTCAAATTCTTCTGCCAGGGCATCTATCTCTTTTTTTACTTGGGATAGATGCTCTTAGTATTGAAGAAGCAATTGAATATTGAGTTTTAAACACACTATATTACTGCGATAGGCATTATGTTTAAATGGATCTTGCTCGGCTGCATCTTTTAGTTTCTGAGCTTTTTCTATAGCCCACATAAAAGAACGTTTAGCCCCTTGTCTAAGAATGACTTCGGCAATTTGATCAACCGTTTCCTTCTTGACACCTTGTGGTGTTTGGTAGTGACGTAAGGTTGATAAGGAAGTCGGCGAATACAAGGCTCCGAATACCTTCTTGTATTCAGGGAAGACTTGGTCCAGTATTGTTTGAAACATCCCTGTCAAAGATTCGTGTTGTCTTGTTAAATGGCGTAAATTCATCGTTCGTATGCTCTTCTTCTGAAAGGATTCAAGATCTTCGTTTTTGTAGTATAACTCTCCCAAATGAAAAGCATCGATGGCATCGGTTTTTACTTTTCTTAAGCTGCTTTTTCTAGATTCATAGGAAAGCACTGGATTGATTAAGAAATAGGTGATCTTATGGCGTTCTAAAAATTGAAGAACAGGCTCATGATAGTGACCCGTTGATTCAAATATCACTACTGGAGGTTGACCAGAAACCTCTTCGACCTCTTGATAAAATTGGTGAAACTCACGTAAGCCCACTTGGCTTTCTCCTTTTGCAGGTGTCGTTGGCTATGGGATATTTACCGGTGCAACAGAAGTCTCGTATGTACGTAATTCAATGTTGCTAGCGGCCATCGTATATGCGATAAGCCTTTACCCGTTAAGTCATTTTTTTGGAAACAGTGGTTTATGGGTCGCTTTTATTTTGCTTTTTTGCTTTTGCCGTTCACTGTTTTTGTATCTCTATGTTCCGGTTCTTTCCAAGAAAATGTATGCTCTGATGGCAAAAAAGAAGGGGAGGAGGATTAGACGGGAAGTTTCCATTTTCTCCTTCTGAAATATTAATATAATTTCTGTTTTTTGGTTCGTCAGGGAAAATTCAGTTGAATTTCTTCAAGATCAATGAGCATAAATTTGAGACTTTTGAAAATTTCTCTTCATTTGAAAATAAATACATTCCATATACATCGTGGGAAATTGTAATAAAGGTTGTATCTTTATCAATACTAAAAATAGGGGTTTAGGCGTATTAAATTTTTTATGCCTTTATAATTACATGGTTAGGGTGTTAGACTTATGGTACAGCCCCTTTTTTATTCCTTAATTAAGCTTCTATAAATCTCCTTGTACTGCTCAGATGAGGCATTCCAACTAAAATCTTTACTCATCGCTTTACAAACAAGATCTGACCAAGCAACTTTATCTTGATAATAAAGTTCGACCGCCTGCTCAATCGTATAAAGCATGTCATGTGCATTATAATTTGTAAAACTAAAGCCAACACCCTCATTTGTATATTTGTTATATGGCTGTACAGTATCTTTTAACCCGCCAGTTTCTCGAATGATTGGCACACTTCCATAACGAAGTGCCAATAGTTGACTAATACCACAGGGTTCAAATTGGGATGGCATTAAAAACAAATCAGATGCTGCATAAATTTGACGCGCTAAGCCTTCATCAAAATAAATTTGAGCTGAGCATTTATCAGGACACTGCCATTCAGCTTCTTTTAAGCTGTTTTCATACTCTCTATCCCCAGTACCAAGCACGATTAATTGTAAGTCTATATTTAAGATGTCATGAAGAACATGGAGAATTAAATCAATTCCTTTTTGATCAGTTAATCGTGTAATTACAGCAAGCAATGGTTTCATCTCATCTACAGGAAGACCAATGCTTTCTTGCAGCGCAAGTTTATTAACTCGTTTTTCTTCGGACGAGTACTTTGTATAGTTTGAATATAAATTTGGATCTGTCTCCGGATTATAAAGATCATAATCGACTCCATTTACAATCCCATGTAGTTCGTGACCTCGTTTTCGTAATACACCATCAAGCTTTTCACCATAATAAGGCGTTTGAATTTCTTGTGCATACGTCGGACTAACCGTAGTAACGATTTCTGAATATACTATCCCAGCCTTCATAAAGCTTACATTTCCATAAAATTCTAAACCATTAGCATGATAGTAAAGCTCGCTTAAATCTAACAAATCATGAAGAATCCCCTTTGGAAAAACCCCTTGATACCGCAAATTATGTATCGTAAACATCGTTTTAATCCCTTGATAATAGGGACGGTTTCGGTAATGGGCTTTCATTAACACACTAATCATTCCGGTTTGCCATTCATGGCAATGAATAATATCTGGCTTTTCATTTAAATGTGGTAATGCCTCCAGAACAGCTCGACAAAAATAGGCATAACGCTCTCCATCATCATAAAATCCGTAGACACCATCATCGCGTTTAAAGTAATACTCGTTATCAATAAAATAAAATATAATGCCATCATGCTCTAAACACTCGATCCCGCAAAACTGGTTTCGCCAACCAACTGGAACAGTAATACTCGTTTTATGAACCATTTTTTCTTTAAATTGTTTTGGAATATTCCCGTAATTCGGTAAGATAACTTGTGCATTTACGCCTTGTTTTTTTAACTCTTTTGGTAATGCACCAATGACATCCGCAAGACCTCCCGTTTTTAGAAATGGAACTGCTTCAGATGCTGCAAATAATACATTCATTTCAAACACTCCTCTAATCTAAAGATGACTTGATTTTGCAAAAACAGTTGGTATTTCTTCCCCTTTTAAAATACGGTCCTTTGATACTTTTACATCTTTATCAAGAATAACGTTTTCTAAAAAGGCTTCTTCACCAATTTCTCCTTTTTGCATAATAATGCTGTTTCGTATAACGGCCCCTTTGTGTACTTTAACACCTCTGAATAAAATACTGTTTTCAACTTTTCCTTCAATCGTACAACCATTTGCAATAAGGGAGTTTACTACATGTGAACCTTGTAAGTATTTAGCTGGTGGTCCATGTTTTACTTTTGTATAAATAAAACCGTGATCATAAAACAACTGTTGTAGGACATTCGCGTCTAATAAATTCATACTATGATTATAGAAGCTTTCAATGGAATGAATAAACGGCATATAGCCTTTAAAATGAAATCCTTGGACATGATAACGATTTAAATTAGCTCTAATCACATCTGTAACAAAATCATATTTTCCTAGTTCGTATGTTTCTTTCATTAAATCAATAAACAGCGATTTCTTCATTAAATACGTATTAAGAAACACATTGTCCCCTTGATTGACTGTTTTCTCAAGATGGACAGCTTGAACACGTTCATTTTCATCAACATCAAGCGTATGATAAACAGCTTTCTCTTCTTGAGAATAATCTTTATATATTAAAGTGATATCTGCACCTTGATTTTTATGTTCTTCCAATACATGTCTAAAATCAATATTCCACACAATACTTCCTTGTGTGACAAGAATATATTCTTCTTTACTACGCTCAAAATATGGAAGATGTTCATGAAAATGCTGAATATCTCCTTTATAAGACTCATTTGAATCATGAGGCGGCAGAATAAACAATCCATTTTTTTGGCGATCTAAATCCCACTCTTTTCCTGATCCTAAATGGTCAAGAAGTGCACGATATTTTTTTCTAGCAAACACTCCAACATTATGCACTCCTGATTTCACAAAGTTTGATAGGATAAAATCAACTAATCGATAACGGCCGCCAAATGGTACAGAAGCCTGACATCGGTGCTTTGTTAAGTCTTCCAGTAAATCTTTCTCATTTCCTAAATTAATAACTCCCATTATCTGCTCCATCAAACAATCTCCTTCCCATTCTGTAAATATTCTCTAAGTTAACTGTTTATTTATGTTTGAATCTGGTGCACCAAGATCTTCAACAATTAATGTAATTTCACCAGAGTCATCTCCTATTACTGCCCCGTCTTTAATTACTGTGCCGCTTGCGATAATAGAATTCTTAATCGTTACATTGGCTCCAATTTTAACGTCCGGCATAATAATAGATTCTTTAATTGTTGAACCTAATCCTACATATACCCCATAAAAAAGGACTGAATTTTCTACATTTCCGTAAACAAGACACCCTTCATTAACAAGAGAACGTTTAACACTTGCCTTTGATGCAATATATTGAGGTGGTTGATTTGGATTTACAGAGTAAATCTTCCAAGTTGGATCATTAATGTCTAACTCCGGATTATCACTTAAAAGATCCATATGTGCTTCCCATAAGCTTTTAACCGTGCCGACATCTTTCCAATATCCTTGGAATTCATAAGCATACAGCTCTTTGTCTTTATTAAGCATCGCAGGAATAATATCTTTTCCAAAGTCATTTGAAGAAAGCTCATTTTGTTCATCTTCTAATAAAAATTGATTTAACACTTTCCAATTAAAAATATAAACTCCCATTGATGCGAGATTTGACTTAGGATTTTTTGGTTTCTCTTCAAAATCTACTATTTTATTCGTATCATTTGTATTCATTAAACCAAAACGACTTGCTTCTTCCCAAGGTACCTCTAATACCGCAATCGTGGCGTCGGCTCCTTTTTCTTTATGATAATCAATCATTTTAGAGTAATCCATTTTATAAATATGGTCGCCTGAAATAACAAGAACATATTCAGGATCATATTGATTGATATAATAGGCATTTTGATAAATCGCATTTGCTGTCCCTTTATACCACTCGCCGCCTTTTTGCCCTTGATAGGGTGGTAATACTGAAATACCTCTATACTTACGGTCTAAATCCCATGCACTGCCGATACCGATATAAGAATTTAAAATATAAGGTTGATATTGTGTAAGAACACCAACAGTATCAATTCCTGAATTGCTGCAGTTACTTAATGTAAAATCAATAATACGGTACTTTCCTCCAAATGGAACGGCTGGCTTCGCTAATTTTATGGTTAAACCTTTTAACCTCGTACCTTGTCCCCCAGCTAACAGCATAGCAATCGTTTCTTTTTTAAACATGATGTCGACTCCTTTCTTATACGTTTCTTAGAAAGTTCTCGTAACTTTTCTTAATATTGTGACAGCAAGTGGAGGCACTTTTATAGAAGCGCTGTAAGGTTGATTATTATACGGCTCTTTTTCCACTTTAATTTTATATTCGTTTAGTTGACCAGATCCTCCAAATCTCTCAGCATCACTATTAAATACTTCTTTATAAAATCCTTGTGAAGGAACTCCAATGCGGTAATCATAGTAAACATCTGGAGAGAAGTTGCAAATAATAATACAATAATCACCTTTTCGTTTTCCTTTTCTCATAAAGGTCAGAACGCTTTGTGACTGATCATCAGCATTAATCCATTCAAACCCTTCCGGTTCATGATCAAGCCGCCATAAACTTCTTGTTTCTTTATAAAAATGATTTAATTCTTTCACATAATCGAACATTTTCTTATGCATGTCATAATCAAACAGCATCCAATCTAACTCAGTAAGGTCTTTCCACTCATCAAACTGACCAAACTCTCCACCCATAAAAAGAAGTTTTTTTCCGGGATGTGCTATCATATAACCGTATAGCGCCCGTAAATTAGCAAACTTTTGCCAATAATCGCCAGGAAATTTATTTAACAAAGAGCGTTTGCTGTGAACAACTTCATCATGTGAAAAAGGCAAAATATAATTTTCAGAAAAAGCGTACAAAAATGAAAAAGTTACCAAGTTATGATGAGAAGAACGATGGCTCGTATCTGTTTCCATATAACGAAGCATGTCATTCATCCAACCCATATTCCATTTGTAATTAAATCCCAGCCCTCCAATATCAGTGGGAGCACTTACATTTGGTCGCGCTGTTGATTCTTCAGCAATCATTAATGTATCGGGATATTGAGAAAAAACTGCTTTATTTAAATTTTTGATAAATTCAATTGCTTCTAGGTTTTCAAAACCGCCAAACTGATTTTTTTCAACAAATTGATTATTTGCTTCATGATTTAAATAAATCATTGAAGACACAGCATCAACACGTAAACCATCAATATGATAAACATCCATCCAAAAGAGGGCATTTGAAATTAAAAAACTTACCACTTCTGGTTTACTGTAATCAAAGCTGTATGTGCCCCAGTTTAATCGTTCAGCTATTCGTTCATCAGTCGGCTCGTAAAGCGGTGTACCATTAAACTTTCCTAATCCATGGGCATCTTTACAAAAATGCGCCGGTACCCAATCTAAAATAACACCAATTTCTTTTTCATGACATTTATCTACGAAATACATAAAATCTTGTGGTGTCCCATACCGACTTGTAACAGAATAAAAACCTGTTACTTGATATCCCCATGAACGATCAAAAGGATGTTCAAGAATTGGTAATATCTCAATGTGTGTGTATCCTAATTCTCCCACATAATCGACAAGCTCATCAGCTAGTTCACGATATGTATAAAATGCGCCGTCGGGTTTCTTTTTCCAAGAACCTAAATGCACCTCATATATGAGCATAGGCTGATGGTAACTATCTTTCTTTTTCTTTTTTGCAAACCACTTTGAATCATTCCACTCATAACCTTCTAAACTGCAAACAATGGAAGCTGTGTTTGGGCGTAATTCAGAATAAAAAGCGTATGGATCTGCTTTTAATAGTATCTCTCCATGTGGTGTATGAATTTCGTACTTATAAATTTCCCCGTCTTGAAGATTTGGAATAAATAATGTCCAAATACCAGACTGTTCAACCGGTTTCATTAGATGGCTATTTCCATTCCAATGGTTGAAATTTCCTACTACAGAAACTCGTTTTGCATGTGATACCCAAACAGAAAACCTCACACCTTTTTGCCCATCTTCTTCTACTATATGGGCACCCATCATTTTGTAGCTGTGAAAGAGGTTTCCCTCATGAAAAAGATAAACATCATGATCACTAGGGACCGATACTTGCATTATACGTCCTCCCTTCTATCTATTTTTTATATTTTTGAATATCAAAGAGATACATATTTTTTATAAACTTCTTCGACAAAAATTTAACTAACCCCTTTATTTTTTTAATTTTGGGAATATTCTTTCAATTTTTTAACAGTTTTTTAATATTATAAAAAATGTTCCTTAGGGTAGAGGATTAACGCCAAACCCGAATTTTTACTGCCGCAGTATTAGGGATTTCTTTACCAAAAGAATTAATTACACTAGCATTCACTTTAAGTAGAGTAGTTGGTTGGGACCGCTCATGTACTGGAACAGGCACAAGATAACCGTATTTTTAGACCACAATCTTTATGTGGGCAAAAACCTGAGGAATTAGCTCATTATAGTTTACTAATGTAACTCTTTTCATTAAAACTATTGATTCTTTATGTAAAATTAATAATTAAAACCATTTGCCCAATGTTGTTAAGTACATTTAAATAGCCTTGGGCATATTGTATATTTCCTTGCTTAATAGTTGTTATGTCATAATGTCGGGACAAGAATAAAAGTTAATTACAGCTCCCTATTAAAATCTCCTGTTTCCATTTATTTTTATAAAAATATTTTTGTGCAATTTAATAAACGTCCCATAGCATTTAATATTAATTGTATTTAGGTAAATAAATTTGATTACCAATATTCTCTTTTGAATTACTTAAGAACAAAAAAGGTTGCAAATATAAGTAAAAACAGTGGCAATCTAAGACTGCCACTGTTTTTTCGAGTTGTTATAAAGTAATACTATAATTCTATCAATTATTAAACAGGAGTTTCCTAATGTGAGGAAACTCCTAACTCCTTCTCTCGTCTAGTAAGATGGAAATGTTTGTGTATTGGCTTGAAGACCGGATGTTTTATAAATTTTTAGTAACGAGTATTTTTGTGAATCCATAAAATAGAAAAATCATAAGGCAATGTATATACTAAATACCATAAGGAGGCATTAAGATGTTAACATCGTTATTCGGAAGCAAATGTTTCTTTTGTAAAAAAAGAGTAAGAAAATCTGTGAAGTATATCAATGACCATGGAAAGCTTGTCAAAGTATGTTACCAATGTGTACCTTATGCGGAAAGAAGAGCTTTTCGAAAAAGGTAGCCAACAATTTACAAACTCTTGCTTTTTGGAAAGGAATCGAGTTCAACATTTTTATCAGGTCTATCTATATACCATACAAACTTACCACTAAAGCCATAAACGACAGAAATGATAAGAACTAAGAAATGGTACCATAGGAACGGTAAGTAAGAAAGGGTTGTAACGCCCAAAACTGTCGCCATATAAACACCGCCATCAGACCAGGGAACCATCGGGGTTGTAATGGTACCTCCTGCTTCCGTGTTTCGGGAAAGAACCCGGCGATCGATACGTAAACGATCATAGTTTTCCTCAGTAATTTTACTTGCAGTGATAAGAGAAACGTAAGCCGCACCCCCGAAAAAATTTCCGAAAAAACCTGCAATCAGCGTCGAAACAGTCGTTTTCCCAGCATTATCAGCCCATTTAAGCAATGTATTGCAAATCACCTGTAAAATGCCTGTCACTTCCATCAATCCACCCAATCCAAGTGCGAGGATGATTAAAAGAATAACTTCCAACATCGATACGATACCGCCTCGATTCAAAAGGTTATCCATAAAGTCCACACCGGACTCAATATGGAATCCAGAGTACGATGTCTTGAGCCCCTCAAGAATAGTCATATCCTGGAAGAGGGCAGCCCAAATCGCTCCAAGCAAAGCACCGAATGTGATTGTAGGTATAGAGGGCTTCTTAAAAGCAAGCAGTCCGATAACGATTATTGCTGGAATCAACATGTACCATTCAATGTTGAAATACCCTTCAAGGGCGTTCATCGCTTCTTCAGCTCTTGTCAAATCAACGTTTTGGCCAACATAAAAGAATCCTACCAGCAAAAACAAGATTGAAGAAAGCACCAACGCCGGTACACTGACATATAGCATCGACCGAATGTGATCAAACAAATTCACTTTAGTCAAGGAAGCCGTCATGACTGTTGTATCTGATAAGGGAGACAGTTTATCACCAACATATGCGCCACATATCACCGCTCCAGCAACCAGCGGTGCAGGAATTCCGAAACTATGGCCGATCCCCATCATCGCTATTCCTGCTGTACCCGCCGTACCAAAGGAAGTACCGGTTGCTAAAGATGTAACTGCACATATGAAAACAGTTGCAAACAAGAATATTGAAGGATTGATAATACTTAATCCATAATAAATGATACTTGGGACAATACCTCCAGCAATCCATGTACCGATTAAGGCTCCAACAGTCGTAAGGATGATTATTGCTTCTAATCCATTACTGATCCCGGTTAGCATTCCTTTCTGGATAGAACCATATTGATGCCCCAACCGTAAGCCCAATACCATGATCAAAAACCAAGATGTCAATAATGCAAGTTGGATCGGTAGTTCAAACACAGAAATGAACAGGTAAATAATAAGCACAAAACCTACTAATATAAACAATACCTCACCCATATTTGGCAATCTTGTCTTGTTATTTTCCATAATATCCCCTTTCAATGATTGTTAGCGCTTACAACAACATTTACCAGCTTAGATACCGTTTAACCGAAAATTCCCTCCCCCTCTGCATTGTTGATTTATTAATGATCCTCCATAGGAGGAATTAATAGAAATCCTTCATTAAGCTCATCTTCCACGTTCGAAAAAAAGGTATGTTTCCCCATGATCCATGCCCTCCCGGAGATCTCTGTCAACACAGCAGGGAGGCTTCCGACTTTTGTCTTTTCGAGAATTCTTCCCCGGAAAAGGGTTCCGACTATACTTTCATGAATGAAGGGTTCACCTATTTCAATTTTTTGCTGTTCATACAATGTCGCCAGCTTCGCAGATGTACCGGTTCCGCATGGGGAACGATCAATTCCACCAGGTGGTACGATCACTGTGTTCTTAACGGTTGCTGAAGGATTCGAAGGTTCGGAAAAAAATTCGATGTGCGTCAATCCTTTTATGAAGCTTGACTCAGGATGAACAACCTCAGTCGTTTCATTGATCACATCCCGCAGTTTAACGGCAGTATCAATGATGTTACTGGCATTGGAAGGAACTAATGATAAACCTATTTTCTCGGCATCTGTGATTGCATAGAAGTTCCCCCCATAAGCAATGTCACAATTCACTTCTCCTATCGTCGGAACATCTACAGTAACGTTCTTCAGTAAAAAGGAAGGCACATTACAAAACATCACTTCTTCCGCATGACCATCGTTCACTTGAATGGTTACTTTAACCAGACCTGCAGGAGTGTCCAAAGTAAGTTCGGTTTCTGGTTCTTTCACTTCGATCATTCCCGTTTCAACTAGAGCAGTACAAAAACCAATGGTGTCGTGGCCGCACATGGGTAAATAGCCTCCGGTTTCGATATATATGACACCCATATCAGCATCAGGGTGGCAGGGTTCAACCATCAATGCCCCTGACATCACCTCATGGCCTCGAGGCTCGAACATCAGCAATTTCCTTATCCAATCGTAATCACGTTTCATATGAAGCATTTTATCAGCCATTGTCAGGCCTTCTAACTTTGGTAATCCACTGATGACAGTCCGTGTAGGATTCCCGCCCGTGTGGGTATCGATCGTAGTAAACAGTCTATCAGCCTTCATTTTTTTGCCACCTTCCCTTTAAATCGGTTATAGCTCAACGGTTCGACGGGGATGGTCGTCTTTTCTCCCATGACAAGTTGTGCAATGACTTTTCCTGTAATGGCAGCTAAACTGATCCCATCTCCTTCATGACCCGCAGCAATATAAAAGCCTGGAACTTCTTCAACAGGAGAGACGATCGGCAAATGATCCTCTGTCCAGGGCCGAAGCCCAGCATAAGTTCGTATCACCATCATGTCAGACATTTTCGGATAGAATCGGATCGCCCTTTTTGCCACACATCGAGCAACTTCAAAATCAACTGACGTATCATACCCAACGAACTCGCGACTGCTTCCGATCAAAAAATTTTGGCTTTCTGTTGGCTCGAAAACGAGAGCAGCTCCATATTTTTCGATATCTTCTTCGACACGACGCTCTCCTCCGAATTTAGAGATCAGATAGCCGAACTCCATTACTTTCCGTATCCCGACAGGAGAGCTGCGGGAAGCTACAATGATATGCCCTTTTCTTGGGACAATCGGAATAGGGATATCAAGCATTTGACCGATATGGCCCGCCCAAACCCCCGCTGCATTGATTACTTTATTTGCTGTAACTGTCCCTGTTGTTGTTCCAATTTTGAAAGTGCCATCATTCTGTCTTTTAATCGTTTTGACTTCAGTATTCGGGAAAAGCTTTGCCCCCTTTTTCTTGGCATCGTGAAAGAGAGAAAAAGCAAGCATATAAGGGTTGACAGTTGCGTCTGTTTCACATTCAAGCCCACCTGGGAGATCATCAGCGAAATAGGAGGATTCCTGGCGGATATCTTGGCGATCAAGCATTCGAAAAGACAAGCCTGCAGCCCTTTGATGCTTGACCCACTTACTTGCAGCTTCCATTTCCTCTTCCGTTTCACAAACTAAAATGCTTCCTGGAGATCTGTACTCAAACGGCAGCTCAAGCTTTTTACTGAGTTCCTTGACCAACTTTTGGCTTTCCAAAGACATTTGACTGTCAAAGCCTGGATCCTTATCAATCGCTAAAATATTACCATCGCATTTTGACGAGGTTCCACTCACCAGCTCTCCTTTTTCGAGAACCATCACTTCCATTTCTGATTGAGTCAGGTAGTAGGTAATAGCTGCACCAATAATGCCGCCACCTATAACGGCTACTTCTGTTGTCATGTTTTGCATATCATATCGATCCTTTTTCTGATAGTCAGTTATTTAGAATGCAATTTTTGTGCCAAGTTTAAAATAAAGCCACGTCAGCTTTCGATAGAAAAAACATGTAAAAGAAATTAGATTTTGTCAAAATAATTTGACACAACTTTCGATATCAAGCTATGAAAATAGCAATGATCCATACCTTACGTGCTTAAAAAGAGAATCTTGGCTTTCTACTTTTTTGGCTTGATTCTTGCATGAATATAAAGTGATAAGGAGGGACTGACATGAGAGAAAATCAAACGTTAGTATGTCGTTGCGAAGAGGTGACCCTTGAAGAATTACTTAGAACGATCAATACGTTTCAGTGTTCTGCACGCGAATTGAAGCTACGTACACGTGCAGGAATGGGAGTTTGTGGAGGAAGGACTTGCAGATCCAGTCTTGATCTTTTGATGAGTCAAAAAGAAGGGAAAAATCCTTCAGATTCCATACCTTTAAAATATCAGCCGCCCATTCGACCAATTACATTCAAGAATCTGGGTGATATATAAATGGATAAAAGAATTGTAAACCATCCGATCCTGGACACTTTGGCTGACAATAAAGAGATTTCATTTTCATTCAATGGTGAAAATCATAAGGCTATCGAAGGGGATACGATCGCCTCCGCCTTACTGGTTAATGGCATCCGTACACTTCGACACCATGAGGAAAGTGGGAATCCGAGAGGAATCTACTGCAATATCGGACATTGTTTCGAATGTCGTGTCAAAGTCAGGAACTGTGAAACAGTCCGTGCGTGCCTTACTTTAGTAGAAGATGGAATGAAGATTGAAAGCCTTACTCAATATCCAACTCCTTTAAAAGGAGGTTTATGGCATGATTGACGTTATTATCATCGGTGGAGGACCTGCAGGATTGACAGCGGCAAATACGTGTGCTGGTAATAGATTGCAAGTTTTGGTGCTTGATGAATTCATGAAACCAGGTGGGAGGCTGTTGGGACAGCTCCATGAAGAACCAGATGGAGAATGGTGGAATGGTATGAAGGAAGCTTCGGTTTTGGCTTCCAATGCACATAACCTGGGTGTCGACGTAAAACTTGGTGTATCGGTCCACAACTTACAATACAATAAAGGGAATTGGGACGTATTCACAAACAAAGGCAAGTTCCGTTCAGCTAATATACTCTTGGCTACAGGGGCAGCCGAAACACCTTTACCCCTCCCTGGCTGGACACTTCCTGGTGTGATATCAATCGGTGCAGCCCAGGTGATGACAAATGTCCATCGCGTAAAGGTTGGTGAAAAGGGGATTATTGTGGGCATGAATATACTCTCATTTGCAATCATGAGGGAACTGCGTTTGGCAGGCATCCAAGTCGATAGAGTCCTGCTTCCACCTTATAATGAGTTATCAGCAGATTCCTCCAACCCGATTAAAGTAATTGATGATTTGTCAGAAGCCGCCCATTTGGCTCCGGGTTTCATCATGAAATGCGGAGCCAAGTTGATGCGTATGAAAACTTTAAGAAAAATCGGATTGAACTTTTATCCATCCAGCGGCCTTAAAATATGGGGTGTTCCGATCCAATTGAAACAGGCTGTCGTCGAAATTATTGGTCACAAAAAAGTGGAAGGTGTAAAGGTAGTAAAATTGAACGTGAATGGCGACCCTGTACCAGGTACCGAACGAATAGTTGAGGCTGATTTCGTGTGTATTGCCGGTGGACTATATCCACTTGTGGAGTTAGCAGCGATTTCAGGATGTCCATTCCATTACATTCCAGAGTTGGGTGGTCATATTCCTTTGCACAACGAAAGAATGGAGACTCCTGTTGAAGGCCTTTATGTTGCAGGTAATATCACGGGTATTGAAAGTGCCAAGATTGCAATCGCACAGGGAGTCGTAGCAGGTTTATCAATCTCTCAAAAAGTCACGGGGAAGATTAAACTCGAAGAATTGACAAAAGCAATTGAGCATGTCCAATATGTAAGGGAGAAATCGATTATCCAATTCCATCCGGATATCCAAAATGGAAGAAAAAAAATAGAAAGACTTTGGAATCATTACTACCAGGAAAAAATACAAAATACAATTTCCGTATGAAGTTAAAAGGGGCTGGCCCAAAAGGAAATAATGGGCCAACCCCTATTTATGGGAAAGTACTAAAATGTATGTTTAATCGAACATGTTTTTAAAGTGGTGTAGAAATCAAGGGCAGCCTGTCCCTGTTCTCGAGTATGGGAGCTTGACATTTTCATCCCTCCGAACGGTGCTTGATATTCAACTCCTGCTGTTTCTTGATTCACTCTTACCATTCCGGCATCAGCTTCCTCTAGGAACCGATGAGCCTTAGACAAATCCTGAGTGAAAATCGATGCGCTTAACCCATACACGGTTTGATTGGCTAATGATATCGCCTCTTCAAAATCCTCAGCGGTAAGGATCACCGCAAGAGGGCCAAAGACCTCCTCCTGCACCAGTTTGTGATCAGGGCCGATTCCTGTCACAACCATCGGATTAACAAAATATCCATTGACGTTCCCTTGCTCGATTTCTTTTTCAATAACCAATTCTGCTTCCTTTTTTGCAACTGAAAGATATTCAGATACACTGTCAAATTGACTTTTTGATGCAACAGGACCCATATAGGCATTCATATCCAGGGCATGATTCACTTTGACAGCCTCCATTTCCGCTTTTAAAGCTTCAACAAATGGCTCATAGGCTTCTTTTTCAACAATGATCCGGCTTGTCGCTGTGCATTTCTGCCCCGCTGAACGGAACGCGCCGCTTACCACCATGGATGCTGCTTTCTGAAAGTCTGCATCTCTTAACACGATAGCTGCATTTTTTCCACCCATCTCGGTTTGATATTTGATATTACGAGCCGCGCATATCGAAGCCACTCTTTGACCCGTGGAGGTGGAACCTGTGAAACTGACAGCATTTATTTCCGTTTTTTCCAACAGTGCATTTCCTACATCCCTGCCTTTACCGATTATGATATTTACGACGCCCTCAGGTAAACTCGTTTCAGCAAAAAGCTCCCCTAAACGGAAAGCAGTAAGAGAAGCAGGCTCAGCCGGCTTCCAGAGTATCGTGTTACCACTAATCAATGCTGGAGCTATTTTCCAGATCGGAATAGCGACAGGAAAATTCCATGGTGTAATGAGCCCCACCACTCCTAATGGAACACGCTTCGTGTATTGCAATACATTCACATCCGATGAGGGGACGAGATTACCCTGCGATCGGACACCCTCACTTGCATAATAGCGAAGCAATTGAACGCCTCTGAGAACTTCTCCTTTCATTTCCGTAATGGGTTTTCCCATTTCTGAACTTGCCAATTCAGCAATATCCGTCATGTTTTTTTCCAGCACTGCTGCCATTTCGTAAAGTACGTCCCCTCTCTTCGCCCCGGGCATTGAGGACCATTTCCGATAAGCTTCTTTAGCAGCAGCCTCAGCTTCTATAATATCCGTTTCATCAGAAAAGTGAATGGTACCGACCTTTTCGGAAAGATTTGAAGGATTCATGACATCACGTTGTTGACCTCCTGGTTTGACCCATTCTCCTCCGATCCAGTTTGTTGTTTCCATTGGATTTACATCTCCTTCAAAAAAGATTATTGATTTTGTAAGGTGCTTCGGGCTTTATCAAAGAAATGTTTGATGTCCTGGTACGTTTTATCATCCAGTTTCAAACGAGGTGGTCTTGTCGGACCTACTGGTTGACCATTAAGCTCCATCATGTATTTGATGGCTTGTACCAACTGAGGAATTGCATCGTAATGGAACAATGGTAAAAGGCTTCTGTACAATGGCAAAGCCTTTTCAACATTACCCTCCCTTGCGAGTTGAAACAACTCAAGACACTCCTCAGGAAGCGCATTAGGGACACCGGCAATCCAACCTGTAGCCCCCATTAAAGGTCCTTCCAGGGAAAGATCGTCAACCCCGATAAGTACCTCCAGACTGGTCTTTTCTAAAATATCGTGAACTCTCCGGACATCCCCGGAAAACTCTTTAACGGCAACCACATTTTCGATTTTCTCTAACTCTGCTAAAAATTCTGGTGTCAGATCAGTCGGATAATCCCTAGGATTGTTATAAGCGATGACTGGTAAACCAACATTTGAAATTTGGCGATAATGTTCTACGATTTCATGTTCCAGCGGCTTGTAATTAATCGGTGGAAGCGCCATAATCCCTGATGCTCCAAGGCCTTTCGCATGTTCACACCATTTTACGACTTGACTGGTTGCTGGAGCTCCGGAACCTACTGAAACAGGTACACGACCTTTTGCAGCATCGATGACAGTTTCTACAACCTTAGCTCTTTCGTCATTGGATAGTACGGCATATTCTCCAAGTGAACCGCCAGGAATCAGACCATGTATACCCTTTTCAATCAACCACTCCGAAGTTTCATAGAGTCTTCTGTAATCAACCTCATAGTCCTCCGTCATCGGTGTTACCAGTGCAACATGGATCCCTTCAAAATGTTTCATATAAATACTCCCTTCTGATAGTTTGCAAGTTCGAACAGAATTTACCCCGTTCACCTTAGAATAATGCAAGATTCATGCCATCTAAAGAAAACTTGGTAAAGTCAAGCCTTTGGTGAAGCCTAAACCTAAGTTGCACGAATCTTAAGGGAACTTCTTAATGCACAATAATGGTTATATGATCAAAACTGTGATAAATAATGTATAAACATTTATACAATGTAAAAATATTTATACGTTTCTTGAAATAAAAGAAGATTACATGACTCGCACGTAATCTTTAAGCATTTCTTTTTTAGATTCTCTCTGTTTATCCTAATAAGAAACCTTCCGAGAGGGGATCAGAAGGATCGACGAAAAATTGATGACTCCCCGTAATGAATGCTGATCCACTGATTTTAGGAATAATAGCATAAAATGGTCCAATTTTGGCAGATTCAATAATTTCACCTTTCAGTTGACTTGTAATGATACTCTCGTGAACAAACGGTTGTTTCTCTTTCAATTTACCTTTTTGATATAAAGCGGCCATTCTAGCTGCTGTTCCGGTCCCACATGGAGATCGATCGATTTGTTGATCAGCAAACACGGTAACATTTCGTAAATGCGATTCCTTTTTCTTAGGCTCATCCGAGAAAATGACACCATAGATCCCTTGAAGCTTGTCTTCTAAAGGATGCTTCACATCAAGGGTCTTTTCAATTTCTTCTTTTATTAATCTGCTCCATTTCTGGATATCGGAAAGCTGTTGAATTTCCACTTGCAAATCCAGATCTCTTGCCTGAACAATAGCATAAAACGCTCCACCAAAAGCGATATCCACCTTAATGGTTTTATGATCTATGGAAATTTCAAAATCTTCCTTATAGACAAAGGATGGAACATTGATGAAGGATACTGATGATACTTTATGGTTGTCATATACAGCTTCCGCAGTGATTTTACCAGCTGGACTATCGATGGTATAAATAGAAGATCCTTGCCCGTTGGTTTCAAGGAACCCCATTTCAATTCCAGCAGTAACAACTCCTATGATTCCATGTCCACACATCGTACTTAACCCCTCATTATGCATGAATAATACTCCAAAATCTGAGTCCTTATTTTCCGGTGGTGTCACGATACAGCCATACATCCCATGATGACCCCTTGGTTCATGCATCAAGATCTTCCGGATCATGTCCAACTGATCTTTAAAATAAGCTCTTTTTTCTAAAATCGAATCCCCTTTTATCATCGGCAATCCACCTGTGATGATCCTTAATGGTTCACCCGCTGTGTGTGTATCAACTGTCGTCAACATTCGATTGAATTCCATTTTCAACCACTCCTTATAGCAGCTTATTTCTTTTCATAAATAACAATGCAAGAATTGTTCCACTCTTTTTAAAAAAGGAGTAAAGTGACTAAAATTGACAAAATCTTTTGTTTTTTTATAGTTCAATAAAAAATAGGTGTATTATTTATAATGATGGATTTATTTTTTACATTCGGGGAGGTGGAAGGATGCCTTTTAAACTGCCACAGGTTAAAGAGCTTCTGAAGAAAGATTTTACGTTTCAAGAAAAAGCTACTAAACAAGCAAGTATGAATGAACGATTAACTTTTTTCTATAAAAATGACGAACTTTTCTCCAAGTACAAGCAAAAAACTCCACAAAAAAGCACCTGGATAACCTCGGATTGTAGTACTGAGGAATTGATTGAACTTTTGACTGACTATCCTTTTGCTTTAGTGAGAGATCAAAAGAATAACACTATGGGTTATATCGATCGAGATATATTTTTTAGAAGACTCCATCTTTCCTATCAATGCTTATTTGCCTACTACAATGCCATCATGGAAACGATGGAAGCCTCTGTTTCAGTAGTAGACAATAATGGAATCGTAAGGGTTTGGACTGAAAAAGCAGAAGAAATCTTTTCGATAAATAAAGAAAATATACTTGGAAAACCGATGACTGATTTTTTCGATGAAGACAAGCTTGAAATATTAGAGACTTTAAAAACGGGAAAAGCACTTCACCGTCACCAACACTTGGCTAGGTCTGATCGATTTGTATTGATCAATACCGCTCCCATCAAGATCGGCGGAAAAACGATTGGTGCCGTAGCTTCTGAAATAGATATAACCAGTCAAGTCAAGCTGAATCAGGAGTTGTCCCAAACATCTGCAAAACTCCACCACTTGGAACGCCAGGTAGCTAAATTGAATTTATCCACTAACCCTTTTGAAAAAATCAGAGGGAGCAGCAGATCTTTAAAGAAAACAATCAACAAAACAAAGCGTCTTGCTTCGACTAATGCGACGGTTCTGATCCAAGGAGAAAGCGGTGTGGGAAAGGAACTATTTGCAAAGGCAATACATGATCTTAGAGAGAAAAAATCATCCCCTTTCATCCCGATCAATTGTGGTGCAATCCCGTCTTCTTTATTCGAAAGTGAGTTATTCGGTTATGAAAGAGGTGCATTTTCAGGCGCTGATCAAAAAGGGAAAAAAGGGAAGATTGAACTGGCTAAGGGTGGAACACTTTTTCTGGATGAGATCGGTGAATTGCCACTTGAGATGCAGGTCAAGCTTCTCAGGGTGATTCAAGAGAGGTCTTATTATGCAGTAGGTGGAACCAAAGAACTCCAAGCCGATATCCGCATCATTGCAGCGACAAATCAGGACCTGAAAAAACTGATCACGGAAGGGAAATTCAGAGAAGACTTATACTATCGATTGAATGTCGTCAACCTTGTCATCCCTCCTCTAAAAGACCGGACCAAGGACATTATTGAGTTGACCCACTATTTTTTATATGAATTCTCCACAAAGTATCACCGGCCGATCCATGGCATTTCTCAACAAATTATGAAGGATTTATTGAACCATACCTGGCCCGGGAACGTCCGGGAGCTTCGGAACGTGATCGAACGATTGGTTGTATTTTCTGTTGATGGTGTCCTTCAGAGAGAAGACTTGCCGTTCCTGGAAGAAGAACACCGGAACAGACGATTTGTGAACCCTTATAGCGATCAAGGATTAAAAGAACAATTGGAGGATTGTGAAAGAGAAATCATCATAAATACGCTTAAGAAAATGTCTGGTAAAAAACATGTGACAGCTGATGCTCTAGGAATTACCAGAGCCACTCTTTATAACAGAATGAAACGGTTGAACATCCCAATAAAGTAAATTACATCATAATAATATCTATGAAGATATTATAAAAAGAATTGCTAAAGAATAAGACAGTGAAAACCCCTCTTTTTTGTTTATTGGCTGTAAAGGGGATACGGCAAGAATTCTTTCAGGAAATTAATAGACATAATTGCTGATGGTAGGTTCAGAACCCCAATTTTCTATAAGAGTGATCCCATTTGTTACTTAAGAATAGGGCCAGATCGTGGACTCATTTTTAAATTAAATGGATATTTATGTTGAAATTTATGGGAGAGATTGTGAATAAATGTACTTAAACTATCGTGGCAGGATAGTTTAACAACTTAGTTAAGTTATTGCTAAAAGTAAAATAGCAATCGAAAAGAAATACACAGATTATTCAAATGTTATAATTTTAGAATATGAAGGAGATTACAGATTATGACAATGCGAATGACACCCTATTTTATGACGAATGGAAATGCAAAGGACATGATTCGATTTTACGAGGAAGTATTGGAAGCCGAAGTGATAAGTATGCAAACTTACGGAGAAATGCCGATGTCTTTTCCTGCCGAATTAAAGGATTCCGTTGCGCACGCTATCGTGAAAGTTGGGGAAATGGAGCTTAAGTTTTCTGATTCACCTGGGCAAACTATTGAACAGGGTAATCATCTTACCCTCTGTATTTCAACGAAGACTGATGCCTAGGACTAATAAATACTCTTGCACTCAGTAATCAGTAATAAAGAGACTCCGATAAGCGCTACTGGCAACCCGTCTACAACGGCAGCAGTGATTCCTACCACGCTAACTGTCACAACAGTGCGGAGCCCTGTGATTCAGTAAACATCTCTTTTTATGATTTGCGAATACCAATTAGCTTTAAAGGCTATTCCACATTATTTTCCATATCTAAAATAATTCTTGTTCAACTATAGGGTGCTTATCTTCAAAAAGGATAAGTGCCTTTTTGTTAAACTAAAGAAGCAGTTTACTTAAATAAGCAATTCCATTAATTTACCCTAAGGAATAAAAAAATTAGGAGGTGAAATTCTAAGGAAGGAATGGAGGTTTACATTAAAATGTCATTTAAAAATCAGTGGTTCTTTAATATTGCAATGATTTTACTTTCGTGGTTATCCTTACCGTTTGTTGGAAGGAGTAGTATAAAAAGATTCCTTCCTGCATCTATATTTATTATTATTTTTGAAGCATTAAATGTTAAAATTGGAAAAAAGCGAAAATGGTGGGTTTTTTATAATAAACCGAACTCATATATTTCAGGAGAATTTCCTTTTAATATTGGACCTTTTTTTGTAGGTACAATATGGATATTAAAATGGACATATGGAAATTTTAAAAAGTTTATTTCACTTAATGCAATTGTAGATGCTTTCTTTGCCTTTGTGATAGCAAAGTTAACAGAAAAGCTAAAAGTTGCTAAGTTAGTTAGATTAAATCACTTTCAATTTTTTCTTTATATGTTTTACAAAGCTTTTATCTTATATGGATTCCAATATATTATTGAAAATAAAAGAAATTGAAATAATCAATTATAAAACAGCAAATAAATATATCATTGTGAACCAATTCACTTAAGTAACGGGTTCTATAGTTAAACAAAGGGTTGTTGCGGCACCCTTTTTCTTGTTTCGCTATTATGAATTCAGAAGACACACATACCATTTATTCTCTATTTGAAAGTTCAATTAAACAAGTTAATAAATTAATAAACGAAGAAACAGAAAATGAGCCAACAGACGGAAATTATGAAATTGCTAGGATTGTTACCGAAGTAAATAACGAGCATAATAAGTATTATTAGACTTAACAAAAAAGGTAAATGAAAATGAAGAACAAATGAGGGTTACTGTAGGTGAAAACACTAAAATTTCTAACGAAAATAAAGAAACAGTTAGTTTCGAGAAATTAAAGCCAGGAGTTAACTTAAAGGTTAATCTTTCTGGAGAGTGTAACGAACCAAGAATACGAATATGTTCGGCAGAAGAAATTGTACTTGAAGAATAAGGTTATTTAACTATTGGGGGCTTTACTTTAATAACGATCTTCCACAAATAGGGCGCGATTCACAAATAACATCACGTCTAGGTAACATTTGTATTTGATAATTTAGTTTTGAGCCACTCATCAAGAGTTTGATCACATAAAAAGTGAGCCACCCAATTTCCAAATTCAATAACCTCTTCTATGATAGAAAGTGACCAAACCATCTACATAGAGAGAGGAAGAAAAGGATGATTGACGTGGCTCAATTCCATCGTATCAAATATTTGAACGAGGTAGAAGGACAATCCCAAAGACAAATTGCCCAAAAACTGGGGATTTCAAGAAATACAGTCAGTAAGTATCTTAAGAAATCAGAATCTCCGACAACGCTGTATCGACAGAAAGTCTATAAAACCAAGGAGTCTTCAGACGAGACGAAACGAGTTTTACCGATAATTGATCAGTGGCTTGAAGATGATCTAAAACGGTGGGGAAAACAAAAGCATACAGCTGCCAAAATCTATCGAAGATTAGTAGATGAATATGATTTTGGAGGATCAGCATCAAACATTCGAAAGGTTGTCGCTAAGCGAAAGAAAAAGATGCAAGAAGTCTTTATCCCACTTGAATTTCAACTCGGGCAACAGTTTCAATTTGATTGGGGAGAAGCCGATATTATCCTTCAGGGAAAAACCCGAAGGGTCTTCCTCTTTTGTATTCAATTATCAGCTAGCCGTTTACGGTTTGTAAGGGCGTATCTACATGAAAAGCAAGAAGCGTTCCTGGATGGTTTTGTCCATGCGTTTGAATTCTTTGGAGGCGTTCCAACAGAAGGACTTTTTGATAACTTAAAAACAGCTGTTCAAAAAATACTTAAAGGTCGGGATCGATTAGAACAGGAAGCCTTCATGGCCTTACAAGCCCATTATCTCTTTAAGGCAGAGTTCTGTAATGTAAGATCCGGTAATGAAAAAGGACGAATTGAGGGAACTGTCGGATATATCAGGAGAAATGCCCTGGTCCCATATCCAGAAATACAGTCTTTGGAAGAACTAAATGACTACCTAGAGAAATGGTGTCTGAAAGAAGCTGGTCGGACAAAGGTTCCCTATACCAAAGAAACGGTTGAACAGATGTGGGTACAAGAAAAAGAGCAGCTCTATTCTCTTCCGAATAATAAGTTCGAAGCATGTAAACTTGTTTCTTGTCAGGTAAGTAAAACGTCATTAATCACTATTGAGACGAATCAATATTCGGTTCCATGTAGCTATGTAGGACAAGCTGTATGGGCCAAAATTTTTGTCGACCGTGTGATCGTTGTGGCTCAAAACCAAGTGATCGCAGAACACACTCGTTCTTACGAACGGAATGAAATGACCACTGTTCTTAATCATTATTTAGAAGCGTTATTGAAGAAACCACGAGCGATCCGGGATGCCCATGCCTTTCAATCAGATGAGATTCCAAATGTCTTCAGACGTTTTCATCGTAAGATGAGGGAACAAGAAGGAGCCATAGGGGATCGGAAGTTTATACGTCTTCTCCTCCTTCATCGTGAGATTGGTATGAACACATTAACGCTAGCTTTAGAAGAAGCTGAGAAAACAGAAATTTACCGTTATGAAGTGGTCCATGATAGGATTCAGAAACTTATGAATCGATCCTTCCCCATTCACGATCTATCTAAAGAAAAAATGCCTACGAGTCTACTAGACTATAAAATCCAGAAATCGAATGTCGAACAATACGGACAGTTGACTGGAGGGCGTATGAAATGAACGTAGAATTATTAGTGGATCACATTACCAAACAACTTAGAACTCCAACTATCTCACAAAATTATCGTTCTCTCGCAAGAGAGGCGGAAGAGCGAAACCTGCGATATGAAGAATATCTCCTGGCACTCTTAGAGATTGAGCTACAGAAGAGAGAAGAAAACAAGAAACAAAGACGGCTGAAACAAGCTTCCTTTCCAGTCCCAAAAACATTAGATGCCTATGATTTTAGTTTAATGCCTAGTTTAAATCGAAATCGTTTTCTCACGTTATCAAAAGGAGAATTTGTAGAGAAGAATGAGAACATCATCTTTCTTGGGAATAGTGGTACCGGAAAGACTCACTTGGCAACCGGACTTGGAATCGAAATGATTCAGAATGGATATAAGGTGAAATTTATTACAGCTTCTGAACTAGTGGAAGAATTATTGATGGCCAAAGAAGAACATCAATTAAATACGCTAGAAAAGAAGTGGCTCAAATTAGATGTGATCATCGTAGATGAGCTTGGATACGTTCCCTTCTCCAGAGTGGGGGCTGAATTACTATTTCAATTTTTCTCGAGTAGATATGAACGTGCCAGTACGATCATTACGACCAACTTAGAATTCACTGAATGGACAAGCATCTTTGGGGACGAAAAAATGACGGCAGCTCTCCTAGATCGGCTAACCCACCGTTCGCATATTCATCTACTAAATGGGGAGTCGTATCGCTTTAGGCAAAGTATGAACCAGCAATCAAAGGAAGAAGAGTAATACGGACAACAAGGTATAGGGGTCTTGCCCCTCTCCGGGGCAAGACCCCTATACCTTCCATTCATTCCCTTTACTGGGAGCAAGGAATATCAAAGTGGCTCACTTTTAAAGTGATCGTTCTGGCTCAAATTAATATTGACAAAAACAACATTTAAGGAAAAGTGTCCGGCTGCCCGAGGTAGTATACACTTCTTCATTCACAAATTTCACAAAAGCCCTATCTCCATATTAATCCTGGGAGAGAGGGCTTTTGTGCACCGCTATGGGGAAACACTGTGTTCAGGTCTCAAAGTGTAATAGTCAAGGAATCACCACTACCCGATGTTGAATAACTTTCTTTTGTTCAACCTCGGTAAAGGGTCTGCGTACTCGAACAACCATGGACAAAACCAAGTTGGCTAAGCCACCTTAACTTTTCAGCGAAGTCATTGGGTTTTACCCATGTCCGTAACGCCTACTTGATGCTGCCGTATTTTTTCCCTTCTACCTTCGTTTTCAGAGGTCGTATATAAACAAAAAACGACTTTTTAGAGGTGTTTTCTCGTGGGTAACAGAAAATTCCTAAAATGGATAGGGTATCTGTTGAGTTTCTGAATAGTTGCTTTACCAAAGTTTAGCTAAACGTTACCTTTTTTGACAATAGAGGTCTGCCATTACTCCATACTACCTCAACAGGAATGTCAAAAAACTTGGAGAGAATTTGTTCTGAAAGCATTTCTTTTGTTTCTCCTGAACCAAATACAGTGCCCTTTTTTAAGAGAAGTGTTTTTCCAAAAGTGGGCAAAATCTCTTCGACATGATGAGTCACATAAAGAATCGTTGGCGCCCCTGAACCTTTAGCAATGGATTCAATTCCTTCTAACAGATGTTCTCTTGCAATAAAGTCAAGCCCATTTGTAGGTTCGTCTAAAATCAGCAATTCAGGATCTGCCATCAGTGCTCTGGCTATTAAAACCCGTTGTCTCTCTCCTTGGGATAAGGATCCATATTCCTGATTCGCATATTCGAAACACCCTAACTCTTTTAATAATGAAATAGCTTTTTGTCTCATCTCATCAGTTGGCGTTTCGTAAAGTCCGATCGAAGCGAATGCACCACTTAAGACTACTTCAAATGCATTATCTGCAGGATACAGCTTTTGCTGTAAAGAGGAAGAAACGAGGCCAATCTTAGTCCGCAGATGCTCAGCCAGTGGCGCTCTGCCAAACTCTCTCCCGAGGACCTTTACTTTTCCTTTTGTAGGAAAATAATAGGCGTTCAGCATGTTCAACAACGCCGTTTTCCCAGCCCCATTTAGACCGAACAATACCCAATGCTCTCCTTTTTTCACTTTCCAATTAATATTCTCTATAATCCACTTTCCATTCCGTATTAATGAAACATTTTCTAGTGTTAAAATCATTTTTGACTTCCTTTCGATTGAACCGCCGTTGAACGTGTTAATTAAATCAAGGAGTTCTTTCAGTTAAACAATGTCAGCTACAGGAAAACGGGAAAAAGTTCATTTTAATCTCGTGACTCCTGTTGAAAACTGTTCCAAGATCCTATTATGAAATTAACATAAACCATGCAATTTTGTGCACTACTTTTGCACTTTCCTTCATCTATATTCTCTCCTAGATGAATCTCTGTTTTTCTATAATAGCTTAGTCATTCAAGAGTAGAGCATTTGAATTTTCATTTAATCTAACAGGAGATAAAAGCAATAGAAAAAGTGTTATCTATTCAACCGGAAGTAAAGTATCAACCACAATACTGTTTACAGCACTGATATACGCAAATGCACTTGCTTTCATAATATCCGTATCTGTTGCTTTGGCAACATATTTTTCTCCTCTGTATTCCACTTGAATCTTCACTTTCCCTAATGCTTCCTTACCTCTTGATACACTGCTAATATTGTATTCAATCAATTTAATATCTAAATCACTAATTCCTGTAATAGCAGAATACAAAGCATCAATCGGGCCAGAACCAACTGCACTGGTTTTCAATATTTGATCGCCCTTTTTAACCTTCACACTTGCAGACGGGAAATTTGTATTACTAATCACTTGCAAGTCCATTAGTTCATAAAAATTATCACTATAGTGCATCATATTCTGATTATGATTATCAATTTTTGTATAATAGTTCTCAACGATGACATATAAATCATGATTATATACTTCTTTTTTCACATCTGCTAATTTAAGAAAATCTTCAAATATCCCTTCAAATTGTGTATCAGTTAACTGATTAAAACCTAATTTCTCAAGCGCTATTTTCACCGCATGACGTCCAGAACGAGCGGTTAAAACAAGTTCCATATCATCTAAGCCGACTTCAATCGGGCTAATGATTTCGTAGGCATCTCTTGCTTTTAATAAACCGTCTTGGTGTATACCTGAAGAATGAGCAAAGGCATTATCTCCTGTAATGGCTTTATTTACTTGTACATCAAGTCCCATTAAACTACTTACCAACCTAGATGTGTTCATGATTTCTTTTGTATTAATATTTGTGTACGCGTTATAAACTGATGAGCGCGTATTAATTGCCATCACAACCTCTTCTAGTGCAACATTCCCTGCACGTTCACCAATGCCATTAATCGTACATTCAACTTTATCCGCACCATTTTTAATTGCAGCTAACGTATTAGCGGTTGCCATCCCAAGATCATTATGACAATGGACACTTAAAAGCACTTTATCATTCAAATTTTTCAAGCGATCATTTAGTTTAAAGATTAGGTCACCAAACTCTTCCGGCTCGGCATAGCCAACTGTATCGGGCACATTAATAATAGTAGCTCCTGCCTTTACAACAGCTTCAATCGTTGCCCATAAATATTCAAACTCGGAGCGAGACGCATCCTCTGTTGAATATTGTACATCTGGCAGAAATGTTTTTGCATACTTTACTGCATCAACACCGATATCTAAAATTTGACTTTTCGATTTCCCAAATTTCTTTACCACGTGAATGTCTGAAGTGCCTAAAACTATATGGATTAACGGTTTCTCAGCATATTTCACACTATTATAAACAGCATCAATATCAGCCTTTACTGCTCTTGCTAATGCTGTGATCATAATGTTGTCAGTATTTCCTACTTTCATGGCAATTTCTTTCACAGCATTAAAATCGCCAGCTGAAGACGCAGGAAAACCGGCTTCAATAATATCAACTTTTAGCTTCTTTAGCTGCTGTGCTACTTCTAGTTTTTCATACAAATTGAGCTTAGCACCTGGAACTTGCTCTCCATCTCTTAAAGTCGTATCAAACACCCAAATTTTTCTCGTCATTTCAGAAACACTCCTTTGTCATATTAATGTATAAAAAAAGCCCCGTCTCTATAAAAATATAGAGACGAGGCTTTGCTCGCGGTACCACTCTAATTGATTAATCATTACATAATTAACCCACTCATTTTCGGCAGCTATCACCACCTATCTTCATAACGGTAGAAAACCGACATCCCCTACTTATAATGTTCAGCGAGTAGCTCTTGGATGAGTTCAAAGGCAATAACTACCGATTCTCACCAACCATCGGCTCTCTGAAAAGCTTATACATCCTTCTACTATTTCCAATCTTTGCTTATTATTATTTAATTATTTGCAATACTTGGATTCCCGTTCACTGTCCTAAACGCAATCTGTAATACAATAAACCCCAATATTGATCCTTTTATAACGTTATTCTCTTTGCAATAATAGAGTTGTTTACTAATAAAGAGCGTATTTATCAGATAAAATACTAATCCCAACAAACATAACCAATACCTGAACCATTGTAATAATTCCCAAAATAAATACTTGCCCTGTTGTATTCCCTATTAATTTATCTACAAATTGAGGTAACATGCTATAAATAATAGTGAAACTTAGATCCACTTATGAACCTCTTAACAGACAGAATTTTAATCTATTAAAATATATGTGTTTAATAAGAGATCCTTAATCAAGTAAGGTGTAAGTATATCATAATTTCCCTGTGCTACTATGACTGGGATATCATAGCGTTTCGTTAATTTTTTAGTAATATTATAGTTGTTTATACTATCTTTTTCTATGGTCTTATTGAATTATTTTTTACTTTTATAATATTCACCTCGATCCTTATGACTAATAAAACTAGGGGCTTCGTCACTTCAATGTTTGCCTGGATGAGGTGATGTCTTTAACTAAAATGGTGGTGAAAAAACGTTGTTTAGATTTTTTTGTTAGTATCCTACCTGTGGTTTAAAAAAATAGGCACGTTCTTCTATAGTGTCTAGTTCTACTTTTTTTCCTATCTCCATTTCTTTACCATTATATCTTGCAGTCACGCGTAATCCTTCTTCCAAATCAACAAGTATAATAAAATAAGGAACACTATCAGAAAACTTCTTTGGAGCGGCGTATATATTTGTATAGGAAAAGACTTTTCCCTTGCCACTTAGCTCTCTAATTTCTAAATCTTCAGTAAAACAGACAGGACACTGATATTTATCAACACTGATAAGTCGTTTGCAGTTGTGGCAATACTTCGATTTCAGTTTCATAGTTACGCTCCTTTTTTACGGAAGATATGAACAGTAGAATACGCACCTGTACCTCCAAGATTTTGTGCTAACCCGATTCGGGCATTTTCAACTTGGTTGGCTGCCTTTTCATTAAGTTGGTCAACAATTTGAACAATCTGGGCAATTCCAGTTGCACCAATGGGATGGCCCTTTGAGAGTAACCCACCACTTGTGTTCACCGGAATGATTCCTCCATGCTTGGTTAATCCTGCTTCGAGTGCCTCCCAGCCTTTTCCTTTTTCAAAGAATCCTAATTCTTCAATTGCAATGATTTCGGTCATCGAGAAGCAATCATGTAGTTCGACTACATCAATATCCTTAGGTCCAAGTCCTGCAGCTTCATACGCTTTTTGTGCCGATTCATACGTTGCTGAAATATGCAAAAGGTCTTCTACCTCTTGCATAAGGGGGGTTCCAGAGGCTTGGCCTGAAGATAGAATTTCAACACCGTTTTGCCCCTTTTGAATAACAACAGCTGCTGCACCGTCAGAAATAGGTGAACAGTCAAACAGACCAAGAGGATCGGTTATGAGCCGTGAGTTAATAATTTCCTCTAATGAAGTTTCCTTCCTGAATTGGGCAATAGGATTTGCAATGGCATATTCTCTATTTTTAAGGGCCACCATTGCAAGATGCCTTTTTTCTGCCCCATATTCATACATATATCGATTAGCTAGTACACCGAAGAAGCCTGGAAAAGTTAGACCGGTGGAACCTTCATTGGAGTCATTATCCATTGCTAAATTAATGGCATTAGTAACTGTCTCCGTATCAAGCCCTGTCATTTTTTCAGCTCCAGCAACGAGTACTGTCTTATATTCCCCTGCTTTAACCAACTGGTATGCCTGACGAAAAGCGAGTCCACCAGAAGCGCATGCCCCCTCCATCTTGACAGAAGGAACGTTCCCGAGTCCGAGTTCATTCGTTAAAACCGATCCGAGAATCTCCTGGTTGGCAAGAGAGCCCGAGGCAAAATTCCCGACAAAGACGGCATCTACATTAGGCCTCCCTGCTTCCAGCAGTGCTTCCCTACAAGCTTTAATTAACATTGATTTGATCGATTCATCCTTTTTTCCAAAGGTTGTTATCCCTCTGCCGATTACAGATACACTTGACATCTTTTTCACCCCTGAAGCTGATATTTTTTACGTAATTCTTTTCGTAAGATTTTTCCATAGCTGTTCTTAGGCAACTCTGAAACTATTTTAATGAGGCGAGGCTTCTTAAAGTTTGCTAGATGTTCTTTGCATAGTAAAATGAGCTCCTGTTCAACTATTGTAAGGAAAGGCTCCTTTAATACGACATGAGCACAAATCGATTCACCCCATTTATCATCAGGGATACCAAATACACAAGTTTCCTTTACAGCGGGATGCTGGTTTAAAACTTCCTCCACTTCCCTGGGATATACATTCAATCCGCCAGTAATGATAATATCTTTAGCTCGGTCAACCAATCGGACATATCCTGTATCATCTTTCCACCCCATATCACCAGTATGGAACCATCCTCCTTTGATGGATTCGTTCGAGGCCATTTCATTATTCCAATATCCTTTCATCACAAGGGATCCTTTGCAAATTATTTCCCCAATCTCCCCATTCGACACCTCTACTCCACTACTGTCCACAATTTTCAACTCTACAAATGGACCTATTGCTCCACATGAATCAGGATGGTTTCTCAGCTCGTTTTTCGGCATCATTGTAATGACCATAGGCGCTTCTACCAGACCATATGTTTCTGCAAATTTTGGACCGATTAAATCTAAAGCTTTGTTCAGCTTATCGACAGCAATTGGGGAGCCTGCCATATTAATTGTTTTAATGTGTCGAAGCTTCCGCGGATCAAAATTATGAGCATGTATCATAAGGTTTACAAGTGTTGGTACGAGGAAGATGATCGAAATTGCTTCTTGTTCAATTTCATCCAAAAAATCTTCTGGATTAAACTTATTGAAAATTACTTGCTTTATACCGAAAAACAACGAACACTGAGATAAAAAGTTACTTCCGTGAGTTAAAGGTGCAACGTGTCCGATTGTATCCTCGCTGGTAATCTGACACACCATATTAAGCGACAGAGCACTGGATATCATATTACGATGAGTAAGCATAGCACCCTTTGGTTTGCCTGTTGTACCAGACGTATACATAAGGGCAAATAAGTCGTCCTCTTTAACATTAATATTTGGAAATTCCTCACTTTTATTTTCCAAGAAAGAGAGGTATTCGGAATCAATATCGATTTTTTTTACCGGACTCCGAACAGAATCAATGAGTGATGCTTCACCGATAAGAATCGATGCCTGGGAATTTTCAATGATGTACTCGAACTCTTTTGGATGAAGGCGGTAATTAACAGGAACCTTAATCAAGCCAGTCAAAGAAATGGCGATGTCCAACTCCACATGTTCCCTCCGGTTAGACATTAAAATGGCTACCCGATCACCCTTTTTTAATCCTTCTTCTAGCAAGGCATGTCCCAGCCGACAAGCATTTATTCGAAGTTGATTGTACGTAATTGTTCCTCGGGAATCTTTCACTGCAGGTTTTTCACTATATTGAGTCAGTGTTTTTCTTGCTAAGGACCCCAGTGTTTCCAAGTGTTTCCCTCCCTTGTTTTGAAAAGTTGATAACCCGAAATCCTAACCCCTTATCAAACGTTCGCGAAGCAATGATACCTTTTCCATATGTAATCGCAAATTCTACTGTGATTAGGGTAGGGTTTTTTTTCCGGACAAAGTGTCCTGCGCTTATTTTTCCATTTTCTTCAACAACAAGACCATGAAGATGAAGATCTAGCTCATCATTTTCGTCATGACAGATAAACCCTGAACAGTGAACAAGTTCGACCGGGTTTTGTATCTTAATCTCTCTTCCATAACCGGAAGGGGAGCCATTATTAGTTTGAAATAGAACATATCCTACTTCTTTCAACGAGCCAATACAGGTTACGAATCCAGATGTAATCCTGTGCTTATTACATTCAGCTAAAATACCTTCCATTAAATCAGAACCCTCAGAAAGGGAGCCATAGACGGTAAAGGTTTCTTCAGCACGAAAGGAATGACTTTGCCGCAGCATGCCTGCCTCCTCCCTGATTCTATCCAATAGCGGAACCGCCGCATACTTTTAATACTTCCCCAGTAATATAATCCGAGTTAGATGATGCTAAATAAACAACTGCTTCAGCAATGTCTTCAGGTGTACCCATCCGTTTAATAGCCTGATTCAACTGATAGTTCATACCTTTTGTTATTGCCGTTTCCACAGGACCAGGAGCAATGCTGTTACAATTAATTCCAAGTTCTCCAACTTCTTTCGCGATCCATTTGGTCATTGCAATCACACCACCTTTTGAAGCAGCATAAGCTGGTCCGGAGCGTCCATTTTCTCCACTTTCATCCTTTTTTCCCGAAAAAGGCCCCCCCATGATTCCTGAAATAGAGCTAATGTTGATTATTTTTCCGTATCCTTGATTTTTCATATGAGGATAGATGGCTGCTTGGGAAAAAAGAAAAGTTCCTCTGAGGTTGGTGTTGATATCCCGAAACCACATCTCATCATTCATGTGTTCTAAATCCAAGCGTGAACAAGTGCCAGCATTGTTCACAATAATATCGATACGACCAAAGTCTCGTGCAGTTTCATTTACGACTTGTTCTACTTGATCTCTTTCACGTATATCAATATTGTAGATCAGTACTCGGGTTTCAGGATTAATATCCTGGATCTCCTGTTTAGTCTCCTCACATTCTAGAAGGTCAACCAATACAATATGTGCCCCTTCTCTTGCCAGTGCCTTTGCAGAAGCTGCGCCGATCCCCCGCGATCCTCCAGTAATAATCGCTACTTTATTTTCGAGATTTTTAGACATTTAATTCCCTCCTGAAATAGGTTACATATTTAGCAAATTTGGAAGCCAGTTCGATAATGCTGGAACAAAGGTAAGCAAAAGAAGAACGACTATTGATGCAATTAGAAATGGGAAAATTCCGGTTGTAACTTGTCTTAAGGATAGATCCGAAATTCCACAGGCTACATACAAATTCAATCCCACTGGCGGGGTGAACAATCCAATCGCTAAGTTAACAATCATGAATACACCAAATGTGGTCGGATCGACCCCGATTTCCAGCATGATTGGTAAAAAGATTGGAACAAACAAATATAAGGCAGAAATAGCATCAATAAAAGCACCGACGATCAGTAATATAAGAGTGACTAACAGCAGAATAATAATTTTGCTATCTGAAATAGATAGCATAATATCTGATATGTTTTGAGCCATCCGCTGTGTGGTGATAATATAGGAAAGGAACGATGCTGCACCAACAATAATCATGATGATTGCTGTTTGGACCCCTGCATCAATTAATATTTTCGGGAGAAGCCTTAAGTTAAGCTCTTTATAGATTACCAGGCCGACAAACAGCGCATAGAACACTGCAACGACCGCAGCTTCAGTCGGTGTGAAAATTCCTCCGTAAATTCCACCAAGGATAATAACCGGGATTAGCAGACCCCATAAGGCACCATAAAAAGATTTGATTAACGTTTTAAACGGAGGCCTTGTTGAACTGGTATGGCTGCTGACTCCTTCACCTTCTAATGATGCTGCAGCCTCAGCTAAGGAACCCTGTCTTTTTCTCATGAAAATATAGCAGGTAATCAATAACGCTAAACCAAGTAATAGGCCAGGAATGATACCCGCTATGAACATCCGGCTGATTGTAATCGGGACAGTGTCACTTGCGATAACTGCAAATATGATGAAAGCAATACTTGGAGGAATGATGATACCGATTGAACCAGAGCTTGCCACCAATGCTGCAGCTGTTGGTTTGGGATAACCATTTTTAACTAATGCAGGAATTAAAATGCCACCAATTGCAGCTACAGTCGCTGGTCCAGAGCCAGAGATTGCGGCAAAGAACAAAGCGGTCATAATAGTCACAATCGCTATACCGTTTTTACGATGGGAAACACATACATTGGCAAAGTCAATTAATCTTTTAGAGATTCCAGCATACTCCATAATAACACCTGCCAAGACAAAAAAAGGAATCGCTAATAGAGTAAAAGATGAAATACTTGCATACATGATACTTGGGATTAATTCTAATGCAGCAAACCCTCGGTCCAAGAATAAGATTACTAAACCTGCTAATCCTAACGAAAAGGCGATCGGCATATTAAACAGTACAAGAATAAAAAATGTGCCAAACAATATTAACTCTGTCATAATTCTCTCACACTCTCATTCTTTATTCCGTTAATGCTTTTAACTGTTGTTTCAATTGTCCGAATTATACATAAAATAGATCCGATAGGAAGTCCTAGGGTAAATACCCATTGAGGCCAGCCGAGCGCAGGTGTGATTTGCCCTCTGTCCATCTGTGACTGAACGATTCCAAATCCATGGTAAGCAATGATCGCAAAGAAAAGAACAATTAATCCACCGATGATAATACTGCTCATTTTTTTATTAAAGCTGCTCGAACGTTCATAGACCAGGTTGAATCCAAGGTGTGCGCCTTTATATATGCCGATAGAAGCCCCAACAAAAGTAAGGATCACAAACAAATTGACCGTAACTTCTTCTGTAAAAGCGATTGAAAAATTAAAAATAAACCTTGAGAGTACATTAGCAAATGTAATAATAGCCATAGTTGATAAGCATAATGCGAGAATAGTATATTCGATGTATAACAGTGCTTTACTCATTTTATCCCCCCTCATAAATGATTTTAGAAAAAAGAGGCGATCCCTTTTCGATTTGGGATTGCCTCTCTATTTTTATTGTTTAAAGGCATTGAGTAGCTCTTCTCCCCAGATACTTTTATACTCATCATAAATCGGTTCTACCACTTTCTGAAACGCAGCTTTTTCCTCTTCGGTGAGTTTGTAAATTTCCATACCTTTGGATTCCAGTTCCTTCAGTTGTTCGGTTTCAAGTTTTTGGGCTTGTTCAATCTGGTAAGCATTGGCCTCTGCTGCAGCATCCCTCATGAGCTGCTGGTCTTCCTTACTCATGGAATCAAATAAATCTTTATTAATTCCCAGAATTAATGGATCGAAGGAATAGTCCCAAACAGTCATATAATTTTGTACCTCATTCAATTGAGAGGAATGAATAACATCAACTGGATTTTCCTGTCCATCAATAGTTCCTTGCTGTAAAGAGGTAAAAACTTCAGAAAAGGTCATAGTGGTCGGGTCGGTACCGAAGCTTCTCCATAAGTCTGTGTACATATTGATTCCAGGAATCCTAATCTTAAGTCCTTTCAAATCCTCGGGAGTTTTAATCGGATGTACACTATTTGTTATCTGGCGGAACCCGTTTTGACCGAATCCTAGCGGTTCTACGCCGTTTTCTCTAATAATATCCTTAATCATTTCTCCTCCTTCCCCATCAAGCAAGGAATAGGCAGTATCTAAATCAGGAAATAAGAACGGAGCACTAAGCACACCTAACCGCTGGTCCATGATTGAATAAATAATCGTAGAGTTATAGGACATGTCTTGCGTGCCTTGCGATAGCTGTTCTACCGCTGTACCAGAATCCCCCCCTGAAAGCTGCTCATTCGGATAGACTGAAATGGTAATACGACCGTCCGATCGTTCTTCTACATCCTTAGCCAGTTTTTCTGCTGCTTTATACCATGTTGATGCTTCTCCTACTGTTACTGACATATCTAAATCATACGTTTTATCCTCTGCATTTCCACCATTACTACATGCTGTCATCGCTAGTATTAAAGCTGATAAAATGATCCCAAGTAAAATCTTCTTCAATGTTCCTTCCCCCTCTATACTTTTAAATTTTTTACATAACTGCTTTTACATAAATCATTCTGAAATCCCAATTGTAATGAAACCTCTTTAGAAGCATAAAGCAAGGCTTGTACGATTTTGCTGATTCTTTGTTTATCTGTTAATCTCGGTGCTATTCCAGCTATACATAGGGCAGCAATGACATCCCCTCGATAATCTTTTATCGGACATGCAAATCCTCTTAACCCAATTTCATATTCTTCATTGTCAAGTGCATATTCTTTTTCTTTTATTTTTGCGATTTCTTTTTTTAATTTATCTCTATCAGTCAATGTATTATCGGTAAAAGCGGTCATTACCTGATTGTCTAAGTAATATTCAAGTTCATTTTCCCCCAAGGAAGATAGGAACATCTTGCCCGAAGCGACGGCATATGCAGGGGCTTTTTTACCAGGATCAAATACTGTTCTTACTGCGTGAGGGCTTTCTACTTTATCCACATATTGCACTTCAGTGCCATTAAAGACAGAAAGCAGTGCACTTTCTTTAAATTCTTCTGCAAGTTTTACTAGATAAGGTCGGGCAGTATTAAAAACTTCATATTGTTTCTGAGCATTAATACCAAGATTGATGAATGATTGCGTTAGCCGAATGGAGTGATTTGAAAGTTTTTCAACATAGCCTAGATTAATCAAGGTAGATAAAAAACGATGGATCGTACTTTTGTTTATTTGGAGTTTGATTGAAAGTTCTGCCGGAGTTAAAGGTTCGATTGAAATCGCTTTCATAATTTCGAAAGCTCTTTCTACACTTTTGATATGATAATCCACTACCACTCCCCACTTCTATGAGTTTTACTATGTAAAACCAAAGTTTCACTTAATAAATCTTATAATAAATGTATTTTTCTAAAAAGTAAATCATTTCTGAAAATTATTTTGATAATATTTAATCAATTTAAAAATTACTTAATAGTTTTGGATAAGCGTATGCAGCTGATGGGTTTATTCAAAAGCGGACTTTCAATTGAAATTAATAACAGAGTGGGAGAACCAAAACAGGTAGTAACGCATGCCGAACCTGAACTGACACCTCTTTCTTTATAGAACTATTCGAATAAGCTAGATGACACTTATTGAGACTCCCACGGCTAAAGCCGCAAGCCCTACACCTTACGGTGTGAGGGGTGGGATTCTTGAATGACTAAGCGTTCGCAGTCCATTTCTGTTTTGAACAGCCTCTAAGATGAGGGTACGCTTCCACTGATCATTTGATCAAGCCACTTTATTTGAAATGGTTTAGAAAATTAAATAAACCAAATACCAGCCAATATAGCACATTAAAAATCTCGGATTAAAAAAAGGACCAATCTTGAACGAAAGGTCCTTATTTCATCATAGCCCACCTATCTCTATAGCAAAAGTCCACGTGTAGGACCCTTTAGCTGGAATCTTTGAGACTTTATCCATTTTGTTGGCGACATAAACGTCATCATAAACCCCTGTACACGGCTCAAGGGCGAAATTATATTCTCCGCGGTATCCGCCTTCCGTTTTCCAGATGCCCAGGTACGGGACATTTTTAGGTGGGTAACGGTATGTAAGCGATCTGCCGATGTCCTCCTGGACAACCTTACACCAACCTTCTTTCAGACGGTCGGTAAAATAGAATTTTTCCATATTATCGGTTTCCAGAGGATCAAACCCGGACAAATCGATTGGCTGATTCGTTCTTTTGGAAGTCGTCAACGGATAGGGATGGATCGTCCCCCACTCACCGAGATGTTTCGAAGCGTGTTCCACCGTCATCACTTCACATAGATCCTTTGGAAGAGCAATGCTTGTCGCCTGATTCATATTTAACAGGGAGTGAGCCGTCCAAATGAACGGAAAATCCTCATTGGATTCGTTCAATGCTTCATATTTCAGTTCAATCCCATCAGGTTTCAAACGGATTTGTTTTAAAAGCCGATAAGGGAAGACCGGGCTTTTCACTTGAAGATCCAATCCATAAGCGCGTTCTTCTACATCCCAGGGCAAGGCCCATATTTCCCCATGGTCGGGGATCATCTTAAGGTCATTGGGATGCGGGCCCTGATCGATTCCAGGAAAGATTTCATCGAAGCCGCTGGAATCAAAAGCAGCATAATCAGCTCCATAGGGTGGGATTTCCAATTGGACATTCTTGGATTGATAGAGCCACTCATAGCCCGCCTGTTTATCAAATAAGCTTGTCATTTTCCCGCCGTAAGCAGGAAGGATCGTACATCGGATTTGGTCATTTTCTAGTATGATAGAATCGATTCCCTTGAATGTCGAATGCTTGATCATCTAAGTTCCTCCAGCTCACAATACTCCACCGTTTTCAAGAATCTCCTGAATCCTTCCTGCCCCTCTGGCGTCCGTTTGAATACGCCGGCATGCTCCAACACTTTTGAAAAAGTCCGTCCGATTTCCTGCTCTAGAATGTGTTTAATGTTTTCCTCGTCTAATTGTCCATGGGCAGCCAAGATTCTTTTCGCCCAACCCACATGTTTGCTTGTTCGATCATCTTGGAGTGCTTTCGTATCCAGTTCATTTTCCAGCATATATTGGGCAAGTATATCCATCTCTTCTACTAAACGCCCAGGAAGCACAGCTAAGCCCATCACTTCAATGAGACCGATGTTTTCCTTTTTGATATGATGCACTTCTTCATGAGGATGGAAAATACCCATCGGGTGGGTTGCACTCGTCTGATTATTCCGTAAAACCAAATCCAGTTCGAACAACCCATCCCTTACTCGTGCGATCGGGGTAATCGTATTATGTGGTGTTCCATCTGTTTTAGAGACAATATCTAACCGCTCATCATCATAGGACTTCCAGCTTTGAAGAATTCTATCAGCCAGATCCGCGATTTCCTCTCTGCCCTCGCCCTGCAGGCGAATGACGGACATCGGCCATTTCACCTTCCCTACCTTGATACCGGGATAATCATCGAAATCCATGGACTCCTCAATCGAAGCTTTCTCCATCGGAAATGGATGCTGGCCAGCCTGAAAATGGTCATGGCTTAAAATCGATCCTCCGACGATAGGCAAATCTGCATTGGAACCAACGAAGTAGTGAGGAAATTTTTTAACGAAATGGAGTAACCGCTCAAACCCCTCTTTTGATATTTTCATAGGACTGTGTTCTTCTGAAAATACGATAGCATGTTCGTTATAATAGACATATGGCGAATATTGTAAAAACCATCTTTGGCCCGATAGCTCGATCGGTATGATTCGATGGTTCTGGCGCGCGGGGTGATCCAGTCTCCCTGCATAACCGACATTCTCCTTACAGAGCAGACATTTCGGATAGGAAACAGAAACATTTTCCTTTGCTGCAGCGATCGCTTTCGGATCCTTTTCCGGTTTAGAGAGGTTGATGGTGATCTCTAGATCTCCGTAAGACGTCGCGCTAGACCAGTTGACATTTTTGGCGACCCTGTCCGTCCGGATATAATGGGATGATTTTGCAAGCTCATAAAAATAATCGGTCGCCTCTTCTGGACCTGCTTTCTTGTAAAGGTAATAAAATTGACGGATGACTTCCCCCGGCCGTGGAATTAATCTGCCCATGATTTTTGTATCGAATAAATCCCTCTGTGTCACTGTGTCATCAGGGATCAACTGCTTCTCTACCGCATAATCAAGCATCTTTTCCAGAATAACGATCGGTGTCTCAAGTTTTTCTACTTCTATGGTCACTGGTTCGGCTGCATCGAGTTTAAAAACCTCCAATAATGCATTTCGCATAAAATCGACATCCCATAAGGAGATCATGTTTTTTTGCAGCCCATATTGGATTAAACGTTCGATTTCTTTGTAGATGTTCACGTCCATCCCCTTCACCTCACGCGTAGGATTTTTCCTGATTACTATAACCGTCCGGATTCTCTTTGAACCAATTCCAGGCAGTCCCGATCATTGCCTCAAGATTTGCGTACTTCGGCTCCCAACCTAGCTCACGAAAGGCTTTTTCTGAGGATGCGACCAATTTGGCAGGGTCTCCTGCCCTCCTTGCCACAACTTGTGCAGGAATTTCTTGTCCCGTTACCCTTCTCGTCGCTTCAATGACTTCTTTTACCGAAAATCCTTTGCCATTCCCAAGATTGTAAACCGAACTTCTATGGCCGGCTTTTAATTTTTCAATGGCGATCAAATGAGCTTCCACCAGGTCTGTTACATGGATATAATCTCTGACACAGGTCCCGTCTTCTGTCCCATAGTCATCACCGAAAATAAGGATGTTGTCCCTTTTACCGAGGGCTACCTGAAGGATGATCGGAATGAGATGGGTTTCCGGATCATGATCTTCCCCTAACCTTCCCTCGTGATCTGAACCAGCTACATTAAAATAACGGAGGATAATGTGTCGGATACCATGCGCTCGCTCTGCCCAATTCAGCATTTTTTCGATGGCCAATTTCGTTTCCCCATAAGGGTTTGTAGGTACAGTAGAATCCGTCTCATAGATCGGAATCTGTTCGGGCTCTCCATAGACAGCTGCAGTAGAGGAGAACACAATGTTCTTCACTTCATACTTTGCCATCGTCCGCAACAGGCAAGTTGTTCCGTATACATTATTATCATAATATTTCAGGGGATCCTCAACGCTTTCTCCCACTAATGAATCGGCAGCAAAGTGGATCACAGAACCAATATCGTTTTCTTTAAACACGTTATCTAAGAATGCCTCATCCCGTAGATCACCACTATAAAAGGCGGCTCCTCCCAATACAGCTTCCCGGTGTCCTTTTTGCAGGTTATCGATTACGACCACCTCTTGATTCCGATCCAAAAGTTGAGCGACCGCATGGCTTCCGATATATCCTGCTCCACCACATACTAATACAGCCATTCCATTTCCCTCCTCTTATAACTTTTTCGCTTGATCTCCGATATCGACCACATAAAATTCGGCTTCAAGCCCTGTTTCAGCGTTATAGGTTTTTCCAACCTCTTCAATAAAAGAATCAATACGATCATCCGGTACAATACTTATGGTGCATCCTCCAAATCCTGCACCGGTCATTCTCGACCCGATCGCTCCTTCATTCCATGCAGCTTCCACCAATACATCCAATTCTTTTCCAGTAACTTCATAGTCATCACGTAAGGAGATGTGCGATTCATTCATCAGCTTACCGAACCCGGTTACATCGCCAGCATTCAATTTTTGAACTGCCTCTATGGTTCTACTATTCTCGTAAACGGCATGTTTGGCCCTTTTACGGACCAGGGCATCCGGGATCAGTTGCTTGTAGGCTTCGAATTCTTCTCTTGTCAGGTCACCAAGCGACTCAATATCCAGCTTTTCTTGTAAGGAGCTTAATGCAGCCTCACATTGCTGCCTTCTTTCGTTGTATTTAGAATTTGCCAATCCTCTTCGTTTGTTCGTATTGGCCAGGATCAGCTTTTCGTTTTTCAAATTGATCGGTGTATACTGGTATGCTAACGTGTCACAATCAAGCAGGATGGCATGGTTTTTCTTTCCCATTCCAATCGCGAATTGATCCATGATGCCGCAATTGACACCGATGAATTCATTTTCAGCTTTTTGGGACAGTTTCACCATTTCAATTTGGTCGATTTGCAGATGGAAAAGATCTTTCAGCATGACCGCCGTGACCATTTCAATCGAAGCGGATGATGATAAGCCTGCTCCGTTTGGGATATTTCCATAAAAAGCAACATCAAACCCAGAGGTGAACTCATACCCGGCCTCTTGGAAAATAGCAGCCACCCCTTTCGGATAGTTCGCCCAATCATGGTGCTCGGCAAAACGCAGTTTATCGATTTGTACTTCGACGACACCTGTCCCCTCAAAGTTCATCGAATACAATCGGATGGTCCGGTCCTCCCGTCTCCTTGCTACGGCATAAGTACCTAACGTAAGGGCGCAAGGGAAGACATGACCTCCATTATAATCCGTGTGCTCCCCGATCAAGTTCACCCGGGCTGGCGCGAAATATGACGTCAAACCACCCTGTTCACCAAATTGTTCAATGAAACATCTTTTCAAATCTTCCATCCTGATCACCACTTTTTCTATCATTAATTAAACTAGTTGAAATGCCTACTGGATACCCGTTTCTAAGTCCCGAAAACTTTATTAATTAATTTAATTTACTTAAATAGTATCACAATTTCCCTCTCATGTCTTAGTAAAAAATGAACTAATTTTCGTTATGATTGGAGATGAACTGTATATTATGACTTTAATGGTATAGAATCCCAAGTTTTTTAATTAATTTACTTAAGTTATGTAAAATCAGTATGATATGATTATTTTAATTAGAATCTCGTGGAGGAAAAATGATGTCGTCGAAATATACTAGAGGTACCTTCCAGTTGATGAAATCGATCAACAGGAGTTCAATATTGAATATGATCCGGGTAAAAGGACCGATTTCCAGAGCGGAAATTGCCAAACAAACGAGCTTGACCCCACCAACGGTCAGTAATATCGTAAAGGAATTGATCGAGAGTAAATTCGTCATTGAAACAACACAAGGGACTTCCCAGGGGGGAAGAAAACCGACTTTGCTTGAAATTAATGCTGATCAGTTTTACATGATTGGAATAGATGTAGGCAGATACAAGATGAACTTCGTCGTGTCCAACCTTTTCGGAGACCTGAAAGACACGGCTGTTTTGAAAATTAAGGAACATCCTACCAAAGAGGAGATCCTCGACACCATGAAAAAGGGAATCCATACCCTCCTGGAACCAGGGAGAAATGATCCGAAGAAGTTCATCGGTATCGGAGTGGGCATGCACGGGATTGTCGATGTTGAAAAAGGCATCTCCCTTTTCGCCCCATCCTTCCAGCTTTATGATATCCCGATCAAAACGGAATTGGAAAAGGAATTCGAGATGCTCATAAAAGTTGAAAACGATGCACGTACGATGACTTTAGGAGAATCATGGTTTGGAAACGGAAATAATGAGGATAATCTGGTAGGGGTTAATGTAGGGCATGGGATCGGGGCTGGAATCATGATCAATGGCCGGCTCTTCCATGGAGACAGTGACATCGCTGGTGAGATCGGGCATGTGACCATCGATTTATCAGGTCCAAAATGCACTTGTGGAAATTATGGTTGCCTTCAAACGCTTTCTGGTGGACCAGCTATTGCTGAACGGGCTAAAAAAGAATTGAAGACAGGAAGATCTTCCCGAATCCTTGATATCGTAGACAATGATCTTGAGAGAGTGGATGGCAAAGTCGTATACGAAGCAGCCTGTGCAGGTGATGACTTCAGTATTGAGCTATTGAACCAGACAGGAAGATATTTAGGAATCGGATTGATCAACCTCATCCATACCCTGAACCCTGAAAGAATAATCATTGGTGGAGGTGTCTCCCGAGCTGGGGATTTCTTGATGGATGGCATAAAAGAAACCATCCACTCAAGAGGATTGACAAAAAAAGCGAAAGAAACCCCGATTGTTCTATCAAAATTAGGCGAAAACGCGTCTGCATTCGGATCATGCGTCCTCATTTTAGAAGAATTCTTCAAGCGCCATTAATTAAGGTTCCTTGCCCAATTTGGGATTCACCGATAAATTTCGGAATTGCACCGATATATTTTTGATTTGCACCGATAAATTATTTGGCGCTCCTCCATCTAAAAAAATCGGTACCAGGCACCGATCCAAACCTCTTCTCCGACAAGGCTTCTGAGAAGGTGCCTGGTACAGAAATTAATTACCCTTTCACCGATCCTGCGAGCAGTCCTTTTACGAAAAACTTTCCGAGCAGGATATATACGAGCAGTGTCGGCAATGCAGCAAGCAAGGCGCCTGCCATTTGGACATTCCACTGGACGATCTGGCTTCCTGAAAGGTTCTGCAAGGCCACCATGACCGGCTGTTGATCAGAAGTCGTGATGGTTACGGCGAATAAGAACTCGTTCCAGATGTTCGTAAACTGCCATATCCCTACCACTACAAACCCTGTGATCGACAGCGGCATCATAATATGAGTGAAAATCCTGAGGAATCCAGCTCCATCAATTTTAGCCGACTCGATCATCGAAACCGGTATACTTGCATAAAAGTTACGGAACATCAGGGTTGTGATCGGAAGTCCGTAAACGACATGCACGAAAACCAGCCCTGCAATCGAGTTATATAGACCGATCTCCCTCAAAAACTGGATCAGTGGAATCAGGATACTTTGATAAGGAATGAACATACCGAATAAGATCGCTGTAAAAAGTGTATTCGAGCCTTTAAACTGCCATTTTGAAAGCACATAGCCATTCAAAGCACCCAGTAAAGCTGAAATGATCGTCGCTGGTATGACGAGATAGAAACTATTCATCAGATTAGGCGCAAGCTTTGAAAATGCCACAGAATAACTGCTGAAGTCAATTGAAGTCGGCAGCTGCCACATTTGTGCCAACGTGATTTGATCAAGGGGCTTCAAGCTTGTGACCAACATGACATAAACCGGCATCAAATAAAATAGACTGAATGCAATCAATAGCAGGTACAAAAGGGGCCGTGTAATTGTACGAATCGCCATCAAGACTCACCCTTTCTGCTTGAGATCAGATACGGAACGATAAAGATCGCAACTGACAATAACATGATGATTGCGATTGCTGCCCCGTTAGCGTAATAATTACCTCTGAAGGTTGTTTCATACATATAAACACCTGGAACGTCGGTTACATAATTTGCTCCCGAACCTGTCATCGCATAAATCAGGTCGAAAATCTTCAGTGAGATATGGGCCATGATGATCACCACACTGATCGTGATCGGACGAAGTAAAGGTAAAATGACCTTCCAATACACCTGGAACTCTGATGCACCGTCGATACGGGCAGCTTCTCTCACTTCTTCTGGAATTCCTCGCAAACCTGCAAGATACATCGCTACTGAAAATCCTGTCATTTGCCAAACGGCTGCGATCACAATCGCAATGATGGCAACTGGAATGCCGAATTCGATTTTCCCCCATGATATCCCTGGAATAATAGTTGTATCCGTGTACCATTTGGAATCCAGACCGATTTTACTCAAAAAAAGGTTTACGCCAGTTGATGGATTCAAAAGCCATTGCCAGACGACACCCGTAACGACAAAGGACAACGCCATCGGGAAAAAGAAAATGTTCCGGAATAAAGATTCTTGTCTGATTTTCTGATCCAATAAGATCGCAAGGACGATTCCGATAATAATGACCGTCAAGATAAACAGTAGCGTAAAAAACAACGTGTTCCTCAAGTCTGCCTGGAAACGAAAATCCTGGAACAGATAGATATAGTTTTGAAGTCCAGCAAAGGAAAAATCAGGTACAAGACTATTCCAATTACTTAAAGAGACATAACCTGTCCATCCGATGAATCCATAAACGAAAACAGCGATCAAGATCAGGGATGGTATGAGAAACCCGATCGCCATGAGATGATCTTTTGTCAGGACTTTTTTCTTTCTTTTTGTTGAAACTTTTAATTCTGGTGGTGTGTGTTTCACTGATGATCGAACCGGATCCATGACTGAACCTCCTTCAGGATTGAATCATAAAAAGAAAAGGGAGAAGAGCATAACCTCCTTCCCCCTTCCGATTTCAACGTTACTTCAATTCACTTGAAGCTTGATCAAGAGAATCAATGAACTGATCAACATCTTGTTGTGTAACAAAAATGTTTACGGCTTGGTTCACTTTGGTCAAGAAACCTTCCGGAGCAGCAGATCCGTGAGCAAGACTTGGTACTAGAGAAGCTTGTTTGAATTCTTCGATTGTTTCTTGTCCGTATGCATCATACTTGGATACATCCGCATCCGTCCGGGCAGGAATCGATCCTTTCAACGGATTGAAAACATCCTGACCTTCAACAGAACCGAGTACAGACAAGAATTTTTTCACATCATCAGGATTCGAAACGCCTTTTGGAAGTCCGAATGTATCAGTGATGACCATGAATTCACCATCTGTTTCCGGTGTTTCAGCCCATCCGAAGTCTTCTTTCACTTTAAGGTTCAAGTCATTGACAAAATAACCTTTAGCCCAGTCACCCATCACGTTCATGGCTGCTTCGCCGTTTGCAACCAATTGGGAAGCATCCTGCCAGTTTCGGGAACTGTGGTCTTCGTTGATATAAGAAAGCATCTTCTTGAAAGTTTCAGCTGCTTGTTTCACTTTTTCATCTTTAAAAGATAGTTCACCAGTGAACAGTTTATTATAGTCATCTGGACCCAGCGTGCCTAGTAGGGTTGTTTCAAAAAGCTGGGTAGCAGTCCACGGTTCTTTGTCACCAAGCGCCAGTGGTGTAACCCCTGCTTCTTGCAGCTTGTCAGCGGCTGCAAACCACTCATCGAATGTCGTCGGAACCTCGATGCCATTTTCCTCAAAAACTTTCGTGTTATACCAAAGGACATTTCCACGGTGGATATTCACTGGAACGGAGTAGATATTCCCGTCTTTACTTACCATATCGATCAAATCCTGAGGAAACTTATCGTTCCAGCCCTCTTCTTCATAAAGATCGTTCAACGGTTCCATTTTTCCAGCGGCAACCCACCCTTCATTCAGCTCTGCCCCGCCATGGACCTGAAACGTCGCTGGAGGATCATCCCCCTGCATACGGCTCGCAAGCACTGCTTTCGCATTTGTACCAGCCCCACCTGCTACCGCTGCATTTTCCACTTCCACATCAGGATGTTTCTCTTTGAAAAGTTCAATCAAGGCGTTCAAGCCATCTTCTTCACCGGCTCCAGTCCACCAGCTGAAGATATCAAGCTTGGCATCTTTGTCGCTGTTTCCATCTCCTGAACTGGAATCGGAATTACTATTACATGCTGCTAAAACCATCGCAAGGACAAGCAATAAGGATATGAATTTCAGTTTTCTCGCTTTCATTTCAACAGTTCCCCCTTATTTGAATTAAAATGTAAACGCTAACAATTCAAGCTTACCACCTTATTAGGAGAGGGAGAGCAGGAAATCCCTGTACTATTTTGTTATCATCTTCATTATTTTGTCATGATTAAAGAGTCTGGGTAGATCCAGCCTCTTCATATTAGGATTGGTTTATCGTTATTATAGATAATTTTTCACTTTTATAGATAATCTTTCAGTTTTTGTAGTCAATTTAAAATTTTTGTAGTTTGACCCTGTTTTTTTGTCCAAAAAAGGACTGACCCTCATTGGTCAGCCCCTTTTCTATTAGTCAGTGGTGAACTTGGCGTCTCCCCAGTCGGCATGATCCTCATAGTTGTTATCACCTGAGTCGGTTACGACCAGTTTCAGCTCTTTTGCGCCTTCAAGATCGACTTTTACCGCTTTGGCAGGCGTATCAATTTTCATCAAACCGCTGTCATATGCTTTTTCTCCATCCAGGTAAACCTCGAAAGTGACGGTTCCCCAGGTCCTACCTTTCATTTCCTGATCGACACCGACCATTGCCTCGAAATACTTGTACCCTTTTCCGGCAATATCATAGACGATTTCAGAATGGGCATGCGTGCCGATCCCTTTTTCAAAGATCCGATCCCCATCTTCCGTCTTCAAGGTGATCGGGTTGCCATCAACCGATTTGTCCTTGTTCACGGAACCCCATCCTGCTTGCGCGCTTACCCAATCGATATCACTCAAATACAGATGCGGGACGAGGTTGAAATTGATGGTATAGGTTTTCTCCAGCAGTCCATCTGCAGACTTTGCCGTAATCGTCGTTACCCCCGGCAGGTCCTCAGCCTCATCGATTTCGATCTCGACATTTTCATTAACCGGCGTGACTTGGACTTCTGGAACCTCAGAAATCGTACCTTCTAAATAATCCAGTTCATATTCCGTGATCTCAGCATTGAAATCTTCTAACGGCTTCCCGTTTATGTCGATACCTTTGACCAGCTCATCTGTGATTACCCGTTTGCTCAAGTCCATCGGGGAGTCGTTTTTAGAAATCGGATTTAGACGATAACTGTATGAATATGGCTTATTCGGATACAGCGTGAACTCAGGATGAGGCCTTGCTCCCCAGCTGTTATCTCCTCCGACTCCCATCTGCCTGTAATCGAGACTGACAGTGATGTCATCTCTTCTTTCCAGCTTATACGGATGGCTGGCTGTTTCAAGGTCTTCCTCCGTATAATGAAGGGCGCCTACTTCAAGCAATGGATCCCCTGTAGCCATAAGCCCGATTCCCTTCTTGTTCGTGAAGGTCGCCCATCGTACATCCGTCTTATTCCCGGTTTCCTGTGGTTCTAGGTATGGGATGAATTGATCGTCCACGATGCTTTCATAGAGACCGACGTCCGCACCAGTCTTACGATCCCAGTAGTTTTCATGAGGTCCTCTTCCATACCATGTCATCGCTTCGAATTCTTCCGGCAAAGTAAGCTCCATTCCGAAAGCAGGGATTTCAGGTAGACCGCTACCAGGCATCAACGTATTTTTCACGACGACCTCTCCTGAACCATAGACGATGTAGGAAGCTTTATAATCAGATTCATCTGTCGTCGGCAAAACAGCGTTCACATCGATCCTGACTGCTTTTGAACCTAATTTTTCAACAGACACATCCGTAATTTCACGGCCGCTTCCAGCATCACGCCATGTCCCTGTTCTGGATGGCATGCCGTTTCCTCTGTCATTATCGTTCGGTGCTCTCCAGAAGTTCGGCTCTGGTCCGGATTTCAAAAGCTCCGTATTTTCAAACGTAAAGCTGGAAATGGTTCCTACCTCTTTATCGAATGCCACTTCAAAATCCGTACCTGTCACATTTACACTTTGATCGGTTTCCTTCACTTCAAGATCGCTCATGTCAGAAAGATCCTCTGCTTCTCGTTCAGGGACATCGAATGGAACCTTGAACTGCTCGGTTGCGACCTCATGCCCTTTCGGCGCCCATGCAGTAGCTTCCGGAAGGCTGAAGCTGACATTCAGCCAGTACTCGACACCCTCTTTGAGTTCCGGCTTTTTAAATGGAACGTCCACTGTTTTCTCTTCCTCTGGCTTGATATCGAGTTCTTTCAGATCTCCGCTATGGATCACTTTATCGTCTGCTTTCAATTCCCATTTGGCATCAAAAGCATCAATGTTCGTGAAGAGATGTTCATTTTTGATGGAAATTTCCCCGTTTACTAAATCAGCGGCTTCCATCTCGATATTTTGATAGACTTTCTTCACTTCCCATAGGTCAGGCTGAACTTCCCGGTCTGGGAATACGAGGCCGTTATCAAGGAAGTTTCCATCGTTCGGATTGTCTCCCCAATCCCCGCCATAGGCGAAATATTCTTTTTGTTCATACTGTTCTTCCTTCATATTGTCAAAATCCATCCAGAAGACAGTACCTTCTCCAGGAGTACGATTTTCATCCTTCAACTCATCAAGCGGCAAAGCTCGCTCGTGGATCCGTACCTGGTCAAGCACTGCATTCGTAGTCCGGCCTTTTTCAGCATTCCTTCCGATATTGACCGGATAGGCATTACTCTTGATCTCCCCGGTGAATTCCTTTTCCGCAAGTAATTCATGATCAGCATAAAGCTTCAGGGATTGTCCATCATAAACTCCTGCAACATGGTGCCAGTTTCCATTCCAGTTTTCAGGGATCGGCGCTTCCACGGTCACCCATGAATTGGTCTGATCATACACAAAAAATTCGAGCTGATCGCCATTTTGTTTGATTGCATATTGGGTATCCCCTTTTGCGATGAATGGGCTGTGTCCATTGGTTGGCTCAGGCTTCACCCATGCTTCCACCGTCAAAGCCTTGCCCGTGATGTCTAAAGCGCTTTCATCAGGCAGCGTTACATATCCATCGATTGCTTCACCGCTATGTCCTTCGACAACATCTCCAAATAATTCGCCGCTCAATTCAGTGTTGCTTTCATCAAACACCAGTTTTTTCGTAGGTGTCGGCCACCTCAATCCTTGGTCGACCCAGTCCCAGATGAATCCGCCCTGTAAGTTATCGTACTTGTCGATGACATCCCAGTATTGATAGAGATTCCCGACACTATTCCCCATCGCATGGGCGTATTCACAAAGGATATATGGGCGTTCAGGATGGGTTTGAGCCCAGTTTTCAACACCCTCTACACTCGGATACATGTGGCTTTCCACGTCAGTCCAGCGGTTATCCCCTTCATAATGGACAAGCCTCGTCGGGTCTTTTTCATGGACCCAATCCGCCATTTCCTTAAATGTGTTTCCGCTTCCCGCTTCATTTCCAAGCGACCAGAACAGGATCGACGGGTGGTTTTTGTCCCGTTCCACCATGCTTTTCACCCGGTCCATCGATGCAGGCAGCCACTGAGGATCACTGGCTGGAAGTTCACCTCTTGCACCGTGCGACTCTAGATTGGTTTCATCAATGAGATAGAGGCCGTATTCGTCCGCCAGTTCATACCATCTCGGCTGGTTCGGGTAATGGGAAGTCCTGACCGCATTGATATTGAATTTTTTCATCAACTTGATATCTTCGATCATCGACTCTTCGGTGATCGCTCTTCCACGATCCGGATCCGTTTCGTGGCGATTCACACCTTTCAAGGTAATCGGCTTTCCATTGATGAGCATTTGCCCATCCTTTAGTTCAAATTCCCGGAAACCGACCTTTGTGCTCATCGTTTCAACGATCTTACCTTCTTTATCTTTCAGTGCCAGGACCATGGTGTATAAATTCGGATGTTCCGCAGACCACTTCAATGGCTCTTTGAAAAGCTGGTCCTTATCGACCGTAACTTCTGTTTTCCCATCAAAATCCACCTGCATTTCGATCGGGTTTTCACTCACCTTTTCCTGGTTATCATCATATAAAGTTCCTTCGATCGTATACGGATCATCCGTTTGATTGCCATTATTCGTTACGATCACTTCCGTATTCAAGGTACCATCTTCATAGACTTCGTCAAGATCCGTCGTCACCGTAAAATCCCTCATATGGACCTGTGGAGTCGAATAGAGATAGACGTCACGGAAGATCCCGCTCAATCTGACGAAATCCTGATCCTCAAGCCAGCTACCATCAGACCACCGGTAAACCTCTACAGCGATCGTGTTTTCCCCTTTTTTCAAATAATCGGTGATGTCGAACTCGGCCGGGGTATAGCTATCCTCGCTATAGCCTACCTTCTCTCCGTTCACCCATACATAAAAGGCAGATTCTACACCCTGGAACGAGATGTATACTTTTTCATCTTTCCAATTACCAGGTACCGTAAAGGTTCTTTTGTATGAACCGACGGGATTGTAGACAGTGGGTGCTTTAGGAGGATCTGGTTGCTCATATCCTGTCCAAGGATACGTGATGTTTGTATAGATCGGGTAATCGTAGCCTTCAAGCTGCCAGTTGCTCGGGACTTCAATCTTATCCCACTCAGACACATCATAATCCTCTTTAAAAAAATCCACTGGTCGTTCATCCGGGTTCTTAGCCCAATGGAAACGCCACTTCCCGTTCAATGACATGTAGTGGGTCGATTTAGCCCGGTTTCCTTTCAGAGCGGAGTTCACATCCTTGTACGGCATCAACGTCGCATGGGCCGGTTCCCTATTTACCTGAAAGGTTTCAGGATTGTTATTCCATTCGGGATCCTCTTCCCCCGCTTCTGCCAGAGCTTGCACATTCAATCCGCTGAAAATCAGCAAAAACGACAACATCAAGAAAAAATACCTCCTAAAGATCCTGAAGTTTACATCCTCCTTATAAAAGTAGTTCAGACTTGAATGGCCGCTTGTTACTTTATTAAATTAATTAATAAAGTGTGCGGACCTGATTCGTCTTTAATTTCTAATTTTCGATAAGTTACTAGATTTCCTCTTTCTATTTCACCATTTTCCAAAAACAGTAAAATACTCCTGTGTCTAAATGAGGAATTAACATGCTCTTTCCGTAGTGGAATAGCCCATTCGGCATAAAAAAGACCCACAAAAGGCGAGCCCATTATAACGGTTGTAATACTATGCGGTATTGTTTCGGACTTTGGCCGACAATCTTTTTGAACACCCTGCTGAAGTAATTGGGATCTTTATAACCGACTTTGAAGCATACTTCTTTTACGCTGATTTCTGGGTCCAGCATGTACTCCTTCGCCTTTTCGATCCGTACGTGAGTTAAAAAATCAATGAAGGTGATCCCTTTCTTCTCTTTAAAAAGCTTACTTAAATAGTAAGGGCTTAATTCGACATGACTTGCGACCATCTCAAGCGTCAACGACTCAGAATAGTGCTTTTCGATATACTCCTTCGCGTTTTCCAATCTCCCTTTCGCCTGGACCATCCGCCATGTTTGCACCTTTTCAACGATTTTCCTCAATAACCGGGTGCTCTTCTCCTCAAGCTCTTGATAGGACGATACCCGATCATATGGAATAAAACGATCGATAGGAATGCCCAAGTCATTGATCATACGGGTGGCGATGATAAAAAACTCATTCAATGAGGATACCGACCGGTTCAAATCTATCATAGTATCATCGGACAACTCCTTCAGATAGAATTCAAACTTTTGAAGGGCACTCGTCACGTCTCCATTCTTGATCGTTTCCAACAGATCCTTTTCTTTCTGGAATGCGGCCATAGCTCCATTACCAGCATTAATTTCATCCGAGGAAAACTTATAGGTCACATTTCCATCAGATTGGATGCTCTCTAATGCATGCAAGGCTTCATAGTAGGATCTGCTGAGCTGATGGACGGACCGGTACGGTAATCCGATCCCGACATGCGGCTTGAAGTGGAAGTTACGTTCACAATGGTGCACCATATTCCGTATGAACGGTAGAATGTATCCTTTGAATTCATTCTTATCCTCTCCATCGATTTTGTCCGTCAGAAAAAAGAGGGGAAGTTTCTCTTCATGATTCGGACTCAAAAGCGTCGAATCAGAAGAATGCCGATTGACATAATCCTTCAGCCAATCCAGCCATGCCCTTCTATCAACCTCTTGGACGTTCAACTCAACCACAATCGCATACCCGCATTTGAAGTTGATATCCAGAAGCTCCCCCCATTCATTCAAGTCCAGTTCCTGAACATGATCGACGAGCAAGGAAACCGCCCATTCGGACTGCATGAAATCCAGGGCTTTATTGAACTTCCGCTCGAGCTTTTGTTTATCTTCCAACTCCTTGCGTTCTTGATCAACCTCCATCTGTACGCGACGGATTGCTGCGATGACTTCATCCTTTTTGCTTGGTTTCAGCAAATACTCTTTAACGCCCTGCTGCATCACTTTTTTGGCGTACTCAAACGTATCGAACGCGGAAACCATGATGAACCGGATATCCGGCAGCTCCCTTTTGATTTCCTTCACTGCCTCGACACCATCGATTCCAGGCATTTTTATATCCATTAAAATAAGATCGGGGTGCTCCGATTTAGCCATTTCGATCGCCTGCCGTCCGTTCCCCGCCTCGGTAACGATCTCAGCCCCTTCCATTTCTCTGCTGATCATCATTTTCAATGCTTCTCTTTCAATCCGCTCATCATCAACTACCATAATACGCAACATACTGGTCGTCTCCCCTTTTTTCAACAGTATATGGTATTGCAATTCTGATCCTCGTCCCTTGATTGACCGCTGATTCGATCTGGATATCGCTCTTATTCTTGTAAAACAACTCCAACCGTTTGACTACGTTTTTCATGCCAATCCCCGTCGAGTGGCCCTGGGATTCCAATTGTAATTTTTCATCGTCCTCTCCGTCTTTGTTGAGCAATCGTTCTTTCACATGCTCCTCCATCCCCACACCATTATCGTGGATCTCGATTATCACTTGTCCATTTTCTGGGTACACGCCCAATTTGATCTCTGCGTCGCTCTCAAACGATTCAATCCCATGGATGAATGCATTTTCAACAATAGGCTGAAGGGTCAATATAGGGATTTCAATATCAAGACAGGTATCATCGATGTCCGTTTTGAATGTGACCCGATCCCCGAACCGTGTCTGCTGGATGAAAAAGTATTCTTTTACGATCCGGACTTCATCACGTAAGGTTGTCGGCTTATCAAGATTCCCTAGATTGTAGCGTAGCAATGCGGAAACGGAGCTGATTAGATCACTTGTCTTTTCTGAGCCTTCGAGGTAGGCCATCCTTGAGATCGTGTTCAATGTATTGAAAAGGAAGTGAGGATTGATCTGGCTCTGCAGACTCTTCAATTCCATTTCCTTCAGCAATCGATCAAGCTCTGATTGATCCTTGATTTCCTTGATCAGCTCCCGGATGTTCCTTCTCATCCGATTGAACGTTCCTGCCAACAGTTTCATCTCATCGTTCGTCCGGACTTCTACATCTTCACCAGAAAAATCCCCTTTCGATATTTTCCTGGCAGATTTGGAAAGCAAGCTGATCGGCCTTGTAATCCCCTTCGAAAACCAAAGGGCGGTCAACAGGCTCAGGAAAATCGTCGTGACGAATAAGGAGATCCCCATCGCCTGGAGATAGAGGTTTTTCCGTTCCATCGCGTGATAAAAGGCACGATAGCTTGTCAATTCACTATTCAGAAGACTTAAGGTCGTTTCCTGGATAAAACGTGATACCTTGGCGGCTTCATTCAAATGGAACGAATACTGGTTCAAATCTTCAGCTTGAAACGCTTCAATCGTACGTTCACACTCTTCCAAAAAACTCTCAATCATGTTGTAGTAATTCGTGACAGTCGGATAGTTATCCTTATTTTCCACCTTATCGATCAGTTTCTCTTTTTCATTCACCAATTGATCTCGCAGCATATGGTAGTCATCCAAATATCGAGGGGACTTTTCGATGACATACGCATTGATCGATTCATAGACCTCGGTCGTCAGCTTCGAAATCTGATTCAGGATGATGAACCGTTCGAAGCTGTCATGGTACTGATCGATCGTCTGTTGGCTGCTATGGTAAAGGTAGAACGTCACCCCATTCACTAAAAGGACGAGAACGGTGACAAAAATCATGATCTTCGTTCTGATCCGGATCATTTCTGAATAACCTCGAGTATTTCATTTTCCTGTAACGGCAGATCCTCTCGGTGGATCACTTTCGTTTCTGTATGGTTGATTTCATCAATGGCCTTCCCCTCTAAAATTTGAACCATCGTTTCCACTGATCGATATCCCATTTCGTAAGGTTTTTGGATTACGGTCGCTTCAATCTTTCCTGACTGGAGCAGTTCAATCGTCTCTGGTAGAATATCGAATCCGATCACATAGATATCTTCCGTTTTCCCCATCTGCTCCAATACTTGTGAAATCCCGATCGCATCGAGCGCGCTCGTTCCGTAAAAGGCTGTCACATCCGGATATTCCTGCAGGATTTTATACGTTTTTTCAGCCGCCTGGATCCTTGTGATATGGGAATCTTCAATCGTGGTCACTTTCACGCGTTCCTGTTCTTTTATCGCATCTTTAAAACCCTGGACCCGAAGCTTCTGGTGGGTTGCATCAAATCTCCCGGTTATTATGGCAACGTTCACTTCTCCTTCTGTATCAGCCAACAGGGCTTTACCGGCTAACAGCCCCGCATAATAATTATCAGTCCCTATATAAGCGAGACGATCGCTTTTGGGGGCATCCGTATCGACAGTGATGATCGGAATGCCCTTTTGAATGGTGTTATTGATCAAGGGGGTGAATTGCTCTTCACTCAATCCCTGCGTCATGATTCCATCGACCTTAGCAGCTGCTGCCATTTCAATGGTCGTCAAATGTTCTTCCAGATTGGCTTGTTTCGGACCGGCATACTCAAGCGTCACACCAAGTTTTTCAGCTGCCGAACGGGCTCCTTTTTCGACTAATTTCCAATAATCATTGTTGATTTCTTCTGGGATCAATACGAGATGATATTTCGGTTTCGTGTACGATTCTTGAGCCTGGGTCGAATCGATATTAAAGGATTTGATCGAAAAATAGACAAAGTAGGAGAAAGCGGTTACAAAAAGGACTATGAAGACGCCGACGATCATTCTACTCATTGTGCATTCCACCTAAGAATTGTTTATCATAGTTTAGCACAAATTTTCTCAAAATACAGAAAATGACTTGGATTCCGCTCCCATCATTTGCTTTCCGTATCTTTTCAAGAACTTCATTAGCCATCTTTACAGATTTTCCGAACGGGAAAGCCCATGCAGGGCATAGCCCGCCTTTAGGGATGGGATGAGAGTGAGAACGGATACGGAGCACCGCTAAAATCGGAAAGGTTTTGTGGTACTTCAAGTATCCGAAAATTTCACTCTCTTTTTGTTGTATAACTGTTGTAGTTTATAAACAAAACTGATACATTGTGAATATGAACGAATACAGAAGAACAAACAAAACCGTATCATTAATCAACTATCATTTCGTTTTTTGTCCTCGATACAGAAGGAAAATATTTCTCCGTACTGATGTAGAGGAACGATTTAAACAGTTAGTACAGGAAATATGTGAAGAATTAGAAATTGTCATTGTTGCTTTAGAGTGCGACAAAGACCATACCCACATGTTCCTAAACACACTACCAACACTTAGTCCTGCTGATATTATGGCAAAAATCAAAGGAGTGACTTCTAGAAAGTTAAGAGAGGAATTTCCTCATCTTCAACATCTGCCGAGTCTTTGGACACGTTCCTATTTTGTATCGACCGCAGGAAATGTATCGAGTGCAACCATTAAGCGTTATGTTGAACAACAAAAAACAAGGGGGTGAGCGTTTTGGATAAACAGGAAATCACACTTAATGGACTTGTTGCAAGACAAGTTTCATGAATGGAAACACGAACACTTCCAGCTATATGATGAAGATGGAAACGAATTAAACGAAGATTTGGAAATCGAAATCGACCAAACTCTACATGACTTTATAGAAAATACATCTCATGAGATCTATTCCAACAAAATTTTAAAGAAATGGGGGTGAATATATGCCGACAATCACGCTACGCTTAGAGCTACATAAACCGACTCTTGCCAAACAACAGATGTATAAACGAATGGCAGAGACAAATACAGGATTTGCGAACTGGTTATTGCTTCATCCAGACATAAATCAGGCAACCAGTCGAATCTTTAAGGAGTTTTCAGCAGAGAAATTTCCATCCGCAGTCATTAATCAAACCATTAGAGAAGTAAAATTTCAAAAGAAAAATCAGAAAGCAAAGACCTTCCGTAAAATGTGGTGCTGCTTTAATAATCAAAACTTAAAAATAGAAAAGAAGAGTAAATTGATATGATCCCCACATAGTAGACAGAAAAAAGAAAGCACATTAATCTGTCTATTATGGAGGGGATTTTTCTATGGGGAAAATGAGACAATCATATGATGTTGCATTTAAGAAAAAAGTAGTGGATCTATATATTAAAGATGGTATGGGCTACGATACGGTTGCGAAGGAAGTAGGTATTTCTAGTTCAGTTGTACGTCGTTGGGTTCAACACTTTGAGGCAGAAGGAATAAAGGGTCTCGAGGAAAAGCGCGGGAAAGCAAAAGGACCTGGGAAAGGCAGACCAAGAACCCGTCCTGAGGATCCAGAAGAGAAAATCAAACGATTAGAAGCCGAGAATGAAATGTTAAAAAAGTTCTTAGGGAAGTAAAAGGGGGTATGGAAGCCGTATCAACAGGTACTAAGTATAAAGTGATTCAAGATATGTCCAAGAAACAATACCCTGTCCAACTTCTATGTGAACTTGCAGGGGTATCAAGGGGCGGATATTACAAGTGGTTAAAGCGTCAGGAAGCCCCCTCTTCTAAACAGTTAGAGGATGATAAAATCAAGAAGTTAATCATAAAGTGTCACACAAAGCTCAAGGGGATTTATGGTTATAGAAGGATACATGTCTGGCTTAAGTCGGTACACAATTTACATATGAATCATAAACGGGTTCAACGCTTGATGGGTGAATTGGGAATAAAAGCCATCATAAGAAGAAAACGGCCCTACTACGGAAAGAAGGAAGCTTATGCCATCTCAGAAAACCATTTGAACCGAGATTTTAAAGCCTCTAAGCCAAATGAAAAATGGGTAACAGACATTACATACTTAATTTTTAATGGACAAAGATTGTATTTATCGGCTATTAAAGACTTATACAATAACGAAATCATCGCATATAAAATCAGTCAAAGAAACGACCTTCAACTAGTAATGGATACAGTAAAAAAGGCAAGAAGAAAACGGAGTGTAAAAGGAATTATCCTTCATAGCGATCAGGGATTCCAGTACACCTCAAAACAATATAACCAACTGCTTAAAAAATACAAAATGAAAGCGAGTATGTCTCGAAAAGGAAACTGTTGGGATAATGCTTGTATGGAGAACTTTTTTAGCCATTTTAAAACAGAATGTTTTCACTTATACTCTTTCCGAACCTCTGAAGAGGTTAAGTTTGCCGTCCACCAATACATACGATTTTATAATCACCAGAGATTTCAAAAGAAATTAAACAACCTGAGTCCCTATAATTATAGAGCTCAGGCTGCTTAAAAATGCTTTTTAATTTCTGTCTACTTGACAGGGGTCACTTCAAATTATACACCGTTTCTTTTCCTACACTTGCAAAACGTATAGGGGTTCCAGTAATAGCAAAACCATTTCAAATAAAGTGGCTTGATCAAATGATCAGTGGAAGCGTAAAGATAGGGACTGGAAAGCTTTATCAAAAGAAAAAGAAATGGTATCTTGCCATTTCAATCACTTGGAATGTGGAATCATCACAAGGTAAAAAAGTCATGGGGATTGACTTGGGACTTCGATATCTCGCAGTTGCCAGTATTGGAACAAAGTCTTTCTTCTTTAAAGGCTCAAAAGTCGCATATACTCGTAGACACTTCTCGGCAAGAAGAAGGAGACTAGGAAAAGCGAAAAAACTACAAGCCATTAAGAATTCCAAAGGCAAAGAGTCTCGTTGGATGAAAGACCAGAACCATAAAATCAGCCGTCAAATCGTTAACCTTGCACTCGCCAACGGTGTTGGAGTGATTCGCATGGAAGACTTGACGGATATTCGAAATACTACCAAATCAAAGAAAAACGACCAAGGTAGGAGCCTGCATTCATGGTCGTTCTACCAACTTAAAGAGTTCATCAAATACAAAGCTGAGATGATAGGGATCCGTTTTGAATTGGTGAATCCAGAATACACCAGTCAAATTTGCAAATGTGGTCATCAAGCGAAAGAAAATCGAAACGGTCTCAATTTTCAATGTAGAGAATGTGGCTACAGCTGTCATGCTGACCTCAATGGAGCCATTAATATATCGAAAGCGATTTCGGGTTTAGTAGCCTAGCATACTGGTAATAGGTATGCCGCCCATGTGGGTACATTTTAACTGCATGGGGCGGGGTAATGAGATACCCTCATCTTGGAGGCTGTTCAAAACAGAAATGGACTGCGAACGCTTAGTCATTCAAGAATCCCACCCCTCACACCGGAAGGTGTAGGGCTTGCGGCTTTAGCCGTGGGAGTCTCAATACGATCCGTCTTCAAGGTTACGTACTGAGCGTAGAGGAAATGCATATCGGGTCTCGTACATCGCCGCACCGATAAAAGATACCTCCATCATTTCTTCTGTCAGTATTGCTGGTCCACCTCACGCATCAATCAGCAGAGCACCTCATCTTTGATTAAGACCACTAAAATAGCTGCAGTAGATGTTTCCAAACAAATGTCTTATATGAGAAGAAAAAAGAGAAGGTAAATCGAAAAGCCACTTGAAGAAAACATCTACTTCAAGTGGCTGATCGTGCACCAAGAACCTCTACCAGATAGGGATTCTATTTCTTCCTTAATTCAACTTAGTTTTTTGATTGAATCAAACAGCAGGTTGACTGCAGACAGCAATGTCTCTTCGTTAATATCAAACTTCTCATTATGATGACCCGCAGGTAGTTCCGTTCCGAAGATACAGTAGGTTGCTTGCCCGCCATTCTGTTTAACCCGTTCCATAAAGAAGGTTGCATCCTCGGAACCGGCCGATGTATTATCTTCGAGCATGCTTGCCTCAATAGCAGGGGACTCTTCTGCACATGCACACAATACCTCTGCCAATTCTTTCGAACCCTGGGTGCTTACTCCTTCACCTACAGTCTTGATCTCGTAATCTACCTGATACATTTGAGCAGACCCCGCGATAATTGCTTCCACCTGGTTTTTCACGAATTGGTTGATTTCAGTGTTCTCCCCCCGTGTTTCAACCTTGAGAGAAGCCTTGTCAGCAATGATATTACGTCCGGAACCAGCATGCAATTCACCAACATTGATTCGTGTCGAGCCTTCTGAATGGCGAGGAACGGCATAAACGTTCAATGCTGCTGAGGCAGCCGCCAGTAGGGCATTTCTTCCCTCTTCAGGTTTTCCGCCCGCATGAGAGGCCACCCCTTGGAACGTGACATCAAGCTTCGAGGTTGCCAGGAAGCCGTTATTCGATGCAATAAAATGGCCATCAGGTACGCCTGTCCCAAGATGAGTCGCAATAAAGTAATCAACATCATCGACAACTTTAGCTTCGACCATTGACCGTGCACCGCGAGTGCCTTCCTCGGCAGGCTGAAAAATCAATTTGATTTTACCCTTTAAGCTCGATTTGTTTTCGGAGATCAACGTTGCAAGACCAAGGCCGATTGCTGTATGTCCATCGTGTGCACAGGCATGCATTTTGTTTGGAACCGTCGACCTGAACCCTTCCTTTTTCGGGAAGTGGCTGTCTGCTTCCGATTCATGGATATCCAGTGCATCCATATCGATTCGGAAGGCGATCGTCGGGCCTTCTTTTTTTGTATCCATTGTAGCGACAATTCCTGTATAGCCTTCTGAAAAGTGTTTAATATAATCTTTATTCGCCCCATTTTCGAGTGCCCATTGGTAATGTGCTTTCGTCTCTTCGTAATCCGGCTTACCCATACAATACTCAGGGGACATGACTTGTATTCCCATTTCGAGTTGAAATCCCAGCTGGTCAAGAATGGACGCCACAATGGAAGCTGTACGCATTTCTAGAAAACCTGTTTCCGGATGACGGTGAAAATCACGACGCCATTTGATCAGCTTTTTTTCCAAATTACTCATCATCTATTCACTCCTAGTATCCTATTACAAGAATGGATCGATCCCTGGACCAAACGGTATTCCTAAGAAGCAGAAAATCATTATCAGTACGATCCATGTCAACAAGAAACATATAGAGTAAGGGAGCATTAACGAAATAAATGTTCCGATACCCGCTTTCTTATCATATTTCTGCATGAATGACAACGCGATGACCATGTACGGCATCAAAGGTGTAACGATATTGGTCGATGAATCCGCAACCCGGTATGCCACTTGTGTAAATGCAGGGTGATAGCCAAGCTGCATGAACATCGGTATGAACACAGGTGCTTCAAGCGCCCACTTCGCAGACCCTGAAGTGATCAGGAAATTCATTAATGCAGTAAAGATGATATAACTTATGATCAGTCCCATACCCGTAAATTCAATATCTTTCAGAACTTCAGCACCATTTACTGCAACCCATGTTGCAATATTAGACCAGCTGAAATATGCGATAAATTGAGCAATCGCAAAGATCAGAACAATGTAACTTGACATATCTTTCATCGACTCAGCCATGAATTTCCCTACATCTTTACTTGTCTTGATGTTTCCAACGGAAATACCGTACGTAACACCGATTGTGATAAAGAAGAAGAGAATGATAGGCACAATACCATCAAGGAATGGGGATGGGATGATGCCGCCCTCCTCATTACGCAAAGGACTATCTGGTAAAAAGATCGTCACCAGGATAATGGCCCAATATACTCCCCCTGCAATCACTGCATTTCGTAAAGCCTTACCTGCTTTTAGAGGGTCTTCTGCTACAGCTTCCTCGACCTCTTCACCCTTATATTCGCCAAGCCGCGGTTCGATGAATTTGTTTGTAACAAGGCCACCAACAACGGTAAGAACAAACACAGAAACAATATTGAAGTACCAGTTATCGACAGGGGTAACGACAATATCCTCATTGATGATTTGGGCTGCTTCCGTCGAAATACCTGCAAGTAACGCATCTGTACCAGCAATCAAAAGGTTTGCCGTAAAACCAGCACCAGCTGCTGCGTACCCCGCTACCAAACCAGCGATCGGATTACGTCCTACTTTGTAAAATACCATCGCTGCCAGTGGCGGAACTAGAACCATCGCTGCATCGGATGCAATGTTACCCATGATACCAACAAAAATTACGGTGTACGTGATTAACGCTGGCGGCGATTTCAAAATCGTTTTCTTGATTACATAATCGAGCATTCCAACTTTTTCTGCAAGCCCGATACCAAGCATCATTGCCAGTACCAGACCTAACGGTGCAAATCCGGTAAAGTTGTCGAGCATCGACGTTAAGATAAACTGCAGACCCTCTCCAGATGCTAGACTTTTAACCGGCAGCTCTTCCCCTGTACCTGGGTGTATGACTGTCGCACCAAACATATTGAAGATAGCCGAAACAATAATGACGAGGATAGCCAACGCAGCAAACAAAATAAACGGATCTGGAAGTTTATTACCGGCTATTTCAATCCCGTTAAGGAATTTCTGCGCAATCCCCTGTTTGTTCTTTGTATTTTCCACTCGTCTCCCCTCACTTTTCTGTTATTAATATTATCTTTGCGTTAATTTGGAAGGCTTGACATCTTCAGGAATCGGACATGAATATGGATTTTTTTCTCTGAATGCATTAAATTCCTGTTTAATAGATTCCAGGTCTTCCTTGTTGGTAAGCACTCTAACTGCAGTAAGCGCCATTGCTTCTGCCGCCCGTAACATCCCTTTATGTGCGTAGCTGCTGATGCCTTGTGTCGTCATCTGCCAAGTGTGCAACGGTGTTCCCAATGCTGAAGTCGATGCTGTCAATTGGGCTGTCGGAACTACCCAGCTTACATCGGATACATCAGTTGATCCCGGAAAAATCTCATTTGTCGGTTCATAGGGCGAGATGGTATCAGCAAGGAATTTTCCTTCAAATTCACTTCCGTCCCCTTTGTAACCAAACCCTTTCAAAATATCCAAATAACTGTCCTTTTCCCCTTCTGATAGGGTTGACCAAAGTTTTTCAGCAAAAGTGATTTCATCCTCGCTCGGATTTTCGATACCAGTTTCTAGCAGGTTTTCATACAAAATCTTTTCTAAACTGCGGTTTGGAATATAGTTGGAACATGCTTTGTCGAACTCAATTGTCAGTTGTGTTTCTGTCATCAGTGCGGCACCTTCAGCTATTTTACAAACCCGTTTATAAATTTCATCAACCTGCTTAACCTTTGGTGATCGGATTAAATAAAGTACCTCGGCCTCTGACTGTACAACGTTCGGGGAAATACCCCCAGTATTGGTAATTGCATAGTGCATCCGTGCTTCTGGTATGACATGCTCACGAAGATAGTTGACTCCTACATTCATAAGCTCGACCGCGTCCAGTGCACTTCGCCCGAGGTGTGGCGAGTTTGCTGCATGGGAGGATAATCCTTTGAATCTGAAATAAACTTGATAGTTTGCTAGACTGGAATGACTCATGATGCTGTTTGCCGGGGATGGATGCCAAGTCAGCGCCACGTCCACTCCATCAAAAACACCTTCCCGGACCATGAATGTCTTTCCGGATCCTCCCTCTTCACCAGGACATCCAAAAAACTTGACGGTACCTGGGAGATCGTTTTCTTCTAAGAATTTTTTGGTAGCGTATGCTGCCGCAAAGGCGCCAGTTCCCAGCAGGTTGTGCCCGCATCCGTGACCGACATTTTTCTCTGTCCGCTCATAGGATGTTTTGTTAGGCTCCTGCCCTAAGCCGGACAGTGCATCGAATTCTCCAAGGAACCCGATTACAGGAGATCCACTGCCATAAGATGCGATGAACGCAGTTTCAATGTTTCCCGCATTTCGTTCAACCTGAAATCCTGCTTTTTCACACTCTGAGGCTAAGAACTCGGCGGAGGAATATTCTTCAAATCTAGTTTCCGGATGATAGTATACGTACTCACTGATTCTTTCGAAGAGTTCTTTATTTTCTACCAGATATGTTTTTGTAAAGTTGCTAGCCATTGTACTCCTCCTTAAGCAGAATAATACAGAATATTCGATAAATTTTTACATTAATTTACCTATAAAGCCTTTAATGTTTATTTAGTCGACTTTTTGGCCACCTTTTTGACATGTCGTAAATAAGTGTAATATAGTAGTTGTTGGAATTGCAACAGTTTTCGGAATATTTCCTTCTCCCTTTATTTGTTAATATAATTAGTGTGATGCATGAAAGGAGATATCGGCTATGTATAGAATCGGTGTCATAGCTTCAAAACAATCGTTGAAATGGATAAAAAAAATCGAACCCTTCGTAAATGATCAATGTGAGCTTTTTTATATGAGTTACGCTCATCCCTCTGAAATCAAACCTCTTTATTTGAAAAACCATCTTTTTTTTGACGGAATGATTTTTAGTGGCCAATTGCCTTATGTTTTAGTTGAAAAAGAATACGGCACCTTTCCTGTCCCTACGCTTTATTTCGATGTGGGCCAAGAGGATTTTTATAAAACGATCTGTAAAGTGATGGTTCAAGAACGTCAGTTTGATTTTTCTAGAACGTTGATTGATTTCATTTTTAAGGATAATCACTACCTAGGATTGGACGATTTCCTGAATGAACAACAATTTCCTTATTATTTTGGTGAATCACTCGAAGATTACAAATCGGATACGATTTATGAAGAGATGTTCGAAAGGCATCAAACGTTGTGGGATGCGGGAAAAATAGACCTGTCTTTCACCAGGACCTCCGGCCTGACGGAAAAGCTGGCTGACTACGGTATCAACCACATCGTCATGTTCCCCTCAGCGGAGTCCATGCTTGAAAAGTTCCATCAACTCATTAAAGAGATCGATCTGATTCGACTGTCAGACAGTCAGATAGTAATGGGGAATGTTTCGATTAGAAAAACGGAAGAGTCACCCAACAATAATCACTTGGAATTACAACGGATCAAAATGAACAAAGCACTGCTGGAATACATTGAAAGCGGTGAGTATTCCTTCATCATTCAAAAAAACCTGAATCATTTCGATATCATTACATCATATGGGGATTTGAAGGGAATCACTAATAATTTCACCAGCTGTTCACTTTACGAATTCATAAAACAGGAACTACCGTTTTCATTCAACATAGGCTGGGGCATCGGAAATACGATTGATGTTGCCAGGACGAACGCATTCCTTGCCAGCCAGTTGTCAGAAGACCGTGAAGAACAAGCTTCATTCATCATTACGGAGGATGAACAAATTATCGGTCCTTTGGGAGAGAGCAATTGTTTAACTGTGTCACACAGCTTGGATCCTGAAATCGAGAAGTTGAGTCAGCAAACAGGAGTAGCTTCGCTAAAAATCAAAAAAATACTGGCAACAATGCAAAAAAGCCACACGAATGAATTTTCTGCGGATGATTTAGCTGCTTATTTAGGTGTTTCGACACGCAGCACGAATCGGATTTTGAATAAATTGGAGGAAGCCGGTAAAGCCGAGGTTGTATATAAAAAGCAGCAAAAACTACGAGGAAGACCAAAGAAGATATATAGAATAATGTTGAATATCGGAATGACGGATTAGTTTTAGGTCGATGAAGCGATATCAGATTGGATTGACAAAAAAATACCACAGCAACATCACGCTGTGGCAGTCCAAAACTATCAATCTACTTAATCGTGTTTTCTTTATAGAGTTTCTCGATCTGTTCGGCGTTCAGTGCTTCTTTATACACATTGACTTCATCGACCAAGCCTTTCATCTGGAGTGACTCAGGGTTCCATGGGGCGCCGCCAATAATCAATGGGTTGTCATTCGGCTTGATTGAAGCCGGTCCTGCTGGTACATTGGCGACCTCTGTTCCATTCACATAGCCTATGATCCGTCCATCCTTTTTCCAGGTCATCGCCAAATATGCCCATTCCCCAGCTGGAATTTCACCCTGAGTGAAGGAATAGCGTCCATTCTCAGCCCAGAGTTCCGGGTAAAGGCCTTTATTGACGCCAAGCACATATCCATCGCCGATGTTCGTCTTACCGATGATCTTTTGATCCGACTCAGGATCTTCAAGATTGACCCACAGGCCGATCGTCAGTTCATCCCCGCCATTCAACAGCTCGTTGGACGGTACTTCAATCCATCCGCCATCCAGTTTGACCCCTTTGCCGAACTTCCCATCTGCAAGGGCGGCATTTCCGGACAGTTCGCCATCAAGTCCATATGGTGAATGATCTTTTACCGTACCATCAACCTCTTCATCGAACTTCAAGGACAGGACGGGTTCATCACGGTACAGTGCCTTCAGCGTTCCCGTCAGATCATTCAGCTTCACTTTATGGATGCCGAGCGCCACATCTTCCACTGTAAAGGACACCGTTTCACTGGTCCCTGCTTCAAGCTGGACTTTCTTCGATTCGACCAGTTCACCTTCAAAATAAAAATCGAGTTGTTTTTCGCCTTCCATCGAACCGATATTGGACACGTCAGCCGACACAGTGGCATCTTCTCCAGGGTCGACCTGATCCGTCACAAGGTTCGATAGTTCGAAGACCGGTACTTGTGGGACTTCCCCTTCGTAAGCCCAGTCCCCCTTTTGTCCACTTTTACCGAACCGGGTGATGCATTCGATCAGTGCGTTGCCGTCTGCATTCAACTGTGCTTTCGCATCCTTGGTAATACGGCCCTGCTTCTTTTTGTTCATTAGCTTCAAGAAATCTTCCGAATGCTTCACTGCCTGATCGATGTTTTCTTTTTCAAGATGGTCCCCGATCTGCTTCAATTTCTCATCAAGCTGCTTTTTCAATGGCCCTTCGATCTTGCCATCTTCAACGAACGATTGATAGATGCCCTCGAAATCCTTGAATGTTTCGTTGATATCGTCGAAGCCGAGAAGTTCGATCTCCGCTAATGAAGTAGAAGAAGCTCCCTGGTTATCCTTGACGATCAAGCGGTAATACGCATATTCGCCAGGGTTTATGATTTCAAAAGGTTTGGTGAATTTCCGCCATTTGAAGTCCTCATCCGTCCGTTCGTCAACGATGGTCCAGTCGTTTCCATCGTTCGATCCGATCAGCACCCAGCTTTTCGGATCTTGCTTTTTGTCATCACTAGACGTGAGCGTGTACATGAGCGCTTTTCCCGACTGATCCTCAAAATGATACTGGATCCATGGACGCTCGCTCTCGAAAGTTAGACCCGTACGAGAGGAATTGTCAAATAGCGCATTGGCCACACCTTCATCACTATGGATCGAGGTTCCTTCCGCTTGATTGGTCAGATCTTCCATCGGATCCGGTAAAAGAGTTGAACCGTCGGTGGAAGTGTCTGTGATGGATATTGGCAATGCATCATCCGACGTCCCCCATTCTGATGGTTCCGACCCCATCTCGAAATCCAATGTGGCGCCTTCTGCCAGGACGTCATGCGGAATGGAGAGCTTATCATATGGCTTGCCATTGACTTTCAGGCTTTGCACATATTTGTTCTTGTCGCTTACTTCCGGTGCCCGGATGACGATGTCTTTCCCATTTTCAAGATGGATCGTCATTTTCTCGAAATACGGTGCGCCGACCGCATACTCCGAATGCCCCATCTGGAGCGGATAGAATCCGGCAGCACTGAAGAGGTACCATGCCGACATTTCGCCGTTATCCTCATCACCTGGATAACCCTGTCCGATTTCACTGCCGAGGTAAAGGCGTGACAGGACTTCACGTACCTTTTCCTGTGTTTTCCACGGTTGGCTTGCGTAATTATACATATACGGAATATGATGGGAAGGTTGGTTGCTGTGTCCATACATGCCCATCCTCACGTCCCTCGCCTCGCGCATTTCATGGATGACGCCGCCGTAATGGCCAGGATGCAGTGCTGTTTCAGGGGTGGAGAAGAATTGATCAAGCTTTTTAGCTAGTCCATCTCTGCCTCCATAGAGATTTGCGAACCCCTGTCCATCCTGAGGGACATGGAAGGCCATGTTCCAGGCGTTCGTTTCCGTATAATCGCCGCCCCATTCCTCAGGATCATAATTTTCAGGCGTTGAGCGCCATTCACCCGTAGGCTCTTTTCCCATGAAGAATTCGACATCCGGATTGAACATGTTTACGTAATTTTTCGCCCGGTTGATATAGTATTCGTAATCCGTCTTCAACTGTTCATTGGACGGATCTTTTTTAGAAAGTGCTTTTGCCATATTCGCAATAGCGAAATCATTGATATAACCGTCCATCGCCCATGACATGCCTTCACCTGTAGTGTTGCTTGTATACCCGTCGAAAATGGATGTCCCCAATCCTTTTCGGCCGACACTTGCATCCTCGCTGGCAACCGCCGCATTTTTAAGTGCAGAATCATAGAATGCCTCGATATCAAAATTACGGACACCCTTTAAATACGCATCTGCAAAAGCGACATCCGAGCTCGTTCCAACCATCAAGTTGGCATAGCCAGGAGAGGACCATCTGGAGATCCAGCCGCCATCCTTATACTGCTGGACGAACCCGTCGATCATTTCACCTGCCTGGGTCGGGGTGAATAAGGTATAGGCTGGCCAGGATGTCCGATACGTATCCCAGAAACCGTTATTGATGTAAGGTTTCCCTTCTACGATATTGGCCCCTGTTATGGTAGGTGTGTTTTTACCAGCAGGCTCTGAAAAAGGACTCGCGTACTTGTATTCGGGAGCATCTTCTGTCCCTGTGTTTTCATACCCGATGTTCGGATACAGGAACAGGCGATACATGTTGGAATAAAGGGTTACAAGCTCCTCTTTGCTTGCACCTTCGACTTCGATGATGCCCAACTTGTCATTCCAAAGTCCTCCGGTACGTTTTTTCAGATCTTCAAATTGGTCGTCTTCTTTAATATCCTGAGTCAAGTTCTTTTTAGCCTGGTCGACGCTCAGCAATGAAGTCGCGACTTTCATTGTCACGGTTTTATCGTCACCAGACGTATCAAAGCGGAAAAATCCGGACACATTATCCCTGTCCTCACCCGTCAATTTGCCGCTATCAATGACTGGCTCGTCAAACTCCGCATAGACGAACATCCTTGTCGCCCCTGCAGAAAGACCGCTCCGCACATCTGTAAAACCAGAAAGGCTCTGGTTGCCCGGGTTCAGCGTAAGTCCGCCATTATTGTTTACATTATCAAAGATGAGGTTCGATGAATTTCCAGTAAAGGTGAATCGGAACATGGCCGCCCGGTTTGTCGGTGTCATCTCCGTCTTGATCCCATTTTCAAATGTCACGCCATAATAATGGGGTTTCGCGGTTTCATTCTTATGCTTGAACGCGAGCGCCCGCTCTTTACGGTCCGCTGATGGCTCATCCGCCGTCGAAGCAGAAGGCATCACTTGGAACGTCTGACGGTCCCCCATCCACGGGCTTGTTTCATGGCTCAATGAAAATGCCTGAATTTCCGGTAGATTATCGTCGTTGTTCGATTGCTGGTAGCTATACAGCCAACTCGTCGTACCCGCATTCGTCACCGGAGCCCAGAAGTTGAATCCATGAGGCACCGCGACGGCAGGAAAATTGTTCCCTCTTGAAAAAGTCGAATTGGAATTGGTCCCGCGCAGGATATTGACATAATCCACCGGGCTTCCATATGTTTCTTTGTCAGGATTGTCATCGATTTTGATATCGTCGATCGATCCTTTGAAAACACCAGGTCCTTCACTTTTATCATAGGCCACAAGGATCCGATCGATCGTCTTCCCTTCTGCCACCTCACCGATGGAAGCACGTTTGACGTTCCACTGGTTCGGATATAGGGTTTTCGATTCCCCTTGCGCCTGCGGGTTCAATTTTACGCCGTGCTGGTCGTGTGCATCGAGATCGGTCAGATAGGTACCATCTGTGAATGCAAGATCGACAGACACATACGTGCTGGAATAATCCAAGTGGTCCTTGTCAGCGAATTGCGGGTGGATCATATAGGAAAGGACGGTTTCCGGTTCAACCTTGATGTTGACATCGACGATTTTATTGTAGGAATAAGCCCGTCCATCCGCGTCATGCTTTCCTTCATATGTCAACGCCTTCTTCCCCGTCCAGCCGACGTTCGTCTTTCCAGTGTAACTGTTCGAAGGCCCCTCTCCCAGTTCCGTTGTCATATGATCAGAAGATTCTGGCGGTGGGGCATCGATCCCGTTTGACAAGGCGATTTCCGCCAGCTGTGTTAGTCCGTCGCCAGCATTTTCCGTGATATCGAATTTGTAATAGGTGTAGCTGTTTTCATTCTCGAATTCATAGACCTTACGTTCAAAACGTTTTTCAAAACTTTCGTCTGTCCGGCTGTCGATTTCTGTCCACTCTTCGCCGTCCTTGGAGCCATAAAGCTTCCAATTTTTCGGGTCCCTGCCCTGTGCGTCATTCGCTGATGTAAAGGCGTATTTTACGAGGTTGACTGGTTCAGGGAACTTGAATTGAAGCCATGCCGTTGGTTCGAAAGCAAGCCATTTCGTCTGGGCGCTCCGATCGATCAAGTTGGCTTCGATTTCATTTGGGGGATTGTTTGCGCTCGCCGTCACTTCCTCCACCTGATCCGTGATATCCCCCTGGATCGTATCGTAAGGAACGTGCCCAGTCACTCCGGAAGATTTTTCGTCCCCGGAAGGATCGGTTTCAACCGTATTTTCCCAGGTCAAAGGATCACCTTCTTCAAAGGATGTATAGAAATCGGTCCCGGTGTCTTCCTCAGCCGAAGCGATCTGCCCGCCGGAAAATGAAAACATCGGGATCAACAAGCTGAAACATAAAAAAACTGAAAAGAAATTTGAAAAAGATTTTTTCCTCATCTTATCCTCCCAGAAAGATTTCGTCTTAAAAATCTATACTATATGGGGCTGCTTAAGAGGCAGCCCCCTCATATTTAGGGTTCAGTGTACGATTTTGAGTTGAGCTGGATCGGTTTTCACCGTCTTGTCATCTACCGTCACTTCAGCCCATACATCAATCGATTCGACATCTCCTACATCGGTTTCCAAATATAAAAGTTTGTTTTCATACTGGGTGTCGAAACTTACCAATTCAGGTTCGCTGCTGAAGTACTCTACACTCGCCTCAGCAAGATCCAAAGGCTTTCCGTCACTCATTTTTCCGGTGACGATCATCTCGGTCAATTCCCCAGGCTTGATCTCTACAGGCGATAATTCTAGCTGGGCATTTTCCAGGGTTGCTTCTGTTTCTTGTTCTTCAACCGTCAATTTCGCGTCTGCCCAAGCACCGTGACCATGCCCGATGCCGTCGCCAGCTTCCTTCATGACCAGCTTCAACTCTTCTTTTCCCCGGATATCCAGGCTGATGAATTGTGCCGGTGTGCTCCGTTTCATCCTTTCAGTTTCATAGACTTTCTCGCCATCCAGCCACACCTCGAATTGGAAGAAGCGGCCATCCCGATCAGCGTGCTGCTCGACTCCGACATAGGTTTCAAACAAATCGAAATCCCATTCTGAAAGGTCATAGACGATTTCAGAGTTGGCATGGATCCCGAGTCCCTTGTCATAGATGACAGGTCCGTTTTCGCCCATCAGCGTGATCTTAGGGCCTGCGACGGATTGGTCTTTATTGACTGTGCCCCATCCGGTCGTCGCTGACTCCCAGTTGATATCACTCAGATGGAGATAGGAGACGGGCTCGAACTCGATTGTGTAGGTTTCGCTCAAGAATCCATCGGCAGTCGATACATGGATTTTCGTTTCACCAGGCAGCTGTTCAGCTTCCTCGATTTCGATTGTGAGGTCATCCCGTGCTGGTACGACTTCCACTTCAGGGACAGACTGCTCCACGGCTGCTGAGAACGTCTTCTTATAGTTGGTGATATCCGAGTGGAACTTTTCAAGGGATTCACCATTGACCTTGATGTCCTTCAGCAATTCTAGGTCGATCTGTTGTTTGCTTAATTCCATTGCCGATTGGCCAGTCTCGATCGGCTTCAACGTGTAGTTATACGAATACGTCTGATCGGCGTAAAGCATATATTGAGGCAATGCCGTGCCGCCCCAGCTATTCCAGACACCCATTTGCTTATGGTTGACGGTCAATACGATGTCATCAAGCTTTTCCAGTTCATAAGGATGTGCAGCCTGTTCGATGTCGTCCTCCGCAAAATGAAGAGCTGAAAATTCGAATTGAGGCAGCCCTCCTACCATTAATCCGGACCCATCATCGTTCGTCAATGTCACCCATCGGACATCCGATTTGTTACCGGATTCCTGCGGGCGAGGATAATGGAAGAACTGCTCGTCCACCGTGCTGTTATAAATCCCTACAGGTGCACCGTCTTTACGGTCCCAGTAGGTGTCATGCATGCCGCGACCATACCAGGTCAGATTTTCAAATTTTCCAGGCAGCATCAGCTCCATGCCGACTGCAGGGATTTCAGAAAGTGAATTGTCCGGTTTCACGGTGCTCCGGACGACCACTTCTCCGCTGCCATAAATGAAGTAGCCAAGCCTGTACTGGGAATCGCCTGTTGCAGGGAGGGCAGCATCCACCTGAATATGGACGACCTTATCACTGATCTCCCTTACTGAAATATCGTTCACGGCCATGTCCCGTCCCGCATATTGCCAAGGTCCGTTCCTGCTTAACATGCCGTTCATCAAATCATTATCGTTCCGCGGGCGCCAGAAGTTCGGCATCGGACCTTGTTTGAATAATTCTTCACCTTTGTGTTTGAAAGAGGTAATCGTCCCCTGTTGCTTGTCAAAAGTGATATCAAAGGATTCCCCTGTGACCTTCACAGACGCATCTTGTTCATCTACATCGATTGCTGGCATATTTTCCGTATCAAATCCAGGTGCTTCCGGAGCATCATATGGCATTTTGAATTGATGATGAGCAACCTCATGCCCTTTTTCAGCCCATGAGGTATCCTCTGGCAATGTAAAGCTGAGGTCCAGCCAGTATTCTGTTCCAGGTTTCAACTCCGGCTTCACGATCGGTAGCGTGATTTCCTTTGTCTCACCCCCTGGAAGATCGATGTCCAGCTTTCCTTCCTGAAGGACCTCACCATCTGCTTTCAACGTCCATTTTGCATCGAATTCCTTCAAGTTTGTGAAGAGGTTTTCATTCCATAGTTCAATTTGATTGTTTTCCAGATCGGTATCTTTCACTTTGATATTTTGATAGACCGTTTTGACATCATAGAGTTCAGGCTGAGGTGTGCGGTCCGGATTCAGCAGTCCATTCATCAAGAAAATACCGTCATTGGCATAATCTCCCCAGTCGCCTCCATAAGAAAAGAAGGTGTCTCCTGTATAATCCCTGAGGATTGGCAGTCCATCGACACCGCCATCAACCGGCAGCCTCAACGACTGGTCGACAAAGTCCCAGATGAACCCACCCTGTAGGTTCGGATACTTGTCGATCAACTCCCAGTACTCTTTGATGTTTCCGACGCTGTTCCCCATCGCGTGGACATATTCACACATGATCAACGGGCTCAGACTTCCGGATTTTCCGTGATTTTCTAGCGTCGAAAGACTCGGGTACATATAACTCGTAAAATCTGCGAGACCATTATCCTGCTGGAAATGGAGAAGGCGGGTCGGGTCATAATCCTTGATCCATTCTGATGCATCCTTGAATACTTGACCTGAACCTACTTCATTCCCCATTGACCAGAAAATGACGGACGGATGGTTCTTGTCCCGCTCGACTATCGTTTTGATCCGATCGAAGACCGCATTGCTCCAGTTCGGGTTGTTCCCTGGGAACGGCCGCATGTCATGGGATTCATTATTCGCTTCATCAAGAATGTACAGTCCATATTCATCTGCCAGCTCATAAAACCTCGGATGGAAAGGATAATGCCCTGTCCGAACAGCATTGATATTGAACTTTTTCATGAGCTTGATATCTTCAATTAATTGTTCTTCAGACATCGTATACCCTGTGTCGGGATGGACCTCGTGTCGGTTCACCCCTTTGATGACGATCGCCTTGCCATTGATCTTCACCTGGCCGTCATCCAGTTCAATCTCCCGGAAACCGACTTTATTGCTGAGGGTTTCGATCGTTTTTCCTGAAGAATCCTTCAAGTTGTAGACTAATGTATACAAGTTAGGGTTCTCTGCTGACCATTTTAAAGGATTTTCTACAGGAATCTCCTTACTGACAGCGTTTTCATTTTTTCCGTTGACTTCGAGCTCAACCGGTTGATCGAACACTCCCTGATCATTTGGATCATAAAGCATGGCCTCGACCGTATAATCTTCTAATCTATTTTTCTTTGCATAATCAACGACATCCCCATTGATTTTCAAAGTTGCATCCTCATACGATTCATCCAGATCCGTTTCGATTTTAAAATCATTGAGATGTACGTCCGGGGTGGAATAGAGGTACACATCACGGAAGATTCCGCTCAGATCGATCATATCCTGATTTTCCAACCATGCACCGTCAGACCATCGATATACTTCAACGGCTAGGGTGTTGCTTCCAGGCTTAAGATAATCCGTGATGTTGAATTCAGCAGGAGTGAAGCTGTCTTCGCTGTAGCCCACCTTTTCACCGTTCACCCATACGTAAAATGCGGATTTTACTCCCTGGAATGAGATGAAAGTCTCTCGTTCCTTCCAGTTGCCTGGTACCGTGAATTCATAACGATAGGACCCGACCTCATTATGTTCAACGGGTACTTCCGGCGGAGCAATCCGTCCATGTCCCTGCCACGGATGGCGTTGGTTCAAATAAATGATCTCCCCATATCCGTGAACCTGCCAGTTGCTCGGTACCGGGATCGTAGCCCAATCCTTATCATTGAAATTTTCTTTATAAAAATCCTTCGGCCGTTCATTAGGGTTCTCCGACCAGTTGAACTTCCAATCACCGTTTAAAGATTTAAAATATCTGGAGCTCTCTACATCCCCTTTGACAGATGATCGTTCATTATTGAATGGAATTGTCTTGACACTTGCAGGTTCCCGATTCACTTCAAACGTTTCGGGTGTTCCCTTCCACTCTGTAGAGCCATCTTCTTGTGCAGCAGTGGTAACGGGATGGCTGCCTAGCATCACAAGGACCATAAGAAAAATGAGCACAAATAAACCTTTAATTAACTTCAATACTTTTTACCTCCTTGATTCATAATGAAGAAAAGCAATAAGTAAGCACACCCCCATAACTTAGTTAATAAAATTAATTTATAAAGTGTATGCATGTTCCCTAGGATTCGTTTGTAATCCATTATCCTACTTTGAAATCATTCAGTAAAATCGAAAATTCTACATTTTTTTCACTAATCAAGTATTTATATAGGACTAACCACCTAATTTCTTTGTGCGAGAATGTCGATTATTGAGAGATCATCCGGATACTTGCAAGTCAAACACAACGTATTTCCTGTTTATTTAAATAGAGCAAATCATTTACATGTTGATAACTAAAAAGCCGCAAATAAGGTGTAAAACGCAATTGTTCAACACCTTATTTGCGACAAGAATCGGTAGGAGAAAGACTATAGTCCGCTTTTCTTTTTCGACAGGACCTGTTATAGGGACAGTCAGAATCTACCTTCTTAAATGAATTCAAACTCTAAAACCCTCCCCTTCATTTGCTATGAAACTCTTAAACTGTTATTCAATACACCACAAAACATCAATCAAAAAATGATTGATCAAATGAACCAAATGAGTCATGAAACCCTGCCATCACATGAAACGAACCCGGGTTCGAAGATGGTATTCAATGAAACTGCTTCAACGAGAGAAGATGGGATGAACAAAGTCTTTTCTTCAGCCGATCAATCGGAACAACAAGTTTTCGATTTTGATCAGGACCACGAAGTAATCCTCTCACCAAAGATAATGAAGTAAACGATTGACTCCCTGGATGTAAGTATACGACAAGCTGCAAATAAAATTGGAATCGCTCATACCACCCTATCACGTTATATAAAGAAAGCGAACAAGCGCCAAAATAAGAACAATGATAAAAAAATGCTTAATTGGCTGAGGCAAAAAAGGCAACAAAAAGATTAAATAGAATTTGTTAAAGAGGTATTTAGAAAGATAAAATCGCCTTGTTCACCCATAGGGTGGAGAAGGCGATTTTTGTATCGTTAGTAATCTTGACTAATCGTTATAAAATGAATATAATAAGATCGGAAATCAGAAATCCAAGATGGTGAAAGTCAAAAAACATTGAGAGGGATTTGATCAGATGAGTGGCAGACCGCGTGAATTCAAAAACACCGACGTGATTGACGCTGCGATAGAGGTATTTTGGAAGCATGGATATGAGGCCACATCGGCTGAAGCATTATGCAAACAAACGGGCATCGGTCGTGGAAGTTTATACAATGCCTTTGGCAGTAAGTACGAACTTTACAAAGCCGCTTTGAAACGCTATCAAGATTTGGGGATCGAAGAGCAGAAAGCGTTGTTAGAGCGCTCCGATCGTCCAGTGAAAGAGCGGCTTCGTTCACTAATGGAGTGGGCGATGCAGTTGGATAAGTTGGATACTAAGGATGCCGATCGGCAAGGCTGTATGGCGGTCAATGCAGCTGCTGAGCGGGGAGGGCATGACGCAGCAGTGGCCGATTTGATCAATGACCATGTTCGCTTTTTGGAACAGACGATATGTCATCTGATCGTACTGGGTCAACGCTCAGGAGAAATTCCTGCAACCCGATCTCCGTTGGAGCTCACTCGGATGTTTATCAGCAGTTACTATGGTTTGCGCGTTCTCGGAAAGGTGGCCAACGATCAAGATTTGTTATTAGATATTATCGAGGGGACATTGTCTAGTTTGAGTACAACCAAAGCATAAACGATTATAAATGCAGAGGCGGATCGTTCACATCAGCTTCTTGCTTTTTTAACGATAATTTTGTAATGATCATTAAAAAAGGAGTTTTTTCTTATGCCTAAAGCTGTTTATATGCTCGGATTATTGATTTTCGCGATGACCACATCAGAGTTTATGGTGGGAGGAATGATGCCGGCTCTTGCTAATGAATTTGATGTTTCCATTCCGGCTATTGGCTATTTAATCTCTGCCTATGCCGTAGGGATGGTGATCGGGGGACCCATCCTTACCATTGGTTTATTAAAACTACCTCGAAAACAAGCGCTTTTAACCCTTTCCTTGATCTTTCTTGCGGGACAGATCATAGGGGCGCTGGCAACTACCTATGAGGTGATGATGGTTGCACGCATTATTACAGGGGTTTCTTCTGCTGCTGGATTTGCGGTATCGATTTCGATTTGTGCTAGTTTGGTTTCACCTCAGCTGTTGGGACGTGCTTCCTCCATTGTGTTGGGTGGCTTGATGGTAGCCACCGTGATTGGGTTACCCATCGCCACACTGGTCAGCCAGCAGTTTGGTTGGCGCACTAGTTTCTGGGCAGTTGTCGTTTTAGTATTGGTTGCCGGTGTGATTGTTCAGTTGATTCTCCCGCATTTGCCAAAATCGGCATCAATTCGTCTTCGTGATGAGTTCACGGCTTTCAAAAACCCCAGACTATGGGCGGCCTTTACCACCAGTGGTTTGATTATTGCTGCTACCTTTGCTGCCTTTAGCTATTTTACTCCGATATTCACGGAAGTAACCAGATTCTCTGCGGGGATGGTTCCGGTGTTACTATCCATGTATGGTGCAGCAACGGTGATCGGGAATATGATCACAGGACGTTTGGCTGATCGATTCACTATGCAAACCATGTTTGTTGGACTCATACTGATCGCCGTCTCTCTCTTTACCTTTGCTTTATTTGCCGATGTTCCGATCATCACGATCATCGCAGTGATTGTACTGGGGTTTGTCGGTGTCCCTATGAATCCCCCCATGGCGACCCGTGTAATGAGAACCGCCAATACGAGTACACTGGTCAACTCGATTCACGGTTCAATCATTAGTTTGGGTGTGGTGATTGGATCTTCGATTGGAGGAATGACCATTGATGCGGGATGGGGATTGGTGTCCCCTCTGTGGGTTGGTTTCATATTGGCGGGGCTAGGATTACTGTCCCTTCTCCCCTTTCTCAAAGAGGGTACAGCTACACAACCGGTTTCGGTCAATATTGAGTAAAGGGAAACACGCCTAGGTTGCTATGCAACAGCACTCGCCGATTCACAACTGTGATAAGGCGAGTTTTTTTTAATTTCTTTTCTTTTTCGTTGTCCTGTAGGTATTTAAGAAAGGGGTAGAACCACCTGCCCATCAAGCTAAGGCAAATCATTACCCCCAAAACGAATAAAACGCTATTCTTACTGTAACATGATGGAAAGGATGGTGTTTTTTGATGGTTTCAGACGAACTTACCCTCTTTTCACAGGAATTACAACGGTCTTTATCTCCACAAGCTCTCCAACAGCTGGCCAAAAAGGTAGGTTTTGTTCAAAGGACTAGTAGGTACCAAGCTAAAGATTTAATAGCGTTGTGCGTGTGGTTAAGCCAGAAAGTAGCGAGTACTTCCTTGACACAGTTATGTAGTTGTCTAGAATCTTCAACGGGAGTCTTGATAAGTCCTGAAGGACTTAATCAACGATTTAATCCTTCGGCTGTCAGACTCTTCCAACACATATTAACTTCCTTGCTTACTCAAAAGCTATCTACCTCTCAGATTTTTCCTCATCATTATGTTTCTCAGTTTCAGCGAATACGAATCTTGGATTCTACGACCTTTCAACTTCCGATGTGTTTGCCTCAGCCTATCAAGGATCTGGAGGCAGTAGCCAAACAGCGCGTAAAGATTCAATTAGAATATGATCTTCTCAGTGGCCAATTCCTGCATGTACACTCAGGACCAGGTAAACAAAATGATAGAACCTACGGTTCCACTTGCTTACAAACGGTACAAACAGGTGATTTAATGTATACACGATCTAGGATATTTTGACCTGAAAGATCTCCATCAAATGGATGAGAAAGGGGCTTATTATATTTCTCGTTTAAAATTAAACACTCGGATTGATCTAAGGAATCCTAATCCTGAATACTTCAAAAATGGAACGGTCAAAAAGCAAACCGAGTATATTCAATTAGATATGGAAGAAATCATGCATCAATTAAAACCAGGGCAAACCTATGAGATTTCTGATGTTTACATTGGCCAGTACCAAAAGTTGCCGAGTAGAGTCATTATCCATCGACTTACGGAAGAACAAACCCGAAAACGGTGGGAAAGCCAAGCGTTAAAGGAGAAAAAGAAAGGTATTATCATGAAAGAACGGAGTAAACGATTGAGTGCCATTAATGTATACGAAGGCAAAGCCAGGCCTCCTTTATCCTGTTTTGCCTCTGGTGACGCTTCTTCTTAAAAACCTAAATTAAATATCTAATGGACTAACGCAGAAGAAGCTATGATATTCAGCAAAAATAACACGGCAATTACATACATCAATGGGGACACTTGTTTCCACTGGCCGATCGCAGCCTTCATCAATGGATATACGATAAATCCAAAAGCTAAACCGTCAGCGATGCTTGATGTCAAAGGAATGCCGACAATAATTAAAAATGCGGGAAAGCCTTCTGAAAAATTATTAAAGGAGATGTTCTGCACACTTTTCATCATTAATGCCCCAATGATGATTAGAACTGGTGCAACAGCATTCCCAGGTATTAGCTGAATAACCGGCAGCGCTAGTGCAGCAAATCCAAACAATATCGCTGTTACTAGAGGAGGAATACCCGTTTTCCCACCTTCAGAAATTCCTGATGCACTCTCAGCAGCGGCAATAGTTGGGCTTGTACCAAAGAATCCCGAGGCAATCGTAGAGAGCGCAACTGCTTTGTATGCACGAGGAAACTTTTTTATATCCGTCAACATCCCACTTAGCAACCCCATGTTTTCAAAAAGAACAATCATGGTTAAGGAAAAAACGGCGATCCAGAAAGAGATTTGAAGAAAGCCAAATTCAGCCTGATAAAAAACCTGACCGTAAGCGTGAAAATCTACTTCCTTATCTATCATTTCTGTCTTACCGATCAGCAAAAACGACAGGACACTGGTAACGAAAATGCCAATCAATAAGCTTCCTTTAAAATTACGGACAAACAATATTAAAGTTATCAGTAGTCCTAATAATGTTGAAAATGTAACAGGATTTCCAAAATCCCCTAGTGCTACAAAAGTAGATTCACTGGGTTGAATGATTTCGCCTTTCTGGAGCCCAATAAATGTGAGAAATAGACCTATCCCTACTGTAATACCGTTTTTAATTGAGCCAGGGACTGTCGCTAATATCCTGTTTCCTAAAGGAGTGATACTAGCTAGAAAAAAGAGCAATCCGGATATGATCACTACAGCTAAGCCCTGCTGCCAGGTTAGTCCTAGAGATTGAACAATAGTGTAGCTGAAAAAGGCATTCACACCCATCCCTGGAATGATGTTAATCGGTGCATTAACCCATAGAGCCATTAACAAACAGCCGAAAATAGAGACAATGATCGTTGCCATGACACCAATGCTTAGTGAGATACCCGCATCTTTTAGGATTAAGGGATTAACTAAAATGATATATGCACATGTGAAAAAGGAAGTTACCCCTGCAGTCAACTCTCTTTTCAACGTTGTCCCGTGTGCTTCCAATTGAAAATATCGATTAAGATACTGAATCATAATTTCATTCCTCCATCTTAAACCCCTTACCCACCCGTTATACTTTTAAGCATAACCATATTTAGTAGATTCTCTTTTATAAATGAAAGTTTACCTATAGGTAAACCCGACATTCATCTCTTTCCAGCTTATTGCATCCGCTTTCTAAAATTACCGGTTCTTCTACATTGCAGCAATGATTTCTTTAACTAATTGCAAAAATTGAGCTTTGATCTTTTCAGTTGTTTCCATCACTTCGTTGTGCGTCAGTGATTGTTCGGAAATCCCCGCAGCCATATTACTGATACATGAAACGCCAAGTACCTCTATTCCTGAATGTCTGGCAACGATTACTTCAGGAACAGTTGACATTCCGACTGCGTCCGCTCCGAGTATTCCCAATAACTTAATCTCAGCTGGTGTTTCATAACTGGGTCCAAGTACCCCAGCATAGACACCTTCAACGACTTCAATTTTCTCTTTAACTGCTACTTCCTTTGTCAAAGTAATCAATTTCTTCGAATAAGCTTCAGACATGTCCGGGAACCTTTCTCCAAACTCCTCTTCATTCGGACCAATTAAAGGATTTTGCGAGGTCAAATTAATATGATCCTGAATGATCATTAAATCACCAGGCTTAAAGGAGTGGTTAATCCCGCCTGCTGCGTTCGTTACAATGATTTGCTTGACCCCAATTGCTCTCATGACACGGATCGGATATGTAACAGCCTCAAGTGAGTGCCCTTCATAATAGTGAAATCTTCCCTGCATCGCAATGACACGTTTTCCCTTTAAATCACCGATTACCAACTGTCCTTGATGGCCTGCCACGGTTGAAACGGGAAAATGAGGAATTTCCTCAAAAGAAATAGTCATTGGATTTTCGATTTCTGCCGCTAATACCCCAAGTCCTGATCCTAGGATTAAACCTATGGATGGGGATTAATCAATTCGAGAAAGTAAATATTCCTTTGTTTGTTGAACTTTTTCACTAATTTTCATGTTTTCCTCTCCTTTAGTTAAATTGAAATCCGTTAGAATCTCGCTATCTTCTCAAATTAATGTCAGATGTCTGACAAATAATAAAAATAAAAAAAATTGAACACTATGAGATCCCATAAAAGTGCTTGAGTTTATCTTGAAAGACTTGCCTGCAGAAAATTAACTTCGGCTATCACTTTCTCCTCATCAATAGTAAAGCAGCCACCGTCTTTCACAATCATCCTGCCGTCAATGTACACATCACATACATCACGTCCGCTTACAGCATAGAGTAAATGAGAATACGCCTCACTAAGCGGTTGTAAGTGAGCTTTATCATAAGGATAAATGGTAATAAAATCCGCCTTTTTGTCTGCTTCCAGTGAACCCGTATGACTCATGCCAATAGCTTCAGCCCCTATTCGTGTGGCCATGGCCAACGCCGTTTGTGCAGGGAATTTAGTTGCATCTTTATAAATACCTTTTTGCAGCAATGCAGCGGTTCTTGTTTCCTCAAACATATCAAAGTTGTTATTGGAAGCTACGCCATCCGTAGCAATCCCTACTTTAATCCCGGCATCAAGAAGACTAACAACATCAGCGATCCCTGACCCCAGCTTCAAATTGCTGATAGGATTATGAGCAACACGGACATCATACTCCTTTAATATCGCCCGTTCTTCGTCATTGAGTACCACACCATGAGCCATCACGGTTGGCTGATCAAAAAGACCTAAAAGTCGAAGATGCTCGACAGGACTAACCCCGTAACGTTTTTTGATATCTAGAACTTCAAAATCCGTCTCCGAAACATGAATGTGCACCATCAAATCATTCTCTTTAGCAATACGTACGCTTTCTACAATCGATTCTGGGGTACAAGCATATGGGCTATGAGGTGCCACCATAGTTGTTAAACGACCATTTGCAAAACTCTTATAGTTCTTGGAAAATCTCTCAGCTTCTATGAGATTCACTCTCTGTTCTTTTTCTGTACCAAAACTAAAAATCGTATAGGAAAAAGCCCCACGAATCCCTGTCTCGCCAATCGCTTGCATTACAGCACCCGGTTCTATACCATTCGGATTGAACATATCTGAGAATGTAGTTGTTCCCGATTTTAACATCTCCAATATACCAAGCTGGGCACTTACTGAAGCGATTTCTGTTGTAAACTGAGCCTCAATCGGCCAGATTTTTGTTTCCAACCATGGCTTCAACAACATATCATCTCCTATGCCACGTAAGAGAGTCATCACAATATGCGAGTGAACATTCACAAGGCCAGGCAGAACCCATTTTCCACCTAGATCGACCACTTGATCTGCATCTGCCATCCGATCTAGAGAATGCGGACCGATGTAAGAGATAAATTGATCTGCAACGATCATCATACCGTTTTCAAAGATTTGATTTTCCTTATCCATAGTAAAGAAGGTAGCGTTTACATAAACAGTTCTCAATAATATCTCTCCTCCAAAATCATTTCGATTGTCCAAAAGTTGTATAGTTGTATATAAACTTGTATAAAATTTATTAGTGAAAATAATAGCACACAATAAATCGGACAACAATATATTTTTTTAATAAACAAAAAACAGCGCATTTCAAAAGAAATTACACTGCTTTAAATGAATTGATTATCAACTTGAAAAATCGGTTCAATTATTTAGATGCATTGATCATTATTTGACTTAACTCAGCTGGTATATAGTATTTATTATAAACAACTGGATATTTGTCGCTGATGTATACACTTTCTAATATTAAATCACATTCATTTCCGTTGAAAATTTGATATTTTAGCGATGGTGAATTGATTGAGTTGGAACGCTTAATTTCGATAGATGATGAATTCGCAAGCTCATATACTTTTTGGTCAAGCATTTCTAATATTTGTTGTTCATTCTGTAAATCTAAATCTAATTCAGAAACTGCTTCTATTGCCATCATTGTAAAAGCATAAGCTACTACCAGATTACCTCTTTTATACCAGCGTTCAAAAGCAACAACTGCGGTCATATTACTACGATGTAATACTTGTTTGGCATAGTCACTTACTAGTTCGATTCTAAAATTTATTTCCACGTCTTCCACTTTTTCTGGGTAGCATTTATATAAGGGATTCCCCAACTTTTCCAGTCCAGGCATATTTTTATTTTTGTGGTACTTTGTAATAAAATTACCTTTACCATGGATATTTTTAACTAATCCATCTTCTTGTAAGAGGGACAAAGCATGCCTTAATGTCATTCTGCTGACACCAAATACTTTTGCCAATTCAGGTTCCGTTGGGAGCTTACTGTCAGGAGGAAACGTTCCATCCATAATAAGTTTATACAATTTATCATAAACAATGGCAAATAATGGACGTTTAGTTTTATTAAGATCATTAAGTTTATTATTCATTTTTATGCACACCTTTAAATAGAATTGCCTATTCATTATATAAACAATCTAAAATACAATACAAGTTATTCCCTGTTTATAATTCACTTATATAATACAGTATAAATTGTACGGTACTATGAAATGAGAAATTTAATACCCACTCCCAACATTAATGAAAGAGACTCCCAATGCCTATTATAAAGCACGGGAGCCTACCGAAAAGTACTTAAAGCAATATATCTTGAAATCCAACCTCTGTAACTTTTTCATTTTCAAATTTTATTCCCACACCATGTTCGATCTCCCAAGAACAATCACAAATGAATCCTGCTGTTCTATTGTCTTCATCAAATAACATTGGAATCATTATTTGTTTAGGTGTGACTAGAGTATATAATCCTTTTTCATCTGTTATCTCTGGCACATTTTTTTGTTTTTCTATTTCAGAAAGTTGAGCTCTATAATTAGGGCTTTCGGATTGATAATACTTAAATAGTGCTTCTTCAGCATCTTTTATTCTTAAATCGATGTTATTAAAAAAATGTTCATAAGAATCTATCTGTAAATCCTCAAAATCAGCATCTTCATCTGCATCAATTACTACCTGTAAAGTTCTTTTCTCACCGAGCATATACAACTCGATTTTTTTCACCCAACCATAGTTGTAGTATAGTTTACCAAAAATATCATGGTTAATTTCTTTACTCAAATTGCCTCACCTTCCTATTCTAAAAGTTTCTTAACTTCGGCTACTCCTCCAAGGTGGCCAAACTTACTGTTTATTTCTGTTGGAACAAGCTGCATTGTTTTCATGTCGTTCAGCTCATGCCAAGTTAATTTTTCAGTTTTTCTCATTTTTACAATTTCTTTTCGCGATACTCCCAATTCTTTGGCAAGTATTTCGTCGGCCTCTCTAAAATTAATTCTTCTATCAACAGACATATTTGGTATTTCGACTTGGCCCCTACTAACTGGCGAAAAGTCAGGTATAGCATCTCTATAATTTACACCATTTCGACTTACTTTATTTAAAATAAGATTAACACTTTCATAATCTGATATAAATGTTGATTCTCCGCGTTGTCCAGTCCATTTTCCATTATTAACAGGAGTTTGGGCTAATCTTTCTTGGTAAGTACTTAATGGTATTTTGTAACCAACATTGTGATTTACCTTAAGGTTGGTAATTTTATTATCATTGTTTCTTATTATGACCCCAATGTCATCCCCAGCAACTGTTCTATCCAATCCAACAGTACCCAATCCATTGACCTTATCTGGATTAACCGTAATGTGGTTGTTTCCATCAATAATTGTCCTTGTTTTGGATGATCCTTGTGCTATACCAGTATCTTCTACTACGTTACTTGTCCTTTTCCCTGCCTGGCTAACTGCGGTGTCGGAGACTTGGGTTGTAGTCTGTGCGACTTGTGGTGTGCCTTTGATCATTGGCACAGCTTTCGTCACTCCTACGGCTAAAAACGGAAGGGTTACGGCAATCACCGTTACGGTTGCGGCTGTTTTAATGTTCGGCATCTTCCCTTGAAAGAGGTTCCCTAACGTGTATTCCGAGCCGCCCGCGACACCGCCCCCGATCGAATAACCGGCAATCTTAGACCTGAACATGGTGGTTGCTGTACGCGCCAATGGACCTGCGAGCGTCCCAGCTGCACCCCAAACGACCATATCCTTGGCCATGACCATCGGATCAAGTGGTTCACCATGGACGAGATATCCGTAGAGATACATCCCTCCAGCAACACCAGCAAGAAATCCCGCCGCTGATCAACCCTGTTCGTCCGATGAAACCACCGATCATACGCAGCCCAGTTCCCGCAACAGAAGCGCCTTTCGCACCCCAGGCTGCAAAACGGGTCCCGCGTAAGAACAGACCTGCACCACCTGGAACCATGCCGAGCCCCATCCAAGCCAAACCGCCTAGAAAGCTGATGTTATCAGTCGTAGCTGCATACATTCCATAGCTTAATCCACCGCCAGCACCCATGACCAGCGCCGCACCTGCAGCTAATGGCGTGAAAGCGACTGCACCGGCTAAAACAACTGCTCCACCACCGAGAATGATCAGCGATTTCGTCCAGCCGTTCTGTTCCATCCACCATTCATTCATCGCCTGCATACCGTCTTCAACTTTACCTTTTACCCACTCATAGCCATCGGATACCTTGTCCCCAACAAAATCAATGGTATCTATACCTGCTTGAATCAATGGATTGATGATTGGCTTTATTTTTTCATTGGTAATATCCCATATCTTTCCGAGTACCCCTTTGTCCTCTTCCTCTTTTGGTGGGAATCCAGTCGATTTCGTCGGCTGCAAGGAGTTATCTTCGTACTCGAATTTACCGATATTTGAATCTGCGTATGTAACCTGTTGAATACCGAATCCAACAAACAGCACCACCAGGGTAAGTAGAATAGAGATCCATTTCTTCCTGTCCATCCGTTCAGCCACCTTCCATTTTCATCCTACTATAATCATACCTATCCACAATTGGAAGTTCTATCAACCGTATCGTAAAAAAACAAAAATAAGAGTTTCCTAACATGAGGAAACTCCTACACCCAATGATTTTTCTAGTAAGATTGCAATGAAATACTTTTAGATAAAAGCTATTAGGACTTTTTTGAGTTCCGCATACTCCGTATTTTTAGACTTAGCACCATGTTTACAGGGCAACTTAGCTCAAAAAGGACTGCTCAAGTACAGAAAACCAACCAGAAATACCTTTCAAAAAACAAAAAAAGAGTAAAACGCCGAGCGTTTTACATCCAAATTGAGACAAAAAGCGGTGGGAGGCTAACTATAGTCCTCTTTCCTTTTTCGACATGAAGTCCGTTACCATCAACGTTGAAAATCCCTTATTGTTCTGTAAGCAATAGGGGATCAATTCAAGTGATTTTACGATGCAGTTCTCCAAGTCGCTCATACATTTTTGTAGTAAGGTCTCTCAGCACGGGGAAGTATGGTCGGATCTCGTTGTGTTTTTGAATATCCAATTCTCCAACGGTAATCCCTTCCCCTTCATAAGGGGCTTTACATATAACCGGCGTACCTGGGACTTTTGTTTCTTTATCTCCTGCTCCTATGATGCATCCTCCGCCCCAATATTCCGTATTCCCTTCTTTACCGACCAGGTTCGTATAGACGAAATTGACCGTATTTTCCATTGCCCGGACCTTGACGATCGGCTCAAATATATCCTTCTCAAAAGAAGGGGAACCTGAAATTCCAACGATAATATCTGCGCCTTTCAAGGTTAACATCCGTGCCAATTCCGGAAAGAAAATATCATAACAAATCAACACACCGATCTTCCCAATAGCAGTATCAAAAACCGGTAAGTCTTCACCGGCCTTGAAGTACCTTCTGTCTGGGAAAGCACCTGGACCAGCTTGATCTGTTGCATGGCCCGGAAGTGTATTCTTTCTCCATTTCCCGATGTAACCCTCTGGACCAACCAATGCAGCTGCATTATAAAGGATACCGTTTATGCTTTTCTCTGGCATGCCCCAAATAATATAAACACCATGTTCAGAAGCTAGCTCTTCAAAAAAGCTCGTAGCGTCTCCAGGAATCTGTTCAGCCACTTGGAAGAACTCATCCCCGCAATTGTATCCCGTCAACGCAAGCTCAGGAAAAACTACTAATCTTGCACCACTTTCAACTGCTTCTTCAGTATATCGTTTCATTTTTTCAAGGTTATTGTTCTTCATCCCCGTGTCTGGGGTGATTTGTCCAACCGCTACTTTTACCATGTGAATGACCTCCTGACCTCTTATCTATCCGAAATATCTTTTCAATTTACTTTGACTTCTCCAATTTTGCCATGATTTCAGTAAAGCTTGAGGTTTTACAAAGTTCAGCGACCAACTTCTTATCCTGAACGATTGTCCACAGTCTATTGAACAAGGGGCTGAATTCCTCTTTATCCTTTTCATTCAACGCAAGGAGCAATATAAATTGGACGGTATGCTCTCCCCATTTGACCGGCTTTTTCAGTATTCCTATTGCGATGCATGAATCTAAGGCATTCGGTTTTATCGGGTGAGGGATCGCTACTAGATTCCCGATTGAAGTAGGTGATATTTCTTCCCTTTCAAGGACAGAATCCACATAGTCATCATTGACATATCCTTTAACATTCAAGGTATATGACATCGATTTGATGATTCCAACCGGATCCGTTTTATCGAGTTCAGGGAAAAATAAGTCCTCATTGAATAGATTTTGTAATTTTTCGAAGGATTTTTCCTTGTCTTCATTCAAGTATTTACTCGAGATATAATCTTTCACTTTATCGACGTCATCCTCCGTCAACAAAGCGTTGATTTCCAGTATTGGTATTGTGGTGTCTTCTTTGACCGGTACCGTGGTTAAAATCAGATCCACCTCGTCCTCAATATCCGTCAAGGAATACGAAGGATAGGTCCCTACAATCGTCAATCCAGGGAATTTACTTTCGATACTGGCTGCTAATAATTTGGCTGTTCCCATACCTGATGAACAGACCACCGCAACCCTCTTTATTTCACGTTTTTTCTTGTTTTTCATCCGTTCTATTGCTGCAGCCAAATGTACCGCAATGTATGCTATTTCATCTTCATTGATGGTTAGATCACATTTATTCTGTATGACTTCTGAAGCTAAAATTGCAAGATCGAATGAAAAGGGATAGCTATTTTTAATTTCCTTAAGCATTGGATTTTGGAGGTTCATTTTGTATCTCAATCGGTTCAACGCAGATCTCAAATGTAAACCTAGACCGTAGATAAGCTCATCATCTTCATCTAGTTCTAGCCGATAAACACGTTTGATTTCAGACAGGATATCAATGATAAGTTGATAATTACTCTCTCCGATCAAAGCGATGAAGTCATCCTGTGAAAGTTTGCCGTCCTGAAATTGTTTGGCTCCAAGAAGATGGATGGTGATATACGCCACTTCTTCTTTCGGAATTTTAATGAAGAAAGCCTCTTCTAAGGATGTGACGATATGTGAGGCGACAAAGTATTCCTTCTTGCCTTTCAGATGTTTCATATCGATTGAACCATGCTCGATGCTTTTGCCTTTTTTGATTCGCTGGATTCCGATTGCAATGTGCATGATCAAATTGTTTAGAGGGAGATCCGCAATATTAAACGGTAATTGTTTGATATGTTTCTTGGTGATCGCTTTGATCAAATCAATGTCGATCCCCTCTACTACTGAATGACTTTCTTCCTTTTCGCTTTGATCATGTTTAAAATCAGACAGATAGGCAGAAAGACAGAAGCGTATATTCATTTCATTACCGACGAGCTTGATCCCATAGTTGGGCTTTTTGAATAACGAGATATCGAATTTGCTTAATAGCTTTTCTACCTGCTTCAAGTCATTATCAACTGTCGATTTACTCACATATAATTCATCTGCCAATTGTTCAATCGTAATGAAATCGTCTGCCATGACAATGCTTTTTAAAATATAGAGCACTCTCTCCTCCGGCAGTACAGGTACTTTATTTTCGACCTGTGTATCTATTTGAAACAGTTCTTCTATCAATTCTTGGATTTCGGCATCTGGTTTCGGGTCAATAAAATACCCTACACCTCTTTGAGCATCAATCTGTACGCCGATCTTTTTCAACTCTTTATTCAAGGAGGCTATATCGTTCCTTACCGTTCGCGATGTAACCCCTAAAATCTTTGATAGATATTCGCCCGTCACAGGTTCTTCATGCAGTAACAGTTCCTTGATTATCTTTTTCAAACGTGCGTTTATGATTACCATAAATGAACCTCCCTTCCACTCCGACTTTCTTGTAAAATCCGACTTCCTACAATCAATGAATGCTTAATTTAAAGGTGAGTACTTCATTGCTTGCCATCTTATCGATTACGATTCCTTGATCCGTGAAGTTGATTCTTTCGTGAATTGGCCTTTCGTTCAAATCCACAAGCTGGACACTCTTAAAGAAATCCTTGTTCATAGCAGCTTTTACATCCAGGATTTCCTGATCCGTTGTATTATAGATCCTCACGATCATTCCATCATCATCTTCACATTTTTTAAAAGCGCTTATGACAACATGTGGGTCATCAATTTGAAGGAAACTTAATTCATCACTGAATACCTGTATATTCGGTTGATGATCCACCTGAACTGTAACCATTGGGCTTGTATATTCATTCGCCTTCCGACCGACCTCAGTATCGATTTCTGTACCTGAATGAGGAACGATCGAATATTCCATTTCATGGACCCCTAAAAGACTGCTGTCTGGCGTTTCAACGTGAAGTCCTGATCGTCTTCCAGGTCGGTCTACTAGATCTTGTTTGCCCATGTAATCGGTCCCACATAACAATGTAAGCACAACGACCGGTTCCTTACCATCCAAAATTTCATACTGCGGCAGGCCTTTGTTAAGGATGGCAAGCCCTTTTTCGTCATCTGATACATCGACGAATTTTTGTTGCGGATAGATCGGATAATATTTTTCCTCCCAGTTTTCTTCTTCCCAGTATTCCACTTGTGGCAGGTAATTTTCCCGTCGTATCATACCGAACTGTTGATCAGCAACATGGGTACTTGCATTTACACCTGGATTGAAGAGCGCGCTGATGCGATGGTTTTTCACTGTATTGTCAATTACGGTTTTGATATCTATTCTGTCTTCATGACGGTTTACGGTTACAAAGGATTCAATCACCAGCGTTTTGTACTCATCCGAACGACCATTCACATCAGTATCAACAGGCACCTCTAAAGAATGGGCAATCTTAACCGTCGCAAAAATAGAACCATTTTGTAGGACGGAAATCTCAGGAGTTGCATTCTTTGTGCTGATTACAACATCTTCCCTTGGAGGTGAAAAATCGTACTCATCTCCAGCATTGCCACTTTCTTCGAAGACGTTCAAATCATGGAATACTTTATTCGTCGCATGTGCTTTAACGGTCAAAGAACCATTCGGTTGGATTTCAGCCTGGAAATAGTCATTTGAGAATATGCCGTCTTGATAAACTTCGGAAGTTTCACCCTGTTCCCCTATCGTCTCTTTTATATAATAGGTTTTATAACCAAAGCCATCAACTTCAGCAAGGAATTTGATTTTCGTCGTCCATACGTATTGATCCTCATTTTTAACACCGATCTCAATCTGCTTATCGTTCAGATTCTCATAGTTTGATTCCACTACTTGATATGGGATAGACTCTCCGTTAGGATCTACAATCGTAAACGCTTCAGACTTCAGTTGAACTGTAGCCTCTACAACATTTTTCCGATTATGACCCAGCGTGTTGAACACGATCAATGGAAGCCCTTTGCTGTAATCGAATTTGATTTTTCCGATCAAATCGTTCGTTGCATCCGTTTGAACGGTTTGTCCGATTTGTTTTGCATAGTGGTACCGCATTTCCATTTCCTTATGCGTCACATCCGTACATACATTGCAAATCGAATCGTGAGCATGGTTCTGAAGGGTGTATTTCCATCCCTGGTTGATGATCGCATTGTCATAGCCGTTTCCTGCTAAAAATGACATCGAATTGAGAGGCTCGACATATTTTTCATAAAGGTTTTGAACTTCATAGTTCTGCTTTTTCAAATCAAGACGAGTGGATGCGATACTGACATGCACACGCATGTTTTTCCCTTTTCTGAACTCGCCGCTTATCGTTTCCAGAGTCTCTGCTTCGGCTCTGACAGCGTCAAAATACTCTTTTAGCTGACTGATTTTTACTGTATGATCACTGCCCTGGGAAGTTAGGTGTTGATTTAAGTTTTCAACGATCTCTGGTAGCTCTTTGATAGCGGACCTTTGATCAAAACCACACATGAGCAATAAATTTTGTGATGTCGTTTTGGCTTCCAAAGCCTCCATATTTTCATCCAGTATTTCCAAATTCCCTTCGAGATCAGTGGAAATCATCCTTCCATTCCCATACCCTAACGGTAAATGGGTGGTTAATACCTTGGAGCCATCTGGTCCTTCCCACAAAAATTCTGTTTTCTCTGTTTCCTCATCTGTAATGCCTCTCCAGAAAAGGGCATTTTTCATTCCAAAACCATACAACACTTGAGGAATTTGCGCTGCCTGTCCAAAGGAATCCGGCAAGTATCCGATTTGCATGGCTGGTCCAAAGTCTCTTGCAATCTGTTGGCCGATCAGAAGGTTCCGGATAAGGGATTCACCGCTTGGTATGAATTCATCAGGTTGGATATACCATGGACCTATGAGTAGCCGTCCTTCTTGGACCAGTTTTGCTAATGCATCTTTTTTATGAGGTTTGACCTCCAGATAATCCTCTAATACGATTGTTTGTCCATCTAGCATGAAAGAAGAATACTTCGGGCTGTTTTCTAGTAATTCAATCAACTCATCCATGAACCTTACAAGCTTGACACGGTATTGTTGATAAGTTTGGTGCCACTCACGGTCCCAATGGGTATGAGAAATAACATGGAAATTCATTTGGAATGCCTCCAATATCTTTATATAAAGAAAACTTGGCAAAACCAAGCCTTAGCGCAGGTTGAGCCTTAGTTGCGCTTATCCTTGGTTCCTTAACTTTTCTGCTACACCAAATTGTTTTCTCGTTGAAAGTTATCTTTTTTAACGTATAAAATAGGAGGGAACTAATCATTAGATCCCTCTGTCATTTAAATGTTCAATTATTATACTTGTTCTGTAATTGATAATTCTTCTTCAGTCTTTTTCTTCAAAACAACAGTCATAAGTGCTGTCACAACAATCCCGACTGCAAATGCAATGGCAAACATGAATGGTTTTTCGAAAAATGGTACGACGAACACGCCGCCACTTGGAATAGGAGCTTGTGTACCCAATAACAGCGCTAAGCCACCGCCGACTGCAGAACCGACAACTATGGAAGGTATGACACGTAATGGGTCAGATACAGCGAATGGAATCGCACCTTCTGTAATTCCTGTCGCACCCATGAATGTTGTAGGTAAAGCACTTTGCCGCTCGGCTAGCGTGAATTTCTTAGGCGCAATTCGAGTTGCAAGTGCCAAACCGATCGGTGGTGTCATGATCCCAATCCAGCAAGCCGCCATTGGATAATAGATCTCTTGATTCAGCATACCAACACAGAATGCAAAGGCTACTTTATTGACAGGACCACCCATATCAAATGCCATCATCGCACCGATGATCAATCCTAAAACAACCAGGTTCCCTCCACTGAGCGATTTCAGCCAATCCTCCAACCCACTGGAAAGAGCCGCAATAGGTTGTCCAATGATGAACATCAATAATACTACTGCTCCTGCACCCAGCAATGGAATGACAATAATCGGTTTTAACTGCACTAAATATCTGTGCATCGGAAGTTTTTTAAGAGCGTTTACAATATAACCTGCGATAAAACCAGCAACAATTCCGCCTAGGAAACCTGCTCCGATTTCGTTCGCAATCAGGCCGCCTACCATACCAGGTGCAATACCCGGTCTGTCAGAAATGGAGTAAGCCATATAAGCAGCCATGACGGGCACCATAAGTGAAAAGATGAGAACACCAGTATCTACCGTTTTCTTCGCAAATCCTGCCTCTTGTTCTCCTCCACCTAACAGCAATCCAATCGTAAGAATAAGTCCACCTGCCACAACAAAGGGCAGCATATATGATACACCGGTCATGAGATGTGTTTTTGCTTCTTCAACCACTTTCTTCATAAAAATCCCCTCTCCTTACCGTCAAATCATTATTTTTTCGCCAATTCAATCGCTTGATCGATCAATCCTTGTGCATTTTTCACTGCATCTCCGACAGATACTTTAACTGTTGGAATATCATTAAAGCGATCAGATTTTGCAATCGCTGTATCTACTGCAAGAATAAGCGCTTCTGCTTCTTCGATTTCTTTTCCTTTGATTTCATTCTCGATTCCCATTGCACCTTGTTTTTCTACTTTGATCTTTACTCCTGCTTTTTTAGCTGAAGCCTCCAACGCTGCAGCAGCCATATGTGTATGTGCAACACCTGCAGGGCAAGCTGTAATTGCGATAAGTTTCATAATCGTATCTCTCCCTTTATTCGATATTTTCATCAACACATTCAGATAAAAGTTGTAAAATTTCTTGTTGCTTATTTGCTGTCATCAAGCTGTTCCTAAAGTCTTCATCGATTAGTTTTCCAGATAGCTTAGAAAGTATTTGCAGATGGGTCGTCCCAGCTTCTGACTCCGGTATAGCAAGCATGATCACAAAAGAAACGTCACGATCATCCATCGCTTTCCAGTCCACACCGCTTGCCAATTTTCCGATGACGATACTGGCGTTCCGGACTGTTTTACTCTTACAATGCGGAATTGCTATGCCATTACCGAAACCAGTAGTAATTTGTACTTCTCTTGCTAAGACACCTTGAGTGAATTCTGCCTTTGACTCAATCCGACCTTGTTTTTCAAGTAATGAAGCTAGCTGCTCAATGACCCCCAATTGGTCTGGAGCAGTAAGATGAAGGTCAATCAAGTCCTCATTTATCAATGTTGTCAATTCCAAAGTTTCACCCTCAATCTAATTGAAGTCGTTTCTTTAACCCGGGTTATAAATTAAGTTTGTTTCGCTCTACACTAGTAATTATAAAAGTCCAACTACTGAATTAAAATTTAATCCTTTTCCTAAAGCTTTAGGAAACGCTTACAGACAATTGTAATATTATTTTGTTCCTGCTTCCTTAGAGCCTCATTAAAAAACCCACAGAAGAGTGATGATCCTACTCTTCTATGGGTTAACACTGGTTAATATAGAAATATATTTTAAAATCACTAAGGTGGGACCGCATCGGTTACTTATGTGACCAAGTAATTATCTCTCCCTTAAGATTAGGGGTTTACAATCGTTCGCGTCATATCCGGGATACAGTTCATCAAAACGAATCAATTTGGTTTTTTTTGCATCTTTTTTCGAAACAACGCGACGCAAAGCATGATTAAAGGTAAAAGAAACCCAACGGTATATGAAAAAAATACGGCAACTTCCCTGTCCCAAGTTTGCTGTTCAGTGACACTTGAAAACGTTATAAGAGAATAAATCACGCTAATGACCCCCAGAGGTAATGTTAATGATTGATAATTTCTCAATTTTAAGATTTGGGCGATGCCTATAGCGACAGTATATAAATACATTGTCATTTTCATATAGATCGAAAGAATCCACATGATCGCTAATACAGCTTCAATTCTTTGTACAAAATTTCCTACATTGATTTTTTTCGCTAGTGCATAACTGGGATAGTGATAGCTGGCTGTAATAACAGATCCAAGTACGGATATGGCTAAGAAGATAATGACAACCATTACAACACTGCCTATCCAATATCCGATCAAGAAAGATTTGCTTGCCACTTTTGGTTGGTTCACAAAAGCAGGGAAAATCATTAACAATACCACGCCAGTAATTGTAGAGAATTCTATATAGTAAATGACTGCCGTAATCAGCGGTTTAGTTTCTGCCTCAAATACTGGCTGAAGGTTTTCAAGCTTGATTTGAGGAGTAATAAAAACCACTAAAATGAAAAAAAGAATGAAGAAAAACACAATGAAAATTTCAGCGCTGCGGGTAAACGTCTCTAATCCAAGACGAACACCCATGATTACAATGACAGCCATTAAAATATGAAATGCGACTGCAGGTGTTTCTGGGAAAATATGTATAGTCATAAAACTTCCTACATAGAACAAAAGTTCAGATCCATACATAAACACCATTAAAAGAAAAAAAAGAGAAATCGTATTGCCGATCCATTTTCCAAACAAAGTTTCATTCATTTCTACAAATGTTTTTCCAGGAAACAACAGCCCGAGCTTAGTGTAAAACCAAATAATAATTGACCCTACAGCTACGCCTAGAACAGCCCCAATCCACGCATCTTGTTGCAAATAGACAGCCATGGTTGTCGGAACAGTTATAATTGTTGTACCGATCGTAAAAAAAATCACTAATGTTCTGAATTGACGCGCCGATATTTTTTCATTATCTAGCATCCATTTTCCACCTTCTTGTTCCTACACGAGCAGTTCACGTCCATATTGAGTTGACCTGGATAATCAGTACTTTTTGGTCCTAATCTTTTTTGATTTTTACAAATAACAATACATTGGCTATTATGACCTGTGATGTTCATGTGTAAACAAAAAATACCAGAAAGGGAATTAATCCAATTGTTTATCAGTTTGTAATTTTCATGTAGCGTTTCTAATAATCTAAATATTCCAAAAATAGTTGAGAGTAGTGCCTGAACAGAAACGCCTGTCCCTGGAAAAGAAGGAACAACCCATGAGGATACTCTTTTCTCAATGGGTTGTTCTCCATTAAAATGCATTTGGGTCGGCTATCGCTTCCCTTTATTCGATTTCCTCCAATAGTGTATAAGCTTGTTCTTTTGTTTTGACATCCAGTAACGATTTTCTGAAGCTTTCGTCCATGAGTTTACGGGACAGGATTTGGAGGATTTTCAGATGTTCGTTGCCTTCGCTTGTTTTCGGCACAGCAATCATGAAGATCAGCTTAGCATCCGTACCATCGAGACTCTTCCAATCCACTCCGTCTCTTTTTACCCCGAAGACAACACTCGGTTTTTTCACGGCGTCGGATTTTCCATGCGGGATCGCGATGTTCATTCCAATCCCTGTCGTCCCTTCTACTTCACGTTTCATGATCGCTTCTCTGAAACCTTCCTTCGATGAAAGAAAACCAGCTCGATCCAGCTTTATGAGCATCTCATCGATCACCTGGTTACGGGTTGTGCCTGCTAGATTGATATCGATCAAATCCATATTGGTTATATCCGTCAGTTTATTAATTTCATTATCCTCAACTTCAGGAGATTCTTGTAAATTTTCTTCCTCAGTCTGAGGTTCTTCAGACTCAGTTATAGGCGATTTAACCTCAGCTGACCTGACATCCTTTTTCAACAGGTTTACTAAAAGGGCCGTTACAATCGCACCGACAATGGCAGCAATAAAGAACATCAGCACATTATCGACTGCACCTAGCACAGCGACGATCGGTCCTCCATGTGCGACACGGTCACCGACATGACCCAGCATTGCAATCACTGAACCTGTCATCGAGCCTACCATGATACTTGGAATGACACGTAATGGATCCTGTGCGGCGAACGGAATTGCACCCTCTGTTATTCCAAATAACCCCATCGTGAAGGAGGCTTTCCCAGCTTCTCGTTCGGTATCCTGGTATTTCTTTTTATTGATGAACGTCGCAAGTCCCATTCCAATTGGCGGGATACAGATGGCGACGGCAATCGGACCCATGATCTCATAGTTTCCTTCCCCGATCATCGCAGCACCGAAAAGGAAGGCGACCTTATTGACCGGACCACCCATATCGAAGGATATCATCGCACCTAGAATTAGGGCTAACAAGATCGAGCTTGTCCCCTGCATACCTTCCAGCCACGTAGTCAATCCTTCAAACACTTGAGCCACAGGAGCTCCGATAAGATAGATGAGTGCTGTCCCTACAATGAACGAAGCAATGACTGGAATGATGATGATCGGCATAATTGGTTGAATCGCTTTTGGAACTTTGATTTTCTTGATCCATAACGCCACGTAACCAGCTAGGAAACCAGCAATGATCCCGCCCAGGAACCCTGCTCCTGCTTCACTTCCATAAAAGCTGCCATTCGCTGCAATATAGCCTCCGACGACACCAGGAGCCAATCCTGGTTTATCGGCGATACTATAGGCGATGAAGCCTGCCAGAATCGGGACCATGAACGTGAACGCCGCTCCACCGATCGCTTCGATATCCTTCCAGATCGAACCTTCAGGGATGATGAGACCTTCAGGCGTTTTCTCCCCACCGATCGTGAGGGCAATCGCAATCAACAGCCCCCCGACGACAATGAACGGGACCATGAAGGAAACCCCATTCATCAGGTGGCGGTATACCGGGTTTTCTTTTTTATTGGAAGCCGGTAATGAATCAGCGCTTGCCTGCGGTTGATAAACGGGTACATTTCCGCTCATCACTTTCTTGATCAATTCTTCAGGTTTACGGATTCCATCCTGTACCCCGACGACCAATACCTTCTTGCCGACAAAACGTTCCTTCGTGACCGTTTTATCAGCAGCGATGATGATGCCATCTGCTTCCCGTATATCCTTTTCGGTAAGTTCATTCTCAACCCCGATCCCACCTTGGGTTTCCACCTTCATGTCGATGCCTAATTCCCTGGCTGCCTTCTGAAGGTTTTCTGAAGCCATGTACGTATGGGCGATCCCATTTGGACATGACGTAATCGCAAGTATTTTCATCTCTCTTGACCTCCTCAACTCTCTGCGTAACCGTTTACATACACTATACATTGAAAAAAGTGATCGAAAAGTCCTTATTATTACCGCAACCTCCGGTAAAAAACGAATAATACAGGCAATCGATCATTTCTTCTATTGTCATTGGCTGAAATAAGACAGGAACTTCATGACATCTGTTTCATTCCTGAGCTTTTCAATCAATTCCGGCCGTTCGCTGAGATTGGAGATTTCTTGGAATAATTTCTTGTTCATCCCTTGCCCATCATTCTTGACGGCCATCATGAACACAAGTGAGACATGTTCCGTGCCCCAATGGATCGGTTTTTGTAATGTTGCGACTGCAATGGCGGACTGTTTGATCAGACTAGGGTGTCCGTGCGGAATTGCGATCCCCGCCCCTATCGTCGTCGCTGACATTTTTTCTCGCAGGATGGCATTTTCGGTATAGTTTTCAGCCGTATAGCCTTTCTTGAAAAGAGCTGTCGATAGCTTTTCAATCAATGCATAGCGATCCGTTTCATCCTGTTGTAAAAAGACGAGAAAAGGATTGACGTAATTTAATAAGACGGATTCTTTTGTTTCACCTGAAAGAGGACGTTCGCGTTGGACCATGAACTGCTCTAACCGTTTTACATCCTTCTCTTCGAATAATGGTGAGACAACAATGTGTGGAACTCCGATATCCGGAAGAGATACCGTACTGATGATGAGGTCTACTGGATGATCGGCTAAAAATCCGTTCAGATCAACTCTCGCAATGGACCCGACGACATCCAATGAATGGAACTTCCGCTCGATTTTCGTCCGTAAAAGTTGTGACATCCCGATCCCCATATGACAAACAATCACGATTTCCTTCTTGTCCCGATGATCAAGTTTCTGTCTTTCGATGGCTGCCTGGAAATGCAATGTCAAATAAGCCGCTTCTTCCTCGGGGATCGCCAATTCCATTTGTTCATCGATCTCCTGTAAAACATGGATGATCATGTCGAACAGATACGGATACATCTTCTTGATATCATCAAGCATCGGATTGGATACTGGCAAATCGTGCTTCAACCGGTTCAAGGTCGTATGTAGATGGACCTTCAACCCATCCATCAATTCAAGGTCTTTATCGAATTCCATGTGATTCAATTCTGACAATCGATTGATCAAATGATGAAGGATCTTGGATAGGTCTGGATCCATATTTGTCAAAACATAGCTGTCCCCTTGATATCGAAACTTTCCTCCAAGGAAATGCAACCCTAAATAGGCCCGCTCTTCTTCCGGAAAGGAAACAGCAAAAACCCGTTCCAGCTTTTTCAGAAAATCATCGACCCATTCATATTCCTGATTCATTTTCATATGCGCGATCTCCTCATCGGTCATGGAGATGGTTTGATCCAGTTTCGTCCTTTTGACCATAAGGAGGGTATGCACCATCAATCGATCAAATGTCTCATCCGTAAAAGATAAGGAATATCGCCTCTGCAGAGCTGTCAATTCGTTTTGGATGACAGCAACCTCATGCTCTGTAAATTACTTCTTGATAAATTCGTTGACCAGCTCAGGCTTACTGGCCAACTCATACAATCGGGCAAGGGCGATTCTCCGGTTTTTCTCGGTCCCTTCAATCATCAATCCTACTTTCTGTTTCAGAACGAGATTCAAATCAAAACGTGCAAGCCAATTTTCGATTATAGTCAAGTCTTTTTTGATGATCGTTCTGCTTACGAAATGGTTGTCTGATAGGTGTTGAACGGTGACTGAATTCGGATCCATTAACAACTGATAAGCAATCTGGATGACCCTTTCCTCATCGTCTTCCGCTTTTGAGACATACCGATCTCCTTGTAAGATTTTGAACAATCTCGCCTTTTCTTCTTCATCGACTTCCAGATAAACACCACGACCCGGTTTCCGGACCAGTATCGCCGTCGAATGCTCATCCAGATAACCTTGGATGCTATTCAGATCACTACGGATCGTCTTTTCCGATCGCGCTAACCTTTCAGCAAACATTTTCACCAACCATGTTCGGTCGGATTGACCCAGTAAAATCCGGAGGATTTCCTTTTGCCTTTCGTTCATCGTTCCACCTCCTTCGCACGCCCCATAAGAGGTCCGCTTCGATACTTTTAGTTTAGCGATTTCTTCATCTAATGATACGGATGGAACGAACAAAAGTAAAATACCCTATTTTACCTGCCTCCTTTAATCGATAAAACTCGAAACCTTCTAAGATCTATTTCAGTTTGGTATCCTGGGAAGGGTGCGGATGACAAAGAATGATCGTCATACAGTTATTCAGGATGGCGTTTTTGAAGCTTCCTGGGGATGCACAATGCTGGCATTGATGGATCCTACGTGACAAAGATGGACCGTAACCACACGATTTTTGTATTCAGACACATGACGAAAAATAATTCACGATCACCTTCTCCGATAAATTCTGCATCAACTCTTACTCTAGAAAGCAAATGTTATACGTCTCCCCTCCTTCTACCTCCGAAATCTGATTCGTTAAATTTCATAGATTGTTTCCATCTTTGAAACAGCTCCTTTCTTTGGTTGGCAAGAAAGGGATTTTAGTGAAAACGAGTGTATAAGGATAAATAAGTATGCGTAAGCATCAAGTGGATTGTTACAGCCAGTAGCAAGACTTATTCAAGATTCAAAGTGTCAAAGAACAACTTGAAAAATGTTGAATTTGGAATAATCGGATAAAATTCAAGCTCAATAATCAAAGGTAATTTAGTATATTATGTTGAGATTAAAATGAGATTGTAAAAGAGTGTACGAGCTTTTCTTGAATATCTGTATAATTAATGTTCAAAAACGATTTTCCATATAGGGTGCTCTCTGTTTTTGAACTAATATTGATCCACTGGGACATTTTAACAAATTCCGAAAGAATTCCCCTTCCTCAAGTCTGTGAAGGGCGTAGCCCAAGGATAGGGAGGGGATGAATTTCGGTTGGTTCAAACCAAAACACTTGTTCCCATCCCCTCTTCTTGGTATAATTATCCACATAAACAATTGGAGGTGGTGACAATGTTGCTAAATCAAAAATATAAAGTCTATCCAACAGAAGAACAAAAAGAAATACTAGAACGTTGGTTACAATATTGTCGTCAAACCTACAATTCTGCTCTTTTAGATAAAGACCGTAAATATAAACAAAACAAAGAAAATTACAGTCGTTATGATATGCAAAACCAACAAACACTAGATAAAAAGAAATATCCTTTTCTAAAAGAAGTACCTTCCCAGCCTTTACAGGAAGTCTTTGTTCGTCTACAAAAAGCGTTTGAAAGCTTCTTTCGTAAAGATGCAAAATATCCAAAACAGAAAAAGTATAAAGATTATAATAGTATGACTTTCCCTCAGTTCGGTTTCAAACCAAATGGAATACATCGTTATGCTATGTCCTTTTCTGATAATGGTAAGTTATACAATAAAAAGCTAGGTGAAATAGATATCTTGCTTCATAGACCATTAGAAGGAACAATTAAACAACTTATTATCAAACGTCAAGGAAAGAAATGGTATGCGATTTTTTGTGTCGAAAGACAAGCATTACCACCTTCTATTGATACGAATCGTGCAATAGGAATTGACGTTGGACTTAATAAGTATGCGGTCCTTTCTAATGGGTTAGAGATTAAAAACCCAAGATTTCTTCGTAAGAAAGAGAAACAACTAAAGAAGGCACAGCGTACTCTTTCTAAGAAGAAAAAAGGCTCTCTCAACTACATCAAACAAGTACAAAAGGTTCGTTCTTTACACGAGAAAGTCGCAAACCAGCGCAGAGATTTTCTTCACAAGCTAAGTTACAACCTGTCAAAAGATTATTCTGTTGTCGCTGTAGAAAATCTAAATATCTGCGGCATGGTCAGAAATAGAAAGTTATCGAAATCCATTTCGGATGCAGGTTGGGGAATGTTCCGAAACATGCTTTTGTATAAATGCGAAAAGCATGGAGGACTACTGAAAAAAGTAGAACCAAAATACACTTCTCAAGACTGTTCCTATTGTGGGAATCGTGTAAAGAAGTCACTTTCTATTCGTACTCATATTTGTACAAAATGCGGAACAGTGTTGGATAGAGACCAAAACGCAGCACGAAACATCCTACAAAAAGCATTAGAAGAATTACTTGTAACAAACTGAATCATACGAACTGTAGGGCAAGGTTGTGTCCGAACAGTATAATCTACGCCTATGGAGATTATGTAAGACGTAGTGGGAAACCCCTCTACGCAACGGTCTGCGAAACAGGAAGCCCCTTCTTCAAACATCCCGAAAGGGTGTTAAGGAGGGGTCATTCACATAGTAAAAGGTATCTAGTCGTCAATTGAACTAGATTATCAGAGGTTTTTAATACGTTAAAGGATAGATTTGATGGATTTTAGCTGTACTAACCTTATTCCGTTTATTTATATCCTTGTTATAGCATATTGAATGCTGTTTAAAATTCCTCCCCACCTTCAATATGCTATAATAAAAATTAACAATCAAAGCTATCAATTCATAAAATTAAGATAAAGAATGGAAAGATGGTATGTATGTATAGAATCGGGGTTGTTGGTCCTAGAACCTCCGTAGAACGGATGATTTCTATGGCGGAAGGGTTCGGGGAAGTTGTAGAATTTGTTCCTTATCCTTATGCTGAGTTTCAGGAGACACGTCAAATTGTTTCAAAGCATAATCATGAGGTAAATGTCTGGCTCTTTTCTGGTAAACTTCCCTATATGATCGCGAAAAAAGTGCTAGATTCAGATGAACATTTGATTTACACACAGCACACGGAGGCTAGTCTTTATAAATGCTTTTTGAATATGGCTTTTTATCAGGGAAGCATTATGGACGAAGTGAGTATTGATGAGTTAATGGATAATGAACTGAACGAGACGTTGGAACAGTTGGGTTTACCATTGGGAAAAGTATATGTTAAAACCTATGATGTCGATACAAATGCCGATGACTTGTTTCATTTCCATGTTGATTTATGGAATAAGAGCAAAATAAAAGGGGCAATTACCTGCTTTGAGGGGGTCTATCAAAAATTAAAAACGGCTGGAGTACCGGTTTATTGGTATACACCGAGTCGATTGGAAATCAGTCAGACACTTCGAGTTCTCGCGGAGAAAGTGAAAACCTTTTATTTTAAAGATACTCAAATTGGCGTAAAAATTTTTGATATTGAATCCTTTGATAAATTTAAACAACAGGCGAAAAGGCCTTATGATCTCCAGTTTTTAGAATTGGAATTGAAAAAGACTTTGATTCGGCTATGTGACCAATTAGATGGTTCCCTGATGGAAAAAGGGAACGGACGCTATGTGATTTTCAGTACAAGAGGAGCGATTGAGCGAGGGATCGGACTGGTGAAAGAAGCGGTTGAACAGTTAGCCCTTCATTCCGAAACCTTAGTAGCAGCAGGCATCGGATACGGAGAGACGGTGTTTTCTGCTGAGGTGAATGCACTTCGGGCCATTCAGCAATCGAAAGAAAAATCAAGTCGGGATATCATCATTGTTCAAGAAGACGGAACGGTGATTGAATCAGCGGGGGAAGAAGAAGAGTTGGTTTACTCTAACCTCATGAACGACGATAAAGTATTACATCGTCTCAAACAGGCAAATGTTAGCTTTAAGACATACAATAAAATGGTGGCCTTGATTAAAACAATAGGATGGACGAGCTTTACAACTAGTGATTTGGCTGCTCACCTCGGGTTAGAAGAGCGAAATACCCGAAGGATTGTGGCTTCGTTAAGTGATGTTGGGTTATTTGAGTATATCGGTGAAAAGTCCTTATCAACACGAGGCCGGCCGAGTAAAATGTATCGATTAAAGTTAAAGTAAATGAACAGCATCATCGCAATGGCGGTGATGCTGTTCATTTCTTTTTTTTATAAGTAGTTGAGAGACTTGAAATTGGACATCTCCCTTCTGAAATCAAGCACACAAAAGGATATAGATAAAGTAAGTTTGACCGGAGTAACTTGTGTTTTACCTTTCTAAGGTCTTGCCTAAAGAACTACTTTGCAAAGACAGGAATATTTTCGAAAAATTGTTTGAAAAAAATGAATTGTTTAAATATAATTAAGGGTAAATACCCTAAATACACCCGAATATAAGGTGAAAGGGCTATTTTCTTAATTCTATTAGCAACTAATTGGAGAAGGAAGAGGTGTGTTCAATTTATTTATTAACAATTATTTCAAAGGGGTGTAGAGTATGGACCATATGGGGGTACTGTCTTTAATTCCTCCTATCATCGCGATTGTGATGGCTTTGTCTACAAGAAATGTCATTATTTCATTATTCCTAGGGTTGTTTTCAGGAATTCTGATCCTGTCACATTTTAATCCATTAAACTCGGTTAAAACGGTGATTGGCGATTATTTCTTTTTGCAAATTACAGACAGCTATAACGCTGGAATCTTAGTACTGTTAGTTTTTATCGGTGGGTTTGTTGCGCTTTTAGAAAAATCAGGAGGCGCGGCTGCTTTTGCTTCTAAGATTGCAGGCGTGATCAAGAATCGAGTTCAGACTCAGCTTGCCGCATGGTTAGGTGGGATTGCGATTTTTTTCTCTGAGCTTGGCACACCGTTAATCATCGGGCCGGTTTTTGAACCGATTTTTGATAAAGCTAAGGTTTCAAGAGAGAAATTGGCTTGGATTATTGATTCAACGGCTTCACCTGTCTCAGTGATGATACCTTTTATTGGCTGGGGTGTGTATATCATAGGACTCATCAATACAGAATACGAACGTTTAAATATCACGGAATCAGCCTGGGATAGCTTTATACAATCTATTCCGTATTATATTTATCCCATTTTAGCCGTTCTCATCGTTCCTTTAATCGTCATCGCGAAGCTGGACTTTGGACCAATGGCTAAAGCAGAGAGGCGTGTTTTGGAAACAGGACAACTATTTTGGCCAGAATCGAAACCAATGCGTAAACCAGAAGTATTCACGGAAATCAAGGAAAATAGCAGTAAACCGATTCTCGTTTGGTTTCCGATTCTTGTTTTATTAGTCACTATTGTCAGTTTGTTAATTCCACTTGGATTTCCATTTAAAAAAATTGATGGAAATGAGTTTAGAATTGCCTTAACGACGGCATATTTATTTGCAGCTCTATCCCTTATTGTGTTAATGACGGTATACAAAGTGAAAAAATTAGCAGAGTCCTTTGATATTTATTTTTCCGGTATGAAAAGAATGATGGATATTCTCATTATATTGGTACTTGCCTGGTCACTCGGCACAGTACTTGACAAGATGGGAACAGCTAAATATATTGTCCAATTAATGGATGGAAATATCCCTCTGTTCCTTGTACCAGCCATAATATTTGTCGTCGGTGCTGGTATGTCCTTTGCAAATGGAACCTCATGGGGAACCTTTGCCATCATGCTTCCTTTAGCGATTCCGTTAGCTTTCCACCTTGATGTATCGATGTACGCATGCATAGGGGCTGTCATCTCAGGTGGGATATTCGGAGATCATTGTTCACCAATCTCAGATACAACGATCTTATCCTCAACCGGTGCAGGAACAGACTTTAAAGATCATAATAAAACCCAGGTTCCTATTGCCTTGTTTAATGCGGCTATATCCGTTATTGCCCTTGTGGTTGGAGGATTAGTTGGCTTCGAGACAACCATTTATATAGCGGTGACCTTAATGGTGGTCGGTGTGATTTTTCTTACTAAGTTCTACAATCGAAGAACACCATCGTTTGATGAAGATCATTTGGCATAAAAGATATTTGTTACTAGAGGAGGAGTTTACTTGTGAAGCTTTGGGGCGGGCGTTTCCGAAATGATGAAAATAAATTAATGGAAAGCTTTAATAGCTCACTTGCTATTGATAAAAGACTAGTCTATGAGGATATTGCCGGTAGTCTGTCGCATGTAAAAATGCTTGTCGAGAGCAAAATTGTGACGGGCGCAGAAGGAAAGAAAATGATCGAAGGATTAAACTCAATTTTAGCCGATATTGAAAATAATAACCTGTTCATTGATGGAGAATATGAAGATATTCATAGTTTTGTAGAGGTGAATTTGATTGAAAGAATTGGTGAAACAGGTAAGAAGCTTCACACTGCAAGAAGCAGAAATGATCAAGTTGCAGTCGACATGCGCTTATATGCGAAAAAGAAATCGTCCGAAGTAATGGAAGCCATTGAACTACTTCAAAACCGTTTAAAAAAGAAAGCAGATGAAAATCCGGTAATCATGCCGGGGTATACCCATTTACAAAGAGCTCAGGTTGTCACATTCAAACATCACCTGTTGGCCTATTATCAAATGATGGACCGAGATAAAAGGCGAATTCAGAACGCTATGTCGATCATGGATGAAAATCCACTTGGCTGCGGAGCTTTAGCTGGTACAACCCATCATATTAATCGAGAGATCACCGCCAAAGTATTAGGTTTTGAGAAGCCAGTCGATAACTTTTTAGATGGGGTTAGCGATCGCGATTATTTGTTGGAATTAATGTCGTGCTTCTCCATCGTCATGATGCACCTCAGTAGGCTAAGTGAAGAGCTCATCTTATGGAGCAGCCAAGAGTTTCAATTTGTGGAAATCGATGACGCTTATTCCACTGGAAGTAGTATTATGCCACAAAAGAGAAATCCCGATTCCGCAGAATTAATCAGAGGAAAAACCGGTCGGGTATACGGTTCATTACTTTCCTTATTAACAACCATGAAAGGATTGCCTTTAGCTTATAATAAAGATATGCAGGAAGACAAAGAACCGTTTTTTGATTCACTAGATACCACACTGTCTTGCCTAGTGATCATGTCCGAAATCATTGCCACCTTGAAGGTGAACAAAGAAAACATGGAAAACGCAGTGAAAGCCGGGTTCCTTAATGCCACAGACCTAGCCGATTATCTTGTGAAAAAAGGAGTCCCTTTCCGAGACGCACATGGGGTAGTAGGCTCCATCGTCATTTACTGCGAAGACCATGAAAAGGGAATCGAAGATTTAACATTAGAGGAACTAAAATCTCTCTGCACAGTTATTGATGAAGATATTTATGAGTATATCAATTATCAAAAAAGCCTGAATAGGGGCATAAAAAGTAAGTTAGTAGAGTAGATTTATATTCAAAGACCCATCGACTCACATTTAATGGGTCTTTTCTTGTATTTAGTGAGGAAAAAACCCCTAAAATAAAGTACTTAACAACGAGTATAAATCTAAAATGCTAGTAAAGCCCATATTTGTATTCTCAAAAGAAATAGATCTCCCAAACTCTACACCTCTAAAGTTCTGCTCGTACAACCTACCATTCATTCTAAAATTTAAACTTAGAGAAAGTATACCTTCTCGGACATTCAATGGGAGCTGTAACAATAAATGGAGAGAAAACACCCCCTAAAGATAAAACAGATTTTATTTTTTAACCTGTCTACCTTTAGGGGACATATTGGCTAGTGTCCTTGATTATCCGTATTTTAAATACTGATGATCTTCTATTCCTTTCAACTGAGTGGGTATAAGGTACCTTGTCTCTAGTTTAATTGTTTAAGAGACTTTCCATTCAGCGTAGATTTTTTCGTTTGCTGTTCACGGTGGAGTCTGACCCGCTTCTCTTCTTTATTGCGACGAGTGTGATCATTTCGAAGGCAACTGCTGAGGCGAGGGCTGCTGTGATTTCGCCATGGTCATAAGCAGGCAGCACTTCGACGAGATCAAACCCGACGATGTTGAGTCCGTCTAAGCCGCGGACGTATTCCAACGCTTCGTAGCTCGTCGGACCGGCCACTTCCGGTGTCCCTGTGCCTGGTGCATAGGCCGGGTCGACAAAGTCGATGTCAAAGGTGACGAACACCGGACGATCATCTGCTACACGCGCGTGGATCCGGCGTAGCACTTCCTCCTGTCCAAACTTGCGGACATCATTCATCGGGATAACTTCAAAGCCGAGATCACGGGCATCCTCGATGTCTTCCGGTCCGTAAAGCGGGCCGCGCATGCCGATCTGGATCGAATGATCCACATCGATCAACCCCTCTTCAACGGCTCTTCTGAACGGCGTACCGTGCATGTATTTTTCACCGTAGTAGTTATCCCAGGTGTCACCGTGGGAATCGAAATGCACAAGTGAAATCGGTCCATGTTTTTTATAAAACGCGCGTAGATTTCCGAGAGAGATTGAATGATCGCCACCGATAATGATCGGCGTAATATCCTTATTAAGGATCGGCGTAAGCCCTTCGACAATGTTGTCGTACGTACGGTGGATATTCCCTGGAACCACATCGATATCGCCATAATCAACGCCAGAGCAATAATCAAAGATGTTGATTTCCTGATCCGGGTTATACGGGCGGAGTAGCACGGAGAAATTACGAACATGCTGCGGGCCGTAACGCGTGCCGACACGGTTTGACGCGGCCGTATCGAACGGAACGCCGACAACGACAAAGTCTACGTCATCGGTCGTACGGATATTTTCCAATCTCATAAATGTTCTCACACCGGTAAAACGCGGTGATTTCGAAGAATCCTTCGGTTGATACATGTTTATCACTCCTGTTTTTCTAGTTGTTTCGGTTAAAAATTACAAGCTTCATTTCTGTCATCTCTTCAATTGCGTATTTGATCCCTTCGCGTCCTGCACCGCTTTCCTTCACTCCGCCGTATGGCATATGGTCAACACGGAATGTCGGAATATCGTTAATAAGCACACCGCCAACATGAAGGCGGTCGGCCGCGTCTAATGCTGTATGGACATCGTTCGTATAAATGCCTGCCTGCAGGCCGTAGCTTGAATCATTCACAAGTCCAATCGCTTCTTCAACGGACGAGACTTTATTGATCACTACAATCGGTGCAAACACTTCCTGGCATGAAACCTTTTCCTGTCGGTCGACATCCGTTAAAACGGTTGGCAGAAATACGGTTTCGCTCGATTGTCCGCCAAGTGCGAGCTTCGCTCCATTTTGAACCGCTTCATTGACCCATGACCCCGCCCGTTTGACATCATCAGGCGAAATTAACGCTGACACATCGGTTGATGGATCAAGCGGGTCCCCTAGCTTCAACTCCTTCGCTTTCTCGACAAATTTTTCCACATATTCTTCATAAACATCTTCATGGACATACACCCGCTGAAGCGAGATACATACCTGCCCCTGATAGGCGAAAGCACCTGTTACACAGCGAGGGATCAATCCGTCGATATTTACTTCTTTATCAACAATCACAGCTGAGTTTGATCCGAGCTCGAGGGTTACCCGCTTTAAGCCTGCTTTGTTGCGAAGCGCAATGCCCACGGCCGGGCTTCCGGTAAAAGTAATCATTTTGACTCTGTCATCATTGACGAACACATCGCCGATCACACTGCCTCTGCCTGTGACAACGTTCAGGGCCCCTGTAGGCAGTCCGGCTTTCTCCGCGATTTCCGCTAAAAGCAGGGAAGATAGTGGGGTCTGTGAAGCCGGCTTCAATACAACTGGATTACCGGAAGCGATCGCCGGGCCAACTTTATGGGCGACAAGGTTCATCGGGAAGTTGAATGGCGTGATCGCCGCGATAACACCGATCGGCTCTCTGACCGTGTAGGCAAGCCTGTTTTCGCCACCTTGGGCCGCATCGAGCGGTAGCGTTTCACCATGGATCCGCTTCGCTTCTTCTGCAGCAAATTTATACGTCTGGATCGTCCGCTGCACCTCTCCCCTTGCGGTCGATACCGGTTTTGCCGCTTCCTTCGCGAGTATTTCAGCAGCGAATTCAAGCCTCTCTTCAAACCCTTTTGCGATATTTTCAAGAATGACCGCTCTTTCATGTGCCGGCATCTTTCTCAGTGTCTCCCTGGCACTGTCTGCCGCATCAATAGCCTTTGTTACATCCTCCTTCTCAGCGACCGGAATCTCGGCAAGCTCCGACTGATCATACGGTGACTTCAATGATTGATAGGTTCTGGCTTCCACCCACTGTCCGCCGATAAAGAGTTTTTTCTTTTTACCTGTTTGAGTTGTCATCATATCCTCCCCCTTTTTAAGCCTTCAGCTCTGATATTACTTCTTCAATCACAGAGAGGGCATAATCGAGCTGTTCATCTGTAATCACCAGTGGACTTAAAATGCGAATCACGTTCCCGTAGATTCCCGCACTTAAAATGACTACCCCACGACGGTTGCACTCGGCGACAATCTTTCCTGTCAGCTCTTTGTCAGGCTCCTTAGTGTGCTGATCTTTCACAATTTCCATCGCACACATCGCACCGATGCCGCGGACATCGCCGACTGCACCGGTCTGCTTCATCGCTTCAAAACGAGCCATGATTTTTTCCCCGATTACATTGGCGCGCTCAAGAAGCCCGTCATTTTCAAGCATGTCAACCACTTCAAGAGCAGCGACACAACCGAGCGGGCTTCCGCCGTAAGTTCCGCCGATTTCGCCGGCACCTGGCGCATCCATGACTTCCGCTCTTCCCGTAACTGCTGAAATTGGAAGGCCAGCAGCGATCGATTTCGAGAGAGTCATGAGGTCAGGCTCAATTTCGAAGTGCTCGGAGGCAAACATTTTTCCTGTACGTCCAAAGCCTGTCTGAACTTCGTCGGCGATTAGCAAAATGCCATGTTCCTCGCAAAGGCTCTTCAGCTGCTGAACGAACGATTTTGATGGAACGATAAACCCGCCCTCCCCCTGGATCGGTTCAAGGATAAACGCGGCGATATCTTCCGGCGGAACTTCACCGATAAAAAAGTCTTCTACCTGTTTTAACAGGAACGTATCCAGCTCTTCGTTCGTCATGCCTTCAGGCTTCCGATAATAATACGGATGGCGCAGCTTATACGTATCGGTCGCCAAAGGACCAAATCCGTTTTTATAAGGCTTTACTTTACTTGTGAGGGACATCGTTAACAGCGTTCTGCCGTGATAGCCCCGATCGAACGAAACGACTGCTCTTCTTCCAGTATATTTCCGAGCGATTTTTACCGCGTTTTCGACTGCTTCGGCACCGGAGTTTAAAAAGAACGTTTTTTTATGGAAATTCCCCGGTGTAATTTCATTTAGCTTTTTAGCAAGCTGTATATACGGTTCATACATAATTACGTTAAAACCAGGATGAATATATTGATCTAATTGGGCTTTTAGCGCTTCGACAACCTTTGGAGGGCAATGGCCAGCGTTCAACGTGCCGATCGCTCCGGCTAGGTCGATGAGCGTATTCCCGTCAACATCGGTCACTAAAGCGCCTTCTGCTTTTTCGATAAAAACGGGTGATGTATTAAACGGCCCTCTCGGAACATGCTTTTGTCGCAGTTCGGTAAGTTTCTGTGATTTCGGTCCAGGCAACGATGTTTTTAAATGGGCAACTCGGTTATCTGCTACGTTATCCATGTGGTTCATCCTTTCTTTGTGAGAAACATTTGACATTCGTTATCTAATGCAATTTTCATGCCAACTATTTCAAAGTCGTCTGTAATTTGCTTTTTTGGGTAGAATATTTTACTAACGCTTGATCAAGCATCTCGATTCCGTCATTAATTTGTTGTTTTGTTACACTTAATGGCGGAATCATCCGGATAACCTCGCCTTTATTGCCGCATAGATAAAATAGAACGCCCTCCTGCAATGCAAGATTGAGAATTTCTAAGACCGCCTTCCCGTCCGGCTCCTGTTTGTCCGGGTCTAAAATTTCGATACCGATCATCATGCCAAGGGAGCGAATATTTCCAATCACCTCATGCTTTTGCTTTAGGCCATCCAGTTTTTTCGCTGCATAGGAGGCAATAACCCTTGTGTTTTCGAGTAAATTTTCTTCCCTGATCACTTCGATCGTCGCGAGTGCCGCTTCACACGCGAGCGGATTTCCGCCAAACGTTGTTGCGTGGCTTCCGAGCGGCCATTGCTTCATCAACTCTTGAGAGGCGGCCGTTACTCCAAGAGGCAGGCCGGAGGCAATTCCCTTGGCCATCGCCATAATGTCAGGTTCCACATCAAACGTCTGGGCAGCAAACCAGTTTCCAGTCCGTCCAAAGCCCGTTTGTACTTCATCGAAAATCAGTAATATCCCGTGACAGTCACATAGCTCGCGGATTTTCTGAACCCAGCCTTTTGGGGGCACAATGTATCCGCCTTCCCCGAGGACCGGCTCAAGAATGACCGCCGCGACTTCGTCGGAAGGAACCACGTGCTGAAACAGCTCGGCAAACTCTCTTTCAAGCTTAGCGATCGCTTCCTGTTCTGTTTGCGATGGATCATAGTAGGATACCTGGTAGGTTAAGCCGTTTGGCTGTAAGTATTTGCGGTATTTGCTCTTTGAGGTACTCACACCGAGTGAACCAAGCGTTCTACCGTGGAAGCAGCCTCTGAAGGAGACGACATAAGGACGCTGTGTCACATGCTTGGCGAGCTTTAGCGCCCCTTCGATCGCTTCTGTACCGCTGTTCCCAAAGAAGAAGCAATCGATATCCCCAGGAGTAATTTCAGCTAGTTCATCTGCTAACCGGAGGATCGATTCATACATGATTACTCCCGATGGCCCATGCAAAAATTTATCAGCGCCGTTTTTGATCGCTTCGACTACTTTCGGATGGCGGTGCCCCACATTTGTAACGGCGATGCCTGATGTAAAATCCAAATATTTTTTTCCATCAAGTCCCCAGTAATAGCACCCTTCTTCCTTCACAACCGGTAAGTTCGGGTGGTCTTTTGCCATACTCGGCGCAAGCCTAGAGGATAGCTTTTCTAAAAGTCCATTCCATTCTTGTGTCATTCATCATCTCTCCTGCTTAGTTTATGGCTGAAAATGACGCAAAGGGATGAACTTTACGTCGATTTAATATTGTAAATTTCGGCTAGGTTAACAATAATCATCATTAAGTGAATTTCATGAAATACCAGCATCTCATCGCAACGCCGTTATTTTAAAAGAAGAATAAGTGAGCCATTGCAACAATGATTGGCAGCGTAATGATCGTACGCTGTAAAAAAATAATGCCAAGCTCTAAGAAATTCAATGGAATCTTAGATTTCAGTAGCAGTATGCCTACCTCCGACATGTAGATTAGCTGTGTTAATGAAACTCCGGCAATAACGAAACGTGTTAACTCACTTTCAATCGACTTTCCGACAACGGCCGGTAGGAACATGTCTGCAAACCCGACAAGCATAGCCGGAGCGGCCGCTTTGGCTTCAGGAAGCTGAAGCAACTCAAGAATCGGCACGATCGGATAAGCGAGGTAGTCGAACATAGGTGTATACTCAACAAGAACGAGTGCTAAGGTTCCCAGCGCCATTACCAGCGGAATCAAGCCGAACCAGATATCGAGCACATTTTGAAATCCGCTTACAATCACGTTTTTTGCACTTTTTACTTTGCTTGCTTTTGTGACGGCTAGTTCAAACGCATACTGTGATCGGGATACACCATCAGGCACATCCTCTGAAATCTGTTTACCCACAGGCTCATAATACGTTTCTTTTTTCAAAGACAATGGCGGGATCCGCGGACATACAATCGCCGCTATCAACCCGGAAACAACCACTGTTAAATAAAACGGAACGAATAAATGATCCAGGCCGATGAAGCTAATCACAACGAGGCTAAACGCGATTGAGGCAACGGAGAAGTTTGTCGCAATGACAGCGGCTTCCCGTTTAGAATAATATCCTTCTTCGTATTGCTTGGTTGTGATTAACACACCGACCGTCCCGCTTCCCATCCAAGATGCGATCGCGTCGATGGAAGAACGTCCAGGTAGCTTGAACAACGGGCGCATCACTTTCCTTACCACCGTTCCAATATATTCCATTAACCCAAAATCAAGCAATAGGGGCATTAACAGACCGGCAAATAAAAACCATGTAGTTAAAACGGGAACGAGTGAGAACAATACCGTTCCGCCCGTTAGGTCTGACCAGATAAACTCTGGCCCCAGCTTGTACATCGTCATAATCGCAAAAATAGACCCGAGTATTCTCATCGAAATCCAAAAGCCACTCACATTGAATAAATCGTTCAAAAATTTCGAGCTGGTCATCCAGTCTGGCTTCATGACACTACAGATCACTGAGAGCACCACGGACAAGACAAGGACCGATGTCATAAACAACGGCAGGTATGGCTCAAAGACTGCCTGGAGGTTTTCAGCGAGAATACCTACTCCGATGGTCCACTTTCCTTCATAAGGCACTGGGACTAAAAACAAAAACAGCCCAAACAGTGATGGTATAAAAAATTTCAGTTTATCTCCCATTGGATGGGATACAGATGGTGTAGAGGTATCAGGTTCAAAGGTAACTTTTCTTTCAGCTCTCAATAACGTTCATCCTTTCCTATAATGAAACCGTAACCAACCGGTTCATCATGTAAAATTTATTCACTCTTTATTAATGCAAGTTCCATGCCAGGTTTCATTTTATTCCGTATTCTTTAAATTTTCTGACTACCGAAGGCTGGCTGATCCCAAGTTGTTTCGCTGCTTCTGTAGTCGTCTTATACCGTTTCTTCGCTTCCATCAGCACCTGCTTTTCAACCTGCTTTAATATGGTTTTCAACGGCTTCTGTCCATGAGAAATGCCTGAGAGCTCTTCCTTGCTCTGGACATAGGTTTCCGGCAAGTCTTGAATCGAAATAATCGGCGACGGCGATGTAACAACAAGGCGTTCGATCAGGTTCATCAACTCCCTTACATTTCCCTTCCATTCATTGTTGAGCAACTGCTGTAGAACTGCTTCATCGAACTCCCGCTCACGGTCATACTTTTTTGAAAACAGGTCAAGAAAGTGCTTGATCAACAGAACAATGTCAGATGGCCGTCTTCGTAACGGCGGTATAGTGATCGGGACAACATTGAGGCGATAGTAGAGGTCTTCACGAAATCTTTTCTCCTCCACAAGGGTATCAAGGCGTTGGTTTGTGGCAGAGATCAGTCTAAAATCCACCTTTCTCACCTTCGTCCCGCCTACCCGGTAAAACGACTTTTCCTGAATGAACTTTAGTACTTTCACCTGGTGCTCAAGTGGCAATTCCCCAATCTCATCGAGAAACAATGTGCCCCCTTCCGCAAGCTCAGCCAGCCCCATTTTCCCTTTTGAATTGGCGCCAGAGAATGAGCCTCCTTCGTATCCGAAAAATTCTGCTTCAAAGAGTGAATGCGGAATAGCGCTGCAGTTTACCTCTATAAACGGCTTATCCTTACGCCCGCTATGATTATGGATATATTTGGCGAGCTGTGTTTTCCCAACACCGGATTCCCCGAGGAGAAGAACGTTTACATCGGTCTCCGCCACTTGGTTGGCGACTAGCAGGCTTTTCTCCATTTCCCTGTCTTTTGCGATAATTCCCTCATTGTTAAAGCTCTTGTCCCTTAACCGCTTCAACTCATTTTTCACCCGGTCCATCTCACCCTGCATTTCCATAAAGTAGCTCTTCATCTTCATCAACTCTGTAATATCGTGCGAATAGCTTACGATACGCCACAGTTTTCCTTCATTATCGAAAACTGGGACCCCGGTCACAAGCAGCTTTTTGCCGCTATGTGTCGATTGTACAATTGTCTTTTTCTTCCTTGCTTTTAAAACAAGCGGCGTAATAATGGGGGTAAATATGCCTTCCTGTTCCAAGTCGTACACCGACCTGCCGATCAGATCGTCCGGAAGAATATCATAGATGCTGCTCGTTGTATCAGTAACTTTTAAAATTATCCCCTCCAAATTTGTGATCAGGATATCGTCCTTCAAAGAATGCAAAACAGCTTCATTTTCATCGAACGTTTTAACTTTTTCTCTCATATTGATCCACGACCCCTTTATAAACCTTTTTATTTATTCATTTTTAAATAACTTATTCGCATTAACACTACTCTCGCAAATTCATCTACTATTTATTTATTTTTGAATATTATTTATATTTGGATACCACTTTATCGCAAAATTACTGGTTTAACAAAGGAAGGTTTTTACAAAAAGGCTGCATTCATTCATAACTACTAAAAAGAAACCTGACTGAATCCCTATTTAGTACAAGTAAGCAAGGAGGATTGACGGTGCGTAATAAACGGTTGATTGCAATCATTTTGGTCCTAACACTGCTTTTCATCGTTTCCATCTGGCACCTTATCTGCACTTCCCTATCCCATAGAGCAAAGGAAGCGGTGGGGGATTATAAACATCAGCAAATATGCGAATATAAAGCCTTCTGGGAACTATTCCACCAGCAAATGAAAGACCATATTGAGAAGGAAGAATATGTTGAAGAATATACAAATAGATTGTAATCGAGATATGGCTTTACCATCTTTGGTAAGGGCCAACTCTAAAGAAGACAACAGGAAGAAACGATACCGTTGCCGAGTGTATAAAACGGAAATTATTCACACCTTTAAAGTAAAGTATGGAACCTTTAGAATTCTTCAAGAAATCATTGAGGTGAAGGAAGACATCATGTGGAAGCTATTGGGGAAATACGCGGAATAGGACCTATATACAATATGAACATCACTTTTTCGATGAATCATCTAATTATGAGAATTTATTACTTAATCACTCATGGCAATTGGTTTATACTTATTATCAGCTGTACATTGGAGATGACTTTTTTGGAATCATCTTCCTGGATAAATTCTGCTGCCAATCTTGCAGCGTCTTCTGGAAAACGAAGGGATACGATTTATCCTTCTTCTACTTCTAAAATCACCTGTCTGATCCGTTGAATCTCATAAATTTTTTCCATTTTGATACAGCTCCTTTCTTCGTTTGAAAAGAAAGGAATTTTTGCGAAAACGAGTTTAGAAGAATAAAAATGTATGCGTAAGCATCAAGTGGGTTGTTACAAACCATCTTTATTCTCCGGCCTCTTTATTAACCCTACTTTGCTATCAAACACCTCAAGGTGTTATAGGTGTTGACCAAATCGCTGAAGTAATCTTAAACAGGGAGCTAAGCGTTCATACAAGTGGACTCTAGAGAAAGCGTATATACTTCAAAGAAGTAGCTGATAGAAGAGATCCCTTTATGGCGTAATCTTTATACAAGTAACATTGTCACTCTTACGATGTACATTCAAACTCTCCTTCAATACCAAAGGCACCTATCAAAACTACTTAAAGAGATAGATGCCCTGCAAATAAATTTGAAGATTAAAAGATTATCCGATCAATCCCCAGTATAGGTGGAAAGATGGCGGCCCAAATCATCTCCGAAATAGGGGAAGTTGATCAGTTCAATCACCAAAAAAGTTAGTAGCCTACGCTTGAATCGACCCAAGTGTCTATGAATCTGGTAAGTTTAAAGCCACTATCAACCGGATTAAAAGAGGATCGTCTTGTCTTCGTCAAACACTCTACACAGCTATTCAATGTTGCATAACAAAGGATCGGAATCAGAAACTAAGAACTTCGAATTTCTTCTTTAACATTTAAGTTAAAATAAGATTTCATAATCTTACTTTTTGCAACGACATCTTCATTCGCACCTTTATAAGGGGCGAAAATCACTTCGTAGTCGAAATACTCAGGTTTCAGTTCATAACTAGGCATTGGACCAGGACCACAGCTTGCACTACCGAGACCTCTATGAAGATGATCGATATTTAATGTGATAAATTCCCTTTCTTGTAAGTGATATAAATGTTTAGCTGTTTCTAAATCTTCTTTTGTATAATAATGTGCACTAAAATTCAATGGTTTTTTTCCCACTGTGAGCAAACCCTTTTCGCCTTCTCCATACAATGAAACCCATTGGACATCTGTCCGATTTCCATTTTCTTGAGGGTAAATATAAGGAAAGAATAAATCTTTCACCTTCATATTGTATACACCAAATTTACAAGCATCTTTGCTATCACAATAACTTTCCCAAGGACCTCTCCCATACCATTGAACATTTTTTAATGTAGAAGGCAGCTTCATTTCCAGCCCTACTTTCGGCCAATGTGATGGGACTTTACCATACGGCTTTCCGTTTACTTTTAAACGAACAGCTCCATTTCCATAAATCGTATATTCATAAGTACCTGTTACACCCCAATTTTGTACAGGGGGAGCGATTCGACAGTTACTTTTAACTTTAACAGTTGATTCATTCAAATACTCATGGTGAACATCTTTCGTATCATGTTGAAGCATATGCAAATAATCTTTTTTCATTTCTTCCACAACATACATATCATTATCAATTGGAGCACGCCAAAAATTCATTTGTGGTCCCTTTACCATGACAGGGTGATGATGATATAACCACTTTGAAATTGTACCGGTCTGTTTATCAAATTCTATAAGAAACTTTGTTCCGATGATGAGTAATTTCGTCTTATAATCCCTCACTTGTAATGTAGCATGTTTAATTTGGGTCAATGGTTCAATTTTTTTTGCTTCTACTGGTATTTTAAATTGTTCCCATGCAACTTCATGACCTTTCTTTGCCCATAATGTGTCTTCTTTGAGAATAAAAGATAGGTTCAAGTAATAGTCAGTATCAGGAGAAACATTTGTCAAAGAGTATGGTAAAGTTACTTCTTTTTTCTGGTGTGGTAAGATGAGGAGCAAATGATCTTCCCCATAAGTCATTACTTCATCGTCTGCTGTAATCGTCCATTTCATGATGACATGATCTAATGATATAAAATCATATCGATTTTCTATGATGAATTGTCCTGTTTTTAGGTTAATGTCTATTACTTTTATAGGCTCAATGACTTTTTTTAAGTGGTAGAGTGCAGGTGAAGGCGTACGATCTGGTTGAACGAGCCCATCTATGCAAAAGTTCCCGTTATGTGGGATATCTCCAAAATCTCCGCCATAAGCAAAATATTCTTCACCAGTTTCATTGTATTGAAGAAGTCCATGATCCACCCACTCCCATACAAAACCACCTTGTAACCTTTTATATTTATAAAATGTATCCCAATATTCTTTTAAACTGCCGGGGCCGTTCCCCATTGCATGTGCATATTCACATAAAATGTGTGGTTTCTCTTGATTGTCTTCTTCAGCAATTTGAATAACTTTTTCAACTGAGGAATACATTGTGCTAAAAATATCAGTTGCTTTCGTTTCCTTATCACCTTCGTAGTGGACAATCCTTGTGTCATCTAGCTCTTTGCATCGCTTATACATGGAATCAAAATTACAACCAAAGCCCGATTCATTTCCGAGTGACCACATGATAATACTTGGATGATTTTTGTCTCGTTGTACCATTCGTTCTAGGCGATCAACATAAAATGGCTGCCAAGCTGGATCATCACTAAGCTGATCACTATTCCCAAGCAATTCGAAACCATGTGTTTCTAAATCTGTTTCATCAATAACATAAAACCCTAATTCATCACATAAATCGTAAAACCTCGGTTCATTTGGATAATGGGCTGTTCGAATGGCGTTAATATTATGTTGTTTCATTATCATTAAATCTTTTTTAATCGCTTCAATTGTAACGGTTCTCCCTGTATCGGGGTCATGGTCATGGCGATTAACCCCTTTAAACATGACGGTTACACCATTAATTTTTATATTTCCATCAAGGATTTCTACCTTTCGAAATCCAATACGATATGGAATAACTTCCAAAATCTCCCCAAAATCATTTTTTAGATACAATAAAAGCGTATATAGTACCGGATCTTCCGCAGACCATTTTTTTGGTAATAGAATATGGTGATTTAGTTGAACAGAGACCTGTGCAAATTTATCTATTATATGATAATCAGTCATACCGCTTGCCTCGGGAACACCATTTGGATCTAAAAGTTTATATTCAAAGGAGAACTTTGAAACATTTTCGGATCCATTTCGAATATTTACATCCATATTTAACCGTGCATCCCTATAAGTTTCATCCATATCTGTTCTCACTGAAAAATCGAAAACATAAAGATCCGGCTGGGAAGTTAAATATACGTCTCGAAAAACACCGCTTAACCACCACATATCTTGATCTTCCAAGTAAGACCCTTTGCTCCATTGATAAACTTGTAGTGCCAGCACATTCTCACCTGCTTGAACAAATGACGTAATATCAAATTCAGCTTTGAGGCGACTTCCTTCACTGTAACCAATTTCTTCTCCATTAACCCAAACGTGAAAAGCACTATCTACACCATCAAAACATAGATAAATTCTTCGATTATCCCAATCATTAGGGATTGTAAAACTACGACGGTAACAACCACTTGGATTTTGTGTAGGTACATAAGGAGGCTGTACAGGAAATGGATAATATAAATCGGTATAATGCGGTTTGCTGTACCCTTGTAGTTGCCAAACACCAGGTACTTGTATGTCATCCCATTCTTCATGTTCAAACGTCCGACTGTAAAAGCCTTCTGGAATGTGAACGGGATGTTCCACGTAAAAAAACTTCCATTTCCCATTTAATAATTGAAAGAAAGAGGATTGCTCACGATTAATCGTTAACGCTTCCGTTTCATTTGAAAAAGAGATAAAGTGAGTTCTTGGCTCAATTCGATTTCGGTGTACGATATCTATATTTTCAATATCAGTTATTGTAAAGTTTTTTACCGACATCGTTATTTTCACCTCATTTATTATCGTTATTAATGCATTTCTCTTAAAAAAAGCTTCCTAATTTTGTAGAAACATTTAATGTACGTTCGTTCATGGAAACAACAATCAGTAAGACTGATCCTATAAGATAAAGCCAACCCTTTTGAAAGTTCGTTATACGAACTTTGGTTCCTTCGCCTTCTTTTTATACGCCCTCCACGTAATGCACCATTTATTAGGATTGTCAAGATAGTCTTGTTCATCTATTTTATGAATAGTACTTCTGTGCGGAGCTGTTTTCACAATTTCAGGATTGTTGTAAGCTTCGTGAGAAATTTGCTCCAGTGCAGCAACATACTCATCGAGGTCAGCTTTTGAATACGATTCTGTTGGCTCTAGTGTAAAAGGCTGCTTGACGATATATGGATGATGACTCGTCCAATAGTGATGACCAAAATCTGTCATCCTTCTTTGGACGTCCTCTGTTGTTACACCCGTTTCTTTCGTCATTTGCCCCCAGCTATAGCGTACTTGCTCCAAGCGGTTCCCGTCGACATAAGGAGCAGATGCACCTTTGATTTTCAATACTTTATGATACATATAGTTGTTGTTGAGGACAGCAATTTTTGCTACTTCTTTTAGTCCTTTAGCCCCTAATGCACGAATCCAGGCGTATGCTCTTAACATTGTTTGTGCGACTCCGTGAAAAGAACGGACTTTTCCGATTGTATGTTTTAAATCATAGTTAAGAGCATAGGCATCATCCTTTAATTCAACAATTGGGACAGGTAAAAACTCCTTCAGCTCTCCCGTTACACCTAAAGCACCAGTTGCTGGTCCTCCACACATATGCGGTGCGGCAAATGTTTTATGGAGGTTAAAAAAGCACATATCAAATCCAGCATCTCTTGCGCGAGTGATCCCTAATAGCCCATTTGCATTTGCCTGATCGTAATAGCAAATCCCGCCTGCTTCATGAACAATTTTTGTAAATTCTTTAATTTTCGGATTAAAAATGCCTGTGTCTTCTGGATTAGCAACAACAAAACCAGCTGTTCGTTCGGACACGACTTCTTTTAATTTCTCGATATCTGGGAATCCGTCTTCGTCTGGATGAAGTGTTATGATTTTATAACCCTTTACCACAGCAGTAGCTGCTTGTGATGGATGTGAGAAGATGGTTGTAATAATTTCATCACGCTGTTCTCCTTCACCTCTTGATTCATGGTATTTCCGAACGATGGATGCCATAGCAAACAGTGCTTGTGTACCGCCACTAGGTTGAAATGAAAAATGGTCCATTCCGGAAATTTCTCTCATGCATAAATCAAGATTATGCATAATTTCTAGGATTCCTTGTACTGTATTCTCATCTTGTAAAGGATGTAACGCCATGATTTTAGGAGAACGGATTAACATTTCATTGATTTTTGGAATGTATTTCATCGTACACGTTCCTTGGCCAATCTCTACATTAAAATCTGAACCAAGCGTTTCTTGAGATAATCGCAAATAATGACGAAGAACACGTGCTTGGCCGATTTCAGGAAGGTTTGGTTTCTTTTTTCTCACCACATGAGAAGGAATAGATGAAAGGGCATCCCCAACCTCTGATTCGATCGATGGATGAACAGGGGGGACCTCTACTCCTTTTTCTCCTTGTTGATGTAATTCAAAAATAATAGGTTCATTCCATTTTGCTTGTTGAAAATCACGTGTTTTTTCATTTGCCACAATTTTTTTCATGATTGCTCTTTCCTCCCCTTTGAATTAATTTATTAATGCATTTTTTATTGATTCAACTAATCGATCAATATCGTCTTTTGAATGAACTTCCGTGACACAGAATAAAGCAGATTGACCTAGTTCAGGAAACTCCTTTGAAAGATCTTTCCCGCCAAAAATTTGCTGTTTAAGTAATCGTTTATTTATTTCTTCGACTGTTACACCTGTATCAGTAAAATCTACGATAAATTCTTTAAACAGTGGTGAATTAAACTTCGTCCCTTTTACACCTGGAATTTTCGTTAGTTGCTTGATGGTATATTGAGAATTTTGCATAATTGTTTGGCCAAGCTCATACATTCCATTAGGGCCGAGTAAAGATAAGTAAACACCAGCTGTGATACCACAAAGTGCAGTTTGGGTTCCAACAGATTCTTTTCCTTTTTCTCGTAAAGCAAATGATGTCCGTTCATAGGCGACATCTCCAAAACCATATTCCCCTTCCTTTACGGTTGGGACGATTCCAAACAAACGAGAAGGATACTCCTTAATAAATGTTTCATCATCATGAGTGGCAATAAATCCTGCCTGCCCTCCACTATAGTTCATGTGTAAGCCGAGGGGTTGGAGATCACCACAGACGATATCAGCACCGTAATGGCAAGGAGGTGCAAGTATCCCAAGTGAAATAGGGTCTACACCGACTACAACTAAAGCCGCATGTTCTTTGGCTAGATTAGAAATTTCTTCCCCTTGGGATTCAATAAATCCTAAGTATGAAGGGTTTTCAAAATAGACAGCAGCTGTTTCTTCAGTCAATTTTTGTTCTAAATCATCTATTAATAACAATCCAGTTTCTTTGTCATAATCAATAAAGTCAAATTCTAAGTGTGGAGAACCATAATTGGTAATAATTTTATACCGTTCTGGCGAAACCGTCCTTGGCATAAGGACCTTCGCTTTTTTTGTTATCCGAGATGCCATACGAATGGCTGTAGCAGCAGCCTGACCCCAATCAAAAGTTGGAACGTTTACAACATCCATATCAACAAGCTCTGCTATTAAACTTTGATACTCAAATAACGCCTGATATCTTCCATGATCTTCATATGGCTCACCAGCATAAGCAGTCAAAAATTCGGATCGTTGATAAATTTCATCACAAACAGCTGGGATAAAATGTTGCCAACAGCCAGCACCCAAGAAGTTTAAGTACTCACTAGCGCTAATATTTTTATTTAACAACTGTTCAATATGTCGTCGTAGTTCATACTCTGTAAGTGCTTCTGGAATATTCATTTCACCTTTAAAATGAAGGTTTTTCGGGATGCATGAATACAGTTCCATAACCGAATCTACTCCAATTTCTTTCAACATCTCTTCTTGTATAGTGGGTACCATATTAGGAATGTATGGGTGTACCTTTCTGCTCATCATGAATTCCTCCTTGTAAGTTAATAACTGTTAGCCAGTAGGGGGTTATTCCCACTGACACTAATACATTCTTAAGATTATTTTTATATAGGAGCCTTTCAGATACATTGAGTTGCTATGCTAAGCCTCCTCCATCGACAACGAGTTTTGTTCCTGTCACCCAAGAAGATAAATCGCTCGCAAGAAACAATACGGCTTTTGCAATGTCATGAGGTGTTCCGAGCCTAGCTAAAGGACGGTCTTTTGATGAATCTCTTAAAAATGTGTTTTCATCTAGCTGCAGCTGCCTTGATTCCTCCCGTAAAAGCGGGGTATCCGTATCACCTGGACATATACAATTGACGCGAATATTATGTGAACCGTGGTCAATCGCCATTGCATTTGATAAGTTGATTACACCAGCCTTTGCAGCACAGTAAGCGGCTGCTTGATCCCCACCTTTTACTCCCCATCCTGATCCTGTATTAATAATGCTTCCACCTCCCGTTTTTACCATAATCGGGATTATATATTTGGAAAGAAGATAAATTCCTTTTAGCGATACATCAATGGTTAAGTCCCAGTCTTTTTCATCTAAATCAACCACTGACTTTCTGCGAATGACTCCTGCGTTATTAAATAAAACATCTACTCTTCCATAAGTCTTTTCAACGTGGCCGGCTGCTTGTTGACATTCTTTTCTAGATGTGACATTACATCGTAAAAATTGTGCATGATAGCCTTTTTCTTGGAAATTTTGAGTAGCTATGCTGCCTTTTTCTTCATCAATATCAAGCAAGACGACTTTTGATCCGACTTCTGCTAAAAGTTCAGCTGTTGCTAGCCCAATCCCTGAAGCGGCTCCTGTTATAACTGAGACTTTATCTTTAAGTTGAAAATAATCTTGTTGACGTTCATACATAAGGAATCCTCCTCCTATCCTTTTTCTGATCTTTGGCATTCATTTGTTAAATAATGACTTGCCAATAACAAAAATACACTTGAAGTCCACGTAAAAGCTGGGTCACGCAACCCTTCACCCGTATTAGCATTAAAATTTTCCGCCATGCCGTGTTTATTCGCCATTAAACAAAAGCGTTTTGCTAAATCACTTGCAAATTCAACTTCCCCAATGGAATGTAATGCCTCAATGAAAATAAATGTTGTTGGTGCCCAAATGGGACCGCGCCAATATCCATCCTCTCTGTAATAGGGACTTTTGATTCTTTCCGATGCTAAACCGTACTTTGTTAAAAAGCCTTTTTCTTCTTTTAAACCATCCACTAATTTTCTGAGTATGTCATCCTCTAATTTGTTTCCTAAAATGAGAGGAATATAAAGGACAAGACTATTAGATGGAGTATAATGATGGGTACCAGAACGAGGGGCAATAAAATAATCATCCCTCCAACAATGTGCGATAAGGTTTTGTAATGTTTGTTCTGATTTCTTCTTCCAGTGGATAGATTGGTTTTTGTAGCCAAGCTTTAGAGCGATGTCTGCTAGAACATCCATTTGGAGGATGAGAAATGCACTTAAATCTGGACTTTCAATTGGTGTGCCGTTATGAAAAATAGTGCTGTTGTCCCAGCCGCTGTCATTTCCGTGGTTGTATTGAACAATCCCGTCATGGTCATCATCCCGATACGAAAACCACCATTCTGTCCATTTACATAACGGTTCGTAAACTTCCTTTAGATGCTTCTTCTCTATAAAAGATGTGTTATCCATCATCCACTTTAACGTCCAACCATGTATAGGCGGCTTGCAGCAATTCCATAAGGCAAATTGATTATTTATAAAGTCTGGTAAAACACCTGACTCATCTTGTCTATCAAAGAAAATCATGAATTGATCCCAGGCTAAATCCGGCTGATGTTCGGCAAGGGCCATCGCATTAAAGCAATGATCCCAGCTCCATATATTCGTCATCCAGTTTTTCGACATATACATCGCCTGTCGGAGGAGATATCCTTCTTTTTTGACGACACATGACCACGTAATATATGCGGCTAATTGACGGCCGTCAGATAACCAATCTGGAACAGGAAGTGAATGATCAAGCCATGTTTGAAACTCAGCCTCAACTTCTTGAACGGTCTCATCAAATCTATTGTGTGTAATTTCGTCAACGAAGACCGTGTGGTACTCTGTTAGGGTTACATTTAGTTCTTCCATATCGTTCTGTGGCAGCATGTCTATGGTAATATGTTTGCACTGGAGCTCTTTAAACGGTGCATCAACAGCCAGTCTTCCACTTAACACCGTGAGATTGAACCGAATTTGTTGGGCAAAGCTATTGATTTCTACGGATTGTACTGAATTAGGAATACAATAATCATATGAGCCTGTGATCGTAGTTAATCGAACACCTAGTGATCTTGCTCGTATTCGAATCGTCTCAGGTGAAGAAAAGCATATGTTTACGTCTCCGCCTTTTGTTTTTAACGTTAACAAAGAAGGTTTCGCCTCTACGTCATAAGGAAGCACGGCGCTTTCGAGTGAAAGCACTTCGATTTTAAATACTGGACCTAAATCATCATCTCCACCTCGTATGTTTCGAATATAAAGACCCTCTCCATATTTCGGAACCGTTAAATGAGAAAAGACCAAAAATGATCCAAATCGACTGAATGGCACTTTTTTTAAATCAAACTGCATCTTGATGGATACCTCCAACAGTTAGTAAAGGGACTCGGCATATTCATTACTTAATCCCAGTGTTACTTACGTCTTCTACGATATATCGCTGGGCAAAGAAGAAGATTAACAACGGTAATAGGCTAATTAAAAACGTTACGGCCATAATACCTTCCATATCCACTCCATACATCCCCTTAAACTGAGCTAGTCCGAGCGTTAACGTATATTTACTTTGATCATTTAAGAACACGAGTGGTCCTAAGTAATCATTCCAGCAGTTCAAAATGTTAAAAACAGCTACAAGAATTAATACTGGTTTCATTAACGGTAGACAAATTTTATAATAAATTTGAAAAGCGTTTGCCCCATCCATACGAGCTGCTTCATCTAACTCTTTTGGAATGGACATAATAAACTGTCTCATGAGAAAAATAAAAAACGGTGCTCCGAACCAGGAAGGGATAATTAATGGCTTTAACGTATTAATCCAGCCTAAGAAGTTAAACTCCATATATAATGGAACCATGGTTACTTCCCATGGAATCATCATCGTCGACAAAACGATGATAAATAGCAGATCACGTCCTTTAAAAGAAAAACGAGCAAATCCATATGCAACTAAAGAAGATGAAATAAGCTGGCCAATAGTAGAAAATATGGTAACCAACAATGAATTTTTCAAAAACGTATTAAATGGCTGGCTCGTCCATGCTTCTTGAAAATTACTAAAATGAAACTCAGATGGAATCCACTTTGGCGGGAACAAATATAACTCTTCAGGTGATTTTAACGCTGTCGTAATCATCCAAAAGAACGGCATTAAAAAGAGAATAGAAAAGAAAATTAACAACATATAGATGATAGACTTATTAGAAATTTTTCTCATTTTATATTCATCCCTCCTTACCTTTGTATTTTTATTTCTTTTTCACTTCATTTTCGTAATAAACCCATGCAGAGGATGATTTAAAAACGAGTAATGTTAACCCTAAAACAATTAAGAACATAAACCAGGCGTTAGCAGAAGAATAGCCCATCTTAAAGTATTTAAATGCATTTTCGTATACATACATTGCGTAAAAGTAGGTTGATTGAACGGGTCCTCCTCCTGTTAAAACGAGTGCCAAAGTTAACTGTTGAAAGGCCGAAATAATCGTTATGGTTAAATTAAATAGAATCGTTGGTGTTAATAAGGGAAGTGTAATTTTAAAGAATTGATAGACTTTCCCCGCTCCGTCGATGGAAGCAGCCTCATACAAGTTTTGAGGAATATTCTTCAGCCCCGCTAAAAAGATGAGCATTAATGTTCCTTGCCCCCATAAGCTTGCAATCACCATCGCAACTAATGCCCAGTTCGGATCATTTAACCAATCAGGACCATTAATCCCAAAAATGGATAAGAAATAGTTTAATATGCCATATTCTCCGTTATATACCCACGCCCAAATTATCGCTAAGGCTACACCTGAAATTACACTTGGGAGATAAAAAAATGTTCGAAAGAATGAGTAGCCACGAACTTTCTGATTGAGCAGCATTGCTAATAATAAAGCGATAATCATATTTAACGGGACAAATAATGCAGCAAATCTTACTGTGACCCATAAGGATTTCCAAAATAACGGATCATTAGTAAACATCATGATATAGTTGTCGAGTCCAACAAATTTCACGTCACCGACTATCGGCCAATCAAAAAAACTGATTATAAGAGAGAATACAAGCGGCCCGAATGTAAAGGCGATAAAACCAATGATCCAAGGTGAAATAAAAAGAAAGGGGATGAAATCTCCCCATTTCACCTTTTGTTTCATTGTAATGATTGATTTTGTTTGACTCGCTGCCGTCGTTACTTGTTTCAATCTGTATCCCCCCTATCTCTCCTTCACATATTTTTCGGAGTCTTTAGCTACCTTGTTTAAAAGCTCTTCTGCATCTTCTCCGAGCATGATGGCATTAATAGCTGAGGATAAATTTCTATTTATCTCGTCCCAATTTGAATTTAAAAGAAAGGCTGGTGTATTTGTTGAACGTTCCAGCATTGTATAAAATGGTTTAATGAGTGGATCTTCAACAATTTTCATTTCGTTTACGACACTAATACGAACGGGTAAATCACTTGTTCTCATTTTAATTGCTTCAGGAGAGGAATAATATTTAACAAATTCCCATGCAAGCTCTTTGTTTTTAGAATCTTTTGCAATGGAAATTGCAGACGATGCGACTAAACCTTTTACCGGTTTACCTGAAAAAGATGGAATTTCAACTGTCCCTACATCAATTTTTGCTTCTTTAAAGCCCTCTAATGGCCAAATTCCGCTTTCCCACATCGCGATTTTGCCTGCTTTAAATATATCGTCCCCGCTTTGCTGATTTTTCCCGCCAACTAAAACAGCCACTTTCTCATCTAACATGTCTCTGAAATGCTGAATGACTTGTACCGTTTCATTGCTATTCATATAGCCATAAATTTTTGTTCCATCATCACTGATGAAACTGCCTCCATTGCTCCATACGAAACCTTGCAAATCATACGTGTCTGGTTCAGGTCGAATACCAAATCCGTATTGTTTTTTTGATGGATTTGTTAATTTTTGTGCAATTTGTTTAAAATCGTTCCATGTCCATCCATCTTCTGGATAAGGAATATTCGCCTCATCAAACAACTTCTTATTGTAGTAAATCACCCTTGTTGTAAATCCTGCTGGCATACCGTACAACTTTCCTTCAATATTTGAGTAATTAAATAAGCCTTGGTAGAAGTCGTCCATATTGATGTCTCCATCTTTCTTCACATATTCATCTAACGGCTCTAGCGATTCATAATAAGCTGGAAAATTCCACATATACATGACATCAGGTGGATTTTTTGCCCCAAAAGAAGCGGCGAGCTTCTGATCAAAACCATCACCATACGCTTCTACTTGAACTTTCACTCCTGGATTTTTTTCTTCGAACCTTTTAGCAATATTTTGTTGAATCTTTAATGATTCACCAGAATCCCATGTTGCAAAACGAAGAACCTTTTCTCCATTACTACCGGCCGCTTTATCGCCGCCAGATGAGGATGAACTGCTTCCACTTGTTGAACTAGCGCTGCATCCAGCTAATACAAGTGCACTTAATAAAGTAAGTACAATAAACAATTGAGCCAATCTCTTCATTACATATCCCCCTTGTTTTTTTAATTTTCCAAAAATATTAAACCGCTTTCATTTTAACGTTAATGAAGGCGGTTTAACACTTACAGTTATTCGGTTTTTAGTGGCAAATCGTTTGATAAATCATTTAAGTGGAAATCTGTTTGGTTTGAGGTAGATAAATGTTTTGCGCGAAATTGGGATGGGGATAACCCCGATAGCTTTTTAAACCATTTGCTAAAATATTTACTGTCCATGATCCCGATATGTTCTGACACTTCTTGTATAGGTAATGTCGTCTCAACTAAAATTTGTGTGGCTAGCTCGAATTTTTTACGATCGATAAACGCTTGAAAGCTTTCGCCAACTACTTTTTTAAATAATGTGCTAAAATGACTTCTGCTTACTCCTACTTTTTCTGCAACTTCAGAAACGAGAAATGGTTTATCCAATTGACTTAAAATTAATTGTACTGCTAGTATTATCGTTTTAGGCCAATCTTCAGTCGATATTTGATGCTTTCGTTCAAAATCCGCGAAATGTTTCATTCCTTTTACGGTTTCCACCCACTTTTCCTTACCAAAAATAACATCTGATTTCATCCACTTAAAGGATTCATCCTTACTCTTTATATCCACTAGTAGCTTATCTATAATACTTTCCTTAATTCCACTTACAAATAAGAAATATTGCCCCTCTCCACATGAAATCATTTCATAAGTTGTTTTCGATTCGTTGGCTTTAACTTTATCTTGCAGAAGAACGGAAAGATTAGAGTTACTTTGAATAAAAAAGGCGAAAAACGGCTCATTCATCCAACTCCATTCCGCATCAAAACGTTTTTGCAATTCCTTTTCAAATTGACTATTAAAACCACATAACCACTGAAAAAAGCATTTCGTGAAGGATGATGCGTTATGAGATAATTTCAGCCCACTTAATCTCTCCTTTAAAATTTCTTCTCGAAATCCCTTCAAGTAATCTTCTAGCTCTTGTTCATCAAAAGCTGTTTTTAATATATAGCCAGAAGCCCCTAAACGAATTCCTTCTTGGGCATATTCAAAATCACGATGACAACTTAACAACAAAATTTTCGTTGTTGGTTTATGACTTTTTACTTTTTTAGCAAAGGTAATTCCATTGATAACAGGCATAACAATGTCTGTAATGATAATATCTGGAGAGTATCGTAAATATTCACTCCATCCCTTTTCGCCATTCGGTACATCTGCTACCACAATCATATTGTGTTTCTCCCAATCTACCGCACTTATTAATCCTTTCCGTACAATCAATTCATCATCAGCAATTAACACTTTAATTGGTTTCATCACTTACTCCTTTCTTCGGCCAACGAATGTGAATTTCTGTTCCTTTCGAAACCACAGACTTGAATGAAAGACCATATTCTTGACCAAAATGAAGCTTAAATTTTTGATCAATGTTATATAAGCCGATACCGCCTTTCTTATTGGATGAAGGTGGCGCTTGACAAAGAGTACGCAATTTCTCAAGTGGAATGCCACGTCCATTATCAACCAGTTGAAGACAAACATGTTTACCATGCTCAAAAACTTTCAACTTAATGTCACCTATTCCGTCTTCAAACGCATGAAAGAAAACGTTTTCAAAAAGAGGCTGTAAAGACATCCTCGGCATTAAGTACTCTTCTATTCCTGCTTCAATCTCTTTTTCATAAGTAAAATGATTTCCAAAACGAATTCTTTGAACGTACAAGTAGTGATCAATGACGGTCAATTCATCTTTTAGCGGGACTAATTCATTGGAGAAGTTCAAATTGTCTTCAAGTACTTGCACTAAATGATAGATCATCTCTGCCACTTCACCAGCTCCTTGAAGCTTTGCTTTCCATTGAACAGAATTTAAGGTATTAAGCAAAAGATGGGGATTAATTTGATAATGTATAGCCTTTAACTCAGCATCTTTTTTCATTTGTTCCTTTTTGTAAATCTCTTGAATGAGCTGACGAATTTTGATGACCATTTTATTAAAATTTGAGGCTAAACTCCCTACTTCATCATGAGAGGTGACCGCAATTTGTGTATTGAAATCACCGGCACTTACCTTTTTGATCGCTTTATCTAGTTGTAGAATGTTTGAAGTAAATTTCCTAGAAAGGAGAAATGCGAGCAACAAAGCTAACCCAAATGATACGACGATTCCAATTAATGTGATAAAAAGGATCACTTCTGAAGATTTGTAAAATTCCTTTTCAGGAATCCGTACTTCCACATTCCAACCATTCGATTCGATCGACCTTTTCCAAATGATATCATTAGATTTCGATTGATCATTAGGATTTGATGAATAAAGAACATTCTTTTGTTTATCCATTATCGTTATATGTGAGTGTAAATCGGTCTCTAATTGATGGATAAATTGAAATAATTCCGTAGCATCAGTTTCTACCAATATCCAACTTTCATCCAACACACCATACGATATATTAGATGGCATAAGAAGACCAATGACTTTACTCTCATCATCTCTATAGTAATGGTTCGGAATATATATTCCCGTCCAAGATTCTTTGTCCATTTTTTCTGTATGTTCTTTCCAAAACCATTCTCTATTTAATTGTTGACTATTTAAAAATGTGTTTCCATAGTAGTAGCGATTTTTTGTAATTAAAAATATCCCTTTCGTTTGCGTTGTTTTGTGAGCTTCTAAAAATCGTTCAAAGTTCTTTTGGGCAATAAAATCAGAATAGGAAGTCGGTTGCTCTTTTTTTAAAACAATTAACGTAGGGTCTGATAAATAATTTTGTATATTACTTGCAATGAGATGCATATGATCGATCGTCGTTTCTACCTCATGTTGCAATTGAGAAACCGCAAATTCTCCATAATCACCAAATTGGGTGTTTACTAGTTTCGATGATTGGTCATATGAAATCAAGCCTAAAAGAACGATAGGGATAAGGGCTACGAAAATAAAAAGGAGAAGTAGTTTAAGTTGTATTTTTGTCTGAATACTATGTAAATACATAATGATCTTTCTTTTTTTCATGACTACCCCCTTGTAATAAAAAAGTGAAACTTCATTCAGTGGGGGTTATTCATCCCCTATTGAATGTTAGTCCCTACCGGAATAACCTAAAGACTCTTGTGAACTACAAGAATGTAGGTTACGCAGACGTTGCCACAGAACGTGGCGCTTTTAGTCTACGTTCTTTATTTCCGGACCTTTACGGGCAGTTGTCCCCCACCTATCTTCTTCGCTTTATTACAAAATCTTGAGGTTGGTCTTACTACCTGTTAAGAGTGAGATAAATGGTTCTTGTGATATATGTATATGACAAAATGTTTTAAACTCCTCTATCACTAGTTTCATAACGGGTAAAAAAATTGTGATTCAGATTTATTTCCTTTGGAATTGCGGTTGGAGCTAGATTTTTCACACAAGAATTAAAAGCTTAACTAAAAGTCCCTTCTGAAATCTAAATAAAGAAGACTTGTAGACTTGTCTACAAGCTGACACGTTTACTATATTTAACCGACACTGACTGGCTGAATAAAGCAGAACAATTTAGCACCCTTTTCCAATCGGATAACTAGGATTGACTTTTTTATCCTCACTGGTTAAGATAAAAAACAATCATAATATCAAGAGACACTAATGGGATCAAGCCATATGATTCCGGAACAATCCATTAATAAAGATGAAAATTCCAGCAAAATTGAACTCCGCTTTCGTAGATAAGGTCGAACGGTCATTTTGCCCGAAGCCTTCCGAAACGGGAAGGTTTTAAAAATAATGATTTTTTTCTTCAAGTTCTTTAGGGTTATCACTTTTTAAGGAGGGGTAGAGGTGGGGAATAATTATCAGTTTGAAGATATTACATTAAAAATCAAAGAAATGTTAACCTCAATGCAATACAGATCAATCACACTGATAATTCAAGATGGAAAAGTAATACAACTAGAAAAAAATGAAAAAGTAAGAATTAAATAATCTCTGCCGACAAGAAAAAACCCGAGGCGGTATAAATAAATTCTATATTTTCCTACTGTTGTTTAAGAGTTTTACAGAACCAACTAAGTCTCATTGTGGAAATAATTTGTCAATAAGCCTTGAAGGAATTAATATAATGATTGTTAGGTTATTATTTTGAAAAAACCGTAGAAAAACCATAAGAGGTTTCAAAACGAATCAAGTTGATTTTTTTGCACCTTTTTTCGAAACTTCGCGATAAAAAACATCCCCGAGACCGTACCTCAGTGAAGAACAAAACGAAGAAATCGAAAGGCAAATTATATACAGCCTTCAAAACAACACCTTTGTAAATATCACGATATGGAAAGAAGGGTTCTTTACATCGATGATAGGGAAGGTTAAAAAAATCGATCCTATCCAAAAAACAATCCGTATTCAGGGCGAAAACGATCCGATCAGTACGGTTCTGTTTTTTAATATTAGCGAGGTAAAAGACCTGAAAGAGAAGTGGGGGGGAGAGTAGACTCAAGGAAAAATAAAAACTTAAGTTTTCTAAAGCGTTCTTTAGAACAGAAATAACTTACCTGATCATTATTGAGTCATGAAGGTGAGGTTAAAAAATGAAGTTCTCAACATACGATTGGAATTCGTTACGTGTCGAATATAACTTTGCCGGAAAACCCTATCATCTATCCTTTGTTTGTGTGGTGGAAGTAACACCATGCTTATTCCAAATTCGAAAAGAGGAGAGTTGGGAAGTGTATTATGTTGCACATGCCAGTGACATGTGAACACTGTGGGACTGTTCACTTGTATACAACATGTGATGTGTTTTCAACCTTGTTAAAAGGAAAGGAACAACCGCTTTTCCAATGGGTACGAAAACAACAACAAGGCCGTGGTGAGTAATGATGCTCTGGATCGTTTTTTCCTTCATTTGATATATCAACGTGTCCTCTAGGATACCGTTCAGTTCCCAACTCACCGCATGCTGTATTCAATTGTCTTTCTCCTGAAGTATACGATAATAATCATATAGCTTAGGTAGAAACAATGCATTGGTGAAGGAAGTCAAAATGATGACCCAGGAGAAACTAACGGGAAAAGAGACTCCTGGAAAAAACATCAGTCGAAAACTGAAGTAGAATCCAAAGAACCATGACAGGTTTACATTCAAGTTCATCCATCGTTCAACCATAATTTCACCAACCTAGCAAGGGCAATAACCACTTTATAAGTACAAAATAATAAATGATGACAAACAAAAGTGCGGGTAAATGGAACAAGCTATCCGATTTTCTCATCTAATCTTTCTTTTTATTTTTTATTATTTGTAAATAGCCAAAAACCATAACTGAATACATAAAAAAAAGCCTGTTAAACTTTCGGTATAACAGTCGAAGACTATCGTGCACCAAAAACAAAAGAAGTCTATATACGACAAATTCTCCTATATGAAAGGACCATCTTGTGAGAAACTAATAGTAGGACAACTTATTACGAGGGGGATTTGCATTGAAAAACGTATGTTCTCTTAAAGTATCATCCCACCGTTTCCGTTTATTGAATATCTTAGAATTATATAAGTTCTGCCAAAGCTGTTCCAGTAACGTTTATATTTATGCTAAAGATAAATGTTGTAAAGTCGAACGATTACCGAGCCTAGTTTCTTTTGTGATAAGTCTTCATAGTCGGGATCTTATGATTGTGATAGAGGGAAATCATTCGATGAAGGACAAGATTTGTCTTGAAGACTTGTTGAAATCAACTGATCCAGTTCAAACTAGAAGTTATACAGTAAATTCATAATCTTGGTAGGGGTTGACGTATTTTCGACCGAACCAAGCCCTTACAAAGTGTGTTGTGGCGATTACTTCGAGCTTGCAGGTTGATATTTAGCACAAGGGGGAGGCTCGAGCTGTAGCTTTATAATAAAGTTTAATCAAAAACGTTCAACAACTCCCATATTCTACAGCACAAAAAAGAACCCACTTGAAAAAAGATTGATTAAAATGTATTCTTATCTAACAGATTTAAGTTAGTTTTAAAAAAACAGTTGAATCATTTTCTGCCTGTGTTACTCCACAATCGCGCCCGATTACGGAATAAGCTTAATGCTTTAAAAAGTCCTTGTTTATTGGATATGATACTTAACTGAAGCCACCCGTTACTTGAACAAAGCAAAGGCTCTTTTAGAACAACTTCCCATACTTCAAGAGCGATCTGTTATTTTTTTAAAACTATCCATATTGCTGAACCAATTCGCTACAAAGAAAATGGATAGAAAAATAAAAAAGTCATAAATCGTCGACCATCCTTTTGGATTGTAAAAATCTATCATTGCAAAAAAATTCATGCCTCCGAAAGCTGCAATTGCAGCAAATATTAAACCTTTTAAAAGTGGCTTAGCTCTTGGTTTAATTTGAAGAACAAACATAATTGCAACAGGAGTTAAAGAAAAATGATAGGGGAGAAATAATAGTGGAGCTATAGGTAAGAATTTCATCGGGTAAGACCACAGCCCATAAGACAAAGCAATAAGATCAATAATTAGTGATAAATTGATGGTTACAAAGCCTCCAATTAGAAGCCGACCTGTACTTTCCTTATCTCTAAACAGAAACCAAAATATCCAAGGAATAATAAATAGTCCGATCCCAAACCACCATTGCCATGTAAACATAAAGGCATTAACGACTGCTTCGGATATCAAATTATTCACTTCAATTAGCTGCTCGTAGGCACTTTCAGTTTGTTTTATTCCTTCTTTAACTGTCATTCTTCAACCCAACTCCACCTTAAAACATATTTATTTTTATATACATCCACGCTTTCACCCCTGTTTTTGCGTGTGTCTTAAGGTTATCTTTTGCAATTTATTTTCCTTTTATGTATATGACAAATTTATAACTGTTTTTCAATTTTTTTCCTCGTTAGTTCGGCAACAAGCAAACCTTCTTCCTGATTGCTGAAAAAATTATAGTAGTTTACTAGTTATTATTTAATGCCATGAATAGTACACATGTGAGCAAAGTAAACCACATAGTAACCAATCCTCTCCTCTTTTAATTATAACGTTTATGATTGTTCAGGATAAATTACTGAAACATTATCGCCTTCGATACCTATATGTGCTCCGTTCGAGACGAATCGTTCTGTATCAGGATGGGTGATCAACCATTTGTTGCGCATGAATAATAAAGGGTCCTTACCTTGCTCATCCTCAGAAAGCGGTGTGTTCGTACCACGTGGCAAAATGACAACACATTTGAATCCCTCATCGGATACTTTACATGGAGCGAGATGCATGGTCGTTTGATACAGCTCAAGAGCCGTTCCTTCCGGGACAAAGAAGCCTGTAATATTCTTTACCGAAAATATCCCCTTGATCAAATCGTTTAAATGGCCGACAAGCAGAATCAAATCCGTAACAGCAACATTAATTTCGCTGCCTTTGTGGTATTCCAGCGCATTCAAGCTTGAATTATTCCCGTTACAATAGCCGATTTGAATGTCCATCCCCCCATAATGTGTAGACTCAACTAAAGGCTTTATGTCATCTGCTTCCCATGAGGATACGGTAGGAACGTATACATTCCCTGTTTTGGGAATCTCAGTTTCTCTCATAAGGTCTTTCATTTTTGATATCGGGAAATCTTCTAGTACTCTTCCAAACTTTTTAAATGAGTAATCACGTACATCAGCAAGATCTAGAAAGGGGTTAAGCGTTTTCAACATATTCAGCATACCATCCTCCATTTGGTAGATTCCTACAACTTATAATTACCTTTTAAAAAACATTATTACCTTTTGTGATATTATATTGTAAGTGCTTTCAGGAATCAAGGGGTTTTGAGAATATTCATAAAATTTCTTTTATACCTCTAAGAAATTAATAACAAACAGTTCAGAATTTACAGCTCAGTTTTCAAAATAACCTGTTTTCAGAAATTTATTGCGTGACTTGGAATGCAATAATATAAAATGAATGATAATCATACAAATAAAAATTATAAAGATTCAGATAAGAGACTAAATAATTTCTCTACTAACCTACCAAAGGATATCAACCTTCGAGAAATTAAAACCTAAAAGAGAGTGATTCTTTAAATTTATAAGAAAAACCTGAGTAGAAATTAGAGCATCTCTTCACTCAAGTACCTGTAAAGCAATGTTACGAAAGGGAAATTGCTGGGATAACGTACCAATGGAGAGTTTCTTTGGACACTTTAAGGATTTGGCTGATTATATAAATCATGTGACACGTTTAAGGAAGTAAAGAATGAAGTAGATCAAATTATCCAGGAATACAATGATCATCGTTACCAATAGGACTTAAAGAAAATGACCCCGGCACAATGGTATTATCCCCTTCTAGTAGACAGTACAAAGAAAGTTACTTTACTGTTTATTCTGGAGGGGATTTTTTATGGGGAAAAAAAGAAGAACTTTTACTGTTGATTTTAAAATGAAGGCTATTGAAATGTATTTACACAAAGGTATGGGTAGTAAACTAATCGGAAGAGAATTAGGAGTTACGTATTCCGTAATTGATAGGTGGATTAAAAACTATAAGGATGAGGGTATTCTAGGCCTACAAGAAAAACGAGGAAAATCACGACAAAATACAGGTTCAAATAAGCTTAATAAGGACGACAGAATAAAACGATTAGAAGCGGAGAACGAATACTTAAAAAAGCTCTTAGCTGCGAAAAGGGAGATGAGGTCAAAAGAGACAGATCAATAGAGTTTGGTATTATTTATTCATTAAAGCAGAATTTCCCTATTGTGTTACTATGTGAAATTGCTGGGGTGTCAAGAAGTGGATATTATAAATGGGAAAAAAGAAAAAGGAATCCATCTCAAAAGGACAAGGAAGACATATTTATTATGTCTAAAATACTGGAATGCGAACAAGATTCCGATATTAATGGTAGTTTTGGTTATCCGAGAGTTCGTAGATGGCTTATAAGAACATATGGTTTACAGATCAACCATAAAAGAGTATATCGTTTAATGAAGAAAATGGGGATACAAGCTAAGATTCGGAAGAAAAAGTGGAAACACTTTGGCTTAAAGGAACAATGTGTTGTATCAGATAATCATTTAAACCGAGAATTCTCAACGGATAAACCAAATGAAAAATGGGTTACAGATATTACCTATCTTACTTTTAACGGAAAGCGCTTATATCTGTCTGCCATAATGGATCTTTACAATAATGAAGTTGTAGCTTATAAAATAAGTGAAAGAAACAACTTAAGATTAGTACTAGACACAATAAAGAAAGCCATAAGAAAAAGAAATGTTCAGGGAACAATACTACATAGTGATCAAGGGTACCAATATACTTCAAAAAAATATAACCAGCTTCTAGACAAACACAAGATGAATGTAAGTATGTCTAGAAAGGGTAATTGTTATGATAACGCTTGTATAGAGAGCTTCTTTAGCCACCTTAAGACAGAATGTTTTTATAGATATGAGTTTCTCGAGAAAGAACAAGTTATTAAAGCCATAAGAAGATATATGAGATATTACAACAATAAACGATTTCAAAAAAGACTAAGCAACCTTAGTCCTATTGAATTTAGAACTAAGGTTGCTTAATGAAAAGCACCTAGTTTAACCGTGTCTACTTGACAGGGGTAAGACCACAATACCGGGATCATCTGTTAGCTGCATTGGCACTTTTTATTAAACTGTCCGTAAAATAGAGCGTTGTTCACCTCATTGGCTTGGCTGCTTTTTCTTTATCCAATATTCTTCATATCAAAAGAATATCGATCACCTTCTTCATTTCGATCAATAAAATCATACTTCTCTGGCGACCTAGCAACTTTTATCAAAGCGACTACGATAAACAAACACAGCAGTAAGGCCGGCACCCCTCCAAGGTTGGAGAGCATCTTAATCCCATCGATCTTTGCAAAACTGATCATGATCCACGAGATGGTTCCGACTGCCACACCCCAAACGACTTTAATCTTAAAGTCAGGTTCAGGACTATCAGGTGTGATACCTGTTGCACTTATTCCACCCATGGCTGAGATATTGGAATCCGCTGCCGTAACAAACGAGATAAATACGATAAATAAGTAAAAAGGAATGAGTAAGCTGGATAGAGGCAGATCAGAAAGAACTGCATATAATACAGATTCTGGACCACTGTTCGTTAAAATATCTCCTAGTTTCCCTTTCGTCAGTTGCTGATGGATGGACGTTCCGCCAAAGATGGTCATCCAGATCGCACCGAACACAGACGGAAGGCCAAAGTTAACTAAGATAAACGCACGAACAGAATACCCGTACGAGATTCTTCCTAAGAACAACGCTGTAATAGCTGCCCAAGCAAACCAGTTTGCCCAGTAGAATACAGTCCACCATTGTGGCCATTGATCACCTGCAGCGGCTCCAGTGAATAAACTCTTCTCGAAGAAATTTGATAAGAAGTTTCCGTATGATTCCGTTCCTAGATTAACGATAAATGCAGTAGGCCCCGCTACAAATAAGAATAGGATAACGACAATATACACTTTCATGTTGATATCAGACAGTATACGGATCCCTTTCATCAGCCCACTTGAAGCGGAAATCACAAACGTAATCATAACCACAGCTGCGATTACTGCCCACATGGTTGGGTTGCTCGGTAGATCGAAAAGATAGTTCATACCACCTGCTAGATTCAGAATTGTCGTACCCATTGCAGATGCCATACCAAGAGCTAATGTATATAGACATAGAGCGTCGATTGTTTTTCCCCAACCGCGAGTTACACGGTCACCAAACAGTGGAGCCAATGTTGAACTCAAACTAAACGGTTTACGCATGTTGTAATAAGCAAAGGCAAACATAAGAGCTGGCACACAATAAATTGCGTAGGGTGTTACCGTCCAATGAAGGTACATGGTAGACATCGAGAACACTGCGGCCTCTGCACTGTTCGCCTTCATCCCAAGGGATTCTGGAGGTGCTGTTAAATGATAGATCGGCTCAATAAAGCCCCAGAATGTTACGCCAGCTGCGATCGTTGTACATAACGTGATTGCGATCCAGTTTTGAAGCTTTAATAATGGTTGTGCTTTACTTCCTCCGATTTTCACTTTTCCTAACGGAGAAAAATATACCCCGACTACCGTAACAAGCATCAACAGTCCACTTAAGCTAAATAGCCAACCTAGGTTTGCCAACAGCCAGTTGTTTGCATCGGTTGCCGTTTTGATAAACCAATCTCTGTTCGTAAAACTTAAAACCGCAGCCGCCACTAAAAGTAAGAACGGCGGCCAAAACACACTATGCCTAATATTTTTCATCCCTTTCATCCCCCTTATCATTAAACAATTGTTTAAAACGAGAAAGCGATTTCAAATCAATTTATGCTTCTAAAGGTTGATGTTCTAGGATGCTCGTCGCAAACTTCTGCAAATCTTCCGTACTTGCTTGGCGGCAGTTATTGTTTAACATCGGAGCGTTTTCTTGAGATTGCATCGTTTGAACAAATTTCTCGATATTTTCTTTCGTCAAACCGTCTTCTGCTAACGAAAGTTTTAATCCACTTACATGCACGAGTCTGCTATATTCTTCAGCTCCTGCTAATGCTAGTTCTTTTTCCGTTAAACCTGTTCCATCAGCACCCATAGCTTTTGCAATTTTTGCATGAATCCCAACCGCTTCTTCAGCGTTCCATTTGTAAGCGACATGAAGAGCAATCGCTACAGCACGACCGTGATGGATACGTCCGACTGTTCCTAACGCGTGACCGATACAGTGCGCGATTCCAGTTCCACCTTGCTCGATTGCCATACCGGCCAACGTTGCAGCGAGCGCCAGGTTCCCTCGGGCTTCTAAATCATCGGGGGTCTCCAGTGCTTTCTCAAAGTTCTCCGCGATCAGTTGAACGCTTTGTAGACTTAACGCTTCGATAAACGGATTCGTACGTTTCCCTGTACATGCTTCAATCGCGTGAACAAGAGCATCGAGTGTCGTTGCAGCGGTTAAGAATCTAGGAAGTGCTTTTGTGAATTCGGGTTCGAGGATTGCTAATTCTGTAGCCATATTTGCATCCCATCCCCATACTTTCCGCTTTTCTGGTGTTGAGAAAACAACCGTACTTGTGACCTCTGCTCCAGTACCAGAAGTCGTCGGAAGCATGATGGTTTTGATCTTTTTATAAGGAAACGGGTTCGCCATCAACGCGTAATGCATGGTAGGCTGTTCTCCACCTGCGACAAATGCTGCCATCTTCGCAACATCCATCGCCGATCCGCCGCCAAGGCCGATTGCACACGCTGAACCGAACGCACGAATCACTTCAGCTGCTTCGTCAATCGAGTCAGCACTTGGATCACTTTGTACATTGCTGAAGAGACGGGTTTCAACACCTTCTGCTTCAAGCGCTTTTAAAACAAGATCTGCAAGTCCTACTCTAACAACTCCGGGATCTGTCACAAGAACGGCCTTAGATTCACCGCTTAAACTTTTTACATCATTTCCAATTTGAAGATAGCGCCCGATGCCGTACGCGACACGGGTCTTAGGTGTAAACTCAAATGGTGTACTCAACAAAACTTCCTCCCTTATTCACTCTTAATTGGACAGCTTCGTCACTTCGATCTCCACTTCCATATTTTTTAGCGTTTCGGTATTAGCAGGTGACGAAAATTCGATAACCGAGCGTCCAACGTTAATACAATTACAGTTATGAAATGAATCAAAAGCTTTATTAATATCAGCTAGAGAGATACGATCCAAAATCAGCTCATCAAGTTTAAATTTACCATCCAGATAGAGCTGCGCGATAGTTGGGAAATCCCGGTAAGGCTGTGTATCACCATAAAAGCTTCCCTTTAGAATTTTCCCAACTCTATGGAAACCTCCAGCCGGAAGATTAAGAGCTGCAGCAGGATTGAACGCTCCTACGATGACAACTGTTCCGCCTTTGCGTGTTCCTTTCCACGCACTTTCAGTTGCACGCGTGTTACCGGAACAATCGATGGCAAAATGAACTCCGAATCCGTTAGTTAATAGTCTCAATGCTTCTTCTGCATTTTCTACAGCCACATTAACAGTATGAGTCGCCCCAAATTGCTTTGCGATCTCTAGATTTGCAGTCTTCACATCACAAGCGATGATCTGAGACGCTCCTGCAATACGTGATCCTTGGATAGCATTTACGCCAACACCGCCGATTCCGAAAACAGCGACTGTCGATCCAGGTGTGACTTTTGCTGCGTTAACTGCTGCCCCATAACCAGTTGCTACTCCGCAACCGATTAATGAAGCTTGTGCAAGCGGCATCTCATCAGGTAATTTTACACAAGATAACTCTGGCACGACCGCATACTCCGCAAACGTAGACAACAGCGAGTTGTGGTAAATCTTCTCACCGTTATAACTCAACCGTGATGTACCATCTAACAAGGTGCCATCGAACATCGGTCCAAAAGCAGATTCACATAAATGAACGGCTCCTGTTACGCAAAACTCACACGTTCCGCAATAGGGTACCCAGCTGAGTGCCACCTTGTCACCAGGCTTCACTTTATAGACATTCGGACCAACCGATACAACCGTTCCCGCTCCCTCATGACCAAGAATTGTAGGAATAGGAGTCGTTGCATCATTCACTGCATTTAAATCGCTATGGCAAACTCCCGTTGCCTCAATTTCGACAAGCACCTCATTGGCTTTTGGCTCTGCTAAATCTACCTCAGTAATGCTAAGAGGCATTCCAACACCTGTCATGACAGCTGCCTTCATTTTCATCGTCGTTCCCTCTTCTTCTATTTTATTTTGTTAAAAGGCCATCCAAATGGCTTTCGTTTTTGTATAAGACTGTAGTGAATGTACTGCATATTCCTTACCCCAGCCACTCTGTTTCCAGCCGCCGAACGGACTCGCAAAGTCATAGCATCCGTACTTATTGATAAAGACCATTCCAGCTTCTAATTTTCGTGCTACACGGTTCGCACGCGATACGTCACGCGTCCATAAGCCTGCTGCTAATCCATAGATCGTGTCGTTCGCGATCGAAACGGCCTCTTCTTCTGTGTCAAAAGGAATGATACAAAGGACTGGACCAAAGATTTCCTCTTGGGCGATCTTCATCTTGTTATGAACATCCGCAAAAATCGTCGGACGTACGAAGTAGCCGTTCGCATTTTCACCGGTTACATCTCGTTCACCCCCAGCGACAATACGAGCACCTTCTTCTTTTCCACTTTCGATATAAGAAAGAATAGATTCCATATGCTCTTTCGTCACCTGTGCACCTTGATGGGTATCCGGATGGAACGGATTACCGCATGTGTAGCTGTTCGCATACTCGGTAATTTTTTCAACGACTTGATCATAAATGTCACTCTCGACTAACAAACGAGTTGGCGCTGAACATTTCTCTCCTTTATGTGTAAATAGCCCATAAAAGGAACGTTCAATCGCTACATCTAGATCTAGTACATCTTTAAAGATAATGTTTGGTGACTTGCCACCAAGTTCAAGTGTTACAGGTTTTAAGTTGGAGTCGGCCGAATCGTGTACAAGTTTCTTTCCTACTCCCGTGCTTCCTGTAAAGGACACTTTATCCACGTTCATGTGACGGCTTAGGTGAGAGCCGATCGACCCTTTACCTAAGATCAAGTTCAATACACCCGGAGGCAAGATGTTCGCTTCATCGATGATTTCAAAGAGACGAATTGCCGAATACGATGTTGTGCTTGAAGGTTTTAAAATGACCGTGTTCCCCATTGCAAGTGCCGGTGCTAGCTTCCAAGCCGCCATACAGATCGGGAAGTTAAACGGTACGATCTGAGCACAAACACCGATTGGGTCACGTGTCGTATAGCTTAAGAAATCCCCTTCAACCGGGTTATTCTCACCGTAATATTTATCCGTCCATCCCGCGTAATACTCGAAGATATCGGAAGCTTCCTGTACATCATCTTGATATGATTCTGTGTAGAGCTTTCCGTTGTCCAGTGTTTCGAGTGTCGCAAGTTCAGCTTGATGTTCCGCGATTAAGGTGCTAATCTGACGCAAGATCTTGGCGCGTTCTTTTCGTGAAACACTTCTCCACGGTCCGTGACCAAAGGCATAGCTAGCCGCTTCAACTGCTGAATCAATATCTTCCTTTGTTGCACTTTGAAATGTACCGTTCACTTTTCCATTTGCAGGGTTCGTGGAAGTGATGACTTCATCACTTGTAGCATTCACCCACTGACCGTTGATGTAGAGCTTCTTTGTTTCTTTCAGCCATGTTTCTGCCCACTCTAACTTTGGCTGATCCATTCCTTTAAAAAGTACTTCCTCATTGACTTGAGTCATTTCTCTCGCCTCCGTTTTGCAACATTTTTATACCTTCTCTGCCTTTCTCTTTAATAAGAGAGGAAACGGCAGCATATCCGTATTGTTCTTTTAAGTCGACCACGACAGGAATAAACGTGGTGGAGAGTTCCTCACATCGCTCACGGTTCGCGTCCATTCCTGCGATACAGTTACTGTGAAATGTCATAATTGCATGCGTAAGCATTGTTAACGCTTCCAAAATATTGATGCCAGCCGCACCTTCATATACATTGAGGTTTAGTTCGCCATGTTCGAGTGTCCCCTGAACCGCTCGATCACTCGCCAACACTTGAAAACAACATTGAATCAAGGTTTCTGGCACAATTGGATTCACCTTACCCGGAAAGAAGGAGGAACCCGCTTGAACCGCTGGCAGTTGAATCTCCCCGAATCCTGCTTCAGGTCCGGATGATAGCAGCCTTAAGTCTTTTGCTATTTTTATGAGACTTGTAGCGAGTAACCGAAGCTCACTTGAAACAGCAGCTAGATCATCGATATTTTGAGCTGTATCGTATAGATTTTCTCGGTATCCTAGTGGCATTCCGAATACTTCACATAGCTTATCTAGAATGACTGCCCTGTACTCTGGCGGTGCACCAAGCCCTGAACCAATGACGGTTCCTCCAAGGTTGATGAAATGAAGCTGATCTACCTTTTCTTCCAGTGAAGATAGCCTCCTTTTTAACATGGAGACGTAGCCACTGAAGAAATCTCCAAGCTGTACCCTCATACCGTCTTGTAGACACGTTCTTGCAATGGTGGTCACATCTAGTAAACGTTGAACCTTATTCTCTAGTTCTGTAATGAGTGCCGAGATTACTTTATAAAGTGCCTGAAACTCATTGATGATGGCGATTCTAATCGCCGTATGACAAACGTCTGAAGTGGATTGCGATAGATTCACAGAATCTATCGGGTGAACGGGGTGATAACTGCCCCGCTTCCTCCCTAACTTTTCGTTTACAAGATTTGCGATTACTTCATTCATGTTCATGTTCGTGCCGATGCCACCGCCACCGTGAAGCACATCGATTAAGAAGTGCTCATTATGGCATCCAACCATGACCTCATCACAAGCAGCTGCAATCACACTAACAAGTTCAGTAGGCAGTAATCCAGCACTACCGTTTGCCAAAGCTGCTGCCTTTTTCACTCCAGCCAGTACTTTTATATAGGAAGGATATTGATGTAACGGCCTGTTCGAAAATGATAGATTCTCAACTGTCCTTACTGTATTGATTCCATACAGAGCATCTGCTGGAATCTTAATCTTGCCAAATGAGTCTTTCTCAACCCTCATCTTTTTCAAGATGGCACCTTCTTTACTTAATACTTCATGTAAACCGTCTTGATCTGAAGAAACTCCTCAAAACCATGTTTGCCGTCATCTCCGCCGATTCCGGATTGCTTCCAGCCACTATGATAGCCTTGATACGCTTCCCCTTGCTGGCGGTTCACGTACACTTCACCGCATTCAAGTCTTGACGTAAGCTCCATCACGTTTTTGTAGTTATTCGTATAAATGTTGGACGTTAACCCATACTGTGAATCATTTGCCATCTCGATCACTTCGTCTAATGTTTCAAACGTCACGATCGGCAGAACTGGCCCGAACACTTCCTCATGAACGATATTCATCTTTTGATGACAGTCATCTAAAAGAGTCGGGGGGTAAAAGCTTTCACCAAGTTCCTCTAAGATTTTGCCACCACACAGAACCTTAGCTCCTTCTGCCAAAGCCCCTTCTACAAGAGCATGTACACGTTTTGCGTCAGTTGCACTAATGAGAGGTCCCATCTCAATGTCCGGCGTCTGCAAGCCATCTCCAACCTTTACTTCCTGAAACTTTTCTAAAAGCATCTCAGTAAACTTCTCCTTCACGCTAGTATGCACATACACTCTTTCCGTGTTGTTGCACACTTGCCCGCTGTTAGCAAGACGGCCGCCTTTGATCGCACTCGCTGCGAGTTCTAAGTCCGCATCTCCCATCACGATCGCTGGCGCTTTTCCACCAAGTTCAAGTGACGTGCGGATCATGTTTCCTGCACACTTTTCACTAATATGTCTCCCAACCTTTGTGCTTCCTGTGAACGTCACCATGTTCACTTTTGGTGAAGACGTTAGTTTCTCACCCACTACATCATCAAGTCCCGTTACGATGTTTATGGTACCTTTCGGAAACCCAGCTTTATGAAACAGTTCAGCAAGCTTTAACGCTGATACAGGTGACTTGATGCTCGGCTTGATCACGATCGTGTTCCCTGCAATCAACGCCGGAACTACCTTACGCATCAATACATAGATCGGGAAGTTCCATGGAATGATGGTTACCACTACGCCAAGTGGTTCTTTATACGTAAGAATCTTTTCGTTCGTACTGTCACTGTCTACCACAGAGCCTTCAATTCTTCTTGCCCATTGTGCTTGATACTCACTAAGGTCTGTTCCGTAAAAGACTTCTGATTTTGCAGCTTCAAATGGCTTACCCGTCTCAAGCGTGATCGCTCGGCCAATCTCCGCTAGATTCTCTTCTTTTCTCATAAGAGTGAGCAGATTCATCACATACTCTGCTCGTTTATAAGAAGGCGTTACTTTCCATTCTTTAAACGCAGCATGTGCGCTCTCGATCGCTTCTTCTGTATCCTCTTTTGTTAGAGCTGGAACTTTTGCGACAAGTTTTCCTGTTGCAGGATACTTCACTTCTAAAAAGTCTGAGTTCTCAACGAACTCACCTTTTATATACGCTTTGTATGATTTCATTTTACGTTCACCTCTTATTTTCTTAGGTTGTCTGATAGGTCGTGTTGCTTTCTCCAACGTAAAAATGGTTGATCTCGTATTTCTTTAACGCTTCTTCATCTAGCACAATGCCTAGTCCTGGCATATCAGGAGCGACCAAATATCCTTCAGAATCAATCATCAGTTTTTCTTTTTGTACATAATCTCTACGTTCGTTGCTCCATGCCGGTGGATCATAAGGGAACTCTAAGTACGGACAGTTGCTAACGCCTGCAGCTAGGTGCAGGTTAGCGAGCAGCCCTATTCCATTCGTCCATGTATGAGGACTGAACCATGCCCCGTTTCCTTGTACAAGATCCGCAATCTTCTTGACCTTTGTAATTCCTCCCGCGAGCGCCACATCCGGCTGATACACATCGAGTGACTGCACTTTATCCATCTCTCTAAAGTCGTACCAGTTGCGGTTCATCTCACCACCTGCGATACGGATGCCGACTTTATATCGAAGCTTCGCCATCAAGCCAAACTGATGAGACGGAAGGGGCTCTTCTAACCAGAAGACATTCAGCTTCTCTAGTTCTTGTGCGACTTGGAGCGCCATCTTCAGATCCCACGTACGTTCCACATCCCATGGCATCTTCCAGCCTTGATTCGCATCAACCATGATCTCTAACTTATCACCGACTGCTTTTCGTACCGCTTCCACTACCTTTATATCGTCTCTTACATCTTTATGGTGAAAGCGAATCTTTATTGCTTTAAAGCCTTGATCCACAAATCGCAGTGCTCGTTCTGCACGCTCTTCAGGCGTTACGATCTCACCCGTTGAGGCGTAAGCGAGCAGCTTATTTGTTTTCCCACCTAAAAGCTTATAAACCGGCTGTCCTGTTGCTTTTCCCATTAGATCCCATAAAGCAAGATCAAGTGGCCAGCAGCGCCCATAATGGAAATCAATATTTTCGATCACTTGTGCGTGACGTTCGATCGCGAAAGGATCTTGACCGATAAACAGATGCTCATGGCCTTCTAACCCCATCATCAAGTCACCTGAACCCACCCCTGTAATGCCCTCGTCTGTATGCACATAGACAATCGTGGAAGCAAATTTCTTACGTGGCTCCGGATCCCATGCTGCTTTAAACGGAGGATCTAGTGGCATTAAGTACTGTTTGATTTCAATCGATGTAATTTTCATTATGCTTCAGCCCTTCTCTGTATAGTTTCGTAGATTACCTACAAATTAACCACTTACATATATTTATTTTCTAAACATTCGAATTAATTTGTTTTTATGATACAGGAAAAACTCCACTTTTTACATACACTGATTTATCATGTATATATACTTTATTTCATAGAGAGGGTGAATCAGATGTCTAAGTTATGGCGGATACATGATATAGAAATCAAGCAGCATTCCTACTGGGATCATATCGAGCAGTTCATCCTGTCTGAAGACACCTATCCTCATTACAGCATCTTTTGCATTATTAACGGGACGTTTGACTATAAGTTGTTGGGAGAAAGTGGACAGGCAGAGTTGGGTGATGTTATCCTTTGTCCGCCAAATATTCCGTTGAAAAGGAAGGCCATCACACCTCTGCAATTTCACTTTTTTCAGTTTATTTATAAGGGGTTAGAAGAAGAGCAAATGCCAGTGGGTTTATTAACATTTAAGGATAAAGAACGTTTAATGTCTACGTACGAACGATTAAAAGATATCGCGTTTGACGAAAGTGGACACAGCAATAAATGGAAAGCCCATTTATTAAGTGATATCTTCCAGATTTACAGCATGGAGAACCAACTGGTTACGATTGAAGAGGAACCGAAGATACATGACTCGATCATTAATGAGGCGTTACACCATATTCATGAACATGCATTTACCGATATAAGTATTAAAAAATTATCCTCTGAGTTAAATTTAAGTTCGGTCCAGTTTACGAGGCGGTTTCAGGCAAGTGTAGGGGTTTCACCGATCGATTATTTAACATCTTTAAGGTTAAGAAGAGCAAGAACACTCTTACTGGAGACGGATTATACGATTGAGGATATAGCAGTGAGATGCGGATACAACAATGGATTTTATTTCAGTAGAATTTTCTCAAAGAAAATGAAAATGAGCCCTTCACAGTTCAGAAAGACTCATAAGATATAGATTGCTAAACATGGTTTTATCAAGTTGGCACTATTTTATAGCGCACTACGAATATAACATCTAGTCTATTGATCTCGGCTAAATAAATCTCTAGTATAAACTTTTTTTCAGTCGGTTACTTGCTTTTATATCAATATTGTTCCAATAACAACAAAAACTTCTACCCTTGGGTCCGCTGTCATTAAGAAGGGCAAAATGATTGAACGCATCGATACAGAAGATACATTACTTGTAAATACGTTTTATGAGGAAAGCACTTATGGAAAGGTTGAGGTCATGGATGAAGCGATCGTGAGGATCGTTTACAATTCGATGGATCATAAAAGCAAGTACATTGATTAGACACCTTACTTGAACAGCTAGCTTCATTTGAAAGTTGTCCTTTTAGAGACCAAAGGAAATCCGACTGCAAAAGAAATAGGGACTTCTCTAGAAACACTGCTTACAAATCGCTTCAACGAGATGTTCACTAAAATACAAGAGAGTGAGCTTACATTTTAGGGGTTGGTCAATACTTCCGGACCAAAATACCCAGGGAAAAACTGAGACATTGGCGATCCAAACAATATCCCAATTTAAAAATGGACCTTCATGTTCATGTGGTTATCCAAAATGAAGGACAAAAAAACTGAAAACTGAAGAATATTAAGCAGTAAAATGGAATAAACCAAAAGTTCTAGTATTGTTGAAGAACGTTATTTGATTACTATGCTGTATTTTTTAAAATCAAGTTTACCATGCTGGACTAAATTTCATTTTAGTTCCATAAAGAAATGAATAATTTAGGGATATAATAACATATTAAAACTTAGATACAGTTATTTAGGAGGCTTCTATGATTAATTATAACATTAGGTTATCAAGTCCTGAAATTGGAGGCTTGTGGGGAACTTTTATTCAAGAAAAAATGTCTGTGTGCCTCTTGAAATATTTCCTTCATCATATAAAAGATGAGGAAATAAAAGCTATCCTTCAAAAATCATTGGACATTTCGTTTGCACATTTGCAACAAATTAGTAAAATTTTCTCTGAGGAAAATATCCCCTTACCTCATGGATTTTCTGATGAGGATATTGATTTATCAGCTCCACCACTTTTTTTATGATCCCTTTGCTTTAAGTTTTGTTTACACTATGAGTCGAATGGGCATGATCAATCATGCGTTCGTTACCTCTAATATCGCCAGACTTGATGTTCTTGACTTTTTCACAAAAGCTTTAAATCAATCTTCAGAACTTTATAGGGATTCCACTACTTTAATGCTATCTAAAGGAATTTATGATAGACCTCCAATGATTAGTTATCCTCAAAGAGTGGAATATATACAAAAACACTCCTATATCAATGGAGTTATTGGAAAAAAAATAAATGCAGTTGAGCTCACCGAAGTATTTTTTAATATTGAACGCAATTATTTTTCTATTTTGCTTTGTTTAGGCTTACTTCAAGTGGTAAAAGACAAAGAAATTAAAGGTTTTATAAAGAATGGGAAAGAAATATCTGAAAAACAAATTAAATTTTTTAACGAATTATTGATAAAGGAAGATTTTCTGGGAACAGTTCCGGTTAGTATGGAAGTAACAGATTCAACGACTTCACCTTTTTCTGAAAAACTCATCGTAGCACTCTTTCATTTTTTGAATTCCATCGATATTACACTTATTGGACACGCCTTATCTTTATCTATGAGAATGGACTTAGCTACTCATTACAGTAAATTTATAGGAGAAATTTTAATTTATGCAGAAGATGGATTTAACATCATGGTTAATCGCAAATGGCTGGAACAACCACCACAAGCCCCAAACCGAAAAGAGCTGGAGAAATTTTAAAGAAAAAGATAAGGATAATATATTTCTCGATAAACTTTTTTCAAAAACCTTAATGCTGACAAAATAGCCGACATTTTAATTTCTTAACTGATTGCGTTGTAAATCCACGTTTTCCTGACGCTACCCTGGTAGTACCAGCGAAGCTGTCACCAGGGGCAAAGCATATGGATATTATTAACAGATAATCATTTAATCATAAAAAAGTTTATCCTAACAGGGGCCAAGGTATCAATCCGGTAAAAATACACGTTTAGACATATTTCAGACCCAATCTAACCGACTACCTACTCGGTTGTTTGTTGTGTTACTCACTTTTTATTTGAATACTCTTCTCTCGCAGCGGCCGAAGATTATCAATGAGATCCGTTGCTTTAGATTCTATACATAATCACCAGTGAGATTAATATGCTCCCATCCTAACGGAGAAAGATATCTTAAATACTCTCCTCTGGATCTTCATCCCTTTCGATAGTAAGGTTTCTACCGCTCGCGAGATATAAACTGTACCCCACTACTAATCGATGTGGCAGGAATGTACTTGTAATCACTCCCGGAAGAAAGTTTCTGATCCATTGCAAAATCTCCTTGTTATGTTCATTTATAGATCTACAATAGCATTTCCACTTCGATCCTTATAATATGAATTTAAGATGCAGACTGCCCGAATGATTGTGAAAGACCGAAAAAACGTACCTTCTCCCCATCCCCTCAGATCGTTTGGTAATCTGGTGTTTGGAAAATAGAGCGGAAGTCAACGAAAATTTCATTATCAAGCGTAACTAGTTTCCCCAATAATTACTAAACTCTTTAAGAGATCAAAACAACCAATCAGGCTACTTTTAATGATGTTTTTGTTTTATTGAAATATGGTATACTGTTCGTACAGCTACATAAGCAGGGTGGACGGTGGCAATCCCCTAAGAAAGGGGGTGTCACTGATGATGACGACATACGAAACGTTAACAATCATGGTCGCATTCGCAACATTAGTCGTGCTAATCATCAAGGCAAACGAAAAAAAGTAACCACCCTGCATCGGCCAATGTAAGGGTATCGGTTACTTTTTTCCATAACTCTGCATTTTGAGCCACCGCACTTCCTGCGGAGTAGCTGTAACAGCATCGGTGTTAGTAGCACCGGTGCTTTTTATTAGTTTGTATTCTTATTTATATTATATGCAACAAGAATAAAAAATACAAGTTAATGGCTGTTTATACTTAATTTATCGTCTTTATTACTCAAATTGCAGCTAATCCTTTTGGAAAGCTTCGTGTTATGCTGAATGAACGGAGCTTCTTACCGTACTTTAAAATGAATAAGCAGCGTAATGCTCCCCTCTCTGTCGTATTAACTACGCTTCTCGTAATGAGGATCCTCGTTCTCTGATAAAGATTGTTCTTCATACTGACCCTATTTGGCTTTTTCACATTGGGATCAATGGTCATGATGCGGTTCATGAATTGAGTCACCGGTGGCCTTTTCACAGTGGTCGCCACTTATACTTGTGTTAACAAAATATTTCTGTTTATCAGGTAGATACAGCCACTGCCCTTACCGGAGACACATCTAGTCCTGTAAAACGGAGTGGTAGAGCTATTATCAGTGGGTCTGGAAAATCAATTTCCTCAAAGTTGCAAAAGTTTTCTCCAATAATTCCGTTTACGCTAGTGATAGCTTCATGTGCTGAGAAAGTGGAACCATTAGGTGCGGTTAGGAGGCGTTTCGGGTCGCCTTACCGTCCTATGAGCAGGATTTTCTGTGTAAGTTAACACAAAAATCCCGAATAAGGGACTTTTTTAAACGTGTCCATTATTCGGGATACAGTTCAGATTCGAGATTGAGGTTTTGTATGTTAATGTTTGGGTTAACGTTACATATTACTTTTTAATGATAAATAAGGCCTCATGAAAGAATGTGTTTTTGCAAAGCATGAGCTACTCCATTTTCATTGTGGTGTGTCGTTATATAGGTACTTTGCTTTTTTACTTCTTCTGCTGCATTTCCCATCGCTATGCTCATTCCAGCAATATCAAACATGGGGAGGTCATTCAAATTATCACCGATTGTGACTGTTTTCTCCAATGGAATTCCCAAATAATCTGCCATGAATGCTAATGCTTTCCCCTTGCTCGTTTTAGGATGACCAATTTCAAGTTTTGCAATTCCTGAAGTAGTAATTGATATGTTGTCTCTTCCAGTTAACAATTCTCTTAACTCAATGAGTTTACTTTTATCAAATGAGAGAACAAATAGTTTGTACACCTCTAACTGAGAAAATTCCATATCCTGATATTGATCAACATAAATTAAACCGTGTTGATTGTACTGAATATCGACTTCACTTTTGGCCCATTTTACAGGAAAACAAGCAGATTGTTCTTGCATCATTTCGATTTCCTTATTTAACAGGTCTCTTCCTTTTTTTTGAATTAAAATACCGTTTTTCGTATAAATCTCGTAATACACATTTCTTTCTTCTAAAATAGCTATCATTTCAGATATGACTGAAACAGGCAGAGAAAGGTTTTGAATAAATCTTTCTGTATGAAATGATATTGCACCATTCCCCGTTATGAATGGACACGCTATACCTGCTTTTTGAAGAATGTATTTTGTATCATGAAAAGAACGGCCTGATGAAATGACAATAATATCCCCTTTTTTCTGTACTTCATGGATAGCATTCTTGTTTTCTTGGCTGATAGAACCATCTTTTGAAAGCAATGTTCCATCCAAATCAATTGCAATTAATTTCATATAATATCCTTCCTAACATGGGACTTAAGAGGAACGTTTTTTCCATCCATAAATGTCTAATCGTATATACACCGATCTATAGTTTTACCAATGTAGAGTTTGTCCTATAAAAACGAAGGAATGACCTTGCCCTCACTGCCTACCATTCGGATTTTGGATTTTGCAATCTCTTTTGCCGCTTCTTTTGCCTTTTGTAAGTAAGAACGCGGGTCAAGACTATCCGGTTCGTCTATGAAGTGTTGACGAATGGCTTCAGAATAGGCGTTTTTCAGCTCTGTTGATACGTTGACTTTTGCCATACCGAGAGAGACACAGCGGTGTACATCTTCGTCGGGGACGGCAGAGCCGCCGTGCAGAACGAGTGGAATGTCCACAAGTTTTGCAATTGCAGCAATGCGCTCGAAGTCAATATCAGGGTTACCCTTGTAAATGCCGTGCGCTGTCCCGATTGCCGGTGCCAATGTCGGTACACCTGTTAATTCAATAAATTGTTTGCACTCTTCTGGTACGGCTTTTTGAGCGTCTTCCTCTGCTACAACAATATCATCTTCTACTCCGCCTACTTTGCCAAGCTCCGCTTCAACATTTACGCCAAGTGATTTCGCGAGATCGATCACTTGTTTCGTTTTGACGACATTCTCTTCAAAAGGGTGCATCGATGCATCAATCATGACCGAAGTATAGCCAGCACGGATTGCTTCTTTAATCACTTCAAAGTCTGTGCAATGGTCAAGATGCAAGCCGACCGGAATATTGTAATGATCGGCTGCGGCGGTTACAACTTCAACAATATTCTTTGCGCCAAGTGATTTTACCGTGCCAACCGTTGTTTGCAGGATGACCGGTGATTTTAGTTCATCCGCTGCTTCAAGTACCCAAAAGATACTGTCAAATGAATGCACATTAAATGCTACAATACCATGTTTATTTCGTTTCGCTATCTCAAGCATTGGTGTTGTGGATAAAAGTGCCACTGTTAGTTTCCCTCCCCGTTGGTAACTGCTTTTTCTACAAGTGCTGCAAGCTGTTCAATTGTTTTCGCATCCAATAGCTCTTGTCGCTTTTCTTCATCCATAAGAACTCGTGATATGGAAGACAAGGCTTGAAGATGGGTTGTGCCGGCTTCTGCCTTTGGAATTAGAAGAGAAAGGAAGAAAAAGGCAGGTTGGTCATCAAAAGATTCCCATTCAATCCCTGTTTCCGTACGGACAATGACAATGGCGGGCTTTACGACAGCATCTGCTTGGGTATGCGGGATTGCAAACCCATCTTGAAAACCAGTTGTGCTTTGCGCTTCACGAGCCTGTAAGCCTTTTACAACTTCCTCGGCTGACGCAGCAATGCCATTTTCGACAGCGATTTCTGCTATCTTTTGAAAGACGCCGATTTGCGAAGTAGCTGTTGCTTGTAATTGAATGTATGTTGGTTTGATCATGTTAGTCATAACCAATCACTCCTCTATAGGTGTTTTTTCCGACAATTTTTTTCGATACAAACCATAAATGGCAGCGCCGGCAAGTGAACCAACTAGAATGGAAAAGACCCATTGAATGGCGCCAGTCACTACGGGAAGAACTAAAAATCCTCCGTGCGGTGCTGGAACTTGAACACTAAACATATATGTCATTACAGCAGCTATAGATGAACCGAGCATAATAATAGGCAGTACGACAATAGGATTTTTTGCTGCAAATGGGATTGCACCTTCTGTAATATGTGTCGATCCCAGAATAAAGTTTACCGTACCTGCATTTCGCTCTTCTCTCGTAAAGTACTTGCGAAAGAATACGGTAGCAAAGGCAATAATAAGCGGCGGTGCAATACAAGCGGCGGACACACCAGCCATAAAATAAAGATTGCCTTGGGCAAGCAGTGCCGTTCCGGTTACGTATGCAGCCTTGTTAAAAGGTCCGCCCATATCAAATCCGCACATAGCTCCAACAATAATCCCAAGAATAAGCGGGTTTGATGATTGAACAGACGCCAGAAAGTCCATCATTCCTTCATTGAGACCTGTAACCGGTACGAGAAGTGGTGTCATGATTGCACCGATTAAGAATATACCCAGAACTGGGTACAAGAATATCGATTTTAAACCATCCAAAGATTTCGGCATGTTTTTCAACAGCCTTTGCAGTAAGATAATCACATAACCTGCGATAAAACCTGCAAGAATTCCTCCTAAAAACCCGGCTCCCCCTTCGTTAGCGAGAAGTCCTCCAATAAAACCAACTACCATACCCGGACGTTTTGCAATCGATTCTGCGATAAAAGCTGCAAGGATCGGTACCATTAAACTGAAGCTCAATCCACCAACCTTATTTAATAAGGCGGCAAATTCGTTGTACTGTTCGTGATTGGGATCTGCTGAGTAAATCCCGAACAGGAATGACAGGGCAATAAGAACACCGCCGCCGACAACGAATGGAAGCATATGAGATACACCGTTCATAAGATTTTTATACAGTGTATGCATCCATTTTCGGTTGCCTTGTGAAGATCCGGATGACGCTTTCTTTCCTGCTGCTTGTTCGGACGACGCTTCCTGGTTATCCACCGTAAGCGCCTTAACATAGTGAACAGGTACCTCTTCATTTAAAATTTGTCTGATCAATTCTTCAGGTGCGCGAATGCCTCGTGCAACCGGCACTTCTACTAGACGCTTGCCGTGGAAGCGATCTGTGTTAACATCCTTATCCGCAGCTATGATGACCCCATCTGCCTCGCGTATATCTGCCTCCGACAAACCATTTTCAATCCCGACTTGACCGTGTGTTTCAATCTTAATGTCGACATCCAGTTTTTTGGCTGCTTGTTTTAAAGCTTCAGCAGCCATGAATGTATGAGCAATTCCTGTAGGACAGCCAGTGGCGGCTATTATTTTTTTTCGTGTCATGTTCATGCCCCCTTATAATCCGTAATGATCACTTGTTTCAGAAGAGATGGTATATCCTTTAAATCACTAAGTCCTTTAGAAAAAGCCGTTGATGCTCCTGCTGCAACCGCATTAGCAAGTGCGTCTTTTACAGAATGTTTCTGCATTTCCTTCCCGATAAAAGTGGCAAGCATCGTATCTCCGGAACAAGCGGTATTCACGACTTGCCCCTGTGGTGAAGTAGCTTTTAACAGACCTTCGTGCGAAAAATAGAGCGCGCCGTCTTTTCCTCTTGAGATGATTACGCTCTGCGCTCCTTTTTCAAGAAGCTCTTTCCCACATTCAATGAGCTCTGTCTCTGAAAGAGGATGGGCCTTGTTAAAAAAAGAAGCTGCTTCTTCCTCATTCGGCTTGAGTAAGGATGGTTTATACGCTAGCGTCTCCATCACTGTACCCACGCTTGTATCAAGAACGAGCTTCACGTCACGTTCGTAACAAATTTTGGCGATGTCAACAATGATGGAGTCAGGTACACCTTTTGGAAGACTTCCCGAGACAACGAGCGTGCTGCGGGGAGGAATCTCCTTAATTTTGTTTAAAAGTTGCTCTTGCTCGTTTGGTTGAATCATCGGTCCTTGGTTGACGATTTTGTATTCATCCATTGAATTTATAAAAACATTTATACGTGTGATGCCATCGATTTCGACAAAATCAGTTTGAATCCCCAGTTCGTATAAAGAATCCTTGATGTAATGGCCAGAAAATCCGGCGATAAAACCTAAAGCAACATTATCAATACCTAATCGCTTTAGCATGATTGATACGTTGACTCCTTTACCATTCGGTTGGTAATCTTCATCGTAAGTACGGTTCACCGTATTTGGTTTTAATTCATCAACTGCTACGTATAAATCAATGGCTGTATTCAAGGTGCATGTATAAATCACGGCTTTACCTTCCTTCAATCGTTGTTAAAGACAGTATCTCATGTTTTTTCATGAAAATGTTTTCAGATTGTGTAAAGTACTTGTACTGAGGTGTTACCCCCGCAAATTATACTTCTTTCTATAAAAAAAACCCTCCAACCTTAATGGTTTGGAAGGCTCGAGATTAATAATTTGTACGTATAACGTAGGCATCAAGGAGAATGCGGGCAATTACATTGAGTGAGAGACGTGAGCGGACTTCATATTCTGGAAAAAGAGATTGGTCGCTTTTATACCCTAACAGCGTCATATCAGATAACTTGCTCAAAGTAGAATCTACACGGGTGGTTAGCGTGATTGTCGTCACTTGTTTGATGCTCAGATTCTGGCATGCTTCTACGAGCTCGGACGTTTCACCATTTAACGAAACGAAAATGGCCAGCTCATTTTCCCCCATTTTACGAGATTTGGTTCGAATAATGTTCGGGTCATCGTGATTCTCACAATTTTTACCCATAACCTGTAGCTTGACCGTCATTTCTTTCGCAATCATTTCAGAGAAACCACGCGCAAAAATATATATTTTTTCGGCATCATGGATTTTCTGTACTGCATCTTCTATTTGACCAATGCTCTGAAGCTGTATCGTTTTGATGACCTCTTCCTCGTTTTTCTTAATCGCTTGTTTGATAGCGACATCAATATCACGGAGTTTATCCCCGTAATCAACCATTTTCTTATCTTGCATTAATCTATACTTAAAAGACGTATAGCCATTATAACCAATTTTCTTCATCAGTCTTACAATTGTGGCCGTTGAAACAGTAGCACGTTCGCTGAGTGTCACAATTGACATAGTCGCAATATCATCTAAGTTCTGGTGAATGTATTCCAGCAGATAGCGTTCTGTCTCACTTAACGCCGAATAGGTACTTGAAGGAATATCAAACAGCGGTTTTTCCATTAGTCTAACTCCTTTAAAAAGCAACTGATATTTTGGTTAGCTATGACAAAACGAATGTCTGATAAGTTGACTTCGTTTCATAAGAGTACATACCTAAAGTTACATTAGGATTACGGACTATCATTAACCCTTATCAAAATTATAGCAAATAAATGATGGATTCGGGTTGACGGACTCTGAAGTGGTCCTTTTCATTAGTGGGTAGCAATGTGATTTTTATTCATAAGAATAATTATAACCAGAAAGGCTGCCCTTATGATAATGCCTGTATCGAGTTATTTCACACTATTTTAAAGAAAGAAGGAAAAAACAATAATAACCAGTTAGTCTTTAAGACGATTCAGGGTGCCATAATAAAAGAGAACCCTATTGGGACGATGATTCATAGTGATCGTGGGTTTCAATATACCTCTAAAACATTTGGGAAAATGATTACTGGAATGATTCAAAGCATGTCTAGAGTGGGACGCTGTTTAGATAATGCCTATATTGAAAGTTTCTTTGGAGCATTAAAACAGGAAAAAAATCACCTTAATCGCTCGCTATGAAACATTTAAAGAACTCAAAGAAGAACATTGACGATTATATGTATTTTTACAACCATGAAAGGTTTCAGGAGAATTTAAACAACCTTACTCCAGTGGAATATCGAAGTAAGGCTGCTTAGTATTTTTTATTCTATTTCGCCTGTCTACTTTACAGGGTGCAGTTCATTCAAAGATAACGCCCGTATGTGGAATAATTTAATTTCCAAAAATACTCAATCTTAAACCCTAGCGCCCATTAGCTCAATTTTTGTAAGAGTCTTTAATCTGATGATGGGGAATTAACACAAACGGTTGAATTTTTTCAAGACGGTACGACTTTCTTTCAAATCAACAAAATCAAAGACTGCTAATTAATCAGATGTTCATGTGAAGAAATATAAAATACTGAAAAAAACAAGAAAAAAAACTATAAAACTGTATCAGCAGCTTCTCTCCCTGATGCTACAGAGATTTTCTTTTCTGATTTCTCCTATAAACACCATCCCTTATTTCAGATTAGTAATGTGTTTTATCTTTTGATTTTTCCCATGTTTTAAACGGTAATTCATATTGATTTGGAGAAATTTGTTTCATAGTAATATTACGCTGGTCAATTGGAAGGGAAAGCTGTTCATAAATAAACTGATCGTCGAAACCTATTTTCGCCGCATCTTCCTTCGTACATGCATAATAAACCGCTTTTGGTCTCGCCCAATAGATTGCTCCGATGCACATCGGACAAGGTTCACAGCTCGTATAGATCTCACAATCGATAAGCTGGAAGTCGTGTAAATATTGGCAAGCTGCCCTTATGGCCTGCACCTCAGCATGTGCAGTTGGATCATTTGATGCTGTTACTTCATTTCGGCCGGTACCAATTATTTTACCGTCTTTAACAACAATGGCCCCAAATGGTCCACCTTGGTTGGACATGACATTTTCTAAAGCCACTCCAATTGCTTTTTCCATAAAAGAGAAACCTTTCATACAACCACTCCTCGGTTCATATCATGTATTTATGCTTATAAATACGAGTAAGTAAATAGAAGTATTACAGAAAGTAAATTTCATGCCACCATGGAAGCCAAAGCCATCATCGACTTCATGGACACCTATACTTAAATTTCAACTTCAAAGCGTTTAGGGAACTCTGAAAGTACCCGTTTGATTTACAGTTGGTTGTGATGTATCCATTTTGTATCAACTCGATACTGTTCTACCGGCTGATCTAACCATACTGCACTACAGGCTTCATGATTATTAGAATTAATTAAAGCAGTTTCCCATTTATGTGCAGCAATCGGAACACCATAATTTTTTTGAAGATGATAATTGCCTCCTACATGGTCACTGTGATAGTGGGTGTTAACAATCAGGTGTAATGCTTTTGGTGAAACGCCCGCTTCTTTCAATAATTGCTCAGTTTCTTTTACATCGCTCCCAAAGCCAGTATCAATAAGGGTTGGGAGCTGATCCTTAATAAGAACCATGTTTGCACTTGGAAATATTCTTTCAAAGAAAATAATAACGGATTCTTTCATAAGCTATACCTCCAATACCTTACAAATACCAAAATTTTCAACGGTGTGGACATACCATAACAATACGAAAAGTGCCTCTATTCCAAATTACTTAACGCAGTTATAATAATGTTTATTCACCTAATAAACTGTTTCAAATTATTCTATTATCTCGAAATCAAGTCCTCCAGATAACTGCCCTTCAACTAAATACCAATTATTTCAATTTTTCTTACTTCACCAATTGCTTATTCAATTAAATGGCCTTATTCAAAAGACGCACTTACTCAAGAAGTGCGCCAGTTCTTTAATAAAAATGATTTCACATTATTGGTTATTTGTTTCTTTGTGTCTTGTCCTATCTCCTTTATTTAAATGATCGTTTTTCCTGTGTAATTGTAAAGTAGTAATTTCCAGATGTTCTATATTTAAGTGAATGGGAAAGGCTGCCTAAAGCTGACTGAAAATTCGAGGGTAACGAGACTATAAGTTGGAACTGTTCCCTTGATAAAAGGGGCTTCCTCTTAAAGACACCTTAAAAAGAACCCTTATATAAGGGCCCTCGAAGTCACATAAAGTTTATTTGGCGTTTTCATCCGGTTGATGAATACCAAAAATATTTCCTTCGGTATCAATAAAGTACCCCTGCCAAGCCATCCCAGGCAGAGCATATTTGGGCATAGCGACCTTACCTCCATTATTGATGATCTTCGATTCAACAGAATCGAAATCTTCAACTCCCATAGTACAAGCATAGGCATTCAACGCTTGGTTGGTTTCTGGAGAAGCACTTTGCCGTTGCATCAAAGCCCCGTTGATTCCAGGTTCATTTTCATCGCCTGTCACAGCTCCAAAATACGGCATTCCCGCATACTCACTCCAATCTTCAAACTTCCATTCAAATACCTCTCCATAAAATTTCTTAGCCCGTTCAATATCATCCACATGAATTTCGAAATGAATTAATCTTCCCATGATTCCTCCTTAATTAGTGATTTAGTATAAAGTCTACGTTGGTATATTCTAACATTTATTTCAATACTCCTTATTTGTTGCGGTTGTTTTTTTTTGAAATGGTTCTATATCCTCTCTCACTCCAACTTTATTCATAGAAAGACTTCTCAAACCTACTCATCTAAAAAGATAACGGCTGTCCAATCAGTGTCTGAGTCTCTCCGAACTTAACAACATTTTGAGAAAAAGCGTGTTTTTTAAACAAAATGTTTTGTGTTGAAAGATAGTTTTTTCTTTTTAGTACGTCGATATCTTCCCAAGATGATGTAACGTCCTGACTCGGATGATGATGGGCCACGATGGTGCTTGGAGCATTGTTTAACATAGCAGTTTTCAGCACCTCCCTCGGATGAATGACCCAATTTGACACAGATGAACCGCATTAACCTGAATACAAAATATGAAGTAAACCTATTCGAGTGATATGTGGTGAATCGATTAACGTTCTTAAGCAAACGAAGTCCATAATAGGTAGAGACTAAAAACTAATAATAGAATTATCTACGTAGTGAGAGGTTTGTTCTTTTAAACAACAAATATGAGAAGGATGCGATAGTAGACTCGACGGTGAGACCAATACCCCCTCGGTGTGCTTGCAGAACTCAAAAACAAAAGAAGTCTATTTACGACAAATTAACCCGGTATATAAAAGGATCATCTTGTGACAAACTAATAGTAAGACTTTTTTAACGGGGTGGAGTTTTGATGAAAACTATTTTTTCTCTTAAAGTATCTTCCCATCGTTTTGGTTTATCAAATTTAATAGAACTTTACAAGTTCTGCCAAAGTTGTTCCAGTAGCATCTATATTTATGTAAAAGATAAAAGTTGCAAGGTCGAACATCTGCCAAGCCTAGTTTCGTTTATGATAAGTCTTGAATATCGGGATCTTATGATTGTTGTTGAAGGAGAAAATTCGTTGGAAGATAAAGGTCTTCTTGAAGAGTTAATAAAAAAATCGAATGATCCTATTAAAGCCAGAGGTTTACATTAAATTCAAAAGTTAAATAATAATCCTACAAAAGCAGGAATAAATGTACCACCTAACGTATTAACCTATCTGGACTGGCTCTCTTCATCTCCCATGGCTAATAATGGACAAAAATTGACGTTTCAAAAAGTAAATAAATAGAGATTTAAATAAAAATAAAAAAGCGCCGGATGTAGGTCCGATGCTTTTTTCGTATATATAGTAAATGTTGTCTCTATATATTTGGCATAATTTATAACAAGCTAAATTTACCAGCTAGCTTTCTTGAGACCAGGTATTTGTCCTTTATAAGCAAGTTCACGGAGGCAAATTCGACATAGCTTGAATTTTTTCAAAACACTGTGTGGTCTGCCACATTGCTCACAACGGGTATACGCACGTACCTGATACTTCTGAGGTTTTTGAGCTTTAGCAATTATAGACTTTTTAGCCATGTTATAACCTCCTTTTCTTAGTATAGATAGCTAGTATACCACATTCAAAAAACTCCATAAAATGTAATTTATGGCAAATGAATTCCACTAGTCTGTTAATGTTAAATATTGAACCTCTCGCCACTTAACGACCTTACAGTCTGTTTGAAGCGTGAGATTTCTAAGGACACCAGCGTAACCACCAGTTATGGATTAGGCTATCCCTGCAGTTCCTGCGGTTAATCGTAATGCTTCATTACGAATATTTATACTTGCGTTCATGTCTAAAGTGAAATCAAAAGATTCTACAAAAATAAATATGGACTATTACCACCATTATCTTACTTTTAAGTGAAAATTATCTTAGGGCCACTTAAAAGCACTTTCAAAAGACGAAGATTTTTATAAAACATTTTTTGGGAGGCACCACATACTCATGTTGCATAACCTGTCAGACCAAAGTCTTATGGAGGCTTATCATCAAGCCATTGATCTAAAATTATCACCCGAATTTATCTCGGTCCTAAAACTTGAAATATCTAGAAGATTCGTAGAAGAAGGAATTAATAATAAGGAACAGAATTTCGCAAGAACGTAAGCACAAAAACATTTTCCCAGTAACCGATACCCTTACATTGTCCGATGCAGGATGGTTACTTTTTCCGTTTCCCTTTTATCGTCTTTATTACTTAAAATGTAATTATTCTCGCAAGAACCATCTGGATCGTACCAATTCCAAAAAAGATCGGTATAGTGATAGCGCCCGATCGTATTATAAGGTTAACCAGTTCATCTGGTTAGCCTATTTTTTATAGGTTCCTTTTCGAAAATTCATTGTATAGTTCACTCCTTCAGCACGAAAATATAACTTTTCAACATGTGAGGTGTTTTCAAATTCACTAGCGTTGCATAATAATTTTCTACTCTAGTCAAATTTTCCTTTATACTATTTATTACCACTCATCCAATCAGCAGCTTTCCCTGCGAACAAGAGTAAGATTATTCCCAGTACAATTCCATAGATTGGCGCATATCTGTATATACTTCTTAACCCCACTCCCGCAGAGATGAAAAATAAACTCAAAATAACTAATAGTGTAGGAACTACTATAGGAAGTCGCATCAAACATATCTCCTCTGCAAGGTTTAATTTTTTTCTGTTGAAACATAACAAGGTCAGTAATCAACTACTATTTTCCATAAAGTTACATTGTTCTATTGAATGTTAGTGATACGTTTACATTGTCAATTGGATAACAAGTGGTATTGTAATCAGACTTACGACTGTTGTTACTAATGTTGCAGTTGAAACATTTTGCGGTTCAGTCTGAAACTGGATTGCAATCATGGTTGTATTTGCTGCAGTTGGTGTAGCAGCCATAATGATCATGATTTGCTTGGTCATCTCATCCAGAGGCATATGCCACACGAACAGTGCTGCAATAATAGGCGCACCAATAAGTTTTAAAATTAATGCCGTAGAAAGTTTTTTCCAATCCACTTCTTTGACTCTTATATTCGCAAGCTGCATGCCTAGGGTAATCATGATGACAGGAATAGCTGCATCAGCGATAAAATCGACGCCCTCCATTATACCTTTTTCTAGTGGGATACGAAGATATTGGAAAGCAAGACCGATCATAGCTCCATAGACCATCGGCATTCTTTTTATAGATTTGAGAGCCGCTGATACGTCGCCGCCCTCTGGACTCCCTTTTGCGGCATAATAGACTCCGAGCGTACTCATCAATAATTGTTGGATCACCATTAAAATGATAGCTGTTTCCATTCCTGCTGCCCCAAACAAAAAGAAAATGAGGGGAGTACCATAATTCCCGTTATTCATGAATGCTGAAGCTAAAATCAAACCACTACGTTCCGGTTCACTATATCCATTTACTTTAGATAGAACACTTACCATTACGATGATAACTGTGCACAATCCAATCAGATAGAGTGCTAAATATCCATAAGAAGTATTTATGGGCTGCTCATAAAAAGTGCGGAAAACCAGAAAAGGAACCATTACATAGATTACAAGTTTAGATAGGATATTTGTATCCAGTTTCAATAATCGCTGCGCAAAATACCCTACCCCAAACACGAAAAATATAGGCAGCATAATACTTATTATGGACATGGTTCATTCCCCTTATCACAACGCTATAAATTAAAGACCACAATCCGTTCCTCTGTCATTTCTTCGATGGCATATTTAGGCCCCTCTTTTCCACTTCCGCTTTTCTTAACGCCACCATATGGCATATGATCCACACGATAACCGGAAGTATCATTGATGATAAGGCCACCCACCTCTATCTGATTTGCCGCTTTCATCGCGAATGCAAGGTCATTCGTAAACAATCCGGCTTGGAGGCCATATTCTGAATCATTGACGCGAGCAATCACATCATCCACATCATTATAAGTCGAAACGGCTACGACCGGTCCAAATACTTCTTCTCTACACACCTTCATATCATTGTTCACATTTGAAAGAATAGTAGGCTCATAAAACACACCATCTCGTTTTCCACCTGTTTCAACATTTGCCCCTTCTTTAATAGCTTCGTTGACCCAATTTTCTACTCTCACAGCCTCTTTTTCAGCAATCATCGGACCAATACTCGTAGCTTCATTTTTTGGGTCCCCTACTACAAATGAATTTGTTACGTCTTTCATTTTGATCAGGAAGGATTCATAAATATCTTCATGAACGTATACTCGCTGAACAGAAATACATACCTGTCCCGCATTGTTGAAACTTTTCTGAGCAACCAGAGTTGCAGATTGTTCAATATCAGCATCCTTATGAACGATGGTCGCCGAGTTATTTCCTAATTCTAAGGCTACCTTCCGAAGTCCCGCTTTTTCTTTAATCAGTCGACCAATTTTCGGGCTTCCTGTAAACGTAAACATATCAACGTCATCATTCCCAAGAAGCCAGTTTCCGATCTTCGGACCTGCTCCTGTCACCACATTCAATCGGCCTACAGGTAAGCCTGCTTTTTCGAATATTTCTGTTAACATAATGGCAGACACAGGGGTAACTTCAGCTGGTTTTAATACAACACTGTTCCCAGCAGCCAACGCAGGGCCAACCTTATGGCAAACTAGATTCAATGGGACGTTGAAAGGGGTGATCGCTGCCACTACGCCAACCGGTACTCGTCTTGTAAAGGCTTGTCGATTTTCCGATCCAGGCGCGGATTCAACAGGAACACCCTCTCCATGGATCCGCTTTGCCTCTTCTGCTGAAATTTCTAATGTCAGGGCTGCACGTTCCACCTCGCCTCTTGACTCGGAAATCGGCTTTCCCACTTCTTCAGCAAGGATTGTTGCTAACTCCTCGAGACGTTCTCTTAGTCCTTCGGCTGCATTTTTTAATACGGCATACCGCTCATATGGATGAAAGGATTTCGTAATGGCTTGTTTTGCTGCTGTCACCGCATCCCGGACATCTTGCTCTTCTGCAACAGAAATTTTTGCAATTACTTGTTGTGTATATTTGTTTAACACATCGGAAGTTGTTCGTTTCACGCGCCATTGCCCATCAATGAATAAACCCAGATTTTCAATTGAAACTGTTGTGGTCATACAAAACATACCTCCCTATAGATTATAACGTCATTACCTTTTTGGCCGATAAAAGCACTTGCGCTTTTTCCTGGCTTCCGAACACTCGAATCTTTTCCTGAACCTTTTCTTTCATCTGTCGTTTCCCATTACCTAACGAATTGGCGAGTACAAAGTCTTCCTTATTTTCATTGAAAATTTCCTGAATTCCTCTTGTAAATGCCTGTCGAAGTTCTGTATCCACATTAATTTTGGCAACACCCAAAGAGATTGCTTTTTTGACCTGATCATCCGGAACATCGGACCCTCCATGAAGGACGATAGGGCGTTCTACGGCTTCGGAAATTTTCTGAAGTCTCTCAAACCGCAGATTTGGTGTTTGCTTATAAATACCATGAGCAGTTCCAATCGAAACAGCCAGGTAATCAACTCCTGTTGCTTCAACAAATGCGGCTGCTTCCTCTGTTGTTGTAATGAAAGCATCCTTTTCATCTACTGTTATATCGTCTTCAGTACCACCGATTTTTCCAATCTCCCCTTCACTTCCAATTCCAAGGGACCTTGCTATTTCCACGACCTTTTTGGTTGTTGAAACATTCTCCTCAAATGAAAGTGCTGAACCATCGAACATCACGGATTGAAACCCCAATTGAATCGCTTGCATCGTTTGTTGGAATTGACGGCTATGATCAAGGTGAATGGCAATAGGAATAGAGTAATCCTTTGCAAAGCTTTCGATCAGAACCATCATGGGCTCAAGACCGATACTTTGAATAACTTTTTGCCCCACCTGGATCATGATTGGTGATTGTTCTTCTTCAGCAGCTTCCAAAATCGCTTGGATGGTTTCGGCATTATGCGCACTGAACGCGCCAACTCCATAACCGCTTTGAAGAGCATGCTCTAACATTTCCTTCCCATTAATAAATGGCATTTGTTTCTCCTTTCTACCTATCCAGTTCAATATTATAGTGATACTTGTCGCTTCGGTATTTGGTTTTTGTGTATTCAATGGGATGATCATTTACACCAAGACTTAACCGTGTCATTTCTAACAGAGCTTCACCTGGTCGAATCCCTAAAGAATCAGCTTCATTGATCGTTGCATTGATGGCTGTGATTTTTTCGTTCGCACTTTTTAAATAATAGTTATATTGTTCGAGTACTTCATAATATCTCGCTTGGTTCAAATCACATTTGATTAAAATGTCGCCTATTTCCTTTGGCCAGCATGTACGCTCAAGTGCAATTGGAATCTCGTCTGCAAAACGTATCCGTTCAACTAAAAGAACTGGCTCCCCCTCTTTCACCTTGAGCATATCCCTTTCATGATAGAGGTCCTCTTTAAATTCTGCCCTTAAAAGCTTCGAGTGTGGAATTTGGCCTCTTTCTACCACTTCCTCCGCAAATCCCCGAAGTCTACCCAAATTTCCAACAAGGCGTTGTGATTTGACAATGGTACCGCGTCCCTGCTTTTTTTCAAGCAAACCATTTTGTACAAGAATGGAAATAGCCTGCCTGATTGTTGTACGACTCACATCAAATTCTTTGATCAATTCTTGTTCAGTGGGAATAAGGGTGTTTGGTTTCCATGCGCCATTTTGAATACGCTTGATCAAAACATCTTTAATTTGTAAATAGAGTGCACCGTCATTCGCGTTAAATTTGTTGGTCGACATATAAGTCTCTCCTTTGGATCGGTGGAGGATAGGTAGGTAATTCATCGCCTACAAGAGGGCGTAGCCATTTGTAGTAGCGTTCAAGATCATCGATAAAGTCCGCAGGCATCACTCTTTCGCCTGCTTTTACCACATCCTCCAACTGGACTGGTTTCATATCTACATTATAACGAACATCGTCACCTCTTTGTATGGAAACCATCATTCCAGTCCGGCCTTCTTTAATCCACTTACCTCCTGTGATTCCTGTAAGAAAAGACTCATACCGGTCTAAGCTTGATACAGATTGTGAGCTACTCCTTTGATTGATGCCTAAAAGCTCTGAACGGACCGTTACATTCAACTCTTTTTTTATGAAGGTTTCTACTTCTTCTGAAATACCTCCCAGGATAGGACGACCTTTGACTTTCTCTCGTTTAACTTGAACGCCGTCACACCAACTAACCCCTTCACTGACAACTACGGTTGCACATCCATACTTCCGAATTGCTTCTTCTACAGAGCTTAGCAATTCAAGTTGTTTCAACGGGCGCTCTGGCAGGGCAATAAAGTGGGGACCTTCCTCTTCAAAGGTTTTTAATAATCCGCTTGCTGCTGCAAGCCACCCTGCATTCCTTCCCATTGTCTCCAGAATACGTACCTGTTCAAAGTTTTGCATGGCATGAAGATCTCGACTGATATCTCTTGTTGCTTGAGCCACGTACCTTGCAGAGCTTCCAAATCCAGGCGCATGATCCGTACAACCTATATCATTGTCCACTGTCTTTGGAAGCCCAATCACCTGTAAGCCATAACCCATATCTTCAGCGGCTTTCTCAACTTTGTATAATGCCTCCATCGTGCCATTGCCTCCGATGAAAACAAGAATTTCAATCGAATGTCGACGGAGATTCCCTACAGCTTTTTCTATATTTTCATCAGTGAACGGATACCTCCCTGAACCAAGGCATGCTCCTGGGACATTTTGATGTCTTAAGACCCAATTCATATTTTCCTCGTTTCCTTCCATTAATTCGTCACGAACGAGCCCTTCATATCCATTTCGAATGAAAAACAAGGAAAAATCAGATTTCATTTCTTTTACAAAACCGGCAAGCGTCGAATTTACAACGGTTGTAGGTCCGCCGGCTTGCCCTATGGCAATTTTCTTCATGATTCCGACTCCCTTCAATCCCTCGTAAAGACAATCGTTTCTAATCCCAGCTGCCGGCCGAGCTCGACTAACTCTTCTGCAACATCGTCATACACGAGCGCATAATGAGGTTCAAAACCTTCTTCCATAATCTGATATAGCGTTTTGTTTACATCTGTTTCAAGCTGAACTTCCACGGATGTACCATTAAATCTTTGAGGTGTGTCGAGTGCATTGCCGCGCATGACAAGCAACCGATATCCTTCTGGTGTGTAACCAACACGGAATAGCGTAACACGCCCAGGTTTTAAGCCGAATTCCATTGTAAAGCCCAATTTACGGTTCGGGTGAACGCCGGATTGTGCCCCCTGGGACGGATGGGCTAAGGAATAGGCACCCGCACCGCAGTGCCAGAATACAACTGAGTTGCTGGCTTCATTCACATGAACCATATCTCCTAAGTAAGGAGCACTCCCATCTGTCAGCTGCTGTAATATGAACATGGAGATGGAACCATGAATATCAGACTCACATGACGATACGACTCCATCTTCAGTGAATTGTGAAAGTGTTGAACATGCAGCTGCCCCTAATTCATTAAAGAAGTCTGGCCAGCACCGAATCGCAAGTGCCGATATATGTTCTTCTTCAATCTTTTCTTTCACATAAGTTGAAAACTGTGCAAAACGCTCTACCGTTTCATCATTTCTGTTCAATCCGATCACTTGTCGTTCTGCGCGCTCGATCGCACCTTCCCATTTTTTTCGGGGAAGCTTGACACATTCTTCAAAAGCCTGCTGAAGATCAAAGCGAGAGACTGTGACTCCCATTTGTTGATATAATTTATCTTCATCCGTTCCTGAGAAAAAGAACCCTGGGGGATATTCTCCGACGACGCCAATCTTTAATTGTTTAAGTTCTCCTATTAATCGATGTACCTGTAGTTGTTTTTTCATTTTCTGTTGAACATGTGCTTCATCGGCATTTCCAAATACGAACGAAAAAGGATGATTCATACATCGGAGCACATGACTCGTACTATTACCCCCTGTAAGGGAGTTTAGCCGAAGTCTTCCGCCTATGCTCGGTTCACGTACAGACCAGACTACAACGGGTGCTTTAACGTTTTCAATTAGAGTTTGGACAAATTCGCCATCTGCGAATGTCACACTTTGATAAATCGTTGTAACAATTTCATTTCTATCATCTATATCTGCTAAAAATCCATCCAGCTCTTCAGGAGAAGTAATGATTTCCCCCGGCTCGATTAATTCATCAGCGATTTGTTCCAAAAATTCCACACTGTTGTTTCGCTGTTCTTCACCAGCTTTCAAATCGAAAGTCTTCCTGCCGATTGGTATATAAAGCACCTTATTTGACAACGTTGGTCACAACCCTTCTCCATGGTGTTATTTCTAATATAATCATATCATAGATAATGACCTTTTAAAATAGGTAGTTATGTTTTATCTTTCAACACTTTCATTAGCGACCTTATCGAACAATTCTCTATAAGGTGATTGTTTCTTGTAAAAGACAGGCGGTTGTCCGATTGAAGCATCTACCTCAATGTCACCTCCGTGATATTCTTTTCCACTCCAGAAATGAACCCATTCATCCTCAGGAAGGTACACGTTCCAGGAGGATCTTCCTTCCTCATGTACCGGAGCGACAAGCAGGTCTGACCCTAACATATACTGATACTGAATGTCGTACGATCTAGAATCTTCTTCATACTCCATGAATAATGGTCTTTGGACAGGGATCCCTTCCTCAGCATTTTGTTTCACAAGACCCTTCATATAGGGGGCTAATGATACATAAACATTTGTCATTTTCACAAAATGCTCTAGTGTTTCATCATCTCCATCGTATTGAAAACAATCATCTGGACGGTTCCCTTCATGGGTCCTCATGACCGGTGTGAACGCAGCCATTTCCACCCAACGAAGCAATAGCTCCTTGGATCGTTTGTTGCCATGTAGACTGGTGTAACCACCTATGTCACTATGATGGATCCCACAACCTGTCATACCCGCTGATAATGCTGCAGGGATCACAGAAGCCAATCCATCATCCAGGCTCCAGTCGACACTTTGATCACCTGCCCAGAGCAATGGACAAGTTGCCTGAGTTCCGGTATATCCTGCACGCATAAAATAAACGATATCTCCCCATCTTCCCGTTTCCTTTAAAGCATCATGATTCACCTTTGCCCATAAAGCAGGCCAAGCATTATGCATGATCGTTGCAGGTTGTCCGTTGGAAAGTTTGATGTCAGTAGGCAAGTATTCACCGAAATCAGCCATCCAGCCGTCCAGGCCAAAATCAATCAAGTTTTCCTTGATTACAGACTTATACCATTCATAAGCTTTTTCATTCGTAAAATCAACGACCCCACAATAAAATTCACCAAAATCGACAAGGTAATCTCCACCGTCTTCAGCTAGCGCCAGGAACCCTTTTTGCTTAGCCTCTTCATATAAATGGCCTTCCTTCACAACATATGGGTTGATATAGCCCAAAAAGCGAATGCCCCGCTCTTTCCATTCATGGATCTTTTTATCGAGATTCGGATATTCTTCCGGATGCCATTGCCAATTCCACCTCAAACGTTTCCCGAAAGAAGTCACCCTTTTCCCTTGCCAATCCTGGCACCAAACCGCTCCTACTTTCAACCCTTTTTGAAAGGCACGTTCAAGCTTTTCTTCCACGACATCTGTACCACCTTGAATGCCTAGCCATATGCCGTTGTATGTCCAATCCGGCAGTTCAGGTTGTCGCCCTAATCGTGCTGTCATACGTTTCACAAGCTTTTTATAAGTCGATGCTCGTTCAAAAAGGATATGGGATGGGATTTCCCATATTTGTAATTCATGAAAATCGTCATGGCGGAAATCAAAATCTGCGTACGCTGTCGTTTCAACATGGCAGAAATACTTATTTGTAGAGATGAACGTCGGTTGAGGGAAATTGGTATTGTAATAGTCCCCTCCGGCTTGATCTTTTACATCAGCCTGCCATGTCGTATAGGTTTTCTTATTCCTTCCGACACCCGGCTCAGACGTCCAGAGCGGGAAGTTTTTCCCTCGCATATTAAAATGAGACAATTGTTCTCCACACCCGTAAACTTTCTCCTCTTTATCCGCATGGACTCTTATCCAAAAACGATTAAGAGATTTGTCCTTCAAATCAAAGTTTACTTTCAGAGCATCACCATCCTTAGTCAGATGAATGGACAGGATCTGTTCGTCACCACGGAAACGACGGAACGAAATTTCATATCCAACTTCGTGTTTTGTTACTTTCGCATCTCGTAGCGGAACACGTTCAACCAGGTAATCTTGAATCTTGAAGTTACCTCGATACATATCTATCGTTTCTTCTCCACGACCAACAAAGATAAACGGTCGGTTTACAAGATGTTCGAAAATCAAGCAACCATCAAGTCGCACTTCAAATCCATCGTTTTCTTTTTCAATTACGTTAAAAGATGTCTCTGATGTATTCACTGCCATAACGTTTCCCTCTCCCTTCTTGATGGTTAAGCTGTTTTATTGTTCGTAATTCGAACAGCTTCTTCATGTTTCTTTTTAAGATATCCAGCATATTTCCTATTCCAGCTCTTCAAGGCGAACGAATAACAGATTACAGTGATCATTAACAGAACGGCAACTGAAGGAAAGAACCAATTCGATACGATGCCTTCTGTGTAAGCAACACCAATTGGTGAGAATAATAGATACATACCGACGACTAAACTGATCAGAACAACCGTAACTGGCATCGTGTACTTCCAAGGAACCATATCCACTTTTGAGTTTGCTTTAAACGTAAACGGCTGTGGAAGTGGACGAATTTTGCCAAAAACCATCATAATCGCTACCTCAATGATAAACAGAATCGCTGAGATATGGATGAAGTTCATCGTGATCTCAATTCCAAAGAACTGAGTCAATCCCCAAACAAGCATATAATACGTGATGACATGAAAAATGATCGCAACTTTAGCACCAATTGCAGGGATACGTTTGGAAACGATACCGACTAACACAATAGCAATGATCGGGATGTTGAAAAATCCAGTAAATTGACGGATCAGATCCCAGAGACCTTGAGGTGCATTCATGAGCATAGGAGCAATAAAGAAAGAGACTAATGCAAGTATACTTCCGAAGTATTTACTGATCGTGATGACTTGCTTATCTGTTGCGTTTTTATTGACTCCTGCTTTATAAATGTCTAAAGCGAACATTGTGGCGGCACTGTTTAAAAGAGAGTTGAAACTAGAGAATACCGCCCCCAGTAAAACAGCAAGGAACAATCCTGACATAAACGTCGGCAATAGATTCGATACGATTGCAGGATAAGCTAAATCGATCGGATTCAACTTATCTCCGTATAAATGGAACGCAATGACACCCGGAATCATCATTAAGAATGGGACAGCAAGTTTATAGAATCCAGAGTAAAGAACACCCTTCTGCCCTTCAGCAAGGCTTTTTGCTCCTAAAGTACGTTGAATCACATATTGATTGGTTCCCCAATAGAACATATTCATGAAAATCATACCAGTAAAGATTGCACTAAAAGGGACGGAATCTGTTGAGGATCCTACAGCATTCAGCTTTTCTGCGTGCTGCGTAGTAATTGTCTTCATTCCTTCCAGCATATCGCCATTACCAAGCGCGATAAATCCTAATATCGGAACAATGAGCCCGATTACCATCAAACCAATCCCATTTAATGTATCCGATATCGCAACCGCTTTCAATCCTCCGAAAATTGCATATATGGCGCCAATAATCCCAATCACCCAAATGGTGACCCAAACAGATTGTTCGAAAGAAATACCCAAAAGCTCCGGGACATCAAATAGTTTTAGTACAGCAAGAGCTCCTGAATACAAGACAGAAGGAATCGTTACAAATACATAACCTAACATAAACAAAATAACCGTGTAACGTCTTACCCCCTCATCATAACGAGTACTTAGAAATTGAGGAAGTGTCGAGAAAGCACCGCCAAGGTACCTTGGCAATAGAATCAACGCCATGATTACAATTGCAAAAGCAGCAGTGACTTCCCAGGCCATGTTGGACAAGTTGGACCGATATGCTTGTCCATTCAATCCTATCAGCTGTTCCGCCGAAAGATTAGTCAGTAAAAGTGAGCCTGCGATGAACCCACCCGTCAACCCACGTCCGGCAAGAAAGTATCCATCTGAATCATTGACCGATCCCTTCGATTTTTGGTACGATATCCAACCTACCAATACCATGAACAGCACACAAGACAATAACGTAAACCACATATTCGTTATTCCTCCTTTTTTTATTTTAACGTTTATAGTTATTCTGGATAAATTAACGAAACATTAGGACCTTTTATTCCTACATGTGCTCCACTCGATACAAAACGCTCTGTATCGGGATGGGTAATCAACCATTTGTTACGCATGAATAATAAAGGATCTTTTCCTTGTTCTTCCTCTGAAAGCGGTGTATTGGTACCGCGTGGTAAGACGACAGCACATTTGAATCCCTCAGCTGTCACCTTACATGGAGCAAGATGAAGGGTCGTTTGATACAACTCGACAGCCGTTCCTCTCGGAACAAAAAATCCTGTAACATCCTCTACGGGAAATGACCCGTCAACCAGATCGTTCAAATGCCCGACAAGAAGGACGAAATCCGTAATGGAAACATTAATTTCACTACCTTTGTGGTATTCAAGAGCATTCAGGCATGAGTTATTACCATTACAATAGCCGATTTGAATCTCCATTCCCCCGTAATGGGTCGTTTCAAGTAATGGCTTTAAGTCTCCCTCTTCCCAAGATGGTACTGAAGGAACATATACATTACCTGTTCTAGGAATTTCGGTTTCTTCCATTAGTTGTTCCATTTTCAATACTGGGAAATCTTCTATCACTCTTCCATACTGTAAAAAGGAATGATCCCTCACATCAGCGAGATTAAGGGAAGAGTTAAGCGTTTTCAAAACATTTAGCATACTGTCCTCCATTTGGTATTGCTAGATTTTAGATTTCATTATTACCTTTACAAATTCATAGTAACCTTTTGTGATATTATATTGTAAGTGCTTTCAGTAATCAAGGGGTTTTAGGAAAATTCTTAAAATTCCTATTTTTAGAGCGCTATTCGGGAGTATAGAAGTAGGTATTTGAAATCCCTTTGAATCCATCCATGGTTAATGCGGTGTTTAGAGTTTGCTAATCGAAGATATAAGATATAAATAGGGAAGGCCTATCAGCTCCATTGTTAGGCCTTCCCTTATTAGGCTTGCATCTTATTAATATTTAATCTTTCTTCAACCGGGCTGCCAAGCGGTTTCCGCCTGATTGAAGTCCTTGGACAAGAATGATAAGCAAAATAACGGTAATATACATGACGTCCACTTCATAACGAAGATGTCCATAGCGGTAGGCAAGGTCTCCAAGTCCGCCTCCACCAACTAATCCAGCCATAGCAGATGCTCCAATTAAACCAATGGTAGCAATGGTTAAGCCAAGAATAATGGATGAACGTGATTCTCTTACAAGCACGTGCCAAATAATATGTCTTGTTTTTATTCCCATCGCCTCATAGGCCTCTAAAACTCCACGGTCTACCTCTAATAGAGCAGTTTCCATTAATCTCGCAATATATGGAGCTGTAAATACAACCAATGGAACAATTACACCTTTAACCCCGATCGATGTCCCTACAATCATTTTTGTAAAAGGAAGTATGAAGAACAGTAAAATAATAAATGGCACAGAACGTATTATATTGATGACAACGTTTAAAACTTGGTAAACATACTTGTTTTCTAAGGCTTTACCTGGTCGAGTTAGAACAAGCAGGATTCCTAACGGTAAACCAATTGCGATTGAAAATGCTAATGAAATTCCAACCATCTGGAACGTTTGGATGGTAGCTTCCCAAAGATCACTGCCCCAAAGATCAAGAAATTCGTCTATTCTTACTTTCACTAACTCTCACTCCTTCCACATGCACATGTTGTTGTTCTAAGAAGCGTAAGGCTTTTTCAATTTCATTTGCATCACCCTTTAAGTGAGTTAAAAGCTGGCCAAATGATTCTTCCTTTAAGCGGGTAATACTGCCTGATAATATGTTTGGATAAACATCAAACTTCTTACTTACTAAAGCCAAAGCAGGCTCTCCTGATGATTCTCCAAAGAAAGAAAGGGTAGCTACTTGACCTGTTTTATTTAAGTTCGAAAGGATTTCATCCGGTATTTGATGTGAGAAAAGGCTGTTAATGAATCGCTTTGTTGTTTGATGCTTTGGTGATGTGAAAATTTCTCTTGTTGTTCCATCTTCAATAACCTCTCCATTTTCCATGACGGCTACCCGGTCACAAATTCGTTGAATGACATTCATTTCATGGGTAATGAGCAGGATGGTAATCCCAAACTCTTTGTTGATTTTTAACAATAGATCCAAAATGGCTTCTGTCGTATCAGGATCCAGGGCACTTGTAGCTTCATCACTAAGAAGGACTTCCGGTTCATGTGCTAATGCACGTGCAATTGCGACTCTCTGCTTCTGTCCCCCTGAAAGCTCAGAAGGATAAGCGTGATGCTTCTCTTCAAGGCCTACAATGCTTAAGTACTTTGTAACACGTTTCTCTACTTCATCTTTGCTTAAGCCGGTAAGCTTTAATGGAAGTGCTATGTTTTCGAATACAGTCGCTGTTTTTAGTAGATTAAAACTCTGGAAAATCATCCCGATTTTTCCTCGAGCTTCACGGAGTTTTCCAGTTGATAGCTTTGTCAAATCTACATTATTTACTTTTACAGACCCTGTATCAGGCTTTTCTAAAAGGTTCACACAGCGGATAAGAGTACTTTTTCCTGCGCCGCTGTATCCAATCACACCATAGATTTCACCTTTTTTTACAGAAATAGAAACATTTTTTAATGCATGAATTGAACCTTTTTTAGCTGTAAAAGTTTTTGAGATTCCAACTAGTTCAATCATTTGTAAAACTCCCTTCTAAGCTCGTGTAATCAAAATAAATGTGTTCGAATTTAATAAGTAAAACGTTTTTTGAAAGTTAAACTTACCGGTTGAATCCCCTCCAGGCATTCGCTTTCTGCGGGCAGCCCGGTCTTCCTCGGCGCATGACGCGCCTGTGAGATCTTCCTTGACCTGCTTTTCCCGTAGGAGTTTCGTCCTTTCCACTCCAATCAACATAGTAAGCAATATTAACCATGATTAAAAGAACATTAAATTAGGCTTAATCCAGTCCATACGTCGCTAAACGGGCGCTTCCGCTTTTCTAATTACCAAGAAGAAATTACTGAGCCTTCGAATTCTTCTTCAACGAATTTTCCGATTTCTTCACTTCGGTAAATGTCTGCTAATTTTGTTAAAATTTCATCGTTCTTGTTTTCCGTTCTTACAGCGGCATGGTTTACATATGGAGAATCTTTAGGTTCGATAAAAATGGCATCTTTTGATGGTGTAAATCCAGCTTCAATAGCAAAGTTCGTATTAATTGCTGCTGCATCAAGTTCATCCAGCTGACGCGCTATTTGTGCAGAATCAAGTTCAATAAACTCATAATTATTTTTGTTTTCAACAATATCCTTTACAGTTGAGTTAATACCAGTGTCTGGATTCAACTTAAGTAATCCGGCTTTTTCAAATAGAAGCAATGCGCGTCCGCTGTTTGTCGGATCACTAGGTAATCCAATTTTTGCGCCTTCTTTTAGATCAGCAATATCTTTTACTTTTAATGAATAAATGCCCATTGGGAATGTTACAGTATCAAATGATTTCACAAGGTCTAATTTTCGGTCTTCTTTAAATGCATCGAAGTATGGCTCTGTTTGGAAAATGTTAAGATCGATTTCTTTTTCGGCTAAAGCGACATTTGGCATTACATAGTCTGTAAATACTTTGATTTCAATGTTTAAATCTTCTTTTTTAGCAAGCTCTTTAACTTTTTCAAGTATTTGTTCATGAGGTCCTGCAGTTACACCTACAACCAGCTTTTCATCACTATATAAGCCTTCTGCTTTATCCTCTTTTGAACCGCTTGTTTCACTACCTCCACCACAAGCTACGAGAGCTGAAGTCACTAAAACAAATAAACTAGCTAACAACCACTTTTTCATGTTTATTCCCCTTTTCGTAGTAAATTCATATATTTAGTCGGATTTAAATTTATTCCGTTATTTGTAATATGCAAGATTTAGTTCACTTTAGAATACGTAAGATTTTCAACTCTTTTAATGGCGGCTAACAGACCTTCTTCTGTAATTTGTACATCCATAAAATGTACCGATTCTTGTGGAAGTGTTGCTTTTTTAATAATTTTCCCTAGAAGAGCTTGATCCTCTGGATTAATGGATAAATCTTTCAAACTAATCGGAAGACCCCACTTATGGTAATAGCTTAACAGTTTGGTTAGTTCCTGCTCTTTATTTTCTAAATCTAATTGAACTAGTATTCCATATGCAACAAGCTCCCCGTGTAAGAAGGACTTCACTTCCTTTGCTTCCGTAAGGCCATTATGAACAGAATGGGCACCAGCTACTCTTCCGGCTTTTCCGCCAAAGCCTCCAACCATGCCACCTGTCATGATAATGGCTTCAATCACCCTAACCAGTTCCTCAGAAACCTTTCCTTCAGAGGCAGACTGGATTGCCCCTTCTGCATCCTTTAGCAGAACATCTCTGCATATGGTTGCAGTGAATCGTGAAACCTGAAGCCAAACAGGAAGTACATCATTTTTGTAAAATGAAGAGATCAATGCCTCAGCTTCATAAAATTTTGCCAAAGTATCGCCTATTCCTGCTCTCAAGTACTGTATTGGAGCATTTGCAATTATAGCGGGCTCAACAAGTACAAGGGTATTGGCTAAAGGGAATTCAGTATAATGTGTGAAAACTCCATTTTCGTCATAGAACACACTTAGTGGAGTCCATGCGGCACATGTAGATGCAACCGTCGGAATTAAGATCGATTTGATACCTGCTTTAACAGCGGATGCTTTAGCAATGTCTAATGCAGTTCCTCCTCCAATTCCGATGACAGCATCAGCAGAATCTACTAATAGCTGTTCTGAAATATGTTCAGCCTTTTGTAAAGTACAATGTCCTTCTACAAAAGTAATGTTTGAATCGGCCAATTCTTTGATTTTTTCGGGCAAATAAGCCTGAACAGCATTCCATGCCTTTTTCCCGCTTATAATACGAATTTTTCGAATCTTGAGCTCAAATAATAGAAATTCTATTTCTTTAAGGACCCCCTCACCGATTCGATAATGACCCGGTGCCCCTTTTATAACGGATATTGACATCATAACCCCTCCTTTCCGTCTTTATAAAATCTTTAGAAAATAAAAATGCCTCTCAAAAAGAGAGGCATAAATATACATAAAAAGTAAGTACCTCTCTCATTTTTCAAAATACACCGGGTATTTTGCAGGATTTAGCACCTGTTCATGACATAGTTACCATGAATGGTTGCCGGGCTTCACAGGGCCAGTCCCTCAGCCACTCTCAATAAGAGAATTTTTATTAAATTTTAATATATTGATAATAAACCTGTTTAAAAGGGAAGTCAATCTATTTTATACAGATTCTATCAAAGAATTGGATATGGATTTCGTGATTGACTTTAGTGGAGCAATACTGTAAATTTTAACAAGAAAATGATTAAATATTTAGAATTTGATAATTTCATATTATTTTAAAAAAGAATAAGGGCAAGGGGAGGAATGATGAAAAATGAGTACAACTACAAGTAAGGATGCTTTATTACAGAATATTAGTTCGGTTGAATCCTTTCCAATTTCCTACAAGGATTTAGAACAAGAGGCAAGAAAAAAGATGTCGGTCGGTGGATTTGGTTATGTTCGCTCAGGTGCAGGCGATGAAGAAACATTAAGAAAAAATACATCTTCTTTCTCAAAGCTTTCTAATGTTCCAAGGGTTTTAAGAGATGTTTCCAATTTAGATACGTCCGTTCAATTGTTTGGTCAGAAATATTCTTATCCAATCTTTCTTGCTCCAGTCGGAATGCTAAAGCTTGCACATGAACAAGCAGACATTGCTGCAGCCAAGGCAGCAGCCAGACACCAAGTTCCTTTTGTACAAAGTACGGTTTCCAGCTATTCGATCGAGGACGTAGCAGCGGCAACCGGTGATAGTCCAAAGTGGTTTCAGCTTTATTGGTCAAACAATGAAGAGGTTTCTTTCAATATGGTAAAAAGAGCAGAGCAAGCTGGCTATGAAGCGATTGTACTAACCGTCGATACGGTTATGATGGGCTGGCGTGAAGAAGATTTACGTAATCGCTTTTCTCCACTAAAGCTTGGTCTAGGAAAAGCAAATTATGAAACAGATCCGGTATTCCTTAGCTTTCTTGAAAATCAGGACTCTGAATCGATTATTCAGGGGATTTTGGAAAATATCCATCATCCAACCCTTAGCTGGAAACATGTTTCTGCCTTAAAAGAAAAGACTTCTTTGCCTATTTTATTAAAAGGGCTTCTTCACCCTGAAGATGCACGGCTTGCTGTGGAAAACGGAATAGATGGAATTATTGTTTCTAATCACGGTGGAAGACAATTGGATGGGGTTATTTCAGCTATTGATGCTCTCCCGCTTATTGTCGAGGAAGTGAAGGGGAAGATCCCTGTCCTTTTAGATAGCGGAATTCGCCGTGGATCGCATGTTGTAAAGGCGCTGGCCTTAGGAGCGAATGCAGTGTTTATTGGAAGACCCTTTGTTTACGGATTGGCTGTAGATGGGCAATCGGGTGTGGAAAAGGTATTAGAGAACATCATTGAAGAAACAAAGGTTTCCATATCCTTGGCAGGTGTTTCAAATGTAAAAGAACTTTCATCGTTAAAAACTATTTCTGTGTAAAACACAAACAAAGGTGAGGAATGGAGAATTTCCTTAATATCTGGTCTTTCTTTATATACAGTCTAGTCTCATGATTGGTGTTTCCATTGAAGGACGTTTCCTCGTTTCATCAATGTTTTAACATAGAACTAGATCATCTTCACCTAGTTCTCCTATAGACGAACCACTTGCGGAAATAAATTGATTTTTGCACTGATGTTACTTGCTGTCCCCCATGCAAGCTGCTTCTCCATCATAATTCCCTGTTTTCTGCAATTGATTAATAGTTTATTTATAATTCTTCATCTGTATCACTCTCAAACTTATTTTTATTCTGTATTTTTTGGACGTAAAACATTTCTCTTGATCTTTTTTGTTGATTCTTTAAAAAGCTAGTAATACCTTCAAACATTGATTATCCTTGTTTTCAACAATCTGAAAAGCCCTTGAAGCTCCACCATAAGGATCAGCTGATTGTTTCTTTTAGTATATCGAAGCACATCATGAAAATCATTATGATTATAGGTCATGCAATCAATGATTTCTTTTTTTGGTAAGGTCCTCGTTTACGACCACCCAAATGACCGGTAGTCAATTCTCATCTTAGTTCTTCTACAGCAGGGGTTGTAAAGTATTCCCCTTAAGGTAAACTTTTCAAGTGAATATCAAAAAATGTCCCGAATTTTTCATGTCCATTAATCAAAATAAAGGATTTTCTTACCGTATTAGCGAATTACACTACAATAATTAATATTCTGAATTTACTGAATTTTCAAGCGCTAATATATATTGGGAGGGTCACTATGGTCATGAATAACTTAATTGCCTTAGATAAGTCTTCTTCCCTTAAATTAGAAAAACAAAAACTTGAACGTGAATGGGAAAAGTTTATTTCTGGTAATAATCCAGCACCCAAAATCCGTCCTTTAATGTATGATTCATGGCAAAGGTGTTTAGAAATAGGAATCAGTCCACTTCAAAGTAAAACTTCCATCAACCTCAGTGAAGAACAAGTTAAGGAATATGTGTCAACGGATCCCTTATTTCATACTTTAAAACCGGTACTTACGAAATTAAAGAATATGTATATGGATTCTGGCCATTTGATAACGTTCTCAAACCCTTCCAGCGATATCGTTTATTTAGACGGAGATTTGTCTTTAATGCTAAAGGCTGAAGATATGAATTTTGTCATCGGCTCATCTTGGGCAGAAAATAATGCAGGTACAAATGCCATTGGGACAGCAATTACCAGCGGTTCCCCGATTCAAGTATTTGCTGGAGAACACTTTTGCCAAGAGGTACAAAAGTGGACATGCTCAGCTGCTCCTATTCGTGATCCAGCTACCCAAAAGATTTTGGGAGTCATCGACTTGACTGGTCTATGGGCTGTTAACCATCCTCATTTTTTGTCAGTAGTAACTTCAGCGGCACAAGAAGTAACTTGGATGCTACGCAACCAATTAAAGTTAGAACGCTGTAAGCTATCCGAATATTACCAAAGCCAAAGTATTTCAGGGCAGTCTAAGTCATATTTAGCAGTTTTAGATCGCGGATGGAAGGTGATTAAAGCATCTCCTGTCTTATATGAACAGGGTTTGATTAATTCGAACCATTTCTTGGTCAACGCCCCTTCTCTATCATTATCCTTAGAATCAAGGACTTATTGGGAACTCGAACATCCAAAAGGAAATTGGCGTTTTACGCTAACCCCTTATATCTACGGAGGAATGCCTATCGGTGCAGTTGTTGACGTTATTCCTCCAATTATAACAAGTATTAAGGACACCTTTGCTGCAAAATATTCCTTCCCTGGTACAAAAGATAGAAAAATCCAAACTTTTAAAAGTATAAATAGCGGAGATTTAATCCCCAATTATGCTGAAAAGGAACATGTTACGGTGAGAAAATCGTTTAAATGTACAGACTTTTATAAATCCCTTTTTGATCATAATCCTGATGGTATCTATTCTTGTGATTTACAGGGAAATTTATTGGATGCCAATCCGGCTTTGGAGAGAATGATTGGATATACGGTAATAGAACTTCAAAAGATAGCACTTACCTCACTAATTATCCCGGAATATCTAGAAAATGGATTGAACTATTTGAAAAAAACAATAAAAGGAAAGCCGCAAGTATATGAGGTGGCGGTTAAGCACAAAAATGGATACCGAGTAAATTTAAATGTAAAAAGCTTTCCGATTTTTATAAACAATAAGATTGTTGGAGTTTATGGAATTGTAAAAGATATTACTAAAAATAAGCAAATGGAAGAAGATCTCCAATCAACCAAACAACAATTGGACTTATTTCTTAAGAATACAGTGGATTCCATTATAATTTTCGACTTAGAATATAAGGTCATAAAAGTGAATGAAGCTTTTGAAGAGGTATTTGGTTGGACTGAACAAGAAGTAATTGGAAGACAATTACCTATAATTCCTGATTTTTTGGTTGATAAGTGTACCTTAAACCTTCAAAAAATATTGAATAGCAAGCATGTTATGTCATTTGAAACGATTAGGCAGCGAAAAGATGGAAGTCTCATTGATGTTAGCAACTTCGTTTCCCCAATTGTCAATGCAAAGGGGAATGTAACAGCTTTCGTATCCATCTTAAGAGATATCTCAGAACATAAACGAATGGAAGAAGCATTGAAGGAAAGTGAGAAACGATTACGTACCTTAATTAATGCTATGCCTGATGTTATTGTTTTTAAAGATGGTGAAGGAGAATGGCTTGAAGCGAACGATACTGCCCTATCTTATTTTCAATTTGAGAATGTTTCTTATCGTGGTAAAAAAGATAGCGAACTGGCTACCTATAATAAACTCTTTAGAGATACTTTTTCTTGTTGTGAGAAATCAGATCAAGAAACGTGGGAAAATGGCCATGTTACCCGAAGTGAAGAAGTGATTCCCCAACCTGATGGCAAATCAATTATTTTCGAAGTTACGAAAGTTCCCATTTTTTATCCTGATGGCAGACGTAAAGGACTTGTGATAATAGGACGTGATATCACAGAACTGAAGGAAACGGAAGAATTATTAAGGAAATCGGAGAAACTTGCAGTGGTCGGCCAATTATCAGCAGGAATTGCCCACGAGATTCGAAATCCATTGACCTCTCTCAAAGGATTTCTAAGTTTGCTGCAATCTTCTATAGATAGTAGCAATGAATGGTATCTAGATGTGATGGTATCTGAAATCAATCGAATTGAATCGATTACCAATCAATTTATGACAGTAGCAAAGCCCGAGGCTAATACCATTCAACTCCAAGATTTGCAGTTGTTGATCGAACAGGTTTTAGTTGTTGTTTATCCTGAAGCAACCATGAACAATATACAAATTATCATTGAGGCAGAAGAGGATATTCCATTGATTCGATGCGAAGTGAATCAATTAAAACAAGTATTTATCAACATCTTAAAAAATGCGATTGAAGCGATGCAAAATGGAGGGAAAATAGTGGTTCAAGTAATGAAATCCGAACCCAACCTCGTTTTAATTCGTTGTATTGATCAAGGTTGTGGGATTCCAGAAGAGCGTATTCCATATCTTGGAGAACCTTTTTATAGTCTTAAAGAAAAAGGAACTGGCTTAGGACTCATGATTTGTTACAAAATCATCAAAGAGCATCAAGGAAGAATCCTAATTGAAAGTGAAATCGATAAAGGAACAACCGTGGATATCATTTTACCTATCTCATGAACATCTCGTCAATGAATTGACGAGCTTCTCGCTTCATTGAGCCGACTCGTGTCAATCTACCCACGAAGGCAAGTTCCTTGCCTGAAATAAAAGTCAAGATGCCTTTTGTATGGCACGCTTGAGAATATTTTTTGGTAGCATGTCTGTTCCTGTGTTCACTGTGACCTCAGGAACAGTCATGCTGCCTTTCACTTAGATTCTTTTTTACAATATGATCACATACTGAACACGCTTGGCTTATCCCCTTTACATCAACCAATCTGACACACTTACCAGCATATTCTGCTTTGTAAGTCGTGTACTGTATCAGTTGCTTCCATCCGATGTCAAGAATCCTTTTGTTTAGGTGAGAAGATGAATGGATCATCCCTTTCATGTTCAGGTGTTCAAAAGCAATCAAATCATACTTGTCCACCAATGCACGGGAAATTTTGTGTACCGTATCCTTCCGTTGATTCGCAATTCTCTCATTTTCTATGGGATTAGACAAATACATACGTTTTATAATCACTAAAGATTTCAAAAAATTAAGCAACCTGAGCCCCAATAAATATAGAGCTCAGGCTACTTAAAATTGCTTTTTTATTACTACCTACTTGACAGGGACAAGTCCAAAGTGAAATTTATCGTTTACTGACAGAAGACTCCCACCTCAAGGAATGTGAAGGGCGTACCCCAATGAGTAGGTGGGAGATGAATGTCGGTTGGGGTTAGGCAAAGTGGACCTCGTTGTGTTAGAATGAGAACATACATTCCCTTTAAACGAGATGATCAGCCATGTTAATCAAAAAAGCGTATAAGTTTCGGATCTATCCAAACAAAGAACAGGAAATCTTAATCGCTAAAACCATTGGTTGTTCTCGTTTTGTGTTTAATCATTTTTTAGCAAAATGGAATGATACATACAAAGAAACAGGCAAAGGATTAACTTATAACGCTTGTTCTTCTCAATTAACACAACTTAAGAAAAAATTGGTTTGGTTAAAAGAAGTTGACAGCATTGCTATACAATCCTCTCTTAAAAATCTTGCTGATTCGTATACTCGATTCTTCAAGAAACAAAACAAAGCACCACGATTTAAGTCTAAAAAGAATAATGTACAATCCTACACAACAAAGCACACGAACGGCAATATTGCGATTGTAGGCAACAAAATCAAGTTGCCTAAACTTGGCTTAGTCAGGTTTGCCAAAAGTCGTGAGGTTGAAGGTCGTATCCTGAATGTCACGGTTCGACGTCATCCAACCGGAAAATATTTTGTATCCATCCTTGTTGAAACAGAGGTTGAAGCGTTACCTAAAACCGGTTCAGCTTTAGGGATCGATGTTGGCCTCAAGGACTTTGCGATTTTGTCTGATGGAACAATACATAAGAATCACAACTATTTTCGCAAACTTGAAAAGAAATTAGCCAAAGCACAACGTACGCTTTCAAGGCGTAAAAAGGGCTCTTCCAACTGGCATAAGCAACGGATAAAGGTTGCACGACTACATGAGAAAATCACCAATGCAAGAATGGATGACTTGCATAAAATCTCGACCGGTATTGTCAAAAACCACGACATCATCGGTATAGAAGATTTACAAGTAAGGAATCTATTGAAAAACCACCATTTAGCCAAATCTATCAGTGAGGTTAGTTGGTCGAAATTCCGTATGATGCTTGAATACAAAGCGAAGTGGTATGGCAAACAAGTGGTCATTGTCGCAAAAAATTTTCCCTCTAGTCAACTATGTTCAAAGTGCGGATACAAAAACAAAGATGTTAAAAATCTCGGATTGCGTAAATGGGATTGCCCTTCTTGCGGCGAACATCACGATCGAGACATGAACGCAAGTATCAATATTCGTAATGAAGCATTACGATTAAACCGCAGGAACTGCGGGGATAGCCTAATTAAGAACCGGTGGTTGCACTGGTGCTCTTAGGAATCTCCCACTTCAAACAGACCGTAAGGTCGTTAAGTGGCGAGAGGTTCAATATAATAAGGTTCTCATCTCTCCAAAGTAATTTCTGAGGTGATTGGCAGATGATCAGATGCTTGTGTATCGATTACTCTGGCCTTACTTGTTTCCATATTTTTAGAAGTAAAGATATAGTCAATTCTTTTCGTTGGATTCGACGCAGAGTAGGTATAAGCTTCATTTTGTCCATCAAAAGCATCACTGTAATATTCGTACATCGGCTTCATTTCATCGCTTGTCGGAGTCGCGTTCAGATCTCCCATAATAACTTTTGGACCATCCGATTGACTGGATATATCGATTATCTTTTCAATCTGAAGATTTCGTTCCTCAGGAGTCAAGGCAAGGTGGGTATTATACAATTTAAGATGTATTCCTTTTACAATGATAGTGGCTTCCAATAGCCCTCGTTGTTCAGTATTTCCGATTTTTGGAAGGAAATGATTTTCAGAACCTAGAATTGGAAATCGACTTAAAATTGCTGTTCCGTATTGTCTGTTTGGTTTATCTTTTTCAGAAGATTCATAGTCAAGGTTGGCGGCGTATGTATAGAACATACCAAGACGTTCCGCTAAGAGTTTTGCTTGGTCTTGGAAATTACTTCGAGATGACCAATGTTTGTCAACTTCCTGTAAACCGATAATATCTGCATCAGATCCATCTATTACCTGTGCAATCCTCTCAAGATCTAAAACGCCATCCTCACCTTCAGCGTGATGAATATTATAGGACATCACCTGAATGTCAATTGATTCTCCCCGTGAAGATTCCTTAACTTCAGCAGAAGCACTACTTCCTAGAATAGTAAATGATACAAATAACAATACAGTAAGCAAAACAAGTGCTATTTTTTTCATATACTCTGCTCCCTTCTTTTATAGTTTCCATCCTAGTTTAATCAAAGATTATGCACCTTTCATTTAGGGAGTTTAAATATAATGTAAAAATAAAAAATATAATGCAAAAAAACATGCGAAAAACAAATGGAAAGAAACGTTTTATTTAGACCTGTGATCGCCATCAATGCTGCTTGTTTGGTATGCGATAAAAAAGTAAGTTTTAAAAAACCGGCTGCTCATCCATACCTATGGATGAAAATGACCGGCATTCCTTCCCCCGCATCCACAAAAATACAATTCCACATCGTCTTCCACATTGATATATGGCACCTCCCCTACTTTTCAATACTTTTTGTTTTAAAAGGATATGGTTCCTTCAATACATATAGTATCGCTACTTTCCATTCTCTACGGATTTTTAACCTAATCTATCAATACTTCCCGACCACTTCCTTACAAAAACTCCATCCAATATTTACACTAAGTTAACCATAGCAACTTGTTAATAAGTTAAGTTTTAATTGAAACAAGGCGAAAGGAGAGCTTCCTCATGATTAAAGTTCGAGAAGATGCACTTCAGCACCTTGAAATTGCGGAGTATTTGATCAATAGCATTCGCGATGGTGAATTTAAAGTAGATGAAAAAATTCCGTCAGAAAATACACTTTGTCGTAAGTTTCAAGCAAATCGACATATTGTCAGACAAGCGATCGCCCGAATCACAAATCTCGGCTGGGTTACACCTGTTCAGGGTAAGGGCTGTTATGTGAATCGGATCTCCCAGCCAATTCAATATGAGCTTTCATCAAAAACCCGTTTCACAGAAAACATGGATAGAAATGGGATCAAGCACAGCTGTAAATTGCTCCACTGGGAGAAAGGGCTGCCTAATGAGGATGAGCAGGAGAATTTAGAGATCTCCCATGAGGAAATGGTCTATCGACTTGAGATCCTGCGATTCATAGATGAGAAACCGATTTCGGTCACAACAACAAGCATTCCGGAAAAAGAGGTACCTGACTTGGAAAAGCACTTTAAAGCGTTTCAATCTCTTTATGCTATTTTAATAGATCATTATTATTTCAGGCCGGTACGGAACAAGTCGATTTTTCAAGCTGTTTTGCCAGGATTGAAAGACTCAGAGTTACTAGAAATACCTGAGAGTGTTCCGATCATCCAAATTGAAAGCCTGGCAAACCACCCGGGCGGATCACCGGTGGAATACAGTGTATCCCGTTTAAGAGGAGACATGAATAAATGTCTTGTGGAATTTTAAGGAGGTGTTGTATTCGGAAAGGGATTAGGAATTAGGGAGCAGCAATAAGGTTGATTGTTTTGCTTAATACTTAAAACTTATCAATTGGAGGTTTCTAACAATGAAAAAAGCATTATTGTTTATATTAGCTTTAACTCTGATTTCAGTTTTACCAGCTTGTTCTTCAGCCAGCTCATCAGGCGATTCTGAAGATGACACACTGACAATTGCATGGTATCCGAATGAATCGGGTGCTGACTTGAAAGAAGCACGTGATTCTATTGGAAAAATGATTGAAGAAGCGACTGGTAAGAAAGTAGAGCATAAAACAACAACAGACTATATCATTGCGATTGAATCACTTGCGAACGGAAATGCTGATCTAGCTTTCATGGGTGCTCAAGGATATATTGAAGCCAATACGAAAAATGATAAAGTACAACCTTTAGTCGTAGCGAGCGGTGAATCAGGAACACTTGATGACGCGATGTACCACAGCTGGCTTGCTGTCAAAAAAGGAAATGAAGATGCGTACATGGATGGTGATGAATTCACAATCGACAGCATCGTTGATAAAAAGTTCTCTTTCGTTTCAAATAGCTCCACTTCTGGTTTTAAAGTACCATCCGCTGGAATCGTTTCTTATTTCAGCAAGCAAGATGAATTCAAGGATCTTACACAAGAAGATTTACTGGAAGGCGGATCATTCTTCAGCGAAGTACTTTATGGCGGTTCCCACCAAGGATCTGCAGTCAACCTTCTGACTGACAAAGCAGACGTCGCTGCATTCTGTGACGTTTGTGTACAAAACTATGTAGAATTGTCAGATGGTACTGCAAATAAGCCTGGCGCTATGTATAAAGTAATGGAAGATGCTGCTGAACCATTCAATACTGTTCCTGGAGAAGAGTTCACCTTGATTTCCGTAACCCCTGTTTTAAATGCACCTTTTGCCGTCAACACCGAGACGGTAAGTGAAGACGACCGTAAGGTTATCTTGGACACACTTACTTCTGATGAAGTTGCCAATAATCCTGAGATTTTCGTACCTGAAGATTCTGAGAAAAGCGGTCTTTTCTTAAAATCTGCTGACGAACGTTTCGTAAAAGTAGAAGATTCTTGGTTTGACCCGATCAGAAAACTATCCAAATAATTTTATAAGAGTGTTCAAAAAGGGGCGTTCTTCTCAAAACTTTTCATAAGTTCAAATCATCCCCCTGATTTGTGGAATAAATCATATCAGCCCCTCCCTTTTGAACATTTCTTATATAAAGGAGTTAACAATGACAACGTTACTAGAATTGAAGAATGTATCAAAGCAATATGGTAGTGATACATTGGCGTTATCAAATGTTAGCTTCTCTGTAAATGAAGGAGAGTTTGTTTCCGTCATCGGTCCATCTGGGGCAGGAAAATCGACTCTCCTTCGTTGTATCAATCGAATGATCGATGCAACAAACGGAGAAATCATGTTTGATGACGTCAATGTAATGAAGTTACACAAAAAAGAATTGAGATCACTGAGAACGAAGCTTGGAATGATTTTTCAGCATTACAATCTCGTCAACCGCTTAAGTGTCATTGAAAACGTTCTTCATGGACGTTTAGGCTATAAATCGACGATTACTGGAATGCTCGGGATTTATAAAGAAGAAGAGAAAAAACAAGCCATGAAAATTTTAGAAATACTAGGATTGAAGGAACAGGCATATAAGCGTTGTGACCAGCTGAGCGGCGGTCAAAAACAACGTGTTGGCATTGCAAGAGCCCTGATCCAAAGTCCGAAAATGCTCTTATGTGATGAGCCGATCGCATCGTTGGACCCTAATGCTTCAAAGGTGATTATGGACCACCTGAAAAATATCTCTTCCTCTATGGGGATCACTGTTCTCGTCAATTTACATCAGGTGGATGTTGCATTGAAGTATTCAGATCGGGTCATTGGAGTCAGTCAAGGCCGGATCGTCTACAACGGTTCACCCAAAGATATTACCAAGGAAGAGATACGCACTATTTATGGCTCAGAAGCAAGTGATCTTAATATCAATTTAGGAGGAAAAAATGCAGGGTGATTTTTTCGTCAAGAAAAGAAGAAACTCATTCATCGTCCTAGCTTTGCTCCTCTGCATCACATATGGAGCAATGATTATCACACAATACGATGCAGCGAAAGGGTTTTTATCGATACCGAAGGCAATTAGTTGGGGCATCTCCAATTTTTATCCTGATGTACAATCATTGGACAAGCTTCCTAAAATTTGGGAAAAACTCCAGGAAACGCTTCTCATTTCTGTTGCATCGGCAACTATTGCAACTATATTCGCTTTCCTCTTTGCAATATTCGGCTCTGAGACGACCAAAGTCAATCCTTTTTTCAGCGTCGTTTGTAGATTTATGGCAACATTATTCCGTAACATTGACGTAGCTGCATGGGCGATGATCTTATTGTTTTCCTTTGGCCAGAGTGCCCTTACAGGCTATTTTGCCCTTTTCTTTGTTTCGTTCGGCTTTTTGACACGTGCCTTCGTTGAAACGATCGATGAAGTAGGAAGCAGTTCTGTCGAGGCATTAAAAGCTACTGGTGCAAGTTATTTTTCAATTGTAGCGCATGCTGTCATTCCATCCAGCATTCCGCAAATGATCAGCTGGGTGCTGTTCATGATTGAAACGAACATTCGAAGTGCAACGCTTGTAGGGATTTTGACAGGTACTGGTATCGGTTTTTCATTTAATTTGTATTATAAAAGCTTGGACTATAATGCCGCTAGTCTGGTCGTCGTTACAATCGTCGTTTCCATTTTGATCATTGAATACATTTCAAACTATATTAGAAGGGTGATTTTATAGTGGGAGTTGATGGATCAACAAAATCGGTATCTACGAAGGCTGGTTGGGGAATTCCATTATCCAACAGAAGAAAGATCAAAGTTAAGCCTCTAACGAAGGCTTCCCTCGTGATCAGGAGCACATTATTCGTGCTAATCCTGTTGACAGTTTATGGGTTCTCCACCTTTGAATATAAAGACGTTTCTTTCTTTGGTGGAGTCCTGTCCATGCTACAAAACTTCAAAATCGTTTTTCTCGAAGCACATTTAAAGCATTTCACACTTTCAGGAGCTTTTTATCAAGTAATGGTGACACTTGGTCTCGCAGTCCTGACCACTCTTTTTGGAGCGATCATCGCTTTGTTCTTAGCCTTGTTTGCTGCTCAGAACCTCTCTTCGAACAGAGTCTCAAATATTATCAAAGGATTTGTGGCGTTCATCCGTGCTGTTCCAACAGTCCTATGGGTCCTCATTTTTGCAGTTGCTACAGGTCTTGGTAGTGTCGCGGCGGTAATTGGCATGACGTTCCACACTGTTGGTTATTTGATCAAGGCGTACTCGGAATCATTCGAAGAATTGGATGATGGTGTCATCGAAGCGTTAAAAGGTAGCGGTGCGAATTGGTGGCAAATCATTTTTCAGGCGGTCCTCCCTTCTTCCATCACCTATTTGATTTCCTGGACGTTTTTCAGGTTTGAAATCAATTTCGGCGTAGCAGTCGCGATGGGAGCTGCTGCAGGTGCAGGCGGTATCGGCTACGACATGTTCATGGCGAGCACCTTTTATCTCGACCTGCGTGAGGTCGGGGTCATCACCTACTTCATTTTGCTCATTGCAATTATACTGGAAGTGATCGCGTCCCGTATAAAAAACAACTTGAAATTAAGTGTATAGTCTTGCAGGTATTCGAGTCAGTAAAAATAGCATCGGCTTCGCTGATGCTATTTTTTATTTTCGGAAATGAAGGATTGTGAACTGCTCAGCTTTACTGTTCTTCATAATTTTTTTACATTCCCTTAACCATTGGAACTTGTCGATAAGATAACGTTGAATTATCAGGAAAAATCAACGATCCGAAAGGAGAAATCATGAAAAAATCACGATTGACCCGCATCCTCGTTGAAGGGGATCCCGCATTCCTCAAAAAACTTTCTGCGCAAGTCGAAGAAAATGAAACAGTCAAGCTGGAAAACCAACCTAAAACCAGCCTGGTCATGCTTAAATCACGAGATTCAGTTTCGAAGCAACCCTTTTTTATGGGAGAGGTACTTGTAACGGAAAGTACCGTATCCATTCAAGGTAAGTTTGGGATTGGCGTCATTATGGGTGAGAATCCCACAAGGTCTTATCAAATTGCTGTAGTGGATGCAGCCTTTAATGCAGATCTTCCCATCGTTGATACCTGGATCCATGAATTAGAACAAGAAGAAATGAATATCAAGAGTAAGTATCTCAAGGAAAGCGCACTTGCTGCCAAATCTCAAGTGAATTTTGACACGATGGAGGATTACAATGACAAAAGTTGATCAACAATCATTTGATATGATCCACGGAACTCAGGAGATTTTTCGGAAGCTATTGGACAGTATGTCTCGACCGGGCAAAGTGAACAACATCCATGATGCAGTCCAATTTATCGAATCTGTCGAAGGGCTATCGCAGGCAATGACTGGCATCGCGTTCACTCTGATTGATCGTGAAGCAAGCTTTCATATAATTTCCAAACGAAGAAGTGAAGTGATCCAGTACCTGAGATGGACTACTTTTGCAAAGCATGAGGATATCACCAAGGTTTCCTATGTATTCATTCATGAACCACTTGATGAGAAGGAAATCTATGACGTTATGAGCCAAGTCAATCGCGGGACATTAGAAAATCCTCATGAAAGTGCGACGATCATTATAAATGTCGATCGCCTTTCAAATGGGAAAAAACTGTTGTTGAGCGGACCTGGAATAGATGGGACAAAAGAATGTTTCATAGAAGGTTTACCAGCTGCATGGATCACAGAACGGGAACGAGTGAACAAGGAATATCCGATTGGCGTGGATTTCATATTCGTTACACAATCGGGTGATCTAACAGCCATTCCTAGGACCACTACTATCGAAAGCGAGTGTTCATAATGGGTTATGTTGCAGTTACAGGTGGACAACAAGCAATTGAAAATGCTGACAAGCTTGTTCAGACCTATCGGTTGAAGGATGCTGAAAATGTATTGCACACCAAAGATATCCAGACTCAAATGCGCCTATTGATTGACCGTGTCATGGGAGAAGGAGGACTATATGCTCCAGAATATGCAGCACTTGCATTAAAGCAATCGGAAGGCGATCCATCTGAAGCGGCTTTTCTATTAAGAGCCTATCGCTCCACCCTACCGAGGAACCATTATTCCATTACTGCCGAGCCACGTGATATGCGGGTCATCCGCAGAATCTCATCATCCTTCAAAGATATTCCTGGTGGTCAGATGCTGGGACCTACGTATGACTATACTCACCGATTGTTGAATTTTGATCTGTGCAATGAAGATCCAAAGATTTATTCAAACTTTATTAGAGAATTCAACATTGATATGGATGCCGAACATACTCCCCTTACGTTCAAAAAGATATCCGACCTGTTAAGGGAACAAGGATTACTGGCAAACCGGCAATCATATGACAATGAACCATTTGATATTACCCGTGAAAAACTCACCTTTCCAGCTTCCCGTTCCGCACGCCTTCAAGTCCTTACAAGAGGCGAAACAGGTGCAATGACAACTTTAGCATACAGCAGTATGCGTGGTTATGGTGTCGTCCACCCTACCATCGGTGAATTGAGGGTGGGGTATACGGACGTAACGATTCCTTATCCTTTCGGTGATGACGAAGACGATTCAATTTACATCGGTGAAGTGATGATGACAGAAGTAGAAACGATCAACTCCTTTACACAAAACGAAAAAGGGGATGTTGAATTCATGCTCGGGTACGGATTGACATTTGGCCAAAACGAAGTAAAGGCGATCTCGATGGCGATCTTAGAAAGAAGCCTTGAAACAACCGGGACGAGCCCTACCCAGGATGAAGAGTTCGTTCTGCTTCATATCGATAGCGTTGAAGCTCACGGCTTTGTTTCCCATTTGAAGCTGCCGCATTATATTACATTCCAATCGATGCTTGACCGAATTCGTGGAACGAAAGCAACTGCAAATGATTCAAAGCAGGAGGATCAACAGGAAAGAGAAACCACTTTCAGTACATTTTGACCCGACTGCCTCCCCCATTATGTATGAAAGGATCGATGTTCATGATCACTCAAATAGAACAAACCTATAATTACGCTTTTTTGGATGAGGGCTCGAAACGTGAAATTCGCAGATCCACGTTGAAGGCAGTAGGCATTCCAGGCTATCAAGTGCCCTTTGCATCCAGAGAATTGCCGATTGGGAGAGGATGGGGCACCGGCGGTCTGCAGCTGACCCTTTCCTTGATCGGAGAAACAGATTGCCTGAAGGTGATTGACCAAGGTCATGATGACAGCGTCAATGCTGTCAGTATCAAGCGCTTGGTGACAAACTGTACGAATATCACGACAACAGATGACTCCCGAGAAGCATCCGTCATCCAGACAAGGCATCGGATACCAGAAGTCCCTCTACGCGAGGATCAAATCTTAGTGTTGCAGGTGCCGTTGCCAGAACCGCTGCGCAGAGTCGAATCAAAGGAAAAAGATACGAAACGATTGCATGCAGAAATGGATTACAGCAGCATGTGGCTTAGACTTTACGAGGATATTGTCAGATGGGGAAAAATCACGATTGGAGCGGATTATCCAAGCATGGTAAATGATCGATACATCTTCAATCCAAGCCCGATTCCCCGATATGACCTTTTGAAGCTCCATCAAGCAGAAGGGCTTTACCTGTTCGGTGCGGGCAGGGAGAAGAAAATTTATGCGGTCCCCCCTCATACGAATGTCGTTCCTTTGCAATTCGAGGATTATCCATTTGAAGTGGAGACCTTTGAAGGATCAACTTGTCAATTATGTGGCAGCACCGATACATTCCTTGATGAGATTTACGATCGGATAACTGGTGAAACGATTTATCAATGCTCAGATACTGGTTATTGCTCTGCGAAACAGAAAGAAAGGAAGGACTCTTTATGATAAGAACTGGGATTTTACACACGGAAGAACGTCCCCTTCTTAACGTACAGCACTTGAACAAACGTTATGGTAAAGGGTGCATCCATTGCGAAACCCCGCAAATGCTGGCTGGAGAAGACAATCGCTGTCCTCATTGTGGAAGCGTCTGGGCTTGCATCGATATCGGTTTTGAATTGCATAAAGGAGAAATTATCGGAATTGTCGGGGAAAGCGGATCAGGAAAAAGCTCTCTGGTCAAAAGTTTATATTTCGATGATGAAATCACATCTGGGATCGCTACCATTTCAACGTACCAAAACGGTGAAGAGAATATCTTTTCTGAATCAGCACAACAGAAACGATACATCCGCAACTATCTCCTCGGCATGGTTTATCAAAATCCTTGGATGGGTCTGAAAATGAATTTTTCGAGCGGAGGGAATGTCGCTGAAAAGCTGATTGCATCTGGAACCTACCATGTCGGGAAAATCAGGCACCGCGCTTCAGAGCTTCTGGAGCATGTGGAGATCCCTCTTTCACGGATGGATGAAATGCCGAAAAATTTCAGTGGCGGAATGCAGCAGCGTGTCCAAATTTCAAAAGCACTCGCGAATAACCCGCCGATCCTGCTGCTCGATGAAGTCACCACAGGGCTGGATCTATCGGTTCAAGCCAGAGTGCTCGATCTGATCCGTAGAATCCAAAGAGAGCTTGATGTGGCAATGATTGTCGTATCCCATGACCTAGGTGTGATACGGATGCTTGCAGATCGGACGATGGTGATGCGACATGGACAAGTGGTCGAACACGGTCTGACAGATCAAATCCTGGAAGACCCACAGCATCCATATACACAATTACTTGTCCATTCCTTATTGTAACTTTTATAAAACGTGAGGTGTTCATAATGGAACAGAAAAAAATTTACAATGCAAAGATCGTCACTCCTGACCGTGTCATCCAAAATGGCATGGTGATCATCGAGGAAGATAAAATCGTTGGAATTGAAGAGTATCACCCTACTTCGATTGGCCCAGCAGATATTGATGCAGAAGGCAATTGGGTACTACCAGGCATAGTGGATTCTCATAGCGATGCGATCGAGATCGAACTGGAACCTCGACCAAGCAGTATGTTTCCAATCGAAATCTCCTTCTTCGAGCTAGAAAAAAAGCTGGTTGGAGAAGGTATCACCACCATCTATCACTCTTTATCTCTACTAGAAGAAAACGCAAAAAAACAGATCAGGCAAAATCATACCGTATTAAAGATCCTTGAGGATATCAACCGCTTGTCTCAAAAGCATCCTTTAATTCGCCATAAAACACATTTACGATATGAGATTACAAATATCCATGCTGCGCCAGAAGTCGAGCAATGTATTGAACGTCAAATGATCGATCAGCTTTCCTTCATGGATCATACACCAGGACAAGGTCAGTTCCGTGATATCGAAATTCAAAAAAAGCTATTGATCGAGCATCGTCGTTATTCAGAAGAGCAAGCTCATCAAATCATCGAAAGCAACATGCAAAAACAAAAGCTGGAGGCTAGAATTTTACTGAAATTAGCAGATCTGGCCCATCAGAAAGGAATTCCAGTTGCTTCTCATGATGATGATACCATCGATAAGCTTTCCTTGGTCAAGGATTGGAACGCCTCGATCAGTGAGTTTCCGGTTGAGTTGGATGTTGCGAAGAAAGCCAATGAACTCGGAATTTATGTCGTCATGGGCGCTCCTAATCTATTACTCGGTAAGTCTCATAGTAATAATCTATCTGCAATGGAAGCGATCAAGCACGACGTTGTCGACGGATTATGCTCGGATTATTATCCCGCATCCATGTTGCATGCTGCCTTTAAACTCTATCATCACGGCTTCCCTATCAATGTGGCGATCAATATGGTCTCCCTCAATCCGGCTAGAGCATTGAAGCTGGATCAGGAGGTAGGTTCTATAGAAATCGGGAAAAAAGCAGACTTATTGATTGCTAGTGAAGATCAGAAGCGCCCAGTTCTGCATACCGTCTTAGTGGACGGTAATGTTATGTGTCAGATGAATTATCGGACACCTGTACCTGTTAGTATCGTTCATTAGAAAAGGAATGTGGAGATGAATATGAAGTATTTGAAGGAATCCCCTACTGTCCATGAAAGTTCGACTGTTCAAAACAGTGCTTTGGGAGTTTGGACTGAGCTTGGTCCGAATACATGGATTGAGGAATCCAGATTTGGAGATTACAGTTATACAGCGGGAGATGCTCAAATCATTTATGCAGAGATCGGAAAATTTTGTTCGATCGCATCTCATGTCCGGATCAACCCTGGTAACCACCCGATGTGGCGGGTCACCCAGCATCATATGACTTATCGATGCAAGCAGTACCGTTTCGACGATAGAGATGACGAGGATTTTTTCGATTGGCGAAGAGCGCATAAAGTCAGAATCGGCCACGATGTGTGGATTGGACACGGAGCAGTCATCATGCCTGGTGTCTCGATCGGAACAGGAGCAGTAATCGGAGCAGGTGCTGTCGTTACGAAGGACATCCCTCCTTATATGATTGCAGTCGGGATACCTGCAAAGCCTCTTCGCGAACGATTTCCAAAGGATATCGCAGAAAAGCTTTTACAGATCGAATGGTGGAATTGGAGCCGGGAAAAACTCGAGAAGCACTTCAGGGATCTGCAGGATTTAGAAAGATTCATAGAAATTCATAGTATCGACTAACTAGTAGAAAAGGTGAAATATCATGAATGAGCTTTTAAGAGTTGAAGATTTAGAGAAGGTGTTCTCCTTGCATTACGGAAATGGTAAGGATATTACAGGCTGCAATGGAATCACTTTTCATTTGGATGAAGGTGCATTCGTCGGAATCACTGGAAAAAGTGGTGCTGGAAAATCGACGATCCTCAAAAGTATTTATCGTACGTATTCACCCTCTTCAGGAAAGATTTGGTATCACTCTGATCAATTTGGAATGATCGATTTAGTGAAAGCGACAGAGCGTGAAATATTGGCGATCCGAAAGAAAGAAATCGGGTATGTTTCTCAATTTCTTGAGGTAATGCCTCGCGTGACTGCCCTGGAGGTTGTAATGGAAGCCATCATTGAAATGGGTTATGAAGAGGATGAAGCGAAGGAAAATGCGAAACAAATTTTGTCACACTTCAAGCTTCCGACCTCACTATGGGATTCTTATCCCCGGACATTCAGCGGTGGTGAAAAACTACGTTTGAATCTGGCCAAAGCAATGGTAAAACAACCAAAGCTGCTTTTGCTGGATGAACCGACCGCCTCCCTTGATAACGCATCAAAAGAATCGGTCAAAGAAATGATCATTCAATTGAAAGCGAATGGTACAAGCATGATCGGAATTTTTCATGATCTTGATTTTATGGAAACAGTCGTCGATCAGCATTACAATTTGTCTCAAGGTTCATTGATTGACCAAGTCGGAATTTAATTGGAGTAAGCTGATGAATGTAAGTGAACTGAAAGCTGAAGAACTTGATACCTATTTAGAACTTTTGAAGGAATTGGACCAAGAGAATGTTCTATCCCACGACGAAGGCCTTCAATTGCTGGAGAAGATCAAGCGATATCCTTTTTATAAAATTTATTATGTACGTAAGGAAGATGAGATCATAGGAACGTTTTCTCTTATCATCATTGACAACTTTGGTCACGGAGGGAAAAAGCTTGCCATCCTGGAAAATGTCGTCGTGAATCCAGACTACAAGCGGATGGGAATCGGGAAAAAACTGATGGAAAAAGCTATGGACATAGCTGCTAAGAACGATTGTTACAAATTAATGCTGTCAAGTAGCGAAAATCGAAAAGAAGCACATGCCTTCTATGATTCTTTGAACTTCAAAAGGCATGGAGTAAGCTTTATAACGGAGTTGATCAAATGAAAATCGATTTGCATTGCCATACGAAAATTTCAGATAATACTCTTTCGATTGAGGAAGTCCTTCTCCTGGCTCGAGATAATCATGTCACACATCTTGCCATCACAGACCACGATACGACTGCAGGTTTGAAGCAAGCGATAGATATCGGTGAGAAGATCGGGGTTGAAGTGATTCCCGGAATCGAAATTTCCGCTTACGATTACAAACGAGGTAGACGTGCCCACATTTTAGGTCTATATGTGGAGCCAGGACATCCAACGATTGAAAAATTGTGCAAACCACTTATTAAAAAGCGACATGAAGCGTCCTATCAGATGGTGCAAAAATTGATCGATGCCGGATATGATATAAGCTGGGAAGAAATACAGAGATTTGCCGAGGGTGGTACCGGAGTCTATAAACAACACATTATGCATGCCCTTCTCGAAAAGGGGTATACGGACCGGATCTATGGAGATCTATATAGAAAAATATTTTTCCGTGGCAACAGCAAACAACAGCCTGGGATTGCTTTCGTACCGATTGAATACATTGATGCGAAGGACGCCATCCGAGTCATTCGAGTAGCAGGCGGAATCCCGGTAATAGCACATCCTGGACAATTCGACAATTTCGATGCTGTTGAGGAATGGGTCGGGGGCGGCTTGGAAGGGATTGAGGTTAGGCATCCCTTGCACGATGGACAGGATGAAGCAAAGGCAATTGCTCTTTCAGAACAATACGGGCTGGTAAAGACTGGCGGGTCCGATTTCCATGGTTTCTACGGAGATTCGGATGTAACGATCGGATCGATCAGTATGGATCATGACTGTTTAGAAAAGCTCCAGCAACGAAAACAACAAATCCAGATAAAAGTGTAAATTTGATTCATATTCATAACGATTGGTGCATTGACAGGGATTCTGGGGTACCACTTTTTCCTGGCTTCAGGATTGACTGTCACTTTGATCGATAATTTGGGTATATTTTTTGCAGATCCAACTTTATAAACCCAGCTACCTTCACATGAGAAGATTAGCTGGGTTTCTTAATTATTTACAACCAATCATATTTAGAATTATTCGGATCTGCCTAGTAAAAAAGCGACTTCTCATTAGTTCAGCAATCGCGCCCGAATAAAAGCACCTAAATGTAGCCTAGGTGCATAGAAAAATATATCTATATGCGGGAATATAATGTATATTATTATGTTATATTCCTATTATTTTTTTCAATAAAAGAGAGGAGGTCACTAAAAAACAGTAGAACTCTCTCTTTTGTCTGGATGCATGCTCGTGAAATTTTAGTCCTCAGGAATGACTTCAAAGGCAATAAACTGTGTTACTTGGGTATCATTGAAATTATTATCAGAAACTAAGACTAGGCTATCATTTCCATTCGGAAGCTTTTTCCCGAACGTCATCCCTTCCACATTATCGACTTTGTCCAAACCTAGAGTGTTTAGATTAATGACAAGCTCTTTTTTCAAAGGTTTCACATCTTCTTTTTTGATTGATTCCATATCTTTAATATCAGTAGCTTCATTGATATCCACTTTATAAACACGAACATAATTGCTATAAGAACCATCGTCAGCTTGAACACTTGCACGTTCTAATACGAAAAGCTCGTGATCATTAATAGAGAGAATTTCTGTTACGCCATTATCAGCGTTCTTTTCTGTTCCAGGCTCTTCAGGGATGGCATCGATTGGATAGGCGTATTCGGCTAAAACATTTCCTTCCCGGTCATATTGAGTAATCCGAGACAGTGCTCCAGATTCAGGGGTTGGGATTGTATCATCTTGAAGGAGAGGCCCCTCCATTGATGTCCAAAAGGTTTGTCCATCATAGGAGAAGGTGCTTCCTTCTAATGCTAGATTGTTCCGAAATCCTTTCTCTGATTGATCATCCATTTTGATTGTATCATTTATCGAAAGCTCGGATAGATAGCTTCCATCCAGTGTTGCTTGACGGATAAATGGATTTAAACCAAGGGAACGGTCACCTTCACTCGTATACCAGATGCTGTTATTTAGTGGATCAAAACGAATGGATTCAGGATCTGCGACAATTCCTCCTGTTTCGCCATTGTACTGGCTTCTATTTAGATAATCGGTTCCGTCTTGCTGTTTAAGGGAATTAACGCCTACTAATTGTATGTTTTGAAAATCGTTTGCATTGTAGTTCACCTTAGCTTCATAAAACCTTGCAGGATTATAATCAGATCTATCATCACTAATAATCAGCCATTTGTTAATTTTTGGATTGTATGTAATGCCGGATAACCCGCCAACTGTTGTCCCTTTGTATGTCGTATTGTAAGGCAGCGTCTCGGATTCTATTAATCTGACGTGTTCAACGGAACGAGCCGTTTCTTTTTTTGCGGCAGAAACTGCAGCAGTATGTAATGTAAAACTAGATAGGCAAACAGCAGCCATACCTGTTATAACTGCTTTGTTAATTTTGTTCATTGTCTCTTTTTCTCCTCTCACAACTGATTTTCGATTCTATCATATCTGAAATATATGAATCTGATATAAACTTTTATTATTTTTTTTGTAAAAAAACGAAGATTGTCATGGATTGTTTGTGAGTATAGTTGATAGATTGCAATATTAATGAGTTATGGATCCGCAATTTTTTGGAGGTTTGGATGGGAATGAAGTTAATTTTACCTCCTTTATTAAAAGTAAAGCTATTAATAGTTGATCATCAATACTGTACTTTAGGCGATAATTTGCACGTATTTTTTTAAGTGTTATTTTGCACATCCAACTTTAAAACCCAGCTACCTTCATGTAAGATTAGCTGGGTTTCTTACTCATTTATAGAACTATTCTGCTTTGTTACTTCAATCAGAAAATTGCGTCTCCATTTATTGAAGAAACGCCCCCCGATCGTAACAATAACTTACCTTTTATTTAAGTGAAACTTATTGTATTTATATAGGAATAGACTACCTTTATTTTAGTAAAAAAAGGAAAATTTTTTATTTTTTCTTAGCATGTCCAGCAAAAGTGGAATCCTCTCAATTTACTAAATAACAATCATCCGAAACTTCGAACATTTACCCAGTAAGTTATTCAAGATAATGGCCCTTTTCTTTCTGTAGTGCTTAAGAATTTTAATAAGGGAAAATGCACGAAAATCATAGGTTTCTATGCATGAATAATACCAGAATTAAATTAGCATGAGGTATACTAAGCTAAGCACTACACTACATTGAATAAAATGACTTAGTACAGGATCTTTTTGTACAACGTACGGTAACCTCGAGAATGCAGCTCTTCTACTTTTCGGGTAATGGTTCTGCTGGTTCACCCTTATAGAAAAAATATTTATGACTAATTTAACACTCACCTTTATGTAAGTACCTGTAATAAAAGTGCATACTTACATATTTACAGTGTTCACTTTATTATCAAGATATAAATAATACTTAAGGAGGACAAATCTTTGAAAACTCTTGTTATCGTAACACATCCCAGCATAGAAACTTCCATCATTAATAAGCGATGGGTAGAAGAACTGAAAAAATATCCCGAAAAGTATACTGTTCACGAATTGTCTAAGGTTTACCCTGATGGAAACATAGACGTGGAGAAAGAACAAAAAATGGTTGAATCACATGGTAATCTTATTTTGCAGTTCCCTATCCATTGGTTTAATTGTCCGCCTCTCCTTAAAAAATGGCTTGACGATGTTTTAGCTTATGGATGGGCTTATGGTTCAAATGGAGGGGATAAATTAATGAATCGTAAAGTTGCTTTAGGTGTAACTGCAGGAATTAAAAAAGAAGATTATAGTGAAAAGGGAAGATACCGGTATACACTTGAACAAATATTAGTTCCATTTAAAACAACATTCCTATATTGCAATGCAGATTATCGTTCGTACTTTGCGTTTTATGGCAAAGAAAATAAGCCGGGTGGAAACGAAGAATTAGAAAATGAGCCGGGTACAAACGAATTGGAAAAAAGCGCTCAAGATTATTTGAATTTTGTTGACAACCTATAATAGGTAGCTTTATAAAAGCTATAAAAAAGAAGTATTTCCTTACTGAGGAGATACTTCTTTTGATTTAAACAAAATAGCTAGCCATCGTGTACATCCTCCAGAGCTGACAAACGATTTTTCTCTCCCCACTCACACATCATATTTAACAATGGAACAAGAGATAGACCACGGTCAGATAATGAATATTCAACTTTTGGAGGTATTTGGGGAAATTCCTTACGTATGATAAGGTCATCTGCCTCCAGCTCTTTTAACATGATGCTTAGCGTTTTAAAGGAAATGGCACCGATACTTCGCTTTAGCTCATTATGTCGCATAACCTTATTTTCAGACAGCCAATATATAATGATCATTTTATATTTACCGGCTATTAAGGACAACGTATATCCAAAGCCAGTGTCTTTTAGTTCAACGCCAGTCGGAACACAGGTTTTGTACACAATGTCATTTTCTAATTCACTCATGACAATTCTCCCTTCACACTCAGATTCTTCTTCTATTATATTCACCATTTTGAAAATATCTCTTGAGTTGTTAGTTCACTATCCTGTGCTTAAGCTCAATATGCCTTGTTCAACGATTTGGCCATATACATGAAGAAAGTTTTGTTTAACCATAATATCGTAGAGGTGCCAAACCCACCCATTTCTCCTCCCTCCATAGGAGTGGAAGATTTCGTTTTTGACGCACAGACTGTTGATCTTCAACAAACGGGTACGATTGCCAACTAACCTATTCGGTAACAAGAAAACAGCCATTTCATCGGTGTTAAGTGACGGATTAGAGCTGCAACCCTGTGATCAAGCCTATTCGGAAGTTGTATATAAGCACGTGTAATTTTGAAAAATTTAACACATATCTTTGTAATTCTTACAGTTAGATATGAAAAGAGAGCAACGTAAACACCGATTAGCACAAACATAAATTCCATTTTTATTCCTCCTTTAATTCCTGTTAAAGATGAATAAACTTATTGATTCAAGGAAGAATAAAAACTTTTTTCATTTATCGGAGTTATACAAATTCACTACATTGAATCAAATTTTAATGTATTAAGAGTACAGGGGGACAACTGCTTGCAGCAACACAACAAGCGCTATCCCCTGATATTAACTAAGTTGGAGTAAGAGGAACTTCCTACTTTATGTTACTTCCATGGTATAAGCTTTCGCTCTAACCACTGAAGTCCCCGATTGAAAATCAAGCCGAGCAGGGAGAGAAGCAGCACTCCGACCATCAGCTTTGTTGTAATCATTAAATTTCCGTAGTGCAAAACCATTGAACCGATGCCTTGTTGGGCAGCAATCATTTCTGCGGACACCAGCAAGAGCAGCGAAGTTCCCGCAGCGAGCTTTAAGCCGGCGAAAATCATTGGAAGCGAGCCCGGTAAAATCACCTTCCGTATGACATTAACATGGTTTGAGCCAAACGTTACTGCTGCTTTAATCAGCATCGGGTCGACATTTTTTACACCGGAAAACGTATTTATGACAACAGGAAAAAATACGCCTAATGCAATAATTGTTACCTTTGGCATTTCGCCGATTCCCAACCATAAAATAATTAAAGGTAAAAGTGCGATTTTCGGAATAGGATATATGGAATAAACGATCGGTGTTACGACCGCGTCTGCCCATCTTGAAAAACCGAGAATGAGTCCGATAAGGATACCAAATATTGCTCCAATAGCATAACCGATGACGATACGGTACAAGCTTGCAAAAAGGCTTTGGTACAGTTCCCCGCTTATAATCATCTCCCACGCCGCTGCTAAAATCGCTGTTGGCGCAGGCAAAAATAAGGGGGGAACAATGTTCAGTCTGCATACGATTTCCCATAGTATAAGCAGACTGGATATTCCGAGTACAGCTGCGTAACTTGGAATCTTTTGTTCGAGAAAGGCAACACGATTTGTAATGGTTTTTCTTTGTTCGGTCATTCACTATCCCTCCTTTAACGCTTCTTTTGCATCATTACGAATCAGCCGCCAAATTTGGTCTGCATACTGCTCAAATTGGCTTCTGTACTGTTCTTGATCTCTTCCTATTTTCGGTAGGTCGATTTCGATGATGCTTTTTATTTGTCCTGGATGTCTGGATAATACAATGACCCGGTCCGCTAAGTAAACTGCCTCCTGGATGTTATGCGTAACATAAAGAGTGCTTAGCCTTGTACGGTTCCAAATCGTCAAAAGTTCCTCCTGCATGAGGGTACGTGTCTGAGCATCCAAAGCGGAAAACGGTTCGTCCATTAACAGCAAATCAGGCTCAACCGCAAGCGCCCTGGCAATGCCAGCTCTCTGTTTCATACCGCCGGAAAGTTGTTTAGGATAGGCGCCTTCAAAACTGTTTAAACCAACCATATCGATATAGTGTTTGCCTTTCTCCTGCTGCTCTTGTTTACTAATCCCTTTTTCCTCCAAGCCGTAAATGACATTTTCATAAACAGTTCGCCACGGAAAGAGAGCAATTTCCTGAAATACGATGCCCAAATTCGGTTCGTTCCCTTGTGTGCCTTCGAAAAAAACCCTTCCCCCGGTTGGAGACATCAATCCTCCTACAATGTTGAGCAAAGTCGACTTCCCGCATCCACTTGGTCCTACGAGTACAACAAATTCCTCTTTATCAATAGAAAAGTTGATATTCTTTAATGCCGTAACTTCTCTTTTTTTTGAATCGATAAACGTTTTTTCCACATTCTCAATGACAATTCTCATGCTGTCACTTCCCTAACTGCTGTAACGCTTCTTCTAACAATTTCGTATTGACAATTTCTTCGGTATCAATTGCTTTGTCAATTAAATTTTCCTTCACGTACCAGTCGACCTGTGTCTTAATATCCTCTTCAAGGAGTTTGCCGTCACGATCGATATAAGGAAGGCCTTGTTTCACCACTTCCGGGTCTTGATCCGTATACTTCGCAATGATATTGATAACCTCCTCGTAATTCTCCCCTGGTACGATCTTGCCGTCTTCTTTCATGAGTACTGCATCGTAGTAGTATCGAGTGGCTTTTGCGTAAGCTTTGAGAAAACGTACAGCCGCGTCTTTATTATCTGCAAAAGTTTGTGAGAAAAAGACCCCGGACGTTTGGTAATCTATTTCGTCTCCCACTTGAGCAACGACCTTCCCATAGCCTTCATTTACAACTGTTGTAATATTAGGTTCATTTAATAAAACAGCATCAACTTGCTTGCTTTTTAATGCTTCCATAAGTCCTTTTATACTGTTCAGGGGAACAAGCTCAACATCCTGCAATGTTACACCGTGGTTTTCCAACATTCTTCCGGCCATATAATGGTAGGTTGAACCGGTCTGTGTAATGCCAATCTTTTTTCCCTTTAACTCTTTAATGCTTTTTATTGGTGAAGTGTTAGGGACTAATAAAGCAGAGGATGAATACCCTTCCTGTTCTCTCCCTTTATCGGCAACAATCAATAGTTTTTGACCTCCGGCAACCATATTGTACAAACTTGCCGTAATTCCTGTTGCTCCAACATCTACACTTCCTGAAGCCGTTGCGACTGCAATTGGCTGTGCTGCCTCAAACCATTTTGCCTTGGCATCAATACCTTCCTCTTTAAAGAAACCTTTCTCTATTCCAATAAATAACGGAGCGGAACTCGTTAATTTTAGCATTCCGATTTCAAGCGATACCGAGTCTGACTTTTTTCCAGATGCGGATCCAGCATTACTTCCCTCTTCCTGCTTCCCGCAACCTGCTAGACCGAGGGTCAGAATTAATAAAGCGATCAAAATGTTTACTGATGATTTTTTCACGTTACTTACCTCCAAGATGTTATGTGTGTGATAAAAATTAAATCTTTAAATATATTCATATTTGACAAAATTTAATAAAAACCTTTATTAATTGACAAAAAATTAGAGGAAATAATAGGAACAAATTTATTTTTCAGCAGTCTATTGCGATCAATGCCTCCATTTTAATAAATGCTCGTCCCCCTTCTGCATAAGTTTTGTCATATATACGATTTGCCCGGTATGATAAGAATAATGCGAAGTGGTATGATACACAATTTCTAATAGAGTAGAAGTGTATGAAGCTATTCTTGCTTCGGGAGGATAGGAAATTACAATCTCTTTTTCAAATTCGTTTGGAGTGATAGATTTCAGTTCAATTCTTGTCTGTTCTCGTACACTAGTTAATTCATCCAGCAATTCCGATGCGGTGAATCCCCCTTCTGATAAAAATTCAGCTGATCTTTCGCGAATGAACGGTTTTTGTCCAATGCCGCTTACAATGTTTTGATATTCATTTCCTGCAATATGCAAACATAAATTTCCAATACTATTAGTACTCTTACGCATTTTTTTCCATACCAATTCCTCAGGCAATCGTTCCAGCGCTGTTTTTATACGATCAAGTTCTGTATCCAAAAGATTTAACGTTTGACGAATGAACAAATTCATGGCTCTCCTCCTTTCTACTTTATAGTGGCTTTCCACAATTCTCATCATATCGCAATCTTAAGCCAACTGCACGGCTGTCGGTGGAATTTCGGTATTGAAAACTTCTTTGGTATTTTAAAATCGGAATTTCTTTATCTAAAAGAATTTAAAAATGTGGAGCACTTTAAATAAGAACTAGCAAAATATATAGAATTCTATAATCACATACGAATTAAGGCAAAGTTAAAAGGCTTGAGCCCAGTAAAATACCGAACTCAATCCCTAGAAACTGCCTAATAATAAATCAGTCTAGTTATTGGGGTCACTTCAAAGCGTTAAACAATTATCTAAGTTATCAAACTGCTTCTTCCTTCGGCTTGGCAGTTTTTTCACTTTCTACATTATTACTTTCGATTTTGGTGAATTTCACCAAAAGTGTTAAGACAATTGGAAGGAGAATGGCTGTTGTAACCGCCGAGGCTGCAACCTGTACAGTAGCAAGAGGAGCAATACTTACGAATGAAGCATTTGCTGACGCAACTACTCCAGGAACCATAACTGCATTCCCAGCTGTCGTGCCTTCAGCTGCGCCGATAAGTGGGTTCCAGCCAAGTGCTTTAAAAGCAAGATAAGCAATACCCCCGGTAAATACCACTGTTAAAACACCCAGCATAATACCACTGACTCTGCCTTGAACAACGTCGGTTAAATTAATACCCATACCAAGTGCGAATGAAAGGAATGGAATAATGATGTCACTGCCTTTTAAAAGCATATCACGCAAGTCTATGTCTGTATTACCGATGACAACACCTACTATAAGTGGAAGCAATACCGTGATGAACGCAGTTGCTGAAAACATTCCTTCTACGAAGCCCATCGCTCCGAAAATGGCTAATGTAACCATCGTAAGTAGTGGTCCATCATTCAAGACTAGTACAGAATAAGCTGCCTTATCCTCCTTGTTCCCATACTGGGAAGCAACCGCCATATATACAATTCCGTTATGGAAGTCCTTTTTTGAAATGGATCATTGTAAAGAAATAAAAAAAGAGCTATTAGAATGTCACCTCCAAGACAAATTTTTGAGGAGAATGGTTTTGATGTTGAAGTTATTGGCATAGTTAGAGTTAATAGGGCTGCTAATAGATGGCGTACTGCTTACAATGAATCAAGAGTATTAGGGCTCCGAGATATGCGGAAGGACAATTCGGGGAGACCAACTAAGAAAGAGCCTACATTAGAAGAAAAGAATGCTAGATTAGAAGCGCAAACTTGTGAGTGGCTCAAAAAAGAAGGAATCCTTGCCGTACCCCAATATGATTTGTAAAAGTTACATTTTCTAATATGTAACATAAAGTGGCAGACTAATAACGTATGAGTTTGCCACTTCGTCGTATTCTTAATACAGCTTCAGTTTTTCCATTAAATATCTTGCTATTTGTCTAGGACTATTTCGAAACGCATCAATCGTACTTCCGGCGATGTGTGGGGTGATTGTTAGGTTATCTAGTTCTACGATTTCCTGAGACTTCGTTAATGGCTCCACGTCAAACACATCTAAAGCAGCCCCTATAACCTGGTTGTTTTTCAAACAATCCACGAGTGCTTTTTCATCAATAAGCCCGGAGCGAGCGGTATTAACGAGAATGGCAGAAGGTTTCATTTTTCTCAAAGCATCAGCATCGATGAAATGGTAAGTTTTTTCGCTTAACCGCAGATGCAAAGAGACGACATCCGATTGTTCCAACAGCGTATTCTTATCAACTCTTCGATAGGGTTCAGGCACCACTGATGTATATTCATCGTAGACGAGTATGTTGCAACCGAGCGCTTTCAAATACCCTGCTAGTAGGTTCCCGACATTTCCGAATCCGACAATGCCTACCGTTTTTTCATTTAACTCGGGGATGGCTTCGCTATTTGGAAAAGACTTTCGCCACTCCCCGTTTTTGAGTGCGGCGTGAGAACGAGCGATATTCCGAATTTCTGATAGGATAAGACCAAGCGTGAACTCTGCTACTGCTCTTGCGTTACGGCCTGGTGTATTGATGACTTCTATACCTCTCGACTCCGCAGCAGCAGGATCAATATTTTCCCTTCCACCCCTTAAAACACCTATCAATTTTAAACGCTCAGCTTTTTCAATGATTGCTTGATTCACCGGGACAAACTGTACTATTAATAGATCACAAGTTTCAATGCCAGAGAACAATTCTTCCGGAACGGGTACAGCGTCTGGTCCTTGTAACTCTACCGCAAGATTATCCTTTTGCAACATTTCTAAGGAGTCATGCTTCCATTCCCTTACTTCGATATCTACACCAAGAGAGGTAAGGGAGGATAGTCCTTCTTGCATCATGTCCTTAGGGATAAACAGGTCGCTAATTGCCAATAGTTTCACTTTTGCTACCTCCTATGTGCGATTATTTGAACGAAATAGATGAATTTTTTCCTTTACGACGGCTGCTAAGGCTTGTGTAATTGGTCGGAACATTTCTTCTGGTAAGGGGTCGACCCTGTTTATTGCAGCAGCAGCTTCCTTCATTCCTTTCGCCATCGCTACTCTGCAATCTGCGTACAGGTTGATTTTGCTTATGCCGTTTGTAATCACTTCTTTCAACTGTACGTTGGGTGTTCCAGAGCCGCCGTGCAGCACGAGCGGAACCGGGCTAACATCGTTAATTTCTTTTGTCCTTATGATATTTAAATCCGGCTCCGAGTGGTAAATCCCATGAGAGGTTCCGATTGAAACCGCTAATGCATCGACACCCGTTTTCTGAACGAACGTCTCTACTTGACTCGGTTCTGTTAATTTAGAGTCACTGGCGTACGTACCACCTAATTCATGGCCGCCAACATGACCTAGTTCTGCTTCCACACTGATGCCGTGCTGTTGTACATATTTTACGACTTCTCTTGTGATTGCCATATTTTCTTCAAGAGGCAGGCTAGAACCGTCAATCATGACCGAAGTAAACCCAAACTGTACCGCTTTTTTGACAAGCTCTAGATCCATGGCATGGTCCAAATGAAGGACAATGGGGATTTGATAGAATGATACGACCGCTTTAATATATTCCGCTAAATAAACAAACCCTTTTGGTTCATTTAAGTTGTGCTCAAGACACATGAGAATGACGGGGGAGTTCTCTTGTTCTGCGGTATCTAAAATTGTCCTTACCATAATGTCGTTAACACAATCAAACGCGGGTACGGCGTATTTGTTTTTTCGTGCATCATTTAGTACTTCCTTTAAAGGTACAAGCATCCTCGGTTCTCCTTTGTCTATTTATCTCATGAGCATACCGCCGGTAGCATCCAGCGTGGCACCTGTCATGTAATCGGCTTTGTTCGATACTAGGAATGTAATGATATCTGCGATTTCCTCCGGCTGTGCGATCCTACCGATCGGAATTCGGTTCTCATAATAACTTCTGTTTTTATCTAATGCGGCTTGAATCATATCAGTTTCCACAATACCTAAAGCAAGAGCGTTCACATTAATGCCGTCTTTTGCAACCTCACGGGCGAGTGATACGGTAAAGTTTACGATACCCGCTTTGCTTGCCGCATAATGAGCATGGCCGGTGGTCGATCCATTGAACGCTGCTTGAGATGTAACATTTGCAATTTTCCCTCTTTGGTTTCGTTCCTTCAAATGAATGACAAAGCTTTGGCACGTTAGAAAAACAGAAGTAAGGTTTACTTTCATTGTGTGCTCCCATTCTTCAAGTGTAATGTCAGTCACCCAGTTCTTTGGCCATATACCAGCGTTATTGACTAAGATATCGACATGGTCAAAATATTCTATTGTTTCGTCCATTAAGCGTTTACAGTCTTCCGGATTTGATAGGTCCGCTTGGATGGTCACGCAGTGGCCATTTTTTTCTTTAATCAGTGCTGCTGTCTCGTTGGCATCCTTTATGCTTCGGTTATAATTTAAGACGACATTTACGCCTTCTTCCGCAAGCGATAGTGCGGTTGCCCTTCCGACCCCGCGGGATCCCCCAGTGACAATTGCTGTTTTTCCATTCAATCCCAGGTCCATTTTTATACTCCCTTCTTTACTTCCAGATTGGATCTAATGCGTCGAGCACACGATTGAAGTACGCGTATTTCTCTTCGTAAATGGCTTTGACACTTGGTCTCGGTATATAGGCTTTGCCGACGTTTACCATTTGATTTGTAGCCGTTTGAAACGAATCATATGCTCCTGTTGCGACTGCGGAGCAAATGGCAGCCCCTAATGTGCCTTGTTCGGTTCCGTTCACCACTTCAATCGGTGTTTGCAGGATATCTGCAAACATTTGCATCCATACATTTGAACGCGTTACACCTCCTGCTATCCGAATCGTTTGTGGATGATCACGGAATTTGAGCAGTTTATCGAAATGAATTTTATGGCCAAAAGTAACTCCTTCATACAAAGCCCGCAGCATATGCGCTTTTGTGTGCCAGCCGTTAATCCCGAAAAAGCATGCTTTGGCATTCGGGTGGACATTTGAACCGAATAAATAAGGGAAAAACAAAATGTTAGATTCGTCCGGCGCCGTACTTTCGACCATCTCATTACAAAGTTCATAGATCGAAATACCGCGGTCTTTCGTTTCCTCGTGTTCAAAATTAAAATATTCATTTACGAACCATTCCAAGTTACTTGCGGAAGTTGGGCTTCCTTCTAATGTAAGCCAGTATCCCGGAATGCAGAAAACTGAAGTCATAAATAAATCTTTATCAACAATCGGCACTTTTGAAACATATTGATTAATGCTCCAAGTACCTGCAACAATGCACAACTTATCCTCATCGGTGACTCCAGTAGCGACCGCAGCAGCGTCAATGTCAAACAGACCGCCAGCAACTGGTGTTCCTTCTTTTAAACCGGTTATCTGAGCGACTTCTTCCGTAACATAGCCGCAAATTTCGCCTGAGTACTTTACGGGTGGAAGTTTCCCTGTGATATCTTCCAATCCAAGGGAAGATAGAATTTCATCGTCATATTGCATGTCGCGGATATTAAATAAACTTGTTCCGGAGATGTCCGTTATTTCCGCTGCAGCCACACCGGTTATTCGAAACCTGATATAGTCTTTACACATCAATATCCAACGTGCTTCTTCTAGAACTTCCGGCCGGTGCCGTTTAAGCCATGCTAGTAGTGCTGCCGGCTGCCCGGACCAGATTGACTGCATCGTTTTCGGTAAAATTGTATCTACGACACCACAATCATACCAGGCTTGCACGATTTCTTTTGCTCGTGAATCGGTTGAAATAATCCCGTTTCCTACTGGACTACCGTCTTCTCGAGCCAGGTATAATCCATTGCCGTGCCCCGTAATCCCGATACCTCTTATCTCACTAGAGTTAATGCGAGATTGTTTTAACACCTTTTGAATAACGCGGATATTGGCTTGCCAGAGCTCTTCCATGTTTCTTTCAGTATGACTGGGTTCCGGCATGAGCATCTTTGTTTTTTCACTTGCAACCGTTATTTCTGTACCGTCTAGGGTAAACAACCCAGCTTTCGTGATTGTTCCACCATTATCAATACCCAATATATAATTTGACATGCTTTGCCTCCTTTATGAAAATAACTTCGATAACTCAATTAGTAACCAACCGAACGGGGACGTTGCTCCTCCAATTAAATTGGCAAGTTCAGTGGAAGCTTGAACGTTTTCCGGTAACGTCACATCAACCATTTGTGCGGCTTTCGTATAGAAAGGGGCAATGGACGTACCGGCATAAAGCACGAAAGTTACCATAACCAGACCTGATAAAAATAAACGTGCAAGATTCTTTTTAAGAAACGGAGCTGCCATAGGTAATAAGAAAACGAGTGCCGCGAGATCAACAAAAGGAAGCACCTTGTTACCGGGCAGGATGAGTGCTAAAAGAAGCGTGCCTGGAATCAGTAATAACCCTGTCGCTAATACAGCTGGATTTCCCACGAGAATCGCCGTATCTAATCCGATATAAAACTCCCTGTCTGGAAAACGTTTCTTTAGCATTTTTTCTGTCGCTTCACGGATAATTTCGAGTCCTTCTACCAAAATATTAATCATCGCAGGTAACAGCACCATGACCGCTGCGACATTGATCCCGAGCTTCAGAATATCCGGTACAGAGAAACCTGCCAAAATACCGAGCACTATCCCTAAGATCGTTCCGAGTGTCAACGGTTCTCCCATTACACCAAATTTTTTATTGATTTCTTCAGGTGATGCTTTTATGCTGCGAAGCCCAGGTATTCGTTCAATGATCCAGTTCATTGCAATACCTATCGGAACATAAATTGCTGACGTCCCGTGAGCGAATGCTACCCCTTTTAAGTTAAATTCCTGCTGAATCTTTTTGGCAGTTAAGTCTCCAATGATTAACGCGACAAGGAAATGTACTAACGATAACATGACCGAAATCATAATACTTCCGGTAACGGCGTAGACGACACCGCCTGTGAGCATGAAGTGCCAGTAATTGAAAATGTCGATATTCACCGTTTTCGTTAGCTTTAATAAAAGCAAGATGATATTTAACACAATCGCACCAAATACGACAAACGGTACAATTGGTGTTCCCCAACCAATCGTTGCTCCAACCGGCCACCCCGGATCGACAATAGTCAAGTTCAGGTTAAACCGGCTAACCATTGCTTCCGCTGCCGGACCGAGACTGTCTAACAACAGGCCAATCACTAAATTAATCCCGACAAAGCCAATCCCAATCAGCATTGCTGCTTTGAATCCCTGGCCTATCCTCACACGGAAGATCAATGCGAGAATAAGGAAAATAATCGGCATCATGACCGCAGGACCCAATTGAATAATCGATTCAATAAGTGACATAAATAATCCCCCCTTATAGTTGTCGAGCACCTACCAGAAAACAAGGCTCACCTCCTTTTAGTGTGGAAAAAAACAAAAAACCCTACAAAGCAATAGCAAATAAGCCATCACTCTGCAGGGTTTCGCATTTTCTCATAACCGCTGTTAAGCTATTTTGTTGTCCATAAAGCAGGATTACTGCACGTAAGCCCTTGTATACCGGCGTTGAATAATTCTATCACATCGTCTTTTGTTGATATAAAACCACCCGCTAAAATGGGTGCATCGGTTACTTGTTTAATTTGAGGGAGAAATGCTTTTGAAAAGGGGCCAGGTAAAACCTCTACCGCATTCAAATCGCTTTCCTTGATTGCCTTCAATCCCGATTCCAATGAACGGGAATCCAGCAAAAACAGCCGATGTACAGCTATAAGTCCTAGTTCCTTCGAGCGATTGATCAGCTTCGCGTTTGGTGAAATAATTCCATCCACCTTGAACAAGTCTTTTAACAATTTTAACCCCATGTTGTCCTTATTTAAGCCTCCAACCAAATCTAAATGGACCAGCACCTTTTTTCCTTCTTTGTGACATTCCTTCGTCAACATCTTCAAATTTCCAATATGTGTATCTGAAAGCAGCATATAAGGAGAAGGACTGTGTAGTGCCTTATTCAAAAATTTCAAATCACGGACAGAAGGAATAATGACGTTATTAAAAAGCGTTTGGTTCATTGAATGCTGCGACTCCTTCGTCTTAGAGTGTTTGTAAAACGCTTTCATTATTTAGTTTAAATAAAAGGGAAACGATTTGTCAATGTTTTTTGAAAATTATGAAGTAGTAATATGATAGGATCAGTGTTCATTTTCTTGACAGGAAAAGCGATCATCCGGTTTAGTCTAACTCCTTTGAAATGTAACTGAAATTTTGGTTAGCTATGACAAAATGAAAGTCTGATAAGTTGACTTCGTTTCATAAGTGTATACACTGGGGATGCCCCTTAAAGCCGAAATGTATAAAAGCGAAGGGGAACCGCCAAGTCTATTGGAATCCAATTTTCGAGGAAATGAAGGCAAAGGCGAAAACAGCCCTTGAAAGTGAAGGACTCTGTGAAATACGCTGGACGTAAAGTTGAGGTAGAAAGCGTTTTGGTCACATCAAGGGAAATCGATCGATCCGCAGATTTTCATTGCAGGGTCTCGACAAGGTTCACGTCGAGTTTGGAATTGTGGCATTAGCCCACAACCTACTGAAAGTAGCTGGTATACGACGAGATGCTTTCCTAGAAAAAACAAAACAAGACCAAGTAGAACGAAATGTTCTTCTTGGTCTTGTTTTATTTGAGGGACTTATCAGACAGCCCCTTCTTTTAAAATATTTTATTATTTTGTTTCTTCCTCTGTGCTCATAATTACTCCGCATGCTTGTCTGTCACCTGCATCCCCAGTTTTCATTGTTGCTTCATCTGGACCAGGTTTTCCCTCTGCTTGATAACGATCAGGTATATTGCCGAAGTTATCAGGATTTGAATGGACGATGACAGCCAGTTCTTCCTCTTTCAGTTGATCAATAGTTAGACGATCGAACGTTGCAGAATATGCAGCGCTTCTATCCTCGTTGACATATAGGGAAGGCATGTCCCCAGCATGTCCAGAGTGCATTTTCCCATCCGTATTAAAGTGTCCGCCTGCTGTCGTGAAAGGACCTTCCTCGGCATCAGGTTCACAGACACCATTTTCATGGACATGAAAACCATGGTGACCCGGCTCTAGCCCTTCTATACTGGCGACAATCTGAACATGACCGTCATGTACAAGAAAGCTTACAGTGCCAACAGTTTTATTCTCTACATCTTTAAGTTCTGCCTTAGCTTGAGGTTCCATCTGTTCCTCAGGGCTCTCGTTCGTCCCAGCTGTATTTTCCGTATTTGTCGTTTCCTTACCATTTGAATTTTCTCCACCGGAACATCCATTCAGTAATATCGCCACAGACATTATTAGCATTATCTTAGTCCAATTTTTACTCATTTGATAGCTCCTTAACTCATTTTTTGGAATTTTCTAACTATATGATTAAATACAGTTTTGGAACAAATAATAACTTCTATAAAATTAGAATTTTATTTATGAACTACAATAACAAATAGCAAGTTATATATTTTTATTCTCGTCCTGTTAATTGCCCGATAAACTCAACATTATTAATCTTCCAACCTTGCTTTTTCACATAAATTAAATTGGTTTTTACAATGACTGTTTCCGTGTTGGTGACATCATTAAATTCTGTACTGAGCTTAAATTCATTGAAAAATTCAGCTTCTGTTTGAGAATCTTGATATTCAAAAGATTTTAACCCAGCAATGGATGACTTTACGGATTGATCAGAACTGGGAAGTTCTGTTCCCGAAGGGTAGGTTGCCTTGTATCCCTGATCGGTCATTAAAGGTTGAATATTCTGATATCGTTCGGCTATTGTCTGGTAGGTGAAAAAATGTTCCAGGAACTCCTTATTGATCTTTAATGCATCAGTGTTTTGGATCGAAGATAGGGATTTGATCTCTTTTTCATAATGATCCTGGTTCGCCCTTACTTCTTGTAACTGTATACGTAGACTGGCGACATACAGGATGACGACAACCGCAGTAATAAAACCAATCATGAGGAAAAGATAACGTTTTGATCGGGATCCATAACTTTTTTCACCTCCGATTACGGAATACGCCTAAAACCTAAAAAGGGATATAGGCTTTTCCACTCTTCTACAGAAGAATAGGTGACCCCATTGCTGCTATTGGCATTAATAAATTTCCCTTCTCCGACATCATCCCGACATGGGAAACACCTGGCTTATTAGCACATTAGTCTATTCCACTTATACTTGTGTTAACAAAATATTTCTGTTTATCAAGTAGATACAGCCACTGCCCTTACCGGAGACCCATCTAGTCCTGTAAAACGGAGTGGTAGAGCTATTATCAGTGGGTCTGGAAAATCAATTTCCTCAAAGTTACAAAAGTTTTCTCCAATAATTCCGTTTACGCTAGTGATAGCTTCATGTGCTGAGAAAGTGGAACCATTAGGTGGGTCAACGTTTAATGCATCAATAAAAAATGTACGGACACCTCTGTCTATTAACAGCTCAATTACTGTTGCACCAACATACGGGTGTTGAAAGTATTTTTCCGAACCAAGATACTTTGACCAGCCTGTATGAAAAAGGGCTATTTTTCCTTTATCCAGTTCATCAAGATCTTTTTCCACATCGGTGAATCCTATTTCTTCACCACTATGCTTGCCTGTAACATCAATAACCACTCCATTACCGATAAATTTAAATAGATCAGATTGATCGATTTTTTCGCCATTCTTCTGAAAATGAAATGGAGCATCTACGTGGGTCCCTGTGTGAGACCCAAACAAAATCTCGCTTACTTGATAACCGTGCTTATCAATTTCCGCTGCCGTTTTTATCGTTGGTTTTGGATCTCCAGGGTAAATCGGTGTGTCAGAAGTAATGGGTATTGATAAATCGACAATTTTTTTTATCAACAATTGAACCACCTCTTAATAAAGATCAATACGTCTTTCCTTAAGCATGGTATAAAATGTGGTTTTTAACTCATTCCTCCAATCGTATTCAATATCAGCCACAATCAAATCTTCCTGGTCATTTCTGGATGATGCAATAATCTTTCCGTCTGGACCGTAAATAGAAGACTTTCCGAAAAAGGATAACTCTTCAGAGGTACCGACATGATTGCAAGCTGCTACAAATACAGTGTTATCGATGGCTCTAGCTGCTCCAAAAAGCTTGAATGGAGTATCATACGGAACCTCCCAGGCGCTTGGGGCAACCAGAAGATCAGTACCTTTTAATGCAAGCTTACGAGAAAGCTCAGGGAAAGCAAGATCCCAGCAAATCATCAGGCCAATTATTCCAAGTTCTGTTTTAACTGTTACAAGTTCTGATCCAGGTGTAAATAGTTCTTTTTCAAGTGGTGTTAGATGAATTTTTCTGTAATTAGCAGCTAAGTTCCCTTCTGGATCGACCATTTGTATGGCATTGTAAATGTTGCCTTTCAGATCCTTTTCTACATACCCGTATACAATCCAGATATCATATTGATGAGCTATTTCCCTCATCTTTTGAAAGATGACTCCTTCTTTTTCTTGTGCAAGCTCTTTTAACCTAGGTGAAAGAAAATAGCCGGTGGCACTGAGCTCTGGAAAGACGATTAATCGAGTATCAGGGTGATGTTGTTTTGATTCCTTAACCATACTCTCCATTTTAGTATGATTGGATGAGAAATCCTCATTACGAAAAACAGCTTGGGCCAATGCGATTTTATACATTGTCTTTTCTTAAGCCTCCAACTTAGTTGTTTGTTCTGGTTCTACATCCCGTTTCACATCTGTCTGTTTTGAAACGGTCATCAACCCCCAATAGAAAATCCCTGAAACAATAAATGTAAGAATCGTAGAACCAATACTTAACGGTTTAACATAAGTGAAATAGTAAGCAAATAAAGCACCTACAATATAAGTCATATATGCAGCAATGTTTACACCTTTTTGATAACGGTAATTCCCCCTTGAATCAAATGCAATATCTTCAGCATCATAATGTCCTTTCTTGATAATGAAGTAATCCACCAGAACAATCGCAAATACAGGAATAAATAATGTTGCGATTAACAAGATGAAGCTAAAAAAGTTTGTCATTAATACTTCTTTTAAAAGGGCTCCCAAGGTACATAATATACCCATTACCAGGGTCAGTTTCCAAAATCCATAATTAGGAAAAACATTCATAAATGACATCGAAGCACTGTAGAGTGCCATCACGTTAGTGGATAAAACAGAGAAGAATACAACAATTGAAGCGATGAATCCGAACCCGTAAGCTGATAGAAGAATGGTGGGATCATAGGTTTGTTCCATATTCGAAAGGATACTGAATCCGCTTACAACAGCTCCCAGGCCCATTGCGATAAGGGTTGCAAGGAGATATCCTAAGTAAGTACCCCATATACCGCTTTTTTCCGATTTACAGTTACGATTAAAGTCACAAACGGTTGACATCCAGGAAAAAGCGGTTGCAACTACTATATCAAAAGCGATGACGCCAGTAATAGCTGGGTTTTCATTCAGTTTCATGTTTATCAATGAAGCAGCGTTGTACGTGGTGAACAGTTTAAAAAATACAAGAGCGGAGAGGATAAGCATTGAAATGGAAACCCATTTTTCAATTCTCTCCACGCCACGGTGACCGTAGATCGTAATCAAAACAACGAGCACCTCAGTTAAAATGACGAATAGATTGATATTGCTATATCCAGTCGTAAATTTTACGGCGTAATTCAGACTTAGACCCGCCATATAGGCTTGTATCCAGCTCCAACCAATTAAAATGATAGTGTTCACAATCGATGGGAGAATGGCCCCTTTTTGTCCAAAAGCTGCCCTTGTTATCACCATTGTTGAAAGACCTGTACGTGTACCAATGTTTCCGGTTAAAGCAAGCGGAATACCGCCAATTACTGAACCAATAAGAATGGCAAGCATTGCATCCTTGAATGAAATGTCCGGAACAAACATCATTCCGGTCATAACCGTGGTGATAACTACATTTGCAGCAAGCCACAGGGCGAGTGTCGAAAAAAAGTTCATACTCCTTTCACTTTTCGGTGTTGGAGAGATGTTATCGGTACCTAAACTTTCTGTAAATTGACTCATTAAAACAACCCCTTTTTGGATAATAGAGAATAATCTGAAATCTATAGATACAGTGATGGCTTTCACCCTTAGTTCACTGCAAAACACTTCACTTATACCAACCAACTGGTTTAAGCTCATTGTTTAAATTGATATGCTTTACCTCTGTATATCCCGAAAGTCCTTGAGGACCAAGTTCCCGTCCAATTCCACTTTGTTTAAATCCTCCCCATGGAGCTTCCACATATGGTGTATGGTAGCTGTTAATCCAAATTGTTCCGGCTTTTAGGCAAGACGCAAGTCGTTCAGCACGTTCAAAATCATTACTTAGGACACCTGCTGCAAGCCCGTAGAGGGTACCATTGGCAAGCTCTATCGCTTCATTATCGTCACGGAAAGTTTGTATGGTTACCACAGGTCCAAATATTTCCTCTTGGACAATCCTCATTGATTGCTTAACTTCCGTAAAAACTGCAGGGGACAGGAAGTAGCCCTTCTCTCCAACACGTTGGCCACCATAAAGTAGTCTAGCCCCTTCACTTTTCCCGATTTCAATGTAGTTTTCAATTTTCTCACGATGTCCTGCACTGATTACAGGTCCTATTTCGGTTCCTTCATCCAAGGGATTACCAACGTTGATCCTTTGTAATTTTTCAAGAAAGTATTCAACAAAAGATTGATAGATGGATTTATGTATAAGAAGTCGTGAAGATGCTACACAAACTTCCCCCTGGTTAAAAAATGAACCAAATATTCCCCATTCAACAGCAGCCTTGATATCTGCATCTTCCAGAACAATGATTGGTGATTTGCCACCTAATTCAAGAGAAACACGTTTAAACGAACTCGCACATTGTTCGTTTATCTTTCTACCAGTATCTGAACCTCCCGTGAATGAAACTTTGTCTACATCCGGATGTTTAACTAAGGCTTGCCCCACCGGTGTGCCCCCACCAAGGACAAGGTTAAAGACACCTGGAGGGATATCGCATTGATCAACCAACTCCGCAAATTTAATAGCTGTTATTGCAGTTAGTTCGGATGGCTTAAAGACAACAGTGTTTCCTGCCGCAAGTGCTGGAGCTATTTTCCACATCCCTAATAAAAGCGGGAAGTTCCAAGGGACAATTAAAGCGCAAACCCCGATAGGTTCTTCGATCACTCTACTTTTTGTCCCATCTGGCATTTTCTTTATCCACGCTTTTCGGTTAGATACCAAATTTGCATAATAGCGTAGGCATGAAACCGAGTCACTAATATCAAGGCGTGATTCACGAATTGGTTTCCCGGTATTGGTCGTTTCTGCAATAGCAAATTGTTCAGTCTGTTCTTCAAGTAAATCGGCTAGTTTATTGAGTGAATTGACTCTTTTTTTTATATCTGTTCGCCATGTTGTTTCGTTATAGGCATACCGTGCAGCTCGTACAGCATCCCCCGTTTGATTTTTAGATGCTTCTCTCACTTCAGTGAATACGCATCCATTGGTAGGGTTGATCATTTGTCTTTCTGAACCTTCTCCTGAATACCATTTTCCGCCGATATAAAGGTGTTTTGGTGGATTCATACTTTCACTCCTTCGATCCCTGATTGTATCAATCCGAGAAACTTGATACTGTCTTTTCCATTGACTGTAGTCGTTTTTTCTTCAATGCTATCAAGGTAATCATTTCGTAGATTAAAGACGAAGCTAATACGGCAGTAATTTCACCGCTATCATAAGTTGGAAGCACTTCGACTAAATCAAACCCAACAACATCGAGTCCATCCAAACCTCTTACGTATTCCAATGCTTCAAAGCTTGTTGGTCCACCGACTTCGGGTGTACCCGTACCTGGAGCATAAGCTGGATCAACAAAGTCAACGTCATAGGAAACAAAAACAGGGCGATCTCCCACACGGCGGCGGATACGTCGCATGACTTCTGTAAAACCGATTTCCCGAACCTCTTTCATGGTAATTACTTCAAAACCTAATTTCCGAGCATCTTCAATGTCATCTGGGCTATAAAGAGGACCTCTTATACCGACCTGAATGGAATGTTCTACATCGAGAAGCCCTTCTTCAACTGCACGGCGAAACGGTGTACCGTGCATATATTTTTCACCATAGTAATTATCCCAGGTATCACCATGAGAATCGAAATGAACGAGTGCAACCGGACCATATTTTTTGTAAAAAGCACGAAGATTACCCAGTGATATGGAATGGTCTCCCCCCATAATGATAGGCGTGATTTCTTTATCAAGAATAGGGGAAAGTTCAGAAACCATATTATCGTAGGTACGATGGATGTTCCCAGGAACTACATCAACATCCCCGTAGTCCACACCGGAACAGTAATCAAAGATATTAATATCCATATCAGGGTTATAAGGGCGAAGTAGAACTGAAAAATTACGAATATGTTGTGGACCATAACGTTGACCAGTACGATTTGATGCGGCAGTATCAAAAGGAACGCCCAATACAACAAAGTCTATTTTGTCTGTCGTCTTGATTTGTTCTAATCTCATAAAAGTACGTACACCGCAAAAACGTGGTGATTTTGTTGAATCTTTCGGCTGATACATACTATCCCTCCTTGTATTTGATAAATCTCTTCTGTTTATATATTGATGCAAGTACTATGCCAACAAAAAATACTGAAATCACAAGAACTAATGACGGCTCTTTAATGCATAATCGCATCAATTCAATCATCAATAGATGCGATTATGCATTACGATGCGTTTTTGCATTAATACCATACTTTTTTAGTTTTCTAACCACATTCGATTGATTCAAGCCTAAATATTCTGCCATTTCGTATGTCGTCTTATACTGTCTCACAGCCCGTTTCAGCCAACGGATTTCAACTTCCTCTAGAGCTTCCTGTAATGACGTCCCCCTCTCCTCCAACTCCTCAACATACCAGTTGTCCATGTTTTGTTGATGTTCCCGTTGTATGTGAAAGGGTAGAGAGTCCGGATAAATGGTTCTTGTCTCGGTTGTAATCACAAGCCTCTCAATTATATTTTGTAGCTCACGTACATTTCCCGGCCATTCATAATCAACCAATTCTTCTATTGTTGTCGAATGAAAATACTTGCTAGTTTCATATTTTTCATTGAATTTTTTTAAATAGTAATGTACCAGCATAACTATATCTTCTTTCCGTTCTCTTAGTGGTGGAATCGTGATGGAAATCACGTTCAGCCTATAAAAAAGGTCCTGGCGAAATTTCCCTTGCTTCACCATTTCCTCTAAATCTTGGTTGGTCGAGGCTATTAGTCGAAAGTCAATGCTTTTTGAATGAACTCCCCCAACTCGAGTAACCTTTTTCTCCTGAATCGCTTTTAACAACTTAGCCTGAACAGAGAGTGGAAGTTCACCAACTTCATCAAGAAACAGAGTTCCTTTGTCTGCAATTTCAATAAGACCTGGTTTTCCCTTTTTATTAGCTCCCGTAAACGAACCTGCTTCGTATCCAAACATTTCGGATTCAAACAAAGATTCGGGAATAGCACCACAGTTTACCTCAATAAAGGTTTCAGTTTTTCTGTGACTTCCTTTATGGAGAGCACGGGCAAACACGTTTTTGCCGACACCAGATTCCCCAAGAAAGACAACGGAGGCGTCTGATTTTGCAACCCGTTGTAAAAGCTGCCATATTCGCTGAATAGACTTGCTTTGAATGACCATATCCTCTTTGCTTTGGCCCCTTTCCCGGAGTTCTTGGATTTCAGATTGATATCGCTCCATCCTTGTTCTTAATTCCTCGTAATCTTCCTTTAAGCATTGGATTTCTGTTAGATCATATGAAAAACTAATAACTCGAATAATCTCGCCAAAGTCATTACATACTGGGAACCCAGTTGCCATAACAGTACGTCCAGTTGGGGTGTGCTGCATTACCTGTACTTCCTTACGCTCCGTTAAAACTTTTTTGGTTACAGATGGTGAAAATATATTTTCAGCTTCGAGTTCATATACTGATTTACCAATTAAATAAGAAGAACCCTTTCCATAAATGCTGATGCAGTTAGGGCTAGCCCTTAACACATTCCCTTTTCCATCCGTAATCACAATGTTATCTTTTGATGCTTGTAGTATGGCATTCAGTTCAACCTCTAAATGAAGTTGTTTCTCCATAAAAATCACCGAACTTTCAAAAAGTTTTTTATTTAAAGATAACATATGAGTTAACATCCCGTTGAACTAAAAGTTAGCACGGAGATACCATGATTTTTGAGAGGATAAAACTCTCATAAAATAAGTTTTAGACTGGTCAGACCACTACAATGTAACTGCTGTTTTATTTATTAGATTTTTTATTTAATACGTGTCATCACAAAATTATATCCGCAGATCGCTTTGGTCGGAATAACTGGGAGTTATACAGTTTATAATGGCTCACTTTTAAAGTATCGCTCTGGCTAAAAGATTGGGATCAAATTTTTTCGGATATACGAGTAGAAATCAAAGCAGACTTAAAATGCATGCCACCCATAGTGGAATTCATCTTATTTCAGAATCTATTCCTTATAGCTTTTTTACTGTCAAATAATCTATTATAACTCTAAAATCCTTTCAAATAAGACAGCAATATGCTGCTTAGTGACATATTGAGCCCCTATTAATTTTAGTTTCAGAAAAGTTTATACATTGCAAATATTTAATTGTAAGCGCTCTATAATCTTATATTGACATCATGAAAGCCCTATCATAAAATAGATTATGTAGACCGATTAGTATAATTTAAGATATGGAGTGAACTAGTTAGACTATGAAAAGAAATACACGAGAAGATATGATCCAAGCAACAGCAAAACTACTTCAAACCAAAGGATATGTTGGAACAGGATTAAATGATATTATCCAACAGAGCGGTGCGCCGAAAGGCTCTATTTATTATCATTTCCCAAAAGGAAAAGAGCAATTAGCAATCGAGGCTGTAAATTGGACCAAAGAGAGAGTTACCAATTTTATTAAAGAAAAACTTGCACTTCATAAAGCTCCAGTAGAAGCAATACAATACTTTATTTTAGAGAGTGCAGGTCGTTTTGAAAAAGATAATTATTTTCTTGGCGTTCCTATTACAGCCCTTGTATTGGAAACATCTTCAACAAGTGAAAATTTAAGAAAAGCATGTAATGATGTATTTGAAGCCTGGTCAGACGAGTTCGCTGATGTATTAAAAGCATATGGCTATGAAAATGAAGTAGCAAAAGAACTTGGAGGGACAATCAACTCGATGATTCAAGGGGCTTTTGTTGTGTCCTTAGCACGAAAAGATGCTTCGGCATTAAAGTCTATGTCTCAGATGATTCCGAAAATTTTGAAGTAGTTTTCTTTTTAGCAATTATGTAGACCGGTCTACAAATTATAATATTTACAAATGGAGGTATAAAGAATGCACAAGACAAATGAAATTATAGAAGCAAAAAATTTTATTATTAGTAAAACAGGGATCATTCCTGAAATAGGGATCATACTCGGTTCAGGATTAGGGAGTTTAGCTGATGAATTGGAAGATGCAGTTGCCATCCCTTACGAAAATATTCCTTTCTTTTCAAAGTCCGACGCTGTTGGGCATGCTAATGAATTGGTTATTGGTAAATTGGAAGGAAAAAGCATTGTAGCAATGAAAGGGCGTTATCACTATTACGAAGGATATAATTTAGATGAAGTTACTTTCCCTGTCAGAGTGATAAAAGCATTAGGAGCAGAAAAACTTATCATTACTAATTCATGTGGGGCTGTAAATAAAGATTTTAATCCAGGTGAGCTAATGTTGATTACCGATCATATCAATTTGGTAGGTACAAACCCCTTAATCGGCAAAAACAATCCAGATTTAGGCACACGTTTTCCAGACGTATCCAAAGTTTATAGCCAAGAGCTACGAAACATAGCACTAAATATTGCTGAAGAAAATAATATTACGCTACAAGAAGGTGTATACGGATGGTGGAGTGGCCCTGTTTATGAAACACCAGCAGAAATTCGAATGATACGGACATTAGGCTGCGATGCAATTGGCATGTCTACAGTACCTGAAGCAACTGTTGCAATCCACGCGGGACTCGAAGTATTAGGGATTTCCTGTTTAACTAATATGGCTTGTGGAATTTTAGATCAGCCTTTAAGTCATGATGAAGTTATTGAGGTTGCTGGAAAATCACGAAATACATTTATTTTATTAGTTAAAAAAGTAATAAATAATATGTAACTAACTGTCGAGTAACAAGTATGATCACAGACTAAATAATATTTCCTTCTGTCATTTGCTTATAAAAACTTGCGAATATCAAACAGACGGCAAGAACGAACCGAGATCAAACTAAGAGGTGATGACAATAAATATCATCTGGGGACTTGCAGGATGTAGTTTTATTATTCTGATCTCTTTTCTCTTATCTGAAAAAAAGAGATATATCAATATTAGAACTGTTACAATTGGATTTATTTCACAAGTAGTTTTTGGATATCTCGTATTAAAATGGGAATTCGGAAAGGAAGCGCTCGCATATGTATCTGCTACGATCAATGACATTATAAATTATGGACATGAGGGCATTGCATTTGTTTTTGGTCCTTTAGCTGATCGTGAGGGGGATGTTGCCGTTTTTGCTGTTAACGTCCTTGGCATGATTATCTTCCTAACGGTTCTAATAGCTATCTTATATCATTATGGGATTATGCAGTACATTGTCCGCTTTATCGGTGGATTTATTTCTAAAATAATGAAGACCTCTTATGCTGAGTCAGCAGCTGCTGCGGCAAATATATTTGTAGGCAATACACAGTCTCCATTAGTTGTAAAACCTTATATTGCTAATATGACAAGATCACAGCTATTTTCTGTGATGGTAGGAGGACTAGCATCCGTTTCAGGTGCGGTAATGGTTGGACTAGCTGCAATGGGAATCCCTTTGGATTATCTGCTTTCGGCTGCATTAATGTCTGCACCTGCAGGGATTATGATAGCAAAATTTATCATACCAGAAACAGAAGAAATTAATGAAAATGAATGGAATGAGGCAGTAAATACTTCTGATAAAAAGTCGGAAAAGTCGAATATCATAGATGTTATTTTTGTAAGTTCCAAGGAAGGATTGCAATTTGCAATAAATGTTGGATTGATGTTGATGGCCTTTATTGGGTTAATGGCATTAATTAACGGAGTCTTAAGTTGGGGAGGATCACTTTTCGGTTTTGACAACTTATCGTTAGAATTGATTTTTGGTTATCTGTTTGCACCAATAGCATTTATTATTGGTATTCCTTGGAATGAAGCTCTAACAGCAGGAAATTTAATAGCCCAAAAATTACTATTAAATGAATTCGTTGCATTCGGACAGCTATCCGAAATTATCAATAATCTATCCGAAAGAAGCGTAGCGATCTTAACTTTTTCCTTAAGTGGATTTGCCAACTTTGGAGCAGCTGGTAGTATTGTTGGCATGCTAACAAATATGGTACCAGAGCGTAAGTACGAGATTCAAAAATTGATGATGAAGGCACTAGTTGCCGCTACTTTGGCAAACCTCTTAAACGGTGCGATTGTAGCTATGTTTATTTAATGCAACAGAGATTAAAAAATGACTTATAAATAATACCTTCATTTAGTTACTCTTGGGAATAAATTTTGTCCTCCTTTGCGTCAAAAAGTATTCTCAAGAGCTATTTTTTCAATTATAAAGAATTCGTAGTAAAAGGAAGATCATAATGTTTAAACTTCATAGTGAAAATAGGAAACAAATACAAATTTTTATATTAGTAATAGGGATAGTATTCGTATCATTTAATTTACGTCCAGCTATAACTTCGGTAGGTCCACTGATTCCTTTTATTCGAGATGATATCCCTATTTCAAATGGTACTGCAGGATTGTTAACTAGTTTACCTCTGATTGCCTTTGCGATTGTATCACCACTAGTTCCAAAAATCGCTAGATATTTCACGAATGAACGTGCATTAATTATTGGGTTACTCTTAATCATAGTAGGTATTTTTATACGCTCTATTACGGCTTTGTTTCTGTTATTGGTTGGTACTCTAATCATTGGTATTGGTATTGCAATATGTAATGTATTATTGCCAAGCGTTATAAAAGATAAATTCCCATTAAAAATTGCACTCATGACAAGTCTATACTCAACTGCGATGGGAATATTTGCAGCTTCTGCTTCTGGCCTAAGTATTCCATTTGCTTCAACAATGAATTTAGGCTGGCAGTTTTCACTAATTATTTGGACAATGCCTGCCATCATTGCGATATTAATTTGGTTATATATAGGTAAAGAAATTCCTAGTCAAGAAGTAGAACCTACCATTCCTAAAAGTGAACGCCTAATAAAGAATCGTATATGGTGTTCACCATTGGCATGGCAAGTTTCTATATTTTTAGGTTTACAGTCTACTTTATTCTATGTATCAATTTCTTGGTTGCCCGAAATACTTCATGATTATGGTGTCAGCTTAGTAACTGCTGGCTGGATGCTTTCATTTGCACAATTTATCGGGTTACCCGCAAGCCTATTGGTACCAATCATTGCTGGTAAGTTTAAGTCACAAAGTGTAGTCGCTGTCTTCATGGGTATCTTTGCAATATGTGGTTATAGTGGATTATTACTTGGAAGTTCTTTTACCGTCATGGTGATTAGTTTGATGTTAATTGGAACCACTCTAAGCGGAGGATTTGCACTAGCTCTAACATTTTTAGGATTACGGTCGAAAACTTCTAATCAAGCAACAGAGCTGTCAGGAATGGCTCAGTCCGTGGGCTATTTATTAGCTGCAATAGGTCCATTAGCTATAGGCATTCTATTCGATCTTTCAGGTAGTTGGACAATTCCATTACTATCTTTAATTATCATTTCTATTCTAGTCATCATTTTCGGTTTCCAAGCTGGGAAAGATAGATTTGTACTGAGTTAGTATTTAAGGGGTTGACTCAAAAGGACTAATTCGTCCTTCTGATGTCAGCCCCTCTACTTTTGATCTATTTTTTCTTGAAATCAAAAAGAATCGCCCTGTTTCTGTATAATTGAAGTTACCACACAATTGACAGGATCTTCCGCAATTTCGGTATGTCCACTAGCTGGAAGCCATCCTAGCTGCAAACTAATGACTAGAATAAATACAGTTCCCGTCACATAAACTGGAAAGGACATACCGGCTGCTGCAATGGAAGAAACGATCATATCTATGAAACTACCACGTTTAACAGCTGCAATAATTCCTAGAGTGATACCAATAATAGAACCGATAATGATCGCAGCAATCGCTAGTTCTAACGTTTTTGGAAGTGTTTGCGCTATATACGTCGTCACATCAATATTGTTAAACAAGGATTGACCAAAATCTAACCTTAGCATGTCAGAAAGCCATCCTACATATTGTGATAACAATGGTTGATCTAATTTTTCAAAAGCCACATGAATCATTAAATCCGAAAATCCTATTGGTTGTGGAAGGGTTTTCTAATGGAAATAGTATTAGCAGTTTATACATTTCTTAAAAGGTGAGATGGATGTACCTGTACCATCAATAGAACTACAGCAAAAAATGAACCGAGAAACAGAGAAACAATTGATTGTGAACATTTATCTTCTTTTTGGAAGACTTTGACTTGTAGGGGAATCGGGTTGTGGAAAAAGTACACTTGCGCGGTTAATCATGGGGCTAATTAATTGGAAATACAGAAGGATTAAAACTTGAAAGTGCAAACGGACCATTTATGGCTTTACAATTTAACACAGATTTTGAGCCATTTAGTAAGCCAAAGGTAAAGCTTATGTTGCCTTAGATGAAAATGGTGACCGGGTTTTTAAAAAAACAAATCGAGATGTTAGAGTTCAGTCTCAAGTAACCCTACAATTTACAGAAGAAGACTTAGTTTATATTTTTCTTGTCTTAGAGATTCTAGTACATGGGTTGCTTCAATATCCCAGCGAATACCATAAATGCGGATGATTTCTTGATCACTAAGCGTACAATCCGTATTTAAGATCGCAAGCCAATCACTTTTTTTATTCCGGTTACGGACAAAGACTACTTTTACTGGTATGCCATTCGCCTGGACGGTATGGATAAAAGATCTTTCTTACCTGAGGCTGGCGTGGCTAAACGGTAAAGTTCCTTTAAACTGAGGCGTTGTCCATTCACCACATAGCGCTGTTTTAGGTTCTTGACCATTCCAATGACATCGAGCCCTTGATCCGTTATGGATTTTATTAAAGGTTGTTGCGTAAACCAGGTATCCATTAACACATAAGAAGCCTCAATCCCTGTATCCAACGCACGTTGAATCATAGGCGGGACCACCTTTGGCGCGGGTTTCAATACTTCTTCCCGTCGGCGATATCCAGAGCTGCGCTTGTCTATATGTTCGGATATACCATTAAGGCGATTCTTGGAGCTTAATCGTGTGAAGTCAAGAGGAATAAACGTAGCTCCATCGGACCAACCCAGCGTAAGCATACGAAACCCTTTGTAGAAACGCATCTTTTGAGAAGCATGGTCAAAACAACGAGATAGAAGCTCAACGCTTTTACTACGATTCCTTTCAAAAGCTGAATTATCGAGAATCAATACCTTTGGACGATCGTGATTGGTAAGTTTGGTGACCTTTTGAATCGTATGAGTACTTAAAAGGGTTAGGAACCGTCGCCAATTAAAGTTGGAATGATTGAGAAAACGATAAACAGTGTCTTTTCCTGGTAAATCTAAAGATCTCTTGCTTTCTAAGGTTTGGCACCAGTTTTTGTGTTCCAAGATTAAGCAGAAAATAAGTTGAAACAAATAGGTGCAAGAAAACCCTAGGGACTTCGTGATCCCAGCTTTTCGTAGGTGTTTCAGCACGTATAGTTCTTTAAAAGTAGATTTTATTTCATTTGGCAGTTGCTTAGATTGATTCGAATTCGCTATCATAGAGAGAGCACCTCTTTTGGTTTTAGTGATTTCTGGACAATCTCACTATACCAAACAAAGGGTGCTTTTTTTATATATCTAATTTTAAAGTCAAGTCTATATCTATATAGATTACAACCCTAGAGCTGACTGATTACATTAGTTATTTTTAGGTGCGAAAGTTGAGTTTATTAAATTAAAATAATAAAGTTATGAAATTATTGATGACGATTATCTTATTTTAATATTTTCTAAGTAATTTTAATCCTATTTTTGCACATAATCGATACAAAAAATATAACCCACGTAACTGTTCTTGATTACGTTTATTTAAATGCTGTTGGCACTCCTCGGCAATGCTTTTTGCCCCTTCAATATTGAATTCCTCCAAATTTCTAATAGATTTTTTTAATTGAACAATTTCGTGTGAATACACAGCGTTTTGCGTAAGCTTCATTAACAAAATTTTAATAAACTGATATGAATTAAAGTAGCGATAATTATTTTCACCTCTCTTTGAAGTAACATACCCCTCCTTTTCCCAATATCGTATAGTAGAAGTAGAGATTTTTGCTTTGTTTGCTGCCTCTCCAATCGTCATTAGGTTATTTGCTATTGATTGGAAATAAACGATATTGTTTAGGTCTTTTATTATTCTAGTAGCTAACTCTTTTTCTTGATAGTTGGCTGTTTGTGTCTCGTTGATTATCCAGAGAGCAGAATTCAGATTTTTTTGTTGCAGTTTTTTTAGTACAGCTGTTGTTATCTCCATTCCAAACCCCGGTGACATGGCTACTATACATTCAAAATATGCTAAATGTTCCTCCGTATAGATTCGATATCCTGAACACAACCTTTTTGTGGCTGGGATAATCCCCCTTGTTTCGTAACTTCTTAAAGTGCTAGTACTTACATTTAACCTTTTCGCAATATCAAAAGGTCTTATATTATTCTCCATTCTTTTTCATTCCCATCAACGTTAAACTTATTATAAAGTTTATCATTTAATAACCTCTAAAATAAGTATATGCAATTGAAAACTTTATAATTGGCTTTAATGTTATAAGATTAAGGAGTAAGTAATAAAAAATGATGGAGGGATCTAAGTGTCAAAATTAAACATTCGACCCGAAATGTCAATCGAAGATTTAGGACAAAAAGTGTCTGGTTATTTAAAGGACCATTGGGAAGAAGTTCTTGCAGATAATATTGAGGAACTCCAAAAACTATTTCCTGAGTATGAAGATGCCACGTATGGTATGTACTTAGATAAACTACTGCCTCCAGCATGGAAAGAGCTTGAGAAAGCAGGTTTTCAGTCTGCTGAAAAAACAAAAGAAGATGACTTTATTATTGCTGGGTGCTTAAATTTTAGAAATTCTTTTGAAAAAGCAAAATGGGGAACGCCTCATCATGAAAAGCGTGTCTTTTGGATTGTCATTGAAAACCAAAATAAACAATTAATTGGTACTTTTCTTTTTGAATTATTTCATTCTCATGTAAATTTCAACCTCCCTTCAGCTCCAAAACTAATGACTTTTAAAAGTACTGAAAGAAATGAAATTACAAAAAAAATTCTATGCTTAAACGAAAATTCTTGAAATTCTTAAGGTTAGGAGGCATTTAGATGAAATTTGATTTAAGAGAGTATAATTTACAATCTCCAGACTCAGGTCCATATGGTATGGCTTCAGCACAAAATGGAAATATATGGGTTACACAACATAAAGCAAATAAAATTAGCTGTCTGGATAAGACTGGTGAGGTAAAAGAGTTTAAAGTTCCTACGCCTAATGCAAAAGTGATGTGTTTAACTTTAGCTGCTAGTGGTGACATATGGTTTACTCAGAATAGTGCTAATAAAATAGGACAGTTTACATCAAAAGGTGTTTTTAATGAATATCCTCTTCCCCAACCAGACTCTGCTCCTTATGGAATAGCAGAAGGATTAAACGGGGATATATGGTTTACTGAAATGAATGGGAATCGCATAGGTAGATTAACGCCTAAAGGTTCTATTCACGAATATGATTTGCTAAACAAGGGTTCTTTTCCTTCGTTTATTACTCTAGGTTCTGATAGTGCACTTTGGTTTACTGAAAATCAAAACAATGCGATAGGAAGAATTACTAATACGGGGGAGATAACGGAATACCCTTTGCCTACAAAAGCAGCAGGGCCAGTGGGTATTACCAGTGGCAATGATGGAGCAATCTGGTTTGTCGAAATTATGGGAAACAAGTTAGGTCGAATTACTACTACTGGAGAAATTACCGAATATGATATTCCAACTCCAGATGCACGTCCACATGCTATTACAACTGGTAAAGACGGAGAATTATGGTTTACTGAATGGGGAGCAAATAAAATAGGTAGATTTTCTACAATTGATCATTCGATTACAGAATTTGAGATTCCTACACAACAAGCAGAACCGCATGGCATTGCATGTGACCAAAACGGTGAAGTTTGGTTTGCTTTAGAGTGTAACAAGATAGGGCGTTTATTTAAGAGTTGTTAATAAAAAATAGTTACAAGAGGCTGTCTCAAACCAAAGGACCCGACCACTTAAACACATTATATTAGGACCTTAAATAGAGATGGTTCCATATATTGTTGGATGGGTCAGGGCCTTTTTAGGACAGCCTCTTGTTACACTAATCAAGGTAAAAAAACTCCTATTCTCATTTTTTAAAATTTGAACTATATGTGTACAGTACGAAGTCTGACATCTATTTTCTTTTTGTAGAATACCCCAATATTTTACTATAAAAATACAGTAACTTTATTTAACAATCTAACCCTTTTCATGCAAAATAGCCACCGATCCTTACTTGTCAGCAATATTCGAATGATGGATCGAGCTCTCGCGCCCGTTTGTGTACTTACCTACAAACAAAGCTAACACCTTACATTTTTGCGTTTAAAACCAAGCAGCCCTCTATCTATATCCTTTTGTATATTTTCGGATGCAAGCAGGATACTGCTTTTTTTCTTGCCTCGCCTGACTTCGACTGGCCCTACTGCCTTTGCAGTTTCAACCGCCTTATCATGTAGTGGCACATAGGAAATCCCGACTGTGTAGATAAAATTATTCATTGAGGATTTTGTTCGATCTGGAGAATCGTGAATCGTGTTTTCCACCTGATCAAGCATATTGGCAATTTTACTAGCGCTAAATTCGCTGTCCGGGCGATTTCCCAAAAGCCAGCAGTAACAGCTCCAGCCTGCCGACATTTTAAGTTCTTCACCGCTCGCGATCCATTTATCGGCAACAGCTTGCGCAAAATCGGTTTCTGCCAATGTTACGGCAACCACATAATCGGACAGCATATAAAAATACGCCGAATCTGTCCAACGATCAAAATCCGCCTCAGTCATTGACATTGGGTCCGCAATGATGCCGGCAAAATACATAGCATCATAGTTCCCGGTGGCGTAAAGCTGATCAGCCAGAGGCTGATTTTTCTTGATTTTCTTTGCGAGCGGCTTCATTTTTCCAGTAGCCACTCCAAAAAGCGGCTCATGTGCACCATTGCTTATGTAAGTCTTTTTCATTCGTTTATTACCTAGTTCTTCCAGTTCCTGCATAACTGTTTCGAAATCCATCGGATTGCACTTCCTTTCTTAATAATATTCCCCACTTCATTGTAACTTCTAGCTTTTATTCTTTATCAAGCAATGCTTTAACTTGATGTAAAAGATCAAAAGTAGCTTGCCTTTCCATCTTCATAATTTCTTGAACTTAATTCCGTTAACCTGCACTTTTCTGGCATAACTTATAATTTCCAGATTATCCAATTAATTTCCTGCCTTATTCCATAATATGGACCTAAAATGGAAAATGAGCGCTGATCCTTATTTCTGATTAGCGCCCGATTGCTTAATAAATTTTAAATCAGTATATAAATTTATAAATTATACTAGTAACGATTAAATAAGCCCCTGTAAATATCAAAATTACATATGTAATGATTCGAAACGTTTTTTGGCTAATCCATTTAAAGAGTAACTGCCCTAATAAGATTCCTGCAAAAAGGGGTGGGATAGCCAACAAGGATGATATCCATGCCTCTTTACTAGTTCCGCCAAACGATATTTGCATAACTAAGCTAGCAAAGTAAACAAAAAGATAATAAGCCAATGTCGTACTACGAAGGGTAATTTTATCTACTCTAGACCCAGAAAAATACAATAATAGTGGCGGACCTGGTACACCAATACTTGTTGTTAATAATCCTGAAACTCCACCTGTTATAATATCTTTATTTTTCGTTCGGTCTAGCGTTAATTTAAAAATAAGAAGTACCGTTAAACTAAGGATCAGAGCACCAACTGCTATTTTCAGTAGTTGAATATCTACAAAAAGATAAATAAAAATGCCGAAAATTAACCCCACAATACTACCCTTTATCAGTCTAATTAACAGAGTCTTATCTACTTCTCTCCTAATTTTAAATATCATAAAAGCAGAAAGACAAATTGAAAGTATAATATTAATTTGGATCGCTGTATGCACAGAATAAATTTGCAATAAAAAAGGAGTACCGATAATGGAAAAACCATAACCGGTACTTGCCTGTAATAGCGAAGCTACAAGCACAATCAAAACAAGAACAATCAAATCTTCCCCCATACAATGTCACCAACCTAAAACATCAATTTAACAATCTGGCCCTTTTCATGAAGAAAGACACGTTCCTTATTGCAGAAAAGCGCTCTTTCGTATTATAAGGTCAGCCAGAAAATATTTCTGGTTGACCATTTTTTATATGGTCTTATTATAACAGTAGCCAGGGTAGAACGTAAGCGCCCGTGGGACTTAGATCCCGTCTGTTAAACCGTTCACCCCCTACTGGTAGAAACATGTTTAAGGCTGGTTGGGACCTAGATCTCGTATAACAAGCGAAGCTATGATACTACTAGGAGGAAATAGGGGCTACTGGCAAGTTCAATTTGAGGAGGAGATTGAGAATGAATCCAGTCGTTGGTCTGGATGTTTCAAAAGGAGAAAGTGAAGTTCAGGCTTTTTTAGATAAGGGAAAACCTTACGGTAAAAGTTTTAGTATCAAACATGATCTTGATGGGCTAGCATTATTACTTGAGTTTCTGGAGGGCATAAAAGATAAAACTGGTATTCAACCTTCGGTTGTTTTAGAAGCTACTGGACATTATCATACACCAGTTGTTCAGTTTCTAGATGAACATCAATATTTATTAATAATCGTTAATCCATTAATCTCTCACAGAGCCAAAAGTTCTAGTTTACGAAAAGTTAAAACCGATGCCATTGATGCCTTTCGTCTTTGTGAGCTTTATTACAAAGAGGATTTAGAGCCATATAAGAAACGCGGAATTCAACTCTTAAACCTTCGTAATCTCACAAGGCAACATGAGAATATGACAGGAATATATGTTCAAAACAAGCTGCAATTTCAAGCAGTACTAGATCAAATATTTCCTGAATACAGAGGGGTTTTTGGTGACTTATATTCGGTTGTGTCTCTGCTTATTTTAAAAGAATTCCCAGCATCAGAAGATATTTTAGCTGTTAGTGAAGATACTTTGGCAAATAAAATCAAGGAATTCTGTAAAAGTCGCTCAAAGAAATGGGCAGAAGAAAAAGCTCAAGATCTTAAGAGAGCAGCAGCACGGAATCCATTTCAAAAGACACTATATCAGAGTCATTTACTGAGTCTTGGTATGTATATTCATATGCTTCTTCAATACAAAGAGCATCTATCAGAGTTGGAGGCTGAGATAGATACTCTCGCAAAGGAAATTGAAGAATATAAGATTATCCAATCTATCCCTGGTATCGGAGAAAAAATCGCTGCCACGATCATTTCTGAAATTGGTGAGATAGATCGGTTTAATCACCCAAAAAAGCTTGTCGCATTCGCTGGAGTTGATCCAGAAGTGTTTGAATCAGGAAAATTTAAAGCTACTCTCGTTCGGATTACAAAACGTGGATCAAGTAGGTTGCGGCACGCCTTATATATGGCAGTTCGATCTGGTATTCGTGACTGTCGTAAACAGAAAACAACGGATGAAATCATCCCTAGAAACAAAAGATTAAGAGCGTTTTACGATAAGAAGCGTGAGGAAGGCAAACTTTATAAAGTAGCCGTTATTGCTTGTGTAAATAAGCTCTTACATTGGATTTATGCCATATTAAAAAACAGAACCACTTTCCAAGATATAGCCTAATTAAGATTTCCAACTAAATAAGACAAAACCTTCCAATCATTAGTTAGTGGAAGGTTATTTAGCATGCGTATTTTTAGTATACCATGGCTAAATTTTATTTTTCATTGAAAAATGTTGACAAACTATTAGCTGGTTTAATGGAATATCGTTTTATAAATATCTGATCTTTAAATAAAAAACGAAACCTTTCACAAACAGTGATTTTTCTTAGAATTCCAAAATATTATTCGTTTAAAGTACCTAGTATATAAAGAAACAGTATTATTATGTAATCGCCAACTTTGTAGAATAAACATTTAACATATGATTAAAATTAATCCTATAACTTTGGAAATTTAAGGTTTAAAAATATTTTGTCGAGGTACCATATAATGATGAAAATACTTGGAAACATAATAATTATTTTAAGTTTTGTTTATTGTTCATTCTTTGTATCAATGCAACCAGCAGTTGCCATAACGAAAAATACAATTCATGAAGTTAGTGAGAATGAAATCAATCTAATCGTTAACAAAATGGAAAATAGTTTAAAGGAATTTGAAGTTGTAAATACTATATCACCCATGTATACTGGGACATTAATTGAATTTATTATTTCGACATCAATACAGGGAAATGATGAAGATGATAAGGAATTAGCTGAAGAGATTAAAGAAAAAGCAAATAATATATATAAGATAAAAGGCGGTAAGATGCGATCTCGCTTTAAGTATCACTTTATATATGTAAATAATACAAATGGCGATAACTTAATAAAGAGACCAGTCGATAAATCTCTTGAAAAAGAGATCAGAAATTTCGGGAAAAAGCTTACAAACAAAGTTCCGAAAAACTATACCAAAAAGGATGCAATCGAAAATGGTGATATTCTATTTGGAAAAGACAGAACCCCTAAACAAAACAGAAAACTAAAGAAGTTCAAACAAAACGTAGCAAATGATAAACCCGACTTTATACGATTTGTGCAATTTACCACCTTAGGAGATCCTATTATTACAGAATATCAATTTAATGGGAAACTCATCTATTATCGTTACGATAGCACAAGAGATCGAACCAAAATACATCGTCGCGGGGAAGAGCGATCAGCAGTACAAGATGATTATTGTAAAGTGTTAGTCCCTGATCCAAAAATGCCCTACATTACCGAATGTTACAAAAACAATGCTTTCGAGTTTTAATCATTACGTGATAAAAGTAAAGGCGTGTTCCTAATTCACAAAGAATACACCAACTTATTCTATTGAACTGACCAACACTTGAATAAAGGAAAAGCTGAAGAAAGTTGATCTTCAGCTCTCGCGCCCTATAATGGAATAACTGTAAAGCTAATGAAGTTTTTTTAAAAGCTGCGTTTCCCTGCCCAAGCTCCTTGCATTTTACTTAGGGATACAATTTGCCCAATATGATATGCGTCGTGCATTGCTAAACTCTTCAGTTCAAGCACTAATGAATTATCTTCTCCTGGGATCTGTCTATACAAATCTTCATGTTCTGATTTTGCTAGTATTTTTCCAAGTTCACGATGAACATAAAAGTATTCTTGTTTTGTTTCCTTCCAATTTTCTAACGTCTCAGTTGGTAATCGAAATGTAGATTCATTATTTTCTGCCTGTGGTTCATTCGCTGTTTCACCAAGAAATCGCATCAGAAATCTCTTTTCATAGAAAAGTAAATGACAAACTAATTCCCAAATGGAATTCATTGCCCCATCAGCTGGTTTCCAAATTGCCTGTTCAAAAGTAATATCCTCTAGCACTTTTTCAAGTGGTGGAAACCAGTCTTCTTCATCTAAGCAGCTTGCCCATTGTTGTAACAAAAGTGTCTTTACATCCATTTTCTATTCCCTCCAATTTAATCCCTTTAATAGATAATCCCTTTAATAGATAATCCCTTTGGTCAAAATTCATTTGCGGCGTGTTGTTCTGGCATAACTTACAATTTCAAGATGAACCATCTAATTACCTTCCTTACTCATACGAATAGGTAAAGGTTTGAAGTTATCGCCCCTTTTTCCCCTCGTTTACAACGTACATGAAACTTTCATCTCATACGGCGTGCCAACTAATCCAATTCAATTTGACCATTAACACTTTTGAGTTCGTGATACTCACTGTGTTTCAATTCTTCCGTTTCAATAAGTCGGTGCCTCCCGTAGGAGGTGAACCTCTTTTAGTCTTACGAGAACCTTATTAGCCGATAAAGAACTGCCTTACATGATTAAATAAAACTTCATTAGTCTAGTGGCTATCCCTCCATGTTGATTAGACACTTCGACAGTACTGTGCCACCACTTTTACTAATATAAAGATGAGTTATATAATAGCTATTCTCACTATTATTTTCCTCATCAACGCTTCGTTGGGAGTAAGCCCTCCACGTTATCAGCTTACAACGTTGAATTATATCTATTATAGAATGAACTTAGGTGCTTCCTGTAAGCCTGTTAGCCGTTCATATGCCTGTAACACATCATGGACTTTCATAATTGTGAGTCTTACTTATCCACTGCTAACCTCACATTAGGTGATATACACATTTCTATGTATCGCCAGTCTAGACCCGTACATTAAGAAGTTCGTCAGCTTAACCTTTTACTTTAGGTTCTTTTGCATTCTCACCCTATTCATTCAACTCAAGCATCATGATTTACACCACCCCCGCGGGTAGGCTTTCGTCAGCCGAACTGATACGGTAAATTCTTACGCCTTTTTGCCGAGCTTATAACACTATTATTCTTACTAAATCAAGTGCTATTCGACGCAGAGAGCCCTTCAAGACGTTACTCTATCATTTAACTTTTTGACATAATCCTTCAATTCAAGAAATTCTCTAACTTTTATCTGGGTAATGTGACCATTCCCAAGTTAGGTTAGAAACGTTTCGCACCACAATCTGGCCCTTTTCATGAAGAAAGACACTTTCAGAAAAGCGCCCTTTTCTTGAATAATCCTGTTAAGAAAAATATAAGCGAAAAACCCCTAATATGTGTACGTTAAGCCGTAGATATCGGGGGTTTTTGTATTATCTAAATCCATGCGAAATAATGCAATCATATAGACAGTAGTAATGAGACAGTAGTATTGGCATTTAAAGTAGTTTTTAATTGATTTCCTATTCGAGACGGTAGTTAAGAAGTCAGTGCATTCTTTTTGGCGGTTTGAATGTATTCCCTGACTGCTTGTATAAACGTCCGTGCAGCAAATCCTAAGTATTTATCAGTCCGATATATAAGACAAATATCCTGACCTGGTGTGGGATTCGTTATTCTGATCGTTTGAATGTTTTTATTATGAAGATTTTCAAGTAACAGTCTAGGCAGAACAGTTACTCCAATTCCCTTTTCAACCATGGTAATCAATGATGATAAGGTCGTTGTTTCAATTTTCGGTTTCATTCGGAATCCTAATTCTTGACAATAAAGCTCAATTAATTTGCGGCACTGATGATCAGGTGGAAACATCACTGTCTTCATCTCTTGTAAATCGTTAAGTTGTATGGCCCTTTTCTTTACAAGTGGCGCTTCTTTGGCAACCGCTAAAGAAAACTCTTCATAAAAAAGAGGTATTTGTACTATTCTTTCATCCGGGTTAGGGGATGTCGTCACACCAATATCAATCATTCCTTCAATGACTTGTTCGGCGACTTTCATTGTTTCGACTAATGATAAGGAAACATTCGGGTAGGTACTGTGAAAATCTAAAAGCAATGAATTGAACATAAGGTCAGCATCTCCGGGTAAGATCCCAATGGTGAGAGAACCGCCTTTAATTTGTTTCAGTTCCGAAATGCTTTCCTGAGCTTGCTTCAAATGTGAAAAAATATGCTTGCTCTGTTCATATAACAGATTTCCGGCTTCTGTTATGGTGATCCGTTTGCCGATGCGATTAAAGAGGGGGACACCCAACTCACTTTCTAGTAACTTGATTTGCTGGCTCAGGTTCGGTTGAGAAACCATGATTTTCTCTGCTGCTCTTGAAAAATGAAGTTCCTCGCAGATGACCATGAAGTATTCCAACTGCCGCAATTCCATGTTAACACCCCTTCCAAATATTTTCATAATTATAACTTATCATAATCATAAGAAACACTGCATTGATAAACTCCTGGGGGCTAGATATACTTGCGTTGTAATCGGTTATTTGAATTTTTCAAAAAATGAATGGAGGTTTTTATGATGTCAAATGCATTGTTAAGTACGGCTATATCTGTTCGCCAAATGGTTATTCAACAGGTTCAATCGATTCCTGAGGAGCTATTTGACGTTCAACCCCATCAATTCAACAATACGATTAGATGGAATGTCGGACATATTGCCTTCACCAATGAGTACTATCTTTCATTAGGTTTACCGATTAATTCCAGACTTCCAGATAACTACGCACAATTATTTAACATAGGAACGCAGCCATCTGATTGGGGTTCCATACGTCCGACCAAAGAAGAACTTATTGAAAACCTATCAAGGCAGCTTTCTAATTTTTCCGATATACCTTCTAACACATTTGATCAACAAATGGATCCACCTATTGAAGTGGGACCACTGAAATTCGAAACGTTTGGAAAGGTATTCAACTTTGCCACCGTTCATGAAACGATGCATTTTACAACCATTTCATGTCTTTTAAAAGTACTGCAATATCAAAAAGTGTAGGGAGGTAAACAATATGCCATACTTTGAAGCCCATGGTGATACACGCCTCTTCTATAAAGATTGGGGCAACGGTAAACTCAGCACAGCTCGTACTGAATAATCAGTTTATCGTGTATGAAAACGGTCCGTATGGTTAGTACATGACCCCTGCTGACCGTCTCAAAAAGGATCTACTGACATTCATTGATGGAAAGTTCCATAAGACCTATACTAGGAACATATCAAGCGTCTCTCATTGCAAAGGAGAACATCAACATGTCTGAAATGAAATGATTATCAACACGGCAAAAACCGTACGTCAAGTGCTACTACAGCAGGTGCAGGCCATCCCTGAGGAACTGTTCGACATTCCACCTGGTTCTTATAACAACAGGATTCGCTAGAACGTTCGGGACATGACCGCTGCAATTGGGACCGCTCACCTTTAATCGGGCGGGCGAGTTGCTCAACTTTGGATTGATCCATGAAGGGATGGTAACCTGTGGTTCTTACTTAAGGTCATTCAAGGTAAGCATTAAACCAGTGGCGAAGAGGAACCTTAACTAAACAAGTCGGAGTCATTAGCATGCCCATTGCTAGTATAAATCTTGAATAAAAGATTTTAAGTTTAAATGATACAGTAGAGTGTAAATAGTTGAAGGAGGCTATGAATTTATGAAAAAACAGCAAGCCGATATAACGAAGGTATCGGAAGGATCCACCCAGAATCGGAGCCATCAGGCTTTTCAATCCTTTCGCCGTGCTATTGAAGAAGGCCAAACGGCAGATTTTCTTGCACTAGTCACAGATGACTTCCATTTTTACGTTCCACTTCCTCTCGAAGATTGGAAATTGGTACAGCACGGTAAACAGCGATTCGAGGAACTGATTCGCTTTGAACGTGAAGTACTGCAAGTCCGTCTAACTCCTTTAGTAGAGCTTGAGGATACGAATTATGGAATGGTAGTGTTCCGGGCAGAAGGAATATTAAACAATAATCCTTACAACAATGAACTCGCCATTGTCTTAGAGAATTTTTTTTCAAATCAATGCGAATGACCCTCTTATTCTTGGAAAATACCCTTTAATAGTGAAACAAATTGTAGAAGAATACCTATCTATTCGTCGATCCACTTGGGGTAGCATCAGGAAAATGCGGATTTACAACGTTAAGCAAATTTTCAAGACGATTACCCCATATACAAATATAGTTATCATAAAGTGAATTTGCGCGAACTATAAAAAAATTTCCTTGTTAGGAGAGAGTGAAAGAATGAAAAAGCCTCCAAACTCATGAAACGGACGCTATTTCATGTTTATTTATCAGAATTCTTTCTAAAAGCTATAACAGTCAGAATCAATGCAATTAACACCAGAATATAAACGGGAATCATTGATAAGTGATAGACTGAACCAGGATCACCAGGTTGAAACCCTGTGTTTATTTCTATGTAGTTCCAATGAAAACTTACAGGGTTATCAGCCTCTATGGAAAACTCGGGAAGATACAACACTCTTTGTAACCTGAAAAACCATATAAACTAAACTGACCAGAAGCAATAAAACCGCTATTAACATCTTTTTCATATTTAGTCAACAACCTTATGTTTTCGATAAATTCTACCACAATCTATCGTATTCTACCACCAGATGAAGTACCAATAAATTTTCCTTCGTATTTAGTTTTTACTCCAGCAATGATATTCTGAGGTGCTGCGTAACCTGAAGTATAACTACGAATTGACGGACCATTAGATATTGAATCCTCTATTTTATCTGATACTACAGAAGAATGATAGTTAGGGGTGTCCCATAAGACTTGTTCCAAAATAGAAGGTGAAAAAATGAGGAAAATTGGTTATATACGAGTTAGTTCTGCTGATCAAAATCCTGCAAGGCAGTTTCAGCAGCTTAATGAGATAGGAATGGACATCATTTTTGAAGAAAAATTGTCCGGAGCGACACAAGATCGACCAGAGTTACAAAAATTGTTGGAATCACTTCATAAAGGTGACATCATATTTGTTACAGACCTTACTCGAATCACTAGCAGTACGAGAGATTTATTTGAATTAGTGGATTACATAAAACAAAAGAAGGCGAACTTAAAGTCCTTGAAAGACACTTGGTTAGATTTATCGGAAGATAATCCATATAGTCAATTTTTAATGACGGTCATGGGTGGAGTCAATCAATTAGAACGGACTTGATTCGTATGCGCCAACGTGAAGGAATTGATTTAGCTAAAAAGGAAGGGAAATATCGTGGAAGAGTAAAGAAGTATCACACAAAACATGCAGGGATTAACCATGCGATAAAACTTTATCGAGAAGGTCAAATGACTGTAAAACAAATTTGCGAAATAACGAATATCTCTAGGTCAGCTTTGTATAGGAAATTTTCAGAACTATTATGGGTATTTACATTTAATTCCATTTACATGACGTTTTTTGGATTTATCTCGGACTTACCCCTTTTATGGCGGACAGCAGGTATACTATCCTCTAAAAAACCTATTCTATTTTCACTTATTACCAATCCGTCCCATTCTCTGAACGGAAATAGAATAGGGATGAAATTTTCCTAAACTATAGTATAGAAAAAAGCTTTTTTTCATTGGCCTCTACCTCCCCCTGTCCCTTGATGTGAACGACCCCTTTTCTCATTCTACCAAGTAAGGGGGGGCGTTCACTATCTTCCGTGCAAAGAAAGTTTTCTAAGAATATATGGTTCTCTTTAATTTAACATAACATTCTGAGTAAACACTTTCCTAGCGATGGAACATCATGAATATTTCTTTAGTTCAATTAACAATCCTTGCATCGTGTACAGTGAACTGTCAACTAAAGATTCAATGTCAATATTCCTATTTTCCTTTTGAAGAGATTCCAAAAAGTATTTTCCACTTTTGGCTATCTGTCCACCAAACACAATTCTCTCAGGTTGAAATAATGTTATAAAGGGAGTTATCGCACTATTAACGATTTCTCCAAATTTATCAAATACCTCTAGAGCCTTTCGATCTCCAGCTTTACTCGCTTGAAACAGTTCTGACCCGTCTAAGTAGCCCTTCAATTTCATTTCATCAACAATTCTCATTAATCCACGAGCAGATAAATAGTCATCAATAACACCATCCTTAAAAGGAACATTATAAATCCATCCATTCTTTGGAATCCCATTTTCATTAGAAATTTTTCCATTTTCCATAAATGCTGAACCACACCCTGTACCTAATGTAATACACAATATTTTCTCTCCAAGTTGCACGGAATCAAAGTGTGCAACACCATAACCAAATAGCGTTGCATCATTTCCGAAAATAATAGGTATATTTTTTTTAAATTCCCCCTCTTTTTGGATAACTTCCTGCAAAAGTTTTTTAAATGGTAATTTGTATAATTGATCAAATTTCCCTAAGTTTTGCATATATGAGATACCATTTTCATAATCAAATGGACCTGGAAAAGCCATCCCAATACCAATAATGTCTAATTTACTTTTTTTGTTCAAACGTTGAATGATTGAGACAAAGTTATTCACAATATTTCCTGCTGATTCATTGGCTTGGGTATCAAAGGTATCACGAAAAACAGGTATCCCATCATAGTTCAATACTGCTGTTTTAATGTTTGTACCACCTACATCCATTACTATGTAACCCTGCTCCATCGATTAGACCTCCTATTTTATGCGAATTCCAATAAGACCTTGATTTAATTCCTTGCAATTTTTTAATGCCTGATCTGGGGAAAGTGATTGATGTTGTAATTTCAATATATATCTAAATTCGTAAAAACCCGATAGATCAACTTTGAAGTTAGTTTCCCAAAAATTATTCATTACCCATGAATATAAAGGTTGATGTTGCAATTCTTCTTTCTTATCTGAAAGTACAATTGAATGGCTCTCAAGATTTCCAAGCGTAACCAATGGAACATCTGTCAATGCAATTTGTAGTGCCTTATTATCAGAAATAAATACTAAACCGTCCTGTAATAAGTAAAATTCTGTATTTGAATATGGCAACTGATCAACACCTGGACGAATAACACAACCAGATTTCTCAAACCATAACTCTTCTGTCTCATTTGTTGAAAATGGCAATGATAGATAGAGATTTTCCGGATTCCAACTAGATGTTTTATGAATACGAATACTAAAGTCTATCTTTGGTAACTTATAATAAGCTTTTAAATGTACTTCATACATTTCCGTTCCCTCTAATTCAAAAGCAATCGCTATGCTTACAAACAAATCCCCGTCCATTATTTTACTTATGTTTTTCACTTTAGACACAAATCGTTCTGTTGAAGGTGCTTTTCTATTTCTTCCCATTACACGTCTCTCATTACAAGGGTCTGTTTGAATAAGAGTTCGTTCATAGATTCCAGAAAAAGCTTCATGTCTATGTTTTGAATTTAATAATGATTTTTGATCTACCTTATCAACAATATCCTCTATACCTTTTTCTTCACTCATTTTAATGGTAAAATACTGCGTATTGATTTCATACACGCTACTGCTGAATGATTTTCTATCTTTACTTAAAACAACGTCATCTATACCTTCCGCACCTATAGAAGCACTTCTTATTGGTGTTACTATTTCCAATTGCTTTTTACGTTTCATCATAAGTGTTTTTTCTTCTTTTGCTTCTAATTCAACAAGTACTTCTACATCAATTCCTCTAGCAATGACAATTGATTGAGATGGATACACATTTCCTTCTTGATCCACTACTTCAATTTCCTTATCAAAGTTTTTTGGTTCTACACGTTTCCCATCAATATTTTCCCAGAAATCAACAAATAATTTAACAGTATCTATTTTCTTCTCATCATGCGGATTAATAACTTTATATTCTTGTAGATGTTTAGATGAAATTGAGACTTCTCCTTTTTGTGCTAACAAATGATCCAAATTTTTTGCTGCAGCAACAGCACCTTGTATTGAGTGACTCGTTTTACGTAACTCTAAATCATTTACAAGTGTTGCCCACGGTTCTGAAATAGAAGAAGAATACCCCCAAGTGTGTTCAGCGTATAATAATAACTGATCTTTAGCTTCTTTTTTCCAATCTTCATGTTGTTTGATAGTTTCATTAGAAAGCTTGTTTGCTAATTGATAATTTCGTTGCCCTTCTCGGAAACTCTTTACAGCAGACATTGTAGAACCAATACCATCCGCCCACCAATCATTCCAATCTCCACGGTATGTTGGAATATCTGTAGCTTCTTTTTTCAAGAGGGTGAAAAATTCATCTAAAGTGACCATTTTTGCAGGTGCTAAATCACCATATTTTTCATTCCAAGAATGAATAAATTCCATAATTCCCCCATTCGGAGGTGCATTATCCGTAATGGTACCCGAAATCATAAATGGGATAAAGGAAAATTCATAATCTTCTTTTTCTAGTTGTTCTAAATAACGAAATACCCTTGTTTCAGCCACCTTCATTTCATCTGTATGAGCGAAGCCCTCTACATCGTCTCCTCTAAATGTATAGGTGGTTCCTGCACCTGGTGCAAAGCAAAGTTCATTTCCTGTATGATAGTGCTCGCCTATCCAAGTTAATATTTTATTTCCATTTGGCGATTCCCAGTAAAAAGCAGTTTGTTTTTTATTAAGAGGATACATCCCATGATGTGTATGAATACATGAAAATAAGTTTTCAACTCCGTTATTAAAAAGAGCATCAACATACCCCCAAGCGTATCCGTTAATATCAGCTGTCATCGCAGATATAGGTCTCTTACCAAACGAAGATACATTATCGATGCCAAGGCCAATCTTATCTATTAAAATATCAATATCAAGTAATTCTGTCATATTGAGATAATTGGCAGAAATATCTATATACCCTTTTTCAACAAAATATTTAAATTCTTCTTTTTCTTGCTCTGAAGCATTTTGTAAAAATTGTTCCACCTGCCATGTATTTTCACAAACCCAACGAAATCCTTCCCACTCTGGTTTGATTCCTTTTTCAATTTTGTTACAAATTTCAATTGCTTGTTTAATAAAGTCAACATGATAACGAGCAATTTTTTCCTGTCTTTCTGTATAGCCAATATCTGTGTGAGAATGATGAATAAATAACAATTCCTTTTTCATAGCTATCTCCCCTCCATTATCATATAGGGGTACCGCCACCATTTTGGAAAAAAACCACGTTAAGCAAATTTCGACTGAAATGCTATGGCTTTTACCCCGTTAAGGATCATTTAATACAACACAACATCATTTGTGTTGCATTAGAACCTAAAAGCATCAATGAAAACGGCTGCTAATGCAACACAACTTACTGAAATGACTTACTTTGACATACAACACAATTTAAACTGGGACTAAAATGATTCAAAAATCCTTAGCGTGGTTTTTTTCCGTTTCGCTGGCGTTACGCCATATAGCCCGTTTCCATTAGTCAGCCCTCCTATTTCACGCGAATTCCAATCAGTCCTTGATTTACTTCCTTACAATTTTTAATTGCGTTTTTTGGGGAAAGGGACTGATTTTGTAATTTCACTGAATAATCAAATTCATAAAAACCAGATAAGTCTACTTTAAAGTTAGTTTCCCAAAAATTATTCATTACCCATGAATATAAAGGTTGATGTTGCAATTCTTCTTTCTTATCTGCAAGTACAATTGGGTGGCTTTCAAGGTTTCCAAGAGTAACTAAAGGTACATCTTTCAATGCAATTTGTAGAGTTTTATTATTAGAAATGTACGCTAGTCCATCCTGTAGTAAATAGAATTCTGTGTTAGAGTATGGCAACTGATCAATGCCAGGGCGAATAACACACCCAGATTTCTCTAACCATAGTTCTTCTGTTTCATTTGTTGAAAATGGTAGTGACAGATAAAGATTTTCAGGATTCCAACTAGATGTTTTATGCAAACGGACACTAAAATCTAATTTAGGCAGTTGATAATATGCTTTTATATGTACTTCATAGATTTCTGTTCCTTCTAGTTCAAAAGCAATTGCTATTGTTGTAAATAAATCACCGTCCATTACTTTACTAATATTTTTTACTTTAGATACAAAGCGTTTTGTTGATGGAGATTTTCGATTTCTCCCCATTAATCGGCGCTCCATATATGGATCTGTTTGAATTGGGGTTCTCTCATAAATACCTGAAAAAGCTTTATGTTTACACTTAGCATTTAATATCGATTTTTGATCAGCGTTATCAAGAATATCTTGAATGCCAATCTCCTCATCTAACATAATTGTAAAGTACTCAGTACGAACTTGATACAAACTATTTTTTAGCGATTCCATTTCTTCATACAGAACGATATCCCTTACACCTTCTGCTCCAATTACCGCTTTTCGTTTCGGAACAAATACTTCTTGTTGTTCTTTCCGTTTCATAGATAGTAACCTTTCTTCTTTTGCATCTAACTCAACAAGTACTTCTACATCAATTCCTCTCGCAACAACTATTGATTGTGATGGATACACTCTTCCTTCTTCATCAACTATTTCTATCTCATTATCAAAATTACTTGGTTCAGCTGGTTTTCCTTCAATACATTCCCAAAAATCTACAAATAATTTAACAGTATCTTTCATCTTTTCTTCATGCGGATTAATAATTTTAAATTGTTGATTATGATTGGTTGAAATTGAAACAGCGCCTTTTTGTTCTAGTAAGATATCTAAATTTTTTGCTGCAGCTACGGTTCCCTGAATTGAATGACCGGTTTTACGCAAGTCTAAATCATTCACCAGCGTCGCCCATGGCTCTGAAACTGATGATGAGTATCCCCAAGTGTGCTCTGCATAAAGTAATAATTGATCTTCTACTTCTTTTTTCAACTCTTCATTCAGCTTAATATTTTTATTCGCTAGTTTATTTGCTAGTTGATAATTACGCTGTCCTTCACGGAAATTTTTCACTGCAGCCATTGTAGAACCAACACCATCTGCCCACCAATCATTCCAATCTCCACGATATGTCGGAATATCAATAGATTCATTTTTTAATTTTTCAAAAAATTCATCTAGTGATACCATTCTTGCAGGAGTATCATCACCATGTTTCTCATTCCAAGAATGAATAAATTCCATGATTTTCCCATTCGGTGGTGCGTTATCAGTCATGACACCAGAGATTGTAAATGGGACAAAAGAAAATTCATAACCATCTTTTTTTAACTCATCAAGATAACGGAATATTCTTGTCTCGGCAACTTTCATAGTATCTGTGTAAACATAATTTTCCATATCATCGCCTCTAAAGTTATAACTATTACCTCCAAGAGGGGCGAAACAAACATCATTACCGATATAGTACATATCTCCAACCCAAGTTAATACTTTATTCCCCTTGGGTGATTCCCAATAAAAAGCATTTTGCTTTTTATTAAGTGGATACATTCCATGATGTGTATGTATACATGAAAATAAATGTTCAATTCCATTATCATAAAGAGAATCTGCATATCCCCACGCGTAACCATTGATATCTGCAGTCATTGCAGAAACAGGTTTCTTTCCATATGTGGAAACAGTCTCTACACCTCGACGAATTTTTTCTGTCAAAATATCAGCATCTAGTAATTCAGTCATATTTAAATAATTTCCTGAAATATTTATATACCCTTTATTAAGAAAGTACTTAAAATCTTCTTTTTCTTGCTCTGAAGCATTTTGTAAAAATTGTTCCACCTGCCATGTATTTTCACAAACCCAACGAAATCCTTCCCACTCTGGTTTGATTCCTTTTTCAATTTTGTTACAAATTTCAATTGCTTGTTTAATAAAGTCAACATGATAACGAGTAATTTTCTCTTGTCTCTCTGTGTAGCCAATATCTGTATGTGAATGGTGAATAAATAATAGTTCTTTTTTCATAACTGAACTCTTCCCCCTAAATGATAAATTCATATATATTCTATTAATCAAAGCTTAGTAGGTAAAATAGATAACACTATTTACTTGTCATTACAAATCCTTTTTCTAAGTGTTTATTTAGCACTGAATAGATAAATACTGTTGGGATTGATGCAACCAGACAAGCAAGTAGCATGGCCGGAACGTTACCAATTGCACCACCTGTTCCAGCTAAAGCTGATAAGTTAGGCATTATTGGTCGTACACCCACTGATTTACTGAAGGTAAGTCCAAACAACAAGTCATTCCAAATAAAAGAAAATTGGAATAAAAACAATGCTGCTATTGGTGCTTTTGACATTGGAAGATAGATTTTATAAAAAATCTGAAAATCTGAAGCTCCATCTATCTTTGCAGCCTCACTCAACGAATTTGAAGTTGCTTGAAAAAAATTCCTCAAAACAAATGTACAAAATGGGATACTAATAGCTGCATAAAACAGTATCATTCCAAATTGAGTATCATATAATCCTGTCTTTACATATGCACGATATATGGGAACTAAGTACATCTGAAAAGGAAAAACTGTACCACTGTATATTAATAAAAACCAATAAAACTTTCCTTTTATATTTAACTTTGTAACACCATATGCTGCTAAAGCAGCAATAATAATGGATAACACAGAGCCCGCAACACCATAAAATAAACTATTAAAGAAACTAATATAGATTGATATTCTATCATTAATATATTCTATATTTTCACCTATAGAGAATTCTTTCGGAATATCCCAAAAATCCCCTAAATTATATACTGTTCCACTTTTTGCGAAATTAATCAGTACAAATAGAAATGGGAAAACCCACAAAAAAGCAAGTATACTAAGTACAACACTTAATAATTTCGAATTACTCTTTCGAAGTCCCTCCATTATACTTCCTCTCCCTTAAATGTACGTTTAAGATAAAACCATGAGATAAATAAAACAATGATAGATAATACGGTTGCAACACTAGAACCATATCCATATTTACCATTAACAAACGTTTCTTTGTACATGGTTACTGCAAGGGTTTCTGATGTACGATAAGGTCCCCCTGCGGTCATTACCCAAATCCCATCAAATGTTTTAAAACTCCCAATTATCGACATTAATAATACAATGACTAGAGTTGGCTTCAGTAACGGGATGACAACATCTTTATAAAGCCTAAATCCTGAGGCACCATCTATTTTTGCAGCTTCAATCGGATCAGTAGGAATATTACTAAGCCCAACAATATACAAAATTAAATTTGTGCCAATCCCTTGCCACACACCTGCTCCAATCATTACAAATGTATTAACGTAAGGAATAATTAACCAGTCTTGATTCAAAGATTCAAAACCTAACATTCCCAGTAATTTTGGAAGACCGTACGTAGAAAGAAGTGCCATTATTATGAGAGAACCGATAGTTGGTGATATTGCATTAGGTAGATAAAATAAATTTTTAAATGTTGTACCGTGCCGACTGTTAAAGATCATAATAGCCATTACTAAAGGAATCAATACTGGTATAATAAAGGCGGCTATTACCCAAATGAGCGTGTTAAGTATAGCATGTAGAAAGTAGCCGTCTTTAAAAAGTTCAATATAGTTTGTTAGACCCACAAAATTCATTTCACCCATACCATTCCAATCAGTAAAACTGGTATAAAAGGTAAATATAGTGGAACTTACAAAAAAGGTAAAAACTAAAATAGCTGCTGGTAATATATATAGATAGGGTACTATCTTTTTTAGTCTCCCCCTTCCCTTTTGATTAGGCACTATCTTTTTTATTACCTCATTTTTCTTTTTCTCGCTCGTTAATACCTGCATAATTAAGCCTCCCCTTTTAAATAAAAATACACCCCTCATAAATGGATTGATAAAAAACATAATCACCCTTTTTTATTTTTGCTTATCTTGTTCTTTTTGAATAGCTTCGAGACTCTTATCTACCTGTTCTTTTGTAGGGTTCGCGAAAATTTTCCAGTATTCATCAATAGACAGATTAACAACAGCTGGTGCAAATTGTTCATAATATCTAAGCTTCAAATTATAATTAGTAGTGTCATTGGCCTGTTCAGACATTTTTTTACTAATAGAGTCCTTCATTTCAACTGATGATATAGAAGACGTACCTGTTTTATCTGCATAAGCTTGCTGTACATCTTTTTCATAGTAATGTTGTAAAATCTTTTTCGCATTTTCTTTTTGGTCACTATTTTTAGCAACAAGAAATGGTGCTACTTCATAGAAAATCGTTGATTTTTGTTCAGCAGTTGCAGATGGAAGTGTGAAAATATCAAATGTTTTTCCAGCCTTCATTCCATACTCATCTCTAAAACCAGGCAATAAATTAGTTGCATTATAAATCATTGCTACTTTTCCAGTAGCAAAATCTTTTGGTTGATCTTGCTCTTGTTTAGAGAAATAACCTTTTTTAACCATGTCTATCCATTGATAAAATACTTTTTTCACTCGTTTATCAGTAAATTGAATTTTACCACTTGTCCACTCGTCATAAAGATCTGGATCCATGCTTCCCATCAATGCTTGTGGCCAGGAAAAAGATTGCCATGTATTCCCAATACCGATAGGAGTAATACCCTTTTTCTTTAAGGTCTCACATAAAGCAAGAAATTCTTCAAATGTTGTTGGTTCTTTTAGTCCATATTTTTCAAATATTTCTTTATTGTAGTAAACTCCGTTATAGATTATATTTAATGGTGCTCCATAAATTTTCCCATCTACTGTTAATGCTTTGGCAACTTCCTCACTAACTCCATTCTTAAGATAATACTTATTCCACTGATCTGTCAGATCTTCTACCATATCATTTTTCACTAGTGTTTCTAATTGTGATCCTGCCCACCAAGTAAAAATCCCTGGAGCATTGTTTGTACCAAGTGATTGTTGAATGTTGGTTTGATACGCAGTGTAATCAGGGGTAATAACAATTTTTAAATCAAGTCCCGACTTCTCGTTTAAAATTGGTTTGGCTGTTTTCATATCATTTTCTAAGTCTTTATCCGCATGCATTTCCACCGTTTTGCTATCTTTTGCTTCCTGCTCTTTTCCACACCCTGCCACAGATAAAAGGACAAACATCGCTAAAAGTAAGACCATAATTTTTTTCATTTTCCCCATTTTGAACACTCCTTTTTTATCTTACATAGGCTTTAATAGTTGCAAATTCCTTTGCTTTCGCATTTTCTGAAGGTGCAATTTCAAACACCTTAACATTTTCTGGAATAATAAATGTTTCACCATAATGTACATAAAATGGTTCAAAAGTATTTTCAGGACTTGTAATGACTACTTCATCACCTTCGATCAGATTCATCATGTTTACGCTTCCATTAGTATGGTGGGTAACCTTATCTGTAAACCAATGACGTCTTGTTTCAATAAATTGCGTACTATGAAGCCCAGTTCTCTCCTCAACCCATCCTTCACCTTCTTCAATCTTTTCTATTTGATTAACTAGTTCTCTTTCTACCCATACTTCATCTCGTTCCATGATAATATTCTTTTCACCATGTTCTATATGAACAGGTCTAGGTAAACCATCAAGGCCTACTCTTCCCCAATCCCAAAGTTTAAAGGTAAATATGTAAGGGGTTGCACTTATTTCCAAAATCACACCATTTGCTCCACCACAGTGAACTGTACCAGCAGGAATTAGAAAGTGATCATGTTTTTTTGCTGGTATTCTGTTAATATATTTTTCATCAGGAAAAGTAATTTCTCCAGCAGCAGCTCTTTTTAGATCCCGTATGAGTTCTTCTTTATCTACACCTTCTTTCAAGCCTAAATAAATAGTAGCATCTTCTTTAGCTTGCATATAATAATAACTTTCATCTTGTGTATAGGCGACTCCAAAATTTTCTTGAATGTATTCAGTCAATGGATGTACTTGCAAACTCAAATTACTTCCACCCATTGTATCTAAGTAATCAAAACGAATAGGAAACTCTGTCCCAAACCTTGCATGAACCTTATCACCTAACAGCTCAGTCGGATGTCTGAATACTAGGTTAAGAGATGGCACCTCAATTTTTATATCTCCATATTTCAAATAAATACTATTCTCTTCTGGGACACCGTCGAAACTCCATGCATAGTTGGCTTGTTCACGATTCAAATCGCAAACCTCTTTCATCCATTGTCCGCCCCAAACGCCTGCATCAAAGTATGGAACAAGTCGAAAGGGGCGGTTAACTGCTTGTTTCAGTCCCTCTAGGAACGCTTCACCCGAAATCATTTTGGGACTGTTTTTTTTATTTGTATCTAACAGGAAGTCCATACGTTCAAATAATGTTTTCTTATGTCGATCCGCTACCCGCCACTCAACAAAATACCCTCTTTTGTATTTCCTTAAAATATCCTCATCAATGTTTTCCATTTTCCAGTTGCCTATCTCTTTTGATCGATACCTTTGCTGAATTTCCCATCGAGCCAAATCTAAGTACATTAAAATATTTGGTTCATGAACCAACGACGCACCGACTCCGTAAATGACAACTAATCCTGATTGAATATTCTCAATATTCTCCCTGGCATTTCCGACTTTATTCTCGTCGAAAAACTCTTCCAGCCTATGGCATGATAAAACACCGAACACGCGATCATCCGTTAAGTTCCTTTGGATTTTTTCCGAAATTTCTTCACCAGAATAGGCCAAATCATCTGAGTGAATAAGTAAATCTGGTTTTAGAGGCTCTATTAAATCATTTAAAATTTCTTGATATCTAACACCAGGATAACAATCTATTACCAAAATCTGTTTATCTGGAAAGCTAGTTAACTTTCGCTGTAACTCAGTAACGATTTTTTCATATCCTTCGCAAGTAAATAAATTTTTTCCATTAACATTTATTTCCGGATACTTATCATACGTTGTCATCTCAATACTCCCTTTGTAGTAATGTTATAACATAATATTCTACCAAAAACTGTAAACACTTTCTCGTTTGATCTTGATTAGATTATGTCATAACATAGTGACATAATCAACCAAGTTTTTTTAATTTTCACAATTTAAGTATTCGATTTTAAGTCCACAAAATACTTATACTGATCTCCAATATAATAACCCTCCGTGTATTCTATAAAATCCCTATTACTGCTATAGGTATTTCGAACTCTTTTTAAAACAGGAGTATTTTCTTTAATATTTAACCTATGTTGAATTTCTTCATCGGGATTAATCGCTTCTAAATACTCCTTTACTCTACTAATACTAACCCCTTTTTGCCTTAACAATTCATACAAGGAGCCATAGTATTCTTTAGAATCTAATGATAAGTTTAAGTTATTTTTCATGTATGTCTTAAAATAAACTACTGCAAAATCACCAATTCCTCTTATCCTTTTTAATTCAATGATTACATCTCCTTCGTTTATTTCTAACGCTTTTGCTATATGTTCATTCGCTTTTATTAGAGAGATTTCCGCCAATAATGTATTGGCTTCACCCCTAATATCCTCCATTTCATGGGTAAAGCTTCGGAGATACGTAAAATATGCATCCTTATTATCTAATTTTTCATTCTGAGGTAAAACATACGTCCCCTTTGCTCTTCTACGTATTAAATATTCTTCCCAAACTAATTCATTTATGGCATCTCTCACTGTCGTCCGGCTTACGTCATACACTTTGCAAAGATCCAATTCGTTTGGAATTTTCTCTCCAGGCTCCCAAATGCCTTTATGTATTTTTTCTTTTAAATCATGCTTAATTTGGATATAAAGAGGTGGTGCTTCTTTACTCATGTTAAGTTTAAAACTCAAGTATTATCCCTCACTTCTTCAAAATGATACGAAAACAAGCAATTATCTGCCAAACAGTCGTGAGAACCATCCTTTTGGTTAAGGTGGATTCATGGCTGCTCTTACTTCTTCAAGAGTTAGCGTAGACCTCGTTTAAGGCTTCTTTCATATCGTTCATGCTGTTATTTATTGTTTCTACGTCTTTTACACGCTGTTTTTCAACATTTACTAAACTATCATTAACGGTGTGTTTAAGTTCTTTTAACCCTCGTTCATGACTATTTTTATACGATTCTAACAGTTCTTTGGTAGAAGCTAACTCATTATATGGTTTTCTATTTTCCTCTTGTAGATGACTTACAGCTTCTCTAAGACCTTCCTTCATTTCATCCAATGCCAGGGCAACATCAATCGTTTGACGTGTTTGTTTAACCTCGTCTACCACTTCAATGGTGAAGGGATGCACATTAGCAAGCCGTTCATCCAAGTCCTGTGCGTTTAGTCCCTCATCATATAAACGCCGAATCTCCTAAACGATCGGCAAGGAGCTTATATGTATTTGATAAATATTTGCTCGTTTACGTGTTTTTAAAAAACCTCGATGACTGCGTACATATCTCCTAACGGTATCAGCAGGGATACTAGTTTTCTGCTATCTCAGTGACAGTATACCAGTCCTTTTCCACTTGTTTCCCCTCCGTTCACGTCATCATTTATAACTCGTCCATATATTAAATAATAATACGAATATAAAGGTTTTTCCTGCCTTATTCATGAACGACGTTGAATAATCGTTAAATAGTCGTTCATATATTTCTATTTATTGAATATTAATATTCAATAAATTAGATTCTATTGGCTGCCGTTCGCTTCTTATTCCACAGTTCGATTGACAACGAGCCTCTGAACCCTCAAACTCCCAAAGGCAACCCCACAGGGCAAAACCGTCCTTTGAGGTAACCTCCGAAAGTTTACATAAGGGGATAATAACAGAAAATAACGTTAAGATACAAAATTTCAAAACTTCTTATTGTAATAACGGGGGCGTTAGCTTTAATAAGCCAATTAAAAAATCGGTTCCTAAACGTTGTATATCCGCATTTTCCTGATGCTATCCCCACTTATAAAAAGAAGAAAAACGTCTGAAGTTAGATGTAAAAGCTCCATAAAGATTGTCGAATCGACGATTAAGCTCTTTTCTCGACGCGTAATTTTCATTTTGCAATTCAATAATATTGTCTTCTAATGATATTATACTTCTTATCATATCAACTAAATACCTTCTTTGTTCACTTGTATAATCCACTTGAACATCAAGGTTTAGCAAAACTTCTCTAACCTGCTGTACCTCAAAAAGCATCATATCTAATTTCATTGCATCAATAGGTACAGAACTTTCATTGATTAACCAATCTTGTTCAAAAATCGGTAATATATATTGTGTTCGGTTTATTGTTAGATTTGGATATTTGTTATCTGCATCTGCTTTTAAGTCTTTTTCGTAGGAAGCTTTAAATTCATTTAGAATTTGTTCATAGCTTTTACCATTAAATAAAATTTTGTCAGGTTTGTAAGCATAACTTTTATTAACACTGAAAGGGGAGTATGGATAAAACCAAGTCATTATAGAAATAAAAATTACAATAAATACAATGAATCCCCCAGCCCACCAACTGATTTTTTTCACTTTTTTACTCATATAATATTTGATTCTCCCGCCCGTTAGTTTAAGAATATTTATTTTACAAAATGGCCCTTCTATGTGATATTGGCGCTATTCCTTATTAGGGAAAAGCGCCCGATTGTTGAAGATCAAAGGCTGTTGAAGCTGGCTAGTACTTATTGAACTCTAGAAACCCTCTAGATTGATGATTTAGCTAGATTGTGTCTGTCTTATTTCTATATATATCAAGTTTACGATTAATCATGGCTTGATACGAGATAAATTGATCTATTTGTGATTGTACTTTTCCATGTTGTTTCTCAAGTATTTCAATACGCTGTTCAATCGTTCTGCTCTCTCTTACAAAATCCTTAATATCAGAAATTGTCATACCTGTCGCTCGAAGACAGCAGATAAATTCAAGTGCTTCAATATCCTTAGTTTCATACAAACGTATGCCACTTTCATTACGATTAACTATTGGCATAATTCCTTCCTTTTCATAAAATCGCAATGTGTGGATCGATAGCCCTGTTTTATCTGCTACTTGACCAATTGTATAACTCAAATTAATTCCTCCTTATGAGTAGTCCATTGAGTATTAAAATTTAACAAATAATTTCTTTGCTGTGTTATTGTTGTTTTCCTTCAATTTTATCTGTTTGCTAAAGTAAAAAACCCACCTAGAAAAAGGTGAGCAATCATTAATATTATACTATAGCTCTTGTTTCGTTGGTCTTACAATTATTTCATTGACAGCCGTATGTTCCGGTTGCGAAATGGCATATAGAATCGAGTTGGCAATAGCTTCCGGTGGTAATGCAATTTGCAAAGACTCGTTTATGCTTTTTTTAATTTCTTCATTTGAAATTGTATTAACTAGCTCCGTTCTCACTCCGCCAGGACAAATTATCGTTGTACGAATATTATTTTCTGCCTCTTCTTGTCGCAAAGCTTCAGTAATCGCTCGGACGGCAAATTTTGTTCCTGAATAGACGGCCCAAGTTTTTCTTACGATGTGACCTGTAACCGAGGAAACGTCAATAATATGACCTTGTTTTCGTTTTCGCATATACGGAAGCACGGCACCAATACCATAAAGCACGCCTTTAATGTTTACATCAATCATTTGATCCCATTCCATTACCTTCTTTTCGTGTAAAAAAGAAAGAGGCATGATTCCTGCATTGTTAATCAGCACATCAATTTGTCCGAAGGTATCGATAGTAAAACGGGCAAGCTCCTCCATCTGCTCTTGAGAAGTTACATCAGTAACTTTATATTCCACTGTGCCACCTTGTTTTTCAAGAGCTAACTTAAGATTCCGCAAACGCTCTTCACGCCTTGCAGCAAGAACAACTTTAGCACCGTTGCTTGCAAGTACTTTTGCTGTGGCTTCTCCGATTCCACTAGATGCTCCGGTTAAAATAATTACTTTTCCTACAACATTTAACATATCTGAAATCCTTTCTCTATTTAAGATATTTTTAGTGTAAGACCTAGAGTTCACTCTAGGTCAAGGATTTTCACAACTAAACTTTATACAGAATTTTTCAGATAATATATCCAAAAAAGAACAAATGCTTAGGAAACAACTTCGTGGTGACATTTGAAACTGTAAAGAGGTGAGATTTGCATCTCTTTTCGTAATTGAATTGGTTAAATAGGTTAAACTTACATCTTACTGAAGTAGCGAATCCTTATTCCATTAAATGGCCCGATTGTGGAATAAGAAAAAATCCTGCATATAACAGGATTTTTGATCAAACTTTTATAAATTATCCTTCTAAGATCTAAAAAACAGTTCATCTTTTTTATATACTTCTATAATCCTTTTTGAAATTCTTCAAATGCCGCCCTAAAATGTCCACGGGATTTCACAACCAATATTGGTGTTTCAGTTGGTTCAATTCCTACTATGGGAGCACATAAACTTTCTGGGTGAGTATAAGTTCGATATCAGTAGCATGACTAGTTTACAGACGTTACCGTCATTGTACATAAAAACCGATTATCCCTTAGCGTAGGGAAAATCGGTTTTTATGTTCCAAATAATGTTATAGTGTATATTTTCGTTAAAATGTTGGCGGTACCCCTGTATAAAAGTATAAAAAAGCATATTTTCACAAATCATACCATTAATCGTAAGGAGGTGTTTTTTTGAAAAAAACCTTAATAATTACTCTTATTATTGTTTCGTTATGTGGTGCCTTATTTGTATTTGAAACTAAAGCAAATAATGCTGTCTCACAACAAGTTCCCGAATTTTCAACATCAAGTAAATATCATCATAAAACATTTGGTTACTTTGTACTTGATCTTTATCATAATGAAATAATTACAGCAGTCCAAGAGTATTACCCAAATAAAAACATTAATGGTTACTCGACACCTTGGTGGAAGAAACACGATATGGTAAACATTGTACAAGCAACAAATGACAATAACATCCAGGGAATAAGAATGATCGTATTTACTTTTCTTACGCGATAAAAATTACATTGCTACCATCCGATAAAAAAGGAACCCATCTGGGAATCGATACGCTTTATTTTGCAGTGGAACCAAGACGTCACACAATGAAAAACCTCCCCAGTGAACTTCCACCGATAAAGCTTATAAAGTATGAACATAAAGCTCCTCCAAAGAAACCCTAATAGCTATACCAAAGGTTTGACCCTGACACTCAAAGTGTGTCATATTGAGTGTCTTATTTTTCACTTCGTTTTAGCCCTTTTCGTTTATGGATTTTCATTCAATACTGTATGGAATTTCTTTACTTTTTACTGATTTACCATTTTTATAAATTACATATTTGAGCGGGGTTCTGTAAGTTTGTACCTGATATACAAGATGTTGTTCGTTATGGGAACTGTTATTATTTTGATCAACGTAAATTTCTAATATATTTTCTTTCACTCTTACTTTTATAATATGTGTGTTTGCAGTCATATCCCTTGAGTAAATTGTTAACCCTTGTAATCCTGAATGCCCTTTAACTCCCGTCACATATATACCATCTGGTACATGATACACGTAATCCTCTGCCTTCCCAGTATAAAAGGCGATTAATTGTGGTTCGAAAGGTCTCCATTTTAATTCAAGATAAGAGTTTTCTTTAGTAATTGATTTCTTTTCCGTATAAGATATGATACGAAACTTTAAAAGCGATGTCTTTATAATTCATGCTTTCTTTCACTTCCGATTCCATAGCTGTAAGACGTAGTTTTTCTCCTTGATACACCGCATAGATATCAGGTTCTAATTGTGTTAAGTGACTCTTCACGGCATCTTTCAAATCGTTTTTTTCTTCTTCATAGACCGTATTCGGAATAGGGTTGTGGACCGTCGGCTCTTCCTTTCGTTGAAGGAGAGAATTGTCGCCCATATTAAAATTGGCAATCATAACAAATCCAAGAACTACGAGACTGACCAACAGAACCTTTTTCATAGAATCCCCCTTTTCCCCTTCAGCTCTTGTCCTTTTTCCGAACAAACGCCAAACCTGATAATATTACTCCTAAATTGAAGTGGCTTGCTCAAGAAAACTGCTCTTTTCTGGCATAAATTACAATTCAAGATGAGCCATCTAATTTCCTTTCTTAAAAATCTGGGCCCTTTTCTGGAAGGAGTAGCGTCAGGAAAATACGGATTTACAACGTTAAACGTTAAGGAAATTCCAATATAAAAAACCTAATTTCTCATTCTAATTCTGAGAAATTAGGCTTTTTTTGTTGCTCCATTAAAGCGCCCTTTTGTTGAAGAACTCTAAAATAATCGTTCTCGGTAGCCAATAAAGCAAATCTGATAGGCTTGAGAAAGCACACTGTCACAATTCGATATATCTGAATTATCTAAAAATTTACCATTGTAAATATTGTGAAAAATAAGTAAAATTCTCACTTCCTATATAGACTTAAAAAGTTGGAAGCTATACAATAATGTTTGTCAATTGACTTTTATCAATCTTTTAAAGGAGGAAAGAGAATCAATATGATAAAAAAAATTGGGTTAGCAGTAATGTTGTTGTTTATGACATTTTTATCTCTACAACCTACTCCGTATGCCGCAGAAGGTAATAACGGAAAATCCGTAAAACTTCGGGTAATGAGCTACAATATCCATTACGGGCATAACATGAATAATCAATATGACTTAGAATCTATTGCTAATGTTATTCGTGAATCGAAAGCAGATATTATTGGATTGCAAGAGGTAGATGTACATTGGGCAGATCGAAGTTATTTTGAAAACGAGATCAGAATACTTGCTGAATCTCTTAATATGCATTATTTTTACGCTCCAATCTATGACTTTCCATCAGATCAGGTAGGACAGCCTAATCGTCAATTTGGGGTGGCAATTCTAAGTATATACCCAATTCTTAATGTAGAAAATCGACAAATTACGCGTCTTTCTACACAAGGAGCCAATACAGAACCTGAGTTGTTACCTGGATTCGCAGAAACATTAATTAACGTAAAGGGAATTAAAGTCAACGTATATTCTACTCATTTAGATTATAGACCCGATCCAAAAATACGAAAAATGCAAATAGAAGATATGTTAAACATAATGTCTAAAAGCAATAAAGAGCAAATCTTAATTGGTGACATGAATGCAATACCGACATCTCCAGAGTTAGCGCCGTTGTTTTCAACATTCAAGGATACATGGAAAGAAGTACATGATCATGAAGGTAACACCTTCCCAGCAAATCAACCCAATCGAACACTTGACTATATCCTAACAACTCATGGTATTCAAACCGAATCATCAGAAATTATAGAAACACTAGCATCAGACCATCGACCTCTCATTTCAGATGTTATTCTCTCTCGTTAATTTAGCATGGTGCATTGTTGCTAAACCAAAAGGGATTAGATGCCCAAAATGTTTCTAGAAGAAATTTAATACAAAATAAATATACTAATCATGATTCTAATATGAAGTAATTATTTTTGGGGGATTTTAGGGTCCCCCTTTAGTTTTCTCATTTGTCTTATTGAAAACTGCCTTTTAGAACGTATTCGGAAAGACTTGAGAAAGTTTACTTTGCCGAACTCTACTTCCCCTAATACCCAACCTTATCCAATTACAACAATGAATAATTATGAAACAACGACTTGATGAAAGTCAACAATACCTTTTGAATCTAAATACATAAAACCAATTTGAGTAGATTTTTCAGTTCCAAGAATTCTAGTCATTATTTTGCTTCACTTTCTTTTCTATCTACTTGAGTAATTTTTAACCCAACCTCCCTACTTGATGTGAAATCTATTTACTCTTCCCCTTATTCCATTAAATGGCCCGATTGCTGAAGATCAACTGTCTGTTTATACGTGCTACTTGGACATCGTTATCTTAACAAAACTCAAATTGGACTATATGATTATATACATATACGTTGACATTTAAGGTATCATATATTTCAACATTAGATGACATATATTAGTTTAGTAGAAACTTGTTAGCAGTTATCCTGTTACTGTGCCTGTAGTACTTACATTCTACCCGTAACACTACACTGATGATATAGGTTTTTTCAAATAAATTCACATCGAGGAATGATTAAATGATCTTACTACTCCTGTACTTTTCATAACGTCTCTCCTCTAATGAAATTATTCACGTCCTGTTAATTGCCCGATATACTCAACATCATTAATCTTCCACCCTTGCCCTTTCACATAGATTAAAGATGTTTTTACAATGACTGTTTCCGTGTTGGTGACATCATTAATTTCTGTACTGAGCTTAAATTCATTGAAGAATTCAGTTTCTGTCTTTGATTCTTGATATTCAAACGATTTTAAGCCGACCATAGATGACTTTACGGATTGTTCAGAATTTGGAAGTTCTGTTCCCGAAGGGTGGGTTGCCTTGTATCCCTGATCAGTCATGAAAGACTGTATGTTTTGATAGCGTTCGGCTGTCGTATGGTAGGTGAAAAAGCGTTCTAGGAAGGCTCGATTGGTCTTTAAGGCATCTGTATTTTGGATAGCCGATAGAGATTGGATCTTCTCTTCATAATGACGCTGATTCGCTCTCACTTCTTGTAACTGTATTCGTAAGCTGGACACATACATGATGATGACAATAGACGCGATAAAACCAATCGTTAGTAAAAGGTATTTCTTTTTTTGGTCCGGTTCCATGACTCTTTCACCTCCCACTACTGAATACGCCTGAAACCTAAAAAGGGATATAAGCTTTTCCACTCTTCAACAGATGAGTAGGTTATCCCATTGCTGCTATTGGCATTAATGAATTTCCCTTCTCCGACATACATTCCGACATGGGAAGCACCTGGCTTATACGTGGAGAAAAAGACCAAGTCACCGGGCTTTATTTTATCTTCAGGAACCGGTATCGTTTTATCGTATTGCGATTGGGCTGTCCCATAAAGATCAATGCCGACTTGTGCAAACGCATATTCGAGTAACCCTGAACAATCAAAGCCTCCTGCTTCGGGTGTTCGTCCTCCCCATACATAGGGTTGGCCAAGAAACTGTTTCATGATCGAATGCACTTCTTCTACATCGAACGATTGTGTACCATCCCCCTTGACCATAACGGTTCCATTTTCAGTATTGTAATAACGGAGCACGTGCTCGACATAGTTTACGTCACCATACCGGCTCCATCCCATCTTCTTCGCCATTATTTCACTAAACTCGATGGTTATGTCTTTGGAATAGCCGCCACGTTCTAAGGCATAAGTGATGAAACCATTCCCGAGGTTATATCCCTGCAAGGCAAGAGGAATATCCCCTTTCGCTTGTTTTATCATTTCTGCAAAATACTTCACACCGACTTGGATGGAATTTTCAGGATCGGTAATGGTTCCAGGTGGTAGCCCGAGGGATTCTGAAGCTTGCATCACATCTAAATGTCTTCCTCCGGTCTCTTGTTGGATCAGAGCCATGATCAGCCCTACGTAGTCATCAACCCCAAATTCTTTCGCATATTTCCGTACAAGAGGCTCATACCGCATCACTTCTGCTGATACCTGGGCGGTTCGGTCAGCTTCTTCGCGAGTCATACCAGATTCAAATTGATTCACTCCACCAATACTGATTGAAATGAATAACGCGACCCCGAAAAGAGAGATAAGAAGAAGAAAGAGCCCTGCAAGTATCCAAGTTAAGGGATGTTTCAGAATAGCAAATGTACCCGTAGCTTTTGTACCTTTCTTTAGAACACCTTGCATATGCGCTCCTTTCTAAAAGCAATTCAGTCGAATAACCCGTCATGGATCATGAGCGGATATGATTTATCAAACTGCTTTTATCCATCATTTTCGTCGTTTCGGATCACGGGACTTTGGTTTCCGGCTTTTTGACCTCTTGTGTGTTTCAGTGGATTGTTTGGCTTTTTTTCTATTGATCTGTTGTTGTGCTTCCCATTTCGTAAGGTTTTTAGAGGGGTCTCTTGAAGATGCTACCTCATTTTTACTATCCATGCTCCCTGAAGATTTACGTTGAGAAGATCGACTTGTTCCACCCGTTGTTTGACTGGAAGGCTTGTTTTTTCTAGGCTGATCCGTCGAACGATTGGATGGATGGTTAGCATTCGCTCTTTCAACCTTTCCTTGTTTATACTCCTCCAAATTAACGATGGTCGTTCCTGGATTTCGAGAAGAGGAACGTATGAAGTCCCCTTTAGACAATGCTGTTAAATGGCTTCCCGTTTTTTGATTCGTTTCACCGACCGCTTTACGGTGTTCAGAACGAACTCTGCTATTGACGGCATCATTTGGAGGGGCTTTTCGTCCTTCCAAAAGCTCGTCATGACGGGTTTTTCTTTGGTGGTTCCGGTAAGCTTGGCTTACCATTCTCTTAGCACCCTTGAATCCGTTCCCGCCAGCATCCCCCAATTTGTGAAAAGTGTTGGTTGTCGTTCTTTCGACAATTTGTTGCCCTTGAACCATCCCTGCAGAGGCTACTTCAAAGATTTCGGTTCGATATTTAAATAATCCCCACATGGTGATACAGATCAAAAAGACGACAAACCCATAACCTTCTACGCCATTCGTGACTTTGACCGACTCATAAAGCAAGGTGATGATCCCTGTAATTACCGCAATTAAAAGCACTAACCCTGCTTTCATCAACAGCACTCCAACGAGCTTCTTTCCGTGATTCAAGGCGCTTTCACTGTAAGCCGGGATGATCGATAAAATTAGGGGAATAGCCGTGAAGATCACCAGGGCCAGGAACCATACTTGAAGCAGAAACTTAAAGGTGCCCAATAGTAAAACTGGTATCGCAAGGGCAATTGTTGAAAGGATCGTGATAATTAAATAGCCAAAGCGTTCTCCACTGAAATCCGGAGTCATTTGTTTATTGTCATAATTAGATACTTCATCCTTCACAATTCTTTTTCTTTCTTCTTTACCTTCTTCAGAATACGGTTTGATTGCCAGGAGTTTATCAACCCGGTTTGGATCTTCGCTTACAATCTCCGATTCTTTTGTTGAGCCATAATTCAAGAGTAAATACGGACGTTTGACCATGAGGTTAAACAATTGGTTGTCGAGTACCGCAATACCTTCTTTCGGGTTATACGTTGCATTACTGTCAAATTCATCCGAGCTGACCAGGACGTTTACAGAACTTGCAATCCCTTCGAGTTCTGCTCCTCTGTCATTGAGCCATTTGATGTTCCCAGTCGTATCCGAATAAAACCAGAAAGTCACCACCATGATGGCGAGAGCACCTATAATGGCTTTTACCGCATGTCCGACTTGTTGATTGACGAAATACCGCCATGCTGCGGTCCCTCCTACAAGAATGACAAACAATGATAAGAAGGTTCCCGACATGATTTCATAAATCCGTTCACTCATAATACTTGCTTCACTTATGATGGTACTGATTAAATCAAAAGACATGAGTTGATTCGTTGAATAAAGGGTAAAGCTCGCAATCGTTTTATTGAACCCCCACATGCCTTGATTGATGGCATGCAGCGCTTGATCTCCAGCGTCTTTCAGTCCATCCCCGATGTCGGCTTCCATCTTGTAGTGATCGAGGGGATATTCTTTACTTTCCAGAATCACACGGCCGACGGTTTTCTCTTTTTTCTTGACAGTCGGGGAAGGATCATCCGCAAGAGATACCGTTGGTAACACGACGAATAAAATGATGAAACAAAAGCCAAGACCACGTTTCAGGAATTTCATCCAATTCCTCCTTATTCGCAGTGGATACAAGCTTCCTGTTCAAATTTTTGTTTGATCTCTTCGCGGTTAATATCCAAACTTTTACTAGTATCAACCTTCCATTCATCAGCTTTTTTTCGAAAAACAATATTGTCTTCTACGGCATTATCGCCATTTGGATTATCGAAATCCACAAAGACATAATATTGTTCTGATTCTTCGCTATAATAAATTTCAAAACGAATATCATCGTATTGTAAGCCTGAATCTATTTTCTTTGCAGTTTTATGAATTTCATACGAACCTTTTTCATATATTAACTCTTGTTCTTTATCATAATTTCGATCAAAATTGGCCTTTTCCCACTCATAAGCCACTTTCGCAATTTCTTCAGGAGAAGGACCCTGATTGCACCCTGTTAATAGGACAAGTAGAGTAGATAGAATGATTGATAGTTTTTTCATCAAATGAACGCCTCCTCGGTTTCAGCTCTTCCTCGATCGTTTTCTTTTGTGTTGAAGGCGCTAATCCATTCGTCAAACAAGACGTCCGTTTGTATTTTAGCGGTTCGTCCGTACATATCCTCCACGATACACTGGCCTTCAGTCAGGTTTTTTAATAGATCCCGATTAGCTTTGTTATCCTCCATGCCAAGAAACTCAATGATGTTGCCTGCTTCTTCATTGGTCTTCCCTTTGAATGCAAATTTTGTCCCGATGTTTTCTTTGATTTGTGGCTTGTTATATTCATAAGTGGATTGTGTGATAAGATAAACTGCTGATCGCAAAGACCGGCCGGTACGCAGCAATTCGTTGATGAGTTTGTCACCCGCCCCTGTATTCATCAGCATCCATGCCTCTTCAAAGATGGTCATCTTCACGACGGAATCATCTCGAGCAAACTTCGTTGCGAATTTGGCAAGTGGCTGCATGAGTGCAACTGCAATGTGTTCGTCCCTTGTCGTCGCCTTTTCACCTTCATCAGGCAGGTTCAAGTTTTGGATCTGTAAGATGTTGACCTGTTCATTCAGGCTGATCCCTTCTACATCTCCATTCGAAAACATCAGTTTCGCAACGCCGTTCGTCCCGATCTCATAAAGCAGGTCTCCTACATTTTGAACATCTGGATCTTCTGAGGTTTGCAGGTAACGGACGACATTTAAAAGCCCCGGCTTTTGCTCCTGCTGCATGACATAGCGTACAGCCTTATAGATCGCCGTTTTCACATTCCGTTCATTGGATTTCAGCTCGGAAAGGTATTCCAGTACCCCGACCGCTGCATCCTGTGCCTCTTCGCCATCAAGGAAGGTAAGAGGATCAAGCTTTCCGGCATCCTTCTTCTCACTCGATAATGTTATGTAGTTGAAGCTTTCGATCAGATCTTTAAAAAAGGGGGCAGTCAGTTCCAGTTCAGGGGTCAATGCCTGTTTGAACTTCTTTTCAACTTCATCTTTTGGGTCCGTCATAAGGACTTTTGCACCGAAAAAGACGACATTTAGTAAGATATCTTTTAAAAGGAACGACTTCCCCATTCCCGTTGGGCCCGAAATGGTGACATGCGGGGAAGAATACTTGGAACCCTTCAAACCTAAGTGAGCAAGAAAGGGGTGATAGAAGACAAGAGATTGTGAACCCTCTACACTTTCTCCTTCATGCGAAATGTTTTTCCCGAGATAAAAGCCTACCGTATTGCCCACTTTCCGTGTCAGGGTAAAGAGGGATTCCGCAAAGGATTCCGGCGTTAGGATCTGTTCCCAATCATCAGCTACTATGTTGGCTCCTGGTAAGGATTGATGAAAGAGAAGGAGTTGATCGGCTAACGGCTGCACAAGCTCGATTTGCTGGTCTCTAAAATCCATTTTCAGCCTTCTGGCCCGTTTTCGCACTTCTTCTATTGTTTTACCATAAACAACAAAATGAATGTGCGTTCTGAGCAAAGGTTTTCCTTGATTCTTGATTTGATTTTCTAGATCATGCAACAACTCACGTCCTGTATTGATTAAGCTGTCGTCGTCTTCGTTTGCTTCAATCAATTGTGCATCCTGATCGCGGAAACGTTTTTTAATCGTATTGGTTTGATTTACATCTTCTTTTTTCCTCTTGTAGACCGTACGCATATTGACCTCGACTGGAAAAGGATAGGATTGAAAAAAGTAAGCCCATTCTTTATAACTGAGATCGATCGGAAAATCAGAGACAGGGAGAAAAGCACACCATGACTCCTGATCCAACTGTTTAATATGTACATAGCCTGCTTTCCCTGGGTCGAGAATCCCTTCCGTAAGGTGGTAAAGGCTCCCTTCTCCGTCTGGTTGTGCTTGACCTCTGACAAACTGATGACGGATGATGTAGCGTAATTCCTTTTCTTTCACCCGATAAGCCCCTAGATAATTCAAAAGGGTTATAAAGACCTCTTCCTCAGATTCTTTGAACAGACTGACCGTTACATCATCGACCTCATGCCCTTTAAAACCTGCGAGCCTTTGTAGATAACGGTTCATACTCTTGAATGATGAAGAAACGGTATGGATGAGGCTCTCATCCAACTCTCGCCGTTTCAATTTAACGCCGATGAAAAACTTATAGTCCACGACGTTTTCGGCTTCCTCACGTAAAATCACTTTGGCTCGTTCCGCATAATAGTGTCCAATTTCGGCATACTGGCCTTCATACTGCTCCTGCAAGCGATCCATTCGTTGATTAATATCAACGGGGATTGGAACAATTTTATAGTCAATTTCCTCGAAGGTGGCCAATTGCCAGGCAAGCCTTTGGAGGCGGTTGACGAGGTTGTTTTCAGCTTCCTGTTCGTTGATCCCAACTGTATTTTCTTGTAGCCGGTAATACGCCCAGGCTTCCGTGTCATGGGTATAGAGGACGTTCTCTTGATAAGATTGAATCGGAAACTGTAACATGGATCCACCACCTTATTCAAATCGATCGTAAGACTGTGCTTTCTTCATTTGGGGTTGGTAAACCGGCTTATGACTGCTGTAACTGAATCGTCGATTGTACAAATAGCGGAAATACCCGATAAAGAAACGATCCAGCCGTTTGCCATCCAATCGACTTCGACAGATCGCCCCTGCAATGATCCAAGGCAACACCGCATAAAAGGCTACTTGTAAAGTGGTCGGCAGCACCTCATTGATGGTTCCTCTGAAGAGAAATAACAAACCGAATAGAAATACCGCCACGATGATTTGTCTAATTTCAATACCCTTCGAAAAAACAAGGGATTTATCCCCTTTTCCAAACTTCCAGATCTTCAAGGGGTATTTGAAGAATTTTCGGTAGTTATAGGCACCTGACCTCAATTTAAACCACCGCTTTTGACCTGATTCCAAATCGCATTGGCCAGGCTTTCAAATTCTCCAGGGTTCGTTACAATCACGTAACACACGACCGCAAAGATAAAGCTGGAAAAGAACATGCTCCAACGCTGTGATATAAACGCTCGAACGATCATAACGATCATAATAATGAACAAGACCGCAGCAACCTGTGAAGAGATATATTCCGTAAGACCTGTAATATCTGGCATTTCCATCAACCTCCAATAGTATGTTTGAGTTTTTGAACATAAAATTTATTGTTTTCCTTGCTAACGATAAGCGTAAACGGAAGTTTCATGACCACTCCGCTTTTATCCTCTTTAAGATGAACAAGGGTTTTCACCTTGTATTGACCCTTCTTTTCACCTTTATAGACAATAAAATCTTCAACACCCTTATACGAGTATGTATCTTTCAAACTCTCCGGTTTTTCCATCAAATAGGCCATTTCATCAACCGTATTCTCGGTATAAGATGTAAAAAACTGAGTCACAAACCGTTTCATTTCCTGTTCAATTTGTGTGTTTTTCTTTGATGGATCCGTTTTATCCTCAATTGCCGTAAGACGTGTATCACCAGGGACCGCCTGGAAGTAAGGCTGCTCAACCACATTGAATGACTGGCCATCTGTACCGATGGGAACAACAATCATCACTTCTATCGTCTTGATCGGATTCTCATTATAAGCTATCTTTTCAGTTTCCGTTTTTTCTTTACTGTCTGTTCCGTTTACCTCTTCCTTTTTGTTTTGCTCAACACCATTGATTAATTTGTATTTGATCCGGTAGACATACTTGGCGGAATCCTCCTGAACATCTTTTACATCGTAAAGATTGATTTCCTCTAATGCACGCTCCCCTTTGAAATCTGAAAGATTCTCTAGTTCCTCAAGAGTTAAACCTTCTGCTAGATAGGGTTGTAGAGCATTGTTTCGTTTTTCCCGTTGCTCAGGGTCTTTCGGAATATTAATGTAGGTTATGAGGAAGTTTTTTGAGTACATTTCTCCTGCAGGGGAGTTCGTAAAACCAACTTCGTTTAGGCTATCAATTTTGGATTGCGTTTCATCTTGATACGCATTAACACGCTCATTCAAAAAGTTAGTTCGATAAAACGATAGAAAAGAACAGAAAATCACGGTAATTAAAACGACCCAAAATCCAAATGTGAACACAGTCCTGGCGTTAAATCGTGAGGAAACCAAACGCCGTTCATCTTTAAAGATTTTTTTCCTTACCTGTCCGGCATTTCTCTTGAAGCTATTCTTAATTTCCATTCAATCCCTCCAGATTGAGCGAATTCCGTACATAAACTCTTCTAAAATACGTTTCTCCTATGTTCTCTTCTTTCATTTTTCGGCTAATAAAGATTTCACCTATCTGTAAGTTCTTAATCTCGGTTGGATGGGCTCTGTAACGATCAACTTGCCGAACCGTTCCTCTATCCTTTTCGATTCGACGGAAGTTATTTTGCTTTTCAACCTGTTGTGTGATTTCATTATCGGTATAGGTTCCGAACAGGTCGGCGATCCGTTCTGCGTCTTTTGACGCATTCACACGACCAGTAGCAAGGGTGTTACAATTTGTTAAAATACGATCTGTGAGTGTAGGATCCACAGCATCGATGTCAGCTAATGATTGGGTTGAAATAATGCATTCGAAGCCTGCTGATCGTGCCTTGTTAACAATATCAACAATCTCCGCATTCCCATAAGCTGAGAATTCATCGTAGACGGTAAAAATCGGTTTTTTCCCAACCGTCTGCCGATAACCGACTAAACTGTTGACATCCAGGACCAACATCCGGCCAAGTTTTTGAATATAGTCGCGGTAACGGCTTCCTGAGATACTGAAAATGACGACATCGTTTTGATCCGTTATTTTTTTGAGATCGATCCCCTTATCCGATTCTATAAAAAGATGACCAAGATCTGATTCGATGAGTTCGCCTAACTGATTCCGTAAACCACTTAAACATCGTTGGGAATCCTTGTCTGAAAAATCCATATCAAACGTTTCTTTCATCTTCTTTAATTCTTCTCGTAATGCCCTGATTGTCCGTTTTTGAATTTTGACCTCCTCTCCTCCAATAGCAGATTTTGATTGTTCTTCGTCCGGTTCAAAAAAATCCGAGATTAAATCTTCATACCGATTAGTTTTTTCTGCACGTTTGGACTCAACCAAAATTTCTTCTTCAATTTCCTGCTCTTCATATTGCTCCTTGAAGAGATCGTTAACAAGGGCAATGGATGTCAAATCATATATGGTTTGCAGATCTCGGGGAAGTTTAACCTCATCAATGAGCTTCACAACTAACTGTAAATATCGAGAACTGAAGGTCTTATAAAAGGGCTCACTCCACTCAAAAAGATTCAATAATTTATCACGAACCTCAGTAGGTGTACCATGTTTTACCGGATTGTAGGTTAGTGAATCACTTTCTGTAAAAAGAAAGACCTTACGCCCATAAGCTTCTGCAAGCGCCTTGAATGCAAGCATCGATGTTACCTCACCTTTACCATCTAGAAAAATAACAGGTTTCCCGTTACGTAAGGCGACTTCCATCAGCGAAGCAATGAGTGTCGTTTTCCCGGTACCGGTTCCCCCAAGGGCAAGCATATGGTAATTCAATTCGTGAGGATCCAGAGAAACACGCTCTTTAAAATCGGTATAGCCAATAAACGATTCCTTGGAGTTGCTTGATCGGTATTTTTTCTGTTCTTTTGTAAGAAACTTTAATCGTTTTTTTCGAAAAGACACATATGGATGCAATGTTTTTTGTTTTTGATGCTCATTGTATTTCGATACGATAGGTTTCTTCCAGTGGTACTTTGCAAACAGGAAATATATGTAGGAGAAAACGAACGATATCCCTATAACATTCAAATAAGTATCCGGGGTAACTTGAATCAGGTTTCCTTGATTGAAAACCTTCTCCACTCCTGCTGACAGATAAGGAATGTTCATTTTAGAAATAATGCCGAAATAATCAAGCAATGCACCCTTATAAAATTGAATCATCAGTAGGATAAGCCCTAAACCAGCTGCCAGGTAAACAAGCCAACCTCGTTTGAAATAGGATAAGAAAGCAAAAATCATCATCCCGACAAGGGCAGGAACCATAAAACTCATGATCAGGATAGCGGAAACAGCATATAACATCACATCCCCAATGAGTTGATCCATTTTACTTTGTCGTTCAGTTTTTTCCACTTGACTTCACCTCTTCCCATCGATCATTTAAGATCTCTTCCGGGATATCCCTGACCACTACTTTGGAATCATTGACCAGTTTCCTTTTTGCTTTATTGACTGCATTTTTAATTTGAACAAGATTGGTGAAGTATCGTATTTGGTCAAAATGTCCATTCAATAATAGATCATCAAAAAGTTTGAATTTTTCATCATACCTCCTGTGATCCTTCTTGTTCAATTCAAGCTCAACCCAAACATGTATAGGTGTGCCATCTCTTTTTTTAATGACAAAGATAGCGTCAGGGATACGATCTCGTATCTGGTTATATTCCTGCAGTCTATTTGGTTGACTGCCTTGTCCGAGAGCTTTGAATCGTATTTCTCGTTCGGTTTGATACTGGAATTCGATCCCTTCTTTCTCAAAAAGAAATTCATGAAAAAGTAGGAGATCATTCATCAATAAGGCATGTTGAATGGTATAGATTGTTGCTTTCGATGGAACCGTAACGTCGGTATTTGTCACATCACGAGCTTCGCGTGAACCAAAATAGACGCCGACTTTAGGTGCAATACGTTCATATTTCACCAATCCTTTGGCCATCAACTTCCGAACACGGCTATACACCCGAGTCAATGTAGGCTCCTCAAACTTCACACGGATTTGTTTTGCTGTGACAATGCCATTTCGTAGGATAAATGTTAAATAATCCAGGTCTTTTTGTTTTAATGAAGTGTATTTCAGCACCATACGGAGTTCCACCTTTTCCTCCTGTTTGTTTAGACACTTGATACAGCGAACTCATAGATTCGGATATAAATGATTCAAATGAGATTAACCATAAATGCTAGGTAAGAGTACCACCTCAAAAAAAATCAAACCAAAATGGCGATCGATAAAGACATAGTTTTTTTCGCTATGTTTAGACAATTCAATTGTTGATTAGTCTACTTTGAGAACAGTTGTTTGACAAGAAGTAAAATGGAAAACCATACCTAGTTCCCACGAAAAAAATCGGAGCAGGGGAAGAAAGTTTGTTAATTTTGAAGAATATACTAGTGAATTTTGGTTTTTCTGGTCTTTATAAGCTATAAAAAAATGTCGATAAATTAGATCGAAAGTGTTATTAAAGGAGGGGGTGATGCACGGCAACATTCTGAAGAAGAATCTTTACTTAGGAAAGATATACAGGATTGTAAACTATCATTGAAAGACCTACTATTCGTGAAGAAAAATAGACGATTGTTCCTAAACCAAGTAATATTTAAAAATCCTAATTGATTTCAAAAATAAAAAAAGTGCAGAAAAACATAAGGTTTCTCTACACTCTATAGGCTACGTATTTATATCTTTCTTATATTTATCATGCCCGTATTTATTTGTCAGGATTTTTCCCATCTTTTTCTTTCATCTTTCGGAAAATTTCTAACTGAAGTTTAAGGTAATCCTTTTCTTCCTCTGTAAGATTTTCATAATCATAACATACGGTGCTTTTATTTGCTTTATCTCTTGGTGTAGGATCATCTGTTTCACCTAATAAATAATCAGTTGATACCTCAAGGATATTGGCAATTAACTTTATTTCATGGTCTTCCACGGGTCGTGTACCAAGTTCAATCCTGTTCATTACACTTGAGTTTATATTAACCCTTCTTGCTAGTTCTCTTTGAGTCCAACCTTTTAATTCTCTTTGTTTCTTAATTCTTTCGTTTATATGTACAGACAATTAGAACACCATCTTTCCATATTAGAAACATTTTAATTTTATCATGTTTCTATAATAGAAAAAATAAAATTTCTAAAAAAGAAACAAAATGTGTTGACATTTCTTAAATAGAAATTTAATATTTACTTAAGTTGTTTCTAAAATAGAAATGGAAGGAGGATAATGATGAAAAGAATTAATTTAGAATTTATTAAATCAGAACGAATAAAACATAATATCCCACTAAAAGAAATGGCCATAGAACTAGGGTTTAAGAACGCTTCTACGTATTTAAAGTACGAGAATGGTACTTATTCTTTTAAAGCTGACCATCTTCCATTACTAGCAACTAAACTAGGCTGTGATATTAACTCCCTTTTTTTTAATCATAGTGTTTCTAAAACAGAAATATTCTTTAAAAATCTAAATAAAACTATAACAGCATAAGGAGGTGAACTTCATGTCAGTGTCTATACCTAGCAGGTTTATCCTGCATAGACCACCGTAAACAAATTACAAACCTATAACAGTTGAAAGCAGCCTCTTTGTCGAGAATAGCATTTCCCTTTACTTCGTGGAATATAAGTTTAGATTTCATCCCGATAAGTTTTTAAGAATAATTCCATTAAGAGGTGATATTATGGTCAAACGATATTTACTCTTTGATTCCAATTGTTCAATATGCAGCCATCTGGCAACTTCCATCGAAAAAGAAAGTAACGGATGGCTGACCATCCAGAGTCTTCATAACCCTGCGATGAAAGAACTTCTAAATCAAGTGAAGCCTGATTGGGAATTTGAACCGACCATTCTTGAAGTACACGACAACAAACCACCTATAGTCTATACAGGAATACAATTAAAAACGTATATCCTGAAAGGATTGGGTATTCGAAAATCACTACGTATTTCCAGAACGATCCGGGAGGCAGGTGTCCCCTGGTTCACGAAGAATTCGCTCCCTCCGCTCGAGTACCAGGGAAGACGTTCGTTCGTCAAAAAGGGAGGGCTTCTTCTAGGTGGTGTGTTGTTATCACCACTACTGACCTCAATTCTTCCCTCACGGTTCACCAATAACGCAATGGCCGCTACAACGGAAGAGTCAGATTTACTGACACCTAAAAACTGGAGAACCAAAGTGAAAATCAAAGAATCAAAGGAACTGAGTGGCAAAGAAATTCAGAAATATCTAACGGCAGATGTTCAACAAGCACTCGCTTTTAAGGAAGCCGATCTCTCCATTGACACTTCGAGGGTCAATGGCGTCTTCCACATGTTAGAGGATGGCAATACCCTGGTGGCCCTCGTGATGCAAAAAGGCGATTATATTTCGGTTTACTATTCCTTAAGCGTTCCCATCTATCATTTTGGTCGAGGAAGCTATTTATACAAAGTGGATGAAGAAAAGGAAACGATTACCCTGGTCGGTCAAATCGTGAACGGTGAACCGGTGAAAGATGCCAGCATTCAGGCAGCTTGTGGCAATTGCACCATCGATAATTTTTCTTATGGTGGAGGAAGGGAATGCAAAACCTGGAGTGTTCGTTGTCTGATTCAATGTTGTGGACCTTGCACCCTAGCGTGCGGGACCTGGGCCGGATGTCTTCCATGCGTCCTACTCTGGTGTCCGGTTTGTGCCTCTACATGCTGTACGGGATGGGAAGAGACTTGCTACTCCTGCGCCTAAGCCTAAGACGAGGAGGAGAAGCACATGATGATAACCCTGAATTGGGGAAGACGACTGTTCATATGGTTGTTTGTGATCGTCTTTTTCCTCTTTGATCACCCACTGGACCATTTCCCTACGGCTGCCTTTTCCTATACCTGGGGATTTGTTGTCTTAACGAAGTCATTTGATTTTTTGTATTCCTTTTCCGAAAGAAGAATGGAGACAATCTTTCATTCTCTATTGATCGGCATACTTATTGGTGCATGCATCACTTCTCTCCAAGTGCAACCAATCGATGTCCGTCTCGTGGGAGATTTGTTTTTCGCCCTGTCTCCTCTCTTTTTATTTCGGAACGTATTGTCTGTAAAAAATCGACAATGCCATGTAGAAGATATCAAGACGTAACGGTGTGTCCAATTTTCATTTTAAGGAGGTGTCTTCCATTATGAATCCCTTTAATATCGGTTTTCCAAGCTTGATTTTAATCCTGGTCCTTTTCTTGATCCTTTTTGGACCCAATAAATTGCCAGAGCTTGGCCGTTCTGTTGGTCTTACCATGAAAGAGTTTAAAAAGTCGACCAGAGATCTTATCTCCGACACCGAGGGTGCATCCCAAACGGAGGAAAGTAAAAACGGGGACCACATGAAAGGGTAAAAAGTATGCGAGATCAACCGATTCATCACGTAAACGAGTTAAGAAAACGCCTTATCTGGATCCTGTTAATGTTTGTGATATCCTTACTATTCGGGTTCCTCTGCGCAGAACCCGTCTTACAACAGATCAAAGCAGCCCCTATCTCGCAGAGGATTGACTGGAACGTATTTGCGATTGGCGATGCGTTCCATGTCTATTTAAAGATCTCTTTTGTTATCGCGTTAGCAGTTACGACGCCGTTTGCGATGTATCAGATCTGGAAATTTGTATCGCCGGGATTAAGCCGAATGGAACAAAGGGTAACGCTCTACTATATCCCGTTTGTTTTTTTCCTTTTCGTAGCTGGGATTCTCTTCAGTTATTTTTTGATATTCCCGACGGTCTTTCAATTTATGACCTCGTTTTCAGAGCGAGTCGGAGCTTCAGAAGTCTATGGAATTAACCAGTACTTTTCATTCATGTTTCGCTTAATTCTCCCGATTGGGGTGGTTTTTGAACTACCCCTGATCATCATGTTTTCCACCCACCTAGGGCTCATAACACCGTCAAAATTAAAAACATCCAGAAAATACGCGTATATCTGCCTGTTGATCCTGGCAGCTATGATCACACCGCCCGATATCGTATCACATATGCTGGTCACTACACCTTTGATTCTTTTGTATGAAGTCAGTATTGTTTGTTCGAACATCGTATATGCAAAGAAACTGAGTTATAAAAGTTGAAATCGTCCATCCTAGTTTTAGACCTATTTAAGTATATTAGTCGTGGCTGTTTGTACACTTCATATCATACGGGAAACAGGGATTATGACAGTTTTTTGTTGTAACCCCTGCTTCTGTTGATACCGGATCACTCCAGCACATGGAAAGAGACTCCCTTATACTAGCGGGAGTCTCCTCGTTTTATTTCAATACGAACTGCATACCATCTTTAAAGTTTTTACTGAAGATGATGAACAGGATCAGAATCGGCAACGTCAACAAGACGGACGCGGCATACATTGGTCCAGGATAGCCTCCGTATGGTCCGAACATCTGAGCCAACAATACGTTCAGTGTCAGCATCGTTTCACTGTTCACGACAAGCATATCCCATAGCAACTCCACCCATCTCTCCATGAACAAGAACAAGAAGATGATAGTGGTGACCGATTTCGACATCGGGAGCACGACCTTCCAAATGATTTTCAGCTGACTAGCTCCATCGATTTTAGCAGCCTCAATAATCTCATCCGGCAGACTGCGGAAGAAATTCGTATACATGAAAATCGCCCATAGATTCACCGCTTTCGGTAAAATCATAGCCCAGTACGTGTCATACATCCCAAAGTATTTGACGATCAGGAACAACGGAATCAACAGGATGATCGCTGGATAGAACATCTGGAACAGAATCACGTTGTTGATGACATGCCGCCCACGGAACTTCAGCTTCGCCAACGCATAACCGACCATGATCGCTGTCGCAAGCATCAGAATCGTTGATACCAATGTCACGAACACACTGTTGAAAAACGCTCGCAGCCACGGTCTCGCCAGATTCCCATCTCCTCCAGAAAACAACCACTCATAAGACTTCAAACTGAGATCGGTCGGGATGATTTTCCGATCGACTTGATCCCACGGTGCAAGGGATCCTAACACCATATAGAGATACGGAAATACCATGATGATCAGGACGATCGTCGCCAGGATATATAGTAGTGTCGTTTTCAGCTTCGTATTACTCCCAACCATGTCTGGCACCCCATTTCTCAAGAATCTTACGGAATACAAATATAGAAGCGAATGTCACGATAGAGTTGACGACTGCAATCGCTGTCCCGTACCCTGCATTCATTCTTGCGAAAGCTTGTTGATAGATTTCCAGTTGCCACGTATGGGTAGCATACTCAGGGCCACCGCCGGTCAATACATACGGCTCGGTGAAAATACCGAACATCAAGCCGACAGCGAGGATCGTCACTGTATAAAAGGATGGATATAACATCGGAAGCGTCACATTCCAAAAACGTTTGAAGCCGACTGCTCCATCGATTGCAGCTGCCTCATATACATCTTTCGGGATGCTCTCAAGTCCCGCTACGAAAAGAAGTGCATAATACCCGGCGAATTTCCATGCCATCATTAGTGCAATGATCAGCGGTGCCAGGATCGGTGACCCGAGCCAATCGATATCAAGCCCCAACGTACCACGAAGCAATATGTTGAACGGACTGTTATACGATAAAATTCCGTTGACGACAATCGCTGATGCCACCCCTGATGCCAGATAAGGCAGGAAAAACGCAACTGAATACAGACCTTTCAATCTCGGTAAGGCATGGATGATCATGGCCAGGAAAAGGGATCCGATGACGACAATCGGAACAAACATGAATAAAAATTTATAAGTGACGAAAAATGCGGCTCTTACACTCTCGCTGAAAAAAGCCTCAATGAAGTTCTGGATGCCTACAAACTCATAATCAGGTGCGATCAAATTCCAATTCGTAAAAGCGAGATAGGTCGCCCATATTAATGGAAAAAGAAAGAAAATCGCTGAATATATGAGGTAAGGGCTGGCAAACAGCCAACCCAACCTCGCATTGCTTTTGTTCATGTTACTTCAACACCCCGTCGATGGACTTTTTCATGTCGTTCCATGCTTCTTTCGGGTCTTTCTCTCCTTTTATGACAGGATTTACTGCCTCTCTACCGATCGCTTCCTGGATCTCAACTGTCTTCTCGTTATCAATCGGTGGTACAGCATTCGGAATGTTTTCAGCATATTTTACGAGCTGTGGATTTTCTTTAAAGTATTCTGCAAACGTTTCATTTGTCGAAAGGTCATCCCGTGCCGGTGGTAAATTCGTCTTCTCGAACCATGTCAAATCATTTTCCGCATCAGAATAGACCCACTTGACGAAATTAAACGCTGCTTGCTGTTGTTCTTTTGAAGCTGAAGCATAGATAGAAAGGCCTTTCGTATCGGCGAATGTTTTAGCGTTTTCAGGATCGACCCCGTCCGGTACCGGCGGCATGGAAAGTTCATAGGTCTCCCCTTGCTTCATTTCAGGGAATTTATCCGCCCAATACGGGAACGTCCATGGACCGATATCCATCATAACCGCTTGTCCTGTTTCGAATGGATCTGTCGCTTCACGCGTCAGTAGCAAGTCCTTCTCACTTAGATTTTTCATGAATTCAAGCGTCTCAACTCCAGCTTCTTTATCGGCAATGAATATATCACCTTCGACAAAATTGTTTCCTTCTGAAGCAGCATTGTAGACCATAAAGAAGTCAAACCATCTTGCCCACCACGTCGGTTTTACAAGATCCGCTCTTGCCCATAAGAACTTATCAGGGTACTTCTCTTTCAACTTTTCACCCATATCGAGTACTTCACTATACGTCTTTGGTGGTTCGTCATATCCTAGCTCATTCAAGATATCCATTCTCCATCCGAACAACATCGCATTGGAATAAATCGGTAATACATACTGGTGATCGTCAGCAAATTTCCAAGTCGACATCGTCTCGGACATTTCACGGTTCTTAATTAATTCATCATAGCCTTCAAACTCTTCCAACGGAACGATCGCACTGCTTGCCGCTAATTGAGCAGCAAAACCACGAGAAATGTTCTCAGAGATAGCCGGTGCATTTCCAGCTGCGATTGCTGACTGGATGCCCGCTTCAGAAGAAGGGCTTTCTGGCATCGGTGTGACCTTGATTTTCACGTTCTCATTTTCCTTCATGTATTCTTTCGCCATTTCTGTCCAGAATGCTTGTTGAGTGGGGTTTGGTGCAGACCAGAATTCAAATTCTACTTTTCCATCCCCGCTCCCTCCTGCACCAGGCTTTTGACATGCAGAGGCGATCAATGTAACCGCTAACATCAATGTGAATAAACGCATCCATGACTTGTTTATCATCACTCGTTTCCCCTTTCGAATCACTTATTTTTTGTTTCGAATATAGTAAAAGGATCTGGAAGAACCGCTTTATGAGCTTCCGCGTCACTGACACCGACGTAAAGCTCGGCCTGTCCATTCTTCAAACGTACTAAACCACCGCTGAATAAAACATCCTCTAAATCAACCCGCTTAGAAGGTCCTTCAGGAAAATCCTCTCTCGTCGCAATCAGATCCATTGCGCTGATTTTATTTGTCTCTGGTTGATAGACAAACACCATCGGATAATAATGACGGTTCCCTTCTTCATCAAATTTAGCGATATGACCTAGTACACCAATATCACCAGTACCGAGGAGATGGACTTCATTGGCTCCGCCCCATTCTTCTTCAGTGAAGTGGGAAGTAATCAAAGGGGCTTGATCGATCACCTCGGGAGTCAATTCATCGAGCGAATCAATCTCCGTATAACCGATTTTCCCTCTACCACCTTTTTCTCCTTGCGGCCGGGTAAATACACCGATTTTATTATCGGCTAATCCAATAAGGCGTATGTCTTTCATCCCACCTGGTCCAACTGCAAAGCGTTCCAGCTCATTTATTTTGTCACCTCGATAGAAAACCGTCCGCCAGGAGAGCGCGCCCTCTTGAGTCGGATGAGGAAAAATCTCTACGCCACCAAAAACGAGCTCCCCGTCAATCCGGGTGACAAAAGGATCCTGTAGTTCGTAGGTCTTCGTATTCTTTCTCGGCTTCCAGACACCGTCTCCTTCAACAAAGAACACAACATCGGAATGTTCGGTATCGCGACCTTCGACACGCCCCGCAATCACAAGTTTTCCTTCATCTTCGAAAGGTGCGGTAATATTATAGACATCCTTTTCACTGACACCGGTGAACGTTAACTTCTCTGCTTTGATTTCAGGTTTACTAGATTGATAATCTTCTAACAAAGACTGTACCGTAAAAGCCATTCCCATCACCTCGCTTTTGTGAAAGAGTTTTTATAGGTCAGCTTAGAAAAAATCTCATTCAAACTCAGGTCCGCTGCAGCCATTGAGGTATCTGCAGCCCCGTAATAGACCCTAACGTTATCTCCCTGTACGGTAACACCGCAAGTAAAGACAACGTTTCCAAAAAATCCGTCTTTCTCGTAATCCGCATCCGGAACAAGGATCGGTTCTTCACTCTTTGCGAGTATTTTCGCCGGGTTGTCCAGGTCTAATAGGACTGCCCCTAAACAATAGCGGTCATTTTTATCAGCAGCATGGTAGATTTCCAGCCAGCCTTTTTCGGTTTTGAACGGGACTGCCCCGCCACCGATCCGGCCGTTATCCCAACCGTCCTCACTCAAACCAAGCAAGTACTGATGGTTGCCCCAATACATGAGATTGTCCGATTCTGCGATCCAGATTTCAGGTTTACCGATGCCCTTTGGAACCGGACGATGGAGTGTATAATATTTTCCATTAATCTTTTCAGGGAAGATCGCGACATCTTTATTCTCCGGATGAAGCATCAGACCTAAGCGTTCATAATTGACAAAGTCTGTGGTTGAAATCAATCCGACGCCAATCCCCTCAGCTGATACTGCGCTATATTGGATGTAATACGTATCGTCAATCTGCGTCACACGCGGATCTTCAATCCCCCATGCTTCACGTTCCGTTCCGGGATAGATGAAAGGTTCCTCATCTATTGTAAAGTTCCGCCCATCCTTACTTCTCGCAATTCGGATATATGAAAGCGAAGAAAGATAGGCTGCTGTCCGATTTTTTGGGTCATTATATAGAACTGTCCTAGGATCGGAATAGTCATAGTTTGGATCATGGATATCCAACTCAATGATCTTCAACTTTCCTTTCCCGTCAGAAAAGTCGATGATTGGTGCCTTTACCACACCGGGATCATGGTTGATCGGTCGTTCCGCTACCCGTAGCAGCAATAATGTTTCACCTTCATACTCTGCAACACCAGCGTTGAAAACCCCGATGACTTCATGATCATCATGGTATGGCTTGATATCTTCCGGTGTAATCAGAGGATTTTCTTTGAAGCGTTCTACTTTCATCAATTCTCCTCCAGTTAGTAAGTCATAGTTTGCATTGTCTTATTTCACCATTTTGAAAGCGCTTTTAATAGAGAGTATGATAAAATGACAATAAAGCTTGTAATTTATTTTGTAACTTTTCTGTAATTATACAACTCTAATTTGTAATGTCAATAAATAATTACAAATTTTACGTCGATAAATCTATTAAATAATACATATACCTTGTATTTATCTATAACAACAAGTATATTATTTGTAACGTTACTATTAATTACTAACATGACAATTTTGCGATAGATTAAGAAAGGTTGAATTGATATGGCAAAAAAAGTGACCATGCAAGACATTGCCGATGTACTCAACATCTCTAAAAACTCCGTCTCACAGGCATTGAGCGGGAAACCGGGCGTAAGTGAAGAAACACGGAAGGAGGTATATAAGGTTGCGGATGATTTAGGTTATCGGTACACACCCAAAACCCCACAACCTGTAAAAGAGAAAAAAGCCACTGGCAATATCGCTTTGATTGCTTCCGATTTCGCCTTTTCAATGAAAAGTTTCTTTGGGGAGATTTATTTATCGATCGAAAAAGAGGTTCAGAAAAGGAATAAAAACCTGTTGATCCAATCTGTCAGCAGTCATGCGAGGGACCATTTGATTTTACCTTCCTTTATTGAAGACAAATCGGTCGATGGGGTCCTTGTACTTTCGCACATCAGTAATGAATACATCAACAAAGTGATCGAAACCGGTATTCCGACCGTGCTGATCGATCATCATCATCCGAGTATCGAAGCGGATGCGATTTTGACGAATAACCGCTTCGGTGCATACACTGCTGTCCAGCACTTGATCGAATTAGGGCATGAGGAGATCGCATACGTAGGAGATGTCGATTTTTCACCGAGTTATCAGGAGCGTCTGGAAGGGTACTTGCTTGCCTTGAAGGACTATGGAATCGAGCCGAAGAAGGAATTGATCTTCAATAACGCACCAGAAGAGGACCAAGTCATCAACAGCTATATTTCACAATTGGCAGAAAAGCCAACTGCCTGGTTTTGCGTAAACGATGGACTCGGTTACCTTGTGAACTCAGGTTTAAAGCTCAAAGGGATACAAGTCCCTGAACAGGCCTCTGTCTTCAGTTTTGATGACGGTCAGCTTTCCCGTCTATCCACACCACGGATCACAACAATGGCCATCGATCTGCCTCTCTTCGGGAAAAGAGCGCTTGACCAGTTGTTCTTGCGAATCGATCATCCTGAAGAGCCGTATCAGGAAACCCTCTTGCCAGCGAAGTTGATCAAAAGGGAATCCACAAGTCATGGTCCTAAACTTAAGGATTAGTTTGGTCAAAAAGGATCAAATCTATTTAATGTGTATAGCAGCATTTTATTTTGTAAAAAAGATGGAGTCGTAAATGACTCAAATAAAACTCTGGAAAAGCCTACAGAGCGTATCCCGAAAACTTTTTGGTGTACATGTAGAATCAGGATATCTTCTTTACTCTTTGTCATACATGGGAAAGAGAAGAGCAAAACTCATGGCCTTGCCAAAACTGGTCTAAAATAAATATAATAATAAGGAATTTAATAATTATTATAAAAAGAGGTTAAAAGATGGGCTATATAGAAAACATTCGAAAAGTTGTTGGTAATATGCCTATTATTTTAAATTCAGCTGGGATTATCCTTAAGGATTCAAATAATAAAGTTTTATTAGTTAACAGAGCAGATACAAATAATTGGGGGATTCCAGGTGGGTATATGGAACTTGGTGAAACCTTTGAACAAACTGTTGATAGGGAACTTTATGAAGAGTTAGGTATAAGATTAATAAACCTTTCTCTTATTCATATTTTTTCTGGGAAGGAATTTTATCATGAATACCCAAATGGTGATAAAGTATACAGTGTTATTGCCATTTATACTGCTGATAATTATGAAGGTAAAATTATTGTAGACAATTCAGAGGTGAAAGAAGCTATGTTCTTTAATTCACATAATTTACCTAAAGAATTAACATTAAATACAAGAAAGATATTAGAATACATATTATGATATTAGGTTATACCTACTAGCATTAGCAGGTATAACCTTTGTTTTGTAGCAAACTTTACTGTTAATTAATCCCTACTAAATAAATCTCTTGTATAGACCTTGTCCTTAACTTCATGTAACTCATCTGATAATCGATTAGCTACGATTATATTCGAAATTTTTTTAAATTCTTCAAAATCATTTATAACTCTAGAATTGTAAAACTCTTCCTCTTTAAGGGCAGGTTCATATACAACAACTTCAATACCTTTAGCTTTTATTCGCTTCATAACACCTTGGATAGCTGATTGTCTAAAGTTATCCGAGTCCATTTTCATAGTAAGTCTATAAATACCAACAATCTTGGGATTCTTCTTAATAATCATTTCGGCAATATGATCTTTTCTTGTTCTATTTGCGTCTACGATTGCTGTCATTATATTATTTGGAACGTCTTCGTAATTGGCTAATAGCTGTTTTGTATCTTTAGGTAAGCAGTAACCGCCATATCCAAAAGAAGGATTATTATAGTGGTTACCAATTCGTGGATCTAAGCCCACTCCATCAATAATTTGCTTACTGTCTAATCCTCTTACCTCTGAATAAGAATCGAGCTCATTAAAAAATGCGACTCTCATCGCAAGGTATGTGTTGGCAAATAGTTTAATAGCTTCCGCTTCTGTTGAATTGGTAAATAACACAGGGATATCATCCATAATAGCTCCTTGAACTAATAAGTCAGCAAACACTTTAGCCCTATTAGACTGTTCCCCAACAATTATACGTGAAGGATGTAAATTATCATATAAAGCCTTTCCTTCTCTTAAAAACTCTGGTGAGAAGATGATATTATCCGTTTCGAATTTTTCTTTTATTTTTTCTGTATAACCAACTGGGACTGTAGACTTGATTACCATTACCGCATCTGGATTAATAGATAGAATATTAGCGATAACCGCTTCAACAGTTCTAGTATTAAAATAGTTTTTCTCTGGATCATAATTCGTAGGTGTTGAAATGATTACAAAATCTGTATCTTTATAAGCTTTATAATTGTCAGTAGTTGCAGTTAGATTTAGTTCTTTTGTTGCTAAATATTCTTCGATCTCATTATCAATAATAGGAGACCTTTTATTGTTGATCATTTCTACTTTTTCTTGAATAATATCGAGTGCTATTACTTCATTATGTTGGGCTAGTAAAATTGCATTTGACAAGCCAACATAGCCTGTTCCAGCAATTGTTATTTTCATTTTCTTTACTTCCTTTTCGTTTATAGCTTTAGTGTTTTTCATAGTATTTTAAATAAGATTTTATGATCTATCTAGCTTTTAGATATCTTGAATTATAAGACGGAGTGCATTTCTTAATGTTCCAATACATCCGCTATCCTCTTACTAGCAAAACCATCACCATAGGGATTGCTGGCTTTACTCATTTTTTCATACTTAACCTGATCTTCAAGAAGTAGTTTAAATGTATTTTAAATATAATCTTCATTAGTCCCGACTAACTTTAAAGTTCCAGAAGCTACACCTTCAGGTCGCTCTGTGGTATCACGCATTACCAACACTGACTTACCTAGACTTGGAGCCTCCTCCTGAATACCCCCACTATTAGTCAATATCAAATATGCTCTAGAAAGAAAATTATGGAAATCCAAGACCTCCAAAGGCTCAATAATTTTAACTCTTTCGCAATTTCCTAGAATATCATTTGCTGCTTCCCTTACTAATGGGTTCATATGAATTGGGTATATTACTTTAATATCCGGATGCTCATCTATGATTCTTTTAATTGCTTTAAACATATTCCTCATTGGCGCCCCAAGATTCTCTCTTCTATGAGCAGTAATCATTATAAGTCTGCTATCATAAGCCCAGACAAGATGCGCGTGAGGATAATCTTCTCTAACGGTAGTTTTAAGTGCATCTATGGCAGTATTACCAGTTACATATATAGAAGATGAGTCTTTTCTCTTTAGAAATATCAGTTGGTGCAAAATTATTTTATACTTCGCTACAATGCCTACAGCTTGACGATTAAATTCTTCTGGATATGGTGAGTAGATATTATAAGTTCTTAAACCTGCCTCTACATGGCCAACCGGAATCTGCATGTAAAAACATGCTAAAGATGTTACAAAAGTTGTAGAAGTATCACCATGAACTAAAACTACGTCCGGCTTTACTTTCTTCTAATACAGATTTCATTTTTTCTAAAATATTTACCCTCACATCAAATAAGGTCTGTTTTGCTTTCATAATGGATAAGTCAAAATCCGAGACAACATCAAACACATTTAAAACTTAGTCTAACATTTCTCTATGCTGACCTGTAACGCAAACGATAGTGTCTAACTTTTCTCGTGTTTTCATTTCTTTAACCAAGGGGCACATTTTAATAGCTTCTGGCCTCGTTCCAAATACAACCATTACTTTTTTCTTCATTATATCTACCAACTTTATTTAAGAATTCACTATGAACAAGTTTCTTGTATTAAGAAATTACTCATTCCTTAGTTGTCTTGCAGCTTCCAAAGATGCTTCTGTAACTTCAAATATTTCTCCTAATTCAATTGGAGATTCACCATTTTTCACACCGTTAATAAAGGCCTTCATTTCATTAACGTGCCCTTTATCTTGTGATCTAAGTTTCATTTTTTTAAAGTTTGTCCAACCATAGCCAGTTAAACTTTTGAAGTTATCTAATGAAAGAATTTTACCATCTACAAATACTTCTAAACGTTCTTTTGGATAAGACTTATGACCATTTGCAAAATAATGTACTGTTCCGATTGAACCATCCCCAAATGTCATCGTTATAGTTGCTTTATCCTCGGTCACTTTTTGGGAACTATCACTAATTTTAATTGCATTAATATTTTCAATTCTGCTGCCTGCAATATATCGAAGTAAATCTATAAAATGACAAGCCTCTCCAATAATCCTTCCGCCACCTACAAGAGGATCTTGAGTCCAATGATCTGATGAAATATCTCCCGCATTAACCATCATTACCATTGTTTTCGGCTGGGTGGTAGTTCTCAACAATTCCTTCATTTTATCGATATGAGGAGCAAACCTCCTATTAAAACCTACCATTAAAATTTTATTACTGTAGTCAATTTTTTTTAGGCCCACTAATTCTTCTTTTGATAAACATAAAGGCTTTTCAACAAAAACATGCTTATTAGCTCTTAAGCTTCTAGAGACGTATTCCGCATGAGTATCATGTCTGGTAGTTATAACAACTGTATTTATTTTTGGATCATTAATGACCTCTTCACTATCAGTTGTTGTTTGTTCAAAGTTGAACCTTTTACCTACATGGACACCATTTACTCCTCCACTACTAACAATGGTTCTTAAATTTATATCTAGGTTCTTCATTGCCGGAAGCAATACTTGATTAGTGAAATTACCAGCCCCAATAACTCCAAGTTGAATCTTACTATCCTTCTCGATATTTCCGTTTCTCAAATTGACTGTTTTATTTACTCGGTCTGGTTCACCACTATCTGGGTAATGGAGTATTAACCCTATTACTTTTTTATCCTCACTTAATGTTTTATAAGCCTTTCCAGCATCTTTAATAGAATAAGTTTGTGAAATAAGGGGTTTGGTATCTATCTTTCCGTCTTTCATCATATTCAAAACAGCCTCAAAATTTCGTTGTTCTGTCCACCTAACAAATCCTAATGGGTAATCTTGTCCCTTTTCTTCGTAATTGGTATCATATCTACCAGGTCCATAAGAGCAAGAAACCTGAAAGGATAATTCTTTTTCATAGAACTCTGACCTCATTAATTCAAGCCCTGTAACACCAACTAATACAATTCTTCCTCTTTTTCGACACATATTTGCAGCTTGACTAACGGGTTCACTACTTTTCGCACTAGCAGTTATTAATACTCCATCTACCCCACGTCCATTGGTTACTTTGTTTGCATAATTTACAGGATTTAACCCTTCTGACAGGTTAATTGCGTCCGCACCAAAGGATTTTGCCAATTCTACTTTATTATTATCAAAATCAGTTGCTATTACATTACATCCATGTGCTTTTAAAAGCTGTACTGATAACAATCCTATCAAGCCCAAACCTATTACCACGAAGGTTTCACCTAATGTAGGATTTGCTAATCTTATACCTTGTAAACCAATTGACGACACAACTGTAAAGGCTGCCTCGTCATAATCGACTCCCTCTGGAATCTTGGCACACAAATTCTTAGGAGCACATACATATTCTGCATGTGAACCGTTTGATATAACTCTGTCCCCAACTTTAAATTCTTCAACATTTTTTCCAACTTCCACCACTATTCCCGCATTAGAATACCCTAGGGGAATAGGTTGATCAAGTTTTGTTTTTACAGCATTAATTGTTGGTTGAAGACCGTCAGTTTTAACTTTATCCAGAACTTGCTTTACTTTTTCCGGTTGTTGCTTAGCTTTCTGTAAATAGTTAGATTTACCAAAATCAACAAGCATTCTTTCAGTTCCAGCAGATACTACTGATGAAATTGATTTGATTAATACGTAGTTATCTTGACCTGCAGGCACTGGGATTGATTCTATAATAGTTTCACCTGTTTTTAAGCTTTGGAGTAATTGATACATAAAATTTCTGCCTTTTTCAGCAGTTCACCCTCTCTATCAAAACTTTATTTTATTAACAATGGTACCTTTCCTGCAGGAGACAAAACAGGGTTTGCTAATATTTGAAATTCAATTCTCATATCGATATTAGAGAAATCAAACTTACTTCTCCAATCAATACTTGTATTACTTTCCTCAGCCATTGGAGTTATTAGTATAGTTGCTACCCCAGATCTACTTTGCTTTACTTGTATAAACTTAGCATACCCAAATGCATCATGATGCCTTCCAAAAATCATTGCAGTTAGGCTAATGCTATGCCCTTTATTATCTATAATAAAATCCCCAATACGTCCTGACTCAATTTGAAATTCTTTAAGAATCCCATCGACTTTATTAATTGGGGTTATTAGGTCACCTGTATCATAGCGAATAAATGGTGATGCAGTATTATTATAAGATGTTCCAATAAGTCGATAACTTCCTTGTCCGTTAATTACCGCTTCAGTAAATCCGTATGTTTGCATAGGATTATAGCAATATTTTTTCTCTTTTTCGTATGCTAATACAGCCATTTCGCTATGCCCGTACCATGATAGGGTTGGTACACCTAAAACCTTCTCAATTTTATTTCTGTAAATTGGAGCTGGATATTCCGAACCAAGTAATACACCTTTTAAATTTTCCCTTATTTTTGTTATCATTTTTGGAGAATTCTTTTCAATATATTCTGAAAAGTTATATATAGAGCTGGGATATCCATGAATATAAGACACTTTTTTTTGGTTTAATAGTCTAGATAAATGGTTTATTAAATCGTTTAGATCAATATATGAATTTATAATATATTCATTATGGACAGGGTTATACTTATATGGCATATCCCCAAGGTTTTTACCTCTAAATATTAGCTTTAAATCTGTATGTTGATAGCCTAATTTTGACCAAATGGTATGCATATGACCCCATTCTCTAGCAAATGCCTTAGAATCTAAATAAAAATTTAAGGGTTGACCGGATGTTCCTCCAGTATTAACTAATAATCTACCTTTTTCTGATATTGAACGAGATTCAATACCATAATTTTGAAGTGTTTTCTTTGTAATAATTGGTACCCTTTCTATATCTTCAAAGGTTTTAAGTGACTCAATATAAAACTTATTTTTTTTATAAAAATCGCTATAAAATTTACTATTAAAATAAGAATAAGTAACTATTTTTTTGAATTTATCGAAAATATATTTTTTTTGTTCTGGAGGACTTAGTGTTTCAAAATATATAATGTCTTTTTTCGATTTTAAATACTGACTTCCTAATCTAAGAGAAAAAGGGACATAAACAAATTTACTACTTATTGGTTCAGGGATTTCTTCTACTACTTTTTTTAATCTCTTTAATACCATTAGACTCAACTCCTTTCTATTTAACATTAAAAATTACATAAGAACTTTATTAATCCTCAAAGATTAACATACTTTCTTCAATTAAATTTTGGTCGTAAACATAACTATTTGCATAATTAATAGCGTTGTTTGAATATACGCTAAATTCTGTATTATCCATAGCTGTAAATTTTTTAATTACACTAATATACTTAGAGGTGGATTCTAATGAAATACTACATCCTGCCTTGAGGTCATTAATCTTTCCCCATGGTGTTTGGTCACTTATTATAGGGACACATCCATTCGATAAGGATTCATATATAACATGTCCGTAATTTTCGCCTAGTGTGGGGAGTAAGAACACATGATTTGAACGGAATTTACCACTTACAAGATTATGTGAAATTGGACCATTATATTTAACTTTCACACTTGGTGGCATCTGCTCAATAATCATTTCACACTCTTTCCAATAACCTTTATCACTTATACCCCCATATATATTAAACTCTATATCCAAATCTTTTATTTCTTTTAACAAATTCAATGCAAATTTTAAGTTTTTCTTTGGAGTAATTCGTGACAGATAGATAATTTTTATTTTTCCTTTATCTTTATTAATTCTTTTCAGGTTATCATGATTATTTACCATTTTTGGCAAGTTAGACGCTATCTTCACACTGATATTTTCACCAAATATTTTTTTAATTTCTGCTTTTTCTAATTCGTTAGTTGCATGCCATATTATATTTTTATATAAACCTAATACTTTGGTAATATTTATAAAAAGTATTTTTTTTTTCCTTTTTAAGGAGAGTGCACCTTTACTTAACTCACCTCGTGGTGCTAACACTATTGGTTTGTTTATTATATTTAACTTCTTTAATATAAGCGGATAAATTGCATATTTCTTCGAGAAAAAACTATTTAAATAAAGTATATTATACTCAGTATTCTTTAACAGATTACTTATTACTTTCAAATCAAATTTATTTGGGCTATGATAATAAACATTTGCATTATCCACAAAATTCCATCCATCGACTTTAATTCCATCATAAGATCTTTCATCACCGATATCTCTATCCTTAGTAATTACTTTAAAGTCAAAATTCTCATCAAGATGTTCTACTAGATTAGCGATGGATTGTATAGGCCCTCCAGCTTTATAGCCTGGTAAGTAATAATTACTTAATATTAAAATTTTTTTCATTCTATCTCCCCACTAAGATTTAAATTTTATAAGTGCTTTCTAAGGAAACATTTTACAAAGATATTTAACCAACTTTTAAACTAATCCAACAAAATAGTATTTTATTAGATCTCGTTATCGTGCCAGTTTTCATACAAGGTATTATTCTTTGCCTCCTTAATAAATATTTATTACTGAGAAATAAAGTTCATATTTATCTTAGATTTGAACACTAGGGTTGCCTAATTTCTTCTTTTTTCATTCCAAAGAAAATTAAAGAGAATGTAAATAAAATAAAAACAAAAGTAAGTGCTTGCACAATTCTTAAATTACTTAATTGAAAGTTCAACAATATATGTCCATATAATAGGATTGAAAAGTAGCTATATCCGGAGACTTTCATGTAGTTATATGCTACCTTGTAAATAAACCCTAAAAGATACATACCTAAAGTTATACCAATAAACCAAAAATTCATATACATCGCTCCGAATGATTCTATTGGCCAAGAAGATGGAAACATTTCTTTAAAAGGGGTAGGTGGAATAACTGTTGATCCACCTGCTATAGTTCTTAAGTATACTCCATCATCTATTGGAGGTTTATGCTCATAAATTGAACTAGGGAGCGGTGCATATAATAAATCTAAATAGCTTTTTCCTAACCATATATTACTTATATTAAATTCATTTATTATTAACATATAGTGGCGAACATAACTAATTCCATTAAGTGAATTTGAAGCAGATTCTATTGAGTCTTCTATTAATAATGAGGGATGATTATTATATTTTTCTATTCCTCCCTCACTTCTTATTAAGGGCATAATTATTGCATAAAAAACAACTAAAACAACTACTATTATTGACTTTTTAGGTATTTTTTTAAATTCTTTATATCCATAATGTAGGACTAAAAAAACAAAGAATATAAGGTATACCGAATCTTTTCTAGCTCCAGTCATTGACTCTATAATTACTACAATTAGAATGGAAAGCAAAATAAAAAAATTTTTAAATCGAGTATTAAAAATTCCTTTCGAATAAGCTAACAATATAACAGAGAATGTCATTAATTGAGTTATACTACCTATATAACCATTCCCAGAAAGTATACTTGAACGTCTTTCTATATTAGATAATAAATAATTAAATCCACCGGAAGTTTGTATCATGTAAACAAAACCAAAAAAACCGATACAAAAAGATACAATAAAAGCAGTTCGGTACATTTTTTTTGTAATCTTCACTTTAAACCTGGGAAGTTTAACAGAAATTGTATTTGCAAACTTCGAATATATTCCCATAATAGTAAAAATATAAGCAATTGACTGTAATGCTACATACTTAGCTACCGTAATATCAACATTATTAATTTTATTTAAAACTAATTCACCTAATATACTATTGTCAAAATTCAATAATATTAAATATGGTATTATAGTAATAATATGCAAAAAACCAGTAATCATTATTGGGCTAAACAGCTCTCCACCATTTATTCTCCAATAAAGCATGGGTAATGAGAAAACTATAAATAATATGATAGATAAAAGTATAATCATAAAAGCACCACTTACTTTTTAATTTTAAGAAATAATATTATAGAGGTTTATCTTTAATATACTTAGCAGGATTGCCTGCAAATATGGAATTTCTAATAGTATTCTTGGTTAGAACTGCTCCTGACGCAACTATGGAACCCTCTTCTATTTTGTTAACACTTGGTAGTATAATAGCTTTTGACCCTATCCATGTGTTTTCTTCTATTACTAAAGGTATAGCTTTAGGGTTAGATCGTGGATTATATCCATGTGAATGTGTATAAATAATCGCTTGTTCAGAGATTAAAGTACCTTTTTTAATAATAATTCCACCTGCATGATCCAATATTACACCATTATTAACTTGTACCTGATCTTCTATTACTAATTCCCCTTCTTCAAGTTCACTCACAATAGAAACATCTTTACATATTAAACAATTACTTCCTACCCTCAATTTCTTAGGTTTTTCCACCCTAGTACCATATTGTATTAATGAATTTTTACCTATTTTTGCACCGGCTAATTTTAAGTTTGCAGTATAGCAAATACTAAGAAGTCTTAAAAAAAAGCCTCTTAGTATTCTATAATTCCCTATAATTAAACCACATCTTTTATATACAACTAATATTTTATTCAATAATGTTCCCCCTTTCTAATTCAAGTTATATTCTGTTTTGTTCTTTTGACTAATTATCTTTCCAACAAAATAGCAACTTATTAACAACCTTACTAAATAACCAATTATTAATGAATATGCTGCTCCTTCCAATTGCATAGAAGGAACTAATATATAGGCAGAAATAAATGTTGTTATCATACTAATCAACAGTATTGGTATTTGCAGCTTAAAATTCCTCGAGGCTATAATAGCCGTATTTAAAAAGCCAAATAAATACCATATACAACCAGCAACCATTATTATTATTAACAAACCTTTATATTCCTTATAAGTATCATTGTATAAAATAGATAATAAACTTCCTCCTAAAGTGAAACTAACGATTATCGCCATTGCACTTATTAATATACCTATAAAAGTAAGATTAAAGAGTAGCTTTTTAAAAGCAAGAATGTTATCTAAAAAATATTTCGAGAGCCTTGGTGTTGCAGAATGGCATAGGGCTACTATTACAGTATGAGCAATAATAATAATATAAGAAATAGCCACGAAGTAACCTAGACTTTCTTCTCCGTGATAGTAAGAAATCAAATACCTTGGAATGTTTGTATTTAATGAATCTATTGTTCCTGCTATTCCTAGTGGAATTGCAATTAACACAATATTTTTAGAAGTTGATAAATTAATTTTCGGTAAATACTCTTTACTTTTTATAATTCCATATGCTCTTTTTAAAAGGTTAATTGTTAATGGAATATCTACTAGAGCCAAGGAACTCAGCCAAATTAAAGAAAAAGCCATAATTGAAAAAACAATATTGTTTGTTAAATATAAGCATAACCATACCGCTAAGCAAGAAATAATACCTCTAATTATTTTGGATACTGAGATATATTTCATTTGCTCTAACTTTTGGAAATTCCCGTAAAAAACCTCACTAAAGGATTCTGCACTTTTAGCAATTCCCACAAATAAAACTAACATAGTAACTTGAAAAGAATAATTACTAAATAACAACAAAAAAAATATAATTACCCACGCAACCAAAACTGTTAATACTCTTAAACCAAGGTAATCTCTTAAAGCAAATTTGTCTTTTTGATCAGTAGCCTGAACAGAGCGTAAATTCATTTGCAAAAATAAAAAAATAGGTGCAGTTACTGCTAATGCTAAAGCATATTGTCCTAACATTTCAGCATCTCCTAATTTAGTGATAATAGAGATAATTACCCATTGGGTAAATGCATAAATTAGATTACCAAAGAGTGTCCAAGAAAAATTCCTTCTTATAGAAGGAACAGTCGATATTTTAGTCAAACTAACTTTCTCCATAATTTCACAATCCTCGTATTAAAGGTTGACTTTAATTTCACTAATTTAAACCATATTAAAATTTATACATAGTAATTTACAATAAACTATTTTGTTATAATTTATACACTCCATCAAAAACACATATATTTTTTGTATCAAGTACGAGCTTATCTTTTATGGCTTCCATATTATTTTTAATATGATCATGTCCCACCATTACTACAAGGATTTCTACCTCATTTAAAAAGTCTTCAAAGTTCATGAATTGATGATCGACAGTTCTTTCCTTAACAAATGGATCAAAAACTTTCACACCAAAAGCCAAGTGCTCATCCATTCTTTCTAATAATTGAAGAGTGGGACTCTCTCTTGTGTCATCAACATTTTCTTTATACGCCAAACCATATAAACCAACTTTTGAAATATCTTTTATATAATGCTCTCTCATGATATCTCTAATTCGACCCAATACATGTCTTGGCATTGAATCATTTATTTTTCGTGCAGTTAATATAAGGTTAGTTAAGTCTGGATAATCACCAACCAAGAACCATGGGTCAACTGAAATACAATGCCCACCAACACCGGGCCCCGGTTGTAATATATTAACTCGTGGATGCATATTCGCAATTCTAATAATTTCATAGACATCCATATTATCGGTACGACAGATTTTAGCTAATTCATTAGCAAATGCAATATTAATATCTCGATAGGTATTTTCTACTACCTTAGACATCTCCGCTGATCTAATATCCGTTACTACAATTTCTGCTTTACAGAAATTTGAATATAGCCCTTTAATCTTTTCACCTATTTCCTGGTTATCTGCCCCAATTGTTCTTGAGTTATGCTCAAGTTCATAGATCATATTTCCGGGAATTATTCTTTCTGGTGCATGTAATAGATGAACATCTTCTCCAATAACATATCCTCTTTTTTCTATTTCTGGGCGTATATATTTATCAGTGGTCCCTGGTGAAATTGTTGATTCAATAATTATTGCTGCACCTTTTTCACAAACATCTAAAACACTGTTTACTGCTGAAATAACATACTTTGGATCAAGTTTCTTGCTATCTTTAATGTAAGGTGTTGGAACAGCAATGATATAAGTGTGTGTTTTCTGATATTCTGTCGCAAATTCAATCCCATTAGAAATTGCTTCTTGGAATAATTTTTCTAATCCTTCTTCCTCAAAAGTAAGCTTACCTTCAGTTAGCAGGTTTACCAGATTTGCATTATAATCTGTTCCAACTATCTTTAACCCACTTTTTGCAAACATTAGCGCTGTGGGTAAACCAATATAGCCGAGTCCAATAATATTAATCATTTAAATACCTTCCTTTGGTCAGTTATCTTTCCGATACTTCAAGTTTTATTCCCTCTTCGAAGCTTAATGGATTATACCCTAAATCATTCTTTGCATCTTCATATGAGAAATCTTTGTTTTCATTAAGCCTTAGTACTTGTTCAGCTTTCAACTTGGGCTTTTTAGATACTTTTTCATACAGTTTTAACAAGTTATAGCTCACCTGTATTGGTATATGAATTCTAATTACCTTTTTACCAAGGGCCTTACCTGTAATATTAACAACCTCATTATAAGTAAGTGGTTTAGCGCCAGATACATTATAGGCTTTCTTAATACTTACGTTTTTTTCATAAGCATTTACAATAACATTTGCTAAATCTTTCACATATACTGGTTGTTGCAAATAAGTCCCTGAACCTAGTATTGGTAATACAGGTAATCTTTTCAAATACTTTACTAGCCTCCACATATTACGATCATCTGGAGTTCCATAAATCATAGTTGGGCGAATAATTGTGTAATCAAGTCCACTTTCTTTAATCAATTTCTCAGCCTCTAATCTAACTCCTTTGCTATCAGGGTTTAACTTGGTAAATATCCCAGTGGTACTTACAAAAACGGATCGTTTTACTCCCATCTCTTCACATGCATTTACTATATTGGGTGCATGTCCAAATCCGAGAGAAGCTATATTAATTAGTGCCTCTTTCCCCTTCAACGCCGTACAAATTGACATATAATCATCTAACTCACCATAAACATATTTAACATTTAATCGTTTGATTTTATCAAGATTACTAGTTTTTCTAACAAAACACGTAACTTCATGACCTCTTTTCACAAGTTCTTCCAGAACAAACTCTCCTAGAAAACCTGTAGCACCTGTAAGTAAAATCATATAAATCTCCCTCTATGCTTTACTAATAATTTTCAAATATTGTTCAGCAAGCTTTCTTCTTGAATAATTCCGTTCAACAAAAGCCGGACCATTTATCTTTAATTTTTCTAATAATATTTTGTCGTTCTTAAGCTTGTTAATTGCCTGCTTTATTTGTTCAGGATCATCAGGTTTAACAACTTCTGCTGCTTTAGATTCATTTAAAATATCTGCTGATTCTCCTTCCAAACTAGCAACTATTGGAACACCACAAGCCATTATTTCAAACATTTTTGAGGGGATAAAAGTCTTGAACAATTCTATGTCCTTTAATGGTATTAAGGATATATCAGAAGTGTTATAAAACTCAGGAATAATCTCTTTAGGCTGCGAATCAACAAAAGTAACATTATTGATCTCCTGTTCACTAGCAATCTGCCTTAGTTTATCTTTCTCAGCACCTTCACCAATAAATAAGAATTGGATTTCCTTATCTTTTTCGAGACCTTTGGCGACCTCTAGTATTGTACTTAAATTCTGAGATATACCATGTGCCCCCACGTAAGAGATAACAAATTTATCTTCCAAATCATATTTATTAATGATTTCTTTATTTTTTTCCTTTGGGTAAAATAACTCCTGATTTACTCCATTGGTTATAACATGCACTTTGTTACTATCAATACCTCTGTTAACAACATTCTCTTTAAATGATTTCGTCACCATAATCAATTTTTTACTATTTCTGTAAAAAAACAGCTCCATCTTTTCTAAAATCCTTGTTATGAAGCCCTTTTTCATAACTCCTAGTTCAATCATTGCCGCAGGCCATAGGTCTCTAATTTCAAGCACAAATGAAGCCTTTTTTCTTAAGCTATACCAATATCCTGAGAAGATAGAAAAGAAAGTCGGGGAACTAGTTATTATTACATCCGGATTTTTTATTTTCCGCATGGATATCAATACAGAAGAAAACATGAAAGAGATATGTCCGAGTGTTTTTTTTATAAAACCTTTATTAGGTGTAGCATATACATAGTTCCTGTGCACATGGATACCATCCATTTCTTCATACATATATTTCATACCTCTGTATTCTTTAGATATTATTCCTGTAGGATGGTTAGGAAAACACGTAACTACATGTACTTCATTACCAAGTTCTACCCAGTGTCTAGCCATTTCGTATAATCTTGCGGATGGTGCTCCTATTTCAGGTGGGAAATAGTGACTTATAACAACTATCTTCATAACATAACTCCCATTTCTTCATAGTTAATAATTAGTTCTTTATCTCCTGTTATTTTAATTCCGTTTTCTAATTCTTCTATTTTGTAGTTAGCAGAATTAATATCTATTAAATATCCAAAATAACGTCCATAATTTTCTTTTTTAAGAACTAAATGTTTATTATCTTCTTTAACATTAAATTGTTCTGAATACCAACCTTGCTCCACAGTAATATCACTTATACCTATTGGTTTAAGCTTAATTGTTTCACTACCTTTATCTGCATAGACAATATCATCGCTAATTTCCACACTTGCATCAGGTACAAAGTGTAAGTAACTTTGGATGTGATCTTTCGAATAAGCATTTGCATAATCTAGAACAATCATTGTATTTTCATCTAGATAGCCGATGTACCTTTTATGTTGTTCACCGGTATAAGAAACATAGGAACCAGCATAAAATTGTATATCTTTATACAAGAATTGTTTTCTATTAACCTTCTTTATGCGTTTAGCCACTCTAAAGCTGCCCCAGAACTGTGATTGCTCTTTGTTTGATATTGAAATAGTGTTATGGGCTTTCGTACTTCTAAAGTAATCCCTCCATTGGCCACTTTCATACTGATAAGTTCCAGAATTAACAATGAAAGGTTCTCCTTTGATTGATAATTCAAAACTTAATGCATCACAATGACCATGAGCAGGCAGATAAGTTGGACAAATTTCTCCAGTATCAAAAATAAGCTTCTTATTTGAATCTTTAATAATATAAAATCCACTTTCTTTAAAGATAGTTTTAGGTACTGGACTTAATCCAAAATATTTGATACATGTTTCTAAAAGAGGTTTATAATCCTTACTAACTCCATCAGTACTATCATTAAAGGCTGGTGTCTTCCCAAAGTCCTTTTCAAAACTGTAGGTTACATCTATCATCTTTTGAAGATAGAAAATAAGATCATAATATATTGCTTCATCTTTAAGCCAGTAAGTTATTTTAATTAGATCTTCTAGGATTATTTTGTGATACATGGGACTTAATTCAAAATGCATTCCATCTTCTAGAATTTGTTCACTTAGCTGTTTTAATAATTCCTTTTTAAACTTTTCTTTCACTTTTATATCATCAAAAAAAACACTCCCGATAATAAGTGCTTTAATATTTTCAAAATAATGATTTCCTAAAACATCTTTTTCTAAATTTATTTGTAAATATTGATACTGTAAGAACAGGGACTCTCTATACATTTTATTAAATTCACTATCCAATTTGATAGCTTTTTCAAATACTTGATACGTAGCAATCCAGTTTGTGAGTCTTAATGAAATTGTATATGGATGCCATCCATCACCATAAGCATACGGATTATTATCAATCCAATTTGTAATCATGTCTCTAAATTTTTCATAGTACTTTGTTTGATTATTCCCAAATGAAAACTCATGAGCTATTTTGAATAAGTACTCAAAATAATGTAAGTTATATCTCCACAAATGTTGTAATTCTTTGTTATTCCACGCTTTTGATAATTCAATTTGGTTTGTTAAATTAATAAATGTAAATTTATCCTTAAAGATGTCATCGATGTCAAACCTATCTAAATACTCCTTATAAAAGTCTACTTCAGGTATAATGTAATCGTAGTTCTGCCTAACTTTTATTTCGTTAGGTATTTTTATTGATAATAATTTCCTTGTATATAGTTCTCGTTTTAACCTATTAAACAGTCTATAATATATCTGTGAAGGCTTGAGATATTTTACTGTGTTTATAAATAATGTAATTTTATTATCCATCCAGAAGCACCTTATCCATCTCTTAATTTTATTTTGTCTGATTTTTAGTAGCGGCAACCTCTTTTTTAGTTGTTGTTCCAGTTCCACCTTCAACAACCCCATCACTCTTCAAAACACTTACGATTGTTCCAAAGAAACACTTAACATCCATCCCAAAACTGATTTTCTCTACATACTCGCCATCCAACTTCGCCTTTGCTTCAATAGGAAGTTCATCTCTACCATTAATTTGCGCCCATCCAGTCAATCCTGGCGGAACATCATTAGCACTATACTTATCTCTTTCAGCAATAAGATCGTATTGGTTCCACAATGCTGGTCTTGGCCCAATAATACTCATTTGCCCAACAAAGATATTCCAAATCTGCGGTAACTCATCAAGTGAAGTCTTTCTTAAAAACTTACCCATTTTAGTAATATACTGATCTGGGTTTTCTAGCAAATGAGTTGGAGTGTCCTTAGGCGTATCTATTCTCATAGTGCGGAATTTCAAAATATTGAAATGTGTCTTGTTAATACCAATACGTTTTTGCTTAAACAGAACCGGACCTCTTGAGTCGAGCTTAATAGCAATAATTAGAATTAAATAAATCGGTGATAATACTATAAGTCCAATTAAAGAAAGAATGATATCTATTAATCTTTTAAATTTCATGTACATGCGTGTAACACTCCTTGAAATGTTATTTAGTAAGTTAGAACTTAATTGGAATCTCTATTTCCAACCAACTACTAAACCACTAAATTTAAGATATACCTACGTCGTACAATTATGCAAAATTATACTTCCCTCTAAATCAACATATTCAGGGGATTATTCCATCCATTTCTTATAGGATCTTAGATTATTATGCAAATAGACAAAATTAATATATTGTGTTACTCCATTTTAGATAGTCACCTCGTAATATCTATTCAAACTACCTCTTTTTCAAATTTAACCGAGTTTCTTCCTATTATATGTACCATTCAATCTCCGCTTCCTCCATCTCCAGACGTTTAGCATTGCATATATCTTCACTTGCTTTTTCCATGTATCTACGATAATCAACTATAATAACGATTATCGTTATAAGAACTAGAAGCTCTATCAGTGTAACTTCAGATGAATTATTTATTGAGTTTCATAATGGTAACCACTTTTGGCCATTCATATCAAAAATTTAGTCTACAAAAAAAATCATGAGTTGTGCTATTATCCAACGGATATAACACAACTCATAAGATTTACTGAGGTACTTTTTCCTTCATTAATATAGTTTCCAAGTAATCTAGTACATCACCCTTCAGATCATCCCGTTGTAAAGCAAATTCGACGGTGGCTTTGATGAACCCAAGTTTATCCCCAACATCATAGCGTTGACCCTCAAATTCATATCCGACCACCATTTGGTTTTCATTCAATTTCTTGATCGCATCGGTCAGTTGGATTTCTTGACCTGCACCTGGGGCAAGATTCTCAAGGATTCCAAAGATTTCTGGACGTAAGATGTATCGGCCCATGATAGCGTAGTTGGAAGGTGCTTCTTCTGGTTTAGGTTTTTCAACAAGGTTATCAATATGGAAAACACCGTTATTCAACAGACCGTTATCGATCGATATCACTCCATACTTTGAAGTATCTTCAATGGGTACTTGCTGAACCCCGATTACGGATGAATTGAAGCGGTCATAGACATCCATCAACTGTTTTAAACAAGGTGTAGGGGAATGGACGATATCATCACCTAGTAGTACAGCGAATGGTTCATCCCCGATGAATCGGCTTGCACAAGCAATTGCATGTCCCAATCCTAATGGCTCTTTTTGTCGGATATAATAAATGTTTGCCAGTTTTGAAATACCTTGGATTACTTCTAATTGTTCAAGCTTCCCTTTTTTCAGTAATGTTTCTTCGAGTTCGTAGGATTTATCAAAATGATCTTCGATTGCTCGCTTTCCACGACCTGTAACAATGATAATATCTTCAATTCCTGATTCTACGGCTTCTTCAATAATATATTGAATCGTTGGTTTATCGACGATCGGCAGCATTTCCTTTGGTTGGGCCTTTGTAGCTGGCAAGAATCGTGTCCCTAAACCGGCAGCCGGGATGATCGCTTTCCGTACTTTTTTCATATCATCTCTCCTCCCCTATTTAGCCAATGACAATCGATTGGCTGTTTCAACTCTGTTATGTGCAATATCCAATACCATATCTCTTACGGTTTGCTTGTCCATTTCGGTGAACTGTTTAATCAAGTCGAAGACCATGTTTAAATCGACATTCACTGATTTTCCAATGTAGATTTTCGGATAGATTTGTTCTTTATGCACTTCGTTTTTCCCTAGCAATTCTTCAAACAACTTCTCACCAGGCCGGACTCCACTGAACTCAATCCCGATTTCGTCCACCGAATACCCAGAAAGCTTGATGAGGTTTTCCGCAAGATCGACAATCTTGACTGGTTCACCCATATCTAAAACAAATATCTCGCCACCTCTTGCAAGTGCACCCGCCTGAATGACCAATCTTGATGCCTCAGGAATCGTCATGAAGTAGCGGACCATTTCTGGATGCGTGACCGTCACTGGACCACCTTTCTGGATCTGTTTTTTGAATAATGGAATGACACTGCCACGGCTTCCGAGTACATTACCAAAACGTACGGCTACAAAACGAGTATTGCTGACGGTGTCCATATGCTGGACAATCATTTCCGCCATACGTTTTGTCGCACCCATGACGCTTGTCGGGTTGACCGCTTTATCCGTCGATACCATTACGAATGTGCTAACTCCAGCATCACTTGCTGCTTCCGCAACATTTTTCGTACCGATCACGTTATTCTTTATTGATTCATGAGGATTCGCTTCCATTAATGGAACATGCTTATGTGCAGCTGCATGGTAGACGACGCTTGGACGGTACTTGTCCATTACTTTACCGATTCGTTCGCGATCTTGTACGTCTGCAATAATAGGAACGAATTCCATTGAATCACCGTATGACTCCCTTAATTCCATCTCGATTGTGTAGATACTGTTCTCGCCGTGCCCAAGTAAAATCAATTGTTCAGGATTGAACTTCGAAACTTGACGGCAAATTTCAGAACCGATCGATCCACCAGCTCCTGTAACAAGAACCGTATTACCAGTAATCGTTCCTGCTATATTTGCTGTATCCAGTTCAACAGGCTCTCTACCAAGTAAATCTTCCACTTTAACATCACGGAATTGATTGATAGATACTTCACCTAACATCAGATCTTCAATCATCGGAAGAATCTTTGTCTTAGCTTGTGTTTTCGCACATTCCTGGTAGATATTATTCAGTTCCTTCTTATTTAAAGAAGGAATCGCTATGACGATATGATTCACTTCTAAATCACGGACTACCTGTGTAATATCTGAAGTAGAACCTACGACAGGTACTCCCAAAACTTCTAAATGATGTTTTCTTTGGTCATCATCTATGAAGCCAACAGGATTCAAGTCAGTATCATTGCTTTGTTTCAACTGCCTGGCGACCATGCTCCCTGCTGCCCCAGCGCCAATGATTAATGTCCGGTTCTTTTTATTTTTAGGATTCATATATGTATCCCGATAAACTCTCCAGGAGAAACGTGAGCCTCCGATCAATAGCATATGTAGCATCCAGGTAATCATCAATGCTCTAAAATAGACGCTTTGAATTAGGATTACTTGTGTTAAAGCTGCAAGGATTACTGAATAGGTGACTACCTTGAATATGACAATGAGTTCACCGATACTAGCATACTGCCACGCCCGTTTGTAAAGTTTATAGATATAAGAGAAGAAATGATGTCCAAGCAGTAAGACTATAGAACTCATAATCAAGGGTAATGAAGTTAGCAAATTATTATAATTAAGTATAAAACTACTGATGAAGATTGCCGATAATACGATTAGTGAGTCAATAAAAATTAAGACTGACAACCGTTTTTTATAGGTCATTAAGCAATCCCTCCTTTTTATTCATTCAATATTTGTTGACTCGCCCATTTCTACTTGGTTTATATTTATGTACTGCACGTTTCTTACACTCAATAAGACGCACCTGCTGCGATAATCCTTATTCAAAGTAAGAAATAAAATACTTGTGAGTGTTTGTTAGAAATGTTTGGTAAACCCTATTAAATAGGGCTCGTAATGCGAACCTTATAGTTAAGGTCAATCATTTAATATGTAACAGGGCATCTAACCCAACCTCACACCATGCTAATGACAACAACTGTGTCTAAGGTGACTGGACCCACAGCACGGCCGAGTGCCTCCGTTGATAGCGGCAAGGAGACATCGCCGAGTGTATTTGGTAATTATTATTATCGTTAAAATATCCCTAAGAAGCGTTTTTTCTTGATTGGTTTTGGTGGATTCGTCATGATCGTTTCACCATTGATGAGCAGCACCGGATTTTCTTGTAATTGATACCGTGTTTTGATATCGAATTCCTTTTCGACTTGTTCGTATGCCCCCCGTAAATGGAACGCTCGACTCGAAATATTATGAGCATCAGAAGCGATGAAGTGCGTCAAGTCATGTTCGATCAGTTGATAGGAAAACTTCTGGATGTTTTTGCCGAAATTCCCTATTAAACTACTACTTGTTACTTGTGTCAGTACACCTTCATTTACTAGATCAAATAGCACATCAGGATTTTCAATGATTTCAACATTGCGTTCAGGATGTACGATAATCGGTGTAATTCCTTGGATTTGGATCTCATAGAGTAAAGATTGTGTATATTTTGGTATATGATTTGAAGGCAACTCGATATGTACATACTTATTTTGATTGCATAGTGTCAAAATTTCTTGGTTTTTTAGTTGTTCCAATAGTTCCGCGTTAATTCGTGGTTCTTGTCCAGGCAAAATCTGCAGGTTGATCCCTTCTTCCTGCAATACATCATTTAACTTTGTTACAGCTTGTTCGATAGAAGAACGGCTGTTTTGGAAATGCGCATTATAATGAGGTGTTGCAATAATTGTCGTAATTCCTTCATCGACGGCTTTTTTAGCCATTTCTAAACTATGCTCCAAATTAGCAGCACCATCGTCGACCCCAGGCAATATATGACAGTGTATGTCAATCATCAGCAACACCCCTCTTAGTTTACTACTAAATTATTATAATAAAACCTTTCACTCTATTACTATTTATTCCCAATCACAAAAAATGGCTACATTCGTTATCTTACCATAACTAAATTTGGAATCAATAGCAAAGAATGTCGGATAATGGGGAATCCGGTTCTTTTTATGATATTCGTCCCATTTAATTTTTGGGCTGTCTACGTCGATTTATGTCTGACATGCTCGCTTCAGACATTCAAGCCTTATTTTTCATGCTTTAAGACCCATAGTAGTGATAATATTGTCCCTTTTTCATTTTCTTCCGGTTCAAAACTACGCCCAACAGCTTCGCTTTAGCCGCTTCCAGTAATTCCTTCGACTTGAGTGCAGCTTCTTTTTCAGTGACACTGCTTCCGACTACAAGTACGACCCCATCACATATGTTTGCAAGGACCTGTGCATCCGTTACCGCAAGTACCGGTGGTGTATCAAAAAGAACGACATCATATGCCTCTAATGCTTCTTTTATCATTTCTTTCATCATTCTTGATCCTAACAATTCAGCAGGATTGGGCGGAATCGGTCCACTCGGTAGTACAGAAAGGTTTTCCACTTCTGTTTGTCTGCACCCTTCTGTAAGCGGGATTTGCTTCGTCAATACATTGGTGATCCCTTGTGCATTACTGACACGGAATGTGTAATGGGCTGTCGGTTTCCTCAAATCAGCATCGACAAGCAACACTTTTTTCCCTTGTTGCGAAAGTACGACTGCCAAGTTAGCCGTAGTTGTTGATTTTCCTTCTCCCGGTCCTGAAGAAGTGACCATCATTGTGCGATATTCGCTATCAGCTGACGAAAATTGTATATTCGTCCGGATCGTCCGGTATTGTTCTGAAATCGGTGACTTGGAATTATAATGTGTAATCAGACTTCGTTCTATGAAATCACGAACGGCTTGTTTTTGTCTACGTTTCAAAAAATCTCTCTCCTTACCCCGTCTTTGTTAATCGACTTTTCTGATGGAACTGCTCTTCATTCATTTCTGGAACAACGCCGATGACAGGCAAGTCTAATAAACTTTCAATATCTTGTTCTGTTTTAATCGTGTTATCCAAGTATTCTAGTAGAAATGCTAATCCTACTCCAGCCATCAACCCGACCACCAACGCAATCGCCATGTTCAATAATGGTTTAGGATTGACTGGTGAAGGGTTATCTGGCACTTCAGCCTCGGAAAGCATTTTTACGTTATTGCCACTCATAATTTCTTTTATTTCTTTTTGGAAAGTCTCCCCGAGGGTGTTTGCTATATTCACTGCTGTCAATGGATTCGGGTTTTCTACTACGATAGTAAAAACCTGTGAATTTTGTTCGGTTTTAACCGTGATGTTATTGGCTAGTTGGGAAACATTCATATCTAAATCAAGTTCATTGATGACCTGTTCTAAAATGGTCGGACTCTTGATAATCACACGATATGTATTGATCATTTCCACGTTCGTTCGCACTTGATTAATATCAAATGATTGTTGCTCAGCATTTGATTGATTGACAAGAATCTGTGAAGAAGATTGGTAGATTGGTGTCAATAGGAAATAGCTGACGAGTCCGCTGATGGCGGTTGCCACTAATGTGATCAATAGGATCAGCTTTATCCTTTTCATTAATGTCGAAAATATCTCCTTTAAGCTTATCGTTTCTTCCATAAATATCCCCCGTGTTTCTAAAAAAAATTTGTCGATGTCAAATGTATTATAGCAAGGCATCCCTGTCATTAATAGGGATTTATTAATATTTTTTGTAAAAAGGGAGTAAAGTTAGTCCTTAACTAACGGGGAATGAAAAGATTTTGGTCTGCATTTTGTCCAGTTTTTGAATCGAGTAGGCGAATTGGACTAGGTGTTTTTTTATGATAGATGAACCTCTTGACTTTGGTTTTCCAGGAATGAAAGCGTTATTATTTTCATATAATTTTACTTGAATATGATGTGAATCAGAGCCGATATGGTTCTGTGTTTTTATTTTGAAGAAAACCATTGGTCAAAATTACATATTAAAACTAGTATTCTCCTGTCGATATATACGAAAAAGCGAGCAATTTATCTTATAGGTAAGGCGCACTTTTATGGTATATGACGGCATCCTTGCAGCAATCTTGATCGGTCTTTTAAGAAAAGGGAATTTTAACAAATTCCGAAAGAATTCCCCTTCCTCAAGCCTGTGAAGGGCGTAGCTCAAGGATAGGGAGGGGATGAATTTCGGTTGCTGTAATCCAAACGCTTGTTCCCATCATCTCTTCTTGGTATAATTATCCACATAAACAATTGGAGGTGGTGACAATGTTGCTAAATCAAAAATATGAAATCTATCCAACAGAAGAACAAAAAGAAATACTGGAACGTTGGTTACAATATTGTCGTCAAACCTATAATTCTGCTCTTTTAGATAAAGAACGGAAATATAAACAAAACAAAGAAAATTACAGTCGTTATGATATGCAAAACCAACAAACACTAGATAAAAAGAAATATCCTTTTCTAAAAGAAGTACCTTCCCAGCCTTTACAGGAAGTCTTTGTGCGTCTACAAAAAGCGTTTGAAAGCTTCTTTCGTAAAGATGCAAAATATCCAAAACAGAAAAAGTATAAAGATTATAATAGTATGACTTTCCCTCAATTCGGTTTCAAACCAAATGGAATACATCGTTATGCTATGTCCTTTTCTGATAATGGTAAGATATACAATAAAAAGCTAGGTGAAATAGATATCTTGCTTCATAGACCATTAGGAGGAACAATTAAACAACTTATTATCAAACGTCAAGGAAAGAAATGGTATGCGATTTTTTGTGTCGAAAGACAAGCATTACCACCTTCTATTGATACGAATCGTGCAATAGGAATTGACGTTGGACTTAATAAGTATGCGGTCCTTTCTAATGGGTTAGAGATTAAAAACCCAAGATTTCTTCGTAAGAAAGAGAAACAACTAAAGAAGGCACAGCGTACTCTTTCTAAGAAGAAAAAAGGCTCTCTCAACTACATCAAACAAGTACAAAAGGTTCGTTCTTTACACGAGAAAGTCGCAAACCAGCGCAGAGATTTTCTTCACAAGCTAAGTTACAACCTGTCAAAAGATTATTCTGTTGTCGCTGTAGAAAATCTAAATATCTGCGGCATGGTCAGAAATAGAAAGTTATCGAAATCCATTTCGGATGCAGGTTGGGGAATGTTCCGAAACATGCTTTTGTATAAATGCGAAAAGCATGGAGGACTACTGAAAAAAGTAGAACCAAAATACACTTCTCAAGACTGTTCCTATTGTGGGAATCGTGTAAAGAAGTCACTTTCTATTCGTACTCATATTTGTACAAAATGCGGAACAGTGTTGGATAGAGACCAAAACGCAGCACGAAACATCCTACAAAAAGCATTAGAAGAATTACTTGTAACAAACTGAATCATACGAACTGTAGGGCAAGGTTGTGTCCGAACAGTATAATCTACGCCTATGGAGATTATGTAAGACGTAGTGGGAAACCCCTCTACGCAACGGTCTGCGAAACAGGAAGCCCCTTCTTCAAACATCCCGAAAGGGTGTTAAGGAGGGGTCATTCACACGGTTCTCTCAGTTGAAAATAAAATATGGTTGGGTCTTCTCCCTACCATCCTCTTTCTGCAAATCGGTGTTTTCCTGTTTCAAGCGAAGATGGATTGGTTGAGTTCGATCAGTGCCTTTATATTCATAGGGGTATATATTGTCGGGCTTGTTTTTTTATGGGTGAATCGCAAATTGGGGTTTGGCGTTCAGCTGATACTTGTTGGTGTATTATTGAATTTCATCGTTATAATCGCAAATGATGGCCGGATGCCGGTTTCCTTAGAAGCTGCAAAAGTCTTGGATCCATCTTACTCAGAAGCATTGGAAGTTGGGAATTAAAAATCCTACGCTAAGATCAAAAAATGATTGTTGAATACTTTAACGCTGTAAATACACGAGACTATATAGAAGAACATAGATATAATATCGTTTATGACGTTCAAAAGATAAGTGGAAGATGGAAAATGGTAAAAGGAATAGGAAAACTTATTAATTAAAGCCCTGTCTCAAGGGCTTTTTTATTTTAGGCCCCTTTTAACCATTGCTAAAACTGTAGTTATTAGATCTAGATCATTATTCAAAATTAAATCACGGTAGAAAAAATATATTTACTTTAAGAGTTGTTTTTATGTCTATTTTTATGAACATTATTCCATAAAAAAGAGGATCGATGACCGCCGCGACAAAGAGCAAACCATGGAGCGAAAAGTAAAGTCAGTTTAAAAACATATTATAAGAGGACCCTTACCACACTGTGGCAAGGGTCTATTTTTTTATGAAAGGTAAGGCTGATATCAGAAAACTCTCCTTCCAATTTTGCAAATCTCAACATATTTTCGGACGGTGACACTAAACTACTGCAAATCAAACTGAATGTAATCAAGGTTGTATGAACCAGTGCCCAAAACATTGACAGTAAACGTGTGAGTGCCTTTCTCCAAGTAGCGGTACTCCCATTCCTGAAGCTCGAATGCACGTTGATGAGTCGTATTTTTCAGCTTGATCTCCCCGCTTGATTCGCCAGCCCAATCCAAAGTGATGGTACCGGCCGGGGCTGCGGCTGCAGAAACTCTGCCAGAGATTTTATATAACCCTGGCTTCTGAATATTCACTTCGTATTTTGCCCACTCACCATCCACGTTATGGCTTACAGCAATCGCTCCATCAATATCGGAGACATCGACACCTTGTCGACCGTCCAGTTGGTCCTCAGCCTGAACCCGTACTGTGCGGTTTCCGTTTTGGAACTCCCAGTGCTCCATGTTGCCTCCGTCACGCCAGTAATCAAGCGCTTCGATATTATCAGTCTGCATCATATTTACCCCAAGCTTTGTTACGGCCTTCCATCCAAGATCCACATCTCTTAGTGAAGCCTCATCTGTGTATTTTGCAGCAAGGCCATTCCACATTACATTTACTAAGACCCTGCTGTTTTCTTTAATTTGGCGTACTTTCTCAGGCTGAATCTGCGGATCTAAAAGATTATCAAAGACGATTTCGTAGCCCACCGGCTGACGACCCGGGAACGTTCCTACAGTATTGGCGCTGTTATCGTTGATAATGTGCATATACAGAATTTCTGGATCTTTTGCCATAAATTCAGCCGCCTCTTCTACATTTGGGCTGCCCTTGAACAAACCATGATCAACTGTGTCCGTTTTAACAAGAACCTCATACATTTCCTCCCGGATTTTCCAACCCTTATCCAGGTTTATGATTGCGCGGTCCTTTACTGCAAGCATAACCTCCTCAAGCGTTGGAATTGCGTGCTCCGTCAGTTCTGCCGTTTTACCTCCGAGACCTTCCCTGAGACGAAGATCCTTAATTTGTGCAAGTGTGAGGTCAGAAACCTTCCCCGTACCATTGGTAGTCCGATCCACAGTCGTATCATGCATTAATACAGGTACACCATCAGCAGTCAGGTGGACATCTATTTCCACAACTTCAGTACCGTCCTCGATAGCCTCATTGATTGCTGCCAGCGAGTTCTCCGGATATTCACGCCATTGACCTCTGTGACCCATGATCATGAGTGGTGCATCGTCACTATGGTCGAGCAACTCCGAGTGAATCTGCTCAAAAGACTTGCTTTCTTGGGTAGTAATCGGATTAGAAGATGCTGCTCCTACTTGCTGTACCGGTGCTATTACAGAAGCGATTAAACCTAGTAAAAATAATTTTTTCAATTTCATTTTCTCAAAAACTCCTTTTAAATTTTATGGGGTAAAGCTTTGTTTAAATCTTTTCAACCTTCCAACCTATTTACCGAACGCGTCCTGTTTCATTATACTTTTACTCGTTAACTAATCAATTTGATTTACAAAATATTCACGCAGGTTTTACATGGTTTAGTACACTGGTTATTTATACAGGTAATTAGTGATGGGTCATAAGGACTGGATCATTCTATTTCTTTAGTTTGAGGATTGAGAAAGCGAGGACCTTAAATAAAAACCTCTCTATCTTTTTAAGGACTGAGAGGTTTAAAATCATCATTAAACATTTAATATTAATTCGTTTTTAGTTATACAGTATCCCCGGAAACCATCCAGGAGTATTTACAATTGCATTCCAAAGCGGATTTGGAATGACAAGCTCTTTTTGCTTAATTTTATCTATTTCTGTCACAATCTCAGATTCTGTCCCTCCATCTAGTCTAAAATCCATTTTTGATTGGAAGTCTTATTCCATTAATAGCCCTTTAATAAAATAACTTGACTAGCCTTTTTAAACATCTGAAAGACTTCAACCAGGTATCTTCATTAATGAAACTTCATCGGGAACAGAAATGATATCATGAACAGAACCCAAAACTGAATATTCGGATCCGTCCACGCTTTATAACAAGCTTGCACTGGTGCATGGAAATTATAAGTTCCCGATCTTTCACAGAGGTATTGTTCTCGGAAAAGCTCATTTAAATCTATTAATTGCTTTTTGCCCCTCTACATCCTGAATTTTTGAGACTAACGGAAAGTAATGTTAAACTAACAATGTCGAGCAAATAGATATAAAAATGCTCGATTCAACGTTTTTTAATATTAGTTTAAAAAGCTTAAAACCTTTTAAAAAATTTAAAAAAGAAATAAATTTTTAGCTTTTTCTTATTGGAACTCTAACGGAACGGAATTTGATGTCATACAGCTATAAGCTTACCGTTTTTTGAACGTAGTCTGAAAATAAGTGGGGTCTGTTAATACTACTTAATTTCTAGAAATTCCTTAGAGTAGTATTTTCAACTCCGAACATTGGGGTGGAATGAGTGTGTCCCTTTGGAAAAAGATAAAAAAAAGAATAAAAAAATTGCTGCCCTTAGGACAGGAGGAACAGAAGGACATAGAATATGAACAGCTTGAGTCTGCTAACCATACTCTTGGTATGATCGACAATGAACCTGTCCTACCCTCCCCTTCGATGACATCAACCCAAACTGATCTTCCTTATCAGGTGATGGAAAGATTTCATGACAGTAAATACTGGGAATGGACAGAACGAATTAGAGGGTATCAAGATCGGTTAACTCAAGAGAAATTTATTCCGGAAATTGAATGTAAGGATGAGGAGATCATTCGGCATTTTGGGTCCTCGCAACCGGCTTCGAATGATGTACTTCTTCATTACTTGCCTGCATTAAAGGAAGTACATCAAAACCCAGTTTTGCTTGTCCATGGTGCCGGACATCATGCAAATCTGTCCTGGTGCGAATCTTTGCATCAGGAAAAAGGGCTTCTCTATTCGTTATCATCGTCAGGAAAAGATGTATTTGCGGTGAGCTTTGCTCATTGCCATGGCGATAACTGGCAGCAAGCGATTCAATTATCAAACATCATTCGACGGATCAAGGATGTGGCCCACACAGATAAAGTCGATTTGATTGCCCATAGTAAAGGAGGAGTACCTGTATGGATCTATTTGGCAGGACTCTGCAGTTCGTTGGATGCGCAATATCAAGGGGAAGTGGAACGGTATATAATGTTGGGGACACCAAATCGCGGATTGGATTTCCCCTTCCGGCATGTCTTCCCTAATTGGTCCGTCATTGAGATGGGAATAAATGCCCCGATTGCTTGTGATTCTATCATGTATTATGGTCTTTACCTAGATACGACGGAGCGAAGCATTTATCGTGATGGTGGTGTGTTTCCGGGTTCCTGTCAGCTCCTGTATCGCTGGGACGATAAATACCCCGTTCAGATTCAGTCTAAAACCTTATACTATGGTGGACAAAATATTCTTCTTCATTCCAGGGGCATCGACGCTGCAATCCGGGAAGGAGATCATTTAATAGAGAAACTGCTGTCTTCACCGATTGATAGCCAGATCAAAGTCCATGTACTAGCTGGTAATCAACCTTATTTTAATGGTATACGTGGGGAGCAAGATGCGGAAAGCGATGGGCTTGTATTTGTAGAAAGTGTCCTTTTTACCGATGGAATCGCTCCTTCCCCTAATCAAGTCAAACGAAAAGATGTCTTGCCTCTTAATCATTTGGAACTGCTTTATCATCCGGATGCACATCAATGGGTATTGGACGGATTTTCATAGTAATTTAGCTAACTAGTTTCTATTCAACTGTTTTTTTTCGATTTTCTTCTTTGGAAGTAGGTGGCAAGAATCCACAATACTTTCCCAGAAATATTTGCTTTGGATTTACATCCTTTACAAAACCAAGCCTACATTGACAATCGTATGATACTGTTTATTGGGATTGCCACCTGTCTTGCGATTTTACTTTTCCTTGTTATCATTTCCTATTTGAAACCTTGGGGAAAAAGAAAAGCACAATCCAAAAAAAGTGCTTAATACATTTTAGGTATTAACACTATCTTTTACTAATCATTGGGATGGTCTTCTGTATTCTGGGTGGTTTTACCCATCCCGAAAAGGTGAAATAAGGTATATTTCCTGAAGAACTATTCTCCATCCTATGTCAATCTACGCGCCCAATGCAGAATGGGTGCTTCCTTATTCAAGATAAGCGCCCGTTTCTTGAATAACAACAAATTCATTATTCCTCGTCTATTTTTAAATTTTTGCAAATAGTTTATAACTGCACCTCTTAAATTTTTTTCTTGATCCTTGTATCTTCTAAAATCTACATCCATAAATTTTATATGAACGTTAATATACTCTTCTTCTCCGCTTGAAGATATATATATTTTTCCTCATCCATCGATTCTTTTACAAAGTTATATTTTCTTTTCTCATCCATTTGATACCAATGTTTCATTTTCAAGTCTTCCGAATTAATATTCTCCACTGATTCTTCTTGAGCACAACCTACAACTAATACAAATAAACTCAAAACATATTATAGTAAAAACAACTTTTTTAATACTTTTCTATTTTTCATTTTTTACCATCCTAAATCAGAAATCCCCCTTTTCTGGAGTAATACAATTTAATGTAAAAGGGTTTCTAGTATCTCTATTTTCTTAATGTCTTTATTATTATTCTTAGTTCTTCTATAACCATCTTTTGATGTTTTTTTATAAACATTAAGGTAATCTTCTACTGACAGTAATCGATATGAAAACCCGTTATCATTCATTTCCTTTAATTCTTTATATTTACACCAGCAAAGTCCCATGTAACCGTCAAGTAGAAATCAACAGTTTTCAGTAATTAAGATTTAACAGTTTTCGATAATTAAGAATCAACACTTTGGCCTTCAAACAATACCTTTCGGTATTTCATGCGGATGCTGTTTTGTTTCTCACTGAACGTCAAAATTTCACTTCGGTGAAGTAAACGATCCAATATAGCTGTTGTAAGCGTCGTGTCTCCTAAAAACTTTCCCCATTCGTTCGGCCCCTTATTTGATATAAGAATAAATGCTGCTTTATCATACATATCGTAGATAAATTGAAAGAATAAATGGGCATCTTGAGGTTCATATGCCATGTACATGACATCATCGATAATAATCAATTCTGAATTCATGATGCGCTTATACCGGGTTTTAGATTTGCTGATGTACTCCCTAGATTTCAATATATAAATCAATCGTTCCATTGAAATAAACGACACCTGGTATCCACGCTCAATTGCGTGGATACCGAGTGCTGTTGATAAGTGTGTTTTACCAACCCCAGTGGGTCCCATCATGATCAGTGTGAAACATTCCAAGATAACTCCTTTAATACATTAAGCTGTTTTTCTCCAATCGCAGACTGTTCTTCAAGTCGAAATTGATTAAAAGTGAGTTGATCCGGAAACTCGGCCCACTTCATTAAAGGATATGGAGGATATGGCATAGATGCAAATGGTGACGGAAAAGCCGATCCATTCGATTTAGAAGATGCGGTGTTTTCTGCAGATTTACTGCCGTTTTATCGTTAAATTTATTAGAGGTGAACGTCAGGAAGCAATCATAAAAATTTTAGACTACATTGAAAATGGAATGGAGTAATGTTTGTAGGAATTATTTTAAAACTAACATTTGGAACTAATTCAAAAGCCCCCTCCCATAAAGGAGAGGGGGAATTGTAACAACGGTTAATCTTATCAACTTTTACTTTTTCATCTTTAACTTTTATTAAGTTTACGGAAGCAATTATATTTGTATTTTCGGATGTATCAACTATTTCGCATCCGGAAACGCTTTTGTTTTCACTTGCATTTACACTTGTGTTTATGAATTATTGATTTGAAATTAAATTATATTTTTCTTGCCTTGATTCCACCAAAGTTTGCGGATCTCTTTTTCCATTTCCGGATAACAACGTGGACAATATTTCATTTGTTGGTTATTATCTATATCTTTTGGGAGCTTCTTTAGGTTTTTAGCCCTTCCTCTTCTCATACATTTATCACATTGATCTAATTCTTCCTTTTTTAAATGTTGCATATCGTAAAATATCCCTCCAATATCTAATCAGTATAATGAAAGCATTTACACAAGCGTAACCGGAAGTATTTTTGGAAATGGAAATAAAATTATTTCTGATTACGGTCGCTTTCACTGCCAATATTTATAGCTAAGAGAGGTTGGTTGTTATCCTTGTATGGCCCTATCTAAATCAAAAATTCTAAGTTCTTTTCCTATTTCATCAAAGTAATGAACACTACCTACGAACTGTTTTATAGACCCCCTATCATAATAAGAAAATTCCAAGGTGCGATTTACTTCCATTGCTTCTAATATTAACTCGTTAAATTCATTATATTGCTGTTCATCAAGGAAAGGCTTTGAGCTTTTTCCGTGTCCTTCTTCATGTCGTCTTAACAATTCAACATGCTCAGGCAACATCATGGTAACCCTCCTTTCTTATAATTCTTAACCTCATTATAGAACGTATGTTCTTATTTTATTTTGTATAAACTAAGTTTTCAACTGAATAATAACGGATTAATTGAAGAGTCTACGAGAATAAAGTCGTTTAAAACACGTTATTCTACAATCGGGCCATATAATTGGTGGGAAATGTTCCTGGCTTAAATGAAATGTGGTCACGCAACTTCGGTAAAGGTCAGGCCGTTTTAGATTTCTAAAACTGAAGGATTATGTCGAGGAGCCGAATGAGGAGGTAACGCTCTTAAAGGCTCTCCCTGCGTCGAATAGCACGCTGACTAGTAAGGAAAAGCGTGTTATAAGCTCGGCTAATAGGTGCGAGAATTTACCGTAACAGTCCGGCTGACGAAAGCCAACCCGATGGGGTGGTGTAAATCATGGTGCTTGGGTTGAACAGATATGGTGAGAATGCAATGAAATATAATGAGAAAAAGTATTGCTGACGAACTTCTGAATATACGGGTCTAAAATGGCGATACATAGAAATGTGTTTATCACTAAATGTGTTGATAGAACAGGTTAACGAATAAGGGATAGATAAAATATTAATTACCAATGAGGGGCATATTACCCCTCGATTTTTTTATTCTTTATTTAAATGTGTCCGATAGTAAGCTTTTCGAAATTCTGTTGGGGTTAATTTTTCGTATTTCTTAAATAGCTTCATAAAATATTTTTCATCAGAAATTCCGATTGTATAAGCAATCTCCTTAATACCAAGGTTTGTAGAAGATAATAGATCTTTTGCTTTAGATACTTTGAGAATATGAATATATTCTTGGATATTTATTCCGATTTTTTGCTTAAAAATGTGAGATAAATAATCTTTATTGTAATTGAACTGTTCTGCTACCGAAGTAACTGAGATATTATCCGTTGTATGTATACGGAGCCATTCAACAATCTTCACTAGATTTTTGTCAGCTTTTGTTTTTTCTTTTGTTGTTTGGAAATTGGTAAGAGCTTGTTCACCCAAAAAAGTTGGTTGCCTACGCTGGAATCGACCCTAGTGTCCATGAGTCCGGCAAATTTAAAGCAACCATCAACCGGATTACAAAAAGAGGATCATCTGAAGGGTTAGGAGCAGGGAATATTACTGTTTTTTTCTTGTTAAAGAGAATACTAATCGCTTTAGGTTGTAGTACGACTTGAACAAAATTATTAATTAAATGCTTTGAAATTTCAGAATTAATTGTTTACTTTTTGTTTTTTATTCGTTATTATACATATATTGAATGCGGTTTCAAAAATTATTTATAAATAAAATACACTAGGTTAGATAGAGTGGGTTAATTGTGAGATGTGGATGTATTAATATTTTTTAATTTTGAATGCGCATTCAAAATTATGTTTTAAGAATTAAATATGCAGTGACAGGGTTTGTGTTCTATTGTAAAGGTAATGAGTTATCTTACGAAATCATGAAATGGTTGTTTGATTTTGTAGTTTCTAAATGTAATAAAGCCATTACAGTGCATTATTACTTTGGAACTTTTAGACAACAATTAAAAACAAACTTGCCGATTTTTTGATCTATGTTACCTGGCTTTATGAGTGTCAAATTTTTAATGTTTGGAGGTTTCTATGAGTAAATATCAAGAAGCAAAGAAGCTAGTTAGAAGTTATTTTGATGCTCTAGAAAATTCAACACCTGAAAATGTATCAAGTGTATTGTATGAATTTACAAGTGAAGATTATTTATGGAGAGGGGTTTACCCATTCCGTGAGCAGCAAGGGGCTCAATCTGTTGCAGAAAAATTTTGGACTCCTCTCATGAACTCACTCAAACATATGCAGCGCCGTCAGGATATATTTATTGCTGGAACGAACGAAATTAGTGGGGAACAATGGGTTATGAGCATGGGGCATTTTATGGGACTTTTTGACAATGATTGGATGGGTGTAAGACGATCAGGAAAAATGATAAACCTAAGATATGCCGAGTTTAATTGTGTTGAGAATAGAAAAATTACGCAATCAGGACTGTTTGTTGACATCATCGGATTTATGCTACAGGCAGGAATAAATCCACTACCACCTTCAACAGGAACATACTTTGTATATCCGGGTCCAAGAAATCATGATGGACTTCTTTTAGAGGATGCACCAGAGGAAGAAGGTGTAGCAACCTTAAACCTTGTAAACAAAATGGTGAATGATTTATCAGAGCTTAATGATAGCGGGGCGATGGGATGTACTCCTGAGCTGCTAGAGCGATCATGGGCCAAGGATATGATTTGGTATGGACCAGGTGGTATTGGAGCGAGCTACACAATCCCAAGATATCAACAGCAGCATCAACTCCCTTTCAGAAACAACCTAAAGGACAAAAAATTTAACGGACATGTTTGCCGCTTTGCGGAAGGCAATTTTGCTTGCTTCTTTGGTTGGCCAAATTTATCTAATATACCAATCGGCGGGTTTCTTGGATTGCCAGGAGGGGAAATCCGTGCTCATATGCAGGTGGTAGATGTGTATTATCGTCAAGGTGACAAGCTTTCAGAAAACTGGGTGTTTATTGATATACCTTATTGGTTAAAGCAACAGGGCTTGGATATTTTTAAACGTACTCAACAAATATTGGACCCTAAACTTTAAACATTTAACATGAATTTAAACGAAAACTTAGATACAATAGGGCCACGAAAATTATTAGCTTCCTTATAATTAACTAAATGTTAGGAAATTTTATCAAATCTATATTTACTTCTCGTTGTATATTCAGTATAAATAAAACCATAAATTCGTATTTAGGAATAGCACAAGTACCTGTTGACCAAAGGATGTAAGTTTAGAAATTAAGTATCAGCAGCATCTCTTCAATAACAAAATTTTGAATGCGTATTCAACAACCATTTAATAAGCAATAATTCTGGCTGAACCGTGTAAAGTATTTTGAATCCGCATTCAAAAAGCTACTTAGCAAGTTTTTCAATAAGTATATTATATGGGGGGTCTTAGAAATTATGAGTTCAATTGATATGTTGATTGTTGCTGTATACATGATAGCTCTCATTATTATGGGGTATTATCTTAGCAAAGGAAATAAAACGCAAGATGATTATTTTGTAGGTGGAAGATCAGTTGCTACACTCCCAATAGCCCTTTCGATAGCAGCGACAACGGTAAGTGCAAACGGATTTATAGGTGGGCCAGGTTGGGCTTATGGTTCAGGGTTAATGGCGTTTATGCTGAATTTCAGTATTCCAATTGTTTTATTATTGACACTATCCATATTTTTGCCGTTTTTCTACAATTTAAAAGTTACATCAATCTATGAGTATATTGAAATGCGTTTAGGGGGAAAAAGTAGACTTCTTGTTGTTATCGGATTTATCGTATCAAATGTTATCCAGGTTGGATCATTTTTATTTATCCCCTCATTAGTGATTCAAACATTCACAGGGTGGTCGTTGACGACGGTTGTTCCAATTGTTGTAACGGTTGCAATTTTATACACGTTACTAGGTGGAATTAAAGCTGTTATATGGACAGATGCGATCCAAATGGTTGTTCTGTGGGGAGGAGTTATCGCAACGATTGTAATCGTATTGAATAATATGGATATTGGATTTTTTGAGGCGATGAAAGTCGCGAAGCAAGAAGGTAAATTAGATGCCCTTGATTTTTCTTTAGATTTTAAACTAGAAAATGGAGTCTGGGTAGGATTAATTGGCGGACTATTTATGTGGCTAAAATATTATGCTACAGACCAAACACAAACACAACGAATGTTTGCTGCGAAATCAATTAATGAAGTTAAGAAGTCTATTTGCATAAGTGGATTTGTCATGAATATTATGTATTTCGTATTTATGATCCTCGGAGTATTGCTTTTCGTATACTTTGGTGGGAAAGAGTTCGATAACTCCAATAATATCATGATCACGTTTATTGCGAATAATATTCCTGTAGGTGTACTAGGTTTAATTATTGCTGGGATTTTTGCTGCTGCGATGTCAAGTATAGACTCCGTACTAAATTCCGTTACAACTGTATTTGTAAAAGACATTTATGAGAAATTTATTACGAAGGGAAAACAAGCATCTTTAAAAGTTTCGATGATTTTTACATTGGCATTTGGAATTATGCTTATAGGATTTACCCTTATGGCCTTTAGTGGAACGACAGCATCCATACTAAAGACTGTAGGTAGTTATCTTTCTTATTTCTCTGGATCCATATTGGCAATGTTCTTATTAGCGATGTTTACGAAAAAAGCAAATGACAGCGGTGTCGCTATCGGCTTTGTATTAGGAATTGCGATTACAACGTACATCGGAAAACTTGGATTAGTGAACTGGCTATGGAATTACCCTATCGGATGTACTATCACACTTATTATAGGTTATGTTGCTAGTTTAATCTTTAATGAGAATCTCAAAGCTGGATTTGAAGAATTCACTTTTAAAGGACAAAGGGATAAGCTTATTGCAGAAGGAAACATAACTGATTCAGAAGGTCATTCAATCCTTCCAGGTGGAGTTGATAAATACTCTTATGCCTTAATCGGGTTGTTTATCGTACAAATTATCGTTTTGTCATTTATACAGATGTAATAAAGAAAACTGTAAGTCGGAAATGATAGAAAATGATTAAATTAAATACGTATTAAATTTATAGCTTTAATTCTAAAAGATATGCAAGCCGGTTTCGTAGATAAAACGATTTCTAAATAAGAAAACTTAAATGTTGTCATACTAAATTCCTATCATACGGGTTGCGTACTTTATTCATAAACTTGTAAAATTTTTTCGAAGACTTCGTTATATTATCATAGCTTGCGTAATTATTTTGTAACTTGAGCGAATTTCAACCCAATTTCGGGTGGACTTTTTATCTACTTTACCTATTATAAAGTAGGCTAGAGGTATATAATTCTTTTGGTCTATAACGTATTGAACGCAGCGAAAAGTGTTTGTGATTATCTGGAAGTTTGACTATAATGAATTTTTGAATCCGGATTCAAAAGTCTTAAAGCTATGACTTACGGAAACCGCATTCATTCTTATCAGTTCTTAATAGACGAAAGGGTTTTGATTCATGAAGGGCAGAATTAGTGCATACGATGTAGCCAAAAAGGCTGGCGTTTCCCAGTCAACTGTATCAAGAGTACTTATCACCAAAACCATTTTGTGATGGAATACCTGATTATTTAGGCGGAAACCATATTACACGCTTTGCAGAAGGAAAGTTTGCTCCTTTGTTGGGTGGCCTAGTATTTATGCGACCCATACGGGAGATGTATCGTTAGGGCTCCTGCAACAAATAAAAAAGTCACAATGCGTTTAATGGACTTCTACAGAAGGGATGGCGATCTATTAGTTGAGAATTGGGTCTATATTGATATGGTTGATTTTCATATACAAATTGGGATAGATGTCTTTGATCGTAAGAAACTAATCAGAATGTATTCAAATCATAATCATTTTAAAAGGTGGAGGTAACGTTATGAATGTCGATAAAATTGTAAACGAAAGACAAAAGTTAGAGTATATTGTTGACAATTGCAAATTCGAGACGGTAGAACAGGTTTGTGAGCTTTTTGAGGCCTATACACATCTTATTTGGAAGTATAAGCAGGTTGGAAGGATCTATGATTTTTATTATGACGATATGATTATCCATCGTGAAGGTGGAAATGACCTTGTCGGTGTCGATCAGGTTGTACAGGACACACTCGCATGCTTAGCTGCATTTCCAGATATGGAATTCAAGTTTTATGGGATACATGGTGTTGGAAACCCTGAGGAAGGATTTAGGTTTGGACAAGCTGTTCATTTTTCTGGTACTCATAATGGAATCAGTAAATATGGTTTAGGTAATGGGGAATCTCTCCCTCCTCATGAATGTGTTGATCTTTGTGAGTGTTTAATCAAAAAAGTTGATGGCAGATGGAGAGTTGTAGAAGAATGGGGTACACGAAGTACAGAAACTATGGATCGTGTTCTAAGAGCTGGACGTTCGAAAACAGGAGAATCTATTAGTAAGCATAAGACTAAACAAGTGTGTCAAGCGATTAATGATGAAATAGAAGAATCAAAGGAAGTTGAAGTACAAGTTTAATAGATTAAGAACACATGAAGGGAGATATGGACATGTATAAATCGGATCAACTTTATGAAGAAATGAAAACGGTAGAGGGAAAAATCAAAAGTATCGAGATTACTGATGCTGAAAGTCTTGTAGATTATTTTAAACAGTATACAACGCTGATCTATAACTACAAATGGATAGGCAGTATTTATGACATATATGCTAATGATGTTTCAGTAACCAGGGAAAATGGACGTAAACTCATTGGAGCTGAAGCAATTGTACAAGACACGACGGAATTGTTAGCAGGTTTTCCAGACCTTGAGTTGACTTTTGCTGATATCTTTGCGGTACCTGATGGTCATGGAGGGTATAAATTGTGGAGGCATTTCTACCTTGATGGAACTAATCTTGGTTACAGTAAATATGGAGCTCCGACAGGTAAATCTCTGGAGAATAAAAAGTCAATGGGGTTAAGTATGTCAACTACAAGATTTATTGAAGGTAAATGGAGAATATTATATGAATACACCATGTATAGTGGCGAATGGATAAGACAAGTTTGTACGAAGTAAGAATAAAAAGGAAACCAATTTGAAAACAAAACATACTACAGGTTGTCCATCTTAGTTTATGTACAACCTGTAGTGATAACTAAGATAAATGGATTATACTTCTTCTTTACAACTTATTTGAGTAGCATCGACTACTTGTTCCAAGGACTTTAAGATCACCGAAATTGCTACAACCCCTACATAGCTCGCGCCTTTTAAGAAGGCGCGCTGTGCTCCTGTCGAATCAGAAGCGACTGTCCCAATTTTAAAATTTTCCTCAGCAGCCTTTCGATATAGATCGCTAACGACCTTTTGAACTTCCGGATGTTTTGGACCTTCGGATTTGTAGCCCATATTGACTGATAAATCAGTAGTGCCGATAAATGCCATATCAATTCCATCTACAGTCATGATTTCTTTGAAGTTCTCTACAGCTTCTAGTGTTTCAATGTGCGGAATAACGAGTATTTTTTCATCGGAAGCCTCTAGAAATTCACTGCCACTGTCTTTGCCAAATCGTGCTGCTCGATGTGAGTAAGCTGCTCCTCGCGTTCCCCTCGGGGGGAATTTCGACTTTTGGACGGCTTTTTCGGCGTCCTCCTTCGTATTGACCATTGGAACTTGGATTCCCTTGGCTCCTCGGTCTAATGCTTTTTGAATGCTTGCATTATCATAGGATACACGTACAATCGGAACGACATTGACGGATTCTGCTGTACGAATCATATTTTCCAATTCTGAGTGACTGAAAGCCCCGTGTTCATCATCGATGACAACAAAATCAAAACCTGAATAGCCCATTAGTTCTACTAGATTGGGAGAATAAATCCCTATAAAACTACCAAGTACCTTTTCACCATTACTAAGTTTTTCCTTAACAGCATTCTCCAATGGACATCGCTCCTTGTTATCTAACCAACCTCTAATCAGTTTCGAACAGACTGGTTAGAGGCCGGTTTGAATTTATGTTGGGATCTAAAATCGTTGTTTCTATTTTTAGATTAATGAGTTAGGAACCACTCCTGTAATGCGTGAGTAACAGCTTCCGGCCGTTCCATACTACTTAAATGACCACAATGGTCAACAACAACTAATTGGGAATTCGGTATAAGGTCCAGCATTTCTTCGTGCAGTTCTACGGGACATATGCAATCATCTCGACCGACTAAAAGAAGAGTCGGACACTGAATGTCCTTTAATCGATCCCGTGCATCAGTCCGGGTCTTTACTGCCATTAATTGACGTTTATACGCATGTGGACCGATTTGATCGGACATATCCGTAATCACTGATGTTAATTCCTTATCATTTAATCGGTCAGGATGGATCAGATTTGGCAGAAGATGTTTTTTAGTAATCTCACTGAATCGTTCTCCCTCAATCATGGTAATAAAGTTGTCCCATATTTTAAGTTGTTCGGGCTTAGGACCATATGGATTCGAATCGAGTAAAGCAAGCTTCGTTATTCGTTCAGGTTCCTGTCGAATAACTTCCATCGCAACAATACCACCAAGCGATAAACCAGCGAGTGCAAATTGTTCAGGTGCATTGTTTAAAATTGATTTTGCCATCCCTGCTATGGATTCGTCTTTTGTAAGGTCACCAACCGTGACTTCAGAAAAGTCTGCTAGATTTTTAAGTTGATGATCCCAAAGTCTGTCGTCACACAATGTGCCAGGTAGCAATAATAATGGCTCTTTCTTCATTTTATAAATCCCTTATTATTTTTCCCCTGCACGTAGTTTCTCTGCCATTTGTTTTTCAAGTTCATTGAAGTTTTCCGGTTTGATCATTTTTCCCGTGTCATCAGCATGAAAACCGAACTCGGCTGCCTTTTTAATCACTTGTGGTGACCAATACGGGTCTTTCCCATCGAATGCCTTATGTTGCTCGAGTACTGCAAAGCACCATGCATCCTCATTGCTAACATTTTCAAATCCACGCCATAATCCAGGTGGCAATGAAATCATGTCCCATGCATCGATAATCGTTTCACCTTCAATTTCGTCCTCGCTGTTCCCCCAGTAGAAACGCCATTTCCCCGTAAGCGGAAGGAATGCTTCGATATAGTCATGGGTATGATAGGCGGGTCCATTTCCCGGAGGTGCTTTTACCATTCCGATTTGAAATCCGTGTGGCTCTGTAATCTCAGGTGAATATTTATCATTTTCACTCGCCGTATCACCAATTAAAGCATAGTTTAGGCGTTGGTGCCCTGGGATTATGCTGTCGATAAACATTAGTGGAATCGCCTTTGATTTTAATTTGTCAAAGCGGACAATCCAATTTTTCTCCATTTCTTCATTCGAAACTACTTTTTTCACTTTTGGCTGTTGGGTAACCATTATGAATCTCCCTTTCTATGTCCATTTTAAGATTGAAATAAACTTGTAGTAGTCTTTCAAAAATAGATTGATAAAATAACAGGCACCATCAAGTTACAGTTTGAACGTGACAAGCTTTAGCTCCGTCATTTCTTCAACCGAATACTTTATTCCTTCACGTCCTGTTCCACTGTTTTTCACTCCGCCATACGGCATTTGATCGACACGGTATGTTGGAATGTCGTTAATCATCACCCCCCCGACTTCAATACGATTTACAGCGTCAAACGCTTTTTGAACAGATGTCGTATAAACCCCGGCTTGGAGACCGTAGTTGGAATCATTGACAAAATCAATCGCTTCATCCAACGTTTTGTAAGGTAGGATATTAACAATTGGTGCGAATGCTTCTTGACAACTGATAGATAATTTTGACGACCCTCCTGTGATAACGGTAGGATCCAATATGGCTTTGTCACGTTTCCCGCCGTACGCAATCACAGCTCCTGATTGTGCTGCCTCAAGCAGCCAATTTTCCACCCTTTTCGCTTCATTGTGATGTATCATAGCGGAAAGGTCTGTATCCTCGGACATTGGATCCCCAACTATAAGCTGTTTGGTCTTTTCGATAAATTTATTGATAAATTGGTCATATAGTTCGTCCTTCACGTATATCCGTTGGACAGAAATACATACTTGACCGGCAAAACTATAAGCCCCTTCCACGCAGCGATTAACGACGGAATCCAGGTTCTCTGTACTGTCAACGATGACGGCAGAGTTTGAGCCTAACTCAAGTGTTACTTTTTTAAGACCAGCTTTTTCTTTAATCCCTAGCCCGACTTCGAGACTTCCTGTGAATGTGACCATTTTGACACGCTTGTCCTTTATAAGCAGGTCGCCAATGACACTCCCTTTTCCGGTTACAACGTTTAATACGTTTGCAGGTAAACCAGCCTCTTCAAAAATTTCCGCTGTCAATAATGCGCTTAAAGGCGTCTGGTTCGCCGGTTTAAGAACCACTGAATTCCCTGCTGCAATCGCAGGACCTAGTTTATGTGCGACAAGGTTAAATGGAAAATTAAAAGGTGTAATCGCAGCAATAATACCTAATGGTTCGCGGACCGTGTAAGCAAAGCGATCTTTCCCGTTTTTCGCTGCATCCATTGGAATTGTCTCGCCATTAATGCGTTTCGCTTCTTCAGCAGCAAATTTATACGTTTCGATTGTTCTTGCAATTTCGGCACGTGCCGCCTTTAGTGGCTTTGCACATTCCTTCGCCAAAATTACAGCTGCTTCTTCAGAACGCTTTTTGAATAACAGTGAAACATTTTCTAGTATTTCCGACCGTTCAAGGGACGTCATGCTTTTGATGGTTAACGCCCCCTTTTTCGCACTATCGAGCGCCTCTTCAACTTCTCTTGGAGTAGAAAGTGGTATAGTTGCGATAACTTCATCATTATATGGAGATTTTAACTCGTAAGAATCCCTGCTTTCCTGCCATTTACCCGAAATGAATAACTTCTTTTTTTCAATATTCCTTAACATTTTCATCACCCCTCGTTCCTAGTTTTTAATACCCTTCATACGCTTTTTCATATATTTGCAGAATCTTTTGTTCTGTTAACCGATAGGGAGTATTTGATAACAGTCGATCGATTGTTGAGGATTGCTGGGCAAGAAGCGGTAAGTCTTCTTGTCTAATTCCAAGCTCTGACAATGATGTCGGAAGGTCAAGCGTTTCCAACAGTCCATATAGGTATTGAACTACAGCATCCAAGGCGTTGTGGGGATTATTGTTAAAATCACCAAGCTGTAAGTAGGTTGCAACATCGATCATTTCTTCCGTGCAGGTAGTTCCTGTCACTTCAAAAACAAACGGCATAAGCAGCGCATTGGCGACGCCGTGTTCGATGTGATACTTTCCTCCTAGCGGATAGGCTAACGCATGAACGGCACCTACACCGGCATTTGCAAGAGACACCCCAGCCAAAGTACTAACCCAGCTCATTCCTACACGACCATTAAGATCTTTACCGTTGTGCACAGCTTTCGTGATGTTAGAGGAAAAGAGTTTCATCGCTCTCTCAGCATAAATTTTCGTTAATGGTGTCGCGCGGACTGCAACATACGACTCAATCGCATGGGTAAATGCATCAACCCCCGAGGCAGCTGTTACTCTTGAAGGGCATGAAAGCGTAAGTACAGGGTCAACAATAGCTAGGTCAGGTAAAAAACATTTACTGACAAGTCCCCGCTTTAATTCCTGTTCTTCGTCTCCAAAGATTGCATTCATCGTCACTTCCGAGCCAGTTCCAGATGTCGTTGGCAGTAAAATACACTTTACGGACCGGGAATTTACCGTTTCCCTACCGTTTAAATAAGGTGATACATCTTCCTTATCTGCAAGTGCTGCTGTGGCTTTAGCAACATCAAGGGCGCTTCCTCCTCCAATCCCGATCACAAGCTCACTATTTTCTTTTTTCACATACCTGATTGCACTCTTCAGCAAATTAAACGTGGGTTCCCCTGTAATTTCTGTAAAAGTGGTAACTTCGAGTCCCAAAGGATCGATTAAATCGAGAACCCGTTGAACGACCCCCGCACGTTCTAACCCCTTATCACTAATGATGGTTATTTTTTGTACCTCGAGCTTTTTAACCTCGTCTACTAGTGTGTGGAATGTGTCAATACCAAGGCGAAGATTGCCGGGCATAAAGAAATCTTGTGATGTGATGTTGGTTACCTGTTGTTGTTTTTGTAATGTTTGCGTAGTCATTATTTTCCCTCCCATATTTGAATCCGCATTCAAAAGATTGGCAAAATGATTCACACTTGATTGCATTCACCATTTGTTAACCCTATTTGGTCCGATTTATCTGGTTTATAAAATTCATCATCGGTGTTTAAGTAAATTTGTCTTAGAACATCAAGGCCATCAAAGGTGATCCACTCTTCTGTAATTTTCCCATTGCGGACCAATAAATGGGAAATTCCGAGAATCTCAACCGGTTTTCCACTCGGTTGACCAAAATATCCGATCCCCTCATGAAGTCCTTGTAGTCGCCATCTGACCGCTACATCCCATTCATTTTCAGAAGGCCTTTCATTGAACGTCACCCTTTCAACAATAAATTTCGAACTTGGGAACGAAGCGAAAAGACTAACCAACATTCCTTGAATTTGATTTGCTCCGACCAAGTCTTTATCACAAATATAATGGACGACCGCATTATTCGAGTAGAAGTCTTTAATGTGATTGAACAGTCGCCATTCCCAAACTTTGTTGTACATCTCTAAAATTAGGTCACCGATTTCAAAATCCTCTGAACTAGGAGTATACACTTTAGGCATAATTTGTCCGTCCATTGTTTGGCTTGCTCCAAAACGTGATTGCAGTGCTGGTGTTTTATTTTCTGAATTCCTGGCAAGTTTTTTTGCTACGGATACTGGATCAAAGCCTAACTGTTTTACGATATACAGGTTGTCCCTAACTAGCCATTCTTCTACGATCCTGTTCGAATGGACAAAGCAATCGACAATGGTTCTGAAAAAGGCTTTATTTCCTGTTGCAGGTCCAAAACTTGAGGCCCCTAGATTTGTAGCATTCGAGACGATCCGATGCGATGATAAAAATCCTTCTTTATCATTACCGGACCAGATGATATTTTCCCCAATTAGTTTTCTATCAGGAAACGCATGTAAGGTTTGAAGTGTACCCGATACTACCTCATTGACCCCTTGAACATTAACGGTTCCAGCATGCATAACCACATCGTTATGGTACGTTTGATATATAATGCCGATTCCATTCTCTTCCCAAATCCGATGGGTAATTTTCATAATATAATCGACAAAGTCTACATAATCATCATCAAATCCGTTCATGCTTTGTTTCCGGTCTTTGTTCTTTGAAAACTCGTTATAATCTGCAAAACCTACTGGATTAACTTCATTTGAGTCCCCGTAAAAGACGTTGTCATGAAGCGGTTTTTGACTTCGAAAGTTTTTTACATCTTGCTTCTCTAAGTGTAATTCATCTACTTTTGACATTGTTCTTCCTCCCTTTCTTTAAGTAATAGCTGTTTGAATCCGCATTCAAAATAACTCAAAAAAATTTTAATAACAATAGTATTCGATTGAAAAATTAAATGGCAGTCCATCCTCCATCGACCTTGATCGTTTCACCTGTTATAAAGTTCGCCATATCAGATGCAAGGAAAAGGACAGCCCCCGTAACATCTGATGGTTGAGCTAATTTTCCTAAAGGAATTCGATTCAAAACATCTTGGTGGAAGTCTTTGTCTTCAAACATATTAGCAGTGAATCCCGTTTCTATAAACGTTGGGGCGACGGCATTAACGTTTATGTTGTAAGGTGCCCATTCTACTGCAAGCGCCTTTGTGAGCTGAACCGCTCCCCCCTTACTAGAACAATACGCTGCCCGTTTGATATATCCGACAAAGGCCATCTGGGAAACAATATTGATGATTTTCCCCTTTTTTTTTGGAATCATATACTTTCCGGCACGCTGCGTACAAAAGAAACTTCCTTTAAGATTCGTATCTATAATCGAATCCCAGTCATCCTCTGTCACTTCCATTGCGGGCTTTGGAATGTTGACCCCTGCATTATTAACGACTACATCCAAACCGTTCATTAACCGAACAGCCTCGTCAACCATTTTAGTTACTTCCGATACGTTTTGCATATCCGCTGCAATTGAAAAACATTCAGGACTGTGCTTTTCCATTTCCCGAACGGCTGCTGACAAGGTTGTTTCATTTCGGCCGGTAATAGTGACCGTTGCTCCAAGCTTTGCAAATGCAAGGGCAATATCCTTGCCAATTCCTTTACTGCCGCCGGTAACTAAAACCCTTTTCCCCTGTAGTTCAGTAAGGTGTGTCAAATTGATCCCTCCAAGCACAAGTCATGTTTGTTTATTTTAATTTTCATTATTAAAACGGTTAATCCCTGTTGTTCTTCGTGGTATTAAATCAGGCTCCAATAAAATTTGAATAGGAGATTCCAAATCATCACTTTTTTCAATTAGCGATACCAGTTTTTCCAAAACAAGCGTAGCCATTTTTTCTTTCGGCTGCGTTATTGTAGTCAATCCGATAAATTGGTTTTTAGCCATATCAATGTCATCAAAACCAATTACAGATAGTTCTTGTGGTACATCAATATTTTCACTGGTCGCTGCATCTAGAACTGCCAGTGCCATTTGGTCTGAAGCCGCAAAGATACCGGTAGGCCGAGTTGGTTTTTTCAGCAGTTTTTTTGTAAACTGATAGACTTCATCATAAGAGAATTCCTTATCGTATACGAATTGTCTATTCACATTGATCCTCAACTCTTTAAGTCCATCTTGAAAACCTAAATTTCTAAGATGGGTCGTTAAATATTTTGATGGACCTGCAATAAAACCAATATTACGATGGTTTAATTGATAGAGGTGCTGAACTGCAAGCTTTGCACCGTTGTAGTTATTGACTGCAATGTAATTAACTTTTTCATGGTTCATCATGCTGTTATAGAGGACAACAGGAAAGCCTTGATCATAAAGTTCTTTTATCTTTTGATTATCTTTATCTGCAGATGCAATGATGATACCATCGACTCGTTTCCCGATAAGCGTTTGAATGTATTTTTCTAGATTCTCATCTTTATGGTTTGTGTTGCAGAGGATTACATCGTATTCCATGTCTTGTGCTTTTCCTGTAATCACCTTTGCCGATTCAGCAAAAAATGGGTTTGTTATATCTCCAACAATCAAACCAATCGTCCTCGTTTTTTTACTTGCGAGGCTTCTTGCGATTTCATCTCTTGTAAACCCTAATTCTTTAATCGCCACAAGCACTTTTTGTCTTGTTGATTCTTTAATATGTGGATAATCATTAAGTACTCTGGATACCGTCGATTGTGAAACTCCTGCTTTACTTGCAACATCATATGCACTAGTTCTGCCTTTCATAGATCAAAGTCCTTTCATCTACTGTAATACTTATTATCCTATTGAATTCAGATTGAGGTATATTAAATCGATAAAAATAATATTGAATCCGGATTCAAAACTAATTGTATCCCAATCTTCTGATAATTGCAAATTTATTTATTTTTATGTGTTGTATTTGGATCTTAACTTGAACTTTAACAATTTAACTTACAGCAAGACGGACTTTACAACGTTAAGAAAATTTGCCTAGAAAACTTCATGAAGAAAGAAAACAACGTAGCTTTGTTATGGGATGAATCAAAGTTCTAGGTTGTAATTAACAAGGTTATGTTACAACAGTAAACAACAAATGGATACTTTTTATAAGGAATAATCGAGGATACAGAATGAGGGGTCCTAGTAGAATTAGTGGCTACCAAGACCCAAATATCAGGAAATTGGATATTTCATATATTTTAGGGGTAACATGATTAAACCCAAAAAAGCCCTTGAATCTTAGTAGCTTGTGCCTTCTTTAATTCCCCGTTTCAACAATTCTAAATCCTAAATAATTTATTTGGTTAAAGGGAGTTAATCAATTCTGTATAACCATTTATATTTACAATTGTATTGTCCTCATTAAATTCATTATCGCTACTTGAATAGATTTGCCTTAAGACATCTATTGCATCAAATACAATCCATTCCTCTACAATTTTTTCATCCCGTACTTTGAGATGACTTGCACCAAGAATCTCAACAGGTTTACCACTTGGCTTTCCAAAAACACCTATTCCTTCATGTAGACCTTGTAATCTCCATCTGACTGATACGTCCCACTCATTTTTAGAAATACCTTGATTGCATGTTACTCTTTCAATGATGAATTTGGCACAAGGAAAAGAAGCAAACAGGCTGATAATCATTTCTTGAATCCGATCGAATCCTATCAAATCTTGATCGTTAATATAATGTATAACGGCATGATCAGCATAAAAGTTCGTAACGTAATTAAATAAACGACATTCCCACACCTTATTGTACATTTCTAGTATAAAATCACCGATCTCAAAATCACTGTACTTTTTGGTGTATAATTGAGGCACTAGCTGTCCTTCCATCGGATCTCCGGACCCGATACTTCCTTGGAATGTAGGTGCATTATACTTAGTGTTTTTTGCAAGTTTTTTAGCAACTTCAACTGGATTAATTCCTAGTTTTTTAACAATGGAAAAGTAATCTCTATAAAGCCATTCTTCGACAATTCGGTTGGAATGGACAATACAATCTGCAATAACTCTAAAGGAAACCTTTTTACCTGTCGGAGGTCCAAATACACTCCCTCCTAAATTGGTACCATAAGACAAAACCCGATGGGATGTATAAAAACCTTCTCTGTCGTTACCTGACCAAATGACATCTTCTCCAACTACCTTTCTGTCGGGAAAAGCATGCTGCATTTGAATTGATCCGGAAACTACCGAATTAACCCCGTGTGAGTTAATGTTACCGGTATGTAAAATTGTCCTATTCGAGTAGTGAGTATAAATTAAACCAAAACCTTTCTCTTCCCAAATGCGGTGGGTGCATTTAATAATATAGTCAATTATATCTAAATACTCATCGTCAAAACCTCTCATACTTTGCTTCTTTTCCTTGTTTACCGAGAACTCATTATAATCCGAATAGCCTAGCTTGTTTACCTCCTGACTATCCCCATAGAAAACCTTCTCATGGGCGACCTTTTGGCTATTAGTGGTCTCAGCATCTGTTGCTTTTGTTTGGTTTTCCGTTTCGTTTAAAACTGAATTTGTCATGTTTGCACTCCTTTATAATTTACTTTCCGAATTTATTGTTCCCCCGTAAAAATCGAACATAGGCAGGCATCAAAATTTTCCACAATCTTCAATGAATACGTACTTCAGCAATTCATTAGAATTATCCCAAACCATTGCAACAACTATCACATTAAAGCCAGGTACGGATCTGTTCTATATATAACTCCTAGTAATTACAAATCTTCGGTTAGTTTAGTTGTTTAACATTAACTTGTGTATCCCGGTTACTATGGAAGTCGCATCAATATCACTAAATGATATTGATGCGTTCTCAACATTTAATACAATTTAATTGGCTATCAATCTATAAATTTTTTACCCTTTTGGAACTAAACCTGTTGTATTACGAACAATAAGTTCAGGTTCCAACGTTATTTGTATAGGAAGTGTTACGGATTCACGTTTGTTAATTAACAATAGAAGTTTTTCTAAGGCGGTTAAGGACATTTCTTCCTTTTGTTGTGATATTGTTGTCAAACCAATATATCGATTTGAGGAGATACTCATATTATCAAAGCCTACAATCGATAACTCTTCTGGAATACGAATATTTTTGCTTGCTGCTCCATCCATTACTGCTAAAGCCATTTGATCGGAAGTTGCAAAAAAACTGGTTGGTCTATCGTCCCTACTCAATAATTCAATTACGAATTCATAAACTTTGTCATAGGAAAATGCCCCATCATAAACATAATCTTGTCTGTAGTCGATGCCTCGTTTTTTCAATGCAGCTTTATATCCTACATAACGATCAAAGAGGGTTAGATACTTTGGTAGTCCATTTATAAAGGCGATTTTCTTATGGCCCAAATCTACTAGATGATCAACAGCTAGCATTGCTCCTTTTTTGTTGTCGAGGACGATATAGTTTGAACTTTCATCCTCAACCCTACTATTAAACAAGACTATTGGAAAATTTAACCCATATAAATCTTTAATTATTGTACTTGTTCGATTAACAGAAGATATTAATATTCCGTCAACACGTTTACTCATTAATGTTCTAATGGAATGATCTAAATTTCCATCTTCATGGTTCGTATTACTAACTATTACATCATAATTTAGTTTTTGGGCTTTTCCGATTATAATTTTTGCTGACTCTGCAAAAAACGGGTTCGAGATATCACCAACTATTAACCCTAAAGTGTTTGTTTTGTTTGTTACCATACTTCTAGCAACAGAGTCAGGAGTGAACTTTAATTCATCGATGGCATCGAGAACCCTTTTTCGTGTAGATTCCTTTATTTGTGGGTAATTATTAAGAACTCTAGAAACTGTAGTTTGCGATACTTTCGCAACACGAGCTATATCGTTAACGGTGATCTTCATCTTCAGGATCCTTTCAAAACGATCTTTTTTCTACAAATTAATGTAAGTGTGTATTGACTCCTACATTAATGATTTGAAAACGTATTCTGAATACTCTGAATGCGTTATCATTTTACCATTTCGATTGGATTATTGAAAATAAACCAAAACTTAATGTGACAAGTATATTAAATGGCATTGTCCGACAAGGATCTTTTGATTGGCAGCCTTGCTGCCGGTTTTCTACATCTAGCTGTTTTTTTACGATTACTGATCCTTTTCAGGATTTAAGTAGATTTGTTTTAAAAGGTCCATCCCATCAAACGTTATCCATTCCTCAATAATTTTTCCATGCCTGACCCTAACATGATTAATCCCCAGGAGTTCAATTGGTTTACCGCTTGGTTGACCAAAATAACCAATACCTTCGTGGATTCCTTGTAACCTCCAGCGTACTGCTGCATCCCAATCCTTAGGAGTACCTCCCTGGTTACAAGTGACTCGTTCGATGACAAACCTTGCAGTTGGGAAAGAAGCGAATAAGCTAATAAACATTCCTTGAATTTGTTGGGTCCCAACTAATCTTTTACCCCCAACAAAATTTACCGTGGAGTTATCCGTATAAAACTTTCTAACGTAATCAAAGAACCGCCGTTCCCATAGTTTGTTATAAACCTCCAGGATAAAGTCGCCAATTTCAAATTGACTGTACTCCTTTGTATAAACGTTTGGTACTAGTTGACCTTCCATCGTATCGCCAGCACCAAAGCTCGTCTGCAAGGCTGGTGAATTAGTAGCATTCCTTGCTAGTTTTTTTGCTACTTCAACTGGATTCAATCCCAGTTGTTGAACTATATGCAGGGTATCACCAACGATCCATTCTTCTACAATTCGGTTCCCGTAACAAAAACAATCCGCTGTAGTTCTTGAAGCTACCTTTTTTCCGGTTGCAGGTCCATATATGCTTGCACCTAGGTTTGTTCCCTCTGATGTAATTCGATGGGAGGAATACAAACCATCCTGATCATTACCAGACCAGACCACATTTTCGCCGACTACTTTTTTATCAGGGTAAGTGTGCAATGATTGCATTGTACTAGAAATCATATTGTTTATTCCTTGGGAGGTGTTTGTACTGGAGTGAACCTTTATATCATTATGGTAGGTATCATAAATTAGCCCTACACCTTTCTCTTCCCAAATACGGTGGGTAATCTTGAGAATGTAATCTACAAAGTCCACATAGGTTTTATCAAAGCCATTCATGCTTTGTTTTCGTTCTGTATTTTTTATGAACTCATTATAGTCTTGATAGCCTAATCTATTAACTTCATTACTGTCCCCATAAAAAACCTTTTTATTCGAGCATCTTCCATTATTTTTATTACCTTCTTCTTTGGATTTCTCGACACTTTTTGTTGATGCTTGTTTTTCTTTTAGTTCGGCCATTCATTTTCACATCCCATTATAATATTCTTGCAATACATAAGAAAACTATATAAGTTTACTGTCACAATTTAAGTAGATTTGTTTTAAAAGGTCCATCCCATCAAACGTTATCCATTCCTCAATAATTTTTCCATGCCTGACCCTAACATGATTAATCCCCAGGAGTTCAATTGGTTTACCGCTTGGTTGACCAAAATAACCAATACCTTCGTGGATTCCTTGTAACCTCCAGCGTACTGCTGCATCCCAATCCTTAGGAGTACCTCCCTGGTTACAAGTGACTCGTTCGATGACAAACCTTGCAGTTGGGAAAGAAGCGAATAAGCTAATAAACATTCCTTGAATTTGTTGGGTCCCAACTAATCTTTTACCCCCAACAAAATTTACCGTGGAGTTATCCGTATAAAACTTTCTAACGTAATCAAAGAACCGCCGTTCCCATAGTTTGTTATAAACCTCCAGGATAAAGTCGCCAATTTCAAATTGACTGTACTCCCTTGTATAAACGTTTGGTACTAGTTGACCTTCCATCGTATCGCCAGCACCAAAGCTCGTCTGCAAGGCTGGTGAATTAGTAGCATTCCTTGCTAGTTTTTTTGCTATTTCAACTGGATTCAATCCCAGTTGTTGAACTATATGCAGAGTATCACCAACGATCCATTCTTCTACAATTCGGTTCCCGTAACAAAAACAATCTGCTGTCCCTCTATAAGCAACTTTTTTCCCAGTAGCGGGACCATAACTACTGTTACCTAAATTGGTTGAAGTAGAAGAAAGGCGATGGGAGGAATAAAACCCATCTTCATCGTCTCCAGACCAAATCACATTCTCTCCGACAACTTTTTCATCGGGGAATGCATGCAGCGACTGAAGTGTTTTTGACACTACCTTATTTATTCCCTTCATAGTGCAGGTATTGAAGTGAACCTTTATATCATTGTGGTAGGTATCGTAGATTAAGCCTACCCCTTTTTCTTCCCAAATACGGTGTGTAATCTTGAGAATGTAATCTACAAAGTCCAGATAAGTTTTATCAAAGCCATTCATGCTTTGTTTCCGTTCCGTATTTTTTATGAACTCATTATAGTCTTGATAACCTAACCTATTTACTACATCAATGTCCCCATAAAAAACCTTCTCGTTCACATCTTTTGTCTTCCAAGTTCTTTTAGTAAATGTATTTTCCGGATATGACACTATTATCAATCACCTCCTTTAATTACCTGAACTTATTTAATGCCTCCAGACATAATTCCTTGTACAAACTGCTTCCTAACAAGAAGCATTAATAAAATTGTGGGCAATACAATGATACATCCGGCCGCGGCTGTTTGATTCCATATAACTCCTTTTTCACCCGAGAAAAATGTTAAGGCGACTGGTAGAGTTACCGCTTCCTGGTTTGTTAAAATTAAGGAGAACATAAATTCATTCCATACAACAACAAAACAAAAGACTGTTGCAGTCAGGATCCCAGGTTTTGCGAGAGGCATTAAGACATGCCATATAATTCTCAACCGGTTACATCCGTCAATGGCTGCAGCTTCTTCTATATCAGTCGGAATACTGTCAATAAAACCTTTAATCAGCCAGATTGCAAAAGGGATGGTGTGTCCCACATTAATAATAATTAGTCCTAAGGTAGTGTCTAATAATCCCCAGTTTCTAAACATAACAAAGAATGGAATCGCAACAACAACCAAAGGCACAAACTGAGTAGCCAAGATGGCGAATATAAGAGGTTGTTTGCCAGGGATACGAAAACGTGAAAGACAATATGCTGCACTAATGCTGATAGGAATGGAAATAAGTAAAGTTACAACAACAACGATTACACTATTGGCAAAATACTTTTCAATATTATAAGGCGAGCTAAAAATTGCTTTAAAATTATCTAATGTTGGCTGAAAAAAAATACTTAAAGAGTACACATCCTGATGAGGTTTAAAAGCCGTAAGCACTATCCATAAAATCGGTATAAAAAGGAAGAGCAAAATAAGGAGAACACCGATGATCTCTAAAACCACATGGCCTTTACCTGAGAAGGAATTCTTCAACTCTTTCTGCTTTTCAATCTTGATTGGTGTGTCCATCATTTCCACCCCTCCCCTTTCACTAGTTTTCTCATATAAGCCACTGCAAACAACACAGTTATCAATGCTAAAATATACCCGAGTGCTGAAGCATACCCCATATCAAAGTATCGGAATCCAGTTTTATATACATGATAGTTTAAAACTTCCGTTGAGTCTCCCGGGCCACCGTGGGTCAATGTTACAATTGGATCGAATTGCTTAAGAGTGAACATTGTCATTAGGATAGCTGCAATTAAAATAATAGGTTTAAGAATCGGTATTTTTATATGCATAAGTATTTGAAAGTAAGAAGCACCATCTACTTTTGCAGCTTCAAATAATTCTTTTGGCATCGCCATTAAACCACTGATAAACATTAAGCTCATATATGGCAACCAGATCCAAATAACAACTGATATTAGTGCCGCCATTGCAAACCCTGGCTCTCCCAACCAAACTGTATCTGCAAGGGGAGGTATAAAAAAACCAATAATATGGTCGAATAGACCGTATTCAGGATTCAGCATAAAACGCCATGAAATTCCAACTAACGCAGGGCTTAAGGCAAACGGAATTATTAAGATTGCCCTAATGTATGACAAATGACGTTTCTCTCTACTTAAGAATAGTGCAACAGCAATGCTCAGTAGCAGAACTAAAACAACGGTACAAAACGTAAAAGTTAAGGTAACTTTTATGCTATTCCAAAACTCTGGTGTTGAAAAAGCTCTTAAATAATTATCCAATCCTATAAACGGACCAATTTCTAGAGAATCAGTTAATTTCCATTCATGAAGACTGATCCAAAAAGACTTAATCAGGGGATATACCGTTACCGCTGCCATGATAATGAGTGCTGGAGCCAACAGAAGATATTTGAAATAGTTGCTTTTCATTTGTTTCCCTCTTTTGTTTTAGGAATATACCAAGAGCCTGCAGAAAACTCCGTCATGGACCGACTCCTGGTTGCTATAGGTAAAAGGCTTCATCTCTAGATAGTGGATAGGTCTTTTACTTATAGTATCCGCCTCTCTCCATGACCTCTTTTACCTGCTTTTGTGCGTCGTTAAGTGTCTTTTCAACCGGAGCTCCCGATGCCATTTCTGATATTGCCGTACTAAGTATACTTGCAACCTTTGGCCAAACCTTGATTTGTGGTAATGTACGTGCATTCTCAAGGTTCTTCAAAGCGACTTTATACATTCCATCTGTAAGTTCATTAAGTTTCTCATTTTTTAAGCTGTTAACCTGGGTGACCACAATTGAATGCTCTTTGGCCGCACTTTTATTAGTAAGAGAATCCATTGCAATACCAAGGTCCATTTCTGGACTTGCAAGCCATTTAAGATATTCCCACGCCGCCTCTTTATTTTTTGAGGCTTTCATAATACCAGTTGGAAAAGTTAGTGCATTCGCTACACTTTCCTTGCCTTCCCATTTAGGAACAGATGAGTAACCGACATTACCCACTACTTCAGAGGCCAAAACTTCCTTATTATTGAATGTTCCATAAGCCCACCACCATCCAAGCCACATTGCGGATTTACCTTGTGAAAAGTGGTTCATTGCATCCTGTTCATTAAATGATATTGATCCAGTCGGTGCAATGTTATGTTTTAATAATAGGTCGATATATCTTTTTGTGGCCTCAACTCCTTGTTTACTGTTAAAAACCGGTTTCCAATCCTCGTCAAATATATTGCCACCGTTACTCCATAAATAAGCGGTCCACATGAATAGGTTCTGTCCATTATTTCCCCTTCCATAGTACGGTACGATACCTGATTGGTTGGTGTTCTCAACAACCTTTGAGCCCATTTCTACTACCTCATTCCAAGTTTCAGGCTTTTTAAGATTCAATTGTTTAAAGGTATCCTTACGATAAAACAACATTTGTGGATGCCCTCTCATTGGTAATCCGTAAACATGCCCACCAAAGGATGCACCTTCTACAAAAACATCAGGCCATCGACTTAAGTCAAAATCATCTTTTTCAATATACTCATCGAGAGGTTGTAAAAACTGCTGGATAGATGGACCCCACATTCCCATGAAATTAACGAGATCATAGTAACCTTTTGCAGAGATTCCATCTGTCGTAATTTTTTCCAACATTTTAGAAAACGAGACATCAACAAACTCTACTTTTATACCCGTTTTCTGTGTGAATTCTTTTGTCCTAGATTTCCAGGCATTATACTGACCGGTCCCAGGTGTAACCATTATTCTAATCGTTGTCCCTGCGTAAGGTTTGTCTCCATTATCTTTAGCGTTTGTATTACCGGATGATTCACTGGATCCCCAACTACATCCGGAAATCCCCAAGGAAAATATGAGGGTTAAAACAATTACAAATTGAACAATCTTTCTTCTAACCATTGGAAGCCTCCTCAAACAATGTTTATCTACCCTTCACTGGTCATGTCTTAGTCATACAAAGTCATCCGTCCGCAACATACTTAGAAACATTTTGATTGTTATAAAAAAGACCTATCAACTCCTCTTATTTTGACTTGAGAACCTATCAAACAATAATCTATTATGTAAATCTATTGTTGGTTTCTATCAGACTTATTGAAAATGAATACGTATTCTGAATACGTATTCTGAATACGTTTTCATTATTGTATAGCTCTTATATTATTTTGTCAATAATGAATATTTAGAATATTTTAAATAGGGGAATGTTGTAATTAAGATGTGTGATATCTTTTACTCGCAGAAACATTCTTTTCAAAGGAAAAACAACCCCGATTAAGACGAACTCGCATCTTGATCTGGGTTTTATAATATGATTTCTAATATTTTCCCTTTATGGCGTTAAACTTTGCTCGGATGGCGGTTTTGAGGTTGACTCCTTTTTAATACTACTATTTAATGACACTTTCATACTCCTTAACCAGTTTATAAAAAGTTGTCTTTTTCATTCCTACATAATGCATTGCCTTTACCGCAGTAATCTCTCCTGATTTCCAACGATTATAGACCTGTTTGAACTCTTCTGTAATTTTAGCTTTCGGTCGACCGAAAGAAATACCATTTTTGAGAGCTGCATCAATTCCTTCACGTTGCCGTTTTCGAATCCTGTCCCGTTCCTCTTGTGCCATCCATGAAAGAATCTGTAACACCAAATCGGCAATAAAAGTGCCTAAACTGTCCTTAAATTGAGTCGTGTCTAGCAAAGGCATATCCAATACCACGATGTCCGCCTCAACGTTTTTCGTAATGTCATTCCATTCTTGTAATATTTCCTCTTTATTACGTCCAAATCGATCTAAGGAGTGAATGTATAAGACATCACCTTTTCGCAAAATTCTTTTAAGCAATTGGTATTGGGATCGTTCAAAGTTTTTCCCACTTTGTTTATCAATGAAGGTGTCTCGTTCATCCACACCCATTTTTTTCATGGCTTCAAGTTGTCGTCTTTCGTTTTGATCTTTGCTGCTGACTCGAATGTATCCGAATTTTCGAATTTCCATTTGAGTCTCCTTTCATTTTTACTCTTATTCTACTAAAAAACGTTCGGAAATGTATATAAAAACAAAAGAACGTCCGTAAATCATTTTTATAGTTTTACGGACGTTAAAAACAGTCGCTTTTTATTAAAAATTACATGTTCGTAAAAGTGTACTTTTACAAACACTAGATAACTCCTTTCATACATAGGTCCATATACATGAATAAAGTAAAATACGCGCTTTTGACAAAAAATCTCCTTTTTAACATTATTTTCTATTAAAATATGGTATAATTTAGGCAGTAAATTATTACTAGGAGGTTGAAAATGAGACTACATTCGCTAAAAATTGAGGGGTTTAGAAGGCACTTACAAACTGAGGTATTATTTTCTGATGCAACGTTTTTGATAGGATCAAATAATGTAGGCAAAAGTTCAGTTTTAAAAGCAATTGAATACTTACTTGGTGATACAAGAAAGATGTCTAACAATGATTTTTGTTGCATTTTAAATGAACGTGGGGAAAATGAAAAAATCTGTGATCAAGTTGTTATTACAGCTGAATTTAGAAATGTTCCATCAGAGTCTATAAGTTGGAGAGGTTTTAATAGACAACGTCTTTTTAAATATGAAGTTTCTAGTGATGATGAAGAGACAGGTTACAGTATTTTTTACAGAAAAACATTTGAAGAAGGTAAAAATAATGTTATTGAAATGAAACAGTTTAAAAGCATCCAGAAAGAAACATTTAGTGGATGTAAGACAATCCAAGATTACATAGATAAAGGCATCGATGAAAGTATAATTGATTCTTTATTTCCAGATAAAAATTATTCTCAGAATATGAGTTCAAAAATGTTAAGGGAACTCGAAGATTATGGTGTTGAGGAACTATTTGAAATAGAACAGAGTGAGGAGGAATGGTTTGAGAATCCTGGAGGTATACCAGCAAACGTAACTAGTAGACTTCCAAAATTTTTATTGATTCCTGATCAAACGAAAGCAGAAGAATTATCCGGAAATAATGGAGCCCTTATGAAAACTTTAAAGAGTCTTTTTGAAGATGTTAGGGATGATTCTGAGAATTTTCGTCAAGCCCAGTATTACTTAGGAGAGCTTGCTAAGGAATTGGATCCTACAGATGAAAAAAGTGATTTTGCTCTCTTACTTTCTGATCTTAATAAAGTTGTTGGAGATGTATTTCCGGAAACCTCCTTCTATGCTCAAGCTAACCTATCGAATCCTAACGAAGTTATCGTCCCAAAGTTTGATGTTCAATTAGGTAGTAATATAAATACTTCTGTTGATTATCAAGGTGCAGGTGTAGTTCGCTCAGCAATATTTGCGATGCTTAGGTACAGAAGCATTAGGGAGAATAATAAAAGAAGAAAATCTAACGAATACGTAAGACCGTTATTGGTGGCATTTGAAGAACCAGAGATTTACTTGCATCCACAAGCTGCTCGTCAAATGAGAGACACTATATATGAGTTATCAACTGACAGCAATAATCAAATTATTTGTACAACGCATTCCCCCTATATGATTGATCTTAGCAAAAATACAAATCAAGTATTGAACTCCTTTTATTTGGTACAATCTTATGTATCACAGAACAGAGATAATTACGAAATAGATAAGGTGGTTGCAAATCCTTTTAATGTTAGTGAAGCATTTCAGAATCTCCTAACTGACGATAAAACTTATATAAAAATGTTACTTAAGATAGATGATAGTATAACTAAAGTATTTTTTACGAGAAATGTATTAATAATCGAAGGTGACACCGAGGAGGTTGTTATTCGTGAAACACTTTCAAGGATGCCTGAAGATTTATATAAAGAATTTTCATATAATTGGGAAGTAGTTAGAGCAAGAGGTAAAGCAACTATAATCTCTTTGGTGAAATACTTAAAAGCATTAGGAATTAATCCATTTGTTATTCATGATAGGGATGCTGGAACAGAAAAGGCTTTTGGATTTAATAAGTTTATATTAGAAGCAGTTGGTAACGAAGACCAAGTTATTGTATTGGAAGAATGTATGGAGGACCTTTTAGGTTATAAACCTGTTAGTGATAATAAACCATATAGAGCTTACCAATTTATTGAACAAAACTGGGGAGAGGATTGGGAACAAGTTAACCCACAATGGAAATCTATCATAGAATTTTTAATTCATAGTAGGAGTGTTAGTGAATCCCAAAGTAAGGTTGCTGCTACAGAAGAAAATGAGTAACTTAATACAGGAAACTCATTGATAAATGCCTTAAATTGATGTGTTGTTGAGTTAGTGAAAGAATTATTGAAAGAATCTGAACTATGTGGTTTAGAAATTGTCACTTTAACATACGATCCGCAACATTCAAACTTTTATCAAACATGTAGATTCACCCTTGTCCAGGTGGATTGTGGAGAAAGAATAACCTTTCTTATTCAAGAAACGGGCACGTTTATGAAGTAATCAAGCCTAATTTCTCGCTTAAATCATTGAGGAAATTAGGCTTTTTTATATTTCTATTCCTAAATGTTGTAAATCCGCATATTCTTGACGATACACCAAAATAAAGTAACCCCTTCCGAGATTAAGAGTTCACTGTATAGCTTCTAGTTTGAGAAGGATCAATCGATTTTAACAACGTTCAAGAAGAACCTTATCCTCCATGGAATGTTCTCCTTCTATCACAATCACAAGATTCCGACAATGAAGACTTATTACAAAAGAAACTAGGCTTGGCAGACGTTCGACCATACAACTTTTATCTTTGGCATAAATATAAATGTCACTAGAACAACTTTGGCAAAGCTTATAAAGTTCCAATATATTTAAAAGACTAAAATTGCGGGATGGGACTTTAAGAGAAAAAACAGTTTTCATTGAAAATCCCCCTAAAAAGTTGTAGTACTATTAGTTTCTCACAAAATTGTCCTTTCATATACCCGGAGATTTTGTCGTATATAAACTTCTTTTGGTTGTTTTAATAATTGGAGCACGAATGTGATTATTAAACTATAATTTCTCTATGTGAATAAGTTTTATAAACGTTCGTTTTTGATAATATCTGCGAAACTACTCTAAAATGAATAAAAATCCTAAAAAAATTAGTTCCAAAAGGCATCTCAAAAACAAAGTATAAAAATATACACAATAAATCCTTTTTGATAATATAAATACAACAATATTAAAAGAGGGGGAGAGGGATATGTTATTTGGTTATGCCAGGGTAAGTACGAAGGACCAAAATCTACATATGCAGTTTGATGCGTTAAAGCAATATGGGGTTAAAGAGAAAAATATCTATTCAGAGAAAATCACTGGGACAAAAAAAGACCGACCAGCTTTTAATGAAATGTTGAAATACTTAAGAGAGGGCGATACGGTTGTTGTTTATAAATTGGATCGAATAGGCAGGAGCACAAAACACTTGGTGGACCTAATCAATGATTTTCAAGAAAAAGGTATTCACTTTGTTTCCATTAATGAGAACATTGACACGACAACCGCAATGGGAAAACTTGTGTTTACGATTTTCAGTGGGTTGGCACAGTTTGAGAGAGATATCATTTCAGAACGAACGAAATCAGGGTTGGATGCTGCAAGAGCTCGAGGTAGAAAAGGAGGACGCCCTAAAAAAGACCAAACTAAACTGGATATGGCCTTTCGGATGTATGACAGTAAAGAGTATAGTATTCAGGAGATATTAGATGCTACAGGTGTTAGCAGAGCAACATTTTACCGTTATTTATCCATGAGATAATATTTATGTTGGAAGAAATAAAAACAAAAGGATGCAGAGGCTGTTGGGGTCGAATTAATGGTCGGTTCAGTTTCTACATTGTCAAAATCATTCCAAATGGGAGTGTAACACCGCAATTGAAGCTCTGTAAACTGTGGGTCCAGGGCAATCTCCACCATAATGAACTGGCCATTTTCAATAGCGGTACGTACTGATTGATTGGGTGCGGTCGATGATTGATCAAGCCATTGCACCAGTTGGGGATCAAACTGGTTCCCATCCATTCCGTTTTGAACAGAAGGATCTACTCTTGTCCACAAAACTGCACCGGACGGGGTTGGGTCACCAGAAGCCACCGATTGCGGGAACCCTTGCCCGGCTGGATATTTTACTTGGAATACGGGGAGATTATACGATTTGATGGTATTAGAATCTGCAGCCAGAACGCGAGAAATCATCCCGCCGTCCAAAGACTCGGCAACAACTAATGCAGAGCCTGCGAGCAGCGATTTTAAAAATGCCTTCCGGCTCAGATTTATTTTCTTTTCATTTCTCATTAACTCCAACTCCATAAAGAGATTCTTTTTGTAATAATAACTCTGTAATCATTGAGGTAACTTCTTGTTACCAAACATACCTACTTGTCTTTTTTGAACGCGTATCTATTATGGTTATTTCAACCCGTTTCGGACCAAAATGAGCAGGTTTATAACCTTCACCTTGTTGATTACGAAACTGCTTATAAGCGTAGCCTGATCTTCCCCGCGGAAGCATTGGTACTTTCATTTTGTATATACCGTCGATCGTGATGGTTACCTGCTCCCAGACAAATGCATCCCCATTATTGATCACAAGATGTGTGGGAGTCGGTGTTACGTCAGCGATCAACTCTTCCTCATCATCTGCCTGACATCCCGTTAACAAGTAACAGCAAACAATAAATAACAACAACTTTTTACCCATGGTATTTCCCTCACTTCTCTATCGTCTCAGCGATGAGTGTTGCATCAAATATCAATTCTTTCGCATGGGGATGGCTTTTGTGAACCTCAATCGTTAACGTATTTGTTCCAGGGACTAATTTGTTTAGCTGACTGGTGATCCGATATTCCTTCTGAAAGGTGGGCTCATTTGTAACCGCAAGTGTTTCTGGTGTTGTCAAGCCCGGTTTAATACCGTCCCGTTCTATTTCTTCGCCATTCAAATAAGCGACAAACCCATCTGCAAAGGTGACATGTAGCCGGAGACCCTGCAGTTGTTTTGGATCCGTAACGGTAAATGATTGTCGAAAATAAACAGAGGAAGTCCTCCCAGCAGGGATCGGTGTTTGTATAAATTCTTTTACAGTTGGAGCATCTTTACTCCCGATCGGAGCGCGTCCCGTCTTCCAATGATCCGCAATGTATTTCTGATGACGCCAGTCTGATACAGGCAAGTTTACCCGTTCCGTAATGGGATGTTCACCTGTTAAATCGATATTAGAAGGAACAGTAATTGGTATCGATTCATCCCCCAACCGATATTGCCAAACACTCCCATATGTGGCGAACGGCTGATCCCTTTTCATTTGATGTTGATCAGATAAATGGTGAATCACAACCTTTTGCATAATAGCTCCTGTAGGCGACTCCGCTTGAATCGTTAAATCATCCTCACTTGCCATTATTTCGAATGAAAGAATATCGTTTCCTTTCCATCGTCTCCAGTCGCTTGTCCGATCGTCCCAATCTATTGAAGCAGCCTCTAATCTGTTTGATCGCACATTAAGTTGATCCTTCATAAAAACCGCATCGATCTCCATTTTTCTCAAACGTTCCCACATGGAGCTATTCAAATTACCATCAACAAAAAGCAGCTGGAATTTCTTCTTATTGTTCTTTTGGCTCTCCTGTTCCAGCCACTCCCACTGCCTCTGATCCGTTAACTTCGACCCATTTAGGACAAATAAACGGATATCACCAAAATCTGTAGAATAGGCCGTTTTATAAAATCCAGAAACGGAATCAGGCAAGAGTGGATATCGTTCATTAAATTCAGGTTCGCTTATGGTTTGGTCATATATCGGATATACCATGGTTTTTGAGATCGAAGACGGCATCTCGTCTAACATTTCAATCCGGCCGATCAGGATCGCTTGCCTATGCTCATCGATCCATTGATCACTAATGGAATCAAGCGATTGATTCACGAATGTTACACGATAATTGGCTGGAGGTTCTTGGTACTCTCCCGCACCAACATTACTGAAATTAGAAGCCCACAGAGTAAGGCACATCAGTCCAGCCAATAACAGGGTACTGCTTAACAATCGGTAGCGACTTAAAATTCGACTGACCTCCGAATTCAAAAACGAGATATGGATGTTTTTCATATACTTTATACCGCTACCAACAGCTGGCTTAAACGTTTTTAAACGAATCAAAAATGACTTCATCTTACTTCCCTCATTTTATGGTAAATTCGGTAACCAACCCCATAACATATGATAAAAAGGGGGCCATATCAAAAGAAGAAATCCTACAAAGAGATAAACTGAACTTCGAAATAGTCGCGCAACAGAAAATGTCCGTTTCTTTAATACGAGCGTTAAGATACCTTGTACAACAAGCCACACAACCAGAGTAATCAACTCTTTACCCGCATATGGGCCGATCGCCCAGCCATACGGCACCCATTTTCCCATTTGGGCAAAGACAAGGTTGGCATCAAGGGGTTCAATGACACTCCACCATTGCAGGCCGATTAACGCATAAAGAGCACACCAGCTGGAAAAAACGATGGCGGATACCCTTCCCGGCAATCCTTTATTCACCTGACTCATCTCGCTTTCCCACCTTATACTGATTTTACTAATGTTAATCCCAATCCAGTCACAAAACTAAGCAGCAGACATAACCAAGAGGCATATATGAAAAAAGCAATCAAACCTGCCAATTGTTTGTCTTCCATCCGTCGATAAAACTGTAGCAACATTCCACCGATGACACCAAAAGGCAATGAACCGAGGGCGACAAATTCTTTGAATTCCATCACGATAAAGTGCATAGCAGGCTCATGAAACTGCAGCCATTGTTGCACATTGTCTGGTGCACGGTAGCCAATATACAGCCAATTCCCAAAAATGATAGCAAGTAAGATAAGGACATTTGTGACCCAGACCCATATCGTTACTGAATGCACAATCTCTTTGTTCCCTTTTAATAGCATGGTAATCAAATGAACGGTTACAAAAGACGCGATCATCGTCATAACCGAAGCCAGCCCATGCAAAGTGGCAGCCCATCTATAGGAAGAATCGCTTAATAGATGGACGAGTGGAATCATCAGAAAAAGAAGTGCGGTTACACTCCCTTGTGTAACCGCTAAATCACGTACGGAAACGATCAGTTTCAATTGTTACTCACCTTTTTCTTATTACTCATCACCGTGAACTCATCGATCAAGTTATTTTCTCTATCATACACTTGGAAGTTCGCTCGTCCACCGACAATATCCACAACCATATAATGATCTTTGGCAACCGGACCTACGTCCACATTACGAGAATCCTTGTTAGTATTGTTGGTTGGTGCACCTGCCCCACCGAGCGTAACTTGATGGACCTTGTTCTCAAACGTATATCCGTTACCATTAAAGGAACTATCAATATGACGGCGGTTGTAGTTATGTTCATGTCCAACCATGACGGCTGTCACATTGTATTTATCCAACACATCCCAAACAGCATCCCGTTCTTCAGGATTTGCATCAAGAGATGCACCGTAATGGGAACCAATCGGATAAGCTGGAACATGAAACATTACGAAATGATGTGTTTTATCGCTGGTAGCCAGCAGATTTTCTAACCATTTGCGTTGCTCAGCGGTAATGACATAGTCCGGATAATGCTGAATATTGACGGCCGTTTTTTTCCGATCTGAGTTCATTACGATAAAACGAGCATTGCCATAATCAAAATAATAAGCACTGCGTTGATAACCTGGCAGTTGTTCATTTGGCAAATAGTTAAAGACCTTGCTGAAGACCGTTTCATCATGCTCATGATTCCCGAGCGCCGGGTAAATCATATTAGCTGGATAATAATCATCAACAATATCTTTCCATTCGATCAATTGAGACTCGACATCAACCCCGCCAAATACTTGATCTCCAGTAAACATAAGAAAGCTGGGTTGTTCGGATAGACCCTTGACCTTCTCCATCAGAGTACGTAGTGTGCTTTCATTCGTGCCATGCAATTCGCCCCGGCTGTCTCCCATCACAACAAAACGGAATGAATTATTTGCGGCATCTACTTTCTTTTGATCAAGAGCAGTTACTCCCCCTGCTGCCAGTAACAAAATCCCCGCTAAAACAACAGCAATCCATCTTTTCATCAACTGAACATTCCCTCCCGAATTAAATTGCTTTTTACAATCACTCTCTATTTGTCTTTCATTCCTTTTCTGATATAGGAACATAAAAAATTTTATTTCAGCATACAACTTGGGACAATATTTTTATCGCAAAAGTTACAAATCTTTATAAATGATTAACAATAGTTTTACAATTGAAAAATAGATAACTGAACAGGTATCGTTCCAGTCGAAAAGGAAAATGAAGCGTTAATAATTCTTGAAAATATTGAAATTCACCACCAATTTGCAGTTTAGCCAGTGGAATCATGTCTTTGGCGATCAGATAGTGGTGAAAGCTATCGATAATAAGGAATCGTTGCTTAACTTATAGGGGTTTGCAGTCAACTGGCAAGTGGTACATTTTTGATTACCATTTAATATATTTTTTCCTTTTAAGTTAAGTCGAACCAAAGGAATGCTTTTCTGCAATATTGTAGAACGATCTTCCATTTTATAGGGCGCTATTCTACAACAAGAATTGTGCTCTTTCTTAATGTTAAGGGCCATTTCGTATTATAAGGGATAAAGGGGTGGAGGAATGAAAAAAGGTTGGATTTCAAGTATTGGCGGGTTAATCTTAGGCTTAATCATCTCTTTCTTTGCACTTGAGTATGATGGCTGGAAAATCATACGGCATAATAGGGCTGGAGAAGTTTATCAAGTAACAAACGAGATTGACGTTAATCTTATAACCAATTCTTTTCTTATAATTGTCGCTTCGGGAATTCTTATCTACATCACTTTAACACTTGTAGAAAAATAACAATTAAAAAGCATAACGTTTCTGCAATAAAGCTGATGCAAATCAGTCTAAAAACGATCTTCCACAAGCGATTGTGGAGTAACACAGGCAGAAAATGATTCAACTTTTTTATAAAAACTAAACTTAAATCTGTTAGATAAGAATCCATTTTAATCAATCTTTTTTCAAATCGGTTCTTTTTTGTGCTGTAAAATATGGGAGTTGTTGAACGTTTATTATAAAGCTACAGCTCGATCCTCCCCCTTGTGCTAAATATCAACCTGCAAGCTCGAAGTAATCGCCACAACACACCTTGTAAGGGCTTGGTTTGGTTGAAAATACGTCAACCCCTACCAAGATGATGAATTTACAGTATAACTTCTAGTTTGAACTGGATCAGTTGATTTCAACAAGTCTTCAAGACGAATCTTATCCTTCATCGAATGTTTTCCCTCTATCACAATCATAAGATCCCGACAATGAAGACTTATCACAAAAGAAACTAGGCTCGGTAATCGTTCGACTTTACAACATTTATCTTTAGCATAAATATAAACGTTACTGGAACAGCTTTGGCAGAATTTATATAATTCTAAGATATTCAATAAACGGAAACGATGGGATGATATCTTAACAGAACATACGTTTTTCAATGAAAATCCCCCTCGTAATAAGTTGTCCTACTATTAGTTTCTCACAAGATAGTCCTTTCATATACCAGGAGAATTTGTCGTATATAGACTTCTTTTGTTTTTGGGGCACGATAGTCTTCGACTGTTATACCGAAAGTTTAACAGGCTTTTTTTATGTATTCGGTTATGGTTTTTATCTATTTACAAATAATAAAAAATAAAAAGGAAGATTAGATGAGAACACCGGATAGCTTGTTCCATTTATTCGCATTATTGTTTATCATCATCTACTTTTTTATACTTATAAAGCTATTCCCCTTGCTAGGTTGGTGAAATTATGGTTAAACGATGGATGAACTTGAATGTAAACCTGTCATGGTTCTTTGGATTCTACTTCAGTTTTCGACTGATGTTTTTTCCAGGAGTCTCTTTTCCCGTTAGTTTCTCCTGGGTCATCATTTTGACTTCCTTCACCAATGCATTGTTTCTACCTAAGCTATATGATTATTATCGTATACTTCAGGAGAAAGACAATTGAATACAGGATACTGTGAGTCGGGAACTGAAATAGGTATTCTAAGGAAACGTTAAGCATCCATATCAAGATGAAGGGAAAACCGATCCAGAGCTTCATCACTCACCACGGCCTTGTTGTTGTTTTCGTACCCATTGGAAAAGCAGTTGTTCCTTTCCTTTTAACAAGGTTGAAAACACATCACATGTTGTATACAAGCGAACCGTCCCACAGTGTTCACATGTCTCACTGGCATGAGCAACATAATGCACTTCCCAACTCTCCTCTTTTCGAATTTGGAATAAGCATGGTGTTTCTTCCACGACACAAACAAAGGATAGATGATAGGGTTTTCCGGCAAAGTTATATTCGACACGTAACGAATCCCAATCGTATGTTGAGAACTTCATTTTTTAACCTCACCTTCATGACTCATAATGATCAGGCAAGTATCTCTGTTCTAAAGAACGTTTAGAAAACTTAAGTTTTTATTTTCCTTAAGGTCTACTCTCCCCACTTCTCTTTCACGGCTTTTACCTCGCTGATATTAAAAAACAGAACCGTACTTATCGTATCGTGTTCGCCCTGAATACGGATTGTTTTTTGGATCGGATCGATTTTTTTAACCTTCCCTATCATCGATGTAAAGAACCCTTCTTTCCATATTGTAATTTTTACAAAGGTGTTGTTTTGAAGGCTGTATATAATTTGCCGTTCGATTTCTTCGGTTTGTTCTTCACTGAGGAACGGTCTCGGGGATGCGATCGTGTTTCGATCAAACCCGTCCAGTAAGGTCACATGTTCTGGTAAACAAAACCCTTGCCACTTCATCATTCCTCGATCTTTATTCATACTTTCCACCTTTTTATTCTTATTTTACGAACATATGTTCTGTTTTGCAAGTATTTATTTTTTGAGTCTCTGATCTCATGAAGTATCATCGGTTTACTTTTCTTAAAAAAGGGTTCTTGCAGTAGCATTGTTTTTCAAAAAATCATTGCCATCGGGGGAACCACAAGGGTTTGCTTATAGGACGGTAAGGTGACCCGAGACGCCTCCTAACCGCCTATGGCATCTCGCTTCCCTCTAAAACCCAAGCGAACAAGAGACTGTAAGAGGATGACCAGTTATGTCATCATCCACATTCGCTTTGTTCCATTGGGTTTCTTGACGAGTGAACGATTCCGAAAATTAATTTCGATTTGTCGCCTTCTTTACCACGAGAGGCAATATTGTCCACTTCGGTCGCCAAGTCAGGATCCATATAAAATGAAGTGAAAACCTTCTTCACTTTTTTCTTTTTCGTTTTCTTACCAGCTGCTAAGTCTCGTAGGTAATCATCATCCTTTTTAACAAGGGTGTTGTTAATTTTTTCAACTTTATCATTAACAACATTGTCGTCATTAACATCATCATTGACATATGTTTTAATGTCTGTTTTGTTGATGTCATCGTCATTATTTTTAACCTTGGTATTGTTGTCTTTTTTATCTTTATCGTCATCATTGATGTCATTGTCGTAGGATTTGAAAAAGATTTGGGTCGCAATAGGCTTTCTCCAGATGGTTATACACTTGGATGGAATGACGGAGAGGTCTCAAACCAATTTATTTTCTATAGTCATTTACAAGTTATACCAAGATATAATGACGAACCATTTGCTGGTAAAGGAGTTCGTTATTAAATAAATAAGTAATTATCTTCTGTAAAAGAGGACGATAATCAAAACAAGCTAAAATAAATGTTTATGGCAATTAACCTTTGTATGTTTGGCAGTATATTTATTAGCAACAAGGTATTAAACTCTTTCAAAAATGTGTGAATTAGTAAAGATATTTAAAGATGCATTCAGAAATATTCCACAATCGGGCCATTATGTTGAATAAGAAGGAATGATAACACGGAATATTGAAGGAATTTTGAGCAATCGAGAAGAAGTCTATGGATAAACTTTGATTGTGTAAATAAACAATAGTGAGAGGGGATAATTACATGAATCAAAATTACAACACTTCTACGCGGCCTCCAGTGGTCGATCGGGCCACCTGGCAGGCCAAACTGGATGAGTTGCGGATCAGAGAGAAGGTGCATACTCGCGAAGGTGACGCAATTGCGGCAGCCCGTCGGCGGCTGCCGATGGTCGAGGTGGACTCGACCATCCCGCTGATCGGCCCGGATGGCCCGGTTACGCTGCTGGAGACGTTCGAGGGCCGCCACCAGCTGATCGCCTACTTTCACATGTGGCACACCGGCAGACCCGCCGCGGAGCAGTGCGAGGGCTGCACCTTCTCCACGACCCATATCAACGAGCTGTCCTATCTGAACTCGCGGGCCGTCAGCTACGCGACTTTCTGTCAGGGGCCGTATGAGGAGAGTTCGCGGTATCGCGACTTCATGGGCTGGACGGTTCCCTGGTACTCGGTGCCCCAAGACGCCGCGGACCAGTTGATCGTTGACCGGCACTTCGGCATCCTGGTCAGTTATCTCCGGGATGGCGACAAGGTCTACGAGACCTACTGGACCACAGGCCGCGGCAACGAACGGATGGCACCGTCGTACGGACTGCTGGACCTGACTGTCTACGGCCGTCAGGAGTTTTGGGAGGATTCACCCGAGGGCTGGCCGCAGCGTTGGGGCTCAAAAGGTGGTCAGTTTCAGATGGACGGCCGCCCGACCGCCCAGTGGTCCCGCCTGGCAACCGGACGCTCTGACGATCTCGGCACCTAGGCTACCTTCCTGCACTGTTGCCAAAAAAACCGTAACCCAGGGGTTCCTCCGGAATATTTATAAAAATAGGGCATCTTGTGATGAAAGCTGGCTGTTATGTTATTCAATCATCGGGCGCGATTCTGTAGCGGAGTTGTGCTCTTTTTTCATGAAAAGGGCGCTTTTCTGAAATAAGGAAAGGGTCTTTCTTCATGAAAAGGGCCAGATTGTTAAATAACACTTTTAAAGTAAACAAGATATTTATTTTGGAAAGATAGTTGAGATTGTGAAAGAATGTACTTAAACTCTGGCGGCGAGCAATTCCTACAGGAACGGTTTTTCAGGTCTTAGTTCGCCGTTGTTTTTTAATTAGTTCAGACGTGCAGTCAACAACCCCAGTAAAAAAATTTCAATGAACAGTAGATATTAGTTGTTCGAAACATGGACTAAAGAATTAAAAATGATTTTTCTGAACAGGAAGCGATTAGGGAATAACTTTGATAAAAAAAGGGTATCTTATTTATCGATACATAGGATACGACATTTCTTCTGTGCATACTACATTGCGGTGGTCCACCCTGCGAGAAGCTTGATGCTGGCTTTATGACAGAGAGTATGTGAAGATGTGGAGTTGGGAGTGACGGTTTATCTTTTGACAACGAATCGCGTACTCAACTGTTTTTTGATGGCGGTTGCTTACATACTCACAGGCATGTCGGAGTTGTAGAACATCAGTTGAAGCATACGATATTGCAACCGATACTTACTGTCTTATTAAAGTAGTCTAACTACTTAAATGATTGATTTCGGGGGAAAATTTTGTGAAAGGAGTGAGTTAACATTGGCTGAAGATTTATGTAAAGATGTATTGCTTTACACCCAGAAGTATGCAACACATACAATTGAAACACAATCAGATTACGAAAAGTTTGTTGAAAATTGGTTAAAAAAAGCTACTTATGAAGAATATAAACAGATGAAAAATTCGGGTTGGAATGCTGATACGGACTTTGAATGGGTTGGTACTGGCTACTTTGGAGCTGATGTTGATGGCGGATCAACGATGTCTGAAGAAGAATTCAAAAAACTCCAGGGAATGATAAATCAGGGCCGTAAAATAAAAATAAAAGAAGGAAAAAGATACAAGGAAGTTCATGAAACAATTAATCGTTATGCAATTTCAGCTTGGCAAACCTGTATTATTCAAAAATATAATGGGGGACCAGTACCACCAGAAGAAACACCGGTAGTTGTTACGGACGATGAAAATAAAATTGGCCTTTGTAAGAAGATCACTCCAATTGGAAATGACAAAATAAAAATCCTAATCTGGTATAACACACCCCATCCAGAATCTGAGGATCCACGCCCCAAAATAAATCAAATCTCAGTTATTGGTGGGAAGGTTATTGAAGAAGATTCTTTTAAAAAAGGGGAAGTCATTGCTGGTACAAAGTTAATGATAGTCGAAAGAGAACCAAGAGAAGCATTAAGTATTTCGATACTTACAGGAAGAGGAGATATAACATATGATTTACCAGCCTTTGACCTACAACTATTAAATTTAAAAAGATTCGTCTTTCAGCTAGACCTAAATACCGTAGAACCAAACAAAGTGTATACTTTTAGGTTACCATCCGAATATAAATCGATCGCTGCTTTCCCACCAGGCAACTTCAGTCCATATGGGTTGTGGCCAAATTCGTTACAAGAGTGGCAATTTTCAACTCAATCTATAGTTATGACTTCAAATCAAAAATTAGATGTAATTGTTACTGCAATTTATGACCCAAATAATATATGGGATGTTACGATAGCTCATAAATCGGTAGATGATGAAACCCTATGTGAAGCACAACTCCCTGATGGCTATTTAATTACGTCAGGAGCTTATCAAATAAAAGTACATTGGCGGGATGGTGACCTAAGACCAAATACTTCCCATATATGCGAGTCGGAAGACTTGGTTAGTTTTTATCCTAAAGATAATCGCACTTTTCAAGCAAGTATTATTGGTTGGTGTAGCTCTGAGAATGAAGATGGACGAAATCCACCTTTTTCGTTAACAACCTATGCGATTGGTATACGCTCAAAAAGTGATAAAAATATTCAACATAAAATAGAATTAAAAAAAACCAATACAAACATCAAATTGCAAGATAGTGCATATATCAGCACAGGATGGATTGGTTTTAAAATGGAGGCTCCTCCAAGAACACCTGAATATTTTTCATTCAAATTTAATCTAGAAAAGGATGAATATTCACTGGACGAACGTATACTGGACCCTGGTGATGCCATTAAATATATAATTGGTATAAAACACCCTAATATACCAATTGAATTTTTTGAAACATCTACTCAACAAATAAACTATCTATAAGTGTTATTCCATTGATATGAACGAAACTGTCAACCCACCACACACAAATGTTTTAAATGGTGTTTTATTCAGCAATGAATAGAGTTATTCCTTGTGTTAGTTGAATAATAATGGATAAAGGATAATTTACATTAATATAAGAATATATAACTTAATAATAAATATTAGGGAGGAACCAAATGGAAGCGTTGATTGAAGAGTACAGTTTTAAGATGTTACAGGAATCCATTAAAGATTTGTCTGAGGAAGAGATTAGGTTTAAGCCAGGAAAGGATAAATGGAGTATACATCAGATTGTTATACATATAGCGGATTCTGAATTGGTTTCTACACACAGAATGAAAAAGGTTTTGTCAAGGTTGAACCGCTTTTGACATCCACTGACCAAAACGCTTGGGCTAATTCATTAGATTATGAGCAACTAGACCGTGAACAATATTTACTTCTGTTTAAAATACTTCGCTCCAGTATGCTTCCTATTCTGCACAATTTGAATTAAAACAAGTAAAAAAACCTCCATACTCTTTATCAATCCCGTTGTTTAGCCAGAATGGAATGATCCCGTTCTTAAGATGATCATTTACTTCTTCCAACGCCTTATCCATCTCGAGTGATAATTTGTTCAATGTAAATACACCTCCAAAAGAAAAGTTGATATCCTATAACAAAAAGGAGATAGACAACCGCTGTTGCTATCCCCTAACATTATCTACCCATCCAACCTCCATCAACGACAAGAACTTCACCATTAACATAGTTCGCTGCCGGAGTTGCTAAAAATACTACCGCTCCTGCAATATCTTCAGGCTGACCCCAGCGTCCTGCAGGTATTCTTCCCAGGATTTCACTACTTCTTTTCTCATCGGTAATCAAAGCTTCATTCATATCCGTTGCGATATAACCTGGCGCAACCGCGTTAACGTTTACCCCTTTACCAGCCCATTCATTGGAAAGAGATTTTGTGAAAAGAGCAACCGCTCCTTTACTACCTGCATACGCTGGAACTCGGTATCCGCCCTGAAAGGAAAGGAGCGAAGCAAGATTAATAATTTTTCCGCTACCCCCTTCGATCATTCTTTTCCCGAAAGCCTGACAAAGGAAAAATACAGCTTTTGAATTTACATTTTGTACAAAATCCCAATCTTCCTGACAGAACTCAACCGCATCCGATCTCCGCTGAACACCAGCGTTATTCACTAGAATATCAATTTCCCCGAACTGTTCTGTTGCTTTTTCAACAAGTTCATCGAATTGGTCGATAGCGGCTAAGTCAAATGCAATTGTTCCACAGCGTCTGCCCTTCTCTTCGATTTCGTTTATCAACTTATCCGATGCACCTGTACGGCTTACAATTAACACATCAGCACCAGCATCGGCAAGCGCTAATGAAATCGCTTTACCTAACCCTCTATTTCCACCTGTCACAAGTGCAACTTTTCCTGTTAAATCAAACATTTTTAACATGTAGCTCACCTCATTTTAAAAGTCATATTTATAAGGTCTAAAGAGAATCTACTAATCTTCTAGCATAACTGACAACTTCAGCATGTCCGTCTCTAAACGCCTTGTTCCATTCACTTCCAATACCGACTGCAAAAGCACCTTTCTCCAGCCAGCTGTTAAGATTTTCTTCAGATACTCCCGGGTTGGAATAAAATCTACCTGTGGTAGCGGTCCCTTTAATGTTTTGATCGCACCTTCATTAAAGAAGTTTCCAGGAAACAACTTAATAACCTCGCAGCCTGCCTTCAAAGATTCCACTACGGTTTGAACGTTAGAGGCACCTGGCACAACCAGCACCTGATACAATCAAAGTGAGGACATACGATGAAATCAGCGTCCTAACAATGCTAAACCTTGCTGTTGTTTCATGGAGTATGGTGCCAGCTCCTACGATAACGCCAGGAGCATCTAACTGTTTTAACCGTTTAATGATATGTAAAAATTGCGGAGTTGTAGCTGTCCATCTCTATTATCTTGATACCGCCTTCGATCGCGAGTTTTGCCATTAGATATGCATCTTCTTCAGAATCACCGCGAATCACTGCGATAATCTTATTTTCTCTTATTGTTTGGTGTACTTCGTATTTCTTCATCGTACTCACCTTTTCACCTCGCTTTTATTGAACATAAAGTATTCCAACTCTTTTTTTGAAGGTAGCTGGTCATAATCACCTTTACCAGTTATTGCTCCGACAGCATTCGCACGTCTGGCTGCGTCCATAAGAGGTATCTCATCCAATAGACCTGACAAAAATCCAGCACAGAAACCATCTCCGGCGCCTACTGTATCAACGGGAGTTATTCTAAACCCGGAAACTTCCTCATAAGAAGTAGGTGTAGCAATTGTACAACCTCTATCACCAAGCTTGAGGATAACCTTTCCCATGCCAAGACCATGGAAAAATTCACTTAACTTTTTAGGAGACAATTCACCTGGTTCAACTCCAGCCAATAGTTCTGCCTCCTCAATACCAGGAAAAAAGTAATCAACATTCGGCAAAAGCTCCAAAATTGTCTTCCTGGCCTCTTCTATACTCCAAAGTTTTAGTCTTAAATTTGGATCAAAGCTTATTTTCTTATTCTCCACTTTTGCAAATTCAACTAATTGATGAACCAGGGATCTGCATGAATGGCTTATCGCAGGTGTGATTCCCGTTAAATGTATGATTTTAGTATGCTTAAAAGGCTCAAGGGGAAGTTCAGCCCACTTCATGGTTGAGGCAGCAGAATTTTTGCGGTAATAGTACACAGAGGGATCACCAAATGACTTCAGGTCTTTTATCATTAATCCTGTTAAATTACCGGGGTCTCTCAATACAAATTCTGTATTAATCCCCTCGCCTCTTAAATGATAGAGAATCTCATCGCCAAACGGATCCTCTCCTAGCTTACTAACCCACGCTACTTTATGGCCCAGTCTTGTTAAACCGATTGCGACATTGCTTTCCGCTCCACCGATACGCTTAGATAAAAGGGGAGAACGGAGCATTTGTCCGTTCTCATTAGATAATAAAACCATTGTTTCTCCCAAAGTGACAACATCAAACAAAATTACCCCATCCTTTGTTTTGTTATGAAAGGTAACTTATGACAAAACGTTTCGTAATGCAATATTTTTAACTTGAGTAAGTTCTTCCAATGTAACCGATAGTCCTTCACGTCCAATTCCACTCATCTTGTATCCTCCGAATGCAGAAACGTCTGGACGATATAATCCTGTTCCATTTACAGCTACTTGGCCAGTTTTCATTTTATAAGAAGCATTCATTGCACGCTGGATATTTTTTGTAAATACAGAACCACTAAGGCCATAGATTGAATTGTTAGCAATTTCAATTGCTTCTTCATCGTTATCGAACGCAATCAAAGGTACGACAGGTCCGAATATCTCCAGGTCTTTCGCAACATCCATGTCTTTTATAACACCGTTTAGAATTGTTGGAGTATAGAAGCATGCCTCTTCTCTCTTACCGCCATAGATGATTTCTGCTCCCTGGCTGACAGTGTCATTCACATGTGAAAACACAGCTTCTGCAGCTTGTTGGCTAATTAAAGGCCCTACTTTAACATCAGACTGGAACGGATCTCCCATTTTGTATTCCTGGATTTTTTCCAGCATGATGTCCGTAAAATCTATCAATACATTTTTTTGGACAATAATACGTTTGTTTGCGCAACAGCATTGTCCATTCGCCCACATCCTACCGAATAATGCATGGTCTACCGCTTCATGCAAGTCAGCATCATCGAATACAACAAGTGCATCGTTTCCGCCAAGTTCAAGGAATGTTCGTGACAGGTGTTTTGCTGCATTTTGCGCTACTCTAATCCCAGTGTTGGTATCACCTGTCATACTGACGATGTCAACTTTAGGGCTGCTTGCCAGAAGTTCCCCAACAACTGATCCTTTTCCAGTTACAACTTGAACAACACTTTTAGGTACACCTGCTTCAAGTAGAAGTTCTACAAGACGAATGACAGTTAGAGGCGCTTCAGACGCCGGCTTTAATACTACTGCATTTCCAGCTGCAAATGCAGGAGCTACCTTGTGGGAGAAAAGGTCGATCGGGAAGTTAAACGGGAGGATAGCACCCATTACACCAATTGGTTCTCTTCTAGTAAAAAATACATCCTTTTCAAGCCCAGGTTGAGCGTCTAGTGGTGCTGAGATTCCGTATAGACTTTTGGACTTTTCCGCAAATCCTTTAAATAAACGAGTACCTGTATCAACTTCCGCCTCTGACTGCGCCAATGGCTTTCCGTTTTCTTTTGTCAGGATTTCAGCTAGTTCTCCTTTTTTCTCTTGTAGAAGATTTGCATAGCGAACTAAAATTTCATATCGTTCGTGAGTTGGTGTATTTGCCCAGACCACTTTTCCCTGTTGTGCAACGTCGAGCGCCTCTTCAACATCTTCAGGAGTGGCAAGTGGGATTGAATCGATTACTTCGTTTGTAGCAGGATTAAGTACATCCTGAACATTTCCATCTCTAGAACCTCTTGATTCACCATTAATAATCAATTTTCCTAGCTTCTGAACTGTTTGCATAACTTAACTACCTCCCAGGTTTGATTTGTTTTTTAAAAGTTTCGCCTGTAAAAGTACAATTACAATCAGGAAGACACCCCTTATAACAGGTTGCCACCAGGAGTTGATGGTCCCTTCCATATTGATGATATTTAATACTACTCCAAGGAGCATGACGCCAATGAAAGTACCAATTACACTTCCTCTTCCCCCGGTTAAGAGAGTTCCTCCGATAACTACTGCAGCAATTGCATCGAGTTCCCACATATTTCCGGAAACCGGTTGAGCAACTCCACCAAGTCGGGAAGCGAGAATAATACCAGCGAGACCTGCAAGAGCTCCGCTTATCGCATATACAAGGATCTTAATTCGGTCGGCATTAAGCCCCATTAGCTTACTTGCTTCTTCATTGCCTCCAACAGCATAAACGTGTCTTCCGAACTTTGTATATTTTAATAAGAATGTTGCGGCCACAATTAAAAGGACAAAAATCCAAATTGGAACTGGAATCCATAATAGAGAACCCCTGCCAAAGAATTTGAAAAACTCAGCAATTCCAGGGTCTACTGTAACCGATCGCTGGTCGGTAATAGCATAGACCAGTCCTCTTACACCAATCATCATCGCGAGCGTCACAATGAAAGGTTCCATTTTTAATTTCGAGATAATGACGCCATTTACAGAGCCGAGAATAGTTGTCGCAAGGATAGGGATGACAAGCGCCCAGAAGATACCGAATTGGGAAGCATATGCTGCCGTAATTCCTCCAAGCGCAAGCAGTGATCCTACTGAAAGGTCGATTCCCTTTGTTAAAATAACAAACGTCATACCGATTGCAACAATACCAAGCATGCTGTTTTGCCTTAACAGATTAAGAATGTTTTGTGAGGTTAAGAAAGATTCATAGCGAATAGATGCGCCAATAACAATTAAGATTAAGGCACTTAATGCACCGTGTTTTTGAAGAAATACGTTAAAGCCGCTGAAAATTGATGAAGCTTGTTTTACGCCTTCAGCCATTTGGGTTGCACCTCCTTACCTTTCGCGTTGGATATAAATCGCTGCCACAATAATTACAGCTTTAAAAATCAGTGAATAAGCATCCGGGATATTGTTCATGTTAAAAGTCGTACTAATCAATCCCATTAATACAGCTCCGATAACAGTCCCCCAAATAAATGGACGACCACCGGTCATCAATGTTCCGCCGATTACAACAGCCGCAATCGCATCGAGCTCGATAAGCTCACCGATTCTAGTAGCATCTGCGGCAGCAAGCCTGGATGTTTCAACAATGCCCGCCAATGAGGCTAAAACGGCAATAATGACATAAACTGATATCTTAATAAATCGAATATTTACTCCTGCAAAATTCGCTGCTTTTTCGTTATCACCAATTGCTTCCACATATCGACCAAATGAAGTGTATTTTACGACCACATACATTAAGAATGCGATCGAAAGCATGATCACTACTGGAGTAGGAATTACCCCGAAGAGGGTTCCTTTTCCAATTACCTCAAAGGTGGGATTATCAAAGGAAATCAAGTAACCATCCGAGATAACCTGAGCTACTCCTCTACCCGCAATCATGGTCGCCAGTGTGATAATAATAGGTTGAACCCCGAAGTAGGAGATAATCGAACCGTTAAACAGACCAATCAAGGAACCTACCAGAATACTTGCCCCTATAATTACAAAAATGTTGGAATCTATAAGGAGAGCTGAGGTTACAGCAGAGACAGCCATCACAGCTCCAACAGATAAATCAATCCCCCCTGTCGAGATAACAAGAGTCATACCAATTGCAACCAAAGCAGTCGTACTTACATGCAGCAGTACATTCCATAACGTTTGGGAAGCAAGAAAGTTATTTGTGATAAAAATGTTGAGGATCACTAGTGCTACTAAAACGATAACAGGACCAAACTTCCTCAAAATGTCACCGATATTATTCAGAGATTTTTCGGTACCCGGGGAATTGGCAACAGTAGTATTGTTTAGTTTTATATCGCTCATGAGACTTCCCCTTCCTTTACCATAGAGTCATGTCTTGTACTACTCTCTGCAATAACTTTCATGATCTTGTTCTCAGATCGATCCTCTCCGGTTAATTCTCCGACCTTTTTGCCATCCCGAAGCACAATAATCCTGTCAGAGTTATGAATTAGCTCTTCAAATTCAGATGAAATCATCAATATACTTAATCCTTCTTTTGATAATTCATCAATTAAAGAGTGAATCTCAGCTTTGGCTCCTACATCGATTCCTCTTGTTGGCTCATCCAGGATCAGTAAATCTGGATTAGTTGCCAGCCATCTTGCTAAAAGAACTTTTTGCTGGTTCCCCCCGCTCAAGTTCTTAATTTTTTGATTTGGGCTCGGCGTTTTAATTCCCATCCGCTTAATGTACTCGTTTACAATCTCATTTTGTTTCTTCCGAGAAACAAATCCAAACTTTGATATATTTTTGAGACAGGCAATTGTCATATTTTCTTTTACAGACATGTTCGGTATAATTCCTTCTGTTTTTCTATTTTCAGAGCAGAAACCTATACCTGCTTGAACAGCTTCTCTTGGTGATTTTAATTTTTTCTCCTTCTGGTTAATTTCAATTACACCAGATTCAGCTTTATCAATTCCAAAGATAACCCTTGCCGTTTCAGTTCGGCCTGATCCTAACAAACCAGCAACACCAAGTACCTCTCCATCCTTAACCTGAAAACAGATATCTCTTACCGTCTTTCCTCTGGAAATCCCTGATAGTTTAATAGTAGATTTCTTATCTTCTGTTATTGTTGTTTCTTTCTTTTTGGACAACTGCTCAACTTCTTCAGTACTTTTTCCTATCATTTGGGCGATTAATTCAATTTGTGTTAAATTCTCGATAGGCCACGTGCCTATGTATAATCCGTCCCTTAACACAGTAATACGGTCACTTACTGTGTAAATTTCATCCAAGCGGTGGCTGACATAAATAATTGAAACACCTTGTGATTTCAATTTATCTATTACATTAAAGAGCACCTTTACTTCCTGATCATCAAGTGATGAAGTAGGTTCATCCATCACTACGAGCTTTGCTTTCATTGAGACCGCTCTAGCAATCGAAACCATTTGCTGGATGGCCGCACTCAAGTTTTCTACAGGCTGTCTAACGTTTACTTCAATACCCATATCTTTCATAACAGAAGATGCTTCTTTATGGGCTGTTTTCCAATCAATAAAGCCTAGTTTATTTCTAGGCTCTCTTCCCATAAAGATATTTTCAGTCACACTCAAGTAGGGTACTAAACTGACTTCCTGATAAATCGTGCTGATTCCTCCAAGTTGAGCTTCCATCGGTGTCTTAAAGTTAACTTCTTCATCAACAAAATAGATCTTACCATCGTCCTTCGAATATGCTCCTGTCAATACCTTTATTAGAGTGGATTTACCAGCGCCGTTCTCTCCCATTAAGGCATGAACTTCCCCTTTTTCAACCTCCAGTTCAACCCCATCCAGGGCTTTTACTCCAGGAAAGTACTTTTTAATATCCTTCATTTTTAGCAACGGTTGATTGGACATCGGAACCAACTCCCACTTATTAGAATAATGGGCCTCCGTTTAGAAGCCCACTACGTAATTAATATGCCTCATCTACAAACTCTTCTGCATTATCCTTGTCAAAGAAGCGGTCTTCGATAATAATTTCTTTTTCAATCTCTTCTCCACCCGCATGCTTTTCAATGACGTCGAAAACAGTCGGACCGAAGAATGGGCTAGATTCTACTGTCGCTCCCATTTTCCCATCAATAATAGATTGCAAGGCATCCTTCGTTCCATCTACGGAAACAATCGTGATATCTTCGCCCGGTGTTTTGCCTGCGACTTCAATTGCATTGATTGCACCGATAGCCATTTCATCGTTATGTGCATATACGGCTGTAATATCGTCACCATGTGACTGGAGTAAGTTTTCCATTACTTTTTGGCCCTCCGCACGAGCGAAATCTCCTGTCTGAGAAGCAATTACTTCCATTCCCTCTTGCTGATCAATTACATCCATGAAACCTTTTTGACGATCGATCGCCACTGAAGAACCTGTTGTACCAGTTAACTCAACAATCTTGGCGTTCCCGCCTGTAGCTTCCACGAGCCACTCTCCAGCACGCTGACCTTGCTTAACAAAGTTAGAACCAATAAATGTTAGATGTTCTCCATCTGCCATTCTATCAACAAGAATCACCGGGATACCGGCTGTTTGAGCAGATTCAAGAGCTGGAGCTAGGCCATCAAATTCTCTTGGAGCTAACACAATGTAATCTACACCCTGTGCGATCATATCCTCCACATCTGATACCTGTTTTGAGGTGTCACTCTGAGCATCGGTATAAACCATTTTATAGCCGCGTTTTTCAGCTTCTTCACGAATACTTTTTGTTTCAGCAATCCTCCATGGATTGTTATTTTCCATCTGTGAGAAACCGATTACAAGTTCTTTATCGCCTCCGCCCCCATCAGCAGCTTTGCCCTCATCCCCGTTAGAAATACTATCAGTACTTGCACAACCTGTTAATAGTGATCCGATCATCAACACTACAAACAACAGAAAACTGAATTTTTTCATTGGATTTCCCCCTTAGGTTTTGATTTTAGTGAAACCAGGACTTTAATAGCGCTGCCTTTAATGAGGTTTTGAATCCCTTTTTGAACCTCTTTCAAGTCCACTTCGTGTGTGATAATTTTTTCAAAGTCGAAATCTCTTTTTAATAGGTCAAGAGCAATATTGTAATCGGTTTTTGTGTAAACGCGGGTCCCCTTCACAGAAAGTTCTTTAAACGTAATATTCTGCAGATCAAGCGGTGTCGGTTTTTTATAAGTCCCTACTAACACAATCTGCCCTTTGACTTTGGCAACATCCACAATAATCTCAGCTACTGATGGGTGGGCAGCACAATCAAAAACGATATCGGCCAATGAACCTCCAAAGAGTTCCTTCACTTTGCCAGATACACTGTCTTCTTGAGGATTGATAACAGTAAAACCAAGCTGTTCAGCAACCTGTTGCCGATATGGGTGGACTTCGACAACTACTACATCCCTAGCACCAAGCAGTTGAAGGCTAACTGCAGTGCATATCCCGATAGGTCCTGCACCAAAGACAACGACTTGATCCCCCGGCTTGAACTCAGACTCTCTTATGGCATGAACACCGACAGCAAACGGTTCTACCAGAGAACCTTTTCTTGTAGACATCCCCTCTGGTAAAGGAGTTATTTCATCTAAAGGAGCGACCACATATTGGGCCATTGCTCCATCCCGGTCAATTCCAATCAGTCTTAAACTCTCACATACGTGAGGATATCCCGACTGACAAGCCTCACATTTTCCGCAGGAGAGGATCGGTCTAACTGTTACCCTTGTCCCGTCCGGTAGTTCAGGATGATTAACGGTCTCTCCTGAAAACTCATGTCCCATTACAAGTGGACCTTTCGCTCTCGGATGGCCACCGCCATATATATTTAAATCAGTTCCGCAAATACCACAATAATCAACCTTAATAGTTGCCCAGCCTTTAGGCGGTTCCGGAGGTGCGATATTTTCGATAGTTAAATCGCCTTTCCCATGATAGACGGCAGCTACCATCACATTAGACAAGGCTTTCACCCCTTTTTTTAACCCTGTTTACTGGGTAGTGAATCTCTTCCCCATTTAGATAACGTCTTACTTCATCCGCTGCCTTTTGTTTTAACTCTATCGATGATTCTTCAGAATACCAGGCTGCATGCGGTGTAATAATAACATTATCAAAGCTAAACAAAGGATGATCCTTCTCCGGGGGTTCTTTCTCCATTACATCGAGCCCTGCCCCCGAGATCTTTCCATTCCGTAATGCCTCTATTAAGGCTTTTTCATCTATGATTGGACCGCGGGCTGTATTAATGATAACAGCCTTATCTTTCATCATATTAATCGCCTTTGCATTAAATAAATGATATGTATCATCATTTAATGGAACATGAATCGAAATAATATCCGACTCTTTTAAAACGCTTTCAAAATCTACGAACTTTAGATCGAGTGAGGAGGATAAATTAGTGTGGTCATATCCAATTACGTTCCATCCCATTCCTTTTGCTTTCCTCGCTACTGCTGAACCGATCCTGCCTACACCGACTACTCCTAACGTTAAATCTCTCAACCTATGAACAGGACGTGCCAGCTGGAAGTCCCAGACTCCTTCTTTGGCATTATTTGAAAAGATGTTTACTTTCCTAATTACATTAAAGATTAATGATAAGGCATGATCGGAAACCTCTTCTACTCCATAATCCGGAACGTTACATATTTGAACGCTATATTCTGAAGCTGATTGTAAATCAATGTTATCTACCCCAACTCCATACCTTGAAATGACTTTACAGTTAGGAAGTGAAGACAATACCTTTCTTGTGATTGGAGCATATTGATTAATCAGTCCATCTGCATCTTTGCAAGTTTGAATCACATCTTCTTCGGTTTTACATTGCTCGACTTTTAATTGAAAGCCCTGAATTTCCAGGGATTTCCTCTCTATGTCTACAGAAGGATGGTCACAATCTGTAATAATTACTAATTTCTGCTTCATTCCAAACCTCCGTTTTGTTTGATTCCCACTCTACTGGGTTAGCTTAAAACGTTTCCGCCGTCAACGTTAACAGTTTGTCCTGTCATATAGTCAGAATCTGGTCCAGCCAGGAATGAAACTACATTTGCTACATCCTCCGGCTGCTCAATTCTTCCGAGTGGAATGGACTCAACAACACGACGTTTAGGCTCACCTACAGGAAGGTTTTGAATTTTAGCGAATTTTTTATCTACCTCTACCCAGAATGGTGTATCAACAACTCCTGGAGCTACTGCATTAACAGTCACTTTATCGGAAGCAAGTGCAAGTGCAGCGGATTGGGTAATACTAATTACTGCAGCTTTACTCATGCAGTATGAAAGGGCATATGGTTCACCGCGACGCCCAGCCTGTGAAGCCAAGTTCACGATTTTTCCTCCACCGTTTTTAACCATATATTCAGCGGCTGCCTGTAGCGCAAAGAATAATCCTTTCACATTTACTTCATATTGAAGGTCCAATTCTTTTTCCTCTATTTCAAAGATGGGATTGAAAGCTCCAACACCTGCATTGTTCACTAGAATATCTAGTCCCCCGAGCTTTTCTGTAACCTGTCCAACTACATCTCTTACACGCTCGCGATTTCGCACATCAACTTCGAGTGCAATGGCTTTTCTGCCCATCTCTTCAATTTCTTTTACTACAGATTCAGCATTTTCGAGACTCAGGTCTGCGATCGCTATATTTGCCCCATCCTTTGCCAAACGTAGAGAAATAGCTCTCCCGATACCTTGTCCACCACCAGTAACTAATGCCACTTTTCCGTTTAATCTTCCCTCGCTCATTATGATCCTCCTTTATTTCTCCTGAATTTTTATAGTGTTTTATAGTTCCTTTGCTATGTACAACTACAGTTAGTGAATCTTTTGTAAAATTAAGAAGACTTATCTCAACCTCCCGTTCAGAACTATAACTCATAATAAAATGATATTTTATAAATAACAGAACATTGTTCCATCTGTTACGTATAGATTAAACGCTTTCATTTTAATTGTCAACACAATTTTCTGAATATATCTTTTCTTTTAATTATTAGTAAAATCCCAATAAACCTATACCAAACCTGTATTAACATTTCAAAGCTCCTATTACAGGATTTTTTGACAACCAGTTTTTCAATCAATAAGATTATACAGGAACAATGTTCCACTTTTTAATTAAAACAGCAGGATTTTGAATCTGATTGTCGTAATAAGTCACGTAGAGATAAGAAATTATTGTAAAGGAGACAAAACATGGCGAACAACTCAAGAATAATTGAAAACGTTATCACAGAGCTATATCGTATTCCTCTACCAGAAGCTATGGGTGATGCGAAACATGGAATCCACACTCATTTTGAACTGCCAGTTGTAAGAATTTTGCTCAAGGATGGATCGGAAGGTGTAGGCTATACGTACACTGGGGGCTTCGGAGGAAGAGCAATCCATGCGATGATTGAGCATGATCTAGCTCCTTTCTTAATCGGTAAGGATGCCAGTTGTGTAGAGAAATTATGGGAAGATATGCAATGGAAAATTCACTATGTTGGCAGAGGGGGGATTTCCTCTTTTGCCATTTCGGCTATTGATATTGCCCTTTGGGATCTTCGAGCTAAAAAAGCGGATGAGCCGCTATGGAAATTACTTGGCGGTGCTAGCAATAGTACAAAAGCGTATGCAGGTGGTATTGATTTAAACTTTACCAAAGAGAAACTGTTAAACAATGTAAAAAGCTATTTGGATAAAGGATTCCAGGCTGTCAAGATAAAACTTGGACAGGAAACCCTGGAAGAGGATATCGACCGCATTGCGGCAGTCCGTGAATTGATCGGGCCTGATGTTACGTTTATGGTAGATACGAATATGAAATGGTCCATTGAGCATGCCATAAGAGCAGCAAAAGCATTTAAAGAATTTAATATCTTTTGGCTTGAAGAGCCTACCATCCCAGATGATTATGACGGTTACAATCGAATTTCAAAAGAAGGCGGTTTAGCAATTGCAGCAGGTGAAAACTTCCATACAATCTATGAATTCCAAAACATGATTTCACGAGGCAATATTGATTTTCCACAGCCAGATGCATCAAATATCGGAGGGATCACCGGATGGCTTAAAGTTGCAAATCTTGCATTTGTTCATAATCTACCAGTTTGTACTCACGGCATGCAAGAACTTCATGTAAGCTTAATGTCTGCCATGCCGCATGCATCCTATCTAGAAGTTCATAGTTTTCCAATTGACCAATACACAACCAGACCACTGGTCATAGAGAATGGTCGAGCAGTCGCACCTGATACCCCTGGGACGGGTGTAGAATTTGTAGGGGATTTGTTAGGTGAGTATAAAGTAAAGTTATAATAATAAAAGTACTTCTCAGAATTAAAAAACTACCTGACTACTATTCGGGTAGTTTTTTAATTTTATTAAATTATTGGATCTGATACTTTTTCAATATGTCCTCGTTCAACTCCACTCCGATCCCTGGTAAACTTTACAGTTGGAGGTTGGCTGCCAAGGATACTGCCCCCGCAGAAAAGTGAGGTATGATATCCAGGCCGTAAATAGAAGCTAGTATTCCAATTTTGCGACATTCAGTAATACCACCAGACCAAATCGCGTCTGTCTGTGCAATCGATACAGCCCTGTCCTTCAACAGTCCATGAATTCCATACCGTGTATACTCCGTTTCATAACCTGCTATAGGAATGGTTGTTCGTTCAGCGAGATAGCGACTGTTATCAACAAAATCAGTGGACAAAGGTTCTTCAAAGAAAAACAGGTCAAAACCCTCCACTTGCTTACACAGCCTGATTTCATCATTTACGTTGTAAGAGTTATTTGCATCGATAGCCAATTTAACTTTGTTCCCTAGGACATTTTTAACAGTTCTTATGCGTTCAACATCCTCTTCTATCGATGTTCCACCTATTTTCATTTTCATTGCTTGGAAGCCCATTTTCACATACTCTTCGGCTTCTTTGGCAAGATCCTCCATACCCTTTCCTTCCGCATAATATCCACCACTAGCATATGCTCTGATTATCGAACTGAAAGCACCTAGCAGTTTATACACGGGCATATTGGTCTTTTTTCCAAGGAGGTCCCACAGGGCGATATCGACAGCACTTATTGCTGAAAGAACGATGCCTCTTCTGCCTATCCGAAAAGTTATACATTTTCTCCCACAATTTTTCAATGTTTGTAGCATCTTCCCCAACTAATAATGGTGAAATAACTTCCTCTATGATAGCTTCCAATGTATGTAATGTCCCAAGCGCAAACGCCTCTCCAATTCCATAAGTCCCTTCATCTGTATGTATCTTAACTAAAAAGACATCTCTTGTTGTAATATTGGATAAACCATCTCTTGGAGGATTTTTTGGATGAACTTGAAGCTTAATTGGTTCAATTGAAGTAATTTTCAATTCTCATAACCTCTCCTTTTTAGTTTATAACAAAAGAATAACTCCCTTATTATGAAGAGAGTCAAGGTGTGTGTAATAATAAGAGCACATATTTTTAAAAGAGTTTATTAAATACTTTTACGCATTGCCGGTACAAAGCCGAGACGGGTTGACACAAATGTATTAACACTTTTTAAAGATTCAATTACCTGATCTTTTTTGTTAAGTATACGTTCAGTTGGGCCCGCTACACTAATTGCAGCAATAGCATTCCCAGTATAGTTAAAGATTGGCACGGCGAAACAAGTCAATCCTTCTTCAACTTCCTCATCATCCATTGCATAGCCTCTCTGCCTAATTTCACTTAATTCTTCGAGATATTTTTGCCGGTCAGTTATTGTTTTGTCCGTATATTTAGGCATGCCTTTTTCAGTTAGAATATGATCAACTTCTTCAATTTGAAAATTAGAGACGATTGACTTACCTAATCCTGTGCAATGAACTGGCTTTCTTGTACCTAACTGGGCATTAGTTGAAACAGATTGTTTTCCTTCAGCCTTATATACATAAACGATTTCTCCGTTATCATATACACCCAGGAAAGCTGTTTCATTTAGGTCACTAGCAAGCTGCTTTAAATACGGGGCAGTAATATCCACCAAATTCCATTTGGTTAAACTAGACATACCTATCTCAATTGCTTTTAATCCAATCTGATACTTCTCTGTCGCCTCTATTTGTTCCACAAACTGCTTTGATTTAAGCGCTTCCAAAATCCTGTGTGTTGTACTTTTCGCAAGTTCTAATTCCTGGGCTATTTCACCGACCCCCACAGGGCCTTCTTTAGAAGAAATTAATTCTAAAATGGTTAAAGCTCTTTCTACGGCAGAATTAGATTGAGCAGCTATTTGCTTTGATTTCGCTTTTTCCACGGAATGACACCTCACTTTCTATTATTAAATTTTAAAAAAACGGAACACTGTCCCTTTATTTTAATTTGATTTAATCTAATAGTCAATTGAAAGTTTTATATAAGATAAATTCATACGAATGTTTATACCATTTTTTTAGAGATTTTAAATAACATAAAGAAATAAGAGGAATGACGAGGGAGGAATGACGAGGAATGAATTTGATCTTTTTAATGAACAATTAGATGGATATGCCATAATTAAACGTTTAACAAATATATTTAATAATCGGACATTCATCTTTTTAACATATTCCTTATTGGATATTAGATTTTATGTCTAATGTTCCAATTTGTGAGAGCATATTCCAGTTGAAGAAGAGTTTTCACTTGAAATTTCTTTTCTTGATCCTAAAGAAATTCTTTAAGAAAACCTACTTGCTGTCCCTGGTTTCCGATTCCAGGATAGTAAAAAAATGTAGAAAAAACAATGCGGACTATAGTCGTTCTCGACCCGAAGTTTGTCCTTTTATGATTGAGGGATTTTGCCTCGTACCCTAGTATACTTAAATAATATGACAAATCTACAATCTTTTTCACCAAGGAAAACCTTATAAAAGGGAAAGCATGTCAAGGCCGGTTATAACTTCCCCAAAATGTCCGATTTCCATATACATTTCTCTCTTTTTCACTTAAAAAATCTGCTTCCTCTTCACTTAAATACAAGGAACATATACCTGATCTTAATTCGTAGCAGTCATGTCTAGTCAAACAATAAGTAAACCTCCTTTCAGTTGGATCAAACTGTTTAATGTAGTATCCCATTCTTATCACCTAGTCTTTATAATCGTTTTACGCGTCCATTAAACTTTTCTTTCCAATACCCTTTGGACATATCCGCAATAGCTACACCTGTTCTATTCTGCGCTCCTATGAATTTTCCATCGCCTATATAAATCCCGACATGACCGTCAACTTTGTAAGTATCGAAAAACACCAAATCACCTGGTTGCATTTCGCTTGGGGATACGGTTTGCCCTAAATGTTTTAATGTATCTGTGCTGGTTGATGCTAATGGTCCTAGATCAACACCAACTTGGGTGAATGCCCAATGAACAAAACTCGAACAATCAAAACGTCCAGCTTCAATGTCTGCTTGATTTCGCCCCCCACCAAACACATATTCTGAGTTGCCTATCCAAACAAGACCAACATCGATAACCTCAACACCGGTCTTTTCTGTACTTCCACTGATTGCAACGTACCCTTTCACATAGGAATCAGCGAAACCCATAACTTCCTCTACATAGTAGGGTAAGAGCCCGGCGCCTTACCATATTGCTATGGCAGGTTTCCAAACCCTCCCCTCCGAACCGTACGTACACCTCTCAATGTATACGGCTCTCCACTTATCAATCTAGCTTTCCTGAATGTAGGTCCACATGGCATTTCTTACAGAGAGCCATTGTTTTCCTTTTTCTGGCAATCATCAGTTTTTCCCATTTCCTTTTGCCTTTTAAGTCCTTTAGTTTACGAACATGATGAATATCAAGTGGTGTATTTGTAGCACCGCACCATTCACATTTTTCTGCCTTGAGCCTGTCAATTAAGCTAGTTCTCCCCAGCCTATACGTAGTTAGATTAGTATTATCTAAGTCAGGATTAATAGAGGGCACTTTAACTCGTCCTAGGCTCTTGTTGAAAAGATAAGCAATCTTTTCGCCCTTTTGTGTTTGGTATCTGATTCCAAATTCTCCATTGATATTATACTGCTTCTTTATTTTGCTGATATTAGACTTGTATTTATTGGCAAAAGTTTTGTATAAGCTATATTCCATTACGTATTTGAATTTATTTAATACACTTACGTTATGGGCAAGTTTATAGTAGTTGTAAAAACCTCTGATCTCAGAATTATAAGTGTTCAGGATTTCAAGGTCGTCATTATCTTTGAGATAAGTTCTATGAATTGGTTCCCATATCTCACGATTATCAATTTGTTTTATCTTTAAAGCACCTATTTTTAAAAGTTTATCTCTCCAATTTTCGAAAGGGACATACATGCCAATTTTTCCATTCTGATATCTTTTCTTAACACCTTTTTTATCACTTACGCTGTGGTTAGTTTTAAACACGGTGATTTCATATCCAAGAAACTTGGCAGTTTCGTCATTATGGGTAATTAGAGTTTTTTCTAGAGAAAGTTCGATGTTTAATTTCTCGAAGAGAAATACCTTTATATCTTCTTTGACTTTTATTGCGTCATCCTTATTACCTATGACTCCAATGATAAGGTGAGTAGCCCGAGGGAATCTCACCCTCAGGCCCTCTCAGAACCGGACGTGAACCTCTCAGCTCATCCGGCTCCCATTATCCGGCCGCAGGCAGAATTCCCATCTGCCAATGTACAAACAATTGTGGTAGATTTCTAGCTAATCTCCCCAACCATCTTTCTGCACGTTTTCTGTGTCTCATAAACCTCTTGTATTTCCGTCTTACCCACTGAACCAATGCTTGATTCATATGACGTAAAACAGAGTAGAGTTGGGATTTGTAGAAGTGACCGTAGTAATTAATCCAACCTCTAATCACAGCATTAAACATTTGAGAGAGATCTGTGATCTCTTTATCTGGCTTCAACTGTATCCGCCATCCTCGTATGGTCTGCCTCATGGCTTTGCATGCCTTGTTACTCACTGCTGGGGTAAAGTTTATGAAAAACTTTCCGTATCTGTTCTTAGAACGTCTTGGTCGAAAAGTATAACCCAAAAAGTCAAACGTGATATCTGGATGATCACCTGTTCGATCTGAGTCTTTGCAGTAGATGATTTTGGTTTTATCAGGATGTAGTTCAAGCCTACATTCGTTAAACCGACGGTTTAACTCCTCAAGTAATTCCTCGGCCTCTTGTTTGCTTCGACAGTGGATCACTGCGTCATCTGCATATCTCGCCCACGGATTACTCGGGTGTTTTATTTCCATCCATTTGTCAAATGTGTAATGCATGAACAGGTTGGCCAGTACCGGACTAATGACACCGCCTTGGAGACCTCCGAAAAAACGGAGTAAAAAAATAGGATTTTACATAAAATGGATGACGTGAAGCTCATAGGGCTTGAATGTTGGTTCAGTTGAGCGTTTTCAAGGCAAACATTCCTTTGCTTTCGATCTTTTTTGTTTATGAAGTGGTCAAACAGGCAGACTTCTCCCGTGATTGTTTTTGTCCAATGAGTTTACTCATCCTTTTTATGTTTGAGGCGATTGTGCTCATCAGTGAATGAATCCCGGTTCTTTCTGTACCGCGATACCGGCTACGCCGTAATCCATGATTTTTTACCTTGTCTGCATGGCGGCGTTCAATCAACCACCGATTTTGCCTTGCTTCTTTATATTGATCAGTCCGGTAGTGTTCTCGTCCTCTTTTCAAATCAAAAAAGTATTCACTGATAAATACATTTCGCACGCTTTTACTCTTTGTACATTGAGAACGCAATGGACAATCTCGGCACTGGGTTTTTGTGAATGTAAATTCGTATCCTTTTCTATTATCTCTCTTTTTTGTACGGTCTCTATACTTGGTACTGACTATTCCGTTTGGACAGGTTACCTGCATTTTATCTACATCAAATTCAAAGTCTTCGGGGCTAAATAGACCAGAATTATGTTGTTTCGTTTTCATCCAACTAATGTGAGCCTGGACATTGTTTTCGTGTAAAAACCGGAGGTTTTTTCCAAACCAATACCCTTTATCTGCAGATAACTCGGCAGGCAGCACATGATGTTTTTCTTGAAATTGGGTAACCAAGTCAACGAGCTGATCTCCATCTTCTGCATTGGCCGGGGTGACTTTCACCGCGGTGATAATTTCACTTTCTTCATCAATCATAATATGATCTTTGTACCCTTGTATTTTGCGCATATCGGATTTATGCCCGGTTCTCGCTTCTGGATCAACAACACTTATTATGCGATCTTTCGCCGTATCCTTACGATCTGAAATGATTTTTTTTAACATCGTAATAGCCGACGAATCTTGACTATCTGATGTTAGTAAGGGGTCTGCAAATTCCACAAGCTCTGTGGCAAGCTCTAAAACGTGAGGTAATTTTTCATCACGGGTTTTTCCTTTCAACTCTTCCCAAAGCTGTTTATAACGCTGTTGAAAATCGCTGGCTTTTGATTCATCGGTCATTTTTACTTCGCTAATTACTTTTTCCAAAGCTTGACGAACTAAAGTAAGCCATGTCGGAATGGCTACATCTGCAATAATATGGGTGGAATCAACGATAGCTCGTTTCGGTTGGGCTTCAATTAGACCCTGTTCAATACATTGGTCTACAAGACATTGAAAGATTTCATTGAACTTATCAAGTCCTACACGGTTTACACGAAAATAACTGATTGTCGTATCATCTGGTAATTCATCATCAAGGTTTAGCCCGAGAAACCAACGGTAAGCTAAATTGACACGAATGTGTTCAATAACTTGAGGGTCGGAGAGATTATATAGATACTCTAAAAGACAAATTTTAAACATAAATTCAGGCTCTTCTGCCGGCCTTCCACGATTATCAGAATATCGCTCCAAAAGCATTTCACGAATGAAAGAAAGATCCACTGTTTCATCGATTTGGCGTAATAAATGATCTTGCGGAACGGTTTTGTCATAATAATACTGGTCGAATGCTGAAAGTTGTTTAGAATTCGCCTTTCTAAGCACTGAAATCCCCCCTGAAAACTCCTTATAATATTATTATATACTACCGGGGGGTATTTTTGGGATCTTTTTTCGGAGGTCTCCCTTGCGGTGTCCCGGATATCCTTTCCACCAATTCCCCATCTTTCTTCTGAAACGGTGCCTTCAACCATCTTTCGATGTAAAGGATAATCCATTTGTTATCAGTGTGCTTCTTGACCGCTTTCATGAGCAATTCATGTTCTATATTGTCGAACAATCCCTTGATATCAAATTCAAGAACCCAGTCATACTTCCAACATCTTTCTCGTGTAATTCTTACGGCATCAATCGCAGACTTTTCAGGTCTATATCCGTATGAATCCGGATGGAAGTGTGGCTCGACTAAAGGTTCAAAATAAAGTTTGGCCGTCATCTGTGCAATTCGATCAGATACGGTTGGGACACCCAGTATTCTAATCCCCCCATTCTTCTTCGGTATTTCTACCACTTTCACGGGAGGAGGAAAGTAACTTCCAGAAGACATACGGTTCCATATTTTATAGAGGTTATCCTTCAGATTATCTTCGAAGTGCTGAAGCGATTCATCATCGATTCCTGGTGCTCCTTTGTTTGATTTAACTAGTTTATATGCTTGCCACACTGTTTGTTTCGAAATCTTATACGGCTTTGTTTTGTTCATAAGTTCCTCCCAATTAATGGTTGACTAATTTTCAAAACAGGATAATACAGCTTCTTCGCTCTTCTTTTCTTTCGAAAAGCATCATCACTACTACAAGCTGTTCCGCCCCTATACTCCGCATCTGTACTTTCATTCTTATGGGGTTTCCACTTGAATTTTTCCATTAGCATCGGAGTCGTAGGTTCCCACGTTCCATATAGAAGCCTGTACCACGTTCACGTCGCCTTCATGCCGGCCACCGTCTGGACAGTAAGCAGGTTTCCTCCAGACTTATCCCAGGTTAACGACTCCCCCCTGGTTTTGATGACATTCCTACGCTTTCGACACTTTATCAGCGATTCACTGGTTTTCGTCTCCGTGGTCCTCACCTGACAAGGTCTTGCCTTGCCTTTTCCCTTAACGCTCACTACCATAGCTTTTGACTACAGCAGCTTAAGGTGGTTTGAAGCCTCCGCCTGCACAGCGATTTCGAGGGGCCCACCCTCATCTTCTATATAGCATAGCTTTAGCGCTTACGCGCTCCACTTTCGTGGCGCACAGTCATCCGCATATCTAACGTATTGTATTCTCTTATAATGAGGATACATCGGGTCAGTATACGGAATTTTAAGAAGATGCTTTCCTAGATTTCTAATTTCTTTTAATATTTCAAGTCTCTTATCATTTTCCAAACTTATCGATTTTCTTTTCCCATTAACATGTATGGGGATTTTTCCGTTTTTTAACCATCTTCTTCTTTTAGTAATCTCATCTTTCGTTTTCCTATAGATGATGTTATTTGGTCTTTTTATGCCTTTGTCGAAACTAGTCTTATACTCTTCCATGAATTTATCGAGAGCATCTAAGTAAATATTCGACAGGATTGGACTAATGATGCCCCCTTGCAGACCTCCGAAAAAAGATCCCAAAAATACCCCCCGGTAGTATATAATAATATTATAAGGAGTTTTCAGGGGGGATTTCAGTGCTTAGAAAGGCGAATTCTAAACAACTTTCAGCATTCGACCAGTATTATTATGACAAAACCGTTCCGCAAGATCATTTATTACGCCAAATCGATGAAACAGTGGATCTTTCTTTCATTCGTGAAATGCTTTTGGAGCGATATTCTGATAATCGTGGAAGGCCGGCAGAAGAGCCTGAATTTATGTTTAAAATTTGTCTTTTAGAGTATCTATATAATCTCTCCGACCCTCAAGTTATTGAACACATTCGTGTCAATTTAGCTTACCGTTGGTTTCTCGGGCTAAACCTTGATGATGAATTACCAGATGATACGACAATCAGTTATTTTCGTGTAAACCGTGTAGGACTTGATAAGTTCAATGAAATCTTTCAATGTCTTGTAGACCAATGTATTGAACAGGGTCTAATTGAAGCCCAACCGAAACGAGCTATCGTTGATTCCACCCATATTATTGCAGATGTAGCCATTCCGACATGGCTTACTTTAGTTCGTCAAGCTTTGGAAAAAGTAATTAGCGAAGTAAAAATGACCGATGAATCAAAAGCCAGCGATTTTCAACAGCGTTATAAACAGCTTTGGGAAGAGTTGAAAGGAAAAACCCGTGATGAAAAATTACCTCACGTTTTAGAGCTTGCCACAGAGCTTGTGGAATTTGCAGACCCCTTACTAACATCAGATAGTCAAGATTCGTCGGCTATTACGATGTTAAAAAAAATCATTTCAGATCGTAAGGATACGGCGAAAGATCGCATAATAAGTGTTGTTGATCCAGAAGCGAGAACCGGGCATAAATCCGATATGCGCAAAATACAAGGGTACAAAGATCATATTATGATTGATGAAGAAAGTGAAATTATCACCGCGGTGAAAGTCACCCCGGCCAATGCAGAAGATGGAGATCAGCTCGTTGACTTGGTTACCCAATTTCAAGAAAAACATCATGTGCTGCCTGCCGAGTTATCTGCAGATAAAGGGTATTGGTTTGGAAAAAACCTCCGGTTTTTACACGAAAACAATGTCCAGGCTCACATTAGTTGGATGAAAACGAAACAACATAATTCTGGTCTATTTAGCCCCGAAGACTTTGAATTTGATGTAGATAAAATGCAGGTAACCTGTCCAAACGGAATAGTCAGTACCAAGTATAGAGACCGTACAAAAAAGAGAGATAATAGAAAAGGATACGAATTTACATTCACAAAAACCCAGTGCCGAGATTGTCCATTGCGTTCTCAATGTACAAAGAGTAAAAGCGTGCGAAATGTATTTATCAGTGAATACTTTTTTGATTTGAAAAGAGGACGAGAACACTACCGGACTGATCAATATAAAGAAGCAAGGCAAAATCGGTGGTTGATTGAACGCCGCCATGCAGACAAGGTAAAAAATCATGGATTACGGCGTAGCCGGTATCGCGGTACAGAAAGAACCGGGATTCATTCACTGATGAGCACAATCGCCTCAAACATAAAAAGGATGAGTAAACTCATTGGACAAAAACAATCACGGGAGAAGTCTGCCTGTTTGACCACTTCATAAACAAAAAAGATCGAAAGCAAAGGAATGTTTGCCTTGAAAACGCTCAACTGAACCAACATTCAAGCCCTATGAGCTTCACGTCATCCATTTTATGTAAAATCCTATTTTTTTACTCCGTTTTTTCGGAGGTCTCCCTTGTGGTGCGCCACTATAGGTATTGTGATATTTCCAATCTTCCATATAGCCTGCTCTAAGGAATTTCCAGATAAGATTAATAAACTTTTCATCTTTAATCCGAATACGAAGAATGTTAATAAGAATTTTATGGTTAATATTATCAAAAAATCCTTTGATATCACCCTCCACAAACCATTTAGTACCAGTGAAATTTTTTTGTACCTCGGTTAAGGCGGTGTGACAGCTTTTCTGTGGCCTAAACCCGTGTGAATGTTGTGAAAAGTTGGATTCGTATATACTTTCTAATAGAAGTCTGATGGCCTCTTGTAAGAGTTTATCTATGAAAGATGGGATTCCAAGAGGTCTTTTTCCACCATTCTTTTTAGGTTTATACGTTCTTCTCGCTGGATTCGGTTGGTAACTTTGATTTCTTAAAGATTCGATAAGTTTGGTTATTAATTCAAGATTGAAACCATCAATTGTATTACCATCTGTCCCTTTTGTTAGATTTCCTTCTTTGTGATAGGTGTTTTGGTACGCCATCAGATAAAATTCTTCATTATAGAGGTTCCTATAAAGTCTCTCAAATTGATAATCTTTAATGACTGACATTTTTGCTAGATTGTCTAATACTGTATTCGGATTTCTCACAGTGTCTCTCACACCTTCCTTTAAAGTATTAAACTAATAAGCTACTTCCCTTCGCCATGTACTAGGCTTTCCCTAGCTCAGACTACTACGAAAGTTCCGTTACCCTATTGGATATTCAGACTCTAATGTCATAGCCGAAAGGCATTCCAACTTAGGTAATCTCCGTTTAGACATAAAGAGACTTAGCACATCATAATAGCGGTTGCGATTTTCGTCTTTTCTCATTTACTATGAGTGGATGGTCAATGGACACACGTTAAACCTGACAATTGGTATATCAGGTAACCTTGACCACATAACGTCTTTAACTACCTTACGTCATGAGCCACGCTAAACTTCCTCAGACTGTCGTTCAAGCAGTGTAGCTTTCAACCTTATTTATGATATTTTCAATTCGCCATTCAGTCGTGACTGGGTAGTTAGTCAACTCATGGCTTTCCCAGCATGCTTTTGTCCCCTTCAGATTTCTCGTCCAGGTTAGCTGGTTAGTGATAGGATTTATATGTCCTTTTCCTACGGTCTTGCTAAGGACCGAATCTCTAATTTATGTCCTCTTACGGACGCACCCAATCAGCGTGATTATAAGCAAAAACAGCATCTCTTATTCTTCCGTCTGCTGCTCCATTTGCAGCGAGATAATTTGCTGCAGAATAAACTGCATCCTCTAAATTGGCCTGGTGACAGGGTAGTTGTTCTAGTCCGTCAGATAATTACCAACAAATGGAATTTACTTTGCGGTTCAGAACAGGAACCCTGTCACTAGGCCTATAGGATCGGAGCGATATATTGCGGATGTGGTCTATTACCTGCTACAGAAGGAATGCATTGCGGTTGAAGCGGCGAAGCAAGCCTTGCTGGAGCTTGTATAGCAGGTATCCGTCATGCACGCGCTCCACCGGCTCACAGAAACCGGGGAGCAGAGGCAGAAGCTGTCGTAAGTAAGGGGATGATACTATTAGGAATTGAAACACCGCATTGAAAGGAGCCAGCATGTTGAAAATAAGCCAGCTTTCCAAATCGACCGGTGTCAGCGCCAGATCGATCCGATATTACGAGAAGAAAAAGCTGCTTATTACAAGGCGTCTTGACAATGATTATCGGAAATTAGGAAATTCTTCTAATTTTGAAGGGCCATGATGATTACGACAATCATTGACTACTGCCGTACAGCAGCGGTTGGATCAACGCATTGCCAAATAAAGGGCCAGCGGACGCTGATGAGTACGGCAAGTGGATCTGCCGAACAAACAAGCAAATCTTCATGGGCGGCAAAAGGTTAACGGAAAAGCCCGGTCCATCTTGTGGACGGGCATCTGTCAGGTTCGGACAGATGCCGATGTGACCTTCTAGACTTAATCTTGCTTCTTTCGAAGCACTTCGGTCAGACGGGCATATCGGTCCGTGCCGTGGCCGGGGCTTGCAACATTCGTCATTCATTCCAACATTGTGAATAGTCCAGTATAAACTGAATCATGGATTCTACCGTCGGAGAAAATGATCTCGATTCAGGATAAACCAGGTAAGTTGAAATGCCGGGGCTGGAGTCAAACAGAGAAGTTAAATTCAAGTGATCCATGCTCTCACCATCCGAAACCGTAAAAGCAGGGAGAACAGAGAAGCCCAGACCATTCATTACACACCGTTTAATGGCTTCTACACTCCAGAGCTCCAGACTGGATGTGATCTCGCCATCCGAATTCTCCAGAAAGTGATCAAACACTTCTTTGAAACTGCAATCCGCTTCAGTATAAAGAGCAATATGGCTCTCATTCCAGTTATCGACGGGACGTAAGAGCATCATATTTTCCATCGTTAGGGGCTCACATGTCATTCCGGATAACGTCCAGTTCTCCGTATGGTTTATGAGTGCCAGATCAATTTCTTTTGACTGGTAAGATAACAGGACCTTTCGGGGACGAAGGATCGGTTTCAGTTTCACTTCAACCCTGGAGTGTTTTTTTTGATACTCTTTAAGCAAGGAAGGGAATCGGTAAATGATCAGGGATTCGGATACCCCTATTGTCAGCTCGCCCGAAGGTTCTTTCTCCTTGTTGAGTACACTTACGGATTCATTGGACAATCGAATCATTTGCCTGGCATAAGGTAAAAAAAGTCTTCCATGGTAAGATAAAACGACCATCTTGCCAAGTCGATCGAACAGAACACAGCCTAATTCCCCTTCCAATTCCTTCATATGTGCCGTAATGGACGACTGCGCATAACCCAGAGATTCGGCCGCTTTGTGAAACCCCCCTTTTTCCACAATCGTTAAAAATGTGATGATATGCCGTAACTCCATCTTCTGCTCCTTTCCGATCATTATAGATGATCAGTTGTTTCATAATTATCAATTTTACTAAATATAAAACATACACTACAATAGTGACAATTCATAATGCAAAGGATGAGTTGATGGTCGTCATGACAAGTTTGCGCTGTGTTTTTTATACCACGTTTCTACTACTATATATTGCCGATATATTTATTGATCATGTATTTGTCAGTGGATCATTGTCTGTGTTGTCCATCACTTGTCTGATAATTTCATTTTGGGGCGGGGGAAGGACTTATCAAACGATTTCTGCGATCTTGTTATTAGCAGGCGGCAGCCTGGTGTTTGTGTCGGATGTGAATGTGTGGGGAATCCCCCGTTTTTTCAACGCCAATGCTCTGATTATCTCTCTGTTGTACGTATTGCCTTTTATCAATAATTTGATTATTGTGGGACGCTATGACCGCTCTATCCTCAGTCTGTTAAGGGTGAATGTAAGGGATGCCAGGCAGCTGTATGTACGGACTTCTATTCTTACTTATGTGCTCTGTTTATTTATCTTTTTATCCGCGGTGCCTGCGGCCTATCGGACTGTTAAAAGCTTACGAATTGATCAAAATATAGAATTTATCAATAGATTTGCAAGCAAGGCGATTCTGCGAACATTCGCCTCGGCTACAGTATGGAGTCCGGTGGAAGTATTTATTGCGGTTACGGTCACCGCGACTCAGGTTTCCTATTTCGACATGCTGCCGTGGTTAATCGTTTTTTCCATCGTGATGCTCGCTGTCGATTGGGTCACAAACAGCAAAATGAAACGGATTTCTATTGATTTTACCCACGGTGAGGTTCAACGAATGAAGTATCAGCCCATGTTCGTATTATTCGGCGCATTGTTTCTGTTTATATCTATCGGCTACATGCTATCGAAAGGGTTTCACATTGACTTCTTTGATGCTGTTATTTTATGCATTGTTCCTTTTTCATTAGTGTGGTCGCTTCTTATCGGGCGCTTCAGGTCATTTCTCACATACAATTATCTTGCCTGGCCCAGACACATTGCATCGATGCAAAATTTTATGATTTTGTTTTTGTCGATTGGTTTTTTCGGCAGCATGCTTCAGGAAACGGATTTAATTCCTGAAGCTCAACAGGCATTGTTGGGAGGGTTCACTACTGTTCCGCTCGTTTTGTTTTTGATTCTGCAGATGGTATCTTTACTAGCGGCCATGATCGGGATTCATCCGTTGGTGACACTCAGTTTGATGGGGATGTTCATCCAACCTTTGCTGGATACGCTGAATCCTCTAAGTCTAGCTATTGTGCTGCTTACATCGAATTTGGCAAATGATTCGTCAGGTACTTTTAATACAACTGTGACTTTGATGAGCGACATGACCGGAGAAAATCCTTATCGGATCACAGCCAGAAATCTGCTTTTTGCATTACTTTACGGTTGGGTTGGGATAGCACTGGCTTATTTGCTCTTGTGAAATTAAGCCTGTTTTTATTTATTGCAAGCCTTGCTGGAGCTAATATTTATTGAATATATAACATTTTTTTCAACTATCCTATGTAGCTTTGGAATAATGTTTGATCAAATTGAAACTAATAACCTTGATAAACGAACAAAAAGAAAGAGCGTGTTTTGAAAAGAAGTTTGATCAAAACACGCTCTTAATATTTTCAATTGAATCATTCTTTTATAAAAAAGTTTAATCATTTCTGTGATCCTTCCTCCATTAAAGCGCCCTTTCGTATTATAAGGTCAGCCAGAAAATATTTCTGGTTGACCATTTTTTATATGGTCTTATTATAACAGTAGCCAGGGTAGAACGTAAGCGCCCGTGGGACTTAGATCCCGTCTGTTAAACCGTTCACCCCCTACTGGTAGAAACATGTTTAAGGCTGGTTGGGACCTAGATCTCGTATAACAAGCGAAGCTATGATACTACTAGGAGGAATTAGGGGTTACTGGCAAGTTCAATTTGAGGAGGAGATTGAGAATGAATCCAGTCGTTGGTCTGGATGTATCAAAAGGAGAAAGTGAAGTTCAGGCTTTTTTAGATAAGGGGAAACCTTACGGTAAAAGTTTTAGTATCAAGCATGATCTTGATGGGCTAGGATCATTACTTGAGTTTCTGGATGGTATAAAAGATAAAACTGGTATTCAACCTTCGGTTGTTTTAGAAGCTACTGGACATTACCATGCGCCAGTTGTTCAGTTTCTAGATGAACATCGCTATTTATTAATTATCGTTAATCCTTTGATCTCTCACAGAGCCAAAAGTGCTAGTTTACGAAAAGTTAAAACCGATGCCATTGATGCCTATCGCCTTTGTGAGCTTTACTACAAAGAGGATTTAGAGCCATATAAAAAACGTGGTATTCAACTCTTAAACCTTCGTAATCTTACAAGGCAACATGAGAATATGACAGGAATATATGTTCAAAACAAGCTGCAATTTCAAGCAGTACTAGATCAAATCTTTCCTGAATACAGAGGGGTTTTTGGTGACTTATATTCGGTTGTGTCTTTGCTTATTTTAAAAGAATTCCCAGCATCAGTAGATATTTTAGCCGTCAGCGAAGATACGCTGGCAAATAAAATCAAGGAATTCTGTAAAAGTCGTTCAAAGAAATGGTCAGAAGAGAAAGCTCAAAAACTTAAGGAAGCAGCAGCACGGAATCCGTTTCAAAAGACACTATATCAGAGTCATTTACTGAGTCTTAGTATGTATATTAATATGCTTCTTCAATACAAAGAGCATCTATCAGATTTGGAAGCTGAGATAGATACTCTCGCAAAGGAAATTGAAGAATATAAGATAATCCAATCTATCCCTGGTATCGGAGAAAAAATCGCTGCCACGATCATTTCTGAAATTGGTGAGATAGATCGGTTTAATCACCCAAAAAAGCTTGTCGCATTCGCTGGAGTTGATCCAGAAGTGTTTGAATCAGGAAAATTTAAAGCTACTCTCGTTCGGATTACAAAACGTGGATCAAGTAGGTTGCGGCACGCCTTATATATGGCAGTTCGATCTGGTATTCGTGACTGTCGTAAACAGAAAACAACGGATGAAATCATCCCTAGAAACAAAAGATTAAGAGCGTTTTACGATAAGAAGCGTGAGGAAGGCAAACTTTATAAAGTAGCCGTTATTGCTTGTGTAAATAAGCTCTTACATTGGATTTATGCCATATTAAAAAACAGAACCACTTTCCAAGATATAGCCTAATTAAGATTTCCATCTAAATATGACAAAACCTTCCAATCATTAGTTATGGAAGGTTATTTGGCATGCGCATTTCTAGTGTAACATGAAGTATTATAAGTTTTCATTGAAAAATGTTGACAAACTATTAGCTGGTTTAATGGGGTAGTAACAGCGTAGCTGACACACCAACCGCAATTAGATGTGCATAATTGTAAAACGTTTATAAAACAATACTTTGAAGATAAGAAGTTCCTGTTCTGTTTTTGGAAACGGAACTTCCAAGATTAACTTTATGGAAACGACCTATAATTTTCATAATATAGCCTTAAAAGTTCCGACTCTAATGCTTATAGGAACTTTTTTAACCCTTATTACGGTCTATAGTAGCTACGCTGGTGTTACCCCTACTTATTTCACTAATGATTTCTTTGGCAGCATAAGGCTTTTGAATTTTTTTGATGTTCTGTACCATCGATTCATAATAACGCTTATTAAACAAAATGTGTTTTAATATTACAGGAATCTCTTCGCAAATTTCGGCTTTTACTGCTGCCCCATAATTCATTAAATACTGGGCATTTTGTTCTTCATGACCTGGTACTGGTTGATATATTAAAATCGGCGTTTCACAAGCTAATGACTCTGCCATTGTTAATCCACCTGCTTTAGATAGAATAACATCACTGGCCCTTAAATAATCAGTAAACCTATTTGTAAAACCAGTACTAACTATCTCATGCTTACTTTCCAGTTGTTCAATTTTTGCTTTTGCTTTCTTATTATGACCGGTTATACAGACAAGTTGAAGCTTGTCTTCTATAGCATTTAAAGTTTTTAATACCTTCGTGAATTTTGTTAATCCGATCGCACCACCTGCGATTAATATAGTTTTTTTCTCTGGGTCTAACTGTAATTCATACTTTACCTTCCATTTTGGTTTCTTTAAAGATGGTATAGAACAAATTGGGATTCCAGTTGAGTAGAACTTTGATATTGGTATATTATATAAAGTTGCAAAATAATCCAAATGATCTGAAGCTGTAAAATATCCATCTACTTCGTTTCGAATATATGCTGGATGCATAACAAAGTCAGTAATTACAGTATATAACGGAATATCTAAGTTTTTTTCCCTCTTCAATTTTGACAATATAGCCGTCGAAAAAGGATGCACTGAAATTAACGACTTACATTGATGTTTTTGGACAATTGAGTACAGACGTTCCGTGAAAAATGTTCCAAATTGGTCCATTAACATAAACCAAGGATGCTCTTCTGTATGCTGATATATTTTTCCCCAAACAATCGGACTGAACTTTAAAATTTGTAAATAACTTTCTAAAACTATTTTGTGAAATGCCGGATTAATTAACTTAAATGTATCGATGATTTCACATGTATACCCGTTTTTCTCAAACTCTTCTTGTAGTGATTTGGCTGCTTGATTATGTCCATTACCAATAGAAGCAGAAAAAATTAATGTATTACAATTAATCAATATTTTTCCTCACTTTCTAAGTACTGGCTGCGCATGACAGAATGGGATCAATTACACCCCTCCGATACTTAAATGATTAGCCTGGGAGCCAATTCCCGTAATTTCTCCTACGATTTCATGATCTATTGTGAAAGGAAACGACACAAAGGGTGAAGTTACAGGACTATGAGTTAGAAAGAGAAGATTTAAATCACTTCCACAAATACCGCCATATTTCGCCTTCACTTTTACCCAATGGTCATTTGAAAGATTCGGTTCTGACTCCTCGTAAAATTTTAAACATGACAATGACAACCGTGAATTTCAGTAAACAGAAGGAATAAACTTTCCTGTAAGTTTACTGAAGATATAGCGAGATAACGGATAGTCAAATTGCAATGTTTTCAAAAGGTATCATCTATTTCTTATAAATATTACAAATTGTTACAAATCATAACTTATCCTTAGCAAGGCTATACTATTCGTAATTTACAAAGATAACTTGGATGTGCAAACTAAATGGTTCATTCTTTACTAAAACCTGTCGTAAAACTATTCATTCAGTTAAGATTCCGAATTGAAATCATCGGCTTGGAACACGTCCCTACTCAAAACGCACTGATTGTAGCTGCTAACCATGTCAGCAATTATGACCCCATACTTCTATCTTGTGTGTTGCAACGGAACATTCATTTTATGGCAAAAGCCGAATTATTTCGTAATCGTTTTTTAAAATGGTTTTTTACCGCTGTTTATGCGATTCCAGTTGATCGTCAAAGTGATATCGTTATTCGTCCTGTACGCCAAACTTTAAGAATTATTGATAATGGGGAAGTTTTTGGTATTTTTCCGGAGGGAAAAAGGTGTAAAAATGGAGAATTGGTTCAGCCAAAAAAAGGAGTAGCTTTTATCGCATGTAAAACGAATGCCCCTATTCTTCCAATTGCCATTATTGGAGTAAAAAAAGGAGTTCGAACATGTATAAAGATTGTGATTGGACCACAAGTAAAGGTTTGTCATTTAGACATATCAGATTACTCATCTCTTTCACAATATGTTATGAACAGGATCAAAGAGTTAGAAAAAAAGCATTCAATGGATTACTAAAAAAGAGGTTTTTCATGCTGGGCTAAAGGTAGCATCCACTGATTTTGGGGCCAAGAAAACCGAAGAAAATACGAGATCAGCAAATGCGCCCTATTTCTGAAAGGGTGATTGGATGAATCGTCGTAAAAACATCCAAAAAAAGAAACGAGAATTGATAAAGAAGCTGATCAATATGGGTGTTTATAAACGTTCTAATCGGTGGGAATTGTATAAATTAACCTTACCTGAACTTTCAAAGGAATATCGCCGGGTCTTCACCCTTTAGACACATATGTTTAACACAATTTTAAGAAGACACTGCTATACATATGGGGTAATGACAGGAACCCTGTCATTACCCTTTCAGTCTGAAGGAGTTTAACAAAATACCAATTTTATAATTGTGATTAAATACCAATAATGAGAAATGTGCACAAGAAGAGAAATGGTGATTGGCTTTTTCGCACATATAGCTTCTATTAGGCCTAATGACAGGGTTCTTGCTGTAGACCGCAAAGTAAAGAAATAATAAAACGCACCCCTATTTTTTTATTTCTTCAAGCTTTCTTCTATTGACTGCTCTATATAAGGAGCCTTGAGATATTCCAGTTGCTGAGACTATCTCCTTTATAGAATATTCTTTACTATCATACATCCGTAGCGCAACAGCAAGCTTTTCTTTATCCAACTTGGGTCTACCTAATGTTTTTCCACGCCTTTTACTTGCCTCGAGTCCTTCCCTTACTCTCTCAGCAATAAGGTTTCTTTCTAATTCAGCAATGACGCACATCATTTGGAACATGGCTTTTCCCGTAGAGGTTCTTGTATCCATATTTTCTTTTAAAGAAATGAATTGCACCCCCATCTCTTCTAACTGTTGAATAATATTGAGGATATCCAATGTTTTACGTCCTAAAAGGGAGATGCTCTCCACTACAACTGTATCGCCTTTCCTGATGACATCAAAAAGTTGATGAAGTCCTTTTCGATCTGTAATCGTACCAGTTTTTGAAAGAAGCAGATCTGCGTGTACATTTAACCGATATGTTTCAAACACTAGGAAATCGTGAAATTCTTGATAAAGAAACCCTCCAACGAAGGCTAATCTTGTGCTTATACGGATTAGGTACTAATACGGATTAAAGCGAATGGCAGCCAGCGACCATGGGGAAAGTTACAAAGACTTGCTCTATGTGCGGCGGAAATTCATTCATAAAGAGAACTTGAGGCAAGCCATTTCAAAGGTAACCAATGCAATTTTACATGCTCGTGTATCAGAAGTATGGGGAGAAGGAACGACATCATGTGCATCCGATAGTAAAAAGTTCGGGGCGTGGGATCAAAACCTGTTAACGGAGTGGCATATTCGCTATAGAGGCCGGGGAGTCATGATCTATTGGCATGTAGAGAAAAACTCCACTTGTATTTATTCACAGCTAAAATCATGTTCTTCTTCAGAAGTCGCTTCTATGATAGAAGGGGTATTACGGCACTGCACAAATATGGAGGTAGAAAAAAACTATGTCGATACACATGGTCAAAGCGAAGTAGCTTTTGCCTTTTGTCATCTGCTGGGGTTTCAGCTCATGCCGCGATTTAAGGCCATTCATGCACAAAAGCTGTACCGGCCGGATATAGGCATGCAAGATTCTTATCCAAACTTACAGCCCGTGTTACCCCGATCAATTAATTGGAATTTAATTGAGCAGCAGTATGACCAAATGATTAAGTATGCCACAGCCTTGCGATTAGGGACTGCCGAAACCGAGGCCGTTCTTAAGCGTTTCACTCGTAATAGTGGGCACCCAACCTATCGGGCACTTAGTGAATTAGGAAAAGTACTCAAAACAATTTTCCTCTGTGAGTATTTGTCTTCAGAAGAAATTCGGAGGGAGATCCATGAGGGTTTAAATGTGGTTGAAAACTGGAATTCCGCCAACAGTTTTATCTTTTATGGAAAAGGAGGAGAAATTCAGACCAATCGTATGGAAGATCAGGAGATAGCTGTGCTTGCTCTTCATCTTCTTCAGAACTGCTTGGTTTTAATCAATACATTAATGATTCAAGAGGTACTGTTGGAGCAAAATAAAACCTTGCTGCAAAAACTAGTCCCAGAGGATTTCAGAGCTTTAACACCACTTGTCTATGCCCATGTGAACCCATATGGAACATTCAAGTTAAATATGAAGGAGCGTCTGGCGATTCAGAGAACTTCTTAAACCCTATAGAGGTAGTAGTACCAGCGAAGCTGACACCACCCGCATTAAGGAAATGACAAGGTTATAATAAGTTGTTTAAGTTAAATACTTCCAACACACATACCCCCGTCCTGTTTTGGATGGGGGTAAAATAAAGTCGTTTAAAAATCTAACTTTTATTCAACTGGTGTTTTATTAGCGTTTTTTTCTAAAAAGTCACTAAATTTATCTCCCCAATCACAGATGGAAGTTACAACGGGTTCCAGGAGAAGACCAATTTCGCTTAGTTGATACTCAACTTTAGGAGGTACAACAGGGTATACAACTCTAGTAATTATTTCATCATCTTCTAATTCCCTTAATTGTCTAATTAACATACGTTGATTGACATCGGGAAGCTTTTTTTGTATTTCGCTTAACCTTAATGGAGATTGTTGGAGCAAACACCATATAATCGCTATTTTCCAACGTCCACCTATAACTGATAAAGCCAAATCCTTGCTAGTGAAAAAAGTTTTTTCCCTATAATTAATTACCATGTATTACTATCTCCTTCTATTGCCATTTTGTTTATAGTGACAAAAAAGTCAGTATTGTCCCCTAAATTATATTATGTAATTATGGGAATGTAAATGTTAGAAAACAAAAGAAAGAAGGTATTCATTTGAAAAGTAGAGCTGCTGTTGCATTTAAACCGGGAGAACCACTTAAAATTGTAGAGATAGATGTAGAAGAACCAAAAGCAAAAGAGGTATTAGTAAAAATACTGTATACATCAGTCTGTCATACAGATGCTTTTACCTTATCAGGTGATGATCCCGAAGGCGTATTTCCTGCTGTACTAGGTCATGAAGGTGCTGGTGTTGTCGTTGCTGTAGGGGATGAAGTGACTTCAGTAAAACCAGGGGACCATGTTATTCCACTATACACGGCTGAATGTGGAGAATGTAAATTCTGTCGTTCTGGTAAGACCAACTTATGTAGTGCCGTACGAGAAACTCAAGGTAAAGGTTTAATGCCTGATGGAACCACTCGTTTCTCTTATAATGGAGAGCCTATTTATCATTACATGGGAACAAGTACATTTAGTGAATATACAGTCGTTCCTGAAATCTCTTTAGCAAAAATTGACCCAGAAGCGCCACTTGATAAAGTTTGTCTATTTGGATGCGGTGTTACTACAGGGATTGGCGCTGTACACAACACAGCAAAAGTGGAAGAAGGAGCTGTGACAGCCGTATTTGGTCTTGGAGCTATTGGATTAGCTGTTATTCAAGGATTGGTTCAAGCAAAAGCAAGCCGAATTATTGCTGTAGACTTAAATGAGGATAAGTTTGAATTAGCTAAAAAAATGGGAGCAACTGATTTTGTAAATCCTTCTAAATTTGATAAACCAATTCAAGAAGTCATCATTGAAATGACGGATGGAGGAGTAGATTATAGCTTCGAGTGTATTGGAAATGTTGAAGTAATGAAGTCTGCTCTTGAATGTTGTCATAAAGGTTGGGGCGAAAGTACTATTATCGGTGTAGCAGGCGCAGGTAAAGAGATTCATACTCGTCCATTCCAATTAGTAACGGGGCGTGTATGGCGTGGATCAGCCTTTGGAGGAGTTAAAGGAAGAACCCAACTGCCAGGAATGGTTGAAGATTATATGAATGGTGAAATCGATTTAGATTCGTTTATCACACAGCACCTAGACTTTAAAGACATCAATGAGGCATTTGATTTGCTTCATAAGGGTGAGTCAATCCGTGCGATTTTAACCTATGGAGAGTGAGAAAGTGAGCTATAAACTTATTGAAAAACATCGCTCTTTCGGCGGGGAACAATGTAAGTACAGCCATTATTCGGAAGTCTTACAATGTGAAATGACATTTAGTATCTACTTGCCATCAAATAAAGAAATGAAAAAAATCCCTCTTATTTGGTGGCTGTCTGGTTTAACTTGTACAGACGATAATTTTAGTCAAAAAAGTGGATTTCAAAGATTGGCTGAAAAATATCAAGTGGCCGTCATGATTCCAGATACTTCACCACGTGGGGAACATGTTGCTGATGATGAAGCATGGGACCTTGGACAAGGTGCAGGTTTTTATTTAAATGCCACACAAGATCCATGGGCAAAGCATTATATCATGTATACGTATATAGTAGATGAATTAACAGCTATTGCATCAACTTTGGTCCCTCATTTTTCAGGAGAAGAAAGCATAATGGGCCACTCAATGGGAGGTCATGGCGCTTTAGTGATTGGCATGAAAAATGCTGCGAGATTCAAAGCGATTTCTGTCTTTTCTCCTATTTTAAGTCCTAGTCAAGTCCCATGGGGAATAAAAGCTTTCTCAACGTATTTAGGTAAAGATAAAGCTTCTTGGAAAGAATGGGATGCTTCAGAATTGGTCAAAGAAGCCGGCACGCCGCCTATTCTCATTACGCAAGGAACTCAAGATGAGTTTTATCCAAAACAATTAGAAGAAACGATTTTCTTAAAAAATGCCCAGGAAAATAAACTAGTCGTAGATTACAAGATAGTGGAAGGTTATGATCATAGCTATTTCTTTATTGCTACTTTCTTAGAAGATCATTTCGCTTTCCATATGAAGTACTTAAAATAATATGGAATGTGGATATTTTCAATTACTGCATGCTGTTATATTTTAAAGTTTATTATCTAAAAATAAGAAACTGTTTGAAGAAGGGGTGAGCTAATTGGGGGTTATAGTTAAAACGGATTTTAAAAAAATGTTAGTAAATGACCGTGTTAAACCGTACTTATTAAAAGCCCGTTATGGGATCGAAAAAGAAAGTCAACGTGTTGACTTATCGGGAAATTTAGCTAAAACGGATCACCCTAAAAGTATTTCAATAAGAGATGATCACCCGTATATTCAGCGGGATTTTTCAGAAACACAAATGGAATTAATCACACCTGTTACTGAGACACTACAGGAACTGTTTGATTATTTAGCGGCAATCCATGATGTTGCTTATCGTTCTATGGGTGATAATGAAATGCTTTGGCCATTAAGCATGCCGCCACAGTTACCAGAAAAAGATGAAGATATTGTTATTGCGAAATTAAAAAATGCTGAAAATGTCCGATATCGTCAATCTTTATCCCATTCTTATGGCCGTCGTAAACAAATGCTTTGCGGTGTTCATTTCAACTTTGAATTCGGCGATGAGTTAATCCAAGCGTTATTTAGCGTACAATCGGAGATAAAAGATTATCGACAGTTTAAAGAAGAGATTTATCTAAAAGTCACAAGAAACTATTTACACTATCAATGGTTAGTGACTTATTTTTTTGGAGCTTCTCCTAGTAGTGAAAGGAATTTTTTCGAAGAAGATTCTCAGGATGAGGCAGTGAGAAGTATTAGAAGCAGTAAATATGGTTATACGAATTCGGATGATGTTCAAGTGTCATACAGTAGTATACAGAATTATTTATCAGATCTTTCTTTGATAGTTAAAAGAGGGCTTCTATCAGAAGAAAAGGAATTTTATGCATCTGTCCGTTTAAGAGGCGGGCATCATGTTTCAGATTTAGCAGATCACGGTGTTAATTATATTGAATTGCGAAATATAGATTTAAATCCTTTTGAAATAAATGGAATTAGCTATAAACAAGTAGAATTTCTACATCTTTTCTTAATTTATTTACTATGGAAAGATGAAGGAAACGATTGTGATGAGTGGGTAAAAATGGGCGACTTTTACAATGATACAGTGGCTCTTGAGCACCCATTAGAGCATACAAAATTTGAAATAGAAGCTAAAAATATGATTGATGAGATGGAACATTTAGCAGCAATTTTAAATTTGACTATTTCAGATACGTTATTTGTTCATCTGAGAGAAATGCTAATGGACCCAAGTAAGACTTTAGCTGGAAGACTTTATAAAGAAAGTGAGAAAAGCAGTCAAGGTCAAGTAGCTACGTGTATTGCTAAAGATAATTATAAAAAATCATGGGATAAGCCCTATCAATTAACAGGATTTACAGACATGGAGTTGTCCACTCAGATCTTAATGTTTGATTGCATACAGCAAGGAATCAAGGTAGAAGTTTTGGATCGACAGGCTCAATTTTTGAAGCTTCAATTAAAAGATCATGTTGAATATGTGAAAAATGGGAATATGACAAGTAAAGATAGCTATGTATCCACTTTAATTATGGAAAATAAAACCGTAACAAAGAAAATTCTTCAGCAACATGGATTCCGTGTGCCGAAAGGTGAGGAATTTCAGACAATCGAACAGGCTTTACGTTCCTATGATCTCTTTTCCACCAAACCTTTTGTTGTGAAGCCGAAAACAACAAACTATGGATTAGGAATATCGATCTTCAAAGAAGGCGCAAATTACGAAGATTATCAAAAAGCCATCACATTAGCATTTAAAGAAGACTCTTCTATATTAATCGAAGAATTTATTACAGGAACAGAATATCGATTCTTTGTATTAAATGATCAAGTTTATGCTGTTTTATTAAGAGTTCCTGCGAATGTTAAAGGTGACGGTAAACATACAATTGAAGAGTTAGTCATGCAAAAGAATCGTGACCCGTTAAGAGGAAGAGATCATAGGACACCTTTAGAAAGTATACAATTAGGTGAATTGGAGAACCTTATGCTTAAAGCTCAAGGATACCGAATGGATTCGATTCCAGAGAAGGATGAAATCGTCTATTTGCGTGAAAACTCTAATATTAGTACAGGTGGAGACTCGATTGATGTGACAGATCAAATTCCTGATGATTATAAAAAAATAGCAGTGGATGCGGTATCCGCACTTGGAGTTAAAATTTGTGGTATTGATTTAATTATTGAAAATACAGAAGTTCCTGCAGCTAATAAAAATGCTTACGGAATTATTGAAGCCAACTTTAATCCATCGATGTATATGCATATCTATCCATATAAAGGAGAGTCTCGACGTTTAACGATGCATATCATCCATTATTTATTCCCTGAACTATTGCAAAGTCAGTCAAATTAGGGTACCACTAGCAAAACGCGGATGTACAACGGTAAGCTGTTGAATGACAATAAAGTTATTTAACTTTCAAATCTCAAACATACATGACCCCGTTCTGAGTAGAGACGGGGTTAAAATAATATTGTGTATAATACTTTCTGACTATGCCAGTTTGCTGAACAAAAAAATCCTGCAGCAATTAAAAGGCTTTTGATCAACTTTTTAAATGGTGCAACTTTTTATCAACGATTCAACTTAAACCTACAGTCTTTTTTATCAAATAAATTCCTTATAGTGGTTTATGTGTAAAAACACGGTAAATACATAATAGATTATCATATAGTCAATGTAACAAAAATGAACGTTTTAAATACATAAAAAAGCACTCCCCAATTTTGAGGAATGCTTATTAAATCGCCATAAAGATAAAAGACAACCGATAGTGGACACCCCTTTTAAGCCAATATAGGACAGTCGACATTGGAATATTTGTAAATAAGACGACTTATCCTTATTTTAATTAACGTTGAACTGTAAAAATATGTTGGGTCCCCTGTTCCGTTGCTTCTCAAACCATGACTAAATTCAATTCCTCTTATTGGCGATTCTGTCATATTGCATTTTGAACAACTTTAATAAATGAGGAATATCTTGCTCTCCTTTGATCCAAAAACTTACCCAGCCCGAATTGGGAAGAACATGATGTAGTTCCGCTAGTCTTGCTTGAATGAGCTCATCTCTAACGGATTTAGGAAAAGGAAAGTCAGCAAGCTTTTCGCCATGCAAATGACCTAATTCTTTATTTTTATAGCGAAATTCCACTCCTCCAAACCGATGTGGATGCTCGCTAACATCATCCCAGCTAAGAAGCTCCTGTCTTAATGATTCAAGTATCATTCGCCTCACCCTTTTTTAAATATGTTTATAAACAATTAGTTTTGTATTGATATAGCGCGTACTGATATAAAACAAATGTCAAAATGTTTTTGCAGCTTGGGCCAGCTTTCCGAAGACCTTCCTCAATAATAGCTTTACTTTGGTTAGGAAATTGATTGTGCCCTTCAATGACTATCGTTGTAATGTCTGTAATACCAAAAACGTTCAAATGATTCTTAACAAAACTTACAGCTATTTCAGAAGAATCCCCTTCTGCGTATACCCCTCCTCTTGCGTTTAATAAAGCACTTTCTTATCAGGTAATAGACCTATTAAGCCTTCAGCTGTATACTTAAATGTTTTACGCGGGTGATGCATATAATCCAGATAGGAGTGTAGAACGCAGGAACAGTTAAGTTCCAAAGTGGAAAAGCAATGACCAATTTATCAGCTTCGATAAACCGTTCTAGATGCTTAATAACAATATCATGTTCCGCCTTCTCTTCCGGTGTGAGTTCTATTCCCTGAGATGATTTGAAATTTCCACTAATAATAACATCACCTAAATAAGGCAATGTTTCTTTATACAAATCAAGTTAAATCACCGAATCATTTGGATGTGAGGCTCTATAGCTTTCTAAAAATTCATCATGTAGTCTCCCAGTAACAGATCCTTGACGATTGTTCGCTTTTAACAAATAAGGTTATTGTCATTTTAATCTCCTCCAAATAACACTAACTCTTTAGCTGCAGCCGCACCAATTCCGCGTCCAGCACCTGTAATAAATGCTACTTTTTCTTTAGACATAAAGCACTTCTCCTTTATCTATTTCATTTGTTTAAGCTGATTAATCACCTTGCTTGAACGAATGGTAAGATTAAACTCTTCACTAATTTCGGGGAGTATGATGTTAAACATTAATCTGCACATCAACTGATTGGAAGCTTTATGCCCCCTTATACATTCTCAACCACTCGAGCAATACAAAAGAAATCAATTTTGACTGTTTTGGCACCACATCGTCTAATTGCCTCGTGATTAGTTGCAGTCACTTTGTCACGGCCAGATGCTTGAAATGATTCAGACCAGGATTCTTTTGAGAGCCATTGAGCGTAGTTAATAACTCTCTGTCCATCGTCACTAGCATGGAAACTCGCTGATACGAATCCGGGATAACTTTTGAAGTGCCGTTCAACTTGCTTGGAGAGTGCATCTATTAATGCCTGCTGCTGTTGGGGATCAACTTCCCACTCAATAATCACCGTGAAGAGTTTATTTTCTTTGATTGTTGGCATTTATATTCTTCCTCCTATAAAAATTGTATTTTTTTGATACTTCATGAATTCTCGTCTTATTTTTAATAATATCGACTCATTAGCCATTTTGATAAACAAATGTCCGTCAGCACTGACTGTCATTTGATTTTATTCTATTCTAACTTTTATAAATTTGTCAATATAAATTTTACTTTTGGAAGCCAAAAATTCATGAACATCGTTTCCTTACTTTTTTGAACCATTACATTAACCAAATTGCTTAATATTCTTCAGTCCTCAAACTACGCATTGTTGGGTGTACCTAAAAACGTTCTTTTCGGAGCCGTACCTCTGGTGACGAATACAATTTACTTTTGCACGTGTATGCAGATCATAACAGGTCAATGGGATTGGAGAAAAGAAAAACTATACTCTTTCGGACATTGTAAAAGTAGAAAAGAATCCAGAAGAAAATTGCTTAAACGTATTACAAAAACGGCGATTGGTGGCATTATACAGCAGATGGTAAATGGTATTAATGTTGACACGCAGTCCGATCACACTCGAAGTTGAACGAAACATGTAGCAACACGAATAGCCCAAAACACGTCTGTTTTAGGCTAAGGTTGGCAGTTACCATAGATGTCATTGATGAGGAATCAAAAAAACGGTCAGTGGATGTGTATATGGCATTTAATCTATGTATGTTTTGTAGGTATATTTATTAAGGTAATAGTATAATTACACACTCTTGGATATGAATGAACAGTTATTTTTATTCATAATTTAAAAAACTGCAGTATTCCATTATCGGGCCATTTAATGGAGTAAGACTTTCAAACAAAATGATATTTATGTAACTATAAAATCAAAAAATGATGACTGTACTGGAACAATCACCATTTTATAAAAATAAATGGAGCAATTCTACCGATGGGAAACAATTACGCTCAAGGCTCTTGTTTCAACTTGAATAGATTGTACATTAACAGTATTATCATTGATTAATCGAATGAAATATGTGTGCATTCCTACCCCTGGTTGATCTACCCAATTTAAACTTCGCTGATATCGATATGACTGATCATTCGGCGGTGTAATATCGTCTTGGGAGAACCAGTTAACCGTTGCTAGTGGATTCATACTTGTATTTCGTCTTAATTCATATGTTACATTGTAAGCAATTTTTTCAGATAAGTCGTCTATCTTCTCAACTAGAATCTGAGCATTTGAAATAAGTAATACTCTTTGGGTATCACTAGTAATGTTTACGGTTACAGGTACTACATCAAATTCGTTAGAATCCGACGGAAATAGGGTTATATTTGTTTCACTCGGTGCTCCTGGTGGCCCCTGCTCACCTTGAGGTCCTTGTTCGCCTTGAGGCCCAGTTAGTCCTGGTGTCCCCTGCTCACCTTGAGGTCCTTGTTCGCCTTGAGGCCCAGTTAGTCCTGGTGGTCCCTGCTCACCTTGAGGTCCTTGTTCGCTTTGAGGCCTGGTTGGTCCTGGTGGCCCTTGCTTACCTTGAGGTCCCCGTAGTCCAGTTGGTCCTTGTGGATCTGGGCATATCTCAAGTCTTTCAATATTTTCTTCTAATTCTTCTTTTAAAAGGCATAAGAATTTACGGATGTCTTTTCGGATAAGCTTTTGTAGTTCATTTTTTATTAACAGTACAATATAGCTCCTTTCTTAGCTTTTAGAATTATTATATGTCATGGATACATATATAGATTGGACACCTCTGTTATTTCACTAAGGGCGCAATTCTGCAACAAGCGTTGTACTCTTTCTTTATGTAAAGGGCCATTTAACGGAATAACGACACCCGACAATTTTGATTCAGTGCTTAACTATTTTGCAGTTAATCATTTGCTGTTATAATAAATTCATTGACTAGTTAGAAAGGAGATGAATAACATATGCCAAATCCTCTCGATAATCCGGATATCGAGATAGAACTCTTTCTTACATTACACCAAAAAACAAGTAAATTAACAAAAATATTAGATTCAAGAATCAAAGTATTTCATTTAAATTTAGGGCGACTCTGTTTATTATACATGTTAGAAGAAAGAAATTATGAAGCTTTACCTTCTGAGCTAGGTGATGAACTTGCTGTCACTCGGTCTAATATTAGTGGATTGTTAAGTGCATTAGAAAAACTCCATTATATCGAAAGAACATTTGATGAAAATGACCGCAGAAGAATTAAAGTGACGATGACAGAAGAAGGTAAAAAGATTTTAGCGAAAGCATGGCCAATCTATGAAGAAGTAGTGAAAGACTTATTCAGTGAATTAAATAAAGATGAGAAAGAGCAGTTATTATCTGTAATGGCTCGCTTATAGTCCCTATTAGAAATAATAGGGTTTCATTTCCTATTATAGTTAAGTAGTTAATTATTAATTAATTAATTAATTGTTTTGAAAAGGAGAATGAAAATGAAAAAAACTATTATTGCTTTATGTGTATTATCCTTCTTGGTTGGTTTTGATTTAATTGTTACAGTACCAATGTTGCCAGCCATAAGTGAGAGTTTAAATATAAACATGGAAATTAGCGGAATTTTGTTTACATCTTATGCCCTGGCCTATGCCGTTTTTGGTTTAATTGCTGGAAGTATATCGGATCGAATTGGGAAAAGGAAAATACTTTTAGTTGGGATTGTTATCCTTTCCATTGCGACCTTTGTTACAGGACTATCTAATTCTTTATTTATGTTGATTGGATTTCGAATTTTAGCAGGATTTGGAGCGGCATTAATTCAGCCCACTGTTTATTCCATTGTGGGAGAAGTCATTGAATATGAACAAAGAGGAAAAGTAATGGGTTCCGTTACGGCAGCTTTAATTCTTCCAACTGTTATCGGGATACCCATTGCAGGTTTTATCACAGATATATTTAATTGGAGAGTCCCATTTTTCACCATTGGTGTAATCGGCATTCTTATGTTTATTGTCGCATGGACTGTCATTCCACAGTTTAAATCTACCAGCTCAAGTTCTATTGTAAAAATGATAAGAAAAGCACTCTCTAACCGTACCGTTACGCTTACATTGCTGATTTCTTTTATGTATTACGGCGGGTTAGAAGCTATTTTTTCTATCATAGGTATTTACTATAACCAATATTTTGATTTGTCACCTTCCTTTATTGGAAGTATCTTGCTTGTTGCAGGAATTGCAAGTGTTTTAGGCAGCATAGTGAGTGGCAAAGTGATGGATAAACCTCATAATAAGAAAAGTCTGTTACTGGCGGTGTCTATTATTTCTTTATTCTCCATCTTGTTATTAACGATGAATGATAAGCTGCTTTATGTATCCATCGTGTTAAATGTCATTTGGTCTTTTTCTTATGCATTCGGTCAAAATATTATCAACACCTATATGTCTAACCAAAATGATCAAATCCGTACAACAGTAATGTCTTTAAATACCTCAGCAATGTATTTTGGGGCAACCGTTTTAAGCATGATTAGTATCACGCTTCTAAATACTTTCTCATTTATTGCCGTTGGTATTTTATGTGCTATTGCTTATCTTCTGTCCGCTTTATTAACGTTTAAATTACAAGCTAGATAATAATGTATCAAAGTCATGAGTACTGAAGCTTTTCGTTTTCTTAAATTGTTATGAAAGCACGATATATAGAAAAAAACATCATTGCTAAGTAGTAAGAGATCAATCGTAAAATCTTCAAGAATAGGGCGCATTTCTGGAGTAAGAATTGCACATTGCATCTTTTTTGTGTTGTTTTGGGTCCGTAGTTTGTGAATAATACAGGAAGTTTTGGAAGAGTACTGAAGCAGTTATTATCTAATCAGAGGGAGTGTGTCGAGTATGTCTCACGCTAAAGATGTTTTGGCCGATCAGTTGTTAGCAAATGCGAACGATCCTAGCTGGTACGTATCATTTAAGGAAGCAGTAGAAGGTTTGTCTGAGGAAGAAGCCTTTTGGAACCCAAATGATGAATGTAATAGTATCGCTGAAATAGTGCAGCATTTGTTGTATTGGAATGAAACATGGCAGGCTAGGTATCTAAAATCTCATGTCAATGCTGTACCTTCCATAGGAAACAATGATAAAACCTTTATCATTCCGGAAAATCTATCGTTTATGGACTTAAAGGAAAGACTACTAGAAGTTCTTTTACAATGGCAAGAAATACTTTCTAATGAAAAGCTAGAAAGTGATGTATTAGGTTTCCTAGTACCAGCGAAGTGGTGGGAAATACTTGGTAATGCAACCACTCATAATGCCTACCACATTGGACAAATCATTTACATCCGAAAACTGCAAAAGAGTTGGAAAAATAACAACAAGTTGGAGGATTCCTAGGGCTGTTCACATCAAGTGCATTTTGTATAAGCAATGAAATTAAATCACAACATGTTTGAATAGGATTAATCAAAACATGTTGATTTTTTATTTCTCTTCGAAGCTCCGTAAGATATTACGTTTCAAGTTTAAACTAACCCGTCCTTCTTTAAAGGGAGGCTATTATTAAAGCTCTATTGAGATTGGATAGACACAATTTCGTTATTCCATTATAGGGCGCGCGCGACAAGTTCTGTTATAAGCGCATTACTGCGCGAAAATACAGGGAGTTTAACAGTTTAGACTTCAACTTTACAACGGAGGATGGGAATGATGGAGCCATGTTTCTTGAAACCATCCCGTCAATACTCCTGCATGCGTTATAACTGACAGGTTATAGGGTATGAAGCACAGGTAGATTCGGCAGAACGAAGGCTGAAGCCAGAAAGGTATGCCAACGGATATGCCGCACGGCTGAAAAACTAGATATGGTGAGAATGTTCTTTGAGAAAGGAACTGACGAACTTCCGAATGTACAGGTCTAGATTTAAAACATGGGGAAACTTATGTGTCATCCAACGATGACGTGAGTGGTGTGGAGTAAAAGTGCGCCCTCTGAAACACGCTATATCGAACAAAGGCGATATCCAGCTCACAGGCTTATAGGAAGCACCTAATTCTAGAATGGATAGCTACGTTGTAAGGGACTTGGAAAGCAAGGAACGTTGAAATAAAGGACTGTTATCCGAAACGGTTGCCATAAAGATCATACTGAAAGGCATTTATTCTTGTGAGGGTAGGGGTATGACCTAGGAATCTCCTGTAATGGGAGTGGAGGAACAGCCCCAAGTCTAGCGAAGTGGAATGATTATTTTCCAAGCGTTCATCGCACCGATCGGGTAGGAACGTGGGAACATTGCCTCCAGCAGGAGGGATGCCACAGTGCGAGCTTTTAGTAGGAATTATAAGATACTTCCTGTCTAAAGGTAACGAGGAACTTATAGTCTAGTACAATTCGTTAGATGGAGCGCCGGATGCTGGGAAACTAGCACGTCCATGGTGTGGAGCAGGGGAAAAGCTGGAGATAACATCAAATGCTTACCTATTGCTAACGCGCGACAAGTTCTGTTATAAGCGCATTACTGCGCGAAAATACAGGGAGTTTAACAGTTTAGACTTCAACTTTACAACGGAGGATGGGAATGATGGAGCCATGTTTCTTGAAACCATCCCGTCAATACTCCTGCATGCGTTATAACTGACAGGTTATAGGGTATGAAGCACAGGTAGATTCGGCAGAACGAAGGCTGAAGCCAGAAAGGTATGCCAACGGATATGCCGCACGGCTGAAAAACTAGATATGGTGAGAATGTTCTTTGAGAAAGGAACTGACGAACTTCCGAATGTACAGGTCTAGATTTAAAACATGGGGAAACTTATGTGTCATCCAACGATGACGTGAGTGGTGTGGAGTAAAAGTGCGCCCTCTGAAACACGCTATATCGAACAAAGGCGATATCCAGCTCACAGGCTTATAGGAAGCACCTAATTCTAGAATGGATAGCTACGTTGTAAGGGACTTGGAAAGCAAGGAACGTTGAAATAAAGGACTGTTATCCGAAACGGTTGCCATAAAGATCATACTGAAAGGCATTTATTCTTGTGAGGGTAGGGGTATGACCTAGGAATCTCCTGTAATGGGAGTGGAGGAACAGCCCCAAGTCTAGCGAAGTGGAATGATTATTTTCCAAGCGTTCATCGCACCGATCGGGTAGGAACGTGGGAACATTGCCTCCAGCAGGAGGGATGCCACAGTGCGAGCTTTTAGTAGGAATTATAAGATACTTCCTGTCTAAAGGTAACGAGGAACTTATAGTCTAGTACAATTCGTTAGATGGAGCGCCGGATGCTGGGAAACTAGCACGTCCATGGTGTGGAGCAGGGGAAAAGCTGGAGATAACATCAAATGCTTACCTATTGCTAACGTTTATCGAGTAACGCGTCTTTTTGTATCGGGCCAGTTTGTGGAATAAGGGGGTGAGGTGGGAATGAATGAATTGTTACAACGACAAAATGCTTTACAGGCGGAGGTATCAGAGGTTGTAGACAAATTAAAACTTGATGGGGTTCACCAACATTTTAACGAAAATATACGCTAAGCCCTGAATTGCGTCCGACTTGGCGTTTCTCCTTACTCTAAGCTCAAACGACACGATCACCCGACAAACTGAATTAGACTGACTCGTAAAAAAAGCAGTGACGGACTAGGAACTCGAAAGACCTAGACTGCCGCTGCTTTTATTGTGCTAACGTAATTTGTTAGCGTAATCTACTTTAGGAGACAAGGTCATCTAACCGTCTGGTAAACGAGGCCTATGGCTCCAGAATCAAATGTCTTGTTTTCGATAAGTTTAAGATTGATCTTCTCCTTGAGACCTTGGAATAACGGCAACCCGCTGCCGATCAGGACGGGAGAAACCGTAATTTTATACTCATCTATTAAATCAAGCTGCATAAGGTAGTGTGCGAACCTAGGACTGCCGAGGATGACCATATCCTTGCCTGGCTGCTGTTTGAGGTTCTTGATCTCTTCCTCGACATCTTCTTTCACCAGTCTGGAATTGTTCCATTCGACTTTCTCCAGCGTCGTGGAAAAAACGATTTTGGCTGTCTTTTCGATCCACTCGGCATGATTCCGTTCATGCTGCGAAGCTGATGGGTTCGAAGGCACAGATGGCCAGTAACTGTGCATCATCTGATAAGTCCCACGTCCCCAAATGACAGTGTCGGCAGTACTCAGAATTTCTTTCGCATGTTTCTCCAAATCAGCATCGTAGGAAACCCAGCCAATGTCCATTTCACCATTCGGCCCTTCTACAAAACCGTCAAGCGATGCGTGCAGAAATAGAACGAGTTTTCTCATTTTCAGTTCTCCTTTGTTCATGAGGAATATCTACATTGTACATTAACTAAATTTTAGCATAATTCAACTTGGGTTGTTTCTTATGGATTGCTAATCTAAACTGCCCATCCGTAATCCCGCACATATGACCGCTAACAGTCCATAGCGGACATTAATCCCGTTGTTCATTAGTGTTAATGTCCGCTAATGATTGATATAACAGAGATTTTGAATGTCCACTAAGGTTTAACTGTAGAAATCACACGTATCATGTAGATACCCCCTATAAGAAGAATGGTTACGTGCATTGTACTAAGCCTATGGAATATTTTACATCTTAAGCAATCGGGCGCTTAAGTGGAATAAATAATAAAGTAAAAGACCGCAAAATATGCAAAGTTTTATACAAAACTTTAATATTGTGGTCTTTTTAATATGCAAAAATCATACTGCCATTTCATACATAAATTAAATGCCAAATACAGGAACGGTATTTTAAAATCCAAGAAGTTCTCTCAGAATATCTATTATGACTTTACTCATAGCGGATATATACTTCCTCAAGGGGCAATAATGCATACAATTCCCGAGCTAATCTGATAGTGACTGAACAAACAGACTTAATCCTGGTAAATTTCATTGTATGTCCTTTTGCCATCTGCTTCTTTGATAATTTCCGGTGAGACTCGGGATGACATCATCGGAGTGGACATGGATGTTAACGACCTCTTGTGTGGTTGAAAGTCATGAAGTTTCCTAACTAATCAACATAAAATTAATACTTTTTTCTTCTTTTTGTGTTTGAGTGTTATATTCCTCTTCGAGGCCTTCCCCCAGGAAAATCCTTTTATTGTAATTAACCCCCTATGTGCTATTAAAAAAGCGCTTTCCTAATATAGAAAAGCGCTCGTAATTAGTCCATTAGGGGAAATTTAATAGCAGCCTTACGAAATAGATTAAAAGAAAATATTATGGAGAAGGAATTGGAAGGTTTACTTTTTCAATTTCCAAATATGCATGAAAAGCAGGATTGATTTGGTAACGTTTTGAACAAGAATTACGTTCAGATAACCTATCAGCAAGCTTATCTGTAATTTGAGTAGATCGCTTTTCACTATAATACTCAAATTTACCCTCTTGTATTTCTTGACCTATGAATGTCATTTCACATAGTATTCTGATTATGTCTTCTATATTAGTCAAGGTGTTTTTCCTTAAAGATTCTTCTAATTCTTCCTTATTAATAATTGATTTTTCTCCTGCAAATTCATAAAGTATTGATTCTAAGTTTTTAATTCTGCCACCATTTTCAGGAAATAGAGATTGAAGTGCGTATTCTGAATATGAATATTCAGCCGCTTTAAAGTCTTCCTCTTCAACTTTAGAATGCCCTTTGTTCACCGCTTCCTGTAATGCTGTTTTAAATAAAAAAACGATATCACGGGGCCTAGGAAGTATTAAACTTTGAACATAGGTTCTTAAAGGGATCCCATCTATATGTTTACAAAAATATTTTTCCCATAACACATCAGGACTAGTTACTCCATCACTACTGTAATCAATTCTATTTTCAATAACTCTGAATAATAAACTAGGCTCTGACCATGTTAAATGTCTAAATGGAATTTTGTCCCTCTCAGAGGCAAAACTCATAATTCGAGAAAATATATCACTTCTAAGAAATACAATTAGTGACATATTCACTTTAATATGCTTGTAGCTATTCTTTTAAAATTCATCAGAAATTTTATGAACTACATTTAATAACCCAAATAGTAAGTCACTTAATTTTTCTAAATCAGCATTGTCATTCCAACTCTTATCTAAATTATTGAGTATACTTACTTTTTCTCTTTTATGTAGTACCTTCCCTAAATGCTCCCTTAATTTTTTTATCATAGTATCGTGTAGAAACTCACTAACTTTTAATCGTTGTTCTTCAATAGAATCAGTCTGTTTGCAGGAAGCAGGAGTAAAAAAGACGACCTTTTATAAGCTGGTTAAGGAGTATGAACGACAAACAACTATATTATAGGAAGAATCTCGTAATAAATTTAAATAAATCCCCTCATAATCATACGATTTAATGGAAAAAAGATTATTGAGAAAACTGTACAGTTTAGTAAAAAGTTGAAGTTAATTGACCCACGTGTTCAAGAGAAAAGTTTAAAATATATATAGGTGAATTTAAATAGACCAGTGTAATCCTATAAAACTATCTGGAACACATTGGTTGAATAGATTTTTATTGACGATATAGCAAAGATAGGGTTCATTTTTTAGCTTTGTGTTACCACTACAGTAATAATCAGCTGCTTGATCCCATTTGTTGCTGAGCCATTTGAACCAGACGCTTGGTAATTTCTCCACCAACTGAGCCGTTTTGGCGAGATGATGTGTCCGGTCCCAGTTGTACATTGAATTCGTTCGCAATTCCATATTTCATTTGATCCATTGCTGCTTCTGCTCCTCGAACTAACAAATTATTGGTATTACTTTGTGCCATGTTGTTTGCTCCCTTCGATTGACCGTTCAAAAGCTTTATAATTTAAGTATTAAATGAAATTCAGAATCTATACAAGGAAAAAAATGGTAATATAGAGCGTTTGGGTTTTAAGTATTAGGGGGAAGACAATCATACCAAGGGGCTTATTTTTTTCTTAAATCGGATATTACTTCATAATAGGAATGCTGCCCGATTGCTGAAGATTAACTGTCTGTTACACGTGCTAATTGAACACATTGTTTATCGTAACAAAAATCATGATTCAAATCGGCAAATACGATTATTTATATATACGTTGACATACAAGTCATCATATGTTTTAACATTATGATTAACATATATATTAGTTTAGTAAAAAACTTGCGGATCAGATCAGCTGTCCAACTATGTCTTAAAGGACTAACATTTATCCCGTAACCCTGACGATGATATAGTTTTTTCTAAATAAATGTGAACAGCACTGGTAAAATACCCAATATCAGCACTTGAAAATTCCCCATTATTAGCGGACACTCTCCTCAAGAGGGGAGAAAAATTATGGTCCAGAATGGAGAATTTTTTATGATTAAGCAAATGAAACAAAATGGAATGACCATCACGCAAATTGCCGAAGAACTGGGGAGAGATCGTAAAACAATCAGAAAATGGCTAAACGAAAAAGAACCTCGAATTATCAACGTCGTACAACCCAGCCAGGCAAGCTAGAGCCTTTTAAATCGTACGTTCGTCAACGTATGGAGGAAGGATGCCTGAATGCCGTTGTCCTATTTGACGAACTGAAAGCAAAGGGTTATACCGGGCAACTCACCTTACTGTGTAATTTCATGAGACCCTTACGTCCCATCATTATCGCAAAAGCAACAGAGCGATTTGAAACACCTCCGGGCAAACAAGCCCAGGTAGACTGGGGACAATTTACGGTCGATTGGAACGGAAAGAAAAAACTAGAGACGCTAATAGGCTGCCACTTACGGGCTATGCAGTATTTTGGTGGAAAAACCGAAACGTGCCTGTACGATAATATGAAGACCGTTGTTGCCGGACAGGATGATCAAGGAGAAGTCATCTGGAACGAGAGATTTACCCATTTTGCCAGCCATCATGGGTTTAACTTAAGACGATGTCAGCCGTACCGGGCTCGTACAAAGGGAAAAGTTGAAAATGGTGTGGGCTATGTACGCAAGAATTTTTAGCCTCGCGTTCATAGGAGGTGTATTGGGCACCTTGATCACTGTGTAAGATAACTTCATGAGTCTCTCTTCCTCTACATGCAGCTTTTAGCGTATCGAGTACAAGGCTAACTTCTTGAGTATCACTTACCTTGTAGGCAACGATCTCGTTATTGTACAAATCCATAATCGTAGACAAATACAACGTTTTTTCTCCATAGGTTAAATACGTGATATCGGTTACCCATTTCTGATTGGGTTTCTTAGCCACGAAGTTTTGATTTAGAAGGTTGGGGACCACAATCTTACTTTCACCCGCAACGTATACTTTCTTTTTCACCTTTACTTGGCATTGAATAGAGTATTTCTGCATGATCTTTTGTACTGTTTTACGATTCACTTTTATTTTGTGATCTTTCCAAAGGAGTCCCTTTACGATTCGGTGTCCTACTCGATATGAAAGATGCTTACAAATATCGATGATGAACTGATGGAGGGGCGGAAGCTCCCTTAATACATCTCGTTTCCAACGATAATATGTGGATCTAGGAACTCCTAAGCATTCACAAATCCTCTTAATTGAATATTTTACTTTGAAAGCCTCTACAACTTCGATGAATATTTCTGGTACCACTTCCTTTTAGCCATAATTTCTTTATTGGTAAGCTCTCCAGCAAGCTTTAAACGAATAACCTCTTGTTTGATATGTTCTGGATAATACGTTTTCTTCTTCCCCATAAGAAAAACACCCCTATATGTCGATATTTGTTTATACGACTTAGGTGGTGTTTTTTCCTGTCTCATTTTACTGGGTCACTCTAGTGTTAACCGACATAGCTTTTTTTATCGATATAGTTAAGGATCTTCTTAATACCTTCCTTGATTAACCCTTTTTTGTATCGAGTCAGAAAATCACAATAGTCACACTAATCAGTTTTTCTAACGTGTAGGGGTGACCGTTAAAGACCTCCGAGAGATCGCTTAGTAACGTTTTTTCCTTAATGCAGCTTTCCTAATTATTCTGACGTACATGGTCCTGAGAGATGGCTGTGTGTCCTCTACATAGTCAATTGAATTCTTCATAACAATGAACCTCCGGCCTTATGGATTTATCTCTTATTATGAGATTGTTATATATAAACTCATCGGTACGCCTCACTTGGTCCAAGTATTCATCAAATAGAATTTTTAATAATCAACCTGGTCAAAATGTGTTTTGCTTAATCCACTAATATCTCACAAAGAACAAATGCATAAAAGTCACACCTTGGTAATTTAGTTTTACCTAGGTCAGAACAATCAAATCTACTATACACAGCATAAGCTGGATCAATACTAGTAGCTAATAAACAAACAACGGAAAAAGATTCCTTCAAAATTAGAAAACACAAAAAACCCGAATGTTAATAACTTTTTTAGTGTCCATCATTCGGGTTATAGTCCGAAGTTTCCAGAGCCTTCTCTTTAAGATGCCTTTTGATCGTTTGCCTCCATTTCTTTTCGGTCTTGATCACTCATAAAAGTAATTTTGTAGCCAAGCAAAGCAAAAATAATGGCTAGGATTGGCACGGTGAAGTTCAAAATAGCATACGGCGCGTATTCAAACGGATGCACTGACAGTGTAGACATAATAAATACTGCGCAAGTATTCCACGGGATAAATACAGAGGTCACTGTCCCTCCATCTTCAAGTGCGCGCGATAGATTTTTGGATTGCAGATTTTTATCCTTATAAGCCTGTGCATACATTCTACCAGGCAACAGGACGGATATATATTGTTCTGCTGCGGCAATATTTGTAAAAAAGGAGGATAAAACAGTTGTAGCCACAAGGCTTCTCGCTGAACGTGCCAGTTTAAGAATCTGATCGACAATTGCTTTTAGCATTCCTGTCTGTTCCATGACACCGCCAAAGGTCATAGCAACAATTGTCAATGAAACAGTGTACATCATATCATCAATGCCGCCTCTATTAAAAAGGTCGTCCACAAGGCTATTTCCGCTTTCGATTAAAAAGCCGCTCTGAAGCGTATTCACAGCATCTCCTACTGAACCGCCCTGAACGAAAATATGGCAAAGCCAGCCAAGTACAACTCCAGCCGCCAATGCAGGAAGGGCCGGAACCTTTTTGGCTACCAGAAAAATTACCAGTACAGGCACGAGCAGAAGCCAAGGAGAAATGACGAAGCTCCCAGAAAGCACCTTCATTACCTCTGTAATATTTTCATTGTTTAATTTACTCCCGCCGAACTGCCTGCCCATAATCCAATACGTAATAACTGCAATAATTAGTGCAGGAATGGTGGTGTAAAACATGTGGTGGATATGTTTAAACAAGTCTGTCCCCGTTATCCCTGCAGCCAAATTGGTTGTATCGGATAGCGGCGACATCTTGTCCCCAAAATAGGCACCGGAAATAATGGCACCTGCCGCCATCGGAGCTGGAATGCCCATACTGATTCCAATCCCCATGCCTGCAACCCCGATTGTTCCCATCGTGGACCAGGAGCTGCCAATCGCCAGTGTAACAATCGCACTAATGACGCATATTGAAACCAAAAACATCGAAGGCGTAATAAGCTTTAGTCCATAGTAAATCATCGTCGCGACAATTCCGCCGCCAATCCAAGAACCAATCGTCAATCCTACCATAATGATAATCAGGATTGCTGGAAGAGCTAATCGAATCCCTTTATAAAAACCTTCTTCAATGTCATTCCATTTAAATCCGTAACGCCAAGCAATGAAAGCAGATACAATTGTACCTATAATTAATGGCACATGCGGGCTTCCCTCAAATTTTACAATCGTGACAGCCATGACAGCAATCATCACCAATAACGGCAGCACGGCCATCCAAAACGGAACCTTCTTCCCTGTCGATTCATCCATATAGTTTCCTCCTTTTAAAATAAAAAACTTTAGAATATCCTTTGCAAGATTAATGCCAAAACATAAAATAACGTCATTTTTCTGATTTTCATGTTGAAAAATGCTCCGTCTGGGGTGTTTCTATATAATTTAGAATGCAAAATAATTTGGCGATCGCACACTCATTTTGCATGCAAAAGCAAAGAATTTTTGCATGCAAAAACCACTTATTCCAATATTGGCCAAGCAAAAGGGCATGGAATATATCACCTTGTGAAGTTCCAAATCTGTTAAGTGATCTTTTCCTTCCTCTGTGTAACTCTCTAAAAAAAGCCGGACTTTATTTTAATTGTTATTTTGCACATCCAACTTTTAAAACCCAGCTCCTTCACATCGGAAGATTAGCTGGGTTTCTTAATTATTTAAATCCACTCATTTATAGAACTATTCTGATCGGTTAAGTAAAAAAAGCGAATGCGGAAGATCTTTCCAATGCCTTAATAAAATAAAAACAATTATAGTTTAGGTGAAAGTTTTCACTAACTATTCACTATACCAATTTTCTTTAACCTTTTTAGTCCTAGCTATTGACCTTCTATTAGCTGGTATTGTGAATGAAACGCCTAATTTCTCGTTTACTACATTGTTGAGAAGTTAGACGTTTTTATATTTGGGTTTTCTTAGCGTAGGATTTTTTCAAAATGTTACCGATATCCCACTTAGTGGGGATAATATCACTTTAGATAGTTTTTAAAGAAATTCGTTTGTTTTAATGAAGACTACCCTTCAAGAAATTCTCTTTTTTATAGCCTGTGACAAAGGGTGCAGATTTGTCATATTTATTAAGTATACGGGTATATAAGGCAAAATCACTCAATCATAAAAGGACATACTTCGGGTGGAGAATGACTATAGTCCGCTTTGTTTTTTCGACAATTTGAAACAACGTTTAAATTCACTTTTTATGTTATAAACCCAATCCATTAATGGGTAATTGGGGACCGGTACATCTTCAATTCTTTTTTCAACATTTTTTCTATCAGGACCCATTATAGCATGATATAATTAATCTAATAGAGTAGTGAAAGGATTGATATCATGGAAGATATGCTAAAACAGATATTACAAGGAATAAATGAGCTAAAGGCCGAAATAAAAAATATAAAGAGCAACAAAGCAATGACATGAAAAAGATTGATACAAGGTTAAAGGCAATGAATGAAAGATTAGATTCTTTTAAATTTGATACAGATTATATCGTCCAAAAACGTTACCGTTCACCTTGCTTAATGTTAAACCAATAATAACTTATTCTACAATCTGGCCCGTATACGAAAAGACGCGTTATTCGATAAACGCGCCCGATTTGAAGATCAAAGGCTATTGAAGCTGGCTCGCACTCATTGAACTTTAGCACCCTTTGTAGAATAAGCGAAAGATAATTTAAAGATTCACTGACTGTTGCAAATGACTTTCCACTTTTCTATTTGAAACATAACTATGCAAAATCATTCCAAGAATGACTATAAAAATACCGTACCAAGATAAAAGTAAAGGAAGTGGTATCGACAAAAATATTTGTTCCCCAACTAATGCAAAAAGCAATTCCATTGATTGCGTGGCTTCAACAGAAGCTAATTTTTGCATATTTCCTCTAACCATATCTGTTGCTTTGAAAAATAGGACAGTAGCAATTACTCCAGAACAAAGTCCACCAATAAAGATTGAAGACTCTGCCCCTAACTTGGTAATCCAACGGTATAAAAACCATACAAGAAAAGTAAAAACCAGAAAGGAAGACTTGCTAGTGTCATTCCTAACACTCGTTGATAAGCATCTAAACGCCCTTCACATACATCTATCATCTTACGATTCCCTAAAGGATAGGCAAAGACCTTCTATAAAAGAGGGGATTACCTTTAAGGACAGTTTAATAAAAGGTTTATCACGATTAAGTTTGTCTAGACTTAAAAATCGATAATGAACTTCTGATTTTCATGGATGGATCCTTCGTTCTTAAATATATCACTTGTCGTTATCTCGATAGAAGTTAGGTTTTCTGGTTTTGTTTGCTCTAAAATGAATCCGAGTTGTCCGTACCTTTTCTCGCCTGGAGCATAGTCGCCATACAGTTTCTCTAAATAAAAATCATCTTCAAAGCTTGTCTGTTCTCCTTCATTTGTTTCCAAATGGGACACGGGTGCAAAATTCAAGGTTTCATCTGACGTGTTTTCCACAACAATTCTTAGCTTTACATAATTGAAATTCGATTCTTGATGTGTGTAGCCATGAAAGAAATCGATCAAGTCAGGCGAAGGGGAATAATTCAACAGCTTTGCCTCTTTAATGGTGACTTCGATTGGTCCAATGGAAACATGTTTATCCTCAGAGGAAATCGCTAATAGTTTTATCACACCATCTTGATCACGATGAGTTTTGCCAACCTCAGTAAGTTCTTGGTCATTTGGAGCTTGTGGGTTTTTAATGAACGGATCTTGTTTTTTCCTAACCGCGTCATTTTCATCCTTCTCTTCTATTATTGCTTTTTCTTCGGGTTTCACATTAGAAGAGTCGGCCTTTCCGTCATCATTCATACAACCAGTCAACAAGATGGTTGCTGCAAAAAATAGAAACCAAAGATGCTTCATGTCCTTCATCCTCCTGGTTGTTCGATTGTTATCTTTAGACACAGTTGCCCCGTTGCCTAAGAGACAACGGGTGATGTGCAATCTTAGTGCTTATTATGTGGTTTTACTGCTTTCAATACTTGAAATAGTTTCTGCCCGGTTTCACTGTTTTCATTCAAACCGCTGAATTCGTCACTTTGTGGTCCATACGTATAGACATTCACATCGACACCTGTATGGGCGCTGGTTGTCCAACCTGTTCCTGATCGAACGTTGTATATATGTTCGATTGCATTGTCAACTTCTGTAATATCAATGTTTCCATCTGCATCAGTCTGTGCCGCCTCTTTAACGGCATCCACTTCTCCTTGTTTCAAATCCAATCCAGAGTAAGTGTTTAAAACCTCTTCGACATCTGCTCCTTCTGCAATTTCTGTAGCCATGTAATCTGGGGTGCGCTCAGCAGCCTTTATCACATCAGGGTTAAACACATAGTCCGAACCGCGTCCGATGGAAATCCCACCTGTGGAATGATCAGCTGTTGTAACGACAAGGGTTTGTTTATCTTTTTTCGCAAATTCGATTGCTTGCTTAAAGGCCTCTTCAAAATCTTTCATTTCACTCATAGCTGCCACAACATCATTATCATGACCAGCCCAATCGATTTGACTTCCCTCCACCATTAGGAAAAAGCCATCTTTGTCCTTACTAAGTTTTTCTAGCGCTGTATTCGTCATCTCACTTAGAGAAGGAGTCTCTTCATCTCGGTCGATCGCTTTATCAAGGCCTTTCGGTGCAAACAGACCTAGAATTTGATCGTTATCAGCATTCAGCATATCCTCTTTGGTCGTTACATAGCTGTATCCATCTTGTTTGAATTCTTTTGCTAGATTCCGGTCACTTCGAATAAAATAATCGGTTCCGCCGCCAAGAAGGACATCTACTTTATGCTCTCCCTTAATCATTTCATCGTAGTAATCATCTGCTATATCATTATAGTTCTGCCTTGACTCATCATGTGATCCGAAAGCGGCAGGCGTAGCATGATTGATTTGGGAAGTAGCGACAAGCCCCGTCGCCTGTCCTTGGTCTTTTGCTACTTCAAGAATCGTTTTCACTTCTTCTTGTTCTAAGTCTACTGAGATGGCACCATTATACGTTTTGATACCAGCTGCCATAGCGGTTGCTGTAGCTGCAGAGTCTGGGATGTTTTCTTTGACATCATCTTCTCCACCGTCAAAATAAGGGTCCCACGAATAAGTAGATTGCGTACCTACTAAATATGGATCGAATACTGTACGTTCCATCATTTTAGTAGATTGATCATCTTTTATGTAGCGATACATGGTGGTATAGGAAGGCCCCATACCATCTCCTACCATAAAGATAATATTTTTGATTTCGGCATTGTTTTTCTTATCCGTTTTTGCTTCGACCTCTGGTGTGCTAGTGCCTGTACCACCGATAACCAGTGAAGTAATCACTGTAAACGGCAATAGCTTTTTTTTAAAGTTTTTGCTAATCATAAGTATCCTCCTTCTTGCATGTTTTTAACGATTATGTATGCGTATACATAATGTGAATAAAACTAGTAAATCACAAATACTCTACTTTTTGGGGTTGATCAGGAAAAAGAGTAGCGTAGAACTAGATAAATAGTTATCATTAATTTCCGCTCCCCATCGTCATACCTACAAAAAAAACAAAACCTACCAAATTATTATCAACTGGGCAGAAAGGCAGTTCATACTTCAGAAATGCGCTCGATTACTTAATAAAAATCCCAATGAAGCTTAGTGAAACGATTCATCCGTTTCTGTTCAAAATGGACCTGTTCTCTTAAAATGTTTTTTCATCCTGATCAACTTGTCTATTCACTATCAAATTAGATTTCATATTAATAGATTATTAAATAATAAGGAGGTGAGACTTTATGCCTAATCCACATTTTATTAAAGCGAGTGCTAGTGGACCAGATGAAAGTGGTAACCTAACCGTTTCATTTAAAATTGCAGGTCTTGGGGATAATGTGACTACAACGATTACTGCTAGTGCTGATGCCACTGCTGAATTCGCTTGTAGAAACAATGGTGGTAACTTTCCAAGTGATCCAAAGAAACAGCAAGTTAGTGGACCTGTATCAGCATCAAGACAATTCACATCTGGTAAAAATGGACAAATTACTGGAAGCCTAACATTACAACCACCACCCTCAACATTAGATTGTCCTCCAGGACAAGAAGAAGTATTAGTAAGCGTGACCTATACTAATGTTCAGGTTTCCGAACCTAGCGCAGGATCAGAAAGTATTCCGGGAACATTCACAAGAATCTTCTTTACTATTTAACTTGAGAACTATAAATAATTAATTCATTATCGTTGTTCAACAGTGATTTTCTTCTTTTTACAACAATTAGCTTTTTAAATTTAGCTCCCCTGTTAATTGAGTAACTTAGAGTTCTATTTACTTTCTAATGTTTCGTTATAAAAAAGATGTTTACTCTTAAATGTGAGATACCTTATTTGAGAGTAAACATCCCAGTATAAAGAAAATAAGTTCTTTACTGTTCAGGAGAATCCTCTTTACGGGATCTGGAAATAGAAATAAAGTTGTTTAATTAAATCAGCTCAAGCCCTTGATATATAAGGATTTTTCTGAAAATGAGCCGTTTTTTATTGAAAAAAACCGGTTATGAGTAAACAAATTTATTCCCAAGTAAACATCTATTTTTCCATGTAAAGAACATTTTTTCACGTTACACCTAACAATTCCTTCTTATACTACAATCTGGCCCTATTCATTAAAAAGAGGGCATTTTCTTGCTTCAGAATGGCGCCCTTTTCTGGAATAAGATTGCAGGAATTAATTGTTTATTTTAGCTGATAATTCATTAAAGTTTTCCACTATTTCAGGCATAGATAAATCCTCAGCTAACCCTTTACCATTCTCTATAGATATTCTTGCTTAATCATATAATTTTGCTTTGATTTGTGCATCTGCAAGTGTATACCAGTAAAACCAAGCATCCATTTTGGATAATTTATTCTTATAGAACCCTTCAATTACAGGATAATAGTTCAAGAATAAATCTTCATCAAATACTAATTTTTCGCCATTCCATTTAAGAACATTTACAAAATAGTGTCTGCAATATACCTCTGCCAGACTGCAATCCCAATATTTTTATTATTTAATAACTCTAATTTATGATAAAGAACATCTGAAATTTTTGAAAAAGTATTTTTATTCCATTCATAAATATCAAGATTATGTCTTGCTGAAGCACCAATTGTTGTTCCAAATAGGTATTCTTTAATTCCGTCACCTGTAATATCAGCAATACCCGAGTACTGTAACCCTACTGCTTTTGTTTTTGTTTCCCAAATCTTTATCCATTTTGCATCTACTTTTTTTAATAATATAGCTCCAAAAACAGAACGGGATGGTTGTGAAGTGACCCCTGTCAAGTAGACAGAAATTAAAAAGCATTTTTAAGCAGCCTGAGCTCTATAATTATAGGGACTCAGGTTGTTTAATTTCTTTTGAAATCTCTGGTGATTATAAAATCGTATGTATTGGTGGACGGCAAACTTAACCTCTTCAGAGGTTCGGAAAGAGTATAAGTGAAAACATTCTGTTTTAAAATGGCTAAAAAAGTTCTCCATACAAGCATTATCCCAACAGTTTCCTTTTCGAGACATACTCGCTTTCATTTTGTATTTTTTAAGCAGTTGGTTATATTGTTTTGAGGTGTACTGGAATCCCTGATCGCTATGAAGGATAATTCCTTTTACACTCCGTTTTCTTCTTGCCTTTTTTACTGTATCCATTACTAGTTGAAGGTCGTTTCTTTGACTGATTTTATATGCGATGATTTCGTTATTGTATAAGTCTTTAATAGCCGATAAATACAATCTTTGTCCATTAAAAATTAAGTATGTAATGTCTGTTACCCATTTTTCATTTGGCTTAGAGGCTTTAAAATCTCGGTTCAAATGGTTTTCTGAGATGGCATAAGCTTCCTTCTTTCCGTAGTAGGGCCGTTTTCTTCTTATGATGGCTTTTATTCCCAATTCACCCATCAAGCGTTGAACCCGTTTATGATTCATATGTAAATTGTGTACCGACTTAAGCCAGACATGTATCCTTCTATAACCATAAATCCCCTTGAGCTTTGTGTGACACTTTATGATTAACTTCTTGATTTTATCATCCTCTAACTGTTTAGAAGAGGGGGCTTCCTGACGCTTTAACCACTTGTAATATCCGCCCCTTGATACCCCTGCAAGTTCACATAGAAGTTGGACAGGGTATTGTTTCTTGGACATATCTTGAATCACTTTATACTTAGTACCTGTTGATACGGCTTCCATACCCCCTTTTACTTCCCTAAGAACTTTTTTAACATTTCATTCTCGGCTTCTAATCGTTTGATTTTCTCTTCTGGATCCTCAGGACGGGTTCTTGGTCTGCCTTTCCCAGGTCCTTTTGCTTTCCCGCGCTTTTCCTCGAGACCCTTTATTCCTTCTGCCTCAAAGTGTTGAACCCAACGACGTACAACTGAACTAGAAATACCTACTTCCTTCGCAACCGTATCGTAGCCCATACCATCTTTAATATATAGATCCACTACTTTTTTCTTCAAATCTTCATGTTCTGATTTTGTTAGTATTTTTCCAAGTTCACGATGAACATAAAAGTATTCTTGTTTTGTTTCCTTCCAATTTTCTAACGTCTCAGTTGGTAATCGAAATGTAGATTCATTATTTTCTGCCTGTGGTTCATTCGCTGTTTCACCAAGAAATCGCATCAGAAATCTCTTTTCATAGAAAAGTAAATGACAAACTAATTCCCAAATGGAATTCATTGCCCCATCAGCTGGTTTCCAAATTGCCTGTTCAAAAGTAATATCCTCTAGCACTTTTTCAAGTGGTGGAAACCAGTCTTCTTCATCTAAGCAGCTTGCCCATTGTTGTAACAAAAGTGTCTTTACATCCATTTTCTATTCCCTCCAATTTAATCCCTTTAATAGATAATCCCTTTGGTCAAAATTCATTTGCGGCGTGTTGTTCTGGCATAACTTACAATTTCAAGATGAACGATCAAATTACCTCCCCTTACTCCACAATATGGCCCTTTTCATGAAGAAAGACGCTTTCCTTATTAAAGAATAGCGCCCGATTGCTGAAGATCTGTTTACTTAAACTGTGGAAAAAAAGATATAATAATTTATAAGAAAAGGCTGGGATGTTCCAGCCCTTTTAGATGTGTAATAAAGTCGTTACTATTCAAATGTATCTTTATATTTTTTAAATAATTTTAAAGGAGTCACAATGTTTGTTTAACAATTGAAGACTCTTTACTAGTTCTATCCTCCTCAGGAGTAGCAGGTATCACCCATTCATTTTCTTTTCTCTCAGTTGTAACATATTCCGGCCAACGGAAATGGATTGGAGGTTCATAATCAGATAGAGGACCAACCCATTTTGTCCCATTAATTCCGCCTCCTGTTCGTTTAAAAAACTCTTGTTTAGCTTTTTCTAGTAAATTCGGTTTGGTTAATAAATCAATAATAGTCAAGCCAACGGTCCCTGAGGCGCTATAAATCATTGGATCTATACATTCAGGAATTCCACCTAATGCATTCATTACCCAGCTTGGGTAACTGTAACCACTAGGGGCCTTTAATGCTGGTCTACCAACATATAATCGAACAGTTGGGGCATGCCAACAGTACTCCGTATAATCATCGGATGTAAAATGTTCTTGCCAAGAAGGTAAAGTAGCTCTTAATTTTGCTTCTGCTTCTTTTGGATCAATGAGTGTTTCGACTTCTTTCAAGAATGGCTTATCCATCGGTTGCAAACCTAAATTTTTTTGAATCCCTTTAGCAATTTCCACTGCTTTTGGTCCGAAATGAGGGGGGCCAACCACTTTTAAATTCTCATAGGTTAGATTAGCCATTGTATGGTTAGCTAATCCCATTCGTGACTTTGTAATCCAGTCTTTTTTCCAACTACAATGTGCTGATCTTGCAGCACTTTCTGCGTTTTGGTCAAGTACATGTAAAACTTTTTCTGCCATTTCAATAGTAGGAACACGCATAAAATAGTATATTTGAGCCATTTGTGAAGGTAGATTATCTGCAGTAGCCTGCCCGGTATTTAATATTGTTTCATTCATAGACCATCCCATGTTATTGGAAAGCATATGTTCCCTGTACATTTTTGACAATGAATACATTGTGACTACAGCATCTGTAGCACCTGGACATCTTGCGGAAGCATGTGACGCTGGTATCGGACTGTCACTAGAGGAGGATAACCACGTTTCAGGATTATCACATGTAAATGTATACATTACTGAGAAGGCAACCGAGCAGTGAGTATTCCATCTTGTCGTATTACATAAAGGAAGCATATAAAAAGGATGAAAGCTAATGGCTGCATCTAGGTCATCATAATAACCTTTAGCTGCATGAATTGGTTTAGAGCCGCGTAGCTTTTCTGCCGGTTCACCGAAAAATTTGAGTTTACCCTTGATGTTATATTTTTCCATCGTATTTTTAGCTGCAAGAAATCCACCAAGAGAACTAATTCCTAACGCTGAATGCGGATCTGTATGCCCCCCGGCATATTTGCTCAACCCGTTACGGGGGCGTTCCACCGTGTCGGCAGCTTGACAGTTTCCCGGAACGGCATCATATTCTGCATATCCCCCAATTACAGGGCCGTCTCCATTACTCCAAGTAGCACAGAAAGCTGTAGGCATCCCGCCACTTCCTTCTTCTACCGTAAATCCTTCATCCCTTAACTTTTGAACATACCATTTTGCAGATCTATACTCTCTCCATGCTGTCTCAGCGTAGTTCCAAATGATTTGATTCCAATTTGATAAATCTTGTTTATTTTTTGATACCCAATCTAAAACATAATTTCTTGAACTTTCCATTTCCGTTTATCCCCCTTATAAAAGTTTTAATTATAATAATGCAAAAATTGTGCCAGTTTTTTGTAAGGGGGGTTATTTTGAGCGGGGGAATGATATAGAATCCAGTTTATTGATACGATAATTTAATGTAAATATTCTTTGTATTTTTGCATTTTTCTTACGACTGTAGGTTGACTAACGCCTAGATATTTAGCCATTTCTGTAGTACTTCTGCACTCCATTTTAGCCTTCTTTAAAATATTTATTTCTACTTCCTTCAGCATTTCGTAAAGGGAGATGTCTCCAACCTTGTTTAATGGATTTGTATATCCCTCCATTAATATTTTATCCGGTAAATGTTCCGGTAGAATAATAGAGGAATCTATTGTTAGAATTAATCTCTCAATCAAGTTAGATAACTCTCTAATATTGCCTGGCCACGAATAACCTAAAAGGATATCGAGGGTTTGCCTATGAAACTCTCTTCTTTTATTATGCTTATGATTAAACTGATCTTTGAGTAGCAGAGTTAATTTAGCAAGATCTTCTTCTCTTTCCCTTAAAGCAGGAATGTGAAGGGGGATAACGGATAAGCGATAAAATAAATCTTCTCGAAAGCTCTTTTCTTTAACTTTTTTTTCGAGATTAACATGCGTGGCTGTAATTAACCTAAAATTCACATATCTTGGTTTACTATCTCCAATCTTGAAAAATTTCTTCTCTTGAATGAGTGTTAGAAGCTTTACCTGAAGATTTAGAGGTAATTCCCCAATTTCATCCAAGAATAAAGTTCCATTTGCTGCTTCTTCAACTAGGCCCTTTTTCCCTCTTGAATTAGCCCCTGTAAATGAACCAGGAGCATATCCAAATAGCTCTGATTCGAGAAGGGATTCTGGTAATGAACCACAGTTGACTTGGATTAAAGCCCCCTTTCTTTGGCTATTATCATGGATAAATTTTGCCAACACATTTTTACCTACTCCTGTCTCGCCGGTTATAAGAATAGATGTGTCTGTATTAGCGACCATCATAGAAGTGTTTAAGATTTGTTTCATTTGACTGCTTGAAGCAATCATGTTATTGGACTTTTCCTGTGAGTTTTGAAAAAAGGCTAAATCATTTTTTACCTTTTGTAATTCTAATTCCATTTCTTTTACATATTCTTTTAATTTTTCAAAGTCTGTAACGTCTTGTGAGTAAGTAACAATATATTGTATTTCGTTTTGCTGATTATAGATGACATCTCCATTTAATAACAGTTTATTTCCTAACTTTGTAGTTTGAATAATGGTTTGTCTTTTTTTTGATTTAATTACCATTTTGGCTATTGATGGATAAAAAATCTTCTTTCTCTCAAGATCGTATACTGATTTACCTATTAACTCCTCTTTGCTTAGACCAAACCAATATTCACATGAATTATTAGCATAAACAATAGTTCCTGTGGCATCTGTAATAATAACATCGTTGTATATTCCATCTACTATTTCCTTCCAATACCCAGAGATGATAGAATCCATTATTCACCCTCCAACTTCTTTTTTAACGATTGTATAGCAGGTTATTCTGTTCTGTATAACCAGAAATGAACTATAAATATAGGGCCTAACCAAAATTTAATTTAATTCTATACAATACTGAATAGTAGGTAAAGGTGTATATCCTGAAAATACAGATAAATCAGGCAATTCATTATTGGTACAATAATTGCATTGTCTATATACGACTGAAAGAAAAGTATACCGATATTTTAGAAGATTAATTTAGAATAGGAGTAGTGGAAATGATGGAAAAAGACGTTTTGCTATTTACGGGTGGAACAATATTAACAATGACAGAGGAGATGTATGCAGAAGGTGTGGTTGTCAAAAATAATCGTATAACCTTTGTCGGTTCGCTCGACCAATGTCGGGAAGTGGCTGGGCAGAATTATGAAGTTATTGATCTTCAAGGCCAATGCCTAGTTCCAGGATTTATCGACCCACATGTTCATGTAATGATGTTAGGAATGTGTAATACGTGGGCTGACATTAGTTATGAGAAGGTTAAAAACATGGATAACCTTGTAAATGTTCTAAAAGAGCACGAGAAAACCCTTCCTGAAGGGGCACCAATCCGGGGATTTGGATTTGATAAGAGAAAGTTAGAAGAACAACGTTATCCTACATCGAAAGATTTAGATAGAGTTGCCACAGACCGCCCTGTTCAAATTATGAATAGTAGTGGTCATTGTAATGTTGTTAATACCTATTTACTGGATTTAATAGGTATTAAACCAGATACTCCAGATCCAATAGGCGGTTCATTTGGAAGAAATCAAGATGGTTTTCCTAATGGTACTTTATTTGACAGCGCAAATGACTATTTAGCACAACAATTTGGAGTTAGACCAGGTAATCATGGGCCAAATATTCATATGCCTGATACACAAGATAACTTGCAAAAAAATATTGAGATCGGGCAGGATTTGTTACTTTCTGCAGGTTTTACAACCGTTAATGATGTTCAAGTAACGAAACAGGAAATGGAATCTTATTTACATGCCCGGGACAATGGATTGCTAAAAATTCGTATTGAACTCTCCTTCTTATCTAATTACTTAGACGATATCAAAAAGATGGGGATATGCTCAAGGTTTGGGGAAGATCAATTAACTATGGGATCGTTAAAGCTCTATGCTGACGGTTCTCTGATTTCAGGAACTGCATATTTGAGCACTGATTACGCAGATCATGAGAGAACGAAAGGATATCTATTTCACGATCCAGAGGAGTTTAAAAATATACTTATTGAAGCTCATAAATATGGTTTACAAACGCTTACCCACGCTCAAGGGGATGGTGCTATTGAATTAGTCTTACAGGCAGTTGAAACTGCCCAGAAGGAATGCCTAAGACCAGATATACGTCACAGAATAGAGCATTGTGGTTTACCAACAAAAGAGCAAGTTAGAAGAATTGCTGAGTTAGAAATTTGGCCCGTACCTCAACCGCAACATGTGTATTTGTATGGAAATGGGGTAGTGGAAGCAATAGGTCAAGAAGGTGAAAACTATTCACCTTATGGTTGGTTTAAAGAAAATGGTATTCCGATAGTATTATCATCCGATACACCCGTAGCATTCCCAAATGCTTTTGAAGCAATATATGCTGCAATAACTCGGAATACTGCCCAAGGGAATATAGTTGGTTTGGAACATAAAATAGAGCTTGAGGAAGCGCTAAAAGGTTATACGATTGAGGCTGCTAAAACCATTCATAAGGAACATTTAGTAGGTTCAATTGAAAAAGGGAAATTAGCTGACTTTGCTATTCTTGATAAAAATCCTTACCATGACAAAGAAGAAGATTTAATCAAAATATCAGTTAATGAAACTTGGATTTCTGGAAAGAGGGTTTTTATAAGAGAAAAAGTAATAGGGTGAAAATTACCAAGTCATGTAAAGGCATTTATTGTATACCTGAAAAAACCTCTAGGTGATAATAATAGTAATTCATCGAGGTTTTTTCTACCTAGACATTAAGAAGAAACAAAACTTAAAGTGAATTTTCGAAAAATTCTAAAATATATTAAAAGGGGGAAGAGATATTGGTAAAGAAGAATTCAGTATTAATTATCTCTTTATCACTTTGTTTTGCTTTTGTCTTATTCGGAATTTTAAATCCAGTAAAGTTAGGTGAATTTTCTTCTAATTTCTTAATTTTTGCAATGGATTATTTCGGCTGGTTTTATATTCTTTCAGCATCTGCTTTCGTAATTATTTGTTTATATGCAGCCTTTTCTAAATATGGGAATATTCGATTGGGGAAAGATACAGATAAGCCAGAGTTTAGTATGGGTTCTTGGATCGCGATGTTATTTAGTGCGGGACTTGCAATCAGTCTTTTCTTTTGGGGAGTTGCAGAACCTGTAATGCACTATATGACACCTCCTGTAGGGGATGGACAGACACCGGAAGCTGCTAAATCGGCCATGAGTCTTTCCTTTTTCCACTGGGGATTACACAGCTGGGGTACTTATGCCATTGTCGGGTTAATCATTGCTTATTTCCATCATCGCAAAAAATATCCACCTCTTATAAATTATGCTTTCCGTCCATTGTTAGGAGATAGGGTTAACGGACCGATTGGTAAACTAATAAATATCTTAACCATTTTTGCGATAATATCCGGTCTTACTACCTCATTAGGTATGGGTGCTAAACAAATGAGCGCAGGATTAAATTACGTTTGGGACATTCCTAATACATCTGTTAGTCAAATTTTATTAATCTCAATATTAACTATTATGTTCGTAACTTCGGCTTCTATTGGTCTAGATCGTGGTATTAAAAATTTATCAAACTTTAATATCATATTAGCAGTAGTAATTATGGTAGTAATTTTTATTATGGGTCCTACAAAAGAAATTCTGCAAATATTTGTAGCTGGAACTGGTGAATACCTCCAAAATATTGTTGGTATGAGCTTGCGAATGGAGCCGTTTCTACCTGAAAATACTTGGCTTTCAAGTTGGACTATATTTTATTGGGGATGGGCTGTAAGTTTCGCTACCTTTGTTGGTCTATTTGTTGCAAGAATATCAAAAGGACGAACAATAAAAGAGTTTATTATTGGAGCAATGTTAGTTCCAACTTTAGCAACAATAGTTTGGTATTCAGTATTTGGAGGGAGTGCCCTTCATTTTATTCAAAACTTAGGTGAAACTGAGCTGGCTAATCAGGTAATGGACGATGTAACAACAGCTTTCTTTTACTTTTTACAATACTTCCCATTCGCTTCAATTCTTATCGTTTTGACGATTGTATCATTAATAATCTTTTTTGTTACATCGGCTGATTCTACCGTATTTGTATTAGGTATGTTAAGTGAGGAAACTAGTGATCCTACAACGAAAAGTAAAGTATTATGGGGACTTGTTATTGCTGGTGTAGCTATTGCACTACTTTTAAGTGGTGGCCTAAGTCCTTTACAAACTGTTTCAGTTGCTGCAGGTTTACCATTTACAGTTGTCATGTTGTTTATGTGTGTCTCCTTCTTTAAATCTTTAAGACAAGAAGTAAGGTTACAAAAAACAAATGTTGATAAAACAGAGGACTCAGACTCAGAATCTGCATAAATTTTCTATAGTCTTTGGCATCGTGATGAAATTTCTAAAAAGTTTGGGCCTTGGGAGATTTCCTTCGAGAATAAAAATACGTTTTTCCTTTTTTATAGCCTTTTCACCAAGTGTGTAAGGCTATTTTTATTATCTTCATTTTAAAAGTAGAGATGGTGTGGGAGCTATGTTTAAAATACAGCGACTGGAATCAGTAAAACCTCACTTTATAGGTATTTGGACAAAGTACAGTAGGGCTGCCAAGTTAAGCTTGTTATGATAAATTACATTTTATGTAAATAATCTGACGGACTAGAGCAGTAACCCTGTGACTAGGCCTTATAGTAAAATAAGTTCTATAAATTAGAAAAAGGTTGATATATAAATATGTATCAACCTCCAGTCTATCTATTTGACAATTAGTACAGGGCAATTTGCTCGTTTAGCAACCTTATGGCTTACGCTTCCCAATACAAATTCTTGAAGCACATTAAGTCCCCTACTTCCAATAACGACAATATCTATTTGATTATTATTAACATACTCAACAATTGTAGGGCCTGGCTCACCATGTAAGACTTTAATTTCGTATGTTACACCTGCTTCTTTTGCTTTTTGTTCTACATCCTTCATTCTCTCTTTCCGAGAATCATTAAGATCAGCAGAATTCCAGTTACTTAAAACATCAGATTTGGCACGATCGGCATCAACAACATAAACCACTTCTATTGTCGAATCTGAACTACATTTTGCAATATGTATTGCATTTTCTGCTACACGTATTGAATGCTCTGAACCATCAGTTGCTAACAATATTTTTTTATACATATTCTAAACCTCCATACTAATGAGATCCAAGCTTGTTTGCTAATTTTCCTACCAATTCCGAACTATCCTCATTTAACCCTGTAACCTCTACTAGGACTCCGTTTGATTCGAACTTGGAAACGACCTTGTCTACAGCAGCAACAGCTGAATCATCCCATATATGAGACCGACTTAAATTTATTTCTACCCTTTTTACATCTTCTTTGTATTCAAACATTGTTAATAGTTCAGTTACAGATGCAAAAAAGAGTTCACCCTTTACTAGATATATTCTTTTATTTCCCTCCAATGAACTTTCAACACGTACCTTTGATATTTTTGAAACAAAGAAAATTGCGCTTAACAATATACCCGTGAAAACACCCATAGCTAGATTATGGGTTAAAACGACCGTAAGGACAGTAACAATCATAACCATAGCATCACTTCTAGGAATTAAATGAAGTGTGCGCAAGGAGTTCCAATCAAATGTGCTTATTGAAACCATGATCATTACACCAGCTAAGGCTGCCATTGGTATTTCTACCACTATTTCGCCCAGTACAATAATCAAAAAAATTAAAAAAATCCCGGCTACTAGAGAGGAAAGTCTACCCCTTCCACCTGATTTGATGTTAATAACAGATTGTCCTATCATTGCACATCCAGCCATTCCACCAAAAAATCCAGTGATTATATTTGCGATTCCTTGACCTCTACTTTCTACATTCTTATCACTACCAGTATCGGTCATATCGTCCACAATAGAAGCTGTTAATAGGGATTCTAATAACCCAACAACAGCAAGGGCTAATGAGTATGGAAAAATGATAAATAGTGTTTCGAATGTAAGTGGAATGTCTGGAATAAAAAACGATGGTAATGTTTGCGAAATGGTACCCATATCTCCTACAGTTCTAACACCAAACTCCATAAAAATTGATAAAGCTGTGATAACGATAATGGCCACAAGTGTTGATGGTACTGTTCTTGTGAGATACGGGAAAAAAATAAATAATCGCTAATGTTAACCCCACAAGTGCATACATGATCCAAGTTTCACCAACAAAATGTTGCAATTGTGATGTAAAGATTAAGATTGCTAAAGCATTTACGAATCCAACCATGACAGATCTTGGGATAAATTTCATATACCTTGCTAATTTAAAAACTCCAAACAGTATTTGAAATATTCCAGTTAGTACAGTTGCAGCTAAAAGATATTGAAGTCCATGTTCTGCTACTAAATCAATAAATAAAAGTGCCATTGCACCCGTTGCAGCCGAGATCATACCTGGTCTACCGCCGATAAAAGCTATTGTTACTGCTATTGTGAACGAAGCGTACAGCCCCACCATCGGGTCTACACCAGCTATAATGGAAAAAGCAATAGCTTCTGGGATAAGTGCAAGGGCCACAACTAAGCCTGAAAGGATATCACCTTTAACATTTCCAAACCAAGATTGTTTATAGTTAAGTTGTTCCAAATTAATCCCCCTTTCTATTTAGTATGTTCTTTTGGAACAATTTCCATTATTAAACTTTAACTAATTAGTACTAGAACTAAAAAAGAATGTGGATATTAATTCCCACACTCTTCATAATGAATTCTATTTGTTTATTGATCCGCATTTCCATTATTTTCTTATATTTTTTCTTCAACTCGTTGAAGAAATATTCAAACTACAGGAATTTTCACAATTTCTTCTTCGGCAATATGGCCCGATAATGGAATACTGCAGTTTTTTCAATTATGAATAAAAATAACTGTTCATTCATATCCAAGAGTGTGTAATTATACTATTACCTTAATAAATATACCGCCAAAACATACATAGGTTAAATGCCATATACATAATTGCTAGTTAAAAAGGAGATATGCTCTTATCTAAAGGAAAAACATTTGGATTTTCATATCCGATAAACATTGTTCCTATTTTCAAGGGATTAACGTTTTCAGGATTTAGATTATAAAATGGACCCCATCGATAAGGCTGTTGGTTGTATAAAACAGGGGATCCGTGTAATGGTTTTGATCTAACATAATCATTTCTGTGATCCCCTTTAAAAATCCTATTATGGGGTAAATTCCTTAAATAATATATCCCGACAAAAATAGCGTTTTTTACAAAGCATTTATAAAAGGACAGTCTGAATCATTTTAGGATGCCTTTGCTCACTAGTACTAGATACACAACATATAAAAAATACATATCAATAGATATAGTCTATTGCACATTAGAAATAAGTAGGAGGAGAAAATGCAACAATTACCTGTACGAAACGCTTGGTTTATCGATAAAAAAGTTCGATTTGTTGATGCAGGAATAACACCGATGAGAAATGCACATGTTTATGCCTTCGTCCATGGATTTACATCCACAGGACAACCTATTCGAGTTCAAGGTCAATTCAATATTGCGGATACAATACCAGGAGATCCTCTTTATAGTCCATTATGGTTAGTTAATTATGTTTTCGTCCCTCAAAATTATTTACCCAATTCTATTCGTTCAGAAGAAGATATTTTTCGCAGTAATTATCATATTGAAGTAACAGGTGATGTCAGCAACTGTCCCGTTGTTCCTCGAGGTACGGTAGCGCCTGAATTTATGACGGTTCCTAGTTGGTATAAAAATCAACAGATCTTTTACGTGGATTTTGGATTATTTTCATTTAAAGCAGCCAACTTTTATATTTTCGTTCAGGAAAATAATCAACAATTGGTTGCGATAGCTGACCAATATGCGATTCTTGATTCTATACCTGGGGTTAGTGGATACAGTCCTGTATGGAGAATTAATTGGGTAGTGACACCATCCGATTATAAGGCTAATTCAATACGAAGCGTAAAACAATTATTTGAGTCAGGTTTTTTAATCAAACCAACAAAGCAGTTTATCAACTGTCCTGTTTTGTCGGAATAGAATGGTTCACTAATACAGAATTTTATAAAGGAGTATTGATATGAATCAATTTTGTAAAAATATTACTTTAAATGTTTTGCCTGAAGAAAAACCGAATTATATTTCTACAGAATACTGGTCCGCATCAAAAGGAATGGGCGTTCTTTGTGGGTATCCTAATAATACGGGAACATTTATTGTTACGGCTCAAAATCTGGTACCTTCTGGAGTTTATACTGCTTGGTTTGTGACAGATAATGGAGCCTATCCGTCTGCTCCGAAAAATGTAATCTTTACAGAAGATGGATATGATCCGAATCGATTGATTGTGAATTCAAAAGGTCAACTCCAATACTATATTGCACAACTTGATTACAATCCTTTTGAAGGGATCCCAACGAATGATGGAAAAATGCCTGTTAGAAAAATAGTCCTGGCGTTCCATCAAGACAATACCACTCACGGTTTAAAACCGGGTCCACACATTTCCCATTTATCTGGTGAATTATAGGTTGCACTCAATTTTTACTTTTAAGCCATCAATTATTTTCATCTATCCTATAGAGAAGTCGGCTATTTTTCTAAATACTTATGAAAATAGCGAATTGCAGTTGTCCATTTTAGAACTAATTTAAAACAAATCCATATTGTCAACTGGTGTAACTACAGCGTATAGGTTATCATTTGAATCCTTTATATTCTTTTGTATGATTTTGTGATGTAGCTGCAAATCCTTTATTTCTGTTTTTAACGAATCTTTTTTCATTTTCCATTGTCGTAGTTTCCCTCCTAACAATCCTCTTCCTACAACAAACTTAAATATATTTAAGGAGAAAAAATTGATTCTCTAATCAAATGTAATTGATCAAAAGGGGAAAGTCCGAGATAAGTCCAAAAAACGCCATGCAGATGGAATAAAATGTAAACACTAAATAATACCAATAGTTTTAATCTATAAAGTTATTTAATTTTCAAGCATTAAACACGTATAACCCCGTTCAGAGTAGGACGGGGTTAAAATAAAATTGTTTAAATTTTGATGTATAATACTTCATGGCACTTAAAAATATAACAATAAAGTTGTTTAAGTCTAAAGGTTCTTCAACAATCGCGCCCGTTTCAGGAATAACTTGCATGCTGGGTTTATTTAATTCCTATTTTCGTGGATTGACTCTGAGGATCGTTCCACAGGGATCCGAAATCCAGTAACCCTCTGAGTTCTCGTGTACCTCCACTTCGTCTCTTCTATTAATGTGATTCTTATGTAAATACTCTGCTGCTATCTTCACATTGTCTGTCTGAATCTCCAGCCATACATCTTGTTGAGAATAATTTTCCATACAATCCAACCACAGTGTGGCGTCACCAAACTGAAAGGCATGTGATTCAGACATGAAGCCTAAATATGGTAGCTTTATCACTTCCTTATAAAAATGCACCGTCTCGCTGTATTTGAATTTAGGAATCTTTAGAGCAATGTTATTTCCACCTTTGAATTCTCCCCTTGTCATTTCCAAACAGACTACCTCCTTTATTTTTATCTTTACTATACCATCTGCTACTTTTTTCCGTTTCTTCCAGATTGCTTTTTTCCTTGTCGATCTTCAACAATCTTTTCAACTCTATTGACATTAAAGACTTCATTTGTCTAAAAGTTTTAAGTTTTGGACGCTTAAAAAGCCACCCTCCCGGTGATTACTAATAAGCCTTTTCAAAACATCTTCTTCATCGTCAACTTTATTCCATTTGAGATAATCTTTTTATTAAGTCAATACCGAAAGATACATACACTCCCCTCACCAGATTAAGTCTCGGACATCAGGAAAGTGTCCTAAACTTAAAGTTGAGAAAAGAGGAGAATAGATGAGTGGGCTAAAGGTAAAAAGGAAAACTCGATCGGATAAAAAACGAGACGTGAAACCGACAATCCCTTATATAAAACAGACGGTTGAAAGAGAAGCATCACTTCACTATGACGAAATTTTGTCAAGAGCCTGAGCAAAGTCAGAGTATAGATCACCTACATCTTCACATCCGATCGAGAGACGAATTAAATTCTGGCGTTTCGGCATAGGATAGACAAGACTCCGGACGTCACCAAGACTTACCGCTATGGCTGAGAGTTCAAGATTCGCTGCAAACGTTTCCATCGCTGCGGCTCCTCCGTGTAGACGCAATGCGAGCATTCCCCCGTTCCCTTCACGAAGAAGCTTTCGTGCAACATCGTTGTGTGGATGGTTTTCAAGTCCAGGGTAAAGTACGAATTCAACCTCTGGTCGTGATTGTAGAAGTTCCGCAACCGCTTGCCCGTTCAGCGAATGCGTCCGCATTCGAAGAGGAAGTGTCCGAATGCCGCGAAGAATCAACCAGGAGTTAAACGGACTAACAGGAGAACCCAAATTGTCCATATAATAACGCACCCGGTTAACGAGACTCTTATCTCCAGCGACCGCACCTGCTAGCGCATCTCCGTGTCCTGCAATGTACTTAGTTGCAGAATGCACTACAAGGTCGGCACCAAACTCTAATGGTCGTAACAGATACGGGGATAAAAAAGTATTATCGACTATAAGGTACAAGTCATTTTCATGCGCTATTTTGGAAAGATTCGGTATATCAGCAACATTCATGTATGGATTAGACAAGGACTCGACGAAGATGACCTTCGTGTTTGATCGTATGTGTTCTGTGACGTCTGCAATATCATTGGTATCTATCCGTGTTACCTCAATACCTTTCGCATTAAACACATCATCTAAAAGGGTCTGAGTTATCGTAAAAAGGTCCGTCGACGCAATACAATGATCTCCTGCATTCAGTAAGCTCAACAGCGCTGTGGCGCAGGCGGACATCCCCGAGGCAGTCACAACGGCATCCTCCGCGCCCTCCAGTGAAGCCAGCTTATTCTCCAACGCCGCCGTAGTCGGATTCCCTGTTCGACTATAAAAATAAGTGTCGGGAGTCCAACTCATTCCTGCATCTACGGCAGATTCTTTATCTCGCGCGGACTCGAACGCAAACGTCGAAGTTTGGTAGATCGGTGTGTTGAGCGCCCGTGTCACGGGGTCAACTAATTCACCCGATTGAATAGCACGTGTCGAAAACGCCCATTTTTCTTGTTTCATAGAAATGCCTCCTTTAGTATTAGCCAATGTATACAAGATGAGTGCCACTGTAAATCTTCCTAAAGGTCTAAAAAAGTTTATTTTAATTTGTACGCAGTTTGCTCAGCATGATATGAATTTTGGTGGTCGAAACAGCCTTCATTCCGGGAATTAGATACTTTAAAGGTAAAAAGCATTTTTGGGAGCCTGCATGGTCATTAAACATACCAATTGAACAGGAAATCAACCGAAATCGGTTACAGAAACTAGAATGCCTTTTTGATTTTCATAGATATGTATCCGTCCCAAAAGTATTTTTTTATAATATCCAGACATAATTCAATCAAAAAAGTTAATCTTTAACAAAATGACCCTTTTCACGTGAGACCAAAGGAACGAAGAGCCCCGTAGCTTAAATTGAGTAACGCAATCATCGGTTTCATGTCTATACAACCCGAAATGATTTCGGAAATACTGGTTGTGCACCCATTTCTGTCACTACATATGCAGCTGCTTCAGCTGCATTCTTTACTGCATCCTGAAGAGAATCTCCCCGGCAAATTGCAACTGCGAGAGCCCCATTAAAGGCATCTCCCGCACCAGTCGTATCCACTACATCAACTTTTGCCGCTTTAACCCATCCATTTTCCTCATTATTCATGTAAAATGCACCTTTTGAACCAAGGGTAACGATTATCGTACCAACGCCTTTATCCAATAAGAATTTACACGCCTCCATCAATTTCTCTTCACTTGATGTTTCAAATCCTGTTAGTTGAAAGAGCTCTGTTTCATTAGGCGTCAGGATTGATACTTTCTTTAATAAAGAATCAGGTATCTCCTTTGTAGGTGCAGGATTCAAAATGATTACCGTTTCGGATTCTGCAGCTATTCTGATGGCTTTCTCTATACACTCGAGTGGTATTTCAAGCTGACAAAGGAGTACATCGCTGGTCCGGATCACATCAGATTCCCGGTCAACCTGTTCAGGTGTGACAAGAAAGTTGGCACCCGGGAATAAAACAATGGAATTTTCTCCGGAATTCGAAACTTGGATAATCGCCTGTCCAGTGATTCCTTCTTCTTCAACAGCAGCTGTATTGACGCCTTTATTTGCTAAATTTTCTTTTGCCTGCTCTCCAAACGCATCTTTTCCAACTTTACCAATAAAATAGACATTTGCACCAAGCTGACAGGCTGTTACAGCCTGATTCGCCCCTTTCCCTCCATAATGGATAGAATGAGACGTGCTATGCAATGTTTCGCCTTCCTTCACGATATGGGGGACGCGATAAACAAGATCGATATTGATGCTGCCTACTACTGAGATGTTCATGTACTACTCCCCCTTTCACGAATTTATGCGTTTTTCAATAGCAGTAATCAACTGCGGCTTTGTTAAAATGCCTTTCGGTAAACCTAATAATCTTGCCATACTTGCCACGGCAGGAGGCTTTAGCATGCTCTTTTCCAACACTTCATGATTATAAAAAATTTGCTGTGCATCATCATCAGACACTATCCGTCGATTCGCCATGACTACGATTCGGTTGAAATGCTCGGTAACAAATTCCATATCATGCGTAATCGTAACGACAGTCTTTCCTTTTTCTTGTAAAGTGTCCAGGATGTTCTCTAAACTTTTTAAGCCAATCTTATCTTGCCCAGCAGTTGGTTCGTCCAGGATGATGACGTCCGAATCCATTGCTAATATAGAAGCGATCGTAACGAATTTTCTTGTTGAGTAAGGTAGATTATATGGGTTTTCCTTTTTTAATTCGTAAATGCCGCAAAGATGTAGTGCCCATTCTGTCAGTTCATCCACTCGTTCAGGCTCGAATCCCATGTTTTTTGGACCGAACCTCACTTCTGATTCAACATCGTTGTGGAAAATTTGATCGTCAGGGTTTTGAAACACATATCCCACCTTACGTGATACTTGGGCTGTCGTGTAATCTTTCGTATTCCAATCCCCAACATGAACCGTACCCTCAGTCGGCTTCAGCAATCCATTCATGAGCTTAACAGCAGTTGTTTTTCCTGCTCCGTTTTGACCGATAATAGCAACCCGTTGTCCCCTAGGTATGTTCAAAGTAAGATTTTCTAAGGCCTTTGTACCGTCTGGATAAGAGAAGCTCACATTTTGCAATTTCAAGTAAGACATGATGCATCCTCCTTCACTACCTCCCAGGCGATGCTTTCCGTCAGTTCTTTGTCACGGATCGGCACAAATTTCAATGGAATGCCTGATTCTTGTAATTGAAGAGCGATTTCCGTTACGTGCGGGTATTGGATGTTATATTTAGCAAAATCCGGATTCGCAAACACTTCTCTTGCTGGACCTTGCAAGGCAATTTCTCCTTCATTCAGTACGATGATATTATCAGCATATTCTGCGATAAGGTCCATTTTATGCTCCACAAGCAGAATTGTCTTTCCTTTTTCTTTCATTAGTCGGATGATGTCAAATACATGCTCGGTTCCGATCGGATCGAGCTGGGAAGTCGGTTCATCAATTACTAAAATGTCGGGATCCATGACGATAATGGAGGCAAGCGCGACACGCTGACGTTGTCCACCTGATAATTCAAATGGATTTTTATCCCGAAGATGTTCGATTTTCACTAATTTCAATATTTCTTCAACACGGTTGCGTATTTCATTTTCTTCTACCCCTAAGTTTTCAAGGCCATATGCTACTTCATCAAATACTGTATCCTTTACACCTGATATTTGAATAAATGGATTTTGGAATAGGTAACCGATTTTTTCTCCTAGTTGACCTAACTGATAATCCGCCATGTTTTTCCCATCTACAAGGACATCCCCTTCGATATTTCCTTTGTAAAAATGTGGGACGAAGCCCCTAATTGTATTACATAACGTTGTCTTGGCTGAGCCGTTATTTCCGACAATTGCCGTAAAACTTCCTTTTTCAATAGTAAGGGAAATACTTTTCAATACATTCCCATCACCGACAGGATAACGATACGATACGTTTTTCATTTCAATAATTGAACTCATGACAGCACTCTCCAAACGATTAATGAAACTATGATGAGCAGAAAAAACAAGGGCAGAATCCGGTCCGTTGTACTTTTCGAAAGCTTATATAAGCTTGTTTTTTTCACAGGAGCCGAAAATGCGCGTGATTCCAATGTAATTGCTCTTTCTTCGGTGCTTGCAATGGAAGAAAGGATTAGTGGAGTCAAGGTCGGAATGAAAGCTTTTGCCCTGACAAGCATAGATCCTTCCGTTTCTACCCCACGTGTTTTTTGAGCTTCCATAATCGTATGTGCTTGGCGTTTCATTTCAGGAATGATTTGCAATGTAGACATGACTATATACGCTCCCATCGGTGGTAAACCGATATCTTCGAGAGACTTCACGAAATCCTTTACGTCGGTAATTCTAAAAAACAGAATGAATGCTGATCCAATGGCTAATATTTTGGAGGTCAGAATAAGACCATATTGAAGGCCTTCCGTGGTCCATTTGAAAATTCCCCATTCTCCAATCACCGTCTCGCCCGGATAAAAGAAAAGTTGCATGAGAAATACGAGTATTAGTAGGAAGAGAAGCGCATTAAGGATAATACCGATGAATTCCTTGAAGACACGTGATCCAGCAAGAAGTGCTACAATCATTAAAACAGGAAACCATGAAAATGCGAACAAATAACTTGGGATGATGAGGACTGCTAAAGTTACAAATAATGTAAAATAAAGCTTTGTCATTGGATGCAGTTTTAAAATAAAGTTTTGGTTCATTACAACCCACCTCCTTAGAAAAGTAAACTTTTTCCTTCCCTCGAAGTAAAAGGATGAAAGAGCATATCATATCTTAATTTATCTTTGTATTACATATATAAGTGTCCATAATTCATTTTCGACAAATAGCGATCTGACATTTTCTTCACAATGAAATAGACAATAAGAACTGAGATGACTTTATCTGCAATTTCAATAATGATTGATGAAGATAATACTGCTGTCCATAATTGCTGCCCTGCAGCAAGGAACGTTGCTGTAATGATAGATCCTGTGCCTCCTGTTACTCCACCAAAGACTAATACTGTGATTGGTGCAGAAACAATGGTTGCGATTAGTGTAATGATGATACCGGAAATAATGGTTTTAGGAATCGTTTTGAACATACCACTTTTCGATAGAAATCCTACACCAACACCGACTGCCATAGATGTCAATGCATATGGTAAGAAAGTAGGGTTGAAGATGGCATTAATGAGATTTGTGACAAGTCCGGCGATTAAAGCAACCCATGGCCCAGCGATTACTCCGATTAAAATGGTACCAATAGTATCAAGGAATATAGGTAGTCTCAATACATTGTGTAATTGGAATCCTACAATATTGATCGAAACTCCAATTGGAATTAAAAGCATGGCCATTATATTAAAGTCATTTTTAAAACTCTGTTTCATTTCATTTCTCCCCTTTGTTTTTATTGACCAATATAATGGTCCATTTTTTTTATTGCCTCAAAAAATTGTTGAACGAATTCTTCCCTTTTGACTGTGTGAAGCACTTTCACATTTTGGGGAAGCCCTGTACGTTGTGTATAATCCACAACTGTTGTGCCCGCTGTGAGACGTCCTTCTAATTCAACTTCAACATGGCAATCATCCCCTTCAAACAGTTCTGGTGTAATGACATACGAAACTGCGCATAAATCATGAAGACGAATCGCTCTTTCAAAATGCTCCTCATGGAAGGGGGTGCGATTTGCATTATAGATATAAAATTTAAGAAGCGAACTAATGTTTTTGGCAAGCTCAGTACCGGTTGCTTCGATTCCTGAAACTTCATCTAACGTAATATAGGCTTTATGAGTGACATCAAGCCCACTCATGACGATTGGAATGCCAGAACGGAATACAATTTCTGTAGCATGAGGATCTACGTATACATTGAATTCTGAAGTTGGTGTCATATTACCGCCAACAGCCGCCCCTCCCATGTAGGAAATGTATTTGATTTTATTTTTCACTTCAGGGTGAGCTAGAAATAAAGACCCAATATTTGTAAGGGGGCCTGTCGCAATGAGGACAATCTCTTCTTCACTGCTTAACAGTACATCTTTCATTGCATCAATGGCTGTTCGATTACTCTCAGGAAGTGTCGGGTCCGGAAGAACAACATCCCCAAGACCGCTCTCCCCATGGACCTCCTCAGCGACTTCAAGAACGCGAAAAAACGGTTCATTAAGGCCTCTTGCAATTTCAATGTCCTGCTTCATATAACTTGCAAAGGCACGTGCATTATAAATGGTTTTGGTTTGAGTTTGATTGCCTGGTTCTGTTGTAATCAATTTGATGTCAAGGTCTTCTGATGAAAATGCAAGCAAGAGCGCCATAACATCATCGATACCAGGATCGCAGTCGATAATAACAGGTACTTTCAATACAATCTCTCCTTTATTTTTACATGGACTGTACTTTCCCGCGCGATTAATGTAGGACTAAATAGTACGGATTCTGTCTTTCCTGTTTCAATTTGATTGATCAAAAGCTCCACAGCTTTTCGTCCCATTTCATATGTATTTTGGCGGATGGTTGTCAATTTCGGTATCAAAGATGACACAAATGAAATATCATCGAATCCAATGACGGAAAGCTCATCTGGAATCTTAATATTCAATTCATGAGCTGCTTGATATACACCAAATGCCATCATATCGTTACATGCAAATATGGCGGTAATATTGTTTATCGTTAGTAGATTTTTCGCATGTTCATAAGCGGATTCGATTGTGAAATCACCTTCGAATTGGAGGGAATTATGGAGATCTATCCCAACTTCTTTTAATGCACGACGGAATCCCGTTACACGCTCAAAAGAGTTCTTAATTGAATTTGGCCCTGAAATACACCCAATGTTTCGATGTCCTAAATCAGTTAGATGTTTGCCCGCCAAATATCCTCCTGTCTCATTGTCCAAAAAGACAGCGGAATACTTATTCTCCTCTATCCCTCTGTCAAGAAGCGCACACGGAATCTTCCCTTTCTTTAGAATCTCCTCACTCGATGGTGAAAGCTGATCTTGGCTGGACAGAATAATCCCATCTACTTGTTGTTCCTTTAATACTCGTAAATATCGCTCTTCTTTCTCTGATTGGTCATCAGAATTGCAAATAACTAAGCTGTAATTTCTTTTGTTTGCTTCATCTTCGGCCCCTCTACATAGCTCTGGGAAAAAAGGATTCATAATCGTTGGAACAATAAGCCCAAGTAATTTGGATTGCTTTGTGACAAGTCCTCTTGCAAATTGATTAGGCTGATATTGGACTTCCTCAATTACCCGCAACACCTTTTCACGAGTTTCTTCGGACATCCCCTCCTCCTTTTGATTCAACACCCTTGAAACAGTCGTTATGGAAACGCCTGCTTTTTTTGCAATGTCTTTAATTGTCCATTTGGCCATGTAATCTTCCTCTACGAATTAAATAATTGTAGTAAAAGCGAAAACGTTTTACGAAAACGTTTTCGCTTATTTCTCTTAGATTATTGCAATCGCTTTCAATTGTCAATATTTTTTTAATTTTCTTACAATATTCAGGGTGTTGGATCTTCAGAGCAGAAGCTATTAGGGGGAAAGGTAGCCTCCGTCTAGTTTTGGTGCCATTTGTCGAACAACTGGAAAGAGGAGTCGGGAGTCCCTATGCAATCCTAACGGTAAAATTTATTTCAAATTTAGAGAGGTGATTTGGTGGTGCATCTAATGAGCAACCCTTCAGACCGGACTTGCTCCGTCTAAAGAAAGCGAATATGTCGCAAACTTAGGGGTTAGTCAGGCAGCGTTTTATCGCAAACTAAAAGAAATGGAAAAAACTGTACCGTTTTTCAAATAACGTTATACCGTTTGTAAAAAAGTTCGATTAAAATAAACCTTCTTTTTCCTGAGAAAATTGATCAATCAAGGTTTCTAAAACATTTTTGATCAAACTTTATTTGAAAGTTACATAATGTTCTAAATTTATAAATTATTTTTACATTTTGTCTAACGCTAAGAAAAAAGCTAACATTTATAATTGACATGACAGCGTTTACATTTTTTTCTGGAGGTGAAAACATGTTTAACCTACCGCTAGAAACGTTTATTTGGTTTATACCATGGCCGTTTATTTGGATGGGAATATCTCTAGTAATCTATTTTAAAATGAAAAAGGGAGATGAACTTGAAAATTAATCGTTAGGGGGGTGTTTTTATTTTATGAAATCGGATGCTATTATTTTTATTGTCTACTTACTTGTATTATTAGGAGTAGGAGTTTGGTTCTCTCGAAAGGCTTCAAAATCAATTGATCATTATTTAATTGGTGGTCGGAGTTTAGGTCCTGCAGTAACTGCCCTTACAATGCAAAGCAGTTCCATGAGTGGTTATATGTTTATGGGGGGACCTGCATTAGCCTTTCAACAAGGCTGGTACGCATTATGGTATGCCATTGGGGATGCTGGTGGTTCAATCATTAACCTTTCCGTTTTAGGTAAAAGAATGCGTAGACTTTCTGAACTTTTAGGTGCACTTTCGCCAATTGAGTACTTGGAAAAGCGTTTTGAAAGTCCAACGATTCGTATTGTCGGCTCCATTATTTCGATTATTTTTTTAATGGCCTATGTATTTGCACAATTCATTGCTTCTGGAAAAGCTTTAACGATGTTAACAGGATTACCATATGAAGCCTGCTTGATCATAGGGGTAAGTGTTATTATTACATATACCGTCGCAGGTGGCTACCTGGCAGTTGTGTGGACTGATTTTGTACAAGGCATCATTATGGTATTAGGCGTTCTTGGTATTGGAATAATGGCATTCATTCATATTGACGGCTTATCAGGATTAAATGCTGCACTAGCTAGGATTGATCCAACCTATTTAAGTATTTGGGGTAAAGATTTAGCGTATTATGGCCAATGGGGTGTTGTTTTAGGAGCAATACTCATCTATAGTGTCGGATATATGGGGCTTCCTCATGTCGTTGTACGTCACATGTCCATGAAAAGTACAAAAACAGTAAAAGGTGCCATCTTATTCTCAGCAACATGGAATCAGATTTTCATATTTACTCCTTATTTATTAGGTCTTATCGCCATTGTTATGCTTCCTACACTAGCTGATCCAGAAATGGTTATTCCTGAACTTGCGTATAACTTTTTCCCTGGCTTTTTTGCCGCAATACTATTATCTGCTATTATGGCCGCCATCATGTCAACATCTGATTCGTGTTTAATGCAAGCGGGAACCATTTTGTCACGGGATTTATATCAACGTTTTTTTGCGAAAAATGCCTCACATTCAAAAATGGTTCTGGTCTCTCGGATTTGTATTTTGTTAGGTGGAATTGCCGGCATCATCGTTGCCATTTTTGAACCACCTTCCGTATTTACCCTTGTCGTATTTGCGTTTGGTGTCTTAGGAAATAGCTTTTTAGTTCCATATGTTGCTTCAGTCTATATGAGAAATGCAACAAATATTGGGGTTTTAACTGCGATGATCAGCGGTGGTTTAACAAATGTACTTTGGACAGTTGGTAATTTAGAAGCATACACAGCTATTCATCCATTTTTGGCAGGGTTAATTATTTCAATTATTGGGATCTTTATCGGAAACAATTTTGGTAGGACACCTTCTCAAAAAATTTTAGACGATTTTGAAAAAGCCAAGGGGCCACATCATATTTCAAAAACGATTGAAAAGAATATTGCGAAAGACCTGTCACCTGAAGCGAAAAATATTTCAGAGTTTTACAATAATCTACCGGGTAATTTTCAGAAGGTGTAACCGATGACTACATTAACTCAATCAATTTCCATTCAACCCGAAAATATCATTAACAAACTAAAACAATTCGATCCGAAAGCAAACTATCAAATTGATAAACTCATTTATTATCCCTACCATTTCTTTAAATATAAAATGAAAGCAAAAGGGCTGCTAAAACTAGATGGATATCTTGGCTGTACAATTGACAGTATAAGTGGACAAGGTGCCATCATTGACCATACCCCATTATTTATGGAAGAAAATCTACATGATCAACCATGTTTACCTAGTACACTTTCTTTACAAGATGCCAAAATAATGGCTGAGGATTTCCTGAATCATTCAGCATCTTTGAAACTAAAATTTTTCAGTATCCCTAAAATGCAACTAGAACAACATGAAAGGTTTTTTAGACCGTACTGGATCATTGTCAATCAAAAAAACAATGAAAAATACCCATCTATTATGATCGATGGCGTTTCGGGAAAATATCATCCATTAAATATATAATGAATAAAGGCTGTTTATTATTAAGTAGTTCCGTTTTTGTGGAGAAACATTAAGGGAAAAATCTTATCATCCAAACGAAAGAACATGCATTAGGAGTAGCTGACCATAGTATCGAATATGAAGAGAAACTCAATATCCTGCAGGAGGGCCATAGAATACCGTTATTCATAACAAATGACCCGTTTTCTACTCCTGTTAATACAGGTCATCCTATGACATGTTCTAGGATGGCTTTTGTTTTCTTTTGATTCAAGTGATAGAATTCGCATACCATATTCTTTTAACATTTTAACCTTGATGTTGAATAATCCTATTCACAAATTTAGTAAGGATTCATTTTCAAAAATAAAGGAATAGCTAATATCAACGAACAAAAAATAGTGATCAGATAATGGAAAACTAAAGGTGCGTATTGTTTCCCTAGTCTCAATATCCAAATAATTATCAGATAATATTCCTTTGTTAAATGTTTTCATTTGTAGGGTATTCTCTAAGAAATAGGGACGAAACGCCCAATTAGAACCTTTTTTATCGGGTTCAGTCTCCCAGCCTTCATCTCGCTTTCTGAAATTTGAAGACACTTGATAACCATCACTGTTACAAACAAACATACGGAAACTTTCTTCATTAAATAGGGTTGTCAATTCTTTAATAAACGAATCTACCTTTTCTATCCCTCTCCATTGAGAAAGTATATTCTTCACCTTTTGTTCCCAAATTGAAACAAGGTTCTGCCGTTGCTCAACGAAGTTTTTTTCTCTTTGGATATATTCAGCAATCTTACCTTTGACATTAACAGTTAATGAATCCGTGGAGGAAAGGTCAAATTTTTGTGGCGCTAAATATTGTCCCTGGTAAAACATACCTCCATGCTTCCATGCAAATTGGAGATGAAAGTTATCCTCTATATTGTCAAATAGCAAAGCAGCACCAATTCGGTGTGCGAGCATCGAAAGGGAATAGATAATATCTTGAAAACCTTCGGAATGATGATCACGAATAATGTTTGTATCAATTTTAAGAATATGGGGTTCAAGTTGACGTATCCGGTCTATATTAGAATTTTTGATCCCTATATGGTCGATTGCAACTTTTATTCCGTACGTTTTATAGTAGAGCAGTAAATGATTAAGAGTATGAAATTCCTCATCGAAGTCATGTTCAGTAATGGCTAAGACGATTCTCTCCATTGAAAATCCTCGTTGTTCAAAGCTTTTTAACGTTTGTAATAGGTCCTCTCCATGATTGACCATTAATTGTTTAGCGCAAGAAGCCTTGCTTGTTTGCTTCGAGAATATCTAAAATGGCAACATGTAATAGGTGTTGATCGACTTCCATTTTGAATTCATCGGGTACCTCATTATCTAGAAAAAAAGGCCTAAGTTTTACCCATTCATCCCCCTCCCAATATCGACCCGATACTTCATATCCAACGACATTATGTTTAATAGCGCTTACAATGGGTTGATAAGCAGGCTTTACGTTCTGTAAGTTGGTTATGATTTCTAAAGGATCCATACTCCCCCTCCTTCATATATCGATTAAAAATGAGTAAATAATGGAGTGTTTTATTGAACCTCTCGCCACTTAACGACCCATGGTTGGTCACCTCGTTTGAAGAGAATGTAAGTTCTTATTCTAACATAGCGAGGCTACTTTGACTAACGCCAACCGACATTCATCTCCCACTTACTCATGGGATACGCCCTTCACATTCCTTGAGGTGGGAGTCTTCTGTCGGTAAACGATAAATCCTTCCACTTTCATATATAGGCTCCTGCAAAAACACAAACACAGATGGAGGACAAGTCAAAGGTTTTCCCTGTTTTGAAACCCATCTGCCTTTGAACACCTTGCCCAGAAGTTTCTAGATGAATAATGAAAAGGATAAACTCACAAGGAGGTATTCCATCATTACTCCTAAAACAATCATATGTATATTCGGCACTAGGCCTGAAGCTATCAACCGAAAAATGGTTGGTATTGTAGGGGATTCTTACCTATTTGATCCAACAATTTTATGATAATGATCCGGAATAATAGTTTTTGAGATGAATTAAAAATATTCTTGTTTAAAGATCATAACTGAAGGTTTCAATGAGTTTGTACTTTCAGATGTAAACTCATTGGCTATAAATACCATGGAACTACCAAGCGAAATATTTGAATAGTCTGAAAACCGTTAGTATAATAGAAAAAAGGTTAAGGAGTTGGTTTCCTATGGAAAGGAATTTGCTTAATACACCACCACAATCTGAAGTAAACGTCATGGATTCTGAATTTGCTGAAATGGTATTAAACAAAGCCCTTCGTAATTTCCGAAAAGAGCAAATCCGAAAAGAGATTGACCAGTCATTACAGGATAGAAACAAAGAAGAATTCCTACGATTAACAGAGGAATTGAAAAACATTTCTTAAAATGTTATATTTCAATTCTGTGTATAATACAAGTACAAGAAAAGCAATGCCTATTAAATGACAACCAATCATTGATAGGTGGGGGAAAGACTGTCTGCCGAGTGGGGACTTGGGCTAAAGGCAGTCTTTTTTATATGATTTTCCTACGTTTTGTTACTCTTTTTCTATCAATTTATGATATAAATTAACAATGCTTTTTAGTTACACAAATCATGCACTATTTTTACACAACTTCAGGAAAAAAAGAGATTATGGTAAACTTTTTTATAGCAGCTGCTTTACTTCGAAGTTCTCGATCGACCAATCCCCTTCAAAGTGCTCCAGGTTAACAACCGCTTCATTTTTTGTTCTGGTTGCAACCCCTTCTACTGTTAAAACATGATTGAATACGACTGTTACCAGGGCAGAATCTTCATCGATTCGGTTATAGTAGGTTTCTAGTATGTCAACCTTTGAAGAAATATCATCGCCTATGTTCTCTGTGCCTTCTGTATGGTGAACTTCCTCGCTTTTTGTTAGTTTTTCCCTTGCTTGACCGGAAGCGCGCTCTAAAAGCTTCTCCTGGATTCCTGGAGCGGTCTTGCTATCGTAAGTGAACATGATCTCGATAAATTCCTTCCCATGTTGAACTAATTTTTTATTGTTTGATTCTGAGGCCTTCAGACGGTCTCTAAGCTGTTTTACTTCCTCCTGGAGTGTTATCCTGTGTTTTTTCTCCTCGTTCCATTTCTCGTAGAATATGACGCTAACAATCGATGTTGTAACGACCAATAACAACGAGACGACAATGAAACTATTTCGATTCATTAAAAAATTCTCCCCTCTGGATTTACTTTTCTTCCGTTTTCGTGAAGTTCCAGGTGTAAATGTTCTCCGGTGCTGCTTCCTGTTGTGCCGCAAGTTCCAATCTTTTGGCCAGCCTGTACGGTTTGACCTGGTTGAACTAATATCTGCGCTAAATGCGCGTATACCGTAACCAATCCGCCTCCGTGATCAATATAGATCCTTTGGCCAAACCCTTCACTGTGATTGCCTTGATTCTGCCATCCTGCCTGTTGGATCTTTCCGTTTCTTGCTGCATAAATCGGGAGCGGTTGACCTTTACAACCAAAATCAACACCGTAATGATTCGTAGGAACTCCAGTAAACGGATCGAACCGAACACCAAACCTTGAAGTAATTTCTGCTTGAATCGGTTTGATAAATCCGTAACTGTTCGGGGATCCAGGGGAGATTTCTAAACTGCCTTCAAAGTACCGCAATACATTATCGACATAATTGATATCTCCGTATCCACTCCAACCTAATTCCTTCGCTTTTTTTTGAGAAAAGGCAGCTGCAACTTCTTTTGAATAGCCTCCACGTTTAAAGGCGTAATCAATAAAACCTGTTCCAAAATTGAAAGCCTGGAGCGTTAAAGAAATATCTCTCTCGGCTTTTTTCAATACCTGGGAGAAATATCTTACCCCAGCTTCTATACTGACTGCCGGGTTTGTAATGGTGTTAGGGGGCAATCCTAAAGATTCGCTTGCCTGCATAGGATCTCCACCCCTTCCACCGCTTTCCTGCTGCATTTTTGCTAGTAAAAGTTCTGTATATCCTTCAACTCCGTATTTTTCCGCATACTTCCTGACAAGCGGCTCGTATCGCCTGACCTCTGGAGAAACAATCGCTTTTCCCCCTATTCCACCCTCTGGCAGAACAGGGGCACTTTCATCCATTTCTGGATTCATAAACAAAGCCGGTAGCAAGGTGATCCCTACTATCAATAAGAATCCTAGGATGATCGCGATTATGAGAAGCGGAAACTTAAACATCCAAAGTAATTTTAGGAATTCTATTTTTGCTTTCTGTTTTATAATCTCATTCACCCGAAGCACCTCTAAGATTGTGCTTTCTCAAGCGTTTCGCTGCTTCTAATTGTGTTCCAGCTGTAGGTGTTGCTTTCTTTGCAGGCTTCGCTTCCAGAACTTGACTTTTAATTGGCTGCTGCTTTTTAATTGTGTTACGGGTAGTGGTTCCGCTGTGCTGTGTGTTTGGTCGGCCTACAACCGATTTTCCATTCACATTTGTGGATCCAACTGCCCTTTTTCTGTTTACATCTGGTTTCGCTCGATTTGTTACAGTTCGACTAGTAGAAGTATAGCTGCTTTGCCTTTCTCTAGGTGTTTCTGCTGTTTTAGATGATCTATTTATCTCCTCTTGTTTACCTCCTCTATGCTCTATTGACCTCCATTTTTTGAAGAACCTTTCCCATGATGGTTCGTTGAATCCTAATCTGGTTCTAACCGGTGTGATCAACTTATTCTGATATACTAACGCCCCTATAAAGACGATGATTTGAACAAACATTGTGACAAAAAAGTGTTCCTGTTCTGTCGCTGCGTATGCTGCGGAAGACACAAACAACACGATAGAAACCAAAATACTCATATAAATCTTCATTAGGAGCGGCGATATAAGCCCTCCAAGGCCTTTCCAAGCTGTTCTGCTGTAGTAAGGAAGTAATCCCAAAAGAAAATTGAATGGTAATGTAATAGCTTTAAAGATGAACAATAAGCTATAAAACGTCATCCGTCCGATAAAGATTAATAATGTGAGGGCCATGATCAGGACAAACAGAAAAATTAAACAGATAAAGGTGATTCTTGAAGAGTGTACTTCGCTTGTATTCTTCATCATTTCATTTTTGTGTAGTTCGATTTCTTCTTTTACAACCTCTTCTCGATCCTCTCCAGATGTCGAAAGCACCTTATGGATCCGTTCTTTACCTATTACTTTTTCGTTTATCGTTCCAAATTGGAGCATCAAATAAGGCTTGTAGAGCCCTAAAGTGTAAATCTGGTTGTTCATAGCAGCTAAACTTTCATCATGATTGTAATTCTTTCCTGGAGCGGCAACCTTTGAAGTTTGACTAAGCACTTCTTTACCAACGACTGACGATCCTTGATTTAAGAATTTTAGGGATTGTTCCGCTGTCATTACGAAACCTAAAGCGAAAACAAGAACGATAAATGTGCTTAAAATCCCTGTCAAAGCTGTTGAAGATTTACCTCTAACAAAGGCGTGATAGGCTGCCCAGATGGCCATTAGCGAAACAAGAAAGCCTATAAAATACGTGTAGATACCTACATCGCTAAATCCTCCGTCAAAACCGGTTAAAATTTGTATGCTGTGGGCGGCTCCTTCGATCATTCCATTTATGAACTCTAATTGGAACGCTTCGTTTAGGAGAAAGATTGTTCCCTGGATAAACCACACAATTCCTTTAAATAAAAGGTTCGTGATATGGTTTCCCGCATATAGGAAAGTTTGTGTTGTTTTCTCCATGAACTTAAAGCCTTCAACTTCCTCCGCGTGTGTGTCTAACTTGTAATGACTAATCGGGTACTTATTGTAAAGCAGCTCCACATCTCCTACATTTTCACGTTCATCTAAAGGGATAAAATTATCGTCTAATGTTTCGGCGTTTGATATACCAGAAGGCATTACAACAAATAATACTAAGATCAAGATCCATGTTTTTAGGCTGTTTCTCATTTTCTCACCTCCCGCTTTTACCCTACTTCCTCTACATGTTCAGGTGGTCTTGTATCGAAAGCGTTAAACAAATCATCGAATAAGTAGTCAAATTTGATAACGGCCGTCCTTCCGTAAATGTCTTGGAACAAACATTCTCCTTGTTCCGGTCTTAAGTTTTCGACTGTTTGAATGTTATCTTCTGATTTCGATAATCCCATGAACTCCAGGACCTTTCGGACTTCCTTTTCATTGTTGTTTTGGAATACGTAACGGATCCCGATGTTACTTTCAATCGACTCTGGAATGTCATTTACATTGTGAGTGGCCAAGTAGATCCCCGCTTTCATGTAACGACCTTCACGGATCAATCTGTTTACAATGTCTTGGCCAAGACGGGTTTTTAATAAGAACCACGATTCATCGAAGAAAACCACTTTGAAAATTCGATTGTCGATCTTGATAAATTCATGTGCGAAACGTCCGATCGCTAACATCATAGCGGTTGAAAGCTTTTCTAAAAGGTTATAGTTTTCGAGTTTCACATTATCAGGCGGGATCCTTAAATTTTGGACCTGTAACACGTTCAAAGCGTCATCCAGGCTAATTGGTTTGACGGGTTTCCCATTTCCAAAGAGTAATTGAGATAGAGATACTTCAGCAAAAGCTTTTAAATGGTTCCCAATGTTTCGCGCTTCTTCATCTTTACTTTCTCTCAGGTGATCCACTACATCATTCATACATTCCGCATGTTCAACCGCTTGGTAGACCTTGCTAAGTCGTGTGTCTTCTGTTCTGATACCAAGTAAGAATGTGATAATCTCCATTGCTAGTTCTTGAGCGTCTTTTTTAGAAGAGCAAATGTTGTAAGGATCTAGTCTCCCCCTGTTTTCTTCATCTGAGGTTAACGTAATGATGTTTATCCGGTCCTTTAATTCAGGCAAATCTTTATCCCAATTGCTTCTCTCTCCCTTCGGATCGACGACCAACGCTTTTCCACCTGATAATACACTTAGATATGTGATCAAGTTAGCATTGAATGACTTCCCGCCCCCTGGAGGACCTATGAATATAGCGGAAGGGCTTCTAGTTTTAGATCCTGCAACGTTTTGTGTAGCAATGGCGGGATTTATATAAACTGGACGATCCAACATACCATGTGTACCAATGAAAAAGCCTTCTCCGTCTCCTATGTGTTTCGTTGCTCCAAACATGCCAGCTGCTAGTGTCGTAGGTTCAAAGTATTGGAGATAATCGCTTACAAGGTTCCTTTTTCCGCACGGTAGAAACTCATTGAATAGTTGAAGTTGATCGCCGGCAGGTTGAAGTAATTCTATATTCATGCCTCTATATTCAGCTGCTACCGTTTGGACTCTTTCTTGCAATGTATCTTCATCTTTCGCGTAAACACATATTAGAATCGATGTTTGTAAAATAGGGTGCTTTTCGTTATTCAATGACCGCTCCAGGTCTTCGGCCAGGTCCGAACTTTCTAATACTTCCATAGAAATTTGTTCACCATTCAATGAAGCATGATCTTCCTGGTCTCGTAATAGATTTTTTCTGAAATTTAGCTTCTTTTTCGCGGTGTAATTATCGATAAATTCCGTTCTAATGGACATCTCAACCGGAAAATCAAGGTTTTGAATCGCATAAACCCACTCGAAACCTTGTGAATAGATCTCTCTAGGAAAATGGGAAACTGTCATGAAAGAAAGGTGTGTATTATCATCCATTTGATTGATTTTCAGCTTTCTTGGATCCGTGTTATCGATAAGTCCCTCTGTAAGCTTCATAACGTCTCGTTTGAAAGGTTTTCTTTCTCCCTGTTCTAGTTCGTAAGATGGTTCCAAACCTTGATAAATAGCCGGTTCTTCCATACCTCGATAGAAATTTCGTTTGATTAACCATTGCATCTCGTCACTGGTTAAAGGTTCAACATTGTACCAATTCTTTATGTGATTTAAATAAGTGCGGGATCCTTTGTAAATACTAGAAAGCGTGATTTCAGGTATGCCAGGATCCTTTGAAAAATAACCTAGTACATACTGAACCACATTCTTAAAGGAGAATGATCGAAGAAGGTTTACACCTTCCGATGGCAATTTCACTCCGATGTAAAACTCATAATCCGCTGATTCTTCACCGATTAGATCCTTGATAACGTCTTTACTTTGATCGATATGCCGTGCTGCTACGTCTTTAAGCGGTCCTGATAGTCTAGCCTTTGATTTATCGTGTATATCGTCTATATTCTTAAACCTGGGTAAAACTAAATAGTGAACATCTACATTTAAGGAAGTGAACATCGCTTGTAACCGTCTGAATGACCGGCCTTTTTCTTCATCGGACAGGTAATCGTACACATAACTTTGCAGCTTATAAAAGGCCCACACTTCCTTGTTTTCTCCAAACAAAACGTTATTTTCCCAATAGCTTACTGGAAACTGTATTTTCATCCTTAAACCTCCTGTATTTCATCTTCGCTTTGTATTTCATAGGCTTTTTACAGACTGTAAAGGAGTTGTATCTGTTTAATAGGTCCGGTTCCAGGTAAAGATGTCTGAAACGCGACCATGCATATTTGAGCGGGGGTTTTCCGTCGGCTTTGAACCGTGAGAAAAACCAAGCTGATACGAAAGGAACTAGTAAGTACCAAAACATCCATTTATCATTTATTGAAGAAAGAAAAGGGAATCTTGAAAGGATGAAGATTCCCACGAGTGTTACACCGGCAATGATTAACTGGTTATATGTGACTGGAAAAGGCAGCTTTTTATCTTGGATGGAGTAAAGCTTTTTTTCGAACATCCAAATGCTTCTGTAGTTCCTACACAATTTAGGCTTCATCCTCTTTTAACCTCCGAAAACCGCTTTGGTTACATTTGTCCCGACCTTTACTAGTAGTTCTGGGTTGAAGACAAGCGCACCGATGAGCGATCCAACGATGAAAAATCCAATCAATGCCGCGAATGATTTCTTTATGATCAAGAAAGATGCGAATATTACTACCAAGGCTAGAAACACCGGTTGAAATTGTGCTGCTATTAAGTCGAAAAAATTTTGGCCTGCATCTAACATATAAATTCCTCCTATTATTTGGTCATTTAATAATTTTTTCTGCTAAATGGTATCTCTGGTTCTCGTCTTTGGAATCTTTCGCTTTGAAAATTTGGCCATATGGATCTTTTCTTATTTGTTCATACGTCGTGTACAAAACGCCCGCTATATGGCTTGTATCACATCCTTTCGAATGTCTTATAAGGCCTTCTATTTCGTTTTGCTTATTTGAAATGAAGAGGATCCTCGGTGTGTTAACTTCTAAAGCGATGTGCTTTTGGTATCCTTGTATTTTGCAATATTTGTTATATCGTTGAAGTTTGTTTCGCGTCACCTCGATCATTTGTTTACTTCTTTCAAGTTCAAGCATGAAAGAGAAAGGTTTGCTTGCTTTCGGGTGATCCAGGAGAACAACCCCGTCTGGTCGAATAACCTCTGATCCGTTGTCGTTTCCGTATTTGAAAAATCCTCTCCTTTCATTCAACCAATCAACTAGTTCAAACTCTTCTTGCTTATTTTGAAAAGACGCTTTTACCATGGCCATTTCCAAGCTGTGATGAATGGTTAAAGGTGTTCGCTCGGTCCAACGTTGATCAAAATCCACCCAACCAAGTATTTGTCGTACTTCCGAAATCCCCTTTTTGTCTAAAGTAAAGGCTTTTTTAGAAGTTCCCTGGTGCCCCATCGTAAGGATCGGCAATCGGTAAGACCTAATATATCCCTCCTCTTCAAGTCTTTTCGTTCGCTCGTAAATCAAAGGAAGAGAACTACTTGAGTAAATCACTTCTTTCAGGTACTCAATGTCTAAGAACGTCATATGGTACAGGTCTACAAAGAAGTTGTAGTCTCTTTGTGTTAGCAGCAAATTTTTCTTCGTCATTAAAAAAAAACACCATCCTAGAAAAAATCATCATCATTGTTTTGATCTACAGGATCCGATCTCTTTTGATTATTAGGGAAAGCTAATACTTTGCCTCTCTGTGGTTCGGGTTCGATTGCAGGTTCGATTTCTACTTTTGGTTCGGGTTTAAGATCCTCTCTCTGATCACATTCAAAGAACATTTCATCTACTTCTTCTAAGTCAACACCTAAGTATTTAGCTATCTGGTCATCAACTTTGGAATAATGTAATCCGTCTCTTTCTTGCAGCTCCCTAGCCTTTTCACGGGACCAATCAAAACCGGCTATCATCTCCTTTTCGTTTTGGTAATCCGCTGTTTCTCCATCTGGTTTGTAAACGTATGGTGGATCTGTAACGACAGTACAGGTTGTGATCTTATGCTGGTTGTTCTTGCCTTTGTACTTAGAAAAAACAGCAGCGGTTAAACTCGGTAAATCTTGAAGATATTCTGCTGAGAATTTTCCATTGGTCATTGCTTCAATTTGTGCTGCGGATTCATCCCCCTGGGTTCCTGATATGATCGTTCCCATGTTTCCACCGATGGCCTTTCTTAACCAGGGTTGAAACTGTCCCATGTACTGAGTCATCAAGCCAAGGCCAAGGCTGTATTTTCGGTCAAATGCAATGATTGTTTCCATGATCGGGATCTGTACCAGGTGCGCTTCATCGACAAACAACATATGAAACTTGGAACCAGTTACCCTTTTAGTGGCCTGTTGGTGATATTGTGTCATTAAATGGCCCATGATTAAGGTTGTTTCAATCCTGCTAAGACCTTTTATATCAACTAAAACGATGTGTCCTTCATCCATCCATCGCTTTAAATCGAAGCTGAATTTTGATTGGCCAAAAATACGGCGCATATATTCGCTCGATATAAAAGGACTGGTTCGGGTATATACCGTATCCGCTACGTTTCGAAGTTCTTTTTCGTTTACTTTCTCCCAAAAGTCAGTTAATACAGGATCCGAAACACTTTTTAGAACTTCTTTTCTAAAGAAACCGTCGGTCGTCATCCTGTTGACTCCCAAAATGTTATGGCTCCTCTTATCTTTTAAAAGGGATAACACCACATGATCGAGGTATTTTTGCATCCTGGGAGCTCCGGTGTTATCGAATGCTGTATCCAGTAAATCCATGATGTTGTTTTTTACTGCATTGCTATCCTCGCCCGCTCCCTGGTGTAGAAGGTTTAAAGAGACCGGAAAATCACTTTCTTTCATAGAAATGTAGTGAACTTTTTCCCATGGTACGGCCTTTCCTTCTGTCTCAGCCTTTAAGAGTCGATTTAATGCGGTTAATGCTGTTTCTTGTGCGGGATCAAATAGCGTGAAACCTGGTGCTTTATTCGGATTTTCGATCCAGGCATCGATCATGGATTGGATGGCCGTAAGGGCTAAAGCTGATTTCCCAGCACCCGTTTTCCCTGTAAGGGCAAAATGCTGTTTAAAGATTTCATCCGGTATTTTCACTTCTCGATCTTTAACGAAAGGGTGTTTCATCTTTCCGATCGTGATACCGTGCGAAAACTCGTTCTTATTAAGGTTCCGCTCTCCTTTCTCCAGGTGCGGGATATCCTCAGCTGCATCATGTCTCATGTCTGGTAAATGAACCATTTGTTCAAGTTCTTGACCGGTCCAATCCATTACATGTTTCATAGGGTACGGACATTTTTTAATTGGCTTGCTATGCTTTCGAAGGATTAACCGGTTTTCACCGTTCATCATGGTTCCGATACTATTTGCAATCGAATACAAGGTAGCTTTGCTACTTCCTAAAATTGATACTGATACATGAAAGGATTCATCCCGACCCGATAAACGGGTACTGATTGCCTTGAATCTTTCCTTTTCGTAAGAATCCATATCAGATATCTTGCTATAATCTTTCCTCATAGCCTTTTCAGCTTTTCTTAATTTCCTACGTATTTTGTAATTGCTACCTGGAGAAAAGGTTACATCGATCCAGGTATCTTTCTCCATGAACGAAACCATGTTCCCGATCCCGTCAATCCCTTCAAAAGGTATTAACGGCAGCCTCTTATCAAGGCCCTTTGTCGAAAACGTCATCCTTCCCCCGCTTCCCTCGGATCCACTTAGTGGAATTCCTTCAACCTTGTGAAATTCCGCTTCTGGGTACGCATTTTCAAGCGTTTTGATAATTCCGGTCTGACGATCTCCGGGACAACCGATGTAAAAACTTATTTCTTCGTTTTCGTCCTTGTGGATCAACCATTGAAACCATTCGCGGCCTTTTAGGAAGCGGATGTAAAACGGCCTCCTGTATCCTATAAATTGTTCAATCATTTCTCGTATGCGGGTAGGATTGTTTCTTTGTTCGATGTGCGGAATCATTCGAAAGTATTTGTACTGTGTTTTCTCCTTCTTTCGTGTTGTATAATGCCTCGTTATGGCTCCCCCTAGCAAACAAGTTCCACCTATAGCAAGTGCACCTATACCTTTTTGGATGTAGGGATACAGATTTGTTACTACCTCAGGGTTATTTGATAAGTAAAAATACCCTACTACTGATCCCCATAATGGAGAAGACTTTAGGAAGACTTTAGTTAGTTTTTTGAGTTCTTCTTCCTTACCTTTCGTCACCATTACCAAGGAAAATCGCCTCCTTTCGGTGCATCATTCGGATGCTATAAATTAAATAGGGATAGATCTGGTAAGGGTCGCTGTAATTTAGCCGTTTTTTATAAGGATCCATAAACCCTTAATATAAAAGGCTAAATTTACTTTAACAGGACCATATGTTGCCCCGTATGTAGAAATTCAGGTAAAAAAAATAACCCGATCAACTAAACAATATGTGATTCAATATGTACCCTGATCAAATTAAGGGTAAAAAGGAAATGCAACCAAATCATGGTATAAATTTAAATTTTCTTAATATTTAAAACAGAATTCTAGGGAATTTATAATCAGGATCCAGGGGACAGGAATTTTTAATGTGCGTTTTGTACAGTCTACAGAAGTAACGTTAATTAAACGTTACTTAAACGTTAAGCAAACGTTAATTTAAGGGCCTGAAATTTACATCGAATGGAGAATAAAAAAAGCCATGGAATTTGAAGCAGGATCCGATGGCCACAACAATTTACAAATGCTTCTCTCAATATTTTAGGTTCATTTGCACAGTTCGAACGAGATTTGATCGTAGAACGTACCGCAGAAGGCAGAGAATTAGCCAAGCAACCCAGCCCTGAGGAAAAATGATTACTTATTGGTCAGTCACATTACTACTCGTAGATTTTGTTGCCGTAACCCATGAATCACAAATCGGACAAGGCAAATCATACTTTCGTTGTTTCGATTGTCGAAAAAACAAAGCGGACTATAGTCATTCTCCACCCGAAGTATGTCCTTTTATAATTGAGTAATTTTGCCTCATATACTCGTATACTTAATAAAGATGACAAATCTGCACCGTTTGTCACAGGCAATAAAAAGAGAATTTCTTGAAGGGTAGTCTTCATTAAAACATATGAATTTCTATAAAAACTATCTAAAGTGATATTATCCCTCTAAGTGGGATATCGGCAACATTTTGATGTAAATCCTACGCTAAGAAACCCAAATATAAAAAGCCTAACTCCTCAATACAATGTTATAAACGAGAATTAGGCTTTTATTACTTCACAATCGCTCCCGATTCTAATGATCAAACTGTTATACTCAAAATAAGAGGAAAGGATGAAGCTGGATAAAAAAACGTTGGGTGGCAGCCCTTCTTCGGATGAACGTTTTAAAAATTAGTTATTTATATTTTATAAGCAAGAGGCCCCCCCGATTCTTGAATACAACATTTTTTAACCCATTTTTAGCGGAAAGGTCACATAGTCGCATTAAGAAAACCTCAAAACTTAATATTTGGCGTAGTGCAGTCCTAGATTATAAGCTTGAGTCAACCACTCTTTCATATATCCGGGCTGTACATTTATGGTTTCATATAAAAGTTCGAATTGCGAATTTTGGATTCCGCAATAATTCGCCAAACCAACATTGAAATATCTTGACATCATCTTATCGTACTGCCTCTTCTCAAAACGCTCAATTGGTGCACCGGCTAGGCTTAGCCATAACACTTTTTCATGCTTAAGCTTTCCTGGTCCGTAAGCAAACCCATAGTTCCAAACGCGATCTATATACCCTTTTAGTAGGGCGGGCATGCTCCACCACCAGAGTGGAAAAATAAAAGCTAGGGCATCATGTCTTTTCATGCGTTCTATTTCGGTTTCAACCTCTGAAGAGTATTGTTGAACCTCGTTTGACCAATCAGGTTCATCCTCTTCCCAAAGTACGGGATTGAAACCGCTACGATATAGATCTAATACCTCTGTTTCGTGACCAGCTTTTTTAAGGCCTTCGACGAAATGACCAGCAACTTTAAAAGTCAAAGAGTTCTCTCTAGGATGAGTAACAACTGTCAGTACCTTCACTATGATCCCTTCTTTCCTTTAGTTTTTTTCCAGAATAAATCGTTAGTATTTAGACTGACCCAAAAACATATTTATATATCGGGAAATATCGATATATATGGATAAGAAAAACCAATTAAAGTTTTTCTTTTAAGTATACGGATACATCTTGAATCGTTTTTTCATTTCTTCGGTAGTAAGTCCATTTTCCGTGTCGTTCAGATTTCAACAAGCCAGCCTTCTGCATCATAGCTAGATATTGAGATGTCGTTGATTGTGACAATTGTGCTTTCTTTTGAATAACACCTACGCATACGCCACCTTTTTCATCAATATTTTTTGGATCTTTGCCCGGGGGATTGTCAAAGTGTTTTTTTGGTTCTTTCAACCATCTCAATATTTCTATGCGTGTTTCATTTGATAGGGATTTAAAAATATCGATATACTTCATACTTTTAAACTAATCGACTTTTCCCGATATGTCAATGTAAAGAATTTAAAAGTTAACCGGAATAAGATCGGTTTATAATTTAGCCCTCATCTCCTTAATAGCATTTATAACAGCTTTAGGATCGTCAATGTGGATAGCGTGTCCAGCCTTTTTAATAATAAGATGATTACTTTTTGATGAGAGATTGGCAAGTTCCTTCTGAAATTCCATCCATTGAGCCATAGATTGTGTAGTATGATAGGACTGTGTACCACCAGTAATAACGAGAAGAGGAACGCTTCCAAGTTTTGCTCCCCTTACTTGCTCCAAACTTTCTTCAAATTCATTTAGCGTAGCCTCTACAACAAATTGCCCTAAATACTCTTTTCGTACTTTCTCTGAAAATAACGGAACCATTATCTTATTTTGATCTTCGTGAACGGAGTCTAACAGAATTATTCCTGCAACCTCTTCTGGATACTTACTAGCATATAATCTGACATTTACACCCCCGAAGGAATGTCCTACAAGAAAATATGGTGGTTTGATATCTGCCTTTTTTAGTAGATTTCTAAGGTTCTTGATAATTTGAATACTATGTTTTGGTTTATTACTTTTCCCGCTTCTGCCAACACCGTCCCTATCATAAAAGAACAAATTTGCAAACTTCGAAACATCGTTCCTAATTGGATTCCAGTTATTCAAATCCCAACCATATCCAGATTCAAACACAATTGTTATATTGTTTGTAGAACCTTCAATATATTCATAATATAGTTCATTTCCTTCTATATTCACCTTTTGTCCAACAGTACTTATAGCCATAAATCCTCCTAAAATATTTGTCTATAATAGAGAGATTCCTCAACTTTATTCAACAATCTTGCCTAACTCTTGAGCATGTATGGATCCAGTTGCTTATTCAGCAAGTACCCCCGATAACAAAAAAACGACCGCGCAATTCAATATTCTTGAATTGTTATTGTTTAAGACTTTGAGTATTTATTTTGTTAGCATATTCCTAATAATCTATTACTTTAATAACATGTGTCCAATACAGAACCGTTCCGACAAAGTCGCGGATGTTTAGCCCTAGCATTTTGTAATTGTCTTCTTGTGGACAGTAGAAACGGCGTTTTCAATAAACGTGACTTTACACCTGTCGTAACCAGCAATGGCGGTGAATAGACAGCAAGATTCCGTATTAAACCCTGTAACTGACTTAATTTGAATATTGCATAATTTTCCTTTAATAGATTATTTATAACCTAAATATCCTGATATTAAAACAAGCTCCAAGATCTGACACGATTGATTAAAACCATCAGTTTTAAAACGGTTCAAACCGAGGAATCAATCATAGGGTAAGATATTGCAGAAGCGCCAAACGAGTGCTTTCCCCTTCATGGAAAAACACTCGTTTGTTTTGTGAATTCTCTTTAACAGGGTTCCATCTCTTTCTGTTTGATAATTGACAGAAGATCCTTTGTTAGTCGTTCAGCATGGGTAAGCCATGTGGACCGTTCTCGTATACAATGAACTTATTATCCGGTATAAGCTGTGTTGATTTCTCTCCAGATATCTCCATAGGCATTGACTGGTCGCTGTCACCGTGAATGATCAACGCAGGAACATCGATTTTACGTATTTCATCTCGAAAATCAGTCTCGATAACCGTTTCATAACAGTCAAGAACAGCCTTAAAGGAAGTATGGAGCATATCCCATCTGGTCCATTCACCAATCTTTGTTGAAACGTTACACCCAGGAAGCCCTACACCAAAGTAAGGTTGTTCAGCCTCAAAAAGCCAGCTTGGAAAATCTCTTTTCCATGCATCGCGCATCGAATCAATAAAGCCTCTATCGAACCCGTCCGGATTATCCGCCGTCTTTAATGGAAAAGGCACACTCCCTGCAAGCAGAACAATCCGATCGATGCGATTGCTGCCGTATCTCGTTAAATATCGGACAATCTCACCACTCCCCATCGAATGTCCTACAAGCGTAATTTCCCGGAGATCAAGATGTACGATCAAAGCATTGAGATCATCACAGCGAGCGTGTCATAGTCATATCCTTTTCCTGGACCATCCGAACGCCCGTTCCCCTTCCGGTCATACGCAATGCAACGAAGCCCTTCATTGTACAGTTCGACCATTTGATATTCCCACATCCGGGAACTGATCGCCCAGCTTGAAATGAAGACGATCGGTTTACCGTTGCCCCAATCCTTAAAGAACAGTTGTGTGTGATCTTTGGTTCATAGTAGGGCATTACATATGCCTCCCTAGACTTTTTGATATTGAAGTACTTTTAACAGGCATGAAATTGTACTAAAGTGCATACTTTCATGGACGATTGCAAAGTTGAAGACCTCTCCAAACGTTTCAAATTTCAGTGGACCAAGCTCTTTCGGTGGATCCATTTGTTTGTCGAAGACACTAGGATCAATCTCAGAAAAGCCGGAAAGCTGCCTTGATAGATTTTGAAGAAGCTCTTCTTTTGTTGGAGGAATGTCGCTCCAATCAACCGGCTTTGTTCCTGGTTTGAATAATGATCCGTAGTTATTTGGAAGTCTTGAATCAATTGGTAGACCTAATGAAAGAAAGTACTCATGGACAAAGGCGATATGTCCCACATTCCATCGAATCGTATTATTGAATTGATCTGGTTGAACATCGAACAGCTCCTCGGGGATGGAATGAACCTGCTGGATAACCATTTGGCGGACAGATGCGGCCATGCTTAACAATGCACTAGACATAATAATAAAACCTCCATTCATTTTTTAAAAATTCTAACAATCGGTACAACACAAGTATATCCAGCCCCCAAAACTTTATCAATGCAGTGTTTCTTATCATTATGATAAGTTATAATTATGATAATATTTGGAAAGAGGGCGATAGCATGGAATTGCGGCAGTTGGAATACTTCATGGTGGTCTATGAAGAGCTTCATTTTTCAAGAGCAGCAGAGAAAATTATGGTTTCACAGCCTAACTTGAGCCAGCAGATCAAGTTACTGGAAAGTGAATTGGGTGCCCCCCTCTTTAATCGTATCGATAAACGGATCACGATTACAGAAGCAGGTGAACTGTTATATGAACAGTGCAAGCATATTTTTTTGCATATTAAACAAGCACAGGAAAGCATTTCGGAACTTAAACAGCTGAAAGGCGGTTCCCTTACCATCGGAGTTCTGCCTCGGTGATGCAGACCTTATGTTCAATTCTTTGCTATTGGATTTCCACAATACATACCCGAATGTTTCCATATCCCTGATTGAAACAAGCCAGGTGACCGATCAAGTCATTGAGGGCAAGATTGATATTGGGGTAACCACATCCCCCGATCCAGATGAACGGATCATGCAAATTCCACTTTTCCATGAGGAATTCTCCTTGGCCGTCTTGAAAGAAACAACACTTGCAAAGAAAAAGTCGGTTCCACTTTCAGATCTGCAAGAGGTGAACACCGTCCTGTTCCCTCCTGATCATCAGTGCCGCCAATTAATTGATCATCATTGTCAAGCAGGGGGATTCCGAATGAAACCGAAAATGGAAACAACCACCTTATCCTCGTTGCTCACCATGGTTGAAAAGGGGATCGGTGCAACGATTCTGCCAAGACTTCTAATCGAAAATCTTCCAAATAAGAACATTCAACTCATCAAAATTACGAACCCCACACCAAGCCAAAATATTTGTCTCATATATCGAACGGATAAATACTTAGGATTTGCAGCAAAGACATTTATACAAACAGTTGAGGATTATATTCAAGCAGCAATAAAAAACACTATTATTTCATAAGAGATACGGTTAATGATTCGAATACGAAACCCTCGCCTATAAAGGTAACGGGTTCACTTGTGAGGTGCAAAAAGCAAAAACACGGACCAAATCACAAGGGAAATCATAGTGTACGTGTAATTATTCAAAGTATAATTCACATCAAATAGGCTTAGAGGGAATATCCTCTAACCCTATTTCTTTTTAATGATTGCTTCAATTAAAGCCTCTTTACCGGAATAACGGAAGCATTTCAATTACTCTGAATTACGCCCTTTTAGTGTAACAAGAATTCCATTATTATCTATTTAACGCGTTATTTAATCCTTGTATCCATTCTTGAATATGAAATATCATTCATTTGTTCATTTAGTTTTTACTGAGATAGCTGGGGAAATATTGATAACCCGACAATCTTCTAGGTCATTTTCCTTTAAAATACCAAGGTTAATCGCTGCTTTCATTTTGTCGATATCCGGTTTTTTCACCATTAAATCTTCTAATTTTAGTTCCTCTAATTTCTCTACCGTCTTCGCTTCATTAAATTTCTCAATTGCTCTAACTTGCCTTTGTAATATGTAATCCCCAACTGTTACTTGCCCTTTAACACTTTCGCCTACCGTCTCATCAAAGTAATTATGGAATTGCTTTTTCATTTCCTTCATGGCAGATTCAATTTCCTTTTTCTTTTGATTAAGCCTATAAAATTTTTCAAGCATTGCTTCTGTTACTTGATATTCACCCATACTTACACTCCCCATATAAACTAGATATATCATCTTATGGGGTTAATAAATTATGTATGACTAAATATAATTGGGAATATAAAAGTAAACTAAATATGTATTATTTCACAATGATTCGTAATACAACCTATAATCTCATTTTGAAGTCGTATTCTTACAATTCTTAGACAGGTGAATGTATATAAAGGTTATTCTCTCTTGCGATGTTCTTTTCCGGGGTAGCGAAAGATAATAGTACTTTTAATTTAGGCTGAATGTATGCATTTAATTTCTTTCATAAAACACACCCCTTCTTTCATGAACCTACCTCTTTACTTTAATAGGAGCTCTTCTCCTTCTTGAAGAAAAGCCCCTTTAACAGAACAATGGACGCAATCCGATCATTCCAGTGCATTTTGCTTTGATATTTATTTGTTTGCACCTCTGACGAAAAAAAAGAGCATTGGTTACGTTTTTCATTTCATTTAATTTAGATTACAGCACTTTTTTGGAGTGGCTTTTTAGTGAACGGTCTTACGTACACTATCAAGAAAAAATTAGAAGATTGATAGCATTTTGGTTTGATACAGTAAGAGTAATCGTCTTCACCTTTCGACTAATTCTAGCTTTTCTCCATCCGGTCCCTCGAAAAACGCAATTTTGATATGCTCCTTTAACACGATTCGAGGCTCAAAATCCACCATTTTAACATCCAGTTGGTTCAGTCTGTTAATTTCTTCTTCGATATTATCAACGGTAAAAGCAAGGTGATTCACTTTTCCTTCAACTTCGATTTCGCCTTTACCACTTATCAATTCAATCTCCACATTCGAATGGTTAGGATAGGACAAGAATGCGAGCTCTACTTGTTCATTTAGAAATTGTCTTGAACGTAAGGACAGACCTAAAACAGTTTCATAAAAATGAATAGATCGATCCATGTTGCTTACAACAATGCCAATATGCTCTATTTTTTTTATCATTACTTAAATCTCCTGTCGTGTATGAAATATTAACTGATTTGATTTTTTCTCAATTTATACATATCAATCTTTTTATACAACGTTTTCCGAGTGATTCCAAGCATTTCAGAGGTTTTAGTAATATTGCCATTAAAAACATCCAGAGCTTTACGAATAGATTCCTTCTCAACTTTTTCAAGGGTGGTTAGTTCAATACTTTCATTCTGAAAAATATGATCAACCACTTTAGTAGGAAAATGTTCAATGGAAATTCTTTGTCCTTGTGTCAAGACCACGGCTCTTTCGATATAATTTTCTAATTCTCGTATATTCCCTGGCCAATGATAGTTTTCCAAATAGGAATAGATATCTTGATTGTAATCATATGTTTTAACGCCTAGCCGCGTACATATTTTTGCTAAAAGAGCGCTAAAAAGATCTGGGATATCTTCTAATCTTTCGCGAAGAGGCGGAACTTCAATTACCATAATACCTAACCGATAATATAAATCCTTACGGAATTCTTCCTTTTCTACTAACGATTCTAACGATTGGTTGGAAGCAGCTATTACACGGACGTTAATAGGGATCGGATCAACGTCTCCGACACGGGTAATTTCATTTTGTTGAAGTACCCTTAATAATTTTACCTGCATATCTTCAGACATACTATTTATTTCATCTAAAAATAACGTTCCACCATTCGCCAATTCAAACTTCCCAGGCTTCCCCCCTTTTTTTGCTCCAGTAAACGCCCCTTCTTGAAACCCGAATAATTCGCTTTCAATTAGTTGATAAGGGACCGCTCCACAATTAATGGCAACAAATGGTTTGTCCTTCCGGTTACTGGCATTATGGATAGCTTGCACAAACAATTCTTTTCCGGTACCGCTTTCCCCCTCAACGATTACTCTAGTGTCCATTTTGGCAACTTTCTTTGCAATTTGGACCGTTTCTTGCATCTTTTTACTTTTACCGATGATATCGTTAAAAGTATAGTTGTTTTTAGATGAATGGTTGATACTTTTTTGTTTATTAAAGATTTTTTCTTTAAGATATAATTCTTTTTCAATGGCTTTAACGAGAGAAACAACCATGCCTAACGTATGAGTATGTTTTAAGGAATAATGGCCTGAAAGTGTTAGAACACCAAGTAAATTTCCTTTTGTATCATGGATAGGTGCGGAGGAACATGTCCATTGATGAAAATGAACATTATAATGCTCTGGACCGGCAATTTGAATGGGGGATCGGGTACTAATAGCAACACTAATTGCATTGGTTCCAGCATTTTCTGATCGATTTGCACCAATTTCAAAATTACTTTTTTTGGCATTTTCTATAATAGATTGATCGCCTCTTACATCTAGAATATTTCCCTTATTATCTGCAAGGACAAAAATAAAGTTTGTTTCTTTTGTTAAATCACTAATCAGATTAATAAAAGGAGATACCACGTCAATCAAATACCGGTTTTTATTTAATAATTCCCTAATTTCATCCTTATCTAAAAGAGGTGGTTTTTTAAAAGGATTGACATTTGACTTTCGACAACGTATCCAAGATTCGGATACCTCTTTGCGTAAGTGTGACAAATCCCGTCCACCATTAATAAATTTTTCCCACTTGTTATACAGTTCTTTATATGTATACACTTTTTTCACCGTTCTCCCCTCACCTATAGAAATTTTTTAATAGATGGGCAGACTAAAGATTCAAAGTTTTTCAACTATTATAATAATAACACCTTATTTCCAAAAGATAAAAGACAAAATAAACATACATTAGACACCATCAGCTAAATAACGCTTGGATAAGAGAACCAAGCGTTAAAATGAAAACAACTATTTTTTAAAAGATTTATCTTGTAATGGGCTGCTTCTTCTTAGCTAACCAACGTTTCGCTACTTCCCAAATTCCTTCTGACAATGTTGGATGAGGATGTATAAGCGATGCCAATTCCTGAACGGTTCCTTCCAGTGTGATAAAAGAAGAGGCTTCTGATATCATCTCTGTTACATGTGGACCGACCATAACGATTCCAAGAATTTCATCAAATGTTTCTTCAGCAATAAGCTTCACAAAACCATTTTTCTCGTCCATCGCAAACGCTTTTCCGTTGGACCCTAAGGGTATGGTTTCGGTTCGGACCGTATATCCCTTCTTCATAGCTTCCTTTTCGGTCAACCCCACACTGGCAATCTCAGGGAGTGTATAAATACATCGTGGGACGACCTTGTAATCGACCTGTTTATCATGACCACTCGCATTCGCGGCTGCGACTATACCTTCTGCACTAGCGACATGCGCCAACTGCCACCCCCCGATCACATCACCTATTGCATAAATGTTCGGCATACTCGTCTCCATGTGATGATTGACCGCTATGAAAGAACCATTCATTTGCAAGTTGAGTTTAGTACAAGCGGATAAGTTTGGCGTCCGTCCAGATGCGAGCAAGATTTCCTCACATTCTAGAGTAAGGCGTTTTCCATCTTCTAACTCCAAATGAACTTCTTTCCCATCTACTGTTTCAGATGCGGCTTGGACTTTGGCAGACGTAAAGATGTTGACACTGTCCTTTTTTAATTTCTTTGTGATGAGTTCTGATGCATCTTCATCCTCACCCGCTATCAATCTATTTTCCATTTCAATAATTGTAACCTCGACGTCTAAGCTCGAAAAAATACAGGCGAACTCTACCCCAATGATCCCGCCCCCTATGATGACGAGGGACTTCGGAATATGATCCAACTCAAAAATCGTGTCACTCGTATGGACTGTTGTTTCGTCAACCCCATTAATCAGAGGTATAAAAGGTTTTGAACCTGTGGCAACGATAATGTTTCGTGCTGAGATGATATCTGTGCCATGGTCCGATTCGATGGAAATCCGGTGATCCTGATGGATCGTCCCCTTTCCGTTATAAATATCGACTTGTTCTTTTTGAAGTAAGGAAGCGACACCTTGACGCAGACTTTTAATGACCGTATCCTTCCGTTGCATCATTTTGTCAAAGGAGACCGAAACATTTGTGTACTCGATCCCCCATTGCCTGGCTTTTTCCATGAGTTCCAGGGCTTCGGAATGCCGTAATAAGGTTTTAGAAGGGATACAGCCTGTATTTAGACATGTACCACCCAGATGTTTCATTTCAACCAGCCCTACGGAATGGCCGTATTTCGCTGCCTCTTCTGCTGCAACATACCCGCCTGGCCCACCACCGACGACAACTGTATCATAATGTTTCATCTTTAACACCTCAAACCAATAGCTCGTATGGATTTTCTAGTATTTCCTTTAGGTCCGTGAGGAATTGGGCTGAAGGGGCACCATCAATCACACGATGGTCAAAAGAAAGGCTCAACGACATTTGTGGTCTGGCCTCGATGGTACCGTTGACGCTAACAACCTGTTCTCGGATACGTCCAACACCCAAAATGGCAGACTCCGGCTGATTGATGATGGGTGTGAACGTGTCGATGCTATACATCCCTAGATTACTGATCGTAAAGGTTCCGTCAGAGATTTGATCGGGTGATAAACGATTTTCTTTCGCTATTTGAGCTAGGGTTTTGCTTTCTTCTGTAAGCTCTGCCAAACCTTTTTTGTCAGCATTCTTGATGACAGGTACAACCAAACCGTTTGGAATTGCGACTGCAAGGCCAATATTAACGTCTGAGTGGAGATCAATACGGTCTCCGTTTAGTGATGCATTCATCATCGGATGGGCGTTCAGTGTATGAGCAACAGACTTGATGATGATTTCTGTATAAGACAAGCGATACCCCGTTTGTCGCTCGATTCTATCGAGCAGCCGTTTCCGTAATTCGATTGAAGTCATCATATCTACTTCTGTCGTTAGCGTGATATGAGGGGCCGTATGAGAGCTTTGATGCATCCGGTTTCCAACCGCTTTCCGAATGCCATGATAAGGAATAAATCGATCCCTTGGCCTCGGAACTTGTCTCATTACCTCCTCTTTTTTAACCCTTTTACCAGATGAGTCCATAACGGATAGATCATTTTGTTCAGCCACTTTTTTCGCAAGCGGAGAAACCTTCGTTTGTTGTCGGATATAAGCTTGGACATCCTTCACATGGATACGATGATTCGGACCTGTCCCATTGATTTGGTTTAGGTCGATCCCATGACTCATCGCCAACTTTCGTGCTGCCGGCGTTCGACGTGGTTTGGTGTGGACGTTGGTCGATGAAATAGGTTCTGTTTGCTCGTTTTCGCTCTCTGTCCTGTCCTCCTCTTGGCCTAGGGTTGTCCTGTGTTCGTCCTGTAAATCGCTTCTTCGATCTGGGAAGCTCTCCCCAGGTTCTCCAATATAGGCAATCGGTAACATGACCGGAACTTCTGTATCGACGTCGTATAATCTTTTAAGCAACACACCTGTGGCATTGGCTTCTACTTCGATATTGATCTTGTCAGTCATAATTTCGAGGATAGGTTCCCCTGTTTCGACCGGGTCCCCTTCTTCTTTCAGCCAACTAATGATCGTTCCCGTTTGCATAGTAGCACCGAGTTTTGGCATAACCACTTCTTCCGCCATCATCTCACCTCCTCTTAGACATGTGTAATCAATGTTGATTTGACGGCTTTCAGTATATCTTCGACTTGGGGGACTGCTTTTTCTTCCAGTTTCGGATTGTAAGGGATGGGCACCGGTTTGCCTCCAACCCTCGTAACAGGTGCATCCAAATAATCGAACGCCTCACTTTCGTTAATGATACTTGCAATCTCGGCGCCATAACCTCCGCGTTGTACAGCTTCATAAACCACCACTGCCCGACTAGTCTTCTTGACAGATTCAACGATGGTCTTTATATCCAGAGGCACAAGGGTTCGTGGATCGATCACTTCGATGCTGATTCCTTCCTTTTCAAGTTCTTCAGCGGCTTGAAGGACGCGATGGACCATCATTGAAGTTGCTACAACAGTCACATCAGAACCTTCGCGCTTAATATCGGCTTCACCGAGCGGAATACTGTAACGCTCCTCAGGGACATCTCCAACTTGTCCATATAAGAGTTTGTGCTCATAGAAGATGACAGGATTGTTATCATCAATGGCAGCTTTTAATAGACCTTTAGCATCGTATGGGGTGGATGGTTGCACGACTTTTAATCCCGGAATATGGGTCATCCATGCCTCTAAACTTTGGGAGTGTTGTGCTGCAAAACCGGCTCCGGACCCACCAGGCGTTCGGACTACCATTGGGATCATCCCTTTTCCACCGTTCATATATCTTAATTTGGCGGCTTGGTTCACGATTTGATCCATCGCTATGGTGATGAAGTCGGAAAATTGCAATTCCAAAATGGGCCGCATCCCGGTCAGGGCCGACCCGACCGCTAGACCACTGATCGCCGCTTCTGAGATCGGGGTATTCAGGACCTTTTCAGGTCCTACCTCTTCGACCATCCCATTTGTCACACCGAACGCTCCTCCATAAATCCCAATATCTTCACCGAGAATATATACGTCCTTATTGGCTTTTATCTCTTGTATCATGGTTTCTCTCAATGCTTCGGCATAGGTAATTTTGCGCATATCAATTCCTCCCTGTATTTATGCTTTTAGGCAAAGACATCTTCTTCAAGAAGATCGAGTGATGGCTCAGGGCTATTTTCTGCGTACTCAATCGCATCTTCCAGTACCTTTTGCACTTTTTGTTCTAACTCGACGATTTCCTTCTCAGTAAGTACTTCATCATGAAGGAGTTGTTGTTTAAAATTTGAAATCCCGTCTCGTTTTTTCATCCAATCCTTTTCTTCTTCTCGTGTACGGTATTTTCTGGCGTCACTTCTGGAGTGCCCTTTCCAGCGATAGGTTTTAGCTTCAATTAAAGTAGGGCCTTCCCCTTTCTTAGCACGTTCCAAGGCTTTATGTGTCGTTTCAAAGACTTTTAAAACATCGGTGCCATCAATGGTTTCACCTGGTATCCCATATGAAGCTGCCCGTTCGGCCAAGTTTTCGACATTGGTCATTTCAGTTATATTTCCGGACATTCCATATTGGTTGTTTTCACAGAAAAAAATGACCGGTAGATTCCAGATTGATGCAAGGTTGAGGGATTCATGGAAGCTCCCTTCGTTTGTCGCACCATCACCAAAAAAACACACAACGGAATAGCCGAGATTTTTCTTTAAGGAGGTAAATGCCGCCCCACAAGCTAACGGTAAACCGCCTGCCACAATCCCATTTGCGCCCAGATTCCCTTTGTCCAGATCGGCAATATGCATCGATCCACCTTTTCCTTTACAGTGTCCGGTCTCCTTTCCTAAAAGCTCTGCCATCATTCGATTGATATCGGTCCCTTTTGCAATACAATGGCCGTGTCCTCGATGGGTACTGGTAATTTTATCTTCATCTGTTAACACCGCGCATGCGCCAACAGCCGTCGGTTCCTGCCCGATACATAAGTGCATAGTCCCGTGAATTTTTCCTTCCATGAATAATTTCTCGACCGTCTCTTCAAACCCCCGGATCAACAGCATTTGATACAACAAATCAACAATCTTCTCTTTTCCAAGCTTTTGAACATAATTTGGATAACTGGTTTGCATGTTATAAACCTCCTTTAATCGATTCAAATCTGCTAGGCTACAAACATCTTTACGATTCACTTGTCAATTTAATAGTCATAATATAATAGGACCTTTCCACACTCTTTTGCTTCACAAATTTCGAAGGCACGTTCCCATGCACTCAATGGAAGAACATCTGTAATGATAGGTTTAAGATGGACGGCATTTAAAGAAAGGATTTTTTTGATTTTATCCCAGGTTTTCATCGAATGTGCATAGGATCCAAATAATTGCAGTTGCTTGTAAAGGATGGTATCCATATCCATCTCAACCTCACTTCCGATTATGCCAACCTGTATGTATTTCCCCATTTTCTTCAAAGATTGTAAAGAAGTATTGACCGCAGAGGGCGCTCCCGAACATTCGACGGCGATGTCTACTCCAAGTCCGGACGTCTTTTCACGGACAATTTCTTCTATATCTTCCGTGAAGACATCGATAACGGCATTGGCACCGAGTTCTCTTGCAATCTGAAGACGTTTTTCATCCTGGGTCGTTCCCGTAACCATGACATTGCATCCTTTGGCAACGAGTAAACTTAAACAAATCAGCCCAATAGGGCCTGGGCCAGAAAGAAGGACCCAGTCACCAGTGTGAATCTCGGTTAATTCTTCAATGGCTTGGACAGCACAAGCAAGTGGTTCAGCAAGAGCAGCTTCTTGTAATGAAAGATTTGGCGGGACTTTAAACACCATCTCTTCGTTAACAACGACATATTCCGTAAAACTTCCATGAACGCCACTCCCGATGCTTCTTCGTTCTGAACAGAACATATAATAGCCTTGTTTACAATACATGCATTTTTTACATATCCATGCGATCGATGGAAGAACCATCACATGATCGCCAGAATGGATGTGATTGACGTTTTTACCCGACTCTACCACTTCCCCTGAAAATTCATGCCCAATAACGACAGGGGGATAATTCTTATAGGAATCATGGTAGATGTGCAAATCAGTCCCACAAATACCGGAATAATGAACTTTGATTTTAATTTCGGTCGCACCGCATACCGGCTCTGGAATGTCCAACAATTCCATATTGCCGAAACCCGATTTTGTTTTCATAAGCGCTCGCATATCATTTCCCTCCACATCTTGTAAGTCTTCCGCTGTTTTTATCCATGTTTAATAGATGGTACCGGCCATATCCACGTTGATACGACCGGCCTGATTAGGATTTCTATAAGCCTTTTACAAGCTTAAGGAAATGAACTTTTCTTCTAGGTAGTCTTTGATGCCCTGATGGCCACCTTCCCGACCATAACCACTTTGATTCATACCACCAAACGGCGCTTGTGGAACACCAGGTACCGCATCATTTAATCCGATGACACCGAAATTCAAGGATTCAGAAACCCGTACGGCTCTTTCCAAATTGGAGGTATATAAATAGGCCGCTAAGCCATATTCTGTATCGTTTGCTTCAATGATTACCTCCTCATCACTGCTGAATGTGAATAATGGGGCGACTGGCCCGAACGTTTCTTCTGACATGATGAACATATCTTTGGATACATTGTCGATGACGGTAGGTTCAAAGAAATACCCATCTCCATCTTCTTTAATATGTCCTCCCTCTAAAACAACCGCCCCTTTTAATTGAGCGTCCTTCACATGTTCCACGACCTTGTTTAGACCGTCCTCATTGACAAGAGGACCAATTTGCACAGATGGATCGAGGCTGTCTCCCACTTTTAGATGCCTTACCTTCTCGATAAAACGTGTAGCAAACTCTTCTTTCACATTCTCATGAACGTATATTCGGTTGGCACAGATACATGTTTGTCCCGCATTTCTGAATTTACTGGCTAATGCACCTTCGGCAGCCTTATCCAAATCAGCATCTTCAAAGACAATGAAAGGGGCATGTCCACCTAATTCAAGGGACAGTTTCTTCAATTGTTTCGCTGATTTTTCGACGAGTGTTTTGCCCACGTCTGTAGATCCTGTAAAAGATACCTTCTTCACAACCGGATTCTCGAAGATCTCATCAGAAATTTCTTGGGTTTTCCCTGCTACGATATTAACGACACCATTAGGAATCCCTGCTTTTTCTACTAATTTTGCAAATGCAAGGGCAGAAAGTGGCGATTGACTGGCCGGCTTTACAACCCCCGTACATCCTGCTGCTAAAGCTGGTCCTAATTTTCTCGTCATCATGGCTAGAGGGAAGTTCCAAGGTGTGATCGCTGCAACGACTCCAACAGGCTGTTTAATGACAAATAATCGTTTATTCGGCGAGGATGCTGGAATCGTCTCCCCATAAACACGGCGACCCTCTTCGGCATACCACGATAGGAAATTAGCGGCATATTTCACTTCCCCGATGGATTCCCCAAATGCTTTTCCCATCTCCATACTCATCAAAGTCGCTAATTCTTCTTCATTTTCCAACATCAAATCACGAAGCCTTAATAGATAGTCCGCTCGATCGTTAGCCGTCAATTTAGACCATTGCGGAAAAGCGGCATTCGCAGCTTCGATAGCATTCTTGGCCTCATCCCTTCCACCACGAGGGACATTTGCGATGACTTCCTTTGTCGAGGGATTCTTTAAAGTGAAAAAGGTATCTGTACTGGCTGTTACCCAGCTACCATTCACAAATAGTTTGACTTCCTCTAAATCGAGCAACGAAAAATCTTTTGTTGTTGTATTAGCCATGCTTTCATCCTCCTGTTTGGTTTATATTGAAGCGTTTCGTTTAAGAAAAAACGATTCCACCATCGATCATGATGGCTTGTCCCGTCATATAATTGGCGTCATCTGATGCGAGGAAGGATAAGAGATTCGCTACATCCTCCGGTTCTTCCACCCTACCTAATGGGATGTTGTCGACTCGGTTTTTGAAGGTTTCTCCTAATGGTACATTCAGGTATTCACTCATTTTTTGGTCGATTTCTTCCCACATCTTCGTCCCGACGACGCCTGGACAATATGCATTGACTGTAATGCCGTAACGGGCCAGTTCTTTGGCAGCGGTCTGTGTCATGCCAATGACGGAAAATTTCGTTGCGGCATAATGACTGAGAAATTCCACGCCTCTTTTACCGGATGTACTGCTTGCCGTAATGATTTTTCCGCTTTTTTGTTTCATCATGACTTTTGCTGCTGCTTGCATGCAAAAGAGCGTCCCAAACACATTGATGCGGAAGATTTTTTCCATGTCTTCTTCCGTAATCTCAATGAATGGCTTCACTTGTACAATACCAGCGTTTGCGACCATAGCATCCAACCGGCCAAACCGTTCGACGACTTTGTCGACCATTTGGAAAACCTGTTCTCGATCACTGATATCCCCAGGAATCGTCAGGCTCTCTTGACCTATTGACGTAATCTCAGCCGAAACGAGCTGAACAGCTTCCTCATTAACATCATTTAAAGCGACTGTGAAACCATCTTTGGCAAGCCTCAGGGCAATAGCACGACCAATTCCTCCCCCTGCACCCGTAATAATAGCAACCTTGTTTCCTTTCATATTCCACCTCTACTTTTCTGGGATGACCCTACTCCAAATGAACCCCCTTGGATGCAAGGAAAGATTTCATGTACCCTCTTCTTTTTTCTACTAAAAAAGAACTCATGGTATTGGTCCAGTTTGCATCTTTGTTATTGGATAGGCGATTTTTATAATAATGCGCCAATTCAACGTCATATTCCTCTAATAGGGCAGGGTATTTGTCTTCTTGATAGCGATTTTCGTGAAGAATCGCCTCCACGGGCAAACGTGGCTTCACCAACTGGATTTCATCCGGGACACCGACTGTCATGCCAAACAGAGGAAATGTTTTATCCGGTAAATCCACGACTTTACTGATTTCTTCTGGATTGTTACGGACTCCACCTATAAAACAAATACCTAATCCTCTTGATTCTGCGGCCACTACAAAGTTTTGGGCAAATAAAGCGGTATCTACCACCGAGACGATAAAATTTTCTACGGTATCATATTGCATGGATGTTCCGTGTTTTTGACAAGCATACTCCAGCCGCTTCATGTCCGCACAGAACAACAATAAAATGGGTGCAGAATGAATCTGGGGTTCATTCTTGGACAATGTCGCGATCGCTGCTTTCTTCTTAAGATCGGTCACATGAATGACGGAGTACGCTTGGACAAAGTTGGAACTTGCAGCATGTTGTGCCGAAGTGAGGAGTTCTTTTAGCATATCGATTGGGACATCTTCATTCTTATATTTCCGAATAGATGTATGACTTTTTAAGAGTTCCAATGTGTTAGTTAGGTTTTTATCCAGATTCATAGTTTTGTTCTATCCCTCCTTTGTTTCCATCGTGAGCACGGATTTCAAAACGGTCTGGTTAAAACTGTCCGTAAAAGCTTGGACAGCATTGGATAGAGAATAATAGTCAACAACATACTGTAAGGACTCTTCGTGAGATTTCAATAACTCAAATGCAAGTTGATAATCGGATGGATCACACCCATAACTCGTTATCAAGGACCATTCATTTCGGACCAATTGCGTGAGAAACAGGGAGGTCTCTTCTTCGTATAACGCGACAATGATCGCTTTTCCTCCCTTTTTCAACCTGTTGAAGCCCAGCTGAACGGCTGAATTGGCACCCGAACATTCAAACAATAGGTCCACTTTATCAGGTACTGGGCCGTGTTCGACGACATGCGGCTCAACACCGAACAAGGGACATTTTGATAAACGGCTTTCAAAATCGCGTTCTAATCCAGATAAAATGACCTTGGCACCTTTCAGTACACAAATGATGCTGACGAAAAGACCGATAATCCCAGGCCCCTGAACGAGAACCACTTGTTTGTCGTTGATCTTTCCCGCTCTTTCGACGGCGTGAACAGCAATGGCCATCGGCTCACAGAGAGCAGCAGTGGTGGGAGATAAACCATCAGGAATTTTCTGGATGAATTGTACATTCGTTTTTACATATTCCGCCATCCCGCCGTTAAAATGAAGGCCGATGACCTGATTATGTAAACAGATGGATGTTCGGCCCATCCGGCAATTGTCACATTCACCACAGTAGTGCATCGATTCAACGATGACCTTCTGACCTATCAATTTCTCATTTGATGGATCATGGACGTCTATGACCGTTCCAGCGATTTCATGGCCTAAGATGATCGGCTTTGGAACGAACTCATATCCTTTCGAATGATTGTATGCATGTAGGTCACTCCCACAAACACCGCAACAATCCACTTGAATAAGAACGTCCCCCTCTTTTAATCGTGGTCTTTCTGTCTCTTGGAGCACAACTTCCCTTTTTTGTTTGGTTTTGACAGCCGCTAACATCAAACCACCTACATTCCTAAATACGCTTTCTTGAGATGCGGATCATTAACAAGTTCTGAAGCTGGACCACTTAATGCAAGGCGTCCATTTTCCAATACGAAAGCTTTATTGGAGATTTGTAACGAATGCTGGACATTTTGCTCCACGAGGAGAATCGTAATTCCTGTATTTTTGATATCAAGCAATGCCTTCAATAACTTCTTGACCAGTATCGGCGCGAGACCGAGAGAAAGTTCATCGATAATTAACAATTTGGGATTAGACATCAATCCTCTGGCAATGGCGCACATTTGTTGCTGGCCGCCACTCATATCTCCTGCCAATTGCTTTTTTCGTTCTTGTAAAATCGGAAATAGGTCGTAGACCAGTTTTAGATTCTCCTTATAATGTTTTTTAGCACGTTTTGAATAGGCGCCTAATTCCAAATTTTCTTGAATGGACATGTAATTGAATAACTTTCTTCCTTCAGGTACTTGAATAATGCCTTTTTCAACAATTTCATGTGGATCCATCTTATGGATTTCCTTCCCTAAAAAAGTGATCCTCCCGCTCGAAGGCTTTTCTAATCCGGATATGGTATTGATCGTACTCGATTTCCCAGCAGCATTCGCCCCTAATAAGGCGGCGATCTGGCCTTCCTCAATAGTAAAGGAAAGGTCCCATAGTGCCTGGATTTCACCATAAAACAAGTTGATATTTTCAAGTCTAAGCAAGGCTCAATTCCTCCCCGAGATAGGCTGATATGACCTCTTTATTGTTGGCGATCTCTTTTGGTGTCCCTTCAGCGATTTTTTCACCATGATGCACAACGACAATTCGGTCACATAGATTCATCACGACTTCCATGATGTGTTCAATGATAAGAATGGTCATGCCATTATTCCTTAAACTTCTGATAATCGGAAGGATTTCTTTTACTTCCCTTGGGTTCAGTCCCGCCATGACTTCATCTAGCAAAAGAAGTTGTGGTTGTGTGGCAAGGGCCTTTGCGACTTCTAGTCTTTTTTTGTCTGCGATCGTTAGACTGTTCCCGATTTGATCTTTCTTCTGATCCAGACCGACTTTCTTTAAAATTTCCAAACTGTATTGTTTGGCTTCTTTGGTGTTAGACGTTTTATTAAAAGCCCCGACCATTACATTTTCTAATACTGAGATATTCCCGAAGGGTTTGACGACCTGATAAGTTCTGCCGATCCCTTTCTTGCATATGACATAGGGCTTTTGAGTGGTGATGTCCTCACCATTGAAAAGGATCGATCCAGTCGTGACTGGCAAAGCCCCAGAAATGAGGTTGAAAAGTGTGGTTTTCCCAGCCCCGTTCGGTCCAATGATCCCGACAATTTCATTGGTCTTAACATCAAAGTCGATTCCGTTTACCGCCTTTAAACCACCGAAATGTTTCGATACATTTTTAACTTGAATAGTCAACTTTTCTTCCCTCCTTTTTTCCCCGTGTTTTTAGGGCTTTTAGTTTTTCAGGGATCCTTTTCAGAATTGGTAAGATTCCATTCGGCATAAAGGACACGATGAGTATAAGTAAAATGCCGTAAATCAAGTAGTTCATGCCATTTAAGGCAGGAAAAGAAGATCGTAAAATCTCATTTAAAGGAATGATGATACAAGCACCAAGAAGCGGACCGTAAACCGTACCCATTCCCCCGATAATCGCTATAAGTGCGATCTCGATGGAAAAGTTTAAATTAAATACGGAATCGGGTTCAAAAAAGAGCATGTATTGTGCATAGAAAACGCCTGCTATACCGGTTAATCCAGCACTTAAGATCATGGCTAGCATCTTATACTTTGTAACATGAATACCAAGTGTTTCTGCACTATCTTCATCTTCACGGATCGCTTTCAAATAATAGCCAATCCGTGTTTTATCAACCCAATAAACAATGGCTAAACTGATGAAGAATAATACCAGTACCGCATAGTAGTAAACGCTATACTCTCGAAATATAAAATTTGCAAAGTTAGGATCGAATCGGATGTTAACACCTGATGCTCCATGTGTTAAATCTCGCCAGTATAGCGTGACATGCCGGATGACTTCGGCAAAAGCAATGGTAGCAAGCGTAAAATACGGCCCTTTTAATCGGAACGTAGGCCACCCAAGCAATACACCGCCTCCGATGGAAATCACAGCAGCAATAAAGATACCTAACCAAGGTGAGATGTCAAAATTTAAATATAAAAGAGTAGAAGTATAGGCCCCTAGTCCAAAGAAAATTGCGTGACCTAATGATAACTGCCCCCCATAACCACCAAGAATGTTCCACGCAGTTGATATGGTGGCATACAAAAGAACAAGGATGAAAATATTCAGGTAAAATCGATTGCTAAAAGCGTATGGTACGAAAAATGAGAGTAGGCCAAATAGGAGTAAGTATTTTTGGTTTGATAGGAATCGCATCATTTTAAACCGACCTCCCCTGCTCCTTTTCCAAGGCTGAAAATGCCAGAAGGACGGAATAAAAGGACTAGAATAAAAATAGCAAAATAGACTGCTTCTTTTAGTCCGGGTGAAAATAGAACGCCTGAAAGAGCCTCGACCAGCCCAATAATTAATCCTCCGAAAAAGGCGCCAAACATACTTCCCATTCCTCCTAATACCACAACAACAAAGGCAATGAGTACAAAGGAGGTTCCTACCGTTGGATAAACACTGTATATCGGCATAAGCATCGCTCCAGCAAGGCCTACAAGGGCTGAACCGATTCCAAATGCCAATAGATAAATCCGCTTAACGTTTACCCCCATCAAGTACGCTGCCTGCCTCTGCATTGCAACTGCACGTACCGCTTTACCAGTCATTGTTTTTTGTAAAAATAAATACAAGAGAACCGCTACAGTAATTGCTGTAACAAATGCTATCAATCTTGGAACACTGACAACTAACTCACCAATATGAATGACAGCAGATTGATAACTCGTTCGTACACTAAAGTGATCTGCGCTTACAGTCATTAGCGCTAAATTCTGTAGGGCAATAGAAAGCCCAAGTGTAGCAAATATTTTTGTTGACGCCGGTGTATCCAAGATGGGCTGGATCATAATTCTTTGGGTAATGACACCTAATAAAAACAAACAGATGATTACCAAAATAGCCGATACATATGGATCCATACCCCAAGTTGTATAAAAAAGAAAGCTAATATACATGGATATCATCAGTAATTCACCATGAGCGAAGTTAATAATTCGCACAACACCAAGAATTAAATTAAGCCCCATACTGATAAGGGAATAAATACCACCTAACAATATGCCAGAAATAAGCGTTTGCAGTATTGTCATCAAATACACCCCATAGCGTTTATATTAATTAGGGGGAGACCTCCCCCTAATTACTTCTAAAATCTTAATCTATTTTTTATTTACTTGTGGTTCTTCTACTGCTATTTTTTCAGGCCATACCGTAATCAGTTCCCCATCAATCCATTGATGGACATAAGGTTCACTTTTAAGGTTTTGACCATTTTCCTGGTCAAATTCCACGCCCCAACCTGTAGCAGTGGAACCAGGTTCAACTGTATATTTCAGGGCGGCTTCTTTCAATTTGTCCGGATCGATTTCACCGACTTCATCTAAGACATCGAGGACGACTTTCATACCCATGTAATTAGTTAATGAGTGCCCGGACCTAGGTTCTTGTCCATATTTTTCTTTATAGAGTTTCAAGAAATCTCCCATTCCAGGTGTGTACTCACGGTTGATGTTATATTGTGGGAAATCAACATTGAACAACCCATTCGCTTTTTCCCCTACTGACTCTGCAAAGTCCGTCATTGTGTGACCACCACCTGAACCGATAAAAACCGGAACATCCAGTCCTAATTCCTCACTTTGTCGAGCCAACAGGATCGCATCATTCATATACGACACGGCAATCAATACATCCGGCGCTTCTTTCTCGATGTTCAAAATGACTGAACTCAAATCATTGGTTCCAGCACTGTATGGCTGTGTTGTAACGACATTGATGCCTTCCTTCTTTGATAGTTTCACGGCTTCATCTGCAATGGTTGTCCCGTAAGCCGAGTCCTCGTGGGCGATGGCTACCTTAATGTCAGTTAAGTCTTTACCAAGCTTCTTTGTAACCACGTCTTTAATAAAATTCACATGGGTCTTTGAGAAATAAGATGCAGGCGGATTTGTCCGTAAAATATATTCATATTTTCGATCCGTGATTGAGTCGGATACCGCCCCGAGCTCCCAGTACAGAGCACCGCTTCGTTCCGCTACTTCACTTGCTGCAAACGAGATCGAGCTTGAATAAGAACCTACGATAGCCTGAATCCCTTCCTGATTGATTAAACGGTTTGCTTCCGCCTGTGCAGCATCCGCATCAACCGCATCCCCCTTCACAAGTTCAATTTTCTTCCCCCCGGCTACACCACCGTTTTTGTTGGCCTGCTCGACTGCCAGTTCTACTCCGCGGTAACTTTCCTCACCTAAAAGCGCCAAGTTTCCGGATAAAGGATAAAGCGCGCCGATTTGCAATGTCTCGGAATCGGAACCTCCACCCGGAGTCGAACTACAAGCGGTTAAAACGAATAGAAATAAAATCATGCAGAAACTCGCTATTTTTTTCATTTTTAAGTGAAGCCCTCCTTATTGGTTTTCAAGATCGAATACCGGGTCTGTAACGGATGCCTCCTCAGGCCAAACTGCAACCAGTTCCCCGTCCACCCATTGTTGGACATATGGTCTGCTTTTCAGGTTCTGTCCGGTTTCCGGATCGAATTCGACACCCCAACCCGTAGCTGTCGTACCATTTTCAGCTGTATATTTCAGAGCGGCTTCTTTTAATTTGTCCGGATCTGTTTCTCCCACCTCATCAAGTACATCCAATAAAACCTTCATTCCCATGTAATCAACCAAAGAGTGTCCTGAACGCGGTTCTTCACCATACTTTTCTTTATAGAGTTCAACGAACTCGTTCAACCCAGGTGTGAATTCATCGTTCATATTATATTGAGGGAATGCCACGTTAAAGATTCCATTTGCATCCTCACCTGTAGCATTAATGAAGTCTAACATGTCATGTCCCCCACCAGATCCGATAAATACAGGCACATTTAGCCCTAATTCTTTACTTTGTCTTTCTAATAAAATCGCATCGTTTAAGTATGAAACACCAATCAACACATCAGGCTCTGCATTTTTAAGGTTTAAAATGACAGAACTCAAATCATTGGTCCCAGCACTATAAGGCTGGGTGGATACAATGTTGATGTCTTCCTTTTCCGCCAATTGATGGACGACTTTCGCAATCGTTGTCCCGTAGGACGAATCTTCATGAGCGATGGCTACTTTCACATCGCCCAATTCTTTACCAAGTTGATCGGTAACAACGTCCTTAATGAATTGGATGTGCACCTGTGATAGATAGGACGCTGGTGGATTGGTACGTAAAATATAGTTGTATTTTCGATCGGTAATGTTGTCTGCTACCGCCCCAAACTCCCAATATAAGACACCGCTCCGTTCTGCGACTTCACTGGCTGCAAAAGAGATCGAGCTGGAATATGAGCCAACAATGGTCTCGATGCCTTTTTGGTTGATCAATCGATTGGCTTCCGCCTGTGCCGCATCAGCATCTACAGCATCCCCTTTTACAAGCTCGACTTTCTTTCCTCCAGCCACACCACCATTTTTATTAGCTTGTTCGACAGCTAATTCCACGCCACGGTAACTCTCTTCACCTAAAAGAGCCAAATTTCCGGATAATGGGAACAGCGCCCCAATTTTCAATGTTTCTGTATCTCCACTTGCACCCTCAGAGCTGCATGCCGTTATGATCAATAGACATGCCACGATTATGAAACTGGTAATCTTTTTCATTCAATCCCCCCCTTTTTGGTTTAAGAAATAAGCCAACCGCCATCAACATAAATCGTTTGACCGGTTAAATAATCCGATGCCTCCGTTGCTAAAAATAACGCTGTCCCCTGAAGTTCTTCCACATGTCCGGTTCGTTTCAGCGGAATACGGGATTTCATCCACTCGACACGTTGAGCATCTTCAAAGACTTCCTTTGTCATTTCGGTTTTGAAGTAACCTGGGCCAATGGCATTTACAAGAATGCCATCATCTGCGAACTCGACTGCCAATGCTTTCGTGATTTGGCTAACACCACCTTTACTGGCACCATAAACCGACATATTCTTAAAACCTATCATACTCGTTAAGGAAGCAATGTTAATGATTTTTCCGTATTTCTGCTTTCTCATATGTGGAATGACAGCCTGCGTGGTGAATAGGATGCTTTTTAGGTTGATATCCATCACAAAGTCCCAATCTTCTTCGGTCACTTCTAAAAATGGAAGTCTTTTATTCGTCCCAGCACCATTTACTAAAATATCAATCTTTCCTTCTTTCAGAGCGACTTCATCTATAAAGGAGACTATATTCTCTTTATCCCGTACATCGACCGCTGCATAATAAGCCTTTCTGGACAGGGCTTCGATGTCATGAACCACTTGTTTCAATTCAGCTTCCGTTCTGCTCGTTACCGCTACATTCGCTCCTGCTTCTGCTAAGGCTAATGCAATTGATTTCCCAATCCCACGTCCGCCACCAGTAACAACGGCTGTCTTACCCGTAAGGTCAAATCGCTTCAACTTTAACACCACCAATTGATTTTTTATAAAGCTCGATTACATCCTCATAAGTTGTCGTACGTGGATTTACGGCGATGTTCCCGCTCAAGAGGGCATCCCTCGTCATTTGATCCAACCGGGATTCATCCACATTGAAGTCGGATAGTGTCGTAGGGATACCGATATCTTCTGATAATCTTTTAACCGCATTCACTGCTGTTTCTGCTCGTTCCATCAAAGATAAGCCATCTAGGTTTTCACCCATATCTTCTGCAATATCACTGAATAGTTCGGGAACGGCATAAGAATTAAATTTCATTACGTGCGGGATTAAAATGGAGTTGGCAACACCATGTGGGACCCCGTAAATCGCACTAACAGGGTGACTCAGGGCATGACAATTACCTAATCTCGTATTATTGAAAGCAAGCCCTGCCAGGAGGCTACCCATTATCATGTGATCTCTTGCAACCATATTGTCTCCGCTGTACACGGCTTGTCGTAAGTTCGAACTGATTTTTCGAATCGATTCACGCGCAAGCGCTTTCGAAATCGGGTTAGCCATTTTTGAGGTATATGATTCCACCGCGTGTACAAGTGCATCTAGTCCCGTTGAAGCGGTAATATGCGGTGGCAATGTTTTCGTCACTTCCGGGTCGACTAATGCCCATTTTGGAGCAAGTTTTATACCACCAACGGTTAACTTGTATTGGCGTTCTTCATCTGTTATTACGGTAAACGTGGTAACTTCACTTGCTGTTCCAGCTGTTGTCGGAATTGCAATAAGAGGTAAAGGATCGTTAGGACACTTGTCAATACCTTCGTAGTCAATAATCGAACCCTCATTTGTAGCTAAGGCACACACTGCTTTTGCTACATCTATTGAACTCCCACCCCCCATCGCAACGACAACATCAGCATGGATTTGTTTCAGCGTGCGTAAGGCGTCTTCACAATTTGTTACCGTAGGATTTGGTTGTGTTTCGTCAAAGATGGCGTAATTCAGGTTTCCAATTTGACTTATTACTCGCTCAATCAAACCTGTTTTCCTAATACCTTGGTCGGTAATGATAAGTATATTTTTGAAATCTTGATCCTCGATGATTGATCTAAGTTGTTGTATAACGCCGCTTCCATAGGTGATTTGGGTGGGGTTTTTAAAAGATCCAAATTGGTTCATGTTTACTTTCCTCCTTAAAGTCAATAAATAATGAAACAAAACCAAATGAAACCGCATTCAAAAAAATTGTTTCCAATACATCACATTGGATGATGTAATTTACGCAAAATAGATGAGATTTAATGGTATGATCCCGGGAGAATCTTATGTGCGCTTGTCATGTAAGAATTTTATATGTAATGACTGTCCGTGAAAAAACAAAGGATGATGCCTCTACGATGGACTTTAGTATTATTTAACATGCCTCCTTTTTTATATAACCAAAGTGGTTTGTTTACGTTTATCTAATGCAAGGATCGTGCCAACTTTTTTGATTAATCATTATTTCCCACCTAACGTGTATTTTTGTTTGTTTTTATGTTCATGTTAGAAAATGGGAAATGGATAGGGTGTATAAAAAATCTACAAAATGTGATCCAGTGTTTCTTTTTTTCACTTTCCTCTAATGGGATTAAAAAAGCGTAAGATTAACTGTAATCTTACGCTTGACTAAAGAGTTAAACCCATGATTTTGTTCGATGGCATGATCCCCTCAAAGGAAGTATATCTAATTTACGATCCTGATCTTGGATTGTTGGATTTGATTAATAGTCTGAGTAGGCTCCATGTTTTCATGTAAGGTAAATAAGATATCCTTGAACTGTTCCTCATTTTTTTTAAATTCTTCTGGCGTTGTTAATAGAGAAGCGATCAACATTCTCTGTGTCTTCTCTGAATAAAAAAGCATCTGTAAAACTTTGACTCTTTCATCCTTGCCAAACACACGATAAATGCTATGGTTCGCTATAAATTCCTTTTGCAGTAAATAGGCGTCTCTTTCACCAATGGTACACTTTATTTTCTTGATAATTTTAAATCGTTCCCTATTCCGGCTTTTTCTTTCCTTTTTTTTGAATTGATTTTTTAATTCTTCCACATACTCTTCTAACTCAATAGGTTGCTTCATTTTTGCCCATCTGATAGATAAGGAGGTTTCTTTCTTTTTCGACCCTTCTGTAACCTTATCAATTTTTACCAATCCTTCATCAAAGGTAAATTTATTATTCGGATTAATAAAAATTTGCCAATCTTTAGGATGACTGATACTGACACCGTAAACATTTAACAATAAATGTTTATCCATTACCTATCTAGCCTCCCTATTATTTAAAGCGGTTAATGAATCATCCACTAAACCATTAACTTCTGTGCCTGAATTAATGATTGATTCAACTCGTACAATGTATTTATTAATAATTTGTTCCGGAGCTTTTGTAAATAAACTCACAGCTATATATCCACCAGCATTAAATAGTAAAGCCCAAACTAAAGCGGAAAATCCGAAAGGCGGTGAAATAAAGAATGTAAAGATGGTGGTCACGACTAATCCTAAAATAGTACCTGTAAAGGCCCCTTCTTTTGTTCCTTTTTTCCAGAAAAGCCCTCCAATGGTAGCTGGAAGTATCTGCGCGAAAAATGGAGATGAAAGTTTATAGGCATAATCAACAATATACGTAGGTTTTAATGCCACGACCATTAATGTTAAAAGCATTAAGATGACAAGCAATACACGTCCAAAATAGACTACTTTTCTAGAATCTACTGTTTTTCCTTTCAGTTCATAGGCATGGCGAACAAATACGTCCCTCGATCCTATAGCACTTGCTGATAAAAGTAACGAATCGGCTGTTGATACCCCGAAGGCAAATAAGCATAACAACGATAAAAAGGAAATGATTGGGGTTGCATATTGCGTGGATAGTACTGAAATAATACTATCGGTATTAGCGAAATCAGGCCCAATGATGGCAGGAGCTAAAATCGCCCCGATAATTGCAATTAAGAAAAATACAAACACATAGGCGATGGGAAGAGCCCATGCCATTGTTCTGAATGTATCTTTACTGGCAGCAATATAGGTCCGCATGAAAATATGTGGCCAAACAACTGTTGCAACCGCTCCAGTTAGTACATTGGATAACGTACCTTGCCAGTTGAAAGTCCCATTTGGACCTGGATGTGATAAAATGGGTGCCAATTCTCGGTCTTTTAACATCGTATCTACAGCTTGTGAAAGTCCTCCATTTGGGAAGTAGGTGATTGTAAGATACACCACCAATACGATTAGCGTTCCGGCACCTAATATAAAATGAAACGTATCCATCCATGCTACAGACTTCATCCCGCCCCCAATGATATGCAAGGATACAACAATCGTTGCAAGCCCTACAGCAACAAGATAAGGTACCATACCTTCAGTTGTTACAACCGTCGCATCTCCAATGGCAATAAGTTGCATCGCCACGTATGGCACAATAAACAAAATTAAAATCGAAGCTACTAAAATCCCATATCCTTCAGAATCATATCTCGACCGAAGGTAGTCTACAGGAGTTAAAAACCCATATTCTTTTCCTAATATCCATAACCGGTAGCCGATCACTACAAAAAGTAAACCTGCGATCATACCTCCTGTATTGGATAAGAACCCTATTCCATCTCGATAAAGGGCAGCTGGAACACCGTAAAAAGCTAAAGCCGAAAAGACAGAAATGGCTGTTGTAGCTAGCAATACAAGAGGATTAACACCACGATCTGCCGTAAAAAATGCTTCTGAGGATTTACCTGTCGTTTTAAATGATTTAAACCCATGAAAAACAAGGATTCCAGCATAGATTAATATTCCAATAATAATCATTAAGTTGGCATTCATAATTTACCTCCTTCGGCTCATTGGTCATATTTAACATGTTGTTGTGTGTTAAAGAACGCATTAAAATACAATCCCCACAATATTGCGGCTATGATCGGAGCTGCAAATAGTAAAAACATTTGCAATGGCAACCAACCAAATAGAATTGGATTGGGTAAATACGGTATTAGAATCCAATCAAAAGTAAAATAAGCAATGTTAAAAACAATAAATAATATTTTTACTGTTTTGTTCATCCTTTTTCCTCCTTTTATAAATGACTGCACGTTGGTCATACGGAAAGAAAACGCTTTCTTTTCCGAGTGATCTAATTCTTTCTATTTTAATTCTTCCTAATATTCCGAATTATTTAGTTAAAGTTTTCCGATTCATTGGCCCCATTTTAAATAACCTAAGGTCCATTTCTTTAAGTGAATCCGATATGATGGGTTGGAATGCCATCTGTTGTAAAATATCTCTTTCAAGATCAATGCCAGGCGCAATTTCTGTTAAGACTAACCCTCTCTTTGACAGGCAAAATACAGCACGTTCCGTTACATACATCACATCCTTTAAATGCTCCGCTGCATATTTTCCACTAAACGTAATTTGCTCAACTTGTCTGGTAAACTTTTTTATCTTTCCTTCCCTTCTAATAGAAACCTTACCTTTTTCAAGCGAAACCTCTAGTCCCCCACTCGTAAAAGTAGTACAAAAAACAACTTTTTTAGCAGGCTGGGTAATATCAATAAACCCACCACCTCCTATTGTTCTTGTACCAAATTTTGATACGTTAACGTTACCAATGCGATCAATTTCGGCTGCTCCCATAAATGTCATATCAATGCCTGTTCCGTGATAATAATCAAATAAATATTCATGCTCCAAAATAGCCGCGGCATTTTGAGCAACCCCAAATTCATTAGCTCCTAAAGGGGTACCACCGACTACCCCAGACTCAAGTGTAAGGGTAAAATCCTGACTTAAACCTTCTTCATTTACGATTGGACCGATCACATCTCCCGGAATCCCAATCCCTATATTCACGACACTGGATGCCGAAAGTTCCTGTACGGCCCTCCTCCCAATCACCTTGCGTATATCTAAAGGTAAAGGGGCAAGACTCTGTAAAGGTGTACGAACATCCCCTGAGAATATAGGAGAATAAACTGTACTTGGTACTTGGCGGTGTTCGATCTCTGGATCTTCGACAAGAACATAACCATCCACAAGATAGCCAGGAACTACAACATCTTTGGGATGGAACGAGTCAGAATTAGCTTCGTATTTCACTTGAGCGATCACTTTCCCACCATAGGCTTTCGCTGCATGTGCTGCTGAAAGGATTTCAAGTTTCAACGGTTCCTCTTCAGTCGTGATATTCCCCTTCTCGTCGATGCTTGTCCCACGAATAAAAACATAATCAAAAGGAATGGAAGGATAAAATAGAAACTCTTCATTATTCAATGATACGACCTGAATGAGATCCTCTTTTGCTTTTGTTCGTTCATTAAATTTTCCACCTTCAATACGAGGATCGACAAAGGTCCCAAGTCCAATGGGTGAAATATGTCCCGGTAATTTATTTGCCATCGCACGTAATAAATGAGTTAGTTGCCCCTGGGGCCAGCAATAGCAATCCACTTTATTCTCTTCAATTAACCTTCTCATCTTGGGGGCAAGTCCCCAGTGCCCCCCAATAACACGTGATAGGAGTCCTTCTTCTGCAAGATGTTCAATTCCATTTGATCTATCTGATTGTCCCGCTGTGTGAAAGACGGTTAGATGAGTGGGATGGCCTGTATCTTTAAAAGTCTGACCGATGACCCGCAAAATTTTATCACATTGCCCCATTCCCCCAAATCCCACTAAAGCCAATGTACTTCCACTAGGGATTTCACAAGCAAGATCGTTTGCGTTTATACGTCTAGCTATTTCATTCCCCTCCCTTAAAAATTCATTATGCAATGACTAGATTTGTAGTAGAGGATCCGTTACCAAAAAAGGTTTCAGCAAATCCCACTTTTTCACTTGATAAAAGATCAGTATCCATCGTTTTTAGATTATTGGAAATGACCGGTTTGAAATCCATATGCGCTAAAATATCCCGTTCAAGGTCTAAGCCAGGCGCAATTTCTATCAACATCAACCCTTCTTTTGTTAATTGGAAAACCGCACGTTCAGTAATATAAAGCACCTCTTGGCCCTGTGTTTTAGAAAATTCTCCGCTAAAAGTAATTTGGCTAACCTCATTTTTGAATTTTCTGAATTTACCTTCCCTATGGATTTTTAATTGGTTATTTTTTATGGCGATTTCACAACCTCCTGCTGTAAAAGTAGAACAGAAAATGACTTTTCGAGCATGTTGTGTAATATCAATAAACCCTCCACAACCTACTGTTTTTGATCCGAATTTACTCACATTTACATTTCCATGAACGTCAACCTCAGCAGTACCCATATAGGTGATGTCCACCCCTCTACCAGTGTAATAATCGAATTGGTACGGGTGTTCAATTATCGCTTCAGCATTTTTGGTTATACCAAAATCCGTACCTCCTAACGGTTGACCACCGATTGCTCCAGATTCTACTGTTAAATTAATTTCGTCTAAAATTCCTTCCTCTTTTGAAACTGGGCCAACGGTATCCCCAGGAATTCCTGTCCCCAAATTGACGATGGCTCCTGGGAAAAGTTCTTTTACTGCCCGACGACCGATGATTTTTCGGATGTCCAGGGGTAACGGCTCACCATCTTCAAGGGGTTCTTTGAGCCTGCCGCTAAATACTGGATTGTTGAACGCACAAGCTGTCTGACGATGATCCTGTTCTGGTTCTTCTGAAACAAGAATATGATCAACGTAAATACCAGGTACGACAACGTCTTTAGGAGACAGTGTACCGCGTCTTACATAGTTTTTGACCTGGACAACCACTGTTCCACCGTACCTTTTGGTCGCTTGTGCAATCGATATGGCTTCTAATTTCAAAGCTTCATCTTCCATTGTGATATTTCCAAACTCATCTGCAGTGGTTCCACGAATGATACAAATATCGAGGGGAACCTGTTTATAAAAAAGGTATTCTTCCCCTTGAATTTGAATTAGTTCCACCAAGCTTTCCTGTTGTTTTGCTTGTTCATTTATGCGACCTCCTTCAATCCTCGGATCAATGAAAGTCCCAAGCCCTACTTTCGAAAATGTTCCTGGCTTCCCACTTGCCATCGCACGGAATAAGTGAGTTAATTGTCCTTGAGGTAAACAATGTGCTTCTACTTCATTATTGTGAATCAACTCTCCCCATCGAGGAGCAAGGCCCCAATGCGAACCAATAATTTTTGAAACTAACCCTTTTTGGGCCAAATGTTCGATTCCGTTTACTCTGTCACTGTGCCCAGCAGCATGGATAACTGTAAGGTCATTCGGATATCCTTTGATCAAATAACTATCCTCTAGCTCTTTCAAAAACGTTTCGCAGGCCCCCATCAGCGTAAACCCACATAAGGCCAGTGTACTTTTGTTTTGAATATTTGCGACAACCTTTTGAACGCTTGTTTTTTTTGTGTTCATCATTCAACCCTCTTTTTGTCTAATGGATTATCACACTGTGACCGGTGAATCTGGTTCCATTTTCTTTCCTAGCTCGTCATACAGATAGAAACCTCTACCTGTTTTCCGCCCTAAGTTACCCGACTCAACCAACTTCTTTAACAATGGTGCCGGTCTGTATTTGGAGTCGTTGAAACCTTCGTATAATCCTTCCATTGTGGCTAATAGAACATCTAAACCGACAAAATCTGCGAGTGTAATTGGACCCATTCGATGATTCGCACCAAACTTCATGGCATCATCCACATCTTCTGGTTTTGCCCCTTCCATTACACAATAAATAGCTTCATTGATCATAGGAACGAGCAAACGATTCACGAGGAATCCGGGATAATCATTACACGTAACATCATTCTTACCTAGGTCTTTTACAAACTGTTTTGCCTTGTCATAGGTTTCAGATGAAGTGATAATGGAAGGAATCACTTCAACTAAATCCATCACTGGAGCTGGATAAAAGAAATGGAGGCCAATGACTTTTCCCGGTCGCCTTGTAGAGGCGCCAATAGCAGCGATGGATAAACCGGACGTATTAGATGCAAGGATTGCATTTGGATTCACAACTAAGTCGAGTTCACCAAACACTTTTTGCTTTATATCTAACTTTTCGGGTACAGCTTCTATGACGAGATCGACCTCCTGAATCTTATTCATTGCGACCGTGGTGGTAAGATTTCCAAGCGTCTCTTCTACATGAGACCTGGAGCATTTTCCCTTATCTGCTTTCCTGTTAAGATTTTTTGTAATCGTTTGCAAAGCTTGTTGTAAACGTTCATTGTCAACCTCGACCAATATCACTTCTTTTCCTGCTTCTGCAACGACTTGTGCGATACCGGAGCCCATTAACCCTCCACCAATCACAGCAACTTTTTTTAGTTCATCCATGTTCCTTTCACCTCTTTATACGTAGATTACAGAACCATGCCACCGCCGACATTGATAACTTCACCATTAATATAGGATGCTTGATCTGATACCAGATAGGCAATGCAATTGGCTACATCTTCTGGTTTCCCCGCTCTTCCCATCGGAATTTTTGAAATCATAAGATCCCATACATTTTCAGGAACGCCACGAGTCATATCGGTATCAATAAATCCCGGACAAATTGCATTGACTGTAACATTTTTTCTACCTAACTCCCGTGCTGCCGTTTTCGTGATTCCTACCACTCCAGCTTTTGCAGCAGCATAATTTGCTTGACCGATATTACCAAGCCAGCTTGCAGATGAAATATTTACAATACGCCCATTCTCTTGTTCTCGCATTATGAAACTGGCAGGTTGCATCGTATTGAACACACCTGTTAAGTTAACACCGATTACAGCATCCCACTCATTATGAGTCATTTTATGGAGCATAGTATCCCGATTGATCCCTGCATTATTTACGAGAATATCAAGCTTTCCATGCTTTTCAACCGTTTGTTCAATCAAACGCCTTGCTTCTTCTTCATTAGAAACATCGCAAAGGTTGACCTCAGCATTTCCTCCTCGCTCAATAATTTGAGAAACGGTTCTATCGGCGCCTTCTTGATTTAAGTCACTTACAACCACGTGAGCACCTAAGTTTGCTAGTTTATCCGCAATCCCTTTTCCAAGACCTCGTGCCGCGCCGGTTACGATAGCCACTTTTCCAGTTAAATCGATCATCTCGGTTCCTCCCTAAATCTATCTTCAGTAATGGTAGTTTAATAGTTTTGGTTTATACGAGTTCAAACAAAGTCGCAATGCCTTGACCACCGCCAATACACATCGTTGAAACCCCACGTTTTAGTCCTCTTCGTTTTAGTTCATCCAATAATTTAACGGTAATGATCCCACCTGTGGCCCCAATTGGATGTCCTAAAGCAATTGCGCCACCATTAACATTAACTTTTTCCCGCTCAATGCCCAATTCTTTTATGACCGCTACTGATTGAGAGGCAAATGCTTCATTTAATTCCATTAAATCGATATCATCTAAGGTAAGGTTTACTTTTTCAAGCAAGTTTTTAACAGCTGGTGCTGGTCCAATCCCCATTATTTCCGGTTCTACTCCAGCAAGGGCTTGTTCACGAACGTACGCAATTGGTGTTAACCCAAGTTGTTCAGCCTTTTCGCTTGTCATCAATACTAAGGCAGCGGCACCATTGTTAATCCCAGAAGAGTTACCCGGTGTTACGGTACCACCCTCTTTAAAGGTAGGTTTTAATTTTGCTAATTTTTCCACCGTGACCCCTTTTCTTGGATGTTCATCCGTATCAAAGGTTACCACTTCACCCCTTTTGCCTTTTACTTCAATAGGAACAATCTGTTCTTTAAAATAACCTTTATCGATGGCCTCTGTTGCCTTCAATTGACTTTCATATGCAAATTCATCTTGGTCTTCACGAGGGATATCAAATCGCTCAGCAACCTTTTCTGCAGTAACGCCCATTGGATAGTTTCCAAATGGATCTGTAAGGGCAGTAAGCAAACCATCTTCGAGCTGGGAATGGCCAAATCGATACCCATAACGGCCTTTTCGTACATAATACGGAAGTTGATCCATATTTTCTGTTCCTCCAGCCACCACGACTTCTGCATTCCCTGTCTGAATTTGTTGAACAGCATTATTGATCGCTTGAAGTCCCGAGCCACATAAGCGATTGACAGTATAGGCATTGCTACTAGACGGGACACCCGCACGTAATGCACACATCCTTGCTATAAAAGCGCTTTCAGCAACCTGACCAACACACCCCATTATGACTTCATTTACTTCATCACTACTAATGCCCGCCCGATGAATGGCTTCTTTAATCGTAGTGGCTCCCAAATCCGCAGCATGGACATCTTTGATGGCGCCACCCATTGTTCCAACTGCTGTTCGTGCATAACTTACAATGACAACTTCCTTCATATTAAATCACCTTTCCATTATTTATTATCGGACCACTGCTCTCTCTAATCACTAATTTGGGTTCTAGTAAGAGCTTCCGATGATCAATCTGAGCTTTTTTCATAAGAGATCGCATTAAAATTTCACATCCCATTCTTCCAATATCATAAGAATGAGCATCAATTGTAGTCAGAGGAATCCGAAAATCCTCTGAAAAGGGGATATTATCTGAACCGATAACCGATACATCCTCTGGTACGCGATAACCTGCATTCAGTAGTGCTTTTATTACACCAAAAGCCATATTATCGCTGGCTGTAAATACTGCGGTAGGAACATCTCCTGTTACAATTAAACTATTCATATCCCGGTAAGCGTTTTCAGTTTTGTAATCACTCATAATAATTCGATTATGTTTAAGGGGCAGGTCATTTTCCATTAAAGTTTCTTTAAATCCCTTTTCCCGCTCGCGGCTGTTTAGACGGTCACCTCCTATAAAAGCAATATCTTTATGTCCTAAATTAACCAAATAATTGGTGGCCATTTTTCCCACTTTATAGCTGTCAATTCGTACTTGGCTTCCCTCGTACTCGTTTGGGCCTCGGTTGATCAGAACATAAGGGACACCTGCTTTATTAAGCAGTTGAATACTAGGTGATTCATGATCGTCAACAGTGGCAAGAACAATTCCATCTGCTCCTTGATCAATTAATGATTGGAGGATTTCATACTCTTTCTTAGGGTCATCCCCAGTTGTACATAAAATTAGATTATAACCATTTTCAAGTGCGATATCTTCGACACCCTTTAACATCAATGGATAGAACGGATTTGTTATTTCTGTTACCGTAACTCCGATTAACTTGGTTTCTTTTCTTTTCAAACTCCTTGCAACTTTATTAGGTCGGTATCCAAGTTCTGTAATGGAGTGTTCAACTCGTTTCCTCAATTCTTCACTTACGAACTTTGAATTATTAATGACCGCCGAAACGGTTGCAATAGAAACATTTGCTTTCTTAGCTACATCTTTGATTGTACTCAATTTTTATCACCTGCTAGCTAAACGTTTTTCTGTACCCGCAAAAAACAGCATTTATTCTTTAAAGTGTTTAATAAATTCCTGTGTTAAGAGGAGGAAATCCAGAAAAACGTTTAGCTGGATTTTTCTTTGCCTCTCATTTTATTAAACATTAATCCAAATGTCTATACATTTTTCTGAATTTTTTAAAACATTTTTATAACCCGTACTGTTCTTTCCCTAATGTTACGTGAGGTACAAAGTCATCAAGCTCAAAATACCGTTTAATTAAGTCATCTGATGGTGAAATTTCTAAAAAAGAATAGCGTAGCACGTGGTTCACGTGAAGAAGGAGAGGAACCAATGAAAAAGACGGAAATCAGCAAACTCCAGCTTTTTTATGTGATGATTCCTTCGAACTGGGAACCACCGTGGTATTTGCTGTAGGGGGAGATGCAAAGCAGGATGCATGGATCCGATTTTAACGGCCATGTTAGGCGGTCTTCTTTTAATGTGGATTTACTTTAAATTATCTGAACATTATCCCAGCGATACACTTATCAAGATCATTCCTAACATTATCGGTAAGGTTTTGGGCTACCTGTTAGTTGTTATTTATACCCTATATATCATTTATGAGGCTGCAAGAAATTGCAGAGACTTTGCAGAGCTGATCGTTTTAACTATTTTACCTAGATAATAACATCTTATTTCCAAAAGATAATAGACAAAAACAAACATACTAGATGATTAATTCGTTTAAAATATTTTTGAATTCCATTACGACCGAATACTTAGAGGGTACTTTTTTTGGACTTCAGGAAAATTGTTGGGAAAACCCACCAACAAAATTATCGATATTTACTATCAAATTACACCAATTTTCCCAATTTATTAAGTGGAAAAATATAGTATTATATAAATAATGGGATATTGTTAGAAAATTACGTATTTTCAAAAATAATAAGGTTGGAGGGATTTGATGTCTTCTATTTCTTTGGACACAAGTACATTGAACAAAAAAATCGATAGATGGTATGAAGCTATTAAGGAAGCACAAGAAGAAGAATCTGTTAGGTTAGAGGGAGAAATTGGTAATATTATAAATGAAACGGCCTCAGATCGTGAAACCGAAGTATATTATAAGTTAATTTTATTTCGCTATCACTTATCTAATAAAGACATAGCAAAAGCAAACCGAACACTTGAGGAAATTGAAGTTTATGAAAATAACGAACTACTTCAATTCTATTATTACAATTTCAAAGGGATCTATCATTACATACTAGACGAATACCAAACTTCCATAGAATACTTCAAGAAAGCTCAACCACTTATTATTTTTTCAGAACATCAAAATGAAATAGGAGAATTTCACTACAAGCTTGCAGCAACCTATTTTGAGCTGTACCAAAATGCTTTATCCATAAGACATTTGGATGCAGCGGCAAAAATATTTCAGAAAAATCATGTTTATAAACGAAGTGCAGATTGTGAACTCTTATTAGCTCTTAACTTACAAGATTTAAAAGAATTTGAAGAAGCTGAAATTCATTATCATAATGCTTTACGGTATTGTGATCACTTTAAAGATTCTAATTATAAACATTCTGTATTGTTTAACCTTGGGATTTATTATTTTTCTCAAAATCATTTGGATGAAGCATTCCAATACTTCAACAAAACGAAAGAATATTTCCTTAAAGAAAATAACTTGGAATATGCAACCAAAGCCATCTACCAACTTGCAAAACTCCATTATGTTAATAATGAACTAGAAAAAGCTGAACGATATCAAAAAGATGGCCTACTTCTTGCTAAACAAATTCATGATGACTATTTCATCAATAAATTTAAAACGGTTCAGATATACTCTAGTAACGCAATTAATACACATGAAAGTAAAATTTTTGAAGGAATTTCGTATTTTGAGGAGAATAAATTGTGGAATGATGTAATTAAGGTGGGTGAAGGGCTTGCAGAGTACTTCCATGATAAAAAAGATTACGAAAAAGCAAGTATGGTGTCGAAGCGAGTAATCCTCGCAAAAAAGAATATAAATTCTTAAGGGGGAGTTTTGGTTGAAGAAAAAATTATTTTTTCTATTAATTTCTACAATTTTACTTCTAACATCACTATCTTCTAATGATTCAAGTGCAAATAGACGTGATGAAATCGTTCCTGACATAGGCAAATATGAAATAGTTCAAAGGGAAGAAATTGTCCCTAGTTCTAAGAATCTACTTGTCAGAGAAGAGATTGTTCCGGATTCACCAAGTTCATAAGATCAAAAAGAAAAAGTAGAAAACTTCTATTAAAAAGTTTTCTACTTTTTTGTTCATCTTGATCACCTGTTACCATTTACAATACCTAGATGATCACACTCCGAATTAAAAGCAGAGTGTCATCCATCCTGCTTCCTAAACCGTTCATTAACATTTTATCCCACAAGCTTTTTGATGTATTCCCTTGCCAGTATGGTATACTCCAGCGGATTGGCTTTGGCAGGGTCCTGTTCGGCTTCGACCAATAGCCATCCTTCTTCAAGAAACTTGAAAACAGGGGTGAAATTGAAATCGCCATCACCAGGCACAGTAAAGACGCCTTCCTTCACTGCTTGTAAAAAACTCAAATGCTTGCCTTACTCTTTTGGCGACATCAAGGCGGACATCCTTTAAATGAACATGCTTGATCCGTGGACGATAGCGTTTCAACACCACCACCGGATCTTCGCCTGACAAGAATAGGTGCCCAGTGTCGAACAGCAGAAACACAAGATATGGATCAGTTTTGTCCATAAGGCGATCGATTTGTTCTGTTGTTTGGATACCTGTCCCCATATTGGAGGAGATCACGATTTTTGATTCAACCGGGATTGCAATTCAGGATATAACAACTGCTAAAATGGTTTATAAACTAACAAATGAAAGGCATTGACAGTTAAAAGTACCGTTAATTTAGATTGAAGATACTTGTTCGACAAAAGTAATGCATAAGAGCAATTGTTATCACCATGAACGACAAACTGTGTAAATAAACTTCCTTATCAATTGAATAAAGAGAATTGTGTAATAGCCTAACCCATCTCCATTTATTACCTTCATGGCGGCGAAATTGGTAGATGCTACCTTTCTCCTGGTTTGCTTTACTTCTTTGTTTTACTCTCACAACCCGAAAAGAATATTCTCGAGAATAAAGAGCAAAAGACAAGTTAATAACAAGTCGTTTTCTAAAATAGGGATTTTTTTCAATTTACTTAAGCAACAAGATCAGAAGTCTTATTCTTTCGATGATAAACGACCTTTGATAACAAAACACTGCATTCATACAATAAGAGTAATGGGATAACGACTAGTATATCCGACAGAAAATCAGGAGGAGTAATTAGAACAGAAGTAACAATTAGGAAAAAGTAAGCATACTTTCTCGTTTTTTGTAGCCGATAAGGATTCAACACCCCAATATTTGTCAAGAACATAAAAACCACCGGAAGTTCGAACAATAGGCCGAATGGAAGAGTCATATTTATCATAAACCGAAAATATTTCTCCGCCGTAAAAAATTCCATAAACATATCTCCTGACAAAGAGAGCAGAAAGTCAAGAACGATGGGAAATATTAAAAAATAGCCCATGCAAATACCTAGAATAAAAAGAATAAAAAGCGCTGGAATGTAAGCCAAAGTTATTTTTCGTTCATTTTCATGTAGAGCCGGACGGACAAAGAGCCAAATTTGATAGGCTGCAATGGGTATAGTTCCCGCAAGAGCTATGACACTGGATAGTAGTAGATATATCCATAAGATGTCAGTAGGGCCCAATACAGCAAGCTCTATTGGGAAATCCTTTATCAGCCATTTATAGAAATCTTGTATGTTAAAAAAAGCAAAAATAAAAAAAACTATGAAAGTAGCAAGTGTAATGATTAAACGTTTACGCAATTCTTCCAAGTGCCCGATAAAGTTCATTTCAAATTTCCCCATAAATACACCTCTAGTTAAGGTACAGCCAACCCTCTCCAAAAGCACACGATAAGAGACGTTCAATGGTTCAAAACAACTAAAATATTTTGGTTATTAACAAGCGAATACTGTTTTTTAGAGTATATGAACCACTTTAAATTTATTGTACTTTCTTAGCGAATGTTTTCCGAGAAAAGTTGGAGAAACCTCTGGTTATAAAAAAGAAGATGCAAGTGAAAGAAGCTACTTGCACCTTACTAGAAATATTGATACTTATTTTACTTTCTCCTTATTAGTTTCAGATTGGCCCTTTTCTGACTCGCCTTCTGAAACCAATTCTCTAGTTGACTTCTTAAACTCTCTTAACGTTGCGCCACAAGCTCTTCCGATTTCCGGGAGCTTGGATGGGCCAAAAATAATAAGAGCAATTACTAATACTAATATCAAACCTGGAATTCCAATATTTTGAATCATTACTTCCTCCTAGTATTTATTTTCTTGTACCTTTATGAGAATCGTCCAATTTCATTATTGTTTCCCTTTTTTATGCTTCGTGTCATCAAGTAAACCCGATGCCACATTTCCCTTATACAAAACAGCAGCACATTTAGGTAGACGAGCTACAGTTTCAGCAGAACAACTTGCAGGAACAAGAACCGCCGTTGCATCGTCGCCAACCTTTGGCCATACTTGCTTGCCAGATTCATCTAATGGTGTAATGCCACCAGTTGCAAGGGAAAGTGCACGTGACAGATTGTATTCATTGGACCAACCATATAGTTCAGCAGCTCGATGTGCCTTTTGAAGTATGTCGCCAATTCCAAATGGTGACCAGTGATCAGTTATACTGTCATTTCCCAGCATTACGTTCACATTCTGCTCTTGGAGCATCGGAATTGGCATTACACCTTTGCCATTAGGTACGTGTGATGCAATGGATATACCTAACGATGCAAGGCGGTTTGCCATTTCCACATCAGCCCCAGGCGCTAATGAAGCTAGAGAGAACGCGTGGCTAATAGTCACTTTTCCATGAAGACCGGCCTCTTCAGTTAGATCTGCTAGCCTCCTGATTGCCTTCAAGCCCGTTTCGCCTCCTTCATGAAGGTGAATATCAATTCCAGCATTGTAATCTACGGCAATTTGTACCATCGTTTGTAACGATTTTTCCATATTCCCATCAACTAGGGTTGGATCCAGTCCACCAACATGCGTAACACCAAGCTTCATCGCATCACGTATTAGTCCCTCTGCATTTGAACGAAGTAATCCATGTTGAGGAAATGCAACAATTTCATGTGCTATTTTATCTGAATAATTCGCTAATGCTCTTTTTAATTTCTCAAGATTTTTAAGACCGACTACTGGGTCAATATTACAATGACTTCTGGCAAACGTAGATCCGTAACTAAGAATCAGCTCAATTAATTTCTCTGCACGCTCCTGAGCAGTTGGCAGTAACTCTAAAAGCAGTGACTGTTCCAATTCAATCATGGAAAAAATACCATTTTCCCTTGTAGCTGCTGCTTTCCATGGACCGCCATAATACGTTTTGTCCAAATGAATATGCATCTCTTTAAATGAAGGTAGAAGTAGCATACCTTTCGCATCATAACAAGCAAGCCCCTTTTCATAAGGTGCTGTTGGATCTAAAATCTTGGTAATAGTACCTTTATCAATTCTAATGTTTCGCAAAACAGTATCTGTTGCGATAACATGGCCGTTCTCATACTGATAGCCGCTTTCTAAGCGTACATTCAACAGCATATAGGAACTGTTTTTATTTGGTTGTTTAATATGGTGTTTATTCCTCTTATCTTCCTTCGCACTTGCTAACTGTGGCCCAAGTATTCCCACCGTACCAGTTACACCTAAAACAGCGGAAGCACCTCCAATTTTACCCATGTCACTTAAAAATTTTCTACGAGATAAACCATTTTTTTCCTGATCCATTTAATAATTCTCCTTACATACTGTTTTTTACAAGATACAACAAGGTTACCGTATTTTTTTAAAACTTATTTACAGTCTTTTTACTTATTTTTTAAAATTTTTTAACTATTAAAAATATATTGAGCGACCTTACTGATTGTACTTTTAACTTAAAAATTAATAGTTTTAATTTTCATTACTTAAAGTTAATATTTGGTTACTAATATATAAAAGAAAAACACCCCTCTATTTGAATAAGCAAAGCAGGTGCAAAAAGTTGAAATATTATAGGATGTACAGTATAGAGAACTTATAGGATTATCCTTTTATTTAGGAAAATCCCCTCTATAATAGACAGATTAATGTGCTTTCTTTTTTCTGTCTACTATGAGGGGATCATATCAGCTTAGGGGTTCTATTTATTGGTAAACAGGTTAAATTTATCGAACATATGTAACCTATTACAGATTTTCCGAACGGGAAAGCCCATGCAGGGCATAGCCCGCCTTTAGGCATGGGATGAGAGTGAGAACGGATACGGAGCACCGCTAAAATCGGAAAGGTTTTGTGGTACTTCAAGTATCCGAAAATTTCACTCTCTTTTTGTTGTATAACTGTTGTAGTTTATAAACAAAACTAACATTGAACTCTACTAAGTTAGGAGAATCCCATGCATCCTGAATCGTAACCATAAATTCGGTCACTCCGTCTTCTGAACGCGCATCAAGACTTTATACCCTTCACGAGCTAATATAAAGGCTGTGATGGCTGCTGGGGTCGTTTTGGATACTCCACCCTTCTGTAACCCAAATGTGATCGTTTTAGCCATTGTCATTCCTCATATGTGGGTCTATTCCACCATAACTTTCGTACTTCTTTGACCATTTCTGGATAACACCTTGAACAATACATGTTTCTCTGCCAGCGATCCAAATCCTTTGGCAGCGGTTCTTCTTCTTTCGACCCAGGCGCATAATTCCTCGGTCATCCTAGAATCTGATCTGTTTTTGAACAGTTTCAATACTTTTTTCAGTCGTTTCTTAGTAAATTTAAGTTCCATGTATGCTCATTCATTTTTTCGAAGGTAATGATGTAGCCGGTTAGATGATAGGATAATATTTTCCCTGATTTGTTGGTTGGTTTCCCCATTTTCTTCTCTATTTCGGATTTTGTTACATTTAGTTCAACTCCGATACGATAAACTTGTTTTAGTTCATCTTCTGCAATCACAAATCGTTTGTTATTTTTAACGTAAACATAAGTCTGAATATCTTCATGATCATGATGTTCATGCGGTTTTCCCCACTCTTTTTCAACATCTGTCATCGTACTTTTCCTGTCTAATCTTAAGGGTGTATTAACGATCTTCCCATTTTTTAACTCTTCGATCATTTCTTTATTTAATGATTGATTTTCTGCCTCTTTCAAGCATGCTGTTAGGATTATCGATAACAAAATTAAAAAAGTAAAAATCATACTTTTCTTCATATAATACTCCCCCTTATTTTTGAAAAACAAGCAGGAGAATTTCTCCTGCTCTAATTTTTTGCTTCACATAAAAAATCACCCTCAAATCGTAATTACGGCGTAATTTTCGAAGTACCCCATACTGCTGATCATTGTTACCTTGCTGTATCGAAAGGACTTCCTTATTGTTCATCCAGTGATCAAGAGATTCTTTTCTGAATAAGATACGCTTCCCAGCTTTTACGTGTGGTACCTCTTTACGCTTTACCATTTCTAGCACAAGCCAGTAAGATACTCCGAGGTACTCAGCTGCTTCTTTTGCGGAGATAGTTTGACGGTTCATTATTTTACCCCCTTTTCCGACTGCTCTCAGATCTTGGTAGTCTTCAATAGAAACTTCTGCACAGTCATGGTCTCCGAAGACAAAGATATCCGTTTCTGAATCAGTTTCACCTTTGTTATGAAGCTTGATTGAATCTTTTTGTACCTTTGCGTCTACTTCACTTACTTTTTCAACCACAGCTTGATATGGGATCCTTGTTTCTTTCCCATCTTTATCTGTCAGTACTACATAACCATCCAGTTCATTCAATCCTGCTTCATCACTCTACTTAGCTGCCTTGATGGCAAAGGTTATCCATATGGATTGAAGGGGTATTCGATCCCGAAGCTGGCACGTATCCTTTGTATCTTCGACTCTTTTGATGCAATGACCTCAGAACGGCCTTATCAGCCTACGAAATCTTTCGAAGAAGCGCTAGAAGAATTAAAGAAATGTGCTGGTACGCAGTTCGATCCCGATCTCGTTGAACATTTCGTGGAGATGATCCAAGAGATGTATATGCAGGAAATACGGGCACTTTGATGAGCACCGTTATTGTTGGCGGTGCTTTTTTTGTTGCAAAAAATAAGCCTTGGATTGGGTTGGAATCCAAGGCAAGGCGTTCTTTATGATGGTTGATTATATTAAGCTTTTCCGGATGAATCTCCGACTGCTCCCCGTTCAGAAGCAAGCATAGCAGAATCTCCAACCGCACCACGCTCTGAAGCTACATTAGCTGAGTCACCTACTGCACCTCGCTCAGAAGTTTGTCCAGCGAAATCCCCAACTGCTCCTCGTTCAGCTACCAGACCTGCTGAGTCGCCTACCGCTCCGCGTTCAGAAGCAACTTCGGGTGAGTCCCCTACTGCTCCTCTTTCTGATGAAAGGCTTGTACCTCCGCTATAAACGATAGCTCCAAGGATAAGTACAGAGACCGCAAGCGTCGTGACTAACGTTTTCGTTTTCATTTTAACGCCTCCATTTGATTTATTGTATTACGAGCCTTGAAAGCTAATTCGTAATAGTGTACGGCTTTTTCATGTTTATCAGCTTTACTATAGACTTGGGCAACCAGCTTGGCATATTCCTCGACATCTTCCCAATTCTTGTTTTCCTCGAAGTACATTACGCTTTCAAAGAATAATTTTTCATCCATCTTGTTTTGATTAAGTAGGAGTACTTTTAACAATTCGAATTTGTACTTATATTCGGTATTAGCCGTTTTGTTTACTTGTTTGATTCCGATTTCATAGCAATTTTCAGCTTCTTCAATTTCACCTAGGCGGCAATATTCTCGATATAATAAGAAGATTGCTCTTAGTGAATATTCATATTCCCGGTCAAGCATCAACAATTTCAAATACCTGACGGCTGCTTCTGAGTGGCCTTGTTCAGCGTAAAAGAATCCTAGATTATGGAGGACACGGTTGCGCAGCTGTGGGTCGTTCACTCTTTTTGAATACATGAGAGCCGAATGGAACTTCTCTTCAGCCAACCCATATTGCTTCATATCAAGATAATTCAAGCCGAATAACATCTCACAGTCCGCATTTCTTACGATGTTACGGTCAATAGAAAAATCATACAAAGCTTGTGCTTCTTCTAAGTGTGATATTGATAAAAGTGAATGATGAATAAAATAGTAGCTGGATGCAATTTTATAATGAAACTCTGCTCTTTCGAAATCAGATTCGATTCCTTCTATGTAATCTTTCGCTTTTCGATATTCAATTAACGAATCTTCATAATTTTGATTTTGATAGGCGTATTGTCCCTTAAAGAAGTAAAAATAAAATTTTAGCTTATCGCATAGTTTTGGTTCGAATGGAGCTAGTTCTTTTAATAGTTTGTCTGCATTTTGTTTGTCTTTCAATAAAAGGGCATGACTCAATTCGATCAATTTCGCATGTAAAAAGACAGGGGAGTTTTGAGAGGATAGATTCTTTAATTGCCTCGACATGTCTTGTTTAATTTGAACAGCCTTGTCGATCTCGCTATTGAGGACATAGGTATACCAACTATTCAATTGATCACTAAAATTTGAAGATACTAACGTCGCCTCAACCATGACAACCTCCAACGATGTATTAATATAAGAATACCATACGTGGTAAATTGTGGTTATTGGGAAAATTGAGACAGTTTAGGCTCGATATTTGTTGTAAAATGATGGCGATTTTCCCAAGTTTTTAGATTATTACGGAATCTAGTTCTAGTAACTCCATTCTGATAACTTGGTAGATTAAGAGTTCTATGCTATTATTACTTTCGAGGCATATTATGGAAAATCCTTTCGTATTTTGTAAAAATTTTTATGGGGGATGTGTTTTTTCGTGAAGTTTTTTGTAAAGGGGCTATTTTGGGCTTCGGTTATTGGGTGTTTGACACTAGCTTTTCATGGGGATGCTTTTGCAGCAGATAGTATTGCAGAGAAGTGTGATTATGTGCAAGAGGATGGTGTGAATCCTGACTTCAGTACGGTTAATTGTCTCCTGACAGAAGCAGCATTAGAGTTTGACGTCCCACCTGAGATTGTGAAAGCAGTAGCAGAGGGCGAAAGTGGGAACTGGCAACATTATGATGAAAACGGTGATGTAATCATAACAGATGACAACGGGATCGGTCTGATGCAGATTACGAATCAATCTGGGTATGAGGAAGACCTCCTTAAAAATGACATCATCTATAACATTCGTGCAGGGGTTGAGACACTAGATTACATGTTTGATAGAACTGATTTGCCGACGATTGGGAATGGCGAGCGTGATGTGTTGGAGCATTGGTATTTTGCATTGATGGCATACAATGGGACGAAACCGGTAAACAGTCCTGTCGTACAAGCTACAGGGGAACGGAATACAGATGCATACCAAGAAAAAATCATTCGGATTATTGAAGATTTTGGGTTGGTGTCATTTGCGGAGCTTCCTTTTACAAGGGATGATTTCGACTATGATCCTAGTAGTAATGAGAATATCGAATTTGTAACGATGGAATACAGTTTCGGTGAACCTTTTACGAAAACAAAACATGGCTTTAAAGCGGGTCAAGAAGTGAAGGCTACACAGGCTGTAAGCTTCAGGGAACGTCCAACGACGGATAGTGGTAAGCTAGGGACGTTAGCCGAGGATGAGGTCGTGACGATTCAAGCGCCATTCACGTATGAAGAGGCAGTAGAAAATAAGAATCATTTCGTCTGGTATCAAATCAAGAGAAGTGATGGAACGGTAGGTTATGTAGCATCAAGTTATTTAACTTATAAATTCAAGGATATTGATGTTGGTTTGTATGCTGAAGACCAAATCTATTACTTATATGAAAAAGGTTTGCTATATGGAATCGGGAAAGATCGGTTTGGATTCAAGGATAATCTGACGCGCTGGCAGGCAGTTTTACTGTTGAATCGTGCGAACAATGTATCTATAGGTGATAGACCGGATCCAGGTTTCACCGATGTTCCGAGAGCCTATAAGTATTATGACCAGATCGCAGCAGCTGTGGATGAGGGATTGTTCAACGGAAAGTCGGAAACTCACTTTGAGCCAGAGGCAACGTTGAAGAGAAGTGAAATGGCCGCTGTTTTACAACGAATCTATGAATTTCCAGCCGCGAGTTCACATCCGTTCACAGATGTTAATTCCGGTGCATGGTATGAAGATGCAATTGCACGCTTATACAATGCAGGGATAGCAGCAGGAGTCAGTCCAACGAAGTTTGGCCCTTATGAAGAAATCACGCGGGAGCAATTCGCAGTATTCATGGCAAGGTCGATGAATGAAGATTTCCGCGTAAGGTAAAATTTTGATAGGATTGAAGATTGTAATTGGATGTCTCGCTTTTCAGTTAAACATTAGATAGGGTGTTACTATGAAAAGGATATTAATCTTTGCTGGGATCATTATTTTTAGTATAGCAGCTTTTTTAATTGTTGATGAAATTAATAAGTATACTGTTGGAGGGAACTTTAAAGCTTATAAAGAAGACCGTGAAGAGATGATCAGAATGCTTAAGACAGGTGAAATAAAGAAAGAGCGCTTTTACTATACACCTGAACGATTTAAAGAAGCCAATGTAAATGATATTCTAAATGCTAAAATGTATGGAAACAGACATTTCGTCTTTTTCCAATGGGTTAAATCACCAGTTTTCGGCCCTGGGCTAATAGAAGGGTTTCTATATACATCTACTGGTAAGCCGCCGACCATCAAAGAATTCGACCATCTAGCAGGATGCAAATTTGAAAAAGTTCAAGGTGAGGACAATTGGTATTTTGCCTCTAATGATGATGGATATTATGATTAAAAAGGTGAACCCTGCATTAAATGGATGCAGGGTTCTCTTCATTTTCTTTAGTTTTTGGATTCGGACGTTTCTAGTTCTTCTTTTTCGGTATGATCTTTGCTTGTCTCTTGGTTTACATTAGAATCATCAGTATTCTGATTAGTGTTGTCTTGATCTGTTTCATTAGATTGAGATTCTTCTGCTTTTTGTTCACTATCCCCAGCTTCTTGCTCTTGGTTTTCATCTGCTGAATGAGATTCTTCAGTGGATTCATCTTCTTGATGTTGATTTTCTTCTGATGATTGAGCTTCTTCTGAAGACTCATCCTCTGTAGTTTCTTCTATCGCTTCTTGTTCATCGGTATCAGAACTAGAATCTTCTTCAGGAGTGTCTACTGTGTTTTCTTGTTCCTCAGCTATTTCTTCTGAATCTGCTGGTTCTTTAGCTTCTTCACTTGCTTCCTTAACAGTTTCTTGAGTCGCTTCTTGATTTGTTTTGATTTGTACCGTATAAGTTTCTGAATCCCAATCCAAGATTTCTGCACCAAGATGATCTGAAACAAATCGTAGAGGGACCAGCGTTCTGCCTCTGATTACTTCAGCTGCTGCGTCAAGTTCATATTCTTCACCATTGACAGTTGCTATTTTAGAACCCATTTTTAACGTAATTGTTTTTTCTTCTGTTGTGATGGTTGTAATTTGTTCTTCTTGATTCCAGCTGATTTCAGCATTGAAATGGTCGATACTTTCACTGATTGGAATCATCGTACGGTAATTTTTACTGATCGCTGGGAAGTCATATTCCTGTACTTCATCATCAATAATAACTGTTACGACACGGTATTTCTTATCGCCGACCGTGACATAATCAGGGTTCTCAGGAGTTTCTGGCTCCTCTTCTTTTACCGTATGGATTGATGCTGTCAAGGTCTTGCTATCCCAAGTCACACGTGCGCCAAGGGCTTCTGTGACAAAGCGCAGAGGTACCATTGTTCTGTAATTGACAAGTTTAGGTGCGACATCTAAAGTGACTTTTTCTCCATTGACTGCAGCGGTTTTAGACCCAATTTTCAAGGTGACTTCTGTATCGTCTTTCGTTACGCGGACAGTTTGCGTCGATTGAGTCCAGTATACGTTCGCACCCAGTTTCTCAAAGACTCCTCTTAATGGGACGAGGGTTCTGTAGTTTTCTAAAATAGCCGGCTGATCGAAGTTCTGCGTTTCACCATCGATTTTTACTGTGACCTCGATTGGATCATTCTTGTGCTTAGCATAGTAAAGCTTATAGCTTTCTTGTGCAGCGTACAAAGGTACTGCTTTATTTTCTTGCCAGGTTGGCTTGAACTCCGATATCGGTAAATGACGGTTCCCTGGATAATTCCCGATTTCCATTGTAAAACCAGGGCGTTTATATTTGCTGATGAACCAGTCTGTCATTCCCCCACCCGATGGATTTGGTCCAGGATAAATCAATCTGTACCCTGTCATACCTCCGATTTTTTTCGCTATTTTATGGTCACGATCATAGCGACTGCCTCTTTGGTGGAAGTTCCAAAAAATGATCTTTCCAGCACTATGATACGGTACTGCTATTTCCGGATCGATCGCTTTCGTAAAATTGACAATGGCCTTGACTTCAGATGCGGTATGCGGCGCTTTTCCCTTATGGTTAGCCCAACTAGGTTCGCTGCGGTTGTTTTTGATATTCGCCCAGTCAGCGTCATATTGTCTGTTTAAATCAACGCCTTTCCCGTTAGCTTTCCACCTTGTAAAATCTTCGCTGCCTTCGTTCATTTTGATCAAACCGGCATGAGCACTTTGTGGAAAGGCACTCAGCCCGCTTTGTTGAAGGGTGACTCCATCCGGATTGACCATAGGGACGAACCACATCGTCGTGTTGTTGAGTATTGGTTTTACCTTATATCCGTCAATCGAGCGATTCGCCTTATAGGCTTGAGTATATTGATCGATCATATACATGTTGAGGTTTGTCGTGAGCCATTCTCTGGCATGGTGGGAACCGTTGATGAACACAGTTGATCTTCCTGTTCCCAGTGATACGGCGTAAATATCACGTCCGTATTCACTCTTCCCAATCACTTTATACTTGATCAAATCCGGGTGTTTTTTAGCCAATGCCTTGATGTCTCTGACCATTTCATTGTAAGTATAGGTTTGGATCGGATTTACGACATTATCATTGGCGTTGGTTGTTGTCGGCATTAAAAATAGACTTCCTATGAAAATGAATAAGAAATACATAAGGAAGTGCTTTACATTGAACCTCGATTTCATTTAGTGTATATCCCCCTATGATTATATGAAGTTATTATGGTATGAAACTTGTAAATCGGTCGAATTCACGCCTCCCTTTTTAATTGTTTTTGTATGTAATACCTGGAATATCGTGAAAAAGTTTTAATCAATCCCAGTTATTTGTAAATTTATCTAGGATAAGGATGATGGAACCAGAAAGTAATGAAGCAAAACCTATTAAAGCGAGGATGTTCGAACGTACAGCATAATCAAAATGATAAATACCGGCAACTTTGTATTCGATATAACCTATCCAGTAATCCGCAATATAGAGGCTTAACAACATGATGAATAATCCAACAACGATTAAAATTTCTCCCTTTCTAAACATGGCCCGCCATCATTTTCCTGAAATTTCATATGTATAGACTTCCAAACTTTATAATATTTCACTATAAAGTTAATATCTCCTGCAAAAATTGTAGAACTTCTGAAATTATTGTCGTTTTACTATTTTCACAGTTTTATAAGGTTTTAATTCATCTGCCGTAGTGAAAGAGGAAGGCGAAATTGGCTATTGATGGAAAAGCCCTTACGGACAAGGAAATGGAGTTGGTTGAGGAATTTGTTCGTAAATATAGGAACAATTAATAGCCCGAATATTAGTCTGTAAACATAAAAGCCCACCTTTTGATAGGTGGGCTCAACTATTACCTTTTATTTTTATTTATTAGATTGTTTAACAGATCATTTACTTTTTTTCTTGCATCATCTGTTTCATCATGCAGTATTTTATAGCGAATCTTTCCACTAATTGATTCTTCCTTAACAATGTCTCCTTCAGCTATATCTTTTGGAAACTGATGAATCGGAACATCTTTTTGTACTGACTCGTTGCCTTTCATTAATAAAACAACCAGGTCACCCTCAAAGCGATCAACTGTATATTTATTTTGCGAGTGCATCTATCAACTTCCCTTGTGGATCATATAAATGAGCTACGTCCCCCGAGTTGTTCCATATATAGGCGTTTGACCAAAGTAATTGTGATGGTGGATTATGAGTAGCTCCCCTCCAGCAACAATTTTTACTGTAGAGCCTTTCTTTAATACAAAGTCACCCGGAAAGTAAAATGTCTGATTCCCCTCTACACTTACTAATCTCCATCCACCCATTGGAATATCTTGCGTATCCATATTTTTGATCGTTACATACTCATCACTTAGGCTTAAATCAGTAATATCCAAATTCCCTGTTACAGGAATTGGTTCAGGTTCTGGATCTACATCCGTTCCACAACTATCGTTCCCCATAAATGGATCTGCATCTACATTATAATTATTTCCATTCGTTGTTACCATAATAGAACCTGCATCACAAGTTGAATATAATGTTGATCCAAAATCCCACATACGGTTAACTACTTTAGAATTAGGATGGCCATAGCTGTTATTTCCATAAGAAAGGATACCTACTTCTGGGTTCACGGCATTAACAAATGATTGAGAAGTTGAAGTGGATGATCCATGATGCCCAAGTTTTAGAATTTCTGCTTCAACATCATATTTTTGAATCATTTCAGCTTCATTATCAACACTTGCATCTCCTGTTAACATAAAATCAATATCACCGTGGGAAACCTTTAATACTACAGACGATTCATTTAGATCACTACTACTATTCAAAGCATTTAATACTTTGATGTTTAATACATCATCAAATTCCAGAATAGACCCTTCAACTGCAGTTTCAAACGGAATATCTTTCTCATCAATTAAGCTTAGATATTCATAATAAGTATCGGTTGTATGAGATTTACCACTATCCAAGATCTTTTGAACCTGAACCTGTTCTAATACATTGATAAGTCCGCCAATATGATCAGCATCGGGATGAGTGGCTACCATTAAATCTATTGATGTTATACCAGCTTGTTAACTAACCCTTTTTCTGCAGCCAATGCAATTGCATCATAGTAAAAGTTATCTTCAGATAAATCAGTAAATCCAGGGTCCTTTGTTGCAGTTTCACCTGGATATATCGCCTTAACAAGCATTAAAGCAGCTTGAGCGCGAGTAATATTATCCTTTGGCCCGAATTTCCCGTTTCCGTAACCATTAATAATATTAAGATCAGCTAAATAATATATCTCTTCTTCAGCCCACGGAACCTTATCCAAATCTGTAAAATGTGAATAGGCCTCTGGTTATCCGGATGGAACCTTCCGTTATAATGCTTACATAACTCGTGCAGAAACGGCTGTTATGATTGACAATGCCTATAATATTGACCGTAAAAGAAGCACTAATGGCTTTAAGGATTTAAGTAATGTACCTTGGGCATTAGAAAGTATTCTTGATCTATCCTCACACAAAATTTTTAATGGTTATACAGATGGCACATTTCGTCCGAAAAACAACATTACTCGCGCTGAATTTTCAGTTGTTCTTGCATACACTATCAATCCAGATTTTAGACCTTTAGATGATCTATTAGTACATTTTATCGATGTGGGGCAAGGAGATAGTATACTTTTAGAATCTCCTTCAGGGAAAACAATTCTGATTGACGGTGGTAGAAAGTCTGCTGGTCAGGTAGTTGTTGATTACCTTGCTACCTTGGTGTTATTTAGAAATGAGAACATCAAAGTAAAGACTAGTAAAAATGAAAAAAATTTCTTCAAAACAACCCCTCCTATATTATTCTCGTAAACCATTATATAGGAAATGAAGGGATTTTTGGTTATTTATTGAATATTAAATCAAAAAATTTGAAAGTACACTCATAAGTTTGTATGAATAGAAGAGATGTAACCGATGAGGAAATGGAAATGGAATTGGTTAGGGTTTTAGTTCGAGAGAAAAAGAATGGATCGGGGATAAAATTTTAAACAATTGTTGATATAGATTTTGCGATCTGATCAGTTATTAATCGCTTTAGAGAATTCTCAATCATACATATCTGCTTTAAATAAAATGACTACAAGAAATATGGACAGCAAAGTAATAATGACTTCAGCAAAGCACTTAATTCAAAGGATTGTCGATGGATTATCATCTGATATTAAATCTTCTCCAGGAGAACGACATAGGTGTGGCGTGTGGATGGAGATTGAAAACGAATTAATTTTATCAATAGCCAGTTCTGATTTCCCTTCACATTACATAGGTAATAGAAAGCTAAGTTTAGACCACTCATTAACAGGGAAATCATATATAGAAATGGCATTCCATCTGTATTCTCGTCGATTTATATAATCGTAAAATCATTGGCTACAGTGCTGGTTCTCATAAGAGTTCAACGTGCCTTTGCATCCGTTCCATACAATCTTCATCAGCTCGAATTATTCCACACCGACCGAGGAAGTGAGTTTAAAAACCAACTCATCGATCAGGCACTCAAAACCTGTGGTATTGAGCGATCCTTAAGTGAAAAAGGAACGCCCTATGACAACGCTGTCGCTGAAGCTACCTTTAAGACCATCAAAACAGAGTTTGTCCACGGTCGTACCTTTCCTAACCAACACGAACTTGACCTTGAACTTTTTGATTATGTTCATTGGTTCAATCATATTCGCATTCATGGATCACTAGATTACTTAACCCCAACAGAATACAAGTCAATGAACCTTTAAAATCTGTCCAGTTTAGTGTTGACATACCAAGGTAGGGTAACTCTTCTCTAGTAGATTTGGTCGTTTACTCTGAGGGGTACCCTACCTCTTTTTTGTCTTAAATTGTTTACACAAACTGTCTTACGTCATCTTAAGAGAACAGGCATAAAACTTTTGATTTGAATTAAGCACTATCATCTAAACGTACATGCATATACTGACCGGCTATTTGATTATCCTCATCAAGTTGAACCTGAACAGCTCGCACACTACTGATAAATGTCTTAGTGTTTTCAAAGTTCGCAATGGCCGCGCCCGGTATAGTTCGATTTACTTGAGTTCCATTAAATAGAATATATCTAATATTTATATCTACACTTGAGTTATTTATAATAGATACTGCATAATTTTCTGGAACTGCATTTTCAATTAGGGCAGAGAACGGGGCACCCGGAGTAGCATTAAATCCAAATGTCCCTTTCGCAATAACTTTACCAGCACCTTCTGTGTTCTCTGGAAAAGGCAAAATAATCAACTCCTTTTAATTATTTTCACTCTATCGAATACAGGTTTAATTAATAACTTATTTACTTCTTTTTTAATGATAGAGTTACAACTATATTATGTCTCTTAATACAGTTCGTATGGACTATGGTAATAGTTACTTTGAATATTTTTATAGTTATGAATCGGCTACACTTGGTTGGACAGATTCGATAAGGTCATATAGACTTAGTTCAAATCAATGCTAAGGGGGATAGATATGACCAGAAGAAATAGAAGAAATTATTCTAAAGAATTTAAAGAACAGATCGTCCAGCTGCACTCTTCAGAAAAACCCAGAGCAGAAATTATTAAAGAATACGAGCTGACACCATCGGCGTTTGATAAGTGGGTTCGCCAATCCCGGACAAACGGATCCTTTGAAGAGAAAGACAATCGTACTCCTGAACAAGAAAAGCTAAGAGGGGTAACAACAGCGTAGCTGTCATTACCTGCAATAGGATGTATTAAATTATAATTCATCACCATTTGAGACCTTGAAGTAATATTCTGGACCTGAGAAAATTCCTAATAACTCAAGCTCTCCAATTGTAAGTCCCGTTTCCTCTTTTACTTCTCTTCTAGCAGTATCCTCTAGACTTTCCCCTAATCCCATTAAACCACCCGGTAATCCCCAACCACCATCTTTTCTATGTTGTAAAAGCAGTTCATTTTTTTCATTTAATACTAAGACAACAGAACCAGTTAAAATTAAAGGTTTATGGCCCACTAATCGTCTTAACGACCGGCTTTTTCCCATCCAGGAACTTGAACACTTTTTGATAATCAAAAACACAACAAGCCTTCCAAGAGTATCCTGGAAACTCATTGTGTGATTTGTCCCCTTTTCCGATATTGTCAGCTGCTAATGCCTCCTGTAGTTCATCAATCGTCGCTTTGGTAGTATCGTCTAATTCATCATACCGATAATCCCCGGCTACACAAATGCCAATGGCCCAATTCCCTACATTGTAAGTTCTCAGCATAATGTCATTAGCATACACAATACGCGCTCTTGGACCTCTTGGCGTATGAACAATATTCTTTGGTTCAATGATAAGATGGTACCCAACACCAGACCAACCTAACGTTATATGGTATTTCCCAAAGGCAACAGCAGTAGATCCTGCCAAAATCTTTTTTGTTAACGAGTGATGCCACGCCCGCCAGCAGTCTTTTAAGCTTGTGTTTCGTTTTGAATAATTACCATTCTTAAGCATTGTTTTTCGATGATCCACTAATTGGGGTAACTTCTCAAAAGCATAAGCCATTGTAAAAACCTTGAAAGAAGAATATAGTTGAAGTTATCTTTCCTTTTTAATATTCCTTTTCCTTATTTCGGCACTGTCACCTATTTTTAAATATCAGGTTTTTTTGTGTATTTTCTAAGAATCAAAATTACAGAAAGAAATATGTAATATAATAGAGAGCTCCCAATGGTTAAGATTAATGTATATCTGAACATAGTTGGTCCTAATGGAAAAGTTAATATTACAATACCACCAATTAAACCTCCTGCAATTATGTACATCACTATCTTGTATAAGAAAATAAGTTTAGTAAATCTCATTTTTTTAACGATCCACTCGATCAATAAAGAAGTCGGGACGCCTATGAATAAAAACACTGGCAAAGAAAAAATGAATACAAGACTAGATGGATCTCCTACAACTGCACCTACACCTGGATTCTTTGGAGGAGGAAAAATGATATTAATAATAACAGCTAACATAACTGAGGAGATGAACGCTGTTAGGATTTTTATAAATACGCCCAATATAAAGTCTCCCATAATCTAATAATCACTGAGATTATTTAGTTTTAGCCCACTTAACACGTATTCAGACATATCGAACCTTCCAGAAATACTGCCCGTTTATTGAATTGGAATATTCTGTATAACTCTAATTTGAAAGACCGGTCCCTCTCACAACGATTTTTAATGTTTTGAGATTGTTAGTTAACCTCAAATACTTCTTTGACGACTTTTTCAGAGGCTTTGCCGTCGTCCCATGAACAGAATTTCTCATAAAAGCGACCATACTTTTCTTTGTATTGGTTATGGACATGTTCAATATTTTCAATCGTTGAGATTACCTCATCCGTTGTTTTTAACAGCGGGCCAGGCACATCCTCTTCAATGTCGATATAGAATCCACGCAATGTATCGCGATAATTTTCCAAATCATACGTGTAGAAGAGAATCGGTCGGCGCAGGTTGGCGTAATCAAAGAACACAGAAGAGTAATCCGTGATCAGGATATCTGATACTAAATAAAGCTCTGCGATATCATCATAGGTTGATAGATCAAAAGCGAATCCTTCAAATTCTGTAATGTCCAGTTGGTTTGCAATGAAATAGTGCATTCTCAAAAGAACGACATACTCATCACCGAGCTGCTCTTTCATTTTTTGAAGATCCAATTGTAAGGTGAATCTGTATTTACCAGCTTCAAAAAAGTCATTATCCCGCCATGTCGGTGCATATAGGACTACCTTTTTATCAACGGGGATATTGAGATTTCGTTTAAGCTCGTTGATCGTCGCTTCATCATTTCCTGTATAGAGGATGTCGTTCCTCGGATATCCGTATTCAAGCATGGTTTTATCATACTTAAAAGCACTTCCGAAAATCTCTGTTGAATATTGGTTGGGAGAAATCAAGTAATCCCACCGTCTTGATTGGATGTACACATCTCGTTTGTAATTCGGATTAGCCGAATGGATATCCTTCATATCAAACACTAGTTTCTTGAGCGGAGTCCCGTGCCAGGTCTGTAGATAAACGTTCCCTTCCCGTTTGTCAAACCGCTTTGGAATCCTCGAGTTGCTTACCCAGTATTTAGCGGTACCCATGTAATAATAATACTTGAGGCTGAATCGTTTGATTTGCTTCGAATTACCAAGAATTTTCTTCCCAGGCTCTTTAAAAATCCAGATAAAATCGTAGTCCGGGTGATTTTTCAGCATATATTCATAGATATATTTCGGGTTATCGGAATAGTTTTTCCCTAAGAAGCTTTCAAACAAGACTGTCTTCTCTTTTAACGGGAGTTTCGTAAATACGGATCGATATAATTGCGTGTAGAGTTTTGTTCTACCACTTAAAGCATATTTCACTTTTCTTAATCGTTGATGTAATCGATTGATTGACTCGAATTTTTCTCGATTATTTTTCACCAATGCATTCAGTTCTCTTCGAACAATGATGCTTTTCTTAGATAACAACTGTTGGTCCAATTTTGTTGCGAATGAAACAAGTTGCTTATAAATCAAGTTGATGTTGTTTTCTTCTTTTAAGAACGTAACAATCGTTTTCCTGTAAAAATTGATCATATGGTTGTCTAAAAAATTAACAGCTTCGCTATTGTCTCTGTAGTCTTCTTTCAGTTGATTGTAAATGGTGATGAAATCCTTGATCCTTATCTCCGCATCCAACTGCAGGATTGCTGGGTTCGTGATGGGATCATTTCTTTTCCTTTTGAAGTAAAAGGCGTTTTTTATATAAGGGACCTCATCCATATCGACTAAAAGAGGCAAAATAAAGGACAGATCTGAATAACAATCTACCTCTTCTGAAAAACGGATATTCTTGTCCTTTACTAAGTCTTTAGAGATAAGCCTATGTAATACTGATCGATTTTTAAATACCTTTTTGATGTTATTTTGATAAACATGAACGTCTGGATCCACTTCAGTATCCAGGGCCACCGCGGTTTCTTCATTTTCATGGCTTATCGTCGTCCTGACTTGCTTTCCAGTAACCATCTTATGGTCTGTGATGTTCTTCATTAGGAGTTGTAAGGTACTCTCCCCAAGATAATCATCACTATCCATGAAATATATGTAATCACCTGTAGACTTTTCTATTCCGAGGTTACGGGCTGCTCCCACGCCTTTACGTACTTTCTGGTGGAAAACTTTTATTCTATTATCAATTTTCGAAAGTTCATTTATTTTATTTGTACAAGTTGGACCAGACCCATCGTTGATTAAAAGAAGCTCGAAATTTCCAAAACTCTGCATAATAATCGAAAAAATACATTCCTCTAAAAATTCTTCAGTATTATATATAGGTACTATGATAGAGATCTTATTCATTTCATTCTCCCCTCTTGAAGTTACCAGTTGTAAGACTCTACCATATTAGACGAATATAACGGTAAAAAGATTCATTTTTGTAAAAAAATTATAATTATTGGATATTAGTAACAATGGGATAATAAGAAGAAATGAAGAAATACAACAAATTATTGTAGTATCGGTGCCTGGCACCTTTTGAAAAGCGTTGGGGGAGAAAGGAACTAAAATAGCGCCAGGCACCATCTGAGAAGCCTTGTGGCGCAAGGGATTGAAAATGGTGCCTGGCACTGAAGATTTAAAGGGAGATATAGTTAATTCACGATAAATTCTCTTATTTGTGCCCAGCTTGTTTGGTCGGTCAGGACCTTGAACCTTATGAATCTTGCTTGTTCTTCCTCTTCTAACGAGAGGGAGATTTCTGGTTCATCCCCGTATTCGCCTATTACCCGCCAGTTACTTCCATCTGTTGAGATTTCGATTGCCCCATGGGTAATATAATCATTTGGTCTTGGTACGGAGCCGCTTGTTGATGCCATATTTCACCGAAAATTTTATTAGTTCTACATATATTTACAATATTTTTTGCATATGGTAAACTTTTATGTATAAAGGAAACGTTTTATCCCATAAGGCATATATTTTCAGGAAAAATCTAATTAATTTTAATATTTTTTTAACAAAAAAATTGCCCTACGGAAAAATAAATGCCCTAATGGAGAGTAAGGAGGAATCTTTAAATGAAAATAATAAAAAATGAAAAAATAGATTTTTTTTCATCTCTTATTGTTTTAATGCGTATTCTTTTTGGAGTAGGTTGGTTACTAGCAGGGATAACCAAAATTACCGAAAAATCATGGTTTAAAGAACCAAGTTTATTTTTGAGAGAATATCTATTAGATTCTTTACAAAAATCCAATGTCCCATCCTTTTATAAGTTTTTCCTAGAAAATATAGCTTTAGAACAAGTGATGGTATTGAACTATGTTATCCCAATTGTCCAAATTATACTTGGTATATTCCTTATAGCAGGTTTATTTACCATTCCTTCTCTCCTTGTTTGTCTCTTTATGCACATAAACTTCATTCTTTCTGGAAATATGAATTTAATAAGTCTTGTTCTTTATACAAGTGCATTTTCATTAATAATTTTCAGATCAGATTTATATTATCTCAGTCTCGATAAATATTTTAAGTTAGATACTCTTTTGAATATCAATAGAAAGAAAAGAAGAAAAACTGTCTCCATGCTATCTAACAAAGAAAAACTAACTATTAATTCTTAAATCTTTACATTTTCAATTAAATAACATTGTACTAATCCAATAAAACAACCCTAAAATATTAAACAATACAAAAGCATATAATAAAATTGTAGTAACCTTCAATATAATTCCCCCATACTACTCTATATTAGCTAACATTAACAGTATAAATTATATTCTAATGGACTTAATGTTTGTAAAAAATTGAAAACCGTCATTATAATTAGTGACGGTTTCATATTGCTTTCATTAGATGTACTGGTACCGTTCACCTTGCTTAATGTTAAACCAATAATAACTTATTCCACAATACCAGCTAATAAGAGGTCAATAGCTAAGGTAAAATTCTTTTTATAAACATGATACAATAAAAAATAACATGCCAAATAACCTCCCTAATGTTAATGGAAGGTTATGGAAATATGTTTATGTGTTAACCTTATACAAAGGTTTCTTTACGTTTAAGCATATAATATAACCAATAGATGAGTTTGTTCATGCAGGCTCCCATAACGACCTTGTGGGGTTTCCCCTCTTCTCGCTTCCTTTGGTAATAAGCGATGAGTTTTGGGTTGCGAGACTTGCGTAAACCGCATTGCACAGCGCTATACAAAGCCTGACGCAACTTACTTGAACCACGCTTGGTCATTCGGTTTTGGGTTGCTTTAAATTTTCCTGATTCATGAACTCTGGGGTCAATCCCTGAAAAAGCAACTAACTTCTTTGGGTGATGAAAGCGATCGATTTCCCCAACTTCAGACAGGATTGTTGCCGCAATCTTGTCCCCGATTCCTGGGATTGATCGTATTAAATCATATTCATACAATTCTTGAGCCTGGGCATCTATCTCTTCCTTTAATACAGATAGATGCTTTTGGTATTCCAACAGAAGATGAATGTACATCTGTAAACTGATGATTTGGCTTTGGTAGAGCGTCCGTTGAAATGGATCCTGCCTGGCTGCCTCTTTCAACTGTTCAGCCTTCGTCATTGCCCACGCATAAGACCTCGTATGACAGTGCGTTTTAATACGTTCTCCTAATGTCACGCTATCCTCAGCCAAAACCTTTTCTGGTGTAGGAAAATCCAAAAGGAGCGTCAACGAAACCCTTGAATAGATATGTCCAAACACCTTTTTGTACTCAGGAAATAGCTGGTCTAATACGGTTTGAAACTTTAATTTCACTTGGACATAAGAGTCCGTTAACGCATCATGTTGTCTTGTTAGATGACGTAGGTTTAAGGTTTGAACACTTTTTCTCTGATAAGGTTCTAAATCTTCTTTATAGTACAACTCACATAAATGAGCCGCATCCAAAGCATCTGTTTTGACCTTTCTCATCCCCGTTTGCTTTGCCCCATGAGATACAATGGGATTCACGAGATAATACACGATATCATGCTTATCAAAGTACTGTGTCACAGGTTCATGATAATGCCCTGTCGATTCTAAAATCACCGTAGGTGATTGACGTCCTTCTCTTTCTACTTCTTTGTAAAAAGCGTGGAATTGCATAAACCCATCCGTATTATGCTTAAATTTAAAGCTCTTTTTATAAGGCTTCTTTCTTTGTAAATACGCCTGAATCTGGCTTTCTTCTTTCGCTACATCCAGACCGATGACTGGATCCATTCTCGAACCACTCCAATTCTCCCATTTCGCCGGTGCCTCTATCCCCTTGTAGTTTCATATCTTCGCTTGTTATACGAGATCGTTCAGAAACGTCCCAACCAGCCTCACACATGTTTCTACAAGTAGAGGGGAACAGTTTTGTGGACGGGATCATTCAAGTCCCACTGGCCCGTTCGTTCTCCTCCGGCTACTCATATTAAACCATGAAAAATGGCCAACCAGAAAATAACTGGTTGACCTCATAATACGATCTGGCCCGTATACGAAAAGACGCGTTATTCGATAAACCACATAATAAGCACTAAGATTGCACATTACCCGTTGTCTCTTAGGCAACGGGGCAACTGTGTCTAAAGATAACAATCGAACAAATCAAAAATATAAAGTCTATCCAACAGAAGAACAAAAAGAAATACTAGAACGTTGGTTACAATATAGTCGTCAAACCTACAATTCTGCTCTTTTAGATAAAGACCGTAAATATAAACAAAACAAAGAAAATTACAGTCGTTATGATATGCAAAACCAACAAATACTAGATAAAAAGAAATATCCTTTTCTAAAAGAAGTACCTTCCCAGCCTTTACAGGAAGTCTTTGTTCGTCTATAAAAAGCGTTTGAAAGCTTCTTTCGTAAAGATGCAAAATATCCAAAACAGAAAAAGTATAAAGATTATAATAGTATGACTTTCCCTCAATTCGGTTTCAAACCAAATGGGTTATCGAAATCCATTTCGGATGCAGGTTGGGGAATGTTCCGAAACATGCTTTTGTATAAATGCGAAAAGCATGGAGGACTACTGAAAAAAGTAGAACCAAAATACACTTCTCAAGACTGTTCCTATTGTGGGAATCGTGTAAAGAAGTCACTTTCTATTCGTACTCATATTTGTACAAAATGCGGAACAGTGTTGGATAGAGACCAAAACGCAGCACGAAACATCCTACAAAAAGCATTAGAAGAATTACTTGTAACAAACTGAATCATACGAACTGTAGGGCAAGGTTGTGTCCGAACAGTATAATCTACGCCTATGGAGATTATGTAAGACGTAGCGGGAAACCCCTCTACGCAACGGTCTGCGAAACAGGAAGCCCCTTCTTCAAACATCCCGAAAGGGTGTTAAGGAGGGGTCATTCACATTAGACGTCACCATTTGAAATCACTTTATCGCTCCCAATCCAAACTGAAGGTCTTTTAGTCACACAATCTAAATGTACACCTGCGTCTATAGTTCCTCCAAAGGTATGATTTGAACCAAAGGCAATGTGAATAGTTCCGTATGCTTTTTCATCTTCTAAAATATTTCCCGTTACTCGTGCAGCGTTATTCGTTCCAATTCCAAATTCCGCAATGCACCTTCCATCACGTTCACCTAATAACTCTAAAAGTTTTTTACCTTCCGAACCACTTGCAGAAACTAGGCGACCATTTTCTACTTTTAATAAGACTGGATCAGACACTTTTCCAATTCCAGCAATGGAACCATCAATTAAAATTTCACCAAAAGATTTTTCAAGTTGAGGAGCAATATAGCTTTCACCAGATGGAAGATTCCCAGATGCACCGCTTTTTTTAAATACACCTGTGCTGTTAATTCCCTCTCTGCTTTTAATATTAATGGTTAGTAAATACTCATTATTTTGCCCAGTTTGTATTCTTATTTTGTCAGAAATAGTTAGCTTTTCTGCAAATAAGTTTGTAAGTTTCTCAACTTTTTCATAATCAGCTTTCATGGCTCCTTCTGTAAACATATCCATCGTTATCCCTGGCATCGTAATCACTTTTGTTCCTGCTAAGCTTGCTTGTTTCTTAGCTTTTGTATGAGTTAAAGAATGTTGGCAAATGCAAAAACAAATATCAGCGGTTTTCATCATCGATGCTATCGTAGCAGGTGGTTCTTCTCCAGAACGGGATCTCGTTTGCATTAATACGAAATCAGCCTTAAAACCAAGTCTACATAGACTATCAAATACAAGGCGTCCAATTTCCTCTTTTTCAAAATCCGTTAAAACTACAACATGTTCATCTCCAAAAGCACATACATTTTGTTTCATCATATTATTTACGATTGGTAAAAACTCATTAAGCTGACTCAAATTTCCCCTTCTCCTTTCTCTTGTCCTTATTCATTAAGGTAATGCTTATTAAAATAAAAAATAATCCAAAAATCATGCTGCCGGTTACACTCTCATCTAAGAAAAAGTACCCTAACATTAGACTTATTATAGGCATGATATATGTTATAAAAAGTACGTAAACTGGCCCACCATACGAAACTAAATAATAGAATACAACATAGCCAAGCCCTGAGCTTAACATACCCAATATAAGATAAACAGAAAAATTTGTTGGCTCAAATAAGTTCGAATAACTATCCGGTTGAACAAAAAACATCATAATTCCACAAACTATCGTTGCAGTAAACAATGTAGTAAAGGCTAAAATATAGGGAGATGTTTGTTTTTGATACTTACTTGAGAGTATACTTGTGAATGAATAACTAAAGGTGGCAACTAGCAAGATTAGCACACCTAAAATTTCAGTAGATTGAATAGTTTTATTTTGAACGATAAAAATAAAAGCCACTCCAAAAAATCCTAAAAATAAACTTAGCCAGTCCAACGATTTTGGGCGATGTTTTAAAACGATAATACTTAATAACATACCAAAAATAGGTGTAAGTGAATTGATAATTCCTGATAATGTGGTTTCTAAGTATTGCACACTCACTGTCATCAATGTCCATGGTACTGTTGCACCTAATAAACCAATAGTTATTAATGAGGCAGATAGTTTTATCTTTGAGAAAGCCTTTTGTTTGATAAGAAATGGGAGTAAAAACAAAACACCAAACAAACATCTAAAAAAAACGATCGAAATAGGATGAAAATCTACCAATAATATTTTTGTCCAAAAAAATGTTGAGCCCCATAAAGTACTCAACATTAGTAAGGCAAATATATAAATAATACTCACCTCTTTTCTGGTTACATAATAGTAGTAGAAAGAACGGCTAACCGTTCTTTCTATGCTAGTTCTGCTGCAACTCTAGCCACAATACTTCTTGATAAAATCGTTGGGAGACCCGTCACAAATTTTACCATTTGCTTATGCGCTTCATTGTAACCCATGCAATCAAGTATGATGATCGTAGCACCTTTATCCTTTAATTTCCTTGCAGGTCCTTCAAAATCAGATTCTTCATATGGGGATACAGATTCTACAACAACAGGTATATTACCCCATTTATCTACCATTTGCTTTTTTTGTTCTTCTAAAGGAACGAGCAACCCTAACGTCCCATTTCCTAATACAGACTTTCCAACATGTTTTAATATCTGATCTGGGAACAACAATGGTTTCGAATGCGCAAGGGTCGGAAAACTTCCAGTACATACAACGATTGAACTTGATGCCTCTTCTTCTACTTTACTAATTTTTTGTTGTAAATAAGGCAATAGTTTTGATTTTGACAGCTTAACACTTTGGCCATTTCTTAATCTTGAAATGTAAGTAATCTCATCTTTTTCGGGAGCTAATTTCGCGATTTCCACTTCCGATAAATTATCCAAAGCTCCTGCTTCAACAAAGCATATCGCAGGTCCTAACAACACTTGCATTTCGGGAGTTAAATCGATACGAGGCGATTGACCAATCGTAATTAGACCAATCTTCTCACCCATCTTTAAGCGTCCTTTCCAAGAGTTTGTAGTACTTTCATTGAACCGTACAACTCGACAAGATGTTCAAACTCCTTTTCATCATAAAAAGAGATTTTACCTGCTGTAAATTCTTTCGCGACTTCAATGGCAAAGCGAACCGCTTGTGCGATATCCACTTCATGACTAGCACCTGTTCCGCAACCAGGAACTGCTGATTCTGCAGTAATGGCTAACCCTACAACCGGGACATCAGTCGCCACAGATGGTTGAAGAATAGAGTTTATATGATACACTTCATTACCATAAGGAGTAATATCTTGTGTCGTTACCGTAAATGTTGCAGGCAGTTGACCCGATGACATTTCTAAAATGCGTAATAAATCATCACTGAATTTTAAAACGTATCCTTCTTTGACAGTTGGTGAAAGAGCCACACCTTTATGATTAATTATGCGATTGCCCTTTGTAGTATCAATTGATAAAATCGCTTCCATTTCTGGCAGTACTTCATATTTATTCATCGTTAAAATGTCTACAGGTGATCCCATGAAATCTACTGGTTCATGAGGTTGAGTCGGTGCATTTGGACAAATATGCGTCGTCACATAGACATCCCCTTCGAGTCTGTCACCTTTTTGTGACATTTCAGCTAACTTTGCCGCTGCAGCAATCGCGGCCACTGCCCCGTCAGCATCAGACACCAATCCAATACGAGAAGGACGAGCTCCAATTCCTCCAAGTCTCCCAACTAGTCCAAATGTTTTAGTCGACCCACCTGATGATTTTCCATTCTTACCTTTAATTAATATTTTGATAAAATCGGTTGATCCTTTATCCCCTTGGACTGTTTCACAAGATGCTTCTACATACTCATACTCTTTAAAATACTCAATAATTTTTTCCCCATTTATTGATAGGTCATCTAGTATTTCGATAAATTGCATTGTAAATTGAAGTGACATTTTCCTTCTCCCTTTCTCTAAAACTAATTAAATACTATTTGTTTATTTACGATAGACTCTACTGTTTTAAGTAACCCTTTGTTGGACATCGTCGAACTTAGTAAAAGGTGTTCCTTCGGTACAGACAAAACCGCGATATTACGCCCATTTTCGATTTCTGCACTAACAATAGGTAGTCCTGTTTCTATGTCAAAGGTCATCAATAAATCAGGAAATGTTCCTTTGCGCTCGCCATTGACTTCTGCTGTCATATACTCATTCCAAAATGTTAGTTCTAAATCATCGACATATAACGTTCCAACATCAAAGCCGCCTTTTGTTACAATTGAGTAGTCATGTGTTTTCCCTACTTTAATCACACGACCTTGAAGTTTCGAAGCAACTGCCTCTATTTTATGATGTGGATCTTTTTCTTTTAAAAATACTTCCCCTAAAGCAATTGCTTGGTTAATTCCTCCAACAGCTGCATTTTCCTTAATATAGCCAATTTGCACAGGGTTTCTCGCTACACCAACTATACCGCCTGCTTCTACAGACATTTGCCGAACAACATTGGAAGTATATTGAATAGTCCCATTCACAAAACCAGAAATTTCATAACTACCTTTCCCACCAGCAGCCGCTTGATAAGAAGTATATCCATCCATTACTAATAAGTTCATAGACCCCATGGACGCTGTTGGATGTGCTCGTCCATTACATGGAGCGTCGATAACAGGTAATCCTGTTAAAGCCGCTTGGATCCAACCATTTACTGTTGTAGCAGCCCCATTTTCATTTGTCATTATCGCCTTTACTGGACTATGAAAATTCTTTTGAAGCATTTCCATTGTTGAATACAGCTGTTTTGCATTAACATATTGATGTTTAGCAGCAGGTGCTCCAACGAGAGATACACACGCTACATAATCTTCTTCTTGTAGTTGATCGACAGTGACGAGGTTCACTTCTCCAATTTCCAATGCTAATTTTCCCTTTTGCAAACCATCGTGAATCCATCCACCACCACCGCCGCCTAATATAGCACCACCGTATACGGCTTGTTCCATTAATTGAAAGTCCATCGTTCTCTTCTCCAATTTTCCACTTCCTTTATTTGATTCCATCTATCGATTAACACCATTCTAATTAGACTAAAAGACTATCTCGCTTTCCAAATCGAAGTAAAGAAGCTATATATTGCATCACCTGCAATAAAGCCTGCTGCTGTCGTAAACATTGCCGCCTCTGCTTCTGGTCCACGAACTTTAAGAATGATTAAGCGTAATACAATTCCTGAAAGAACTGCCCACCCAGCAATAGGGAATGTAATAAGTAGCCCTGTTGCAAACAATACTCCCATTTGTCGCTTAGGTCCTCCGATAAATTGGATGAATGCACCTGGAATCGCCCATAGAAGTAAGTACATCCCTGCGCTTCCTGTAATACCTGCCTCAATCGTTGTAGCGTACACTCGGTCAACAGGCGGAACTAGATCTTGTGCAAAGAATACGTTGTGAAAGCAAGCGACCATAATAATAGCAACTCCCAAGCCAATTAAGGCTGATTTTAATTGCATTTTCCGGCCATATAACTCCTTTTTGATATCTGTTGTTTTTCGAATTAATACGCCACTTTTAAAGTCATAGCCTAAGTCTGCAAATGCTGGTCCAGTTGCTGCTGTGTAACCTACTAAGAAAGCTAATGCAATTGGTGGAAAACCAAGAAGCATACCAACAATTAACGAAATTAAGGTTACAGCAAATGCTGGGAACCACCCTGAGTGCATCGCTGCAACTCCTACAATGATTTGTGTTACAAGTGCTGCAAGTGCTGCAAATAGTAAAAATAATAATAATTGTCCAAATGACAATTCAGAAACTAGTCCACCAATGAGTGCCACGATAAGGGCGCCACCGATAAAAGCAAGATAACCAAATCCGAATGCTCTTGTAACCTCTTTTTCTGATCGGGTATTGACCCATTTTTCATCAACTGTCGTTGCTGCTACTTCTTCTAAACGTGCTTTACGATCTTTTGTAATCATAGTAATAAATTGAATAAGTGCTACTAAACCCGCACCAATCATCATCCCGTGAGGAATATAAAAATCATCTAAATTTACATTAAATATAGGAAGAGAGTATCCTTTAATAAGTAGACCGATACCAAATATAGATAATGCCCATATATTTCCTATAAAGGCTACACCGAAAGCCGACATTGGGATCCCTGCCCACGCGCCTGCAATACCTCCAGCAATTCCGATTCCAAGAAATTTTGCTTTTTTTCCACCTTGATCTCCAGCTTTTAACGCTTCTGCAGTCGCAACTCCAGGAGGCCAAGCTTCATTTGCGCCAAATAATTTAGAATCAAACACTTTATAAAGAATTAATGCATCAATTATTAAAGCAATTCCTGCACCGATAAGCATCGGGATAATGAGATCTGGTCTTCCTAAAACGAATGGTAAACCAATTGGAATGAGTAAACTATTGGCTGCACCAAATGTTGCTGAAGAAATTGTTGTTTGCAATAGATTTTGATTTTCCAATGATTTATAACGATAAAAAAGTTGCATAGGAATACGTGCAATAAGAATCGCTATAAGTGCTCCAATAATAGACGTATTAGGAGTAATCCCTAAAGTTACTATTATTTGCATTCCGATAATAGCTCCAAGGATGGCAACTAAAATGGAAAAAATAACGAAAGAAATATCAAACCTTTGTTGCTTCATAGAATCTCCTCCTTTTTATTTCGTTAGTGAATAACCAATGGCTTGTGCTTGTACTAAATCGATAATAGGAACATTTAAGCTTTTAACTAACTCACGTTTTAAGCCAATTGTAGAAAAGCCTGTACACGCAAATAAAATACTTGTTGCCCCATTGTTGACTAGCTCTTGACATACAGAAGTTGCACGGTTCATTGCATCATCAGCTAATAAGTCTACAGTAGATGACACACCTTCCGGCCTTATATAATCGAGGAGATTATGACCAAGTATCCTTGCAATATTTGGTGGTATTTCTGGAGTTATACCAAGTACACCAACTTTGCGGCTGACCATCAGTGCTGCGTAAGCCCCCACTTCTCCTGCACCGTATACTGGAACATCTACGAGATTCCTGCTCGTTTCCACCGCAGGATCTGCTGCACAACTGATCGTGATCGCAGATACACCATCTTGCTCAACCATACTTTTAACTAAAACTTCAATTTTAGGCACTGCTAGTTCCAATGTCTCATCATTGTGTATGCCATTCCATTGCTCAGGAATACACCTAGAAACCGTGTCAATATTAAACTCCTCTTTCATAATTCGCGAATGTTCTTGCAAAATAGCTTTATCTTCTGTGGTTAATACACGTATAATTCCTAACACCGGTCCCTTACACCCCCTTTCTTTTGTTTAATTATAAATTTTCTGAAATAATGATGTAATCCGCATAATGTGCAATGATATTACGAGAAATTTGTTCATTTTGATATTTTTAGCTTTGTTATGCCAAAATATAAAGGTATTCATGTATACTTTCTTATAATGTTGAAGGAAAAAGGATGGCATGATTAGCCAACACAAAGTTCAATGAGGCCAAAGTGGGTGAAAGTTCTTCCTGAATTTCCATCAAGTGCTCTATCTCCGTCTCTCTTCTAGGACTTCTACAAAAAAATAGCCGCATTAAGCGGCTATACTGAATTTAACTTTCTTATTTTTAATAAAAGATAAAGCAAGAAACGTGAATCACTATCGTCCAAGTTGATATTTAGAATCGATTCAATCTTATTCAAACGATACTTCAATGTCCGACGGTGGATGTACAGTCTTTCTGAAGTTTTTGAATGGTTTCCATTTTCCTCTAAAAATATACTAAGGGTTTGGATAAGCTCCTTATTCTCATTATCATTAAATTTTAATTTCCCAAGGGTTACATCAGTAAAGTGCAGAACATCTTCATCGTTCTTTAGTTTTAACAAAATTTTATTAATTCCCATTTGTTCATAAATGATTATTTTATCTTTAATGCTTATATCTTCTCTCATTCGTAAAGCTAGCTTTGCTTCGTCTGTCGCCTTATCGATATCAGTCAATTGTTCATGTATAAGACTTATGCCGCAATAAATATCAAAGTCTAATTCAAGTTCGAGTTGTGTTATGATATTACGAATTATTTCAATCATCATGGACCGGCTTTGGCGATCATTACAAACGTATAGGCCATAAAGATAATGACCTGAGCGAAAGAGTAATGAACTTGGAAGCTTCTGATCTATAACTTCATATATTTTTTTATATAATAAATGAGTGACCATTTCGTTTTTTGAAATTTCCGGAAACGATTGTTTTAAATTAAAAAAGTCGAGAGCAAATAATCCATATAAATGATTACATTCTAAATTGAGCCGATTGCTAATAATAAAATGATCGGGTACCTTCTTTTCACGAAATAAATTCTTGATCCATTGATTCTCTTGAAAAAATCGCTTTTCAACATCATATTGATCTTTTAAAAACAATAGCTTTGTTTGTTTTTTAATACTGATTATACTACTTTCCAGAATGCCTACTAATGCCTTGGAATTCTTTAGTAGAATATTTAAATATCCTACACGTTCTCCTGCCTCATCTATTGGGATGATCATCCGGTCATCTTCAATAATATAATCGTCAATGCTCATATATTTTTTATACTCAACAGATGAAATAGCTGATTGAGGGAGACTTAAAAAGGAAAAATTTTTTCGTCTTTTATCTTTTTCTTTTTTTGAAAATGATATTAAACGGAAATCACAGCTTTCGAAATATACATTATCTTTAGTAATGGAAGATAGTTCTACAAGGAAGTCGTTTAAACTTTTTACTTCTGTATTTACAAGCTTATTCATTAGTTGTAATTGTTCGATCTGAGATGTTTTTTTCTCTTCATAGATTTTTTCAAACAATACAGTTAATACGTTGACAAATGAAACATTGAGTGGTAATGCTATAATCGGCATGTCATGTTTATTTGCTAAATCATACATTTCTTTTGGTAATTCCTTCACATACCGCCCAACTTTAATGATAAGACCTGCTCCATCTTCCTTTATTAACGCTTTAAACATATCAATTTGTGCCTCTGGTAAATCTTTGATGGAGTAAAAAGTAGAAATAATCAAGATTCCTTCCGTTAACCATTCATTAATATCAGGTACTTCCATTACTTCAGCTGCTTTAATACGACGGTTCACACCATTTTTTCCAGCTAATATTTTAGCTTCTTTTAAGACTTCGAGTTTCAATGCAGCTGATACTTTCATGTTTTTCACCACTTTTGGTATTTTTATATAAATTCTATTATTACTTAGCACTCCATTATCCGAGTTAAGCTCTTCTCCAGTTTTGATTAAACAAGATCTTCATTCCTGTTAGCGATTACATTTAGAAGACCCCAACGAGAACCAGATCCTATTAACAATAACACCTTTTTTATTTATTGTTCCCATTTATAGCATTAAACAAGTATTAATTTCTCATTATTAATACTTGTTTAATGCAAATTGGTATTTCTCCATTAATTTTATAATCTCACTACTCGCTTCTTTTATATGAATGAGAATATTTTAAATATCCTCTTCCGTAATACGATAAGTAGGACCTGAAACTGTAAACGAAGCTCTAACTTCGCCTTTCTAAATAATAGTACAGCGATGGCTATCACACCTGTATCTTTTCAACTTGTCCATCTTTTACTTCAACATTTAAAGGCTCATCAACTATTCCGAACGGTGCTAAGCTTCCAGCAAATACAATAGTGCCGTTTGTTGTTCCTTCTAACGGAGCGGTTGCAGTCGTGCCAGCAGGAGCGAAATTCCACTGACCTGGTTTATTGCAATTTCCGTCAACCGCCATTGTATTACGGCCTTCTACTGAATAAGTAACATCGGTGCCATTATCACAAGTAACCCTTACTTCTTTAGTAGACTCAAATAACTCGACAAACTTATTCGTAAGTTCGCTTAAAGCTTGGTAATCCGCATTTACAGCACCTGTCATCATTCTGGCATCAGAGCCGCTACACACAAGAACTCTTGCCCCTTCTTTTCTTACTTGGCGAATTGCTTCCTGCTAAAAAATCCATAGGTTCATTGTTCTGCTCAGCTAACGCTGGGTAAACAATCTGTCTAGTTTGCGCTTCCAGTAAACTGCCAGCAGTAGTGAAAGCCTCAATCAATCTGTCTGTAATCTTGTTTATCGTCCGCTCCGAAGTTCTTAGCCTTTCTCTGCTGATTCAAGTGAAAATTTAGTATTTATTTATTTTTGTCCCTTCCCTTCTTTTTGCTGTAAAGATTTAATAAGCGATACGACTGTATCAATTTCCTCTTCTGTATTGAAATAGTGAGGAGAAAGCCTTGCCATTTTATTTATGCCGTACTGTTGAAGCAGCGTATTCGCCATGAAGGTACCAGCTTCAATGATGATGTTGTTTTCTTCTAAATATTCAGTTATTCTGTCGGGATGTAACCCTTCTACGTTAAATGGCACAATTGCTAGACGGTTTTTAATATCCTGCGGCCCGTATACAGAAACTCCATCTATCGTTGAAAGCTGATCAACTGTATATTTTGTTAAAGTTTTCACTCTTCTGTGGATATTTTCCACCCCTATATTTTTAGCGTAATCAATCGCTGTGCCAAGACCTAGAATAGAAGGTACAATGGGACAGCCTGCCTCTACCCTCTTGGCAATAGATAAATAGCTATAATCATTCGTTTCAAAATCCCAGGTAGTTCCTCCCCAGCCAATCAGGGTAGGCTCAATAGAATCAATTAAAGATTCTTTGATATACAGAATTCCTGACCCTTCTGGTCCTCTCAGCCATTTGCGCCCGCAAGCTGATAAAAAGTCACAACCAAGCTCTTTTACGTGAATAGGGACGAGGCCTAAAGTTTGCGATGCGTTGATTAGAGTCAGCACATTATATTTTTTTGCGACTTTACAAATCTCTTCTACCTTTTGAAGAGCGCCGGATGCATTAGGTAAATGAGAGACGGTTATTAGCCTTGTACGGTTTGTAATTTCCTTCACGATGAGATCTACATCGATAACTCCAGATTTATCAGTTTCAATAATTTTTAAACTAACCTTCTTTTTATCCCGTAATTTAAGCCACGGTGTATAGTTGCTGTGAAATTCCAGATCGGCCAGGATAATTTCGTCGCCCTCTTCCCATGTAAGACCATTTGCCACAAAGTTAATCCCTTCAGTTCCGTTTTTTACAAAAGCGATTTCTGAAGCATCGGCGCCAATAAATTCACTAGCTTTAGCCCTCGTTTCATCTATCTTTTGATAAACCTCTTTCCGAAATGCAGGCAAGTACGGACCTAAACTTGCTGTTTTCTGCAAATAGTCTGTGATCGCATCGATCACTTGCTGAGGCGGCGCACAAGCTGCCGCTGTGTTTATATAGCTGTATCGTTCATGAAGAGGCATATCCTTCCTGATTTCTTCGATATTCATATTTACCCCGCCCCCTTTCTAAATAGTGATGAGCTCTTTTTGAAGAGACATTAGATTGAGGTACCCCTCCTCTGTGATAATAATATTGTCCTCTATTCGTACCCCGCCTTTTTTTGGAACATAAATTCCTGGTTCCACAGTAAAAGCCATTCCAGGTTCCAACTTTAAAGTACTGTTTTGCATCATATATGGTTTTTCATGGGGGCTCAAACCTAATCCATGTCCTGTGCGGTGAGTAAAGTACTCGCCATATCCTTTATCACGGATAATTGCACGTGCAGTTTCATCCACTTCATGTGCTGATACTCCAGGCTTAATTATATCTATTGCTGCTTGTTGCGCTTCTTTAACAGTTTCATAGATTTCCTTTAATTCAGTAGATATCTCTCCCACTGCCACTGTACGACAAATATCCCCTATATAACCATTAATTATAGAACCAAAGTCCATCACAATAAGTTCTCCAGAATCTATTTTTTTGCTACCTGCACGCGCATGAGGACTAGCCCCTCTATATCCAGAAGCAACGATCGTTCCAAATGGTGTACCTTCAGAACCTCTTTTTCTCATTTCGTACTCAAGCTGAGCGGCAATTTCACTTTCAGTAACTCCAGGTTTAATATACAGAAGTGTAGCTTCAAAACTTTCCTCTAAAACTTTGACAGCATGCTGCATCTGTTCAATTTCTTGTTTATCTTTATAAATTCTCAGTGTATTAATTACACCGCTTATATCTTCAGTTGATGTCGTTAAGGTCTTCGTAGCCTTTAACTCCATTACTCTCATCTGATCGTATTCCACTCCAATTTTAGAGAGAGTTCCAACTACATTTTTTAATTGATTTAAAGCTTGTCCTGGGCCTTTTTCATCGGTGTACCAAAACACATTTTCTTCAGTAACTTCTTTAACTTTGATTAATTCCACCTGTGGAGAGATAAATAACATTTCAGCATCCTTAGTAATTACAGCTAATGTTAGTCTTTCACTTTGTTTAAGCTTCAGTCCGGTAAAATAATACATATTCGATCCTGGCACAATAACAGCAGATTCAATATTTTTCTCCTTTAGTAATTGGCCAAGCTTTTTTCTTCGTTGTTCAAACATTTGAATTACCTCCTATTAATGTTCTTACTTTAGATATAATTGGTATCTAGGTCGATTTTTCATGTGTGATTTTAGCTATAAAGAAATTGAAAAATTAATGGGCTTTAGTGCCTTTACTCTTTTTAATAGGTTTTCTACCTCGAAAGACACATTTTCCTTAAAGTTCTTTTGATCTCGGAGTTAATACGGTACCTTTTTTCATACTTCTTCTTTCATTGACTATTGTTTATAAAAATATTTTTAAAAATCAAAAAGTAATTTGGTGTTTAAGAATCTCATGCTGAAGCTGTTTTTGTGTATTATTTAGCTTTTCGATTATTTCATTCGCTTTATCATCATTAATACGGTAGGAAGGGGTTGCTACTGTTAATGAACCTACTATTGTATTGTGGCGGTTAAAAATAGGAACAGCGATACCTGCTACATCCTTGGTATATTCTCCTATTGAATAACTCCACCCTTGCTGCTTAATTTTCTTTAAATCTTCAAAAATTAACTCGGAGTTTGTAATTGTATTATCAGTGAATTTAATAATTCCCTTATCAATTATTTGTTCTTGTTTCTCTCTTGGAAGATAAGCCAGGATTACTTTATGTGAAGCTCCTGCATATAACGGATTTCTACTTCCAACCGATACTGTATATTTCACTGTTTGATCACTCTCAGCTATTAACAAACAAACCCCCTCATTGCCGTCCAACCATGTAAGAAATACCGATTCCCCAGTTGATTCAGCTAGCTCTTTCATGTATGGATAAAAAACGTCTGAAATTTTAAATTTATTACTTACGATTAAACTATATTCAAAAAACTTTAAACCTAATTCATATTTGTTCGTGCGAGTATTTTGAACTAAGAAACCATACTCTTCGAATGTTTTTAAAATTCTGAATACAACGGAATGGTTCATGTTTATTTCATTAGCTAGTTCTCTTACTCCCCATGATGATTTTTCTTCTGTAAAGCATTTCAGTACTTCTAAAGATTTTTCTAAGGTTTTTAGACTCATTTTTTAGTTCATCCTTTTACTTGTTTCTATTTTAGAAACAAGTGTTTTTATTTATGAACTCATTATACTTAACGAAATTAAAATTGCAACCGATTTCTTAAAATTTTAAAAATATTCTGTTAAAATAGGTAGTAAATATTTTAACTAGTGAAAATTTTCAAAGGAGGTTAAAAATGAGAAAGGCAAGAGGGATTGTCATGGCTTTGGTACTTGGTTTGCTGTTGCTTGTAGTAGGAATATCACCTGACAATGTGAATGCGGAGACAGAATCGAAGGATATCACCAAAAGTACATGCAACACTTATCGTTTTTGGCTATATAATCCCAATTGTACCTTACATAGACAGACGATCTATACAGTCGATAACGCAGAGTTAAGAATCGGCTATTATCAAGGTATACAATACGGATGGGGAAGATTTGTAACGCCTGAGCCAGGAGCAACTGTATAGCTTGATATTGATATAAATGGCGATGGACAATGGGATGTACACAGTAGAGGAGATAATGATGGTAATACCTATGCTCATGCAACGAATTGGAGTACTTCGGAGGTAAAAGCAATAAGGATTGCTGTCCGGCATGCAAATAATACTTGGAGTTTTGGACGCTGGTGGGCCTGGTAAATATGGTATAGAAAAACAACATGAATTCAAAAAACGTTTAAAACAAATTGATGACTTTGTATCTTAAACATGGCGGGGCTTTCCGCTACTTATCGACTGGCTCGTTCATATCTTCGGGATCTTCCGTCACCTTTTAGGCGTTCGTATCATCATGATCGTATTTAAGGACGTAAAATCGATAAACTTCCTTTTCCCTTCACGTTTTTGCTTAATAGGGGTAAAGGCGCATGCCCATCAAGCTAAGGCAAATTAATACCCCCAAATCGCAAAAAACGCTATTCTTTCTGTAAAGAAAGAGGAAAGGATGGCGTTTTTCATGAGTCTTTCGTTTTTAGACGAATTGAACCTCTTTTCCCAAGAATTACAACGGTGTTTGTTCGATTCTACGACTGGTTGGTTTATCATGAGTTAGTAGAGGAAAAAAGAAGAAAGTACTTGGAAAGTTTATCCTCTTTGTAATCCACCGAGATGTTAGAACTCAAGAAAAACACCTTTTATAAAATAATGAAAGAATTCATGTAGAGAGGTATTCGTGTTCAAATATCTCTCTTACGAATTTGATTTTTTCTTCTTCAGTCTTTTGATATACCACCAGGACGGGAGACCTACCAAGAAAAAAGACAAAGTATAAATGGCCATTAAGATGTATATGAGTAAGGATTATACAATCAAACAAATTACAGAGGCAACTTAGAATCAGCAAAACATCACTGTATAGATATTTAGATAAAGCAAATTAGGATTACCAAAGTAAGCTGGTCCTTCGAATTACATTTTATATAAATTATCTGACTGACTAGAGCAGCTACCCTGTCACTAAGCCTTAATGAACAGTTTCTCGCTTTTTGCCGGTGGTCGTCTTCAAAGCTTTAAGGTTTTTATAGTTTCCTACACGACAAAAAGAAGAAAGCCCAGTAAGAGGCCTTCTCCTTGAGTCAAGATATTTTGTTCATAGAATGCTGACTCATATTTTTCCTTTTCGGAAACATGCTCTTGATCAAACTTTCAAGCATAACGGGCATTTGGATAAAAGCACTATCAATATGGAGACGCTCCGTACGCTGGTGAGCATCCTTTCCGAACGGACCGACATTGAAAACAGGAGCATTCAGCTGCAGCATATCGGTAAATGGAATGCTGTACGTTTCACCCCATACCGGTGTATTCCCTTCGTAGGCAGTCCATCCGTCATCTTCGTCCATATAGCTGACATAACTCAGGTCACAAATACCATTGAAATAGTGAATTTGATTTACCTCGACATTAAAACGACTCGCCACTTCCTTCATTAATTTTACGGAATTGATTACGAGAGGGTCCCGAGATGTATTGACAGCCGGGTAGTATGGCGGTGCGAAAAACAAGACGACAGCCGGTGCAAGTTCATAGCATTGGATCATCAGCTTATCGACGAGGTTTATCGATTTTTCACGGTCATCCCAACTTGTATTTTTAAACGTTTCTTCCTTTAATTTCCCAATGAATTCAGCACCAAACTTATTCTCTGCATAATGGATAAGTTCTTCATACCGAATCGTACGTACAGTGCCGACACCTTCAACGTTTTCCTTTTCGCAAATAGATTTGAATGCAAAATTACATGATGCCACGGCCTCTTGTGCAACTTGCTCGAATAAATCTATTACTTCATCAGCAGTACGTTTAAAAATGAATACATTATAAAGCGCCGCGGCACGGTATGGTGTCTGTGTCGAATATTGCGTTTTCAGATCTTTTTGTTGCAACGACACAGGTAGCGGTGTGCTTTCACCAAGATCGGATTCACGGAACAACGAATTCCACTCCATACGCTGAGTAAGGAAAGAAGCGATATAGTTCGCTGTAATCCCCTTCATCGGCTCACCTGCATGCGTTTCCTTTCCATAGAAAAGTGCACCTGGCATGATCTTCCCGATCGTTCCAGTATAAATATAATCCTTTGTATCCCCTGGCTCCTGTGTAAACGTCGGTTCACTATTCAAGAACATTTTATAAGAGATATCATATTTTTCACGTAAAAGAACGAGTTCTTTCACTGCAGCGCGCATACCGGCTGAATTGACTTCTTCATCCGGAACAGTTACCAGTAGTAGGTTTACTGGCCATTGTTCAACACTCGCCTTTTCAATCATGGCCATATGAAGTGCCAGCCCCATTTTCATATCCATCGTTCCCCGACCAAAGAGGTATTTACCCGATTCAAGGTCTTTACGTACTTCTACCGGTAAGTCATCTTTACGCTTAAACAGTTCTTTTGTAAGTTCTTCTGGGTGGAACGCAAGCGGCTCAAGATCACCGTATTCTTCGGTCTGGACGGTATCAAAATGGCTGATCAATACAATGGTTTCCTTTACGTCAGGACGCTTGTACATAGCCGTTACAAGATCCCGCCCGAGGCCCGCGTCATGAAGTGTAATGTGATCAGGGTTGTTTTTGAAATAATCGAGTTCGATCAATTTCGCTTGGACTTTCGAAGCGAATTCTCGCTCCCCTTTCGTGAATGTCTGACTTTCCCAGCTGACAAGCTCGCATAACAGTGTACGTAGTGAATCGGGCGTATCCCATAAATATCGGCTCATGCAAATGCCTCCTCCTTTAAAATGTTTTCAACTATATGATTGAATTGGACTGCTTTGTTCAAGCCACTGAGGCAATCCGCAAAATTTTTCGGTGCTTATCTATCTAGAAAGTTTAAACCGATAGAACAGCATACAAAATACGAAAAATCCTACTCCATAAAAAAGGCCGATACGCTGCGTCGGGTCAAACGCCAAGAATACGAGAATGAACGAACAAAAAGCGAGACAGAACAATGGAACAAAAGGATAAAGCTTAACTTTGAATTTCAAATCCTCCAGTTTTCCGCCTTCTTTCAAATAGGTCCGGCGGAACATGAACTGCGACAAAGCGATCCCCATCCACGAAATCGTAACGGCTATCCCTGCAATCGACATGAGTAGGACGAATACCGTATCTGCTTCCATAAAACTGGTCAATAAAGACAAGAGCGAAAAGAGCATCGTAAAAACCAAAGCTGTGAACGGAACTTTCCGTTTTGAAAGACGGCCGAAGATCTTCGGTGCCATTCCTTCATGGGCCATCGACCAAAGAAGGCGTGTTGATGCGTAAATACAAGAGTTCCCGACAGAAAGGATTGCAGTCAGAATGACAAAATTCATGATGTCTGCTGCAAAAGGAATACCGGCAATTTCCATCATCGACACGAACGGGCTTTCAAGCAGACCGACTTCTGATGAAGGGAAAATAGCTGACAACACTACGATCGAGGCAATGTAGAACACGATGATCCGTATCAATACATTCCGGATCGCACGCGGAATATTTTTTTCCGGTTCTTCACTTTCCCCAGCTGCAATTCCGAGCAGTTCAGAACCTTGATAAGAGAAGATGACATTCATCATCGTAATGAACACAATTGCAATTCCTGCAGGGAACAATCCCGAGGGAGCTAAATTTTCAAAAAAGGGGGGTGGGCGGTCATTTAATGGAATGATTCCAAAAATCGCCGAAAAACCAATGATGAGAAACGAAATGACAGCAACAACCTTTATACCTGCAAACCAATATTCAGCCTCGGCAAAGCCACGGGTGGTCAATGCATTCAATAAAAACAGAACAGCAATGAAAATCGCACACCAGATCCAAACAGGTGAATCCGGAAACCAATGTTGCATGAGGATGCCGGCTGCTGTAAATTCCACTCCGGCTGTTGCGGCCGAGCCGACGAAATACATCCAGCCGAGCGAAAAGCCAACTGATGGACTGATGAACCGTGAAGCATAGGTCTGAAATGATCCGGTTACGGGCATATAAACCGCTAGTTCCCCTAGACAGACCATGACCATGTACAAAATCAACCCACCGAACAAGTACGCAAGAAGGGCCCCTCCAGCTCCAGACTGGTTGATTGTGAAGCCTGCATTTAGAAACAGCCCCGTTCCGATGACACCACCGAGCGACAGCATAAACAAATGACGGCTCTTCATGGCGCGATTTAATTGGTTGTGCTTTTGACCTTGATCCAACTCATCCTGTTTTTGAACCTGTTCCAACAAAACTCATCCCACCTTTCTACCCCTCACATAGATATATTTGATCAATCTTAAAACCGTAAGGATAGGCAGCTTAAACCGCCGTCATGTTTCTGAAATTCAGACATTTCCAGTTCAATCGTTTCAAACCCGGCTTCATTGATTTGGCGGATCGTCTCCTCGTACCCTTTCGGAATGATGACATAGTCATTGACACGTATACAGTTGGCCGAATATTCTTCTTCAAGTGGAACAGTGATTTTTTTATAGTGTTGAAAATCCGGATGGTCAACGAATTCACCCGCAGCTATAATCAACTCCTTACCAAGATAGGAGATACCTGTTTTAAGATGGAAGAACTTTTGCAAGGGAACAATCTTCCCTTTATAGCCTTCCGACTCTAGGATTTCTTTCAATTGACGTGCACCCTCTTCATTCGTGCGGTCGGAAATACCGATATAGAAATGATCTTCAATTTGAAGGATATCCCCACCATCCAGCGTCCCGGGTGTTTTTATGTAATGAAACGTATCATAGAACTTTTTAAGAGCCGTTTCGATTTCTCCCGTTTCCCCATTCCGGGAAACAGCCCCTGGGTTTGATATAACAGCGAATTCCGGTGTCAGGACAGCAGTATCTTCTACAAAAGTCGAATCCGGAAATTCCTCATTTGCAGGTAAAAAAGTAACGGAAACACCGCATTTTTTCAAAGCTTCAACATAAGCATCATGCTGTTCCAACGCTTTTTCATAAACGGGTTTTCCAAGGTCGGATGTGGTCAAACCATTCACGTAACTTTTCCCTGGTTTCTTGACAATAACGTTCTTATACATAACTGAGTTCCTCCATTTGTTTATTTGCGAACGACTGGGCAAGTGAGACAAGTCGGTCCGCCTGTACCTTTATAGCTGATTTCGTATCCATTGTACTCATAAACCGAAGCTCCCGCGTCAATCAGCTGCTGTTTTGTCGAAGGGTTACCCGAAACGATCACGCAGACACGCGGCGCCAACGCAAGTACATTACAACCAAGATTCTCGTATTCATCGACCGGTACCTCGATCAAGCGGATTCCGTGATCGATCAAAAGCTGTCTGAAAAATACGGGCATAAGCCTTGAATACACGACTGCAAGATTTTCATCCACCATACTGATTATCGACATAAGATGGAGACACTCTTCCTCACCATTGTCATGTGGAAGAGGGACCACAATGAATTCGTCGACAAGATGGGCAGTCATTTCCCTTAACTGGCGAATCGCTTCATCGTTTGTACGGTAACCGCGCCCGACAACGAGTGTCCTATCATCAAGCCAGACGATGTCTCCTCCATCAGCAACAGCATCTCCTATCAATTCACCGATTATCGAGATATCCTTATCTGCGAGAAATTTTCTGTATGACTCTGTTTCATGCTGTCTTGAACGTTTCCCAGATTTTAAAAGGATCGCTCCTTCTTTCGTGAACTTAACAGGATCATGTACATAGAGGGAATCCAAACCCACTTCAGAGGAAGCAGGCAAATAATCGATGTGCGGGACATGCTTTTCCAAAATTAATATGAAAGCCTGATATTCCCGTAGTGCTTCATTGAAGTCGGGCTCCTCGATATAATTGAACAATTCCCATTGCTTGCTGACATTCTCCTGGCTGATGAATGCTTCGTTTGGATGCTTTACAATTACACGCTCCAACGATCTGAACATGGATGAACAATACATCATATCCCCACTCCTTTTCCGTTGAACGGAAAAATATTCCGTCAAAAGGAATTCATATTCTTAATATAAAGAACCTAGAATTTGGTGTCAATATATTTCTAATTGTTTGATAATTTGGTTTTGTACTTCGAAAATGACAAAAGGTATAATAGGAGTATTAGGGGGTGCTCCAATGCAAGCAATCGATCGAGCCATGAGTGTAGTAAAAATACTGGCATCCAATTCAACGGAGAGCTGGCTATCCATTACAGAACTATCCAAAAAATGCGAACTTCCCGTCAGTTCCATGCACCGCCTGCTGAAATCAATGATCAAGCATGAAATGATCCAGCAAGACGAGCGGACGAAATTATATGGACTTGGAACGGTTTGGCTTGAATATGGCCTACAAGTATATGACACGATGGATTATGTAAGCAAAATAAGACCCGAACTAGAAAGGCTTGTTCACGAAGTAGAGGAAAGCGTCTATCTCAGCAAGCCTATAGGGACCGAGGCTCTCATCATCGAACGGATCGATTCCGAGAAAAGTTCAATTCGGGTATATGATCAACTTGGAATACGAATTCCGATGCATATCGGAGCGGCTAACAGAGTAATGCTCGCCAATATGCCCGAAAAACAAGCGGATACCATTATCGAGGAAGTCCTTCCTGAGCAGGAAAGACCGAAGCTTCGGGAGACTTTGAGTGAAACGAAGAAATTGGGTTATGGAGTCAGTCACTCGGAAAGGACGGAAGGGACATCTTCTGTTGCTGTACCCGTCCTGAGTCATTCAGGTAAAGTGGAAGGTGCCGTAAGCGTCAGCTTCGTCAATTTCAACCTTACAGACAATCGACTTGAGTTCCTGATTGAAAAAGTTGTAGAAGCGGGAAAGCGGATCTCTGCAAAATTGGGATATCAAGGCTAGTTGAGAGGGTTCGGGGAAGGATTCCTTCTCTCGTATTTTGATTACTAAACTAAATAAAGAAAAGCGCAAGCGCCCTGGTCTGCCACGAAGGTGCCTGGAAGGCCATTGAGGAGGCTGTCGCCGCAGATAGCCTGAAGTGATCCGAGAGGCTGGGCGCTGGAGCTAGACATTACATCCTTGCGATAAGAACCCACTCCCGGCAAACATCAATTGCCCCTTCCATTACAAGTACATGGATCAACGTCGGTTATTCTTCTTGCTAAAAAGTTATACTTTCTTTACCTGTTAAAATGGAAGGAGCTAGTCCAGATTCTGAGGCTAGCTCCTTACTAATTGAAAGAATCAACTATTTCATTAGTTTTAATCAATCACAAGTCAGTTTTTCTGCAATCTTCACAAAATAATCCACCCCATACTGTAACGCTTTTTCATCGATTTTAAATTTAGGGTGATGTAAAGGGAAAGCCTTACCGAAAGCATCGTTATGAACACCAATGAACTGCATAGAAGCAGGAACAGCTTCAGAAAAAGATGAAAAGTCCTCCGTTCCAAATAAGGGTTCCTCGACGTTGATCAAGTTTTCTTTTCCACAGACTTCTTCTACAACAGCTCTTGAGATGTTTACGGCATCGATATGGTTTACAACAGCTGGGTAACCTAACTCCCATTTGATTTCGTACTTTGCCCCATAAGTTTCAGTAATACCATTCACAATTTGTTCTAGATATTCCCTTGATTTCACACGACTGTCAGGGTCTAAAGAACGGATGGTTCCACCAAGCTCTGCCTGTTCCGCAATGACGTTCAGGGCATTCCCGCAATTGAACTTCGTTACAGAAATAACTGGAGCTTTCAGTGCTGAAATTTTTCTTGAAACAATGTGTTGGATATTCGTGGCGATTTCTGAACCAATCACCAGTGGGTCAATCGTTAATTCTGGTGTGGAAGCGTGCCCACCTTGACCAATCACTTTTATCTCAAAGTCATCCGCAGCGGCGCACAACTCTCCTTCCTTAATACATATCGTCCCTGCTTGTTCATATGGGGTAACATGAAGTGCAAATGCATAATCCACACCATCAATAGCCCCTTTTTCCACTAATTCCTGAGCCCCTCCAGGTGTCACCTCTTCAGCATGTTGAAAGATGAAACGAATTTCTCCGCTGATCTCCTCTCTTTTTTCGGAAAGAGTCTTTGCAGCCCCTAATAACATTGCCGCATGTGCATCATGACCACATGCATGCATGACACCTGGATTTTTAGATTTAAAATCAACATCAGCTTCTTCTTCAATCGGAAGTGCATCGATATCTGCACGAAACGCGATCGTATATCGTTTTTCCGCAGATGTTTTCAATCCTTTTAGCACGGCTAAAACGCTCGTTTTAGTCGGTCTCGTAACTTCTAATCCTGAAAAAGTGTTCAATAGATTATAAATGTATTCTGAAGTTTCATGTTCATGATAGGAGAGTTCAGGATTTTCGTGAAGATGACGCCTCCATGTAATGACCTCATCTTTCACCGATTCTCGTACTGGATTCATTGTAAAAACCTCCTATTATTTTTTGGTAGTTTAATAGAAAAGCGGAAGCACCTTGCTCAGGTACGATAAGCGCTGGAGATTCTGAAACCAAACACACTTTTGTATTTGCGGAAGAATCGAAGCAACCTCGAGCACCTAGGCGCTGGAACTGGACATTGCATCTATGTACCCGATGTTCTTACCTTTTAAAAAGGGCCATATTGAATGCTTTGAGCAATCATCAAAAAGATGACCGCAACAGCAACCTGGATCAAAAAAAATGGAAAAACCCATTTGATCCACTTTGTATAAGGTATCCCTGCTAATGCCAAGCCTGCCAGCAGAACCCCAGAAGTAGGAAAGATCATATTTGATATCCCATCTCCTAGTTGGAAGGCAAGTACTGCAGTTTGTCTTGTAACTCCGATTAAATCGGCTAATGGTGCCATTATAGGTATTGTCAGTCCCGCTTGTCCACTTCCGGATGGAACGATGAAGTTGATAAATAATTGTACTATGAACATTCCTACCGCATTTATTGCAGGAGGAAGCTGCTCAACCAGGCTTGCACTATAATATAAAATGGTGTCCAGTAAACCGCCGCTCGTGACAATTACGACAATTGCATATGCAAAGCCTATGATCAGTGCCCCTGGAACCATATCACGAGCACCTGAAATAAAACCATCTGCCATCTTATTCGCAGATACTCTTGAAATGATTCCCATCATAATTGCGCTGAATAAAAACAAGCCTCCAATTTCACTTATGTACCAACCTAACTTGATGACACCGACTATTAATCCGATGAAGCTTAACAATAAAATCAATAAAGCGATCCGGTGTCTTTTACTGATCTTAAAGTTTTTGTCGGTCGGTGCTTCGGTTTTCCGGCTATATTTTCCGTATTCCCCTAATTCGGGGCTTCTCTTAACTTTCATTGCATAAAAGTAGATATACAGTACGGTAACAATGAAATAGACACCAAAAACAGCGATACGCAGTCCCATCCCAGAATAGATCGGAAGCTCGGCAATACTTTGGGCAACTCCAACGTTGAACGGATTCGTAATACCAGTTGCAAAACCAGTCGCCAAAGTCCCAAGCATTACAATAGCAAAACCAGTAAGGGCATCGAATCCTAAGGCTATCGTCATGGGAACAATGATGGCGATATAAACCAAAGCATCTTCCGCCGATCCAATAAGGGTGCCTAGCGATGCAAAAATCAATACCATCATCGGAATAAACAGTTTTTCTTTTGAACCGAATCGAATTGATACAAATTTAATGAATGAATCGAGTGCTCCTGTCGCCTGCATAATACCAAGCGCCCCGCCAAACAAAAAGACGAACAATATAATTGAAGCTCCTTCTATCATTCCCAGGTGGACACTGTTGAACATCTCCAATAGCCCTACTGGTGAAGAATCAACAAATTCAAAGCTAGATGGATCGACTACGGTCTGCCCGTCCGTTTCGGTTCTTTCATAATGACCTGCAGGTAAAACATACGTCAAAACAGTTGCTATTAAAATCACAATAAACATTAGTACAAACGGATTGATGCCTTTCTCTAGTACCTTATGTTGCTCCTCCGGCAACTCCGTTTGCTGTTCAGGTAAAGAACCCAATAAAAACACCTCCAATTTTATAGTGTCTAACTATTTTCTTCTAATTAAATCCCGATGACCCTTAATAAAGCGCCTCCCCTTTGAACTTATTTTCATAAAATCTTTTCATACATATAGGGTTTGTTTTAAGTTCCTTACCATTTTTCCGTATAACGGAATTGATTACCGTTAAAAGGAATTTTTACATCTAAACTATAGTATAATTCATTGATTATTGTCAATATATTTTCAATGGTTTGAATTTTTAGATTTTTAATCTAAGTCGGTACCAATGAGCAGGGTTATGTAAACAAGACTCGGAAATCAAACAAAAGCACTACCTTTATTCAAGGAGCTTCCTCGACAACTATTGCTTTGTTAATTTGAAAAGGAAGCTACAATTGATACGATTTAATGCTTTCCGTAGATTTTTATTCTTTAATCATCGATAGTTTACAAGCACTTTTTCAGACTTTTTGCTATTTCATTCACGCTCGGCTTCCCCGCAAGCTTGTTCTGGAGCCATGAACTGGCGTGTTCCCTCCCTTTCTTTATCTGCCCAGGTGAAGATGCGATGCTAAAATCAATCACTTTGGCCGTGGTTTTTTAAGGAACAAAATGATCACAAATTGTACCTGAGAAAAGCTCTGTGACGAAATAAAATAAATTGTTTTTTGATACAAAAAGTTCCGACTCACGTGTTTTCTTGGTTTCAATTTTTGATCCCTTTAATTCTTTTTCTTTTCTATTCTCTATAACCTGACTAATTTTACCCAAAGTAAGGGTATAAAAACCGAGAAAATTACTATTACATAAAATCCTGCCCCGATTCCAATACCAACACCCCCTGAAAAAAATAACATAGCTACGGAAGTTAACCCGGTCACACGGAAACCGTCCTTTAAAATTAAGCCTTTGTTCAGCTGTAAAGTCCACAAAGGCGGACCTTATTGATAAAAAATAGACTGATCGGTTTTGCCGTTCAGTCTATCAACAATGATTTACTATAGTGATAGGTAAGCTTTCATGAACCATAGCTCCTCTCAAACCTATGGTTCTATTTTAGATAGGGAATTTTATTCCGGCTATATTGGGGATTTTAACATCGGCTTTAACAGTATTTACAAGTGGCAACAAGTATCTATTTAATAACATTTTAAAGTTGCTCCTTTTAACCCCTATAATTTTCACATTTGATTAAACATTAAGCTTTACCTTCTAATACTTTTGGCTTAGTGACAGGGTTGCTCCTCTAGCCGCAAAGTAGAGTTGTCATCCTCTATTCAATAGATTACACTCAAAATAGGGGTAGCGTCACATGCCCATCAAGCTAAGGCAAATTAATACCCCCAAATCGCCAAAAACGCTATTCTTTCTGTAAAGAAATAGGAAAGGATGGCGTTTTTCATGAGTCTTTCGCTTTTAGACGAATTGAACCTCTTTTCCCAAGAATTACAACGGTGAGTTTGTCTCCTCAGGTTCTTCAACAACTGGCTAAAGAGGTAGGCTTTGTTCAAAGAAGTAGTAAATTTCGTGCTCAGGAGTTAGTTGCGTTATGTGTATGGATGAGTCAACAAGTGGCGAGCACCTCTTTATCACATCTATGTAGTTAACTCGAATCCTCTACAGGGGTATTGATGAGCACGGAAGGACTCAATCAGCGATTTAACCCTGCAGCCGTACGGCTTTTTCAGCAGGTATTAGCTCATCTTCTTACTGAAAAGCTGAATTCATCTGAGATCCTTCCTCACCGTTATGCTTCTATCTTTCAACGTATTCGAGTGTTAGATTCAACCACCTTCCAACTACCTGATGCTTTTTCCATGTATCAAGGTTCAGGAGGTAGCAGCCATACGGCTGGTGTTAAGATTCAATTAGAATATGATCTTCTTAGTGGCCAATTCCTTCATGTTCACTCAGGACCAGGTAAACAAAATGATCGAACCGACGGTTCCACTTGTTTACAAACGGTACAAATAGGTGATTTATGCTTACGCGATTTAGGATATTTAGACCTGGAAGCTCTCCATCGAATAGCTTTGAATAGAACTTTTCCAAACCGTCCCATGCTTCAACATCTCTTGTATTTTAGGAATCTCAATTTTGGCATTATGTTATATAGATTTTGTAACCTTAGAACGTAAATGGTTTGGATCTTTTTTTACTTGCTCCTAGCTTAAAGAGTTCAAGTTTTTTACCGATTAAGGTCATCATTCATACTGCTTAACAATATGAGACTACTTATTTACAAAAGCTGTCTCGTTTTACAAAAATTTTTGCCGCTATACTTTCCCCATTTTCAATATAGTCTGAGCCGAATCTTTCATGTGAATTTGATTTTTTTATACAAATTCTAAACTTTAGTTTCCTGTAATGAATAAACCAAGTTGCGAAAGAAGTGCACTTCCTAAATATGTTCCGATAAAGACTAATACAGCAACAATCGCAACTTTCCAAGATATCTTTCTTAGATCCATTAAACGATCCGCAACAGAAATACCAGCATACGTAAGGATTGGTGTTGTGATTGAAAGAAAGTCGACTGCACTAATTGCATTTATAAAAAAATCAGAAACTAAACAGAAAACAAGAGAAGCAATTGAAACCCAACCCAGAACTGGAAAATCTTGAATAACTTTAATTCGAGATTTCTTTGCTAAATCAGAGACAAGGATACCGAGCATTGAAAACAACCATAATATCAGCAATCCAATAATAGTCATTGAAGTGACTGGTGTAGATTCAGGGTTTTTCAGGAGCTTCATTTCTTGTGTAAATAAGATTGATCCAACACTTAGTAGAATGACTAAGCCTAATTTTACATATTTATTCAACCCTATCTCCATTATTCCCCACCTCTAACCATTAGCTTATACATAAATCGCTGTAAAGGCACTGCCAAAAATACCATAGTAAATGTTCCTAAAAAGCTTGTTAATAATTGACTTGCTGATGCATAAGCAATGATGGTACTTTCCTTTTCAGGCATAATGGCTGCTAAAGAGGAGGATGCTGCTGTCATCATACTGCCAGATCCCATCCCTGATGCCATTGCTAATGCTTCAACTCTAAACCCAAATTGTAGTAAAATAGGTGCAAATATACTAAAGAAAATAGCTCCAAATAACGTTCCTATGATATATAAAGACAATACGCCGCGCCCTTCATCCGAACCAAGGGTGTATTTTTCTGATATATATGCCAATTCTCCTTCTCGACCTAAACCTAATGTAGCTCCAATCGCTTCTCTTCTTAAACCAATTAAAATTGCAATAGGTAAGCCGAAAAGAACGGTTCCTAAATTACCTATCTCTTGTAATAAAAATATCCAGCCTATTTGTAATATCTCTTCTAGCTTTGGTGCAACATCCGCCCCATATCTCGCCATTAATGGAAGCATAATGAAAATTAAATACTTACTAGAAAATTCAACATTATCTTTACTGTATATCTTCTTTAAAATTCCTTTTCGAAGGAACGAAAGACCGAACACCATTGTAATAACAATAGCAAAAACTAACGGTAACAAATTTAAAGATATAAAACCTATTGGAATTGATTGAAATCCAATAAATTCTGAAACAGCGATTACGATTAGTGAAAAAATAAGTAAATAAATAAAATTAGATTTCACTCAACAAACCTCTATTCTGCTTAGTAATTAATCAATGATTGATAAAATCAGTTTTTCATAGTCTTTGTATGTTCGTTTATAAAGTTTTGTTTTATCAATTTTTCCGTTTAACTCTTCAAATACTTGCGATAAAAATCTTGGAAAGACTTTATAAATGTATTCAGGATCAATATCGATGAAGTCATCCCCATGGATGGTCCCAGTAAAGCCACTATATCCAATTTGAATACAAGGAATCATGAGAGAGAGGTCACCTATGTCTCCAGCAGCACTAATCGCATTACCATTTGATATAGCCTTAATGTCATTGTTTTTATGAAATGCTTTTACAACAAATTCTGATAGATAGCGGTTTTGTACAAATGGTAGATAACCCATCTGAGTTGCAATCGAAACTTCTCCTTGCAGTGCTATTGCACTTCCTCTAGCAGCATCATCCATTTTCATGGCTGCCTCTTTCATGTAATCAACCGATTGTGTTCTTAAATCGGTTCCAACGGTAATATTATTTGGGATGACATTTGTCGACATATCTGAATTGATCACAATAGGGTTAATTCTAACCATTTCCGAATCTTTTAATTGTTGACGTGAAAGCCCTAATGCCACATTAAATAACGTAGACATGCTATACGCATTTTTAGCTGAAAAAGGATCGAAACCCGCGTGTGTCGCTTTTCCTTTAAAGGTATACTTTTTATACAAGAACCCTGCAAGATCACAATTAACTTCAATCGTTCTTTCAGCAAACTCCCCGGCCATTGCATGGACACAAATACCAATGTCAATATCGTCAAAAACACCTAGTTTCATTGCTTCAGGTTTCCCACCATAATACGATATTTTTTTGTTAGCCATTAACTCATCACGAAAGGCTAAATCTAAATATTCTTCAGCAGGAACAAAAATAAATGTGAGATTAAAATCATATTTTTTATAGGCTTCCGATTGATAGAAAAATCGATACAAAGCTAATGCAATAGCTACCTGAGTATAATGGCCACAATTATGCGCCGCTCCAGTTTCCGGATCAGCCGACTTATGTGTTGGAGCATAAACTGCATCCAACTCAGCTATAAAAGCAATTGTTAAATCTTTTTCGTTATAAAATGAAGTCTTTAAACCTGTTGTACTAAATTCATCTATATAAATATTTGGATTTATCTTTCTTAAAAAATTGATAACTGTTTCTTTGGTTTTGATTTCCTTGTAACCAAGCTCTGGATTTTCAAAAATCTTTTTGGCAAGCTCACTTATTGCTATATACTGCTCATTAAAAATCATTTTTCCACCTACCCTTTTTAATAAAATTCTGTCTATTAGCTATAGGATTTTAATAACTAGATCATTAAATAAATCGTTTACCACTATTTTTAACCAATATGGATTTCTACAAATCTATATGAGCCTAAATAGGTGGCCCCTATCATTGTTGGAATGCTAACCATTTCGTTATCTACTGCTCTCTTTTACATATCTTCTTTAGAGTAAAACGTAAGCGCATTAGCTGTGCCATTTTATATAATATTTTGAACGACAAAACGACTGTATCTATATTACGTGAACTCCAAATAATTCGTCAATATTTTCAACCTTATCAAAATTTTCAAACAACAAAATAAAGAAGAAGGCAAACCCTCTCCCTTCGGAATGTTAGAACGTATCCTTTTTCTTTCATACTGAACGATATTACTAGGAATTCAATTCGTGCATAATCGTCGATCCTCCTAAAGCCTTAAGCTTTGAATTTCAGTTGATAACGCTGGATCACTCTTTCGGCTTCATCTCTTGCTTCTTTTAATAACGGAAGATATTCCTGGATTTTATCATCCGACATCCGGTAAGTCGGGCCTGAAACAGTGATAGACCCAATGATTTCCCTTCCGACAATTAAAGGGACAGCCAGGGCAATCACGTCTTCGGTATATTCACTTTGGCTTTGGGCCCATCCTTGTTCACGGATTTTTTCCAATTCTGCCTTTAATTCATCCGGATCGGTCATCGTCGTTTTCGTGTATTTTACCAGCCCTCCCGTAATCAATGCATCTACAAACTCCTCAGGCAAGTAAGCAAGGATCGACCGGTAGGAAGCACCGACATATAGAGGTGCCCTGCTCCCAGCCGAAACCGAAAATTTAACTTTATTTTCCGGCTCCACTACTTCAAGTGTCACAGCCTCATCCCTATCTAATATCGTAAAAAAAATCGATTCTCCTGTCTTTTCCATCAATTGTTCCAGAATAGGTCGGATTAATTTCTGGACATTCAGGCTTTCATACATAATGACTCCTAGTTCCCATGTAGCATATCCTAGTGAGTATTTCTTTGTAACCTCGTCTTTTATGATAAATCTATTTTTCTCAAATGTTTCAAGAATCCTGTATAAATTAGTGTGGTTCATCCCTAATTCATTTGCCAGTTCCCTGCCGCCCCACACCGGCTTTTCTCTTGTGAACATTTTTAGAACCTTTAGTGCTGAATCTAACGTTTTTAACATACATAATCCCTTCTTCCATTGGCAAAAAAGTAAGCTGCTCTTATGACAAACCGTTTTTATCGTTTTCTCCAAATAAACCGGAAGATATCCCCCTATAAGTAATAGGGAGTTAAAGACCTTAAAGGGGAATAACTGCCCGTAAACCCCATTTTCTCAGGCCAATAAGATTAAAAGCTGGCTTATTAGTCTAATGGGGAGAGTAAAAAATCCCTGTTAAATTAAGAATCTGAATTTAGAAAGTCGACCACGGCCGCTATATATACTTTAGCACACCGTACGATGTCTTCAACACGTACTTTTTCATTATAGCCGTGAATGCTAGGCAAGTACGCCGGCCCGTACTGAAGAACCGGTATTTGATGGTCTCTAAAGTGACGGGCATCGCTGCTCGCCCATTGCTGGACGCCATATGATTCCTTCCCGGTAACAAAGGAAATGTTATCAACAATCGCCTTACAGACAGGGTCTTCTGCATCGGTATAATTAGCATCGCTTCTAAATCCAAATGGCCGGATTTCATACCGGATTCCTAATCCGTCCAATTCTTTGTGTAAAAAGGTACTGACCTCATCCCTTGTAATGCCAAAAGGAAGGCGGCAGTCAATTTGCACTTTACAGCTTTCCGGTATGACATTGGACTTCGTTCCGCCGTGAATGGTTCCGATGTTAACGGTAACTCTTTCCAAAACAGGCTGGAATTTCTCTCGATCCTTTTCCACCTCCCGCATATAGCGCTTTGAGGCTTCAATAAGCGGCTGTACCTCTTCAGGAATGGAAATTTCAATGTCCCAAAGCTTTCGGATTTTCTCAATTGCGGCAAGAGCATCCGTAATGGCGTTGTTTCCCGCAATAGGCGAAAGACTTCCATGTCCAGGCTCCCCGTATACTTCGAGCTCAAACCAATACGAGCCTTTTTGACCGATTGTCGGATTTAGTGGTGACGATGGTTCAGCGATTAAACATCCGTCTCCCTGGATAATTCCGTTTTCTAATAACCAAGGAACTCCGTACTCCCCGCCGGTTTCTTCATCAGGAACAATGGCAAGCGTAAGCTTTCCCGGTAAATCTATATCTAACTTTTTCAGCAAGGAAAAGACAAATATAAGACCGCCAAGCCCAGCTTTCATATCACTGGCGCCTCTGCCAAGAAGCCAGCCATCCCTGACTTCTCCTGAAAACGGATCAAAATCCCATTTAAATCGATCCCCTGCAGGAACTACATCTGTGTGCCCGCAATAAATTAAATGTTTACCACTGTCATTCCCGATGCTTGAAACTAGATTAAACATTTTTATATTCGATTCATACCAGTCCGTCTTAAGATCAAATCGAGCAAGGTAATCCGTTATGAACTGGCTGATCTCCGTTGAATTCCCAGGCGGGTTTTCACTTGGAATCTTGATCAGAGAACTGCAAAGCTCGATTAGCTCATCTTTTTGAACTTCGACTTCATCTATTAATCTTTTCTTAAGATCTGTTAAATGGTTCATCCAGCAGTCACCTGATTTCCCATTGTTTGCAAGTGATTCATTTTTCCATATAGTTCTTCAAGAAGGGTAAATTCACTTGGATCGAAGAAAGTACACTTATTCTCTCCAAAAAGCTTGGCAACTTCAATGACATAGCGTACAACTTGTTCAACATCAGTTGGGTGAGTGGCCCCTGTTCCGCAGCCGGAAACCGCTGTTTCAGTCGTAATCGCAATTCCTACAACTGGGCATTTCGCCGCAACAGCAGGCTGAAGGATACTGTTAACATGGTATACTCCATTTCCGTAAGGCGTGATATCCTGTGTTGTAATCGGAAGTGTAACAGGAAGTTTACCGACAGATTGAGTATAAACATGGAGTAAGTCATTGCTTACTTTTAAAATATACCCTTCTTTGACAGTTGGTGTAATCGCAAATCCGCGATGATTAGTAATCATATTTCCTTTTGTCGTATCAATGGATAAAATGGCATCCATTTCTTTCGTTACTTCATGCATATTCATCGTTAAAATATCAACCGGAGAGTCCATAAAAGGAACTGGATCATGCGGACGTGTTGGAGCTGTCGGGCAAATATGCGTCGTCAGGATGATATCGCCATCCAGACGGTCTCCTTTTCCGCTCATGTCGAGCAATTTTGCAGCTGCGGCAATACATGATAGCGCGCCGTCCCCATCTGACACAAATCCTTTTACCTCCGGACGCGCTCCAATGCCGCCTAGGCGTCCGACAATTCCTAACGTAGGAGCGTCCCCGCCGTTTGTCTTCCCTTTTTCCCCAGGAATGGTCACTTTAATAAAGTCAGTCGAACCTGCTTTTCCTTCAACCGTTTGAACAGTTACTTCACCTAAATCAGAAATTGCATTTAAGTAACCTTTAACCTCCTTTCCTGAAACATGAATACTGTCTAATAGCTCATACACTTCCATCACATATTTTAAAGACATCGTAAAATTCCTCCTCTGTTATTCAACAATATGACAGGCTGCTTGATGCCCCGTAGCCGTTTTTTTCAGTGCAGGAACCTGAGTTTTGCACATTTCTATTGCATACGGGCATCTTTGATGAAAATGACAGCCAGATGGTGGGTTGATCGGACTTGGCACATCCCCGTTTAAAAGAATGCGTTCCTTCTTTTCAAAAGGATCTTCCTTTGGAATAGCAGAAAGCAATGCTTTTGTATAAGGATGGCTGGGGTTTTCATAAATTTCATTGTATGTCCCCATTTCAACAATTTTTCCGAGATACATGACAGCAATGCGATCACACATATACCTGACAACGTTTAAATCGTGCGAAATAAATAAGTACGTTAAATCGAATTTTTTTTGCAGGTCTTTCAGCAAATTAATGACCTGGGCCTGAACCGATACATCCAAGGCAGAAACAGGCTCATCACAAATGATGACATCTGGATTGAGTGCAAGGGCACGGGCTATATTAATCCGCTGGCGCTGCCCTCCGGAAAATTCGTGAGGATATCTTTCCCCGTGATAACTGCTTAAGCCGACTACCTCAAGCAATTCCTGAACCCGTTTTTTGCGTGATGCTTTGTCGCCGATTTTATGAATGACCAAAGGCTCCATAATTAATTGCTCAATGGTTTTTCTCGGGTCCAATGAGGCATACGGATTTTGGAAAACCAATTGGATGGACTTTCTGGAGGAACGGATTTCTTTTGTTCCAAGTGATGCTAAATCCTTTCCCTTAAACTCAACCTTTCCTTCTGTCGGCCGGATCAACTGATTGATCAGCCTTGCCATTGTCGACTTTCCGCAGCCGGACTCCCCGACAATCCCAAGCGTTTCACCGCGAAAAACATCAAAGCTGACACCATCAACGGCTTTTACACTCTGTGCGGCTTTTTTAAAAGGAAGCGGATCTTCAATTGGGAAGTGTTTCTTTAAGTTTTCTACTTTAATAATGACTTCAGCCATGGATTACCCGCTCCTTTCGCTCCAGCCTCATATCCTTTGTTTGAAAATGGCAGGATACAAAATGTCCTTCCTCCACTTCAACCATTTCCGGTTTTGCTGCGAAGCATTTTTCCTGTGCATATCGGCACCGGCCGGCAAAGTGGCAGCCCGGCATTTCTTCACGCAAATCAGGGGGGCTCCCAGGAATAGCAGAAAGCTTTTCTTCATTTGATACTTCACTAGTGATCTGGGAATCTAGCAGTCCCCAAGTATAAGGATGAAGAGGATTCTCATAAATCGTTTTTACACTTCCGTATTCAACGGTATTTCCGGCATACATGACAAGAACCTTATCGCAAACCTCCCAGACGACTCCCAAATCGTGGGTAATCATAATAATGGAAGTATCGATTGTTTCCTGCAGATGCCTCATTAAATCAAGAATTTGTGCCTGTACCGTTACATCCAGCGCAGTCGTAGGCTCGTCGGCTATTAATAATTTCGGCTTGCAGGCTAACGCGATTGCAATCATAACCCTTTGCCTCATCCCGCCGGAGAACTCGTGCGGGTACATATTAATCCGTTTTTCCGCCTCCGGTATTCCTACAAGTTTAAGCATATCGATAGCCGCGGCTTTCGATTCCTTTTTCGAGACTTTTCGGTGGGCACAGATGGATTCCATAATTTGGTCTCCGACCGTAAAGACAGGATTCAAGCTTGTCATCGGGTCCTGGAAAATCATCGAAATTTCATTTCCCCTAACTGACCGCATATCCTTGTCCGATAAAGAAAGCAAATCCTTTCCTTCAAATAGCAGCTTTCCTCCCGCTATTTTCCCAGGCGGGTTCGGAATCAGGCGAAGCAATGCCGTTGCCGTCACACTTTTTCCAGAACCCGACTCACCGACAATGCCGAGTGTTTCTTTTTTATTTAATGTAAAGCTAATACCGTTTACTGCTTTAACCACCGAGGAAGAAGAACGAAAATGCACCTCCAAATCCTCAACCTTTAAAAGAAGATCCGACATCTGTTTCACCTCCATCAATTAAATTTTCATTTTTGGGTCTAAAGCATCACGGAGGCCGTCTCCGAACAAATTAATACCAAGAACGGTTATCAAAATGGCTAATCCAGAAAAAGTAGCCATATGGGGGCTTAACACCAAAAAGTCTTTCCCGTCTTTTAAAATACTTCCCCAAGAGGGAGTAGGAGGCTGTACACCTAGTCCTAAAAAGCTTAAAGCAGCTTCAGAAATTATCGCCCCTGCAATACTCATCGTTCCATAAACAATTAATGGAGCCAGACAGTTTGGGAGAACGTGCTGAAAGAGAATACGCCCGTCCGTTGCGCCCAATGACCGTGTTACTTCTATAAATTCTTCCTCTTTAACACTAAGTACTTGTCCGCGGACAATCCTCGCAAAGCCAGGAATATTTGCTACGCCTATAGCAATAATGACATTCACAAGACCTTGGCCAAGAACCGTCATAAGTGCAATGGCGAGCAGGATAAAAGGAAATGCGAATAAGCCATCCATTGTCCTCATGATGATCGAATCAAGCCTTCCGCCAAAATAGCCGGAAACTAAACCAAGCAAGGTTCCGAAAAATGCACCAAAAATAACAGCTGAAAGCCCGACGATTAAGGAAATCCTTGCTCCATAAACAAGCCGGCTGAATAAATCTCTTCCATAATTATCAGTTCCTAATACATGTCCGTCTGTCCCAGGCGGTACCAAAGTACTGACCACATCCATCTCATTAGGCTGATGAGTGGCAATCAACGGCGCAAACACGGCAATGATGGTCATAAACATGGTTACAGCCAAACCGATGGCAGCAAGGCGGTTTCGAATCAATTTCCTAAACAGGCTTGTTTCCTTTTTCTGTTTGATCATCTTTTCTTCTACATCTGTAATTGTATTTTGTAAAGAGCCCATTATTTCGCCCCTCCCTTGCCGGCAGTATAATTTACTCTTGGATTTACGACTTTGTACATAATATCGACAAGCAGATTTACGAGAACAAAAATGACGGCGATAAAAAGAACCGTCCCTTGAACGACAACAAAATCCCGCTTATCAATGGCATCCACGATCAATCGGCCCATTCCCGGCCAGCTGAAAATGGTTTCTGTAAGAACTGCGCCTCCAAGCATCATTGAGATCTGCATGCCAAGGACTGTTAATAATGGAGTAAGAGCATTTTTAAAAGCATGCTTACAAATGACCCAAAATTCACTTAGCCCTTTTGAGCGCGCTGTTTTGATATAGTCCTGTGAAATAACCTCGAGCATACTCGAACGGGTGATCCTGGCAAAGGTCGCCATCGGGATCGTGGCAAGCGTAATACTCGGGAGAATCAGGTGCTTTATATAAGGAATGAATCCATCTTCAAGCGTCCCCATTCCTGTTGCAGGAAACCAGCCGAGATTAACGCTGAAGTAAAGGACCAGCATAACGCCCAGCCAAAAAATCGGCATCGAAACCCCTATCAGCGATATGAGCATAACCGAATAGTCGAGTAAAGAATTTTGTTTTGAAGCAGAAATAATACCTGCTGGCACTCCGATCATAAAGGCGATAATTAACGCACTAACCGCTAAAACAAGTGTATTGGGAAACCGGTCTAAAATTAAATGAACTATCGGTTCATTATAAGTAAGCGATACACCAAAATCCCCCGTTGCCAGATTGCTAATATATTGAAGGAACTGAGTATATAACGGAGCATTTAAACCGAGTTCTTCCCTTAAAGCTTCAATATCCTCAACGCTTGCCTGAGGTCCAAGCATAACTGCTGCAGGATCGCCTGGAATCATTCGAGTAATTATGAAAACAATTACCGCGACGACAAAAATCGTTGGCAAAAGATCGAAAATTCTTCTAATAATGTACTTTCCCATAAAATACCTCCTTTTCAGTTTATTCATTATTCGAATCACTGATTCATTATGTGAATTTCCTATAAGTTTAGCACCCATTTTTTTGAATGTAAACACAAAATAGAGTGAAAAAAAATCATTTTATAAATTTTCGAAAAATATTTACTCTTCCGAAATGTTGTGGTAGTTTTAATATTAAATTCAATATTCGAAATACTGTTTCACAATATGAATCAAAGAGGGGGATTTTATGAGAAGCAAGTTTTTTAAGCACTGGGTTTTGTTAGCTGCCTTAGTCATTTTGGTTTTAAGCGCCTGTTCTTCTGGAGGCGAAACCGATACTGCATCATCTGATCAAAAGCAAACGGATGCTAAAGCAGGCGAACCGCAGGATGGCGGTACATTGAATGTAGGTCTTTCTGCAAATCCAAAAACACTCGACCCGATTCAATATACAGGTGTTTATGAATCTCAGGTAATGCGTTCAGTTGCTGACACTCTCGTAGTGTACAGCAAGGATTTAAGTGAAATTGTACCTTCCCTTGCAACGGAATGGAGTGTTTCCGAAGACATGAAGGTGTATACATTTAAACTCCGTGATGATGTTTACTTCCAGCCGGGCGAATATCAGGATGGGAGACAAATGACTGCTGAAGACGTGAAATTCAGCCTTGAGCGTTCTGCAAAAGAATCTGCAATGAACCGTTTGCGCGGTGTGGAAAAGGTTGAGGTCACAGGAGAGTTTGAAGTTGCTGTTCATTTAGAAGCACCGAATGCTGCATTATTAGCGATGCTGACGGATGCAGGAAATATCATTGTACCAAAAGAAGAGGTTGAGGGCTGGGGTGACCAGTTTGGAAGCCATCTTGTAAGTACTGGCCCCTTCCAAATCAAAAGCTGGCAAAAGGATCAGCAGGTCGAGCTTGTCCGTCATGAAAAATATTGGGGCGAAAAACCCCATCTAGATGGTGTTACATTTAAAATTATCTCTGATCCAAATATGATGACAAACGCCCTTCGTTCCAGCGATATTGATATTGCTACTGATGTAAAAGGACAAAACCGCGAGCTTATTAAAAAGGATGAGCAACTGGAGCTGGTCTCAAAGCCTGCGCTTTCCTTAACTTATCTTGATTTGAACAACAAAAAAGGCCCAACGGCAGATCCAAAAGTCCGTGAAGCGATTTATAAAGCAACAAACGTCGAGGAAATTGTAAAGGGAGTCAATCAGTGGGGCGGCGCTGAAGTTTCTTACATGCCTCTGCCGAAAAAATCATGGGGATACAATGAAGAACTCGAAAAGCTTACACCAACTTATGATCCAGAAGGAGCAAAAAAACTTTTGACCGAAGCCGGCTATCCTGATGGATTTAAAACAGAGATTTACCTATCTGAAGCACGTGTTCCATACGGTACTATTTTCCAAAATCAAATGAAAGAAAACTTAAACATTGATGTTGAAATAAAAGTCGTTGAATGGGGTACTTACAGCGATACAGTTGCAAAAGGAAATGCGCCAATGTCGATCGGCGGCTGGACTTGGTATCCGGACCCTTACTTCTTCCTATATCAATTGTTCCACAGCGACCAAATCGGCGCTCTCGGAAATGGAAAAGGCTATTCTAACCCTGAAGTGGATTCACTTTTAGAAAAAGCTGTTTCTGAAACAGTTGATCAAAAGGAACGTGCAGAATTTTACCAGCAAGCACTTGAAATTATTTTAAAAGAAGTTCCGCGTATTGAGATTGATAACCTTGAATCTGCAGCAGGCATTAATAAAAAGGTACAAGGCTACGATGTGTCTGCCGACTTCTCAATTCAAATTGTCCATCCGAACGGAACAAACGTCTGGAAGCAGCCATAATCTGTGATTTTCCACAGCATGATAGAAATTATTCGAAAAGTAGAGATAGATTATCTCTACTTTTCTCTTTCATTCTTGGCTTTGTTAATAAACGTGTTGATAAATGTGTATTAAAGGGCTATTTTGCCTGAAGATACCCTTTTTCGGATTATCAAAAACTGCCTCCTGAAAAAGCAAATCGAACCTTAGGTATATCAACAATATCTTTTAACAAAAGCCTCATCCTTAAAGAAAAGAAGGGATAAAAAAGTGTCTGCTATCGCAATTACAAACGCGAATGTCTATAACCACGAAACGGGCAAATTCTCTCCTCAAACCGTACTTGTTAAAGATAATAAAATTCAAGCCGTTGCGGCGCCCGCCGAACCCAGCCAGGGCTACAGGGTAATTAATGCTGAGGGCGGCTATTTGACACCTGGCTTTATCGATGCCTGCTCGCAAATTGGCTTAAAGGAAATCGGCGTGCGCTGGGAAGGAAATGATGGGTACGAACCCCTTGAAGAAAATATGGCTGACCTTCAAGTCATAGATGGAATATACCCATTTGACCAAGCATTTCAAGATGCTGTCGCTTTCGGAGTGACCGCAGCCCATATTGTATCCGCTGCCGAGTCAATCAAAGGCGTAAAAACAGCCGTTATCCATACACATGGAAAAACAGCAGATGAAATGATTCTGCGCAATAAGCTAGGCTACTCATTCTCGATGGGCGATGTACCAAAAAAAGCATTTTGGGATAAAACACATACTCCTCTCACCCGAATGGGGATTGCTCACCAAATTCGAACATCATTAAAAGAGCTGCAGAAGCAAGAGCATGTACCGGAAACGCCGATCTTTATCCGCTGTAATCGGACTGATGACATTGCCACCGCACTAAGAATTGCAAAAGAATTTAATCTCCGGCTAATCTTAGTTCACGCTTCCGAATATCCGAAAATAGCCGGACAGCTTACTGAGCAAGATTTTTCAATCATTGCGGGCCCTTGTTTTCAGCCTATTGAAAGAGAAGAATTAAGAGGCTTGAGTCCATCATTATACCGAGTGCTTTCTGAGGAGCATGGCCAGTTTGCCTTTACAACAGACCATCCCGTTAGCTCTGTAAAACACTTGCAGCTTGAAGGTGCCTTAGCCGTTAAGGCAGGCGTGCCCGAGAAGATTGTCCTGAATGGGCTAACGCATTATGGAGCCAGGCTGCTGCAGATCGATCATCTTACCGGAGCTATTAAGGCCGGGCTGTTTGCCGATTTAGTCATTTGGAACAAGCATCCGCTACATTTAACAGCGCGTGCCGTCCGGACTTTTATAAAAGGAAAAGAGGTTTACAGATGGGAGTGAGACGATGTTAAAAGTATTTCGAGGAGCGGCCGTTTATACAATGGATGAAGCGAATACAATTATCAGGAATGCTGACCTTTGGGTTAAGGAAGGAAAAGTTATCAAAGTGGGCCCTGACACCGAGATTCCGGCTGATGCTCAAGTTGAACATGCAGATGGCTGTGTCATCACGCCAGGTCTTATTGATATTCATACCCACGTTGGCATCTGGAGGGAAGTTCAGGAACAGATTAATGATGCATGCGAATATTCTGACCCTTGGACACCTCAAATGGCTGCGATCGACGGGATTGATATTCATCATTTTTCATTTGAATTAGCGCGTCAGGGCGGAGTTACAACAGTTCAGACTGGTGCCGGCAGCGCAAATCCGATAGGTGGAATTTGGAGCATTTTAAAAACAAGCGGAAGCTCTTTACAAGAAATGATAATCAGGGAAAAAAGCGGTTTAAAAGGAGCGCTTGGCGAAAATCCTAAAAATGTATTCGGGCAGCAATACAAAAAAACACCGGTTACGCGAATGGCCATTGCCCGGATGATTCGGAAAGGGTTTCAGGATGCTTTGGCCTTATCTGCTATAGAGCAGAAAAACGCGATCGAGTGCAGGGCAGATCTCGCCCCGTTTATTGAGGTTCTCGAAGGCAAAATGCCTCTGCGCCTGCACTGCCATAGAGCTGATGATATTGCCACAGCGATTCGAATCGCAAAGGATTTTCAAGTAAATCTATGCCTTGAACATTGTACGGAGGGTTATATGATGCTTGAGTCTATTAAAGAAAGCGGGGCAAGAGTAACTCTGGGGCCGTTTATGCTTCCGGCATCTAAATATGAAACACGCCATTCAACTCCTGAGGCTCCTAAGCTTTTCTATGAAGCAGGAATCCCCTGCGCGATTATGACGGATCATCCGTTTATTCCGATTAACTATTTAATTATTTGTGCCGCGGAGGCTGTCAAATATGGTTTGGATGAAACTGCAGCATTACGATGCATTACAAGTGAGGCTGCAAAGCTAGCCGGTATTTTTGATCGGGTTGGATCTATTGAAATTGATAAGGACGCAGACTTTGTAATATGGTCACATGACCCATTTAACACCTTGGCGAATGTTAAAGGTACCTATATTAATGGAGATCCGGTATATTTGAAGGAGAGTGCCGGAATTTGAAGCAGCGAGTAGGTGTAATAACGATCGGTCAAACGACAAGGTTTCGGGTCTCCAGAATTTACTTTCATAACGATTTCTAAGTTATCTTCTAAACTATATTTAGACCTTTTGAACATACAAAATGCTCCCCTCAAGCAACAATTTCTCCCCCAGGTATGGACAGAAACTTTTCTTTTAGAAATTCTCTTTTGTCATGTGTTTAAATAAAGCTAATAGAGGATCAAAACGCGAAAACACAGACCAAAATTTTTTTGGTCTGTGTTTTGTTTTGAAACAATACGACAGGAGCTGCCCGTTTATTGAATAAAGAAAAAGCCAGAGATCAGCTGTCTGGAACTTCGGCTATTGCGACCGATTATTGCAAAAAAGAGTTGCTAATTTTAAATTCAAGGTTTAACTCGTGCTAACATTATTCAATAAAATTTATGTTATTGTCTCTACACCATCCAATTGCAATTTGTTTAAATCTTTCATCACGATAAGAATACCATTGCTCCTCAATATCAAGCTCGACGATTCTATCCTTGAATCTCCTAAAAGCACCCTTTCCCCTAATAGAGCTTAAAAATACTTCTTGCTGTCTTTCATTACTAATAGTTAGGCAAAAGTCTTCCACAATATCGTATCATTTATTTCATATTTTGTTGGGAGCTCCTTGTAATCCTCAAAGTTTTCAATAACATTAATAGCAATCTTTCTATCTACTTGTTGCCAATCAGGAAGATGATCGAATGGTTCATCATCTTCAGCAGATATTAGATCTTCTGATGTTACTACCACTAACTCACCAGTTTTTATATTTAATAAGGATCTTGACTCTTCAAACTGTATTTTCATTTCTTCGATTATATCTTTAAGATTTACTTGAATATTCATGATATCATCACCTCCCATTTTTTCTAGCGCCAAGATAGGCAGTTGTATCCAACCAAGGTCATCCTTTTTGTTTCATAGCGTGCTCGCTTCTATTTCCTCACTTAACTCTGGAAATTGCTTCTTAAAAGATTTTACAACCTTTGTTGTTTTACTAAATACATATTTTTTCACCTCATCATACGGAATCCATATCTCTCGATTCTGAATCTGCCCATACAAAGACGAAATAACAATATCTCTCTGATCAGGAGGTAGCTTCCTAGTTGTACGTCTTTCTTTCATTTTGTTGTGATAGATATTATAAAACACTGTTGCGATACAATCCTTTTGGCTGTTTTTTAACTGTGAAAATCGTTTGTTCGTTTGAAGAATCTTTCTGTTCACTTTGATACAATTTTTCATTTCTATATTCTATACCATAATAGATTACAGAAATCGAAACAAAATATTTGAAAGTAGTAGAACAAGCCGTTCCATTCCCCACTAATAGTGGTTACATTCACAAGAGTAATCATGTGCATTAAAGCTATAACAATAAACAAAATAGAATAGGTTTTCAAAAAATGATACCTCCAATATAATATATCTATTGATAACCATATAAACGTTTTTCGACTAACCTACCTCTATTGTTAATAACAATTATTTCAAAATAGGTAATTTAACTCAATCTTTAATTTTCACTAAAAAAGACGCTATCCTTGTTCTCGATGTCCAATTGTCGAAGATTGTTATATAAGAATTAGGCTTCGCAGTTACTCCTAAAAACCCCCCGTTTGTGGAGCAAAAGATAGGTATTATTCTGTTTTTGTAATTGGAGATTGTTGCTTTTCCCAATCCGTGGAACCTTCGTTCGGCTCAATAAAATTCCTCCAATAATCCCCCGTTTTTTTTATCAAATACAATAATATTTTGTTCATTCGCTGAAATAAACTCATACCTATATTGCTCCTTGCGGCGCAAGGACTTTGTGATGGTGCCTGGTACAGATGATGGTACAGGAAAATTAAACTACGCCGATTTCTGGCCAGTGGAGTTCGATTCCTTGTTGTTGGAGGAGGGTTTGGAAGTCTTGTAATATGGTACTGTCGTGACGGACTGCTCTTGGTTCGATGCCTTTGTCATGAGCGAAGGCTGCTAGATAACCGGCGGACTCTCCAATGTTCCATTCGACTGGATGGACACGGAAGCAGCCGTTCGTGATGTGGGTCGCACCGATGTTTTTACTTCCCGCTATAAGATTCTTCATTCGGACCGGCAAAAGCGCACCCATCGGGATTTCGAAAGGCAGGCTAGGTGTATAGAACAGCTGGTTGGTTACAATCGTCGGATGGAGATCGATACGATAACAGCCGACACCAACTGAATCCTCAACCTTCTTAATTCCTTTGTGACCACGATACTCGGCATTGATATCTTGTTCCTTGACCGTGACCTCGGGTTTGATCCTGCGTGATTCCCGAATATAAGGGTACATCGCAAGTCCATCATTTGTTCCGGACACATCCCGCCTCAATCGCAACCCAGGATAACCAATACCCCCATCATGCCTCGGCGCTTCCGTTTGTATCCAATATAGAAGGGATAAACTTAATTGTTTTGCTCCTTCCAAATGTTTCTGTCGTTCTTCTTCACTCACTTCATATATCGGTCCTAGCCAATAATCGTTTTGCGGCCAGTTGATGAGAGACAGATCGCCTTCTGCAAAACCGTCATGGAATAGCGTTTTATCAAGAGCCCTTCGATATTCCCAAAGCGAAAACAACCCTTCCTGTGGGAAAAGCGTGAATAACTTCGATTTTCCGGTCGCAGCATCTGGCCCGAACCAGCTCAATTGTTTATGATCCAAGAAATCTGCCTGGTAGTTTTTCCAGAACTCATACTGCTCCGGTTTTTCAATCGTATGGTCTTCACCTTCGATATAATCAACGGCAAAACAATGGGTGATGGACTGCATATCCAGCGGTTCAGCCCTACCTGCCAAGGCGTGCGGTTCCCCGGTTTCCTCTTGTGACTCGGCACCTGTCACATATTCCACATCTCCCAACGGTAGAAAATCTCCACATTCCGTTGCATCAATGAAAAGCGTTCCGCTGATCGTCACTTTATCACCTGAGTCGGTATTACGAACAGTAACAGAACGAATTTCATCTCTATTTGTCTCAGTAACCACTAGTTTATGCTTCAAAAGCACAGTGATTCTGCCGGTATGGATAAAAGGTGCAAGCATATCATTCAATACTGCGAGTGAAATCCTCGGGTCATGAGAAATCCTGCTTACAAGGGCATTGCCTGGATTCAGCCTCGGATTGTGCATCGCTTCTTCTTTCAACGGGTAATTCCGGCGATAATAGTCTCGGACACGGTTGCGAAACTCACGATAAGTACCCGTGCATCCGAATTGTTCGATCCATTTATGTTCATCAGGCGGGACGAGTTGACTTGTGAGCTGTCCACCAATCCGGCCAGTCTCCTCCGTCAGGATCACTTTTTTACCCATCTTTGCAGCAGATAGTGCGGCCTGACTCCCGCCAAGTCCGCCTCCAATGACGATGATTTCACCATGCAATTCTTTACTCATATAGAACGACTCCTTTTAAAAATGGGCTGTTATGTAAAATGAAAGGACTTGTTCGTTGAAACCCTGCCTGCAGTGCTAGATTCATAGATTCGGGCTGACTACCTTGAGCCAGCCCGTAACCCTGTTATTTATCGTCTCTGACCATTTTCAATAGACCTGGGATCTGGTGTGGTGGCTTTGACTCTTCTGCAAATTCTTCCTCAATGATGTCCCACCAGCCAAACTGTTCAAAATAAACAAGGTCAAAGAGCATGATTCCATGGGATCTTTCCATGACGGACCTTAACCCTTTCCTGAACTGTTCTGGATCGCCTTGATATTGATTCAGATAAAGACTGCCATAGACAAAGGTGGCTTCATTCACGACGTCGAAAGCAATATCCGCTGAACCCTCAACGCTATACCAATCAGGATTTCCTGACGCAATCGCTTCCTCACGTGTAACATCCCTGAAGTAGTTCCCCGTCATCAAGAAATCGAGTACTTCAGCATACCCCGTTTTACCATAATCAGGACTAGCCCAATCATAATCCGGCTGGTGGGTCTTGCTTGCCCAGTTCACGCCTTCACTATAGTAAAGCGGATACCAAGCTCCGACATAGGTACTGAAGAACAGAGAGGAATCCTTCTCATGGACGAGCTGCTCAGCCTTTTTGAAGAAGTTCTGGATGTTGCCTGCTCTCCATTCGATCCACTTTTGATAATGCGGTCCTGGGATCCGCTCTTGTCCTTCCTCAGTGAACTCCACTCTGAAAATGTCCTCAGGCCAGTTTTCCACGGTTTCACCGATATAGGCTTCAAACCGCTCACGGCTCAGGTCACTGAAATCAGCGTTGATGTTCGAATAACGTGCACGGTCAAGGACGATCCCATCTACATCATAGTTGCTGATGATTTCATCGATAATGCTCAACTCGTAATTCTGTACGTCCTCACGGATCGGGTTGGTGAATGTTGAAAAAGAAGGATATTCCGTTGCAGGTACCAATTCTGTCTTTGAAGCCGAGTAATCAAGTTGATCCCCGACTTGGACATTCTCGTTGAGCCAGGTCCTTGCTTCCCCATGACCGGACAGGACGACACCGTTTTCCGGAACCTCTACAGCTGGAGCACCATATGTACGGTCGACTACTTCCGTCACGACTCCATCTGTGATCTGGACTTCCGTTCCCCATTGGTTTGCAGGGGAAACATCATATTTTGACGATGTATACATGACCAATTGGTTTGAACCTCTGGTCGTGTTCACTCCCGTTATATCGAAGGTTTCTCCATTCGCAGCCTCTGCGATCCGGGAAGCCATATAGAAAGTTGTCTGCCATTGCGGATTTTCAAAGGCCGGTCCGTCCTTATAATCGTTGTTTCCTTCAGAGAATACGTTGACGTTGGCATGGACCTGGATGTCATGCTTGTGGGCTTCCTTTATCACTTCTGTAAGCAAGTCATATCCTTCAGGGAATTCGTCGTATTTGGGAATCTCAGATGTGCTCATATGCGGGGCGATCTCACTTAAATAACCGACAAAGCCTGTGTAATTCTTTACATCTAGGATGATCGTATCAATGTTTGCTCTTGCGGTTTTCTCTACAATGTTTTTCACTTTTTCTGGGGTATTCAAGTTTTGGATGTTAGCTGAAAGGTCGTACCATAGGATCCTTGCTTTCTTGTCATCTTCATTCACGAGGTCTTGAAGCGCCTGATGCCTTGATTTGTCATTTCCTGTTGCTGCCGCCGGTATAACAAGGCTCGACAGCAGGACAACGGAAAGTAGAACACCGAATAATTTTTTCATAAAATCCCTCCGAAAAATTCAATTGAACAAGATCAAGTGGCAGCGGTGAGAGTGAGAGGAAGGTTCAGAAGCTGATCAGCGTACCACCTCCTTCAATATTCCAGCATTCTTAAACCCTCTCTTCTAAACAAAGCGCCAGGCCGATTTCAAACGTACGATTCCAGGGCAGGTATATGTCTTTGATGTTAAGCTTGTATTCCCCCGTTTGCGGTATCCCTTCTAAGGCTTTCATGAACTGTCCGCGCACCACTTCCAGAAGCTCTTTTTCCTCCAGTGCATTTTCATCTACTCGATCTCTCACGGTTTGGCGGACGACCGATTGATAGAGGTAATCATCCAAAAGTCGATGAGTCAACAATTCCAAATGCCTCTTTTTAAAGTCTGCTTCAAGTAAAAATCCTTTGAGTTTATGTAGATGGACCATTGCAGAATGGGCGATGACCGTTCCAAGCGAATTGCCTGCTGTGTTCCATCCAGCATAGCCGGACAGGTTTCCGAAAATCCCCGAATCCAGCAATCGTGGTACAAGGGCAGGATCCGATCCGTTGGCATATGCTAGGTCTGCAACCGCCACATCTTTGCCTTCACCTAGGTAGTGTGTTATTTTCATCAACCATTCTCCAAGATTGCGGTCGGTCGTATCGACTTCAGCTAGATCCATTTGCAGAGCAAGATCTCCCTGCTTTTTCCCCGGTACATTGACAGCCAGTAAAATGTCCGCTTCTGATGGGGTTTCTACCGTAAAAGAGCCGAAAGCATAGACTTGTCCTTTGACAGATTCATAGATCGGCCTGTCTTCATACCTGGCGGAGGAAAGCGTCCCCTTTTGACCACAGAAAAAAGGTTGATAGATCGGTTTCAACACGTTTTCCAATTCATAGACCATCCTGGCGACCAACGTACTTGCCACCTCGTCTGCTCCGGGATAGATGAAGACTCTCTCATAAAGACGCCGTTTGCTGACTTCCTCTGATAACCATTCCTGCTCCTGGATGTTCATCCCATACTCCGCTGTATCGTCTTGAGGGAAGACCAGAATGTCGAATACGCCTCCCTCTACATCATCCAGCAAAGAACGGTTGATCGAAAAATTCCGTTCTCTCGTATGTTGGTAATCTTGTAAAATGGCATCCGGGATCTTCAGCCTCAACTCCTCTACCCTCTTCATGAAGTTGGGATCCTTCGTTTTCGAATGTTTGTGGGAGTAATAGGAGAATTGCCAGATTTCTTTTCCGTAACGGTTCCAGTATTCCTTCTCCTCTTCATTCACGTATGAATCGGAAAGGCGCATCGTGGCACTGAACCCCATGATTTTCAGCTCTGGTTTCGCCTCTTTCAGTTCTTTTAAAACTTGGACGCGTTCACGGACCTGCTCCACAGTGGCTTCTGAAATCCGTGAAGGGACAAGCCCGCCGTAACCTAGCATATCAATCGACACGACAATCCCATCCACTTTATCCGCTGTTTCCTTCAACCAGTTTTGGAGGCTGTCAAGGTTGCCCGGCTCTTTTAAAAAACCGAGCTCCTGACGTTCCGGAACGAGAACTTCCCATCCACCGATCGCAGCTAGTTGTCCTGGCAGGTCTCTCGTAACAGGTCTTCCGTCGACTGGAAGCAGTGCAATTTTTTGTTTCATCCCTACTCCTATCCTTTCTGTCAATAAGTTATCTGAGTCCTTATCCCTTTACGGCTCCACTCGTTGCTCCCTTGATGAAGTAGCGCTGGAGGATGAGGAAGAAAATGATGATCGGCAGAACCGAGATGACAGATCCTGCAGCAATCATGCGCCAATCTGCAGAAAACAGCCCGGTGAGCGCATTCAGCCCTAACGGCAGGGTGTACATCTTCTGGTCATCTAAAATGATCAATGGCCATAAGAAATCCCCCCATGCCATCACAAACGTGAAAATAGCAAGCGTGACCACCGACGGTTTTACAAGTGGGAGCAGGATCCTCCACCAGATTTGAAAGCTGTTCGCCCCGTCCATCCGCGCTGATTCGTCAAGCTCATATGGGATTGTGATGAAGGCTTGGCGCATCAAGAATATTCCGAATGCGGTCGTTGCGTGGGGCAGGATCAGCCCGGCATAGGTGTTTTTCAACCCAAGATCAAGTGACAGGATATAGATTGGGATCATCAATAGCTGGAAAGGAATCATCATTGTGCTGATGATCAGTATGAAAATGATATTTTTCCCTTTGAAATTCATCCTTGCGAGCGGGTAAGCTGCAAAGGAACAGAACAGGACATTAAGCAATACCGTGAAAAAGCCTACGATGGTGCTATTCATCAAATAGGTCCAGAACGGAAAAGCATCCATGACTCTAGAAAAATTGCTTAGCGTCGGGCTTTCCGGAATGAATTTTGGCGGATAACTAAAAATATTTTCATGCCCTGATTTCAATGCTGTCGAAAGGAGCCATAAAAATGGACCGAGCATTCCGAGAGCAACAATGGTCAAAACCAAATAGATCAATACTTTCTTGAGTAGGGCTTTTGTTTTAACATTAGTCATTTGACGTGTTTGCACAGTAATGGATCGATTTTTCTTTTCGGTTACAGGTGTTTCCATTTTTTCTCCCCCCTTATGCTACGTTTTCTTTCTTGCCCATCAGTTTCAAATTGACGATCGAAAAGATGAGTGTGACGAGAAAGAGTACAACCCCAGCAGCACTCGCATAGCCCATGTTCAACTTTTCAAATGCCTCTTGATAGATATAGAACACGAGCGTTTTTGAACTGTTCAATGGCCCGCCGCCTGTCATGATATAGATCTCTTCGAACACTTTCATAGCTGCAATCGATGACATGACGGTCACGATGATGATCGAGGGCATCAACATCGGGATTGTAATACGAATCGTCTGCTGCCACTTGTTCGCTCCGTCAATCTCTGCCGCTTCGTATAGATTTGATGGGATGGACTGTAGGCCCGCCAAATAGATGACCATGTAGTACCCCAAGCCCTTCCAGACCGTCACCGCCATGACGGCGAAAAGTGCCGTCTTTTCTGAGGTGAGCCAGTGGACAGGACCGTTGATCAACCCGACCACTTCCAGCAAATAGTTGAGCACTCCTTTTTCCGCATAGACCCATTCCCATGTGATCCCGACAACCACCCAGGAGGTGACGACAGGTATGTAATAAGCAGAACGGAAAAAGCCGATTCCTTTCAGCTTTTGGTTGACCAGGATCGCGAGGAAAATCGGTAAAATGATGAGCGCCGGGACCACTCCGATAAGATAAATCAGTGTCTGAATGAGCGTTTTCCAAAACATGGCGTCGTCAAAAAGACGTTGGTAGTTTTCCGTCCCGATGAAGTTCGGGTCGACGATCATGTTGTAGTCTGTAAAACTCAACCATATGGCTTGCAGTAACGGATAAAAAATGAAAGCTCCCAAAATCACACAACCGGGCAGCAAAAACAAATATGGTGTCAAAACGTTACGTTTCACACCTCTCCCCCCTTACTCATTGCATCGAACAACAGCTTTACTGCGCCGATCATGCCGGCTTTGTTTCCGAGAGTCGCTGGCAGAACATTCAGGTGGACACCTCTTTCCGCTAATTTTTGTCCAAACACATCCCACCACTGGTCCTTCGATTCGATGACCCCGCCACCAATGATGACGGCCTCAGGATCGATGCTTACGGAAAGGTTATAGACGACAAGCACCAGATCATCAAGATACCTCTCGACGATCGGAATGATTTCTCGATCGCCTTTCTGGAAATCATCAAATAGTTCCGCTCCGTTTTTGTAGGTTCGACCAGACTGTTCATTAGCGATTTTCACTAAAGCGGCACCAGCTAGATATTGTTCGATACAACCTCTTTTTCCGCAATTACACGTCCGTCCCTCAGGAAAGAGGATGACGTGTCCCCATTCGCCGCCATTCCAATGGTTACCTCGGAAGATTTTCCGATGGATCATGTTCGCCCCGCCTACACCTGTACCAAGGGTCAGGAACGTTACGGATTCATAGGCCTCATCTATATTCCACCATTCACCTGCCAGTGCTGCATTTGCATCGTTATCTATAATGGCAGGGAGTGCGTATGTATTCGTGATAAACTCACTCAGGTTGATGCTTTGCCAACCAGGAAGATTGGCCGTACTATAAATGACCTCACCGCTATCCACGTTGACTCTTCCTGCGGTGCCGATCCCGATTCCGGCGATATCCGTTTCTTTTTCAAGCAGCTGGTCGATTGTAGCTGTCAAGGATGCAAGGATTCCATTTCGACCCTCGGATATATTCGTCGGGGTCGTGATCTGATGGTGAATTTTTCTTTTTTCGTCAACAATAGCCCCTTTGATTGTGGTGCCGCCTATATCAATTCCGATTGCTTTCATGATTTCACCATCTCAATAGATCTTATTTACTACCGATTGTGCCGTCTTTTCCTTCATTTCCAGTGCCAGATCCTTATGCTTAAGAGCGAGTCCTGTACATAAAAGATCGATGACGAAGAGCTGAGAGATCTTTGCGGCAAGGGAGCTTCCTTCAAGAGGAGACTCTTTTCCCCCGTTTATAAGGACAGCATCAGCAATCTTGGTGATCGGGGACCTTGCATGGTAAGTGACCGCTATCGTTTTCGCACCATTTTTTTTTGCAATTTTCAACGAATCGATCGTGTCTTTCGTACTGCCCGATACTGTAATACCGACCACGAGATCATTCTCGGAAAGGGTAGCGGCCGTCATCGCCTGTATGTGCGGATCGATTACCGCATCCACTCTCCGGCCGATCCTGAGGAAACGGTTCTTGGCATCCAGGGCAGTCAATCCAGAAGTTCCCACCCCGAAAAAGTGGACGGAAGACGCATGATCAATCATGTCGATCGCTTTATTGATCGCTTCCTCACTATTCATGGAGACTGTTTCATTTATTGCATTGATCGTATAGGAGGAAATCGTCGTAAAAAGATCATTTTGTACAGGTGATCCAGGTTCTTCCCCTGTCTTGTTCGCCAAATCCTTGGCGATTGCTAGTTTGAATTCCTGGTAGCCTTTCAGACCGATTTTCCGGCAAAAACGGAGTACTGTCGTTTCCCCGACTTCCGCTGCATCAGCAAGATCGGTCACAGAATAATAGATTACCTGATCAAGCTGCTGCTGTACGATATCCGCAACCTTCTGTTCTGATTTTGTAAGGGAAGGAAAGTAACTGTTAATCAACCCTTTTATATTTCCGGTTTGACTCACCTGTTTCACTGTCATCCGCATAGCCTTCTTTCTTTATAAAATTAGTGTATCTTCTCGTGATTTCTTGAGGTCTAGTGATGGCAGAACCGACGACAACACTATGTGCCCCAAGCTGAAGAGCTTTCCTCGCATCCTCTGGCGAATGGTATCTTCCTTCTGCAAACACCGGGATTGCAAGACGTTTGGCTAATCGTTCCACCAGTTGGAAATCCGGTCCTTTTATTGACGGAGAATAGGTTGTATAGCCTGATAAGGTGGTCGATATGCAATCCACTCCCATAGCTGCTGCTCCTACACCCTCTTCATAAGTTGAAACATCAGCCATGACGAGTTTCTTATGGGTGTGGATCAGCTTGATCAATTCTTCAGCCTCTTGTCCATGAGGCCGTTTTCTGATGGTCGCGTCGATTGCAACGATATCAACGTTCGCTTTTATCAATTCCTCAACTTCATCGCAGGTAGGGGTGATGTATATTTCACTGTCTTGATAGGATTTTTTCACTAAGCCGATGATCGGGAGGTTCGTCGATTTTTTGATTTCCAGGATATCTTCAGCCCCATTTGCTCTAATCCCTACAGCGCCTCCAATTTGAGCAGCTTTTGCCATCTTCGCCATCATTTCTGATCCATGGAGCGGCTCATCCTCAAGTGCTTGACAGGAGACGATCAGTCCTCCTTTTAACTGTTGAAATACCGATAATGGTTCCATCTCTCTACATACCACCACTCTTATAAATCTTTTTGTTGAACATTAAATTGTTTAGAAAAAAGAGAAAGGGGAAGGAGATTCCCCTTGTATTCTTCCTTATTGAGAGAGGATCTCGTTCCACTCAGCTTCAGCTTGTTCTACTGCTTCTTCTGACGTCATTTTTCCGAGCATGGCAGCATGTAAAGCTTCATTGATCGATGTTTTCAGCTCTTCATAATTTTCCATAGGCGGCACTAATACTTCACTTTCTTTTAATTGTTCCGCAGATACGATTCTAGCTTCATCAATCGGTGTAGGATCCTCAGGCAGCTCATTGAAATATGGGTCCTCTAACGCACTTTCAATTGATGGGAGGATTGGAACGATCTTATCGAATTCAACCTGGTTTTCAGCATTGGTAATAAAAAGAGAGAACTTGACTGCTTCTTCTTGATGTTCACTTTGTTTCGGTACGACGAGGTTCATTGCCGCCGTGTTCTTTTTGCCTGATGCCCCGGTGATCTGCGGTCCAGATTTCGTTGCTTTTAATATATCAGGTGCATTCTCTTCAACTTTGTTCAGAAATTGAGGTCCAGAAGCTAAAATGGCGAGCTGGCCAGCTTGATACATATCAATCGCTTTTCCGTGACCTTCTGTGAGGACTTCACGCGGAATCAAGTCGTTTTGATAAAGGTCAACGAAAAATTCAAAAGCTTTGACGCCTTCAGGTGTATTGAAAGCCGCTTTTGTCATATCCTCATTCGTCAGGTCCACATCCATCATGACAAGCGTTTCGAGCAAGTGGCTGGCATCAAGCGGTGGGAAGAAAGCATATTTTCCTGTTTCTTCTTTGATGGTTTTTGCTACATCTTTCAACTCATCAAAGGTTTTAGGAGGTGAATCAGGATCAAGACCCGCTTCCTTGAAAATTTCCGTGTTATACATCGTCACTTGTGAAGAGAGATACCATGGAATGCCGAACGTCTTATCATTGAACGTGTTCGATTTCCAAACCCCTTCGAAAAACTCATTCTGCTTCTCTTCATCTACCATTTCGTCCATATTAACCAAGGCGTCCAATTCTGCTAGTTTAGAAGCGAATTGCGGGTTGAGGTTCGCGACATCAGGAGCAGTTTCAGAAGCGACAGCCGCTAATATTTTCTTCTCCATATCTGCCCACGGGACATCAACCCATTTTACTTTGATATCTGGATTTTCTTCTTCAAAGTCTGAAATAACACCGTTAATGTAGTCATCGAATGTAGGTGAAAGCTGCATGGTCCAGAACTCGATTTCCACTTGTTTATCATCTTTCGTAGTCTCAGCACTTTTACACCCCGAAATAAGGAGTGCTGTAACAATCAACATGGATAAAAACAACGAAAACTTTTTCATAATATCCCCTCTTTACATTGGAATTAGTTTTGAGCGAAATAAGTCAACGCCCTTTTCAAATCGTCTTTCCAAAAACTCCATAGATGGCCTTCGTTTTCTTCAAAGTATGTAAGGTTGGCATTTGCATAGCGGAAGGCGTTCACCAGCTTTCGATTGTTCGTGGTGATGTCAAGCGTCTTCCCACTGATTTGGGATTGAAAACCATCTTCATACGCCCCATACACTTGATAGACGTTCCAGTTTTCTCGGGTCATCTCTTTCACCTTTTGAATCAGTGTGGCCTCGATCGCTGTTGATTGAAGTAAAAGATGCGTCCATACTGATGGTTTTTGAAGCGCAAGCGCTATGCTTACAGTAGCTCCAAGGGAATCACCGAGCAAACCCATTTTCTTTATGTGTTTTCCTTGTTGGGTAAAGTTGTTTCGTGTGAATGGCAATAATTCTTGATGGAAAAATTGAAGATATGCTGTGTGGTGTTCACCTTCTGGATGGTAAAACTGATAACGTTCATTTGAGGTTCCTGGTGGAATAAGGATCATGGCAATGTCGCGGAACTGATTTTCATTCTGTTTTAGCAGTTCCGAAAACTGTTCTTTCAAGTGACCTAACTGCAAATAATCTTCCCCGTCTTGTACGAACAACAGGCAACAATCATCCCCTTCCGTTATGAATAGATCAGGGAACAGGAAAGTCACTTTTTGTTCCCTTTCAAGCACGGTGCTGTAAAAAACAAATTCCGCTAAAGCAACCTCCATACAACCCCTCCCAGATTTTGTTACCGATATAATATCACAAATTTTCAGAAATATGAATAATTTCTCTAAATTTGAGTAAAAAGGCGGATATAATCTCCAAAACGGATGAGTTGTTTCATAGACTATCACTTTAGGAGGCAACTTACGCATATTAAGTGCTATTTTGCACATCCAACTTTTATAGCTTTGGAATAAGATTGATCAAATTAATGATAATAACCTTGATTATCGAACAAAAAGAAAGAGCGTGTTTTAAAAAAAGATTGATCAAAACATGCTCTTAATACTTGTTGGAGGGATTGCATACAGGAGCCTCTTCATCCGATAAAACCTCTATTATCAAGGGAACAGGCACTGTCCTCCTTTTCTAAAAATGAATTAGCTGTTTCATCTTTAGATTTCCATTTTATTGCATTGTAGAAGTGTATTTTCAGGATAGTAGAATTGAAGTGTTTGCTGGTAGTTACATTTGACAATATTCCTCTCCGTAAATTGCCCATACCATAAGTTTGTTCTTTGCATATTCTGTTATATGATAATAAAGAAAGGAGAAATGACGTGAAATCATTAGATAATTGTCTATGTAAATTAATTAGCAGAATAGAAAAAGGAACTTCTATTACTGTTTCATTAGCTAGCTCTAATACTATTACGTTAACTTTTATAAAATTCAATCCTATCAATGGTTGCATCCAAGGAATTGATTCCAATGGACATATTATAATAATCGACTGCAAAAAGGTTGAATCCATTATTGTTTCACAGAATAGGAACACAGATAGGGAAGAGATCGCCACCCAATTACAGATCCCCTGGTCGATTACGAAACAAAGAAATTCATTTTACATTACCGAACGTGCAGGAACAATCGTTCAAATTAATAAGAAAAACATGAACAGGAAAAAACTGATACTGACAAGACAAGTGCACCATGAAGGAGAAGGCGGTTTGCTGGGGATGGTGTTAGCTCCTGATTTTCATAGAACAAGGAATGCCTATGTTTACCATACCTATCAGGAAAATGGGAATACCTTTCAGGAAAATGGGAATATCTTGAACAGGGTGATTCAAATCACCGAAACCCGTCAGGGCTGGGTGGAAAAGACAGTGTTGCTTGACAAAATTCCCGGATCCATTACTCATAATGGCGGACGCATCAAGATCGGCCCGGATCGACATTTATACGTTACAACCGGGGATGCAAGGGAAGCGGAAAAGGCGCAAGATCTTCAGACTCTACACGGTAAAATTCTCCGAATGACTCTCGAAGGAAAGATCCCTTCCGACAATCCGTTTCCAAATTCGTATATTTACAGTTATGGACACCGCAACCCTCAGGGACTGGGCTTTGCAGAAAACGGCAATCTGTACAGTTCGGAGCATGGACCTGCAGCCCATGATGAAATCAATCAAATCGAAAAGGGAAAAAATTACGGGTGGCCGGTAATCATCGGAGATGAAACCAGTCCAAACATGGTGTCTCCACTTTATCAATCCGGTGACGATACCTGGGCTCCTTCAGGTTTATCTGTACACCGTGACGCAATCTATGTAGCTGGATTAAGAGGACAGCAAATCTTGAAATTTTCGATTTCAATCAAAAATATTGAAACATTTTTTGAAGGGGAAGGACGTTTGCGTGACATTCTTATTGAGGATAATAACCTTTATGTAATCACCAATAACACAGACGGCCGTGGAAGCCCGCGCCCAGGAGACGACCGCCTGCTTAAGATTAGATTAAAATAAATGATCAATATACCCTATTTCTTCATTTAAGTCCGAGCATTATACTTTCGTAACCTCTTCCAAGTAATCTAATAAGCTATCTAACCTATCCAATGTATGTCTAATACTAAAGCTTTTACGATAAAGTTTTCCATTATCTAAAAAAGCTTGTACCTCCCTCTCTCCTTTTGAAACACTGGATTCATCTATCAATCTCCTTCTAAAATAAAATTAGTCGGTAACCCCTAAGCTCCTTGTAATGTCATAGGTTCGCTTGTTAAATGGGATCAATGTCCCAACCAGCCAGAAACATGTTTATACAAGTAGGCGAACAGTTTTGCTGACGGGATCTTGTTCCACGGGCGCTACGTTCTACCCCGACTACCGATATCATAAGACCTCATGAAAAAAGGTCAACCAGTAAAATAAACTGGCTAACCTTATTTACGATCGGGCGTGTTTATGGAGTAATGAAAAAAGCCCAATTTCTCCATTTTAAATTTGAACTGGCCATCCCAAGTTCCTAAAGAGCAGGGAATGGCCGGTTTTATTGTTTATGCATCAATATCCTGTTTCAGTTGAAGCATATTCGCTTGTACTAATCGCCTTCTCACGGTAATTCCAATCCAACTTGCTAAAAATGCCTTTATAAGTCCCACCACAATGAAAGGGTAGGCTCCAACAGCTAATGCTTCAGACCATGAAAAATCTAGTACGAGTTTTAATTGAATGGTTCCCATCAATAACGTGACGATCATTCCAACCGTATTAGCAATCATACCCATCTTAAGCGTAAATGATGTTTTCTCCAGTATGAACCCAGTTACAAGTGCAGTTAAAATAAATCCAAATATGTATCCACCTGTAGGGCCAAAAAGTACGGAAAACCCAGCTTTCATTTCGGCAAAAACAGGTAACCCAACTGCTCCAAGGGCTACATAGCAGACCATGGATATAGCTCCGTATCTACTGCCTAGAATCGTTGCCGCAAGTCCTACCGCAAGTGTTTGTCCACTGATTGGTACAATAGGTAATGGAATCTCGACTTGAGCTAATACAGCGGTAATGGCAGCGAACATAGAACATAAAATTAACATTCTTAATCTTTCATTTCTTACAATCATTTTCGTGTCTCCTCCCAATATGTTAACCATAAACATAAATATGTTAACATATTTATGTTGAAAATTGGAAGCAGCTTTTTTCACACGGCAACAAGACGGTCCTGTTACTTCAATGTTTTTAATTATTGTATTCTACTTTTCTTAGACTCATCTAACCAACTTAAAAAACGTTCTTGTAGGTCTATTGGTATGTGTTTTCTTTCATTTCGGAGATATTATCCTCTTTTGCTTTTCTAACAAGGACTATCATTACTCCCCCAACTATATCTCTTATACATTTCGGAACAGTCTACCCTGCATTAATCCTTTGTATTTTTGAATACTATGTCTCTATTTAATGTTTTTCGATGGTTTGTCCAATCATGAAAAAAGGGCTGTTCAACAAATAGTTATTCTAATTAAGGAGGTAGTGATCAAATGACAAATCCACCCCAAAGGCTCATCCAACCATTTTTTGCAAATTCCATAGCTAAAAGTGGGACACATCTTTTAAGACCATTGCTTGAAGGTATACCTTCCCTTAACCATTACGATTTCATTTATCCTGGTGTTCTTCATCAATTACCTGAACATCGAACGATACTTTCAAAAATGCCACCTAACAACTTTTCTAATGGTCATATCCACTATTCAAAGGATTATGAACAACTTTTCAGGTCACTTAACTTGAAGCAGATCTTTCTTTATAGAGACCCTAGAGATATTGTGGTTTCTTATGCTTATTTCTTTATGAAGTTAAAGGGTACACCAACATATCGTTATTTTACAGAAAACAATCTGAATATCAAAAAAAGATGTCTAGCCATAATCAACGGTTTCAAAACAGATTATACTTTTAGAGGTGACATCAACACATGGTATCGTCATTTTACGCCATGGAGAGATGTGGATTATGTTCTCCCAATATCTTATGAAAGTCTTATCGAATCCCCATCTTCCCTACACCAACAACTAGTAAAAATCATCCGATTTTTGAATATCGAAAATAATTCACGTAATATTAATGTGTTATCTAAACAAATGCAAAACAACGTAAATCCATTAAAATCACCGACTTTTCGTAATGGACAATCTGGAAATTGGGAGATTGAATTTGATGATGAAATCAAGAGTCATTTCAAACGTGTAGCAGGGAATCTCTTGATTGAATTAGGATATGAGAAAGACGATAACTGGTAGTATAGAAATCTCCGTTTTAAGTTGAATTAATGAAACGATGTTTGTAAAAAACTACCTAAAGCTCATGTTAATTAAAAATGTTTAAATTGGTAATTAATGATTTAAGTAGTAGAAATAGTTCGGGGTTCGTAATATTTAAGATGTTCTTAGACTCCAACAACTTACGGTGCTCTTATGATTAATCAGAGGAAAATTCCACATTTTATAGAAGTTTTAATAAGTGTATAGTTTTTGTTATTAACCCATATATTCAAAGAATTATATGCAGGATAAATAGATTAAACTGATCCATTCTAAAGTTGGATATTTTGTTATGATACGTGAATTGTTAATAGAAAAAAATATGTAGGAATGTTTAAAAAAGATTTATATTAACTATTTATATGTAAAAATTGGAGCGTTGGAATAGTCGACCATTAACAATCAAAGTCTCAAAAAACGTTTCTAGTAAAAAAACTTCATATTGTATACCCTACCATGACATAGCAAATCGTTTAGTTTCCTACACATCCCTCCTAATAACCTAGAGAGGTTAGGGATAAATTCCCTTACCTCAGCCAAGGCAAACGACATTTCGATCCAATGTACTCCCTTAAGGTTATCCGTTTTCGCCGTCACAAGTAATCTTTTAATTTACTTTGGTTCTTACGGTGATATAGCACAGGAATCGTTTTATCTTTTTTTACTAGGTGTTCTTTGAATGGAACTGTCAAGGATCCTCCTTACTCACCTCGTAGTAAGCTCTTTATGTTATGGCCTCATTTATTGTTTGTACGAAATGATCACGATGAATGACTTCTGGCTTGCTTCTTCCAGTCTTTTGCATGGCTGCTCGACTTTCCATTCCCTTTATATTGTTTAATTCATCTGAAGAGTAATTCGTTTGACCTTTCCCTATGATTTCTCCTTTCAAATTGAAAACTTCAATAATATTACCAGCGTCAAATGCCCCGTAAATTTGTTCGATTCCCGCAGGTAAAAGACTCTTTCCTCCCATTTCAATCGCATAGACAGCGCCATCATCAATGATGATCTTCCCTTTAACTTGGGAATGAAGCGCAAGCCATTGTTTTGTTTTTTTTACCATGTGTGCCGATGAATTTCCTATATAAGTTCCATTTCCTTTCCCATCCAGAATATCAAGCAATTTGTCTTGCCCTGAACCGGTTCCGATAAACCCATTAACACCAAGTGCTAAAGCAGTCTGAGCAGCCAGTAATTTGGATTTCATACCACCTGTGCCAAATTTAGAACCAGAAGTACTTTGTGTCTGATGTAAAAGATCTTCCGTAATTTTTGGAAGAAAGTCATAGCGTTCGGCCAGTGGATTAATCCTTGGATCCTCCTTGTATAATCCATTAATATCCGTCAAGATAATCAAAAAGTCGGCATGGACAAGACCACTGACAAGAGCGGAGAGCATATCATTATCACCAAACGTTAGTTCTTCAATTGATACGGAATCATTTTCATTAATAATTGGAAGGACGGATCGTTTTATCAGTTCGATTAAAACGCCGTAAGCATTGTTATACTGTTCTTTCTGAATAAAGTCATTTTTTGTTAACAACAATTGAGCTGAAACAATGCCATGCTCTTTAAATATTTTTGTATACGATTGAACCAGCCTTCCCTGCCCAACAGCAGCTGCCGCTTGTTTCCCAGAAACAGTGACTGGTCGGACAGGATAACCGATCTCACAAAAGCCAGCTGCAACTGCCCCGGAGGAAACCAAAAGTACTTCATGACCTTTTTTGATTAATTGTATAATTGCTCTTGTGTGCTCAGCCAGTTTTCCCTCGCTTAGCCCACCAAAAGAATTAGTTAATGAACTACTGCCAATTTTGACAACAACTCGCTTCTTTTCCATCCTGTCCAACACCTTTCCTTAAACTTTTATCTGTCTCGATTAAATAAAAAAGCTCTCCCCAGCCTTCGCATCAGAGATGCAAAAGGACGGAAAGAACTATTATCCGCGGTACCACCTTGTTTGGCATAAAATCAAGAGATGCCCACTCAAAATCCCGTAACGTGGAATCAACGGTCAGGTTATTCACCAAACAGTTCAAGGGGTAGGTTCAATAGCCTGTAAATGATGGAATTTTCCAGCCCTTGAATTCCACTCTCTTTCATCCCAAAACAGCTATCTACTCGTCCCTGTCATTACCAATCTTATAAAAATAAATCTTATTATGCTTTAAATTTCCCAGTATGTCAATAGGTTTTTTCAATGGGGCATACCAAATTTTGAACTGTATCCCGGATAATGGACACTTTTAGTAAACAGAAAACCCGTTAAAAATCAAAACAAATGGAGAGAACGAGGAATTAATCATGAGTAAAAGAACTTTTAAAGAATTTCAACGTCTATGTAATTCCGTTGATTCCTTAAGCTAGATCATTCGGTTTGGTGAAAAGATCAAAAACACAGAATGTTTAATAATCCCTGATCCAACACCAAAAGGTTTTTTCAGGGGAAAAATAAGATAATATAACCCAGATCTACAGGATCGTTAAATCTGTACCATCGAAAACTCATTTCCATTGAAATCACCCATCATATATCGAAATATCTTTTTGCGTTGAAATAGGAAATATCCTTAACATACCTTCCTAACAGTGGAATATCTGGGGGAATGGTACCTTTTTCGATCCATTGTCCCAATATATTACAAAGAATCCTTCGGAAATATTCATGTCTTGAAAATGATAGGAACGATCGAGAATCAGTCAACATACCAATGAAATGTTTAATCAATCCGACATTAGATAGGATACTCATTTGATTGGTCACCCCATCAATATGATCGTTATACCACCATGCCGTCCCGAACTGTACCTTTCCTGGTATACTAGAATCCTGAAAATTCCCAGCCATTGTCGCCAAGATATAGTTATCACGTGGATTCAAGCAATAAAGGATTGTCTTAGGTAATATATTATTTTTTTCTAAAGAATCTAGAAATTTAGAAAGCGGATCGGCTAACAATTGATCTCCAATGGAATCAAAACCACTGTCAGCACCAATCTCTTTATACATTTTGGTGTTATTATTACGCAGGGGTCCAAGATGAAATTGCATCGCCCAGTTCTTTTCATAGTATTTTTCTGCAAGAAATTGTAAGGTATAAGTTTTAAATTGTTTCACGTCTTTTTCGGTAAGGGTGCACCCTCTGCGACTTTTTTCATAAATATCTGCTACTTCATTTTCTGACCCCTCTTCATAAAACATTACATTTATCCCATGATCAGAGGCTCGACATCCATGCTCATTAAAATATTCTATTCTCTGAGAAAGTGCTTCTAAGAAACTATTATATTTATCTACATTAGTTCCTGTGACTTCCTCTAACTTAGTTAACCAATCATTGAAAAACTTTGATTGAATGTCTAATGCTTTATCTGGACGAAAAGATGGTGCGACCATTATCGGAAAATTAGAGTTTCTGATTGATTCATGAAATGAAAGATCATCAGTAGGGTCATCAGTGGTACCGACGAATTCAACTTTGCTTTTAATAAGCAGATTTTGCGCATGCATACTTTCATCTTGTAGCCTCTCGTTAGCAGTGTCCCATATTCTTTTTGCGCTTTCTTCATTTAATAATTCATCTATTTCAAAGTAACGAAGTAATTCCAAATGGGTCCAATGATACAACGGATTCCCGATTGTATTAGGGACCGTTTGTGCCCACTTCATAAACTTTTCTTTAGCTGTAGCTTGGCCAGTAATGAATTTCTCTTCAATGCCGTTAGCTCGTAATAGCCTCCATTTGTAATGGTCTCCTTCCAACCAAATTTCAGAAATATTTTTAAACTTTCTATTGCTATCAATTTCACTTGGAGGAAGGTGGTTGTGATAATCTATAATCGGTAGATTTTTTGCATATTGATGATATAATTCTTTGGCATAATCGTTACTTAGAAGAAAATCATCGTTTATAAATGTTTGCATTGTCAGTCCCGCCTTTCTGTTAGTCCTAAATTTGCAATCGATAGTGCTTGTTTTTACCAATATCACTATTGTTTACAATGATGGTTCGATACTCAGTCTTTGGAAAATATAGATTTATAAATTTATACGGTAGTTGGTAATCACCGTTAATGCAGATGTTTATTTCTACAACTTTCTTTGTCGATTCAATTTCTACAATGATCCAGGAATTTATGCCTTTTTTGTAATCTAAAGAAACTCCATCATCTTCATAAATTTTCTTAATGGTCTTACCTTCGTTTGGAGGTGGATATAGTAACAACCCACGCATTTCATCTTCACTATTTTGGAAGGTGATCTTTCCATCACGAATAGGCAGCACTGCTCCCGCCTGTGCAAATTTTGGAATTACATTAAGAGGGGCATCTACCTGTACCGTTTTCCCGCCTTCATACCATATCCCTGTATTGATGTCATACCATCCATGCAGATTTTCTGGTAGGTAAACACCTCTTTTTCTTTGCCCTCGTTCCATGACGGAAGCAATCAATAAATCCTCACCTACCATAAAGTCATCATTTTCCTCAAATGTTTTTTTATCATCCTGAAAATGATAGAACATAGGTGACAAAATCGGTTGGTAATATTCATGTGCTTGGTACAACAAATGATATAAATAAGGGATCCATTTAACCCTTTCTTTCATCAAACTCCTAATTGTATCTCCATACTCTGGATACATCCATGGAACATTTACTGTTTTATCTTCATTCCAAGAATGAATGGTAAAACGAGGATGGAATATCCCATGTTGAATCCACCGGATAAACAATTCAGGTTCAGGTGCTTTTCCTGCAAAGCCACCTATATCATGGCCAAAATTATAAATGCCTGAAATACTTAGACTTAGACCCATTTTCAAATTGTATCTAATGGTTTTCCATTCTGTATAATTATCGCCAGACCAAGTTTGAACATATCGATGCATGCCAGGTCCTCCCGATCGGGATATAGAATAGGGACGCAATTCAGGTTGATATTCCTGCTGCGCTTCGAAAGAAGCCTTCATCATTAACAAAGTTTGTATGGGTTTTAGGTATTGGACTGATAATTTTTTTCCGAAATTATGCACCCAGGCTTGTTCGTCCCAAATTTCATATTCGTTGTTATCATTCCATGTCGAGTCTATGCCATAGTGAAGCAATGTTTCTTTAATTTGCTTTTTCCACCAATTAATTGTTTCTAGATTTGTGAAATCCAGATATGAACCTAGCGCATCCCAAAATTGAGAAAGCTCGGGAGAATCTCCATGCCTATTTTTAACAAACAATCCTTTATTACTGAGCCAGTGATACTGGGGATGGTCATCTAAGAGGCAAGGCTTAATATTAGCACAGACATTGATTCCATTTTTATGGAAATAGTCATTCATTTGTTTCGGATCCGGAACTTTAGAGTGGTTCCAGTTAAATACATATCGTTTGTCACCAATCGATGTATAACCCGAGGAAAGCTGGAATGAATCACATGGGATATCATTATTACGACACTCATCAACAAACTTCTTTAATTGTTCCTGGGCATCGGGAGCATCAGTATAGGTCATTGTAGACCCTGAATAGCCTAGACTCCACTTTGGAGGTAAAACTGTTTTTCCAGTTATCCAGGTATAGCGTTGGACAACCTTTTTGATACGCGGTCCAAGAATGAAGTAATAATCCAAATCTCCTTTTTTTGCTTGAAAATAACGATACAACCCGTGGTAATTATCAAGCTCTGCCCCCATATCAAAGACACTGTCTGAATAGTTGTCATAGAAAATCCCATAAGATATTGATGCATCTGGCTTATACACCAGGTAAAAAGGAATATGCTTATACAAGGGGTCTGTTGTTTCAGCGTCATATCCCATTGCATCAATGGTTCTCATTTGATAGCGTTTGTGATGGCGATTCATTAACCCACTTTTTTCACCTAAACCGTAATATTTTTCATTACGTTCCCGTTCCATATAGTGATAGAGAAAATTACCTAAGCTTTTTCCGAAATTATAGCTTTGAGTCTTACGATCGCCAGCTATTTTTACCCAGGTTTCTTCTACTTTTGTAAGCCAGTCAAGATGAAAACCATCCAGCCAGACAATCACCTTTAAATGCTTTGTATACACTTCCACTTTGTCTTCAAGTTCTACAACCTGGTATGAAGGTAAGCTGAATGGAGTAAGGTCAAATCGATTCCTGCCTTCGTATGGTACATCTTCCATTCCAGGTGCAACTGTCCAAGTTTGATCTAGTCTTGTATCTTCATCATTAGGTATAAAAACTCGAAAAATATCTTCTTCCAATATATATAAATCTACTTTTTCATTATTAGAAACGAATGTAAGATGATTTTTTTGATCAATGACGAGTTGAAATCTTGGTTTCGTAATCAATGCAATAGCCTCCCTCGTTACAATAAACCGATCAAGCGTGGTATAGCCAAACTAATCGATGGAATGAATGTGACCAGTAATAACGCCACGATCAGAGCTATGAATATTTTCGTAAGTGGACCCAAAACAGATTCAATTGAAACATCAGCTACACTACATCCCACAAATAAACAGCTCCCAACAGGTGGAGTCATAATACCAATACATAGGTTGAATACTAGAACGATACCGAAATGAACTGGATCCATCCCTATTTCTGTAGCAATTGGCAGGAAGATTGGTGTGAAAATAAGAACCGCTGGGGTTAAATCCATAAATGTTCCAATTATTAATAGTATTAGATTCATGATCAGTAAAATGATAATTGGGTTTTCTGATGATGCTAACAATAACTCACTAATCGCACTTGGAATCCCTGTAAAAGCCATCACCCAAGACATTATGGAAGAAGCTCCTACTAAAAAGAGTACGATCCCAGTCATTACTACGGATTCTTTTAAAATCTGTGGAATGTCTTTCAACTTGATCTCACGATAGATAGCAGAGAGTACAATTGAATATAGAACAGCCACTGCAGCCCCTTCAGTAGCGGTAAAAATTCCACCTACAATTCCACCGATCACTACAACAATCATCAAGAGACTTGGAATTGCATCTATTACAATTTTTATTCCTGTAGTAAAAGACGGACGCTCAGTTACAGGATATTTTTGTTTTTTAGCCATAATAAATGCGATACTCATAACTGCTAAACCCATAAGAATTCCTGGAAGATAGCCTGCCATAAATAAGGCAGAAATTGATGTACCTCCACTCACCAGTGAGTATAGAATCAAAGCACCACTTGGCGGGATCAATAGACCCGCAGGTGAAGAAGCGATGTTAACAGCAGCAGAATAGGATTTATCATAACCTTCTTTTGCTTGAAGAGGAGTCATGACTTTTCCAATAGCCGCAGCTGCGGCTACTGCTGAACCAGAGATTGATCCAAATAACATGTTCCCAACTACATTAGTATGGGCGAGGGAACCAGGTAAACGCCCCCCAATCAGTTTTGCTAGATTGATCAATCGTATAGCTATGCCACCATTATTCATAATACTTCCAGAAAGGATAAAGAAAATAACTGCAAGCAAGGTAAAGCTATTAATCCCTTGCACCATTTTCTGCGCTGCAGTAAATATGGCAATATCCATAGGAACAATGGTCAATGCTGTAACGAAAGAAGCAACTCCAATACCTACTGAAATCGGCACACCAAGTGCTAATAATAGAAAGAAGACCCCAAAGAGGATTAAAGCGGCTTGTAAAGACATGTCCATATCATTGTTCCTCCCCTACTGGAATTTTTTCCCTATACTCTGTAAGAAGAAGTAGTTTGTAAATGATGATTATAATCCCACTGATAGGAAGTATGGAGTAAACAATCCCCATTGGAATACCTAAAATTGGAGTTTTTTGAACCATGGTGGTTCCTACTATTTCCATTCCGCCTCGAATCATGATGAGATAAGCAAATACAAATATAACTAGATCATTAATGATTCTAATTACTAATTTATTTTTTCCTTTTAACCTATTTTTAAGGAATGTAATCGCTAGATGTTGATTGGATCCAAACGCATAACTTGCTCCAAGAATGGATGTCCAAATTAGCAAAAAACGGAGCAGCTCCTCAGTAAAAGTACTAGGCGTATTTAATAAATACCGGCTAGTAACTTGCCAAATAGCTCCTAGGAATAACAATAAGGTAAAGAATCCCGTAATAGAAAGAATTAACCCATCCAAGATACGTTTGATTTTTATAACCACAATTTCTTCTCCTTTCACTCCCAAAATATTTTTAATATCTTTTTTGGTTACCTTTCTTTTGTATTAGTTCTCGATTTCTACTTAAGTCTGGATCATTAATAGATACATAAAATTCCAATCTTTTGAATAAACAGGAGAAGGCACTCCTAGAATGAGCACCTTCTATAAAAATCATTTCATCTCTTTAATTTTATCCATGATCTCTGCTAAGTCCTTATTTTTCATAAATTCTTCATGTAGTGGTTTTACCGCTTTAATGAATGGCTCTTTTTCAACCTTATGAAATTCTACTCCCATATTCTTTGCTTCACTTACAGCCTTATCTGTTGCTTCTTCCCAAAGTTTTGTATGATATTCTGTCGCCTCATGAGCTGCCTCTTCAAAAGCAGTCTTTTGATCATCAGTTAAGTTATCCCAAGTATTTTGATTAATAACTACGATATCTGGAATAATCGTATGTTCATTAAAAGAGAAACTCTTAGCCACTTCACCGTGTTTACCGGTAGTAAGTGCAGTCGGATTACTTTCAGCACCGTCTATTACTCCTTGTTGTAGACCAGTGTAAATTTCACTATATGGCATTGGGGTTGGTGTACCACCTAACAATTTAACCATTTCGATAGCAGTAGGACTGTCCATTACACGAATTTTCATACCCTTTAGATCTTCTGGGGATTTTATCGGAGTATTCTTGGTATAGAAGCTTCTAGCCCCTGAATCAAAATAGGTCAATCCTATAAATCCCTTATCACTAGTAGATTGATAGATATCTTTTGTAACATCTGACTCCATAACTTTTCTGTAATGAGACTCGCTTTCAAAAATATACGGTAAAGAGAAAACTTTATATTCGTCAGAAAAACTTTCTAAAGCCCCTGCACTAACCTTAGTCATATCAACCGAGCCATTTTGTAATTGCTCAAGTACTTCTTTTTCATCTCCTAGAACGCCATTAGCGAAGATCTTAATAGTTATTTCACCGTCTGTTTTTTCTTCTACATTATCAGCGAACTTTTCCAATCCCTTATGTACGGGATGGTCTTCGCCAAGATTATGAGCTAAACGCAACTGTTTATCATCGCCCGTCTGTGATCCAGAATTCCCGCAAGCCGTCAATAATAATAAGCCTGCTATTACCATTGTTATCGATAACCACTTTTTCATTGCTTTCATTCTCCTCTCATATAAATGTAGACGCTTTCAAAATACTTTGTTTGTCTACACAACAAACTATTGGTATTATAGTAAATGAAACCGCTTTTATTTTCAAGTACTCTTTGAAAGGAGATATTAGATGAGTACAGGCGATTCTACTTATATTAAGGCTTTAAACCGAAGAATTTTAATTGAAAAAATTATTAAACACCGTTCAATTTCTAGAAGTGAACTTGCCCGTATGACAGGATTAAATAAATCTACAGTATCGGCCCAAGTTCAACAAATGATGAAAGAAGATTTGATCATTGAGAAACGGTCGGATGTTTCAAGTGGAGGCCGAAAGCCTATTCTTCTTGAAATTAGTAGAGAGAGTGGTTATGCCATAGGAGTTGATATAGACGAAAATTTAATCCAGATACAAGTCACCAATCTATTAGGCAGTTCTATTTACACCCAACGGGTAAACCACAAAAGTGATAACCCTGAAGATATTATAAGGTTAGTTACATCTGAAATAACAAATGTTATTAGTATTTTTGATAACAAATACACACCAATTGGACTTATTGGAATAGGGATAGGGATTCACGGAATTGTAGCTAACAATGACAAAATAATTTACACACCGAAAATGCGATTAGCCAAGCTTCCAATCAAGTTTGACTTGGAAAGTAAATTTAATGTACCTGTTTTCATTGACAATAATTCTAATCTTTGTGCATATGCAGAGCAGGTGTATACATCATCAATCTCCGATTTGTTTTGTATTACTATGTACTCTGGAATAGGATTAGGTATTATTCACAATAGTAAAATATATCGTGGATTTCATGGATTTGCTGGTGAAATAGGTCATATGACCATCGAGCGGAACGGAAGATCTTGTACATGTGGCAATAAAGGTTGCTGGGAGTTATATGCTTCCGAAAAGGCTTTATTGAAGGAACTTAAAGCTCAGGGGTTGGATCTTAATGAAATTGAAGACGTAAAAGTTGATGATATTTTTAACAGTTATCCAAAATTAATAGAAGAATTCCTTGATAATGTTACCATTGGATTAAACAATATAATTAACATATTTAATCCAGAAACGGTTATTCTGAATGGACATATCCTTAATAATAACGAATATTTAATTGACCAGGTTAAACAACGCTTGACCTCACGAATGAACAACTATGACAGAATTATTTCTTCAGAACTTGGTAAGAGCGCATGTTCACTTGGTGGAGCTATGGTTGCCTTAAAAAATTATTTTGGTGTTCAAAACCTTGATTTTACGGCTTACAATTATTATTCAGATAAACAGCCGATAAAATAAGGGGCACTTAAAAATTGACAACTTTAGGCTACGCCTTACCGAAATTCATCTCCCACTTTCACTGGTGCTGTCGTACCTTCCGTTTAGAAGTGGGAGATTTCTTTCAGAGGGACGTTAAATAATTGAAATTACCTCTTAAAGTGACACCTTGGCACAAGCAGATTCTTGTCCAGTGCCTGGTACACTTTGAAAAGTGTTGAGACGCAAGGGAATCAAAACGGTGTCAGGCACCATCTGAGATGCCTGGTAACGAGAATATTGCGACAATTTTTGCGTTTGGTCAATCAAACGTTTGTTTAAGGAGATGGAAAGGTTAGTGTGATAGGAATTGTAATTTAAATCAAACGTTTGTTTAAAACACATAAAAAGGACTAACCCCCCTACTTGTAGCTTCGGAGTTAGTCCTTTTTATATTATTTATAGAAAATTTCTCTTCATACAGTTGATAGCTTTCATCTGCAGCATAGATTTATTTTCTTCCAGCTCGAATGAAATTGTAAAATTGGCAGATCTCGTGTCTTGCACTGGACTTTATAGCTTTCTTAAACCTGTACGTTTTGTTTTTCAAACGTTGGCAGCATGTCACCATGTGCTTCAATAAGTTCATCGCAGAGGGAAACGATGTCATCAATCGACAGCTCTGCTGCAGTGTGCGGATCTAACATCGCTGCCTGATAAATATGCTCCCGGTTACCGGTTATAGCTGCTTCTATCGTCAATAGCTGAGGATTGATATTGGTGCGGTTCAATGCAGCTAATTGTTCTGGGAGGTCTCCGATATAGCATGGCGTAATGCCGCTGCGATCAACTAAACATGGTACCTCGACGACCGCCTTTGTCGGAAGGTTACTGATCAAACCTCCTTTGTTGAGTACGTTCCCATGGAGACGGAATGGCGTGTCCGTTTCCATTGCTTCAATGATATAAGAAGCATATTCATGAGAGCGTTCATGCGTAAGGTTCTTGTTGTTGACGATATCTTCGCGCATGCTTTCCCAATTTTTAATTTTATTGACACACCTGCGTGGATATTCATCAAGCGGAATATTAAACCGGTCGATCAATTCAGGGTAGTTCTTTTTGATGAAGTAAGGATGGTATTCGGCATTGTGCTCGGAAGACTCCGTTACGTAGTAGCCGAACCGGTTCATCAACTCAAAGCGGACCATGTCATGATGTTTTTCCTGCTGCTTGATCGCTGCCCGTCTTTTGATTTCCGGATAGAGGTCTACACCGTCTTTCGTCACTTCCAACAACCATGCCAGATGGTTGATACCGGCAATTTTCCACTGAACGCCTTCCGTATCTAGATCAAGAGATTTAAACAGTCCCGGAACTGCTACTTGCACGCTATGACAAAGCCCCACGGTTTTTACATTTGTGTAACGCAGCATAGCACCCATCAGCGATGCCATAGGGTTCGTATAATTCAAAAACCAGGCGTCTGGACATACCTCTTCGATATCTTTTGCAAAATCAAGCATGACAGGAATGGTTCGAAGCGCCCGGAAGATGCCGCCGATTCCGATCGTATCGCCGATCGTCTGACGGAGGCCGTACTTCTTAGGTATTTCAAAATCAATGACTGTACTAGGTTCATAGCCACCAACCTGGATGGCGTTGACCACATATTTCGCTCCCCTCAACGCCTCTTTCCGATTTGAATATGCCTTTATAACAACATCGGCGCCAAGGCTCACCCTAAGATTGTTCAGCATATTTTCAGAGTCTTTCAATCGTTGTGTGTCAATATCATAGAGGGCAAATTCGAACCCCTGGACACTTGGCGTCAACATGCAATCCCCTAAGACATTTTTTGCGAATACAGCACTGCCTGCTCCGAGAAAAGTGATTTTTTTAGTCATACATAGCTCCTTTATTGACAGATCCAGATGAGAGACCTGCCACAAAAAATTTTGTAAAAAATGATTAACTTTTTTACTAAACATTTTTCTGACGTTAAATCACTATAATTCAATTTTTACCTACTAGAATCCTTCGTAGGTTCGTAACAAAAATGGTTGATCGTCATTTCTTTTGCAGTTCCAACGGGGAACTTCCTGGGAGAATTTCATCAGAGCCTACTACCGAGAGATCGTCTGGTACACTGAATCCTTTTTAGGGCGGACACGTCTAATCTTGGTTTGAAGGTTGAACTTCTTCATAAGCCGATAAATCTTCTTGAGGTTCATGACAACTCCGTATTCATTTTCAAGAATCATTTTGATACCTCGTCCACCCGATTTCCCGTATTTGGAGTCATGTATTTCCTTGATTAGCTTGAAATCTTCCTCATCTTCCTGTTCTCTTTCCATTAACTGTTCCGATTTACAGATGCCAATTTACAAAGGTAGTTGATCATACCTTTCATATTATGTTTGCGCATTGTAGCCTCAATGAGTTCAAACTTCACTGATGTCGTTATTATTTCTTCTTCTTCGCCTGCCTCTCTAGTTCTTCGAGCTTTTCCGGATAGTGGACTTTTATAAAAGTGTCCATTATCCGGTATACAGATGAGTGTTTAGGAGTTAGTCCTTTATAAATTATTTATTCGTTGAGAATTTTGCCTCATACAGTTGATAGCTTTCTTCTGCGGCATATAAAGGTACTGCTTTGTTTTCTTCCCAGCTTGGATCGAACTCTGAAATTGGCAGGTGACGTTGGCCAGGATAGTTTCCGATTTCCATGGTGAGACCCGGGCGTTGATATTTGCTGATGAACCAGTCTGTCATTCCACCACCGGATGGGTTTGGCCCAGGATAAACAAGTTCATAACCGGTGATGCTCCCGACCTCTTTTGCAATTCGATGATCACGGTCATATTGGCCGCCTGATTGTTTAAAATACCAATAGATTACTTTTCCTGCACTATGATAAGGAACAGCGATTTCAGGCATGATCGATTTTGTGAAATTGACGACTGCCCTGACTTCAGACGCACTGTGTGGCGCTACTCCTTTATGAAAAGCCCAGCTTGGTTCACTGCGATTATCCTGGATGTTTTTCCAGTCAGCATTGTAATTTCGATTCAAGTCAACGCCCTTCGCATTGGATTTCCATCTGGTAAAATCCGTACTGCCATCGTTCATTCTGATTAGGTCGTCATGTACGCTTTCCGGGAAGGCATCTAAGCCGCTTTGTTGGAGCGTGACGCCATCCGGATTAACCATCGGAACGAACCACATTGTTGTTTTATCCAGAACCTCTTTTACATTATATCCATCGATTGTGCCATTTTCCTGGTAAGCCTGAGCATATTGGTCGATCATGTACATATTCAGGTTTGTAGTCAGCCACTCTCTTGCATGATGGGAGCCGTTGATAAATACTGAAGGCCCGCCTGGTTTTACCTTTCCAACCGATACTGCATAAATATCACGGCCGTATTCACTCTTCCCGATCACTTTATAGTTGATAAGACCCGGATGTCTTTCGGCTAATAGTTTAATATCTCGGACCATCTCAGAGTATGTGTAGGTTTGATATGGATCTACGACACTCTCATGTGCATTTGTTGACGTTGGCCAAAATACTAGACTCCCTAGTAGAATGATTGATAGAAATTTAAGGCTATGTGTTAGGTTAAACTTCAATTTCATTATGTAACATCCTCCTATAATTATGTAAATATAGTAAATTTAGAGGGAATGGACTTAGCCCCTCCCTTCCTAAATCGAGTAATCTTACAAAAAACTCCAACAAATCTATTGTTCTTTTGTATTCAACCCACCATATCTTCAATAGGAAAGTTACTATATCCTGCAAACTTTTCAAGGCAAATAAAATCAAAACTATTTAACTAATTGGGAAGTGGGTAAAGTAGAGTGTTTGCTTGGTACATTTTGAGAAACATTGGGGCACAAGGACTACAAATCGGTGCCAGGCACTTTTTGAAATTGTGGCGACAATTTTTTCGTTTGGTCAATCAAATGTTTGTTTGAGGCTATCGAGAGGTTGTTATGAAGGAGTTTTGGGTTTCAATCAAATGTTTGAATGAAAATCACATTTATCATTTGTGATTTTTCTAATTCAACGAAATAAGGAGAAATCTTTTAAAAGATTGAAATTTTTCCAGACTTATTAAAGAAATAACGAAGGATAAAATGTGGCAAAGGATATTTGTACATTTTTATGGTTGAACGAATTTTGTTCTCCTTTTATCTTAAAAGTACGAAGGTTAGGATCCATTCTGTCCAGGGGGGATCATTATGAAAACTTACTAAGGGATAGCCCTACACAGAAAGTTGTAACAGTTAGCGAGGGGTTAGCGCTGTTGATTGGTTTTCAGAGGATGAATACGGCTTTAGTCAGCAAGTTGAAGAAAGTCTGGAAAAAACCAATTCAGAGAAAGGGTGACGTGAGATGACTCCCAAAGCACGTCGAAGAAGAAAAAAGATAAAACGTTTCCTTCAAAAAGAATTGCATAAGGCCGGTTATCCAGTGAAAAGACAACCTGCCTAGAATTCCTTTTGGTTCTCAAAAACTATTCAGGTCACATAAATACTGAAAGAATAACTTTTCTAAATAATGTTCTAGAAATTTATAGATTAGACTGTAAGATTAAATATCTGATTGGCTTGTCGGCATGAATGGATCGAGGCTTTATAGTCTCCTTCTTAGGAAAAAAGGCATGAAGAAACCAAAGTCATTACAGATGTAAACGGTCTTGATTTAGAAAAGGTTTGCCCACTTCAATATTTTTATCGGGCGAACCTTGATTTTGTTCCACTAAATACAATTTATATTCAAATGGAATCATGATACTCAGAGAGCTTCAAGTTCACTCAAATCTTTTCGTATAGTTTCAGGAGTGACGTTTAGTTTCGATACCAATTCGACAACACCAATCTTATGTTTAATTTCAAGCTCTCTCATGATGACTTTCTGTCTTTCGATAGTCGAAACCTTATCCCCTTATCATTTTGTTTTGTTTTGATTTATCTGTTTAATGATAGGAAATACATAAAAAAACATTAACTAAAATATTAATATTTTGTAAATTTATCAAAAGCCCATTCAAAAATAGGGATTTAAACCTCATATTGAAGTAGTTTTTTGAAAAAATTCTTTGGTTTTAAGAGGAAATATCTATCGTTTTTCATTTTATTTTTGGTTTTTTTACTTACTTTTCACTCAATATTTATAATCTATCAACATTTCTATCCTACGATTAAGTAAGAAGAATGATAGGGATACGGGCGACATAATTCTGTTTTACAATTAGCTCTTTATGTTGTTATCAGAATTGTATTTTCGTTACTTATCAAATGCTTTACTTTTAAAAAATTGCGTATGGATTGGGAGGCTTTTATATGAGTAATCAAAATTCAGTCAGAAAGATGGACAGAAAGAACTTTATAAAAATAAGCGGGCTGAGTACACTTGCCTTGACACTTGGAACAACAGGATTTCCAGTTGATTTTTTAACCAGTACAGCCGAGGCAAAAACGCAGGACGAAGCTAAACTGAAATTTAATCCAAATGGAAAGTTCAAGATCGTACAGTTTAATGACACACAAGATGATGAGCGTATTGACCGCCGAACCATTCAGCTAATGGAGAAAGTGCTTGATACAGAAAAACCGGATTTTGTTGTGCTCAATGGCGACAATATTACCGGTGGCTGCGACACAGCTCTTGAGATGAAACAAGCAATTAACAACGTTGCCCAGCCGATGGAGAAAAGAGGAATCAAATGGGCAATTACCTATGGAAATCATGATGAAGATTCAACTCCTAACAGCGGTCTTGACGAGAAAGATATGCTAAAAATCTATATGTCTTACAAATACAATATGAACCAACCTGGAGAAAAAGATATTACAGGAACAGGAAACATGAACCTGCTCATAAATGATTCCAAGGGTAAAAAAGTAGCGTTCAACCTCTGGCTGCTTGACAGCGGAAGATATGCCCCAAAAACTATTGCCGGTCAGGATTTTGAAGGCTATCCTACCTGGGATTGGCTTCGAATGAACCAGGTTAAATGGTATTATGAAACTTCTAAGAGTTTAGAGAAAAGATTTGATCGCAAAATACCTTCACTCATGTTCATTCACATTCCTCTATGGGAGCATCGTTTTATGTGGTATGGAAGTGTTGACGGACGAACAGCTGCTAACCATGAAGCAGCTGTGAAAAAACACAATATTGTAGGAGAACGAAATGAAGACGAATGCCCAGGACCGATTAACAGCGGCATGTTTTCAGCCATATTAGAGAGAAACGATGTCAAGGGGGTCTTTTGCGGCCATGACCATATTAATACTTACTCGGGCAATTATTACGGAGTTCTACTTGGTTATGGAGGCAGCGCTGGTTTTGGCACATATGGCCTTTCAGGAGCTGAAAAAAACAGGCTCCGCGGCGCAAGAGTATTCAAGCTAGATGAAAATAAAGAGGGAGTTCTTGCTGAAACACACATGGTCTTTGCCAAAGACTATGGAATCGATTTGACTGCAAATGATCAAAGTATTGATCCTGCACCGTTAAAAGAATCGGTAAAAGCTTGAATTAAAATTGGAGCTGTCCATCAGTAGCACTTCCAACTGATGGACAGTTACTCCCCACCCTTTATTAAACTACTCAGTAATAGGTGAACCGGTTGAAGTATGTTCATTTATCCAATTCAAAGTAGAATTCGAAACTTCCTGCCAATTAGGTATCTTATCACTATGCTGTTCAACCCAGCTCATACAAAATTGTGGGTCAATATTATGCTCTTGACACTGAGATAAAAAAGATAGAACATTGGATACATTGCAGTTTTGCCATGTCCGGCAGGATGTTCTCCAAATGTCCTCCATTTTCTCCTGTATAGAAGAATTTTCTGTGGAGTTGGTGAATTGATCGTTGTTAGGCATACGAATTCCTCCTGGTCATCTGTAAGTATCATTGACAGTATGTCCAAAAAGATTGAAACAATGTAGCTATTTTTAATCATGCAATTCGTATTATATCCCCCGAGTTAATTTTGTTCTCTCTTAACTCTCTAGAGAACTTTTCCCCAGTTTCCAAATGTAATAATGGACACAAAATATAACTCTGTAGTTTTTATGTCCCTCTTAAATTTTAAATAACTATTTGTTTTACTTGAAGGAACTAACATTTCCAATTAACACAACCCCATCGAATTTTATTCTCCTTTATTTTAACAATACTTAACACCTTTTAAACCAAGAATCATAAGAACAATTAAAATCATTCAGGCCCGGGAGAGGGAAACTTCTCCCGTTTTATTTTGGTAGATGCAGCCATCAAAAAAGGGGTTCGACAAATTAAACGTTTAGTCAATCAAACGTTTGTTTAAAGGGAGGAAATTATTGATGTGAAAGGATTTTCAGTTTCAATCAAATGTTTGATTTAAGGGTATGGGTGCCAGGGACCAAATGAAAACCCTTGTGCCACTTGGGTTCCTTAATGGTGCCTGGCACCTTTTGAGAACCGTTGGGGCGCAAGGGTTAAAATATAGTGCCTGGTACAGTCAACATGTGGTGGTACCGTCATCGTGGGAGTTTGAAGAATTGGGTGTTTTCGCTGTAGTTTCCGGCTAGTCTTCCGAGTGGTTGGAGTTTTTCCAGGTTGACTTTGTATGGTTCGAGATAGTACTCATCCTTGATATGATAGTGGATCATTTCGCCAAGGATCAGATGGTCGGATCCGAGTGGTATGATTTTATGCAGCTTACACTCCATTTGGATGGGAGCTTCCTCCACCCGCTTCGGTTTTACGACTGCACTGTCTACCGGGGTAAGCCCAGCCTCTTCGAATTCATCTGCCTCGCTTGGCAGGTTCTCAGAGCTTTTTTGCATCTGGTTCCCTAATGAAGAAGGAACTACATTGATCACGTACTCCTTCTGTGATCGAATATTCACTAATGTATCTTTTTCTGTACCACTTCTCTCCCCGACACCTGGACCGATTGAAATAGCCAACATCGGCGGCTGTCTGGATGCAACCGTAAAGAAGCTGAATGGAGCTAAATTCAATTTCCCTTCCTCTGAAATGGTCGAAACCCATGCGATAGGTCTCGGAACGACTGACCCTGATAATAATTTATAAACCTCTTTTGTACTTAGTTGCGAAGGATCAAATTCCATGCGTATATTCCCTCCTCTGTCCATATATCATGCTTCTTCTAATCTATTTTTCCGAACTTGGTAGGATAAAATCGATAGCAACACTATTACAATACCCATGATTGCGGTGATCGAAAGCCATCCTGCTGTGTAATGTCCGTTCTGGTCGACCATCAATCCGAATATCGGCGGTACGAAAATGACGCCCATCGATCCTAGGGTTATGCTGTAACCGCTCGATAGACCGGTCTGTTCTTTCGGCACCAGTTCAGACGCAATATTCATCCAAATGCCGTTGAATCCTGAAACACAAAACCCGAACAAGATGACAACCGGAACCAATGCCAAGAACGGTGTACCTTCTGGCAGAAAGGCTACGGTCGTACTCGCTATGGCTGCTAAAACAGCGATGATCATAAGGATGATCAATCGTCTCCCATTGAACAACTTGTCACTGATGACGCCCCAGCCGATCCTTCCTAACGAACCGCTCACTTCTGAAATGACGAGTAAGATCCCGGATAAAAACAGGCTGATTCCCATTTTTTCATAGGCGAATAAGACAATGTACGTATTCAAGCACATTTGCGATCCGTTCAACCCCATGGCGCTCAAACTGACCAACAGCAGTGGTTTGTTTTTTGCCATTTTAGTCAGCGATCTACTAAAGAAAGAAAACCCTTCTTTTTTTCGTGGCTTCAGGCTTCCCAGCGGATCCCTATAAAAAGCGAAAGCGACAAAACCTGTGATGATCAACCCAATACATGCAGTCAAAAGAACAGGTCTCCAGCCAAATGTTGCTGAAAGGGGCAGCAGTAAAAAACCAGCGAGCGCTGACCCGAAGGTGATTCCCATCTGTTTGATCCCCATCGCGGTCCCTCTTTGGGTCTGTGAAAACCAGTAAATGATTCCTCTATTTGAAGTCGGATGCATCGCTCCATAACCGAGCCCACCGATCAATACTAAAAGCAACACGAAAACGAAGTTCGTCAGCATTGTCATGATGAGAAAACTGACGCCTAGACAAAGCGAAAGCATCAAAAGCAGCCTTCTCGAGCCGATGAAGTCTGCCATGAAACCTACTGGAATGGATGCCAATGCTTGGCCAATAAAAAGCGCTGAGGGCAACAAACCAATTTCTGCTTTTGAAAGGGATAGGTCCTCTCCAATCAATATCCCTAACGGACCAAGACTTCTGCCAACGAAAGCAACCATCAACTGAGCAATGAGGAGCCATAGCAACATCCGCCATGGCTCTACAAAAAAACCTCTCTGTTCTGTCTTAAGCTCAACCGTGTTCACATCGAATCATCTCTTTTTTCTAGTCTAATAACGTGAATAAGATACTAGTTGATCAACCTTTTTAAATAAAGATCAATAAATTGACGAATTTGATTACAACTAAGCCTCTATTTTCAAAGAAGTCATCTCATCCGCCTGACCTTCCTGCTTAGCGGAAACAGGTACGAGGACTGATCCGACTACTGCAACGCCGAAGTTCACAATCAAGCCGATGACTCCGCCGTGGATACCGTAAATGGTTTTCAATCCAGTGAGTGTCATCACTCCTGCAATGATGGCGCCTAACAGCATCCCCCAGAATACAGGCCTTGCAGAAAGCTTCTTCCAATACAACCCTAAAATGAACGCTGGGAAAACTTGTACGAGTAGTTCGAATTTTAACACGAAAATCTGATAAAGTGTTCCTGGAGGATTCCATGCGATCCAGAGCAACAGAATGACCGCAATCACTCCGACGATTTTCCCGACCAGGACTTTGCGATGCTCAGAGGCTTTCGGATTGATGAAGTTTCCGTAAATATCGTTCGAAATCATAGACGAAAAACTAAGCAATACGGAGTCGGCCGTAGAAACAATCGCTGCAACGATCCCACCAAAGAACAGGATCATCACCCAGTAATAGAACGAATTGATGGATGCAATTTCATTCGCCATCATTCCGACCAATTGTTCTGAGCTCGCTTCATTCAATCCCGGGAACATCGATATTCCTATGATGCCGATGACAAAGACCAATCCCGTGGTTACTGGAGGCATCCAGGCCATGCGCGCAAAGGATTTTTTCAACGTCTTTTCACTTTCGGCTGAATAGATCCGTTGGACAGCATGCGGATAAATCGCCGCTCCACAACCAACGAGTAGCAAGATGCTGAACCAGTTGATCGAGGTTTCCATCGCCGGAACGCCGACTTTAGCCGGTTCTGAATCCATGATGAAGGTCGTGACATTCGTCAGGTTTCCACCAACTAAATAAAGGGCACCTCCTAAAAAGACGAGGATTCCGACCATCAGCACAATACCTTGCATGACGTCTGTAAACGCGACGGCCTTCATCCCGCCCATCCACTCATAAGCTAGCATAACAAGAATGAACGCGATGACGGCAACTTGATAAGGAATGGTCCCGCCAGTCATCCCTGCGACAGCTTGTCCGATGGCAACGAGCTGTTCCAGCAAGTAGTTCCCGAGACCCCATAACATGAGGAACACGCCTAGCAACGTCACGGCTTTCGAGTTGAAGCGATAACGGAGCCAGTCCGTCGGAGTGATGAATTTATTGCGTTTTGAAATGACGTACAACCTCGGTGCAAACAATAGATAGACACCGATGATGATGGTCATGAATGAGACAGATTGGAGCCAGGAGAAACCGCTTCGATATGCTGTCGGCGCATAACCTACGATCGTATTCCCACTGTATTGCGTTGCATACAGGGTGAAGAACAAGGCGATGAAGCCGAGGTTCTTACCAGCGAGAAAGTAGCCTGACATCGAGTGGTGAAGTTTTTTATCCCCTCTACCGGACAAATAACCGATCAGGAGCATGACCAATGCGTAAAAGACAAGGATGATGACGCCGTCAATACCTGAGAATGCTAGATTCACTGTTCATCCACCTTCCTTTTTTCCGCTTCTTCAATATCCTCGACGATGTTCCATTCATGAGTACATAGCCAGCTCAGATACCCGCACAGGACTAATGAAAAAATCGCCGATAGGAATGCCCAAAATGGAAAGCCTAGAATGATCGGCTCGACGGCTTTTTCAGGAAAGTACCAGGGTACGATGGCGATTAAGATTAGGACCAGCCCGATCCAAATCCATTTTTTCTTGATCGGCTCTTTCATCTTTTCCACGTGTTACGACCTCCCTAATGATAGAATTTTGTGAAAATTTACGGTAAAAATCAATAGTAAATCTTGTGGTCTTTCTCAAATGAACTGATTTTTTCGTGATGAATCAATGTGGCGCCTACTTCATCAAGACCTTGTAAAAGCTGGGACTTCTGATATGGCCTGATTTCAAAGGATGTTTCAAAACCAAGGTCGTCTTTTATCGTCTGCGCCTCTAAATCGACAGTGAGGCGGTAACCCGGATTTTGCGTTGTTCGGTTGAAAAGTGTCCCGATCTCATCGTCCGGTATAACGATTGGCAGGATACCGTTTTTAAAACAGTTGCTGTAGAAGATATCTGCAAAAGACGGTGCGATGATTACGCGGAATCCGTAGTCCTCCAAAGCCCAGGGCGCATGCTCGCGAGATGAGCCGCAACCGAAATTTTTCCGTGCCAGCAGGATTGAACTGTTCCTGTATTCCGACTGGTTCAATACGAATTCTGGATCTTCTTTTCCATCTTCGTAACGCCAGTTGTAAAAGAGGACTTCGCCGAATCCGGATTTCGTAATCCGTTTCAAGAACTGTTTCGGGACGATCGCATCCGTGTCGATGTTTTCGACATCCAATGGTGCCACAATTCCAGTATGTTTATTGAAAGGCTTCATTTCGCGCTTGCTCCTCCCGTTCTATGACTTTCCACTGTCTCACATCCGTAAAGCGGCCATTTATCGCCGCTGCCGCCGCCATTTCCGGACTGACAAGATGGGTTCGGGCTTTTGTCCCCTGTCTTCCTTCAAAATTCCGATTGGACGTTGATGCACACCGTTCTCCCGGTCCCACGATATCGTCATTCATTCCAAGGCACATGCTGCAGCCTGCTTCCCTCCACTCAAAACCAGCGTTAAGGAAAATCTGATGCAAGCCTTCTTTCTCGGCTTGTTTTTTCACGAGCTGGGAGCCCGGAACGACAAGCGCCCTGACTGTTTTTGCCACTCTGTATCCGTTTACAATTCTGGCCGCTTTTCTCAAGTCTTCGATCCGGCTGTTCGTGCACGATCCAATGAACACGACATCAAGGGGGAGGTCTTGTATGTTCTCTCCTCCCGAAAGCCCCATGTAATGTAGTGCTTTTTGGACATTTGCTTTTTGCGTGTCTTTGAAGTCATCGATTTTAGGGACCCTAGCTGTTATTCCTGTGACCTGGCCAGGATTTGTCCCCCAGGTCACCTGAGGTTCGATTTCGCTTGTATCAAATTCAACGGTGAGGTCAAACCGGGCGTCCTCATCTGTGTAGAGGTCCCGCCAATCTTTTAGAGCTGTTTCCCACTTCTCATCTTTCGGGGCATAATATTTATTTTGTAAGTATTCGAAAGTCGTTTCATCCGGTTGGATCAAGCCTGCCCGTGCTCCCATTTCGATTGTCATGTTACAGACCGTCATCCGTTCTTCCATGGATAATTTCCGGATCGCTTCACCGCGGTATTCGATGACATACCCTGTCGCAAAGTCATGACCGAATTTACCGATCATGGATAATATGAGATCCTTCGCTGTCGTCCCTTGGGGGAGTTTCCCTTCAACGTTGATGGCAAGCGTTTTCGATTTGTATTGCTTTAAGGTCTGTGTCGCTAAAACGTGTTCCACCTCACTCGTCCCGATTCCGAATGCAAGAGCTCCAAATGCTCCGTGTGTCGAGGAATGGCTGTCCCCGCATACAATCGTCTGGCCGGGCTGGGTAAGGCCTAGCTCCGGGGCGATGACGTGGACGATCCCCTGATGCTGGTGGTGTAGATCGAAAAGCTTCACCCCGAACGCTTTGCAGTTTTCTTCAAGTGTCTCGACCTGTTGCCTTGCAATTTCATCCTTGATCGGTTCATTCCTGTTTGTCGTCGGGATGCTGTGATCCATCGTCGCAAACGTCAAGTCCGGCCGGCGGACCTTTCGGTTGTTCAGCCGTAATCCTTCAAATGCTTGTGGAGACGTAACCTCATGAACCAGGTGGAGATCGATATAGAGAATCGCCGGCTGTCCATCTTCTTCATGGACAACATGTCGGTCCCATATTTTCTCGTACAAGGTCTTCCCCATCTTATTCCCTCCTTGTTAGATGATGTTGGTTGCCTTCAATTCTTCGAAATCCTTTTCGCTGAATCCTAAAAGTCTTCTGTAAACTTCCTCGTTGTGCTTCCCTAGTTTTTCAGCACCAGGTTGTTTGACTTTACCAGGAGTCCGGCTTAATTTTGGCACGATTCCCGGCATCGGAAATTCGCCAAGCTGAGGGTGATCGACTTTTAAAATCATTTCACGCTCTTGATAGTGCGGATCTTCGACGATTTCTTTTGCGGTATAGATCATTCCGGACGGCACACCTTTTTCCTCAAGTTTTTCGAGCGCTTCCTTAGCCGGGAGTGATTTCGTCCATTCCTCGATTAAAAGGTCGAGCTCCTTCATGTTCCTGCCCCTGGCGTGATGGGTCGCGAACCGTTCATCGTCTGCGAGTTCTGGTTGGTCCATCGCTTCACAAAGCCTTCTGAACACACCGTCTGCGTTCGCCCCGATCACGATATATGTCTCGTCTTGTGTAAAATAGATGTTGGAGGGTGCTACGCCTGGAAGGATATTTCCCATCCGCTCCCGAACATAACCGGCAAGTAGGTAATCCGGAATCAAGCTCTCCATGACGGAAAAGACCGATTCATAAAGGGCGGTATCGACGACTTGGCCTTTTCCGGATTGCTCCCTTTCATGAAGGGCGACGAGACAACCGATGGTCGCAAATAATGCGGCTAGCGTATCGCCTATCGATATGCCGATACGAGCCGGGGCACGATCAGGGAAACCGGTGATGTTACGGAGTCCACCAATCGCTTCGCCTACACTGCCGAAACCTGCCCGATGCTTATAAGGTCCCGTCTGGCCGAACCCGGAGGTCCGCATCATGATCAGCTTCGGATTGATTTCGGAAAGTGTTTCGTAGGACAGGTTCCATTTTTCCATCGTTCCTGGGCGGAAGTTTTCGATAATGATATCTGCGTCTTTCACCATTTCTTTTAAAAGCTGTTGTCCTTTTTCTTTACGCAGGTTCAACGTAATCGATTTTTTGTTTCTGGACTGGATCGGCCACCAAAGCCCGACTCCATCTTTTTCTTTGCCCCAGCTTCTCATCGGATCTTCTTTATCCGGGGGCTCGACTTTGATGACTTCTGCCCCGAAGTCTGCGAACAATCTGCCGGAAAAAGGTCCTGCTAAAAGAGTCCCTAGTTCCAGGACCCTTACCCCTTCAAGAGGCAAGCGTTCTTGGTTTTCGCTCATCTATGAATCCTCCTTACATGGTGGTTATCTAAAGATTCTGAATGTTGCATACAATACTAGCAAACTTGTATACAGAAAATCAACGTTATTTTGTAAACGCTTCATATTTAGGTGTTTTTGACTAAAAAAGTGGGAATTAAAGGCATTTTAATTACGTTTTCCGCTTTGTTTTTTGAATTTATTGAAAATTATAATCCTTTTGTATACAATAAAAGCGAGGTGTTGTCATGAATGTATACAACTATATAAAAGACGCGATCGTGCTAGGAAAATACGAGCCAGGGATGCGGTTGACAGAAGAACATCTCGCTAAAGAGCTGCAGATGAGCCGTACACCGATCCGCGAAGCGATCAAGAAATTACAAGCAGACGGGCTGATCGTCCCTTTGAAGCGCGGCGTGAGTGTCCGCAGTTTTACGAAAGAAGATATCCGTCAAATCTATGACCTCAGGACTTTGCTCGAGGGATATGCTGCATCTCAGGCGGCCATCCATCGGACGGATGAAGATCTTGAAAAAATGGCTGAAGCGAACAAATTATACAAAGAAGCAATCGATGAATGTGTACAATCTGATATCCATAGCGTCAAAAAAGTCGTCGAAGTAAACCAACAGTTTCACGAAGCAGTCGTCATGGCATCGAGAAACCAACATATCCACTTCCATATTTCTAAGGTCGTCGTCGTGCCGTTGATTTTCCGATCGTTCTATTGGTATGACCGCGGTATGTTGGAGCGATCTCTTGAAGTCCACCGGATCATCTTGAAAGCAATCGAGAATCAAGAATCGGAACGGGCACGAATCGCGATGCATGAACATATTTACGAAGGCCGCGACCATGTTTTGACCCATTTAGAAGACATAAAGAACCACCATTTGATAAAGGAGGATGTACATTGATTGAAATCTGTGAAGTCGGCCCAAGAGATGGTATCCAGAATGAAGCGAAGTTTGTCCCTACAGAAACGAAGGTGGAGTTGATCGAAAAGCTGATTGCCTCCGGCATCCGCTATATCGAGGCGGCCTCGTTCGTCAATCCGAAAGTCGTCCCGCAAATGGCGGATGCAGAAGAGCTGTTGACGAAGCTGCCAGTTCGGGATGAGGTGAAGTATGCTGGTCTGATACTAAGCCGTTCCGGTTTGGAGAGAGCGCTGAAGACGGATATCGGTTATTTGCATGTCGTCACGACGACCAGTGACTCTTTCAACCTGAAGAATGCGAGAAGGACTGTGGCTGATGCGACTGAGGAATTGAGTAAGGTCGTTTCGGATGGTGTCTCGGATGGTAGGAATGTCCTCGGAGTACTAGGTACAGCCTTCGGCTGTCCTTATGAAGGAGAAGTGCCTGTCGAGCGCGTGTTGAGCGTTGCGGAAAGCTTTTTGAAGGCCGGGTGCACGGGGATTACCCTTGCCGATACAACGGGGATGGCAAATCCAAATCAAGTATCGGAGGTTGTTAGTACTTTTAAGAGTGCGTTTGGCGAAGATTTGGATTTCGGTTTACATTTCCATAATACACGCGGGCTTGGTCTCGCGAATGTCCTTGCAGGGTACAATGCAGGGGTTAAAAGATTCGACTCCTCGATCGCAGGTCTCGGCGGTTGTCCATTTGCTCCAAAAGCTGTCGGCAACGTGTGCACAGAAGACATGGTCAATATGTTCCATGGGATGGGAGTTGCTACCGGCACAGATCTGGAACAGCTCGTCGAAACCGCCAAATGGATGGAACAGAACATGGACCGCTCCCTCGACGGCATGCTCATGAAAGCAGGAACAGCGTAAGTAAAACCATAGAAGAAGAGTATTAATTTAATAGATAAGTCCAGGCACCGAACGAATCGGTGCCTGGCACTTTTTATGAATGTAGATGTATCAACGGGTTTGAAAGTGTACCTGGCACCGTCAGGATTCAAAATTTAGAATGATTGAGATGGCTGCTCCTTTTGCTGGTGAATAAACTTCATTGACAAAGTTTATTGTTGTTTGTTGCAGTGGGAGGTCCAATGAGTTTTGCTCCGTACCCTCCATTGTTGTAGCTTTAAATTCAGGTACCCTATTATATGGGCTATCGACAATCACCAATTGCGGGTTCATCAAATGGATCACTTGAGATATTGCTTTCCCAAGATAAGAGCCATAATTTTTGAGGAGTTTTTTTACATGTTCCGAACTGCCATTTTGTAGCAATTCGCCTATATCTGAATTTGTGGCTAGTGATCCATTGGCTAAAACAGCTTCCTTAAAAGCTTTCAAGCTGATCAACCTTTCTAAACATCCATTTTGACCACATTTACATTTCGGTCCGTCAGCTTCTACACTTATATGGCCAATTTCCCCTGCCGTCCTGCTTGCGCCAAGATAGATCTTATTGTTAATGATGAAAGCCCCGCCAATACCTTCACTAATCCTTATATAAAAAATACTATGCAGGTCTTCATCGTTATCTTCAATGGCAGGTAACGCTGCCACTTTCACACTATTAAATACAGATACGTTCACATCAACCTTTTGTTCGATCATTTCTTTTAGTGAGACATCTTTCCAATTAAGGTTTGTGGAATGATGTACAATCCCCTTTTTCGGATTGACCAGCCCAGGGATCCCAATACCGATTCCGATCACATTTTTATATCGATTGACTGTCTTAACACAGTAGTCAATGACGGTTTCGATCAGGCTGCTCTCCTGATCGATGAATACCTCATTATGCTCAATAATCGTAATAGAATAATCGATGACCATTATTTCTATCTTATCGCTCTGAACATAAATGCCTACTGAATGATAGGAACCGGGCACGATTGACAAAGCTACACTCGGTCTTCCAGCTCCCTTATTTTCTTTAGAACCTCGTTCCACTACGATCCCTTGTTTGATGAATTGATCGATGATGAGGGAAACCGTGTTTTTACTGACATTCAATCCTTTTGAAATTTCTAATCTTGAACACAGCTTATTTTTTCTTAAATATTCGAGTACTTTTTTCTGGTTTCTCTCTCTTAATACGGCTGTTCCTTTAATTGACATCTAAATGCTCCTATTTACAACTTTTTGATCTTCCCTTTAAATTGATCAATGAATTGGGCGTTCCATTCATCTCCGCCAGTTGCATTTCCACTCATCCAAATTGGTGGCTTTATGCCTTCTTCCACTAGCATGTTTATTGCTTCCGCAGCCATTGCATTTAAAAGAAATGCATTTGCAAATGTAGATACAGCTGCAACTCTTTGTTCTAACCCCTCGATTCCGATGATTGCATCTCCCACACCAACCTTGCTGTCCAATACGACATTCACTAAATCATGGAGATTTTTCTTAGAGGGATGGCGCGCAGGATGATCATCCGGTGTATTGATGGCATGCTCCACAGACGTCACTCCGATCGTTTTCACCCCTAACTTGTCAGCTTCCAGGACGGCATCGATGGTAGCCGAATTGATCCCATATGCATTGATGATAATCAATAAATCATCTTCTTTCAGGTTATAATCATTGATTACAATCTTCCCATATCCAGGTGTCCTTTCTATTGCCATCGATCGTAAAGCCCCGCTGCTCAATAATGTACCTTCGTCGAGTATCGCACTGATGTGCATCAACCCTCCTGCCCGGAAGAACAATTCTTGGGACCCTAGATTCGAATGTCCACCGGGACCGTAAGCAAATACTAATCTATCTTTTTTTATTTGTGAAGCTACCAATTCTGCAGCTTTATGGATATTGTCCAACTCTTCATCGTGTAACCGATTCAGATGCTCTGTTATTTTAGATAGATACTGTCCTGTTAATGTAGATTTCATTTTTCCACTCCTAAGTGTTTTTTCTTTGAAACACACTTTCCCTTCTTATACGTTGCAACCAGTTCTATCCCTGAATTTTTACTATAAAAAAATAATATAAAATCAGCGTTAGCACCAACTTCAAGTTTTTGTCCAGATAATCCAAGCTTTTCCGCAGGGTTTACCGTTGCCATGTCAATCGCGTCAGCAAGCTCACACAAGCCCTGTTTCAGAAGATGGTTGATACCCCATATCTGCGTTTGAGCTGACCCTGCTAATAGTTCAGAATTGCTGGCCATATGGAGTTTCCCTTCTGTAGTCAAAACAACCTTTCCACCGATATGCATGTTGTACTCTCCAGGTTCCATTCCCCCTAAAGAAACACTGTCACTCACTACAATTGCGCGTTTACCCTTCATTCTGATTATCGTTTTCAAGACTGAATCGGGTAGATGAAACCCGTCAGCGATAAAAGTCGCCGCTAATTCATCATTGGCAAGCTGTTCCCAAATATAATTGGGATGGCGGGGCAACATCAAATGTGCTCCATTTCCAAGATGTGTTGATAATTTGGCACCCGCAGCAATTGCAGACCTGATTTGTGCTGGTTTTGCGGAAGTATGGCCTATAGATACGATGATTCCGTTTTCCGTACATTTTCTGATAAAGGGTTCAGAATCATCCCATTCTGGTGAAATTGTCAAAAGTTTCAACCTGCCGCCAGAAGCTTTTTGCCATCCACTTACCAGTGACCAATCCGGAGGCCTTACATACTTTGCATCATGTGCACCTCTTGGTCCATCCTCAGGTGAAATGAAGGGTCCTTCCAAATGAATTCCGGCAATGGAGTCATCCACGTATGGGAAACGAGCACAAACCTGTTTTATCGTTTCCATCGCTTCTTCGATTTTCTCCGGACTGTTTGTGATGATGGTCGGAAAATAGGATGTAACCCCTTCTTTCCATAACTCCCTGGTTATTTTCAAGATATCGGATTCTTTGATCGGAAGAGTGTTGAAATCTATTCCTTTATAACCATTGATTTGTAAATCAATCAGTCCAGGTGCGATATATGGTAAAGCTTCATTATTGGATATCTGGGTTCTGGTTAATTTTGTGAATTTCCCATCTCGCCAGTCAATTTCATTTGGTTCATCTGTTCTGTAATGAATCGCTTCTAGTTTACACATCCCATTGAATTCCTCCGCGGGAATCTTTATCTAAATATAATGTACAGTTCGGATGATCCCTCAATATACTAGCTGGCCAATTCGTCGTAATAGGTCCAGTTAATACATGTTGGACTGCATTCGCTTTCGTTTTGCCTGGAACGACGCAATACAGGAATTCTCCTGATAGCAAGGCCGGTATGGTAAGAGTGATCGCTTTTTCCGGAACCTCATCAATGCTACTGAAACAACCGTCATTGACTTGCTGCTGTCTGCAAGCTTCGTCCAGGGTGACTGTCTTGACTGTCTCTTCATCTTCAAAATCCGCCACCGGAGGATCATTAAAAGCGAGATGGCCATTTTCACCGATTCCCAAACAAACGATGTCAATGGGTTTTTCATTAAATAGAGATGCGTATCGTCTGCATTCATGTTCGCTTTCATTATCTCCATTTATCAAGTGGACTTCTTTTGGTTTTACCAGATCAAATAACTTCTCAGACAAGAAACGGCTGAAAGTTTGCGGAGCGCTTTCCTCTAATCCGATATATTCGTCCATATGGAAGGCTACAATCCTCGACCAATCAATCCTTTTATCCTGAGCCAAGTAAGACAGCACCTCATTTTGGGAAGGCGCAGCTGCAAATACCATTCTTATTTCATCTTTCTGTTGTAATAGATCTTTGATTTTTTCAGCAATTTGTCGTCCTGCATTATCGCCAAGCGCTTTTCGATCAGCAAAGGTTTTCACTTCTAAATGATCGACTTTATCAATTTGCACTGGAGAAACTGACATTCTAACAATCTCCTTTCATCATCAGTTCACGAATACCGAGTTGGATATTTTCTTCAATTGATCTCGAAAAGTGGGAAGGTACACCGAAAAAGTAAATCCATTCTTTCGACTCGTAGCCTCCCTCAATGATTTGTTGTGATGTTGGAATATAACCGATCATTCCATTACTATATGGCAATGGGAGTACATTATTGGAAAACTCTTTTTTTATGAATAACCCATAATCAACTACCATTTCTCCATTCATTGTCAAAAAGGATAGATCTTCACCGAACTCTACCAGCACTAATTTAAGTGTAGCCTCGGGAATCAGCCTGTTTTGGTTTTCCAATAGAAAGGTTTGCCAAACGATATGTTCATCCTTAGTCAAGGAATCTTTCATACACCGTAATTGATCGATCGACGGGATTTTCTCAAATTTTAATGGAACCGATCTCTTTTGTATTTGCATGTATTCCACATTTATTGGTTCAAGTTTATTTTCATCTATAGCCTTTATGACTTGATCAGCTAATTGCTGTCCTAATCGCTGGACGTCCGTCTGGTTTCCTCTATAAAATTCATTTTTTTCTTTATCAATCAATCCCGGTCTTATATCACCACAACAGCCTTGAAAGTAACCTGCTACCACTTTCTCCCCAAGTGCTCTTTCTATTTCTTCCGTCGCCACTCCCGGAAATTCTGATGATATATAGTTGTCTCCAGTGACTGTAGGGTGGCATGTGTAATGGACCATCACTCCTTTTATGCTGCCAGTAGAATTTTCTGCTGCTAAGATTGTCACATCAGGATCGACTGGCCCTTCTTTATTCGGTGCCATGCTAACCTGAAATTCAGATTTCAAACGACGGTTGATCCCAATATTGCAGGTAGTGGAACCCCTTGATAAGGTTACTGGTTCGAGATTTTGAACCGCTGATCTAATGGCGATAAGAACCTGAGTATTCAAGTTTTCAAGATAACGAGGTTCTGGAGCACCCAAAAAACGTGTGAAATTAGAGCTGGTTTGCGGACCCGAATGATTATGAGTCGCATGAAAAACGATTGTAAAATCTGAAGTCTTCAATTCGTTTTCAATCAGTTTTTCAATCTGTTTGCACTGTTCTTCATCCCACCAAATCAAATCAGCCGTGACCATGATAATGGTGTCCTTTTCGGATCGGGCACCTTCTTTTTCAAAATAAAACACTTTCAAAAACAACGGTTTCTCTATTCCGGAAAATGGCCCTTTTCGATGGGCAAATCCCGCCAATTCAAGAGGAACCGAAGGAGTTATATCGATTTTTGACGTTCCTAGCTTTAATGTCACGCCAATCTACCTTTCTTTTGTTGATCAAAAACAATTCTTTTTTTCACCAAGTAATTCTATTATCAAAATAAGATTTCTAAGGATATGAAAAGGATCCTTGACTGGTAATGCGACAACTTTATTGATCGGCTGACCTTTCCTATCTCGAATCTGTATCCATTCCCCTATCGATTGCTCGTTGTTGGGGAAAGCCCGAAACACATATTTCCTTAACCGGTGAAACCATTTCTCCATATTAGGATCTCCGGTCATTTTATATCCGAGGATAGAAGCATAAAGTGCTTCTGAATGGGGCCACCACAGTTTAGTGTCCCAGGTGTCCTTGATTAATTTCTCATAAAGAGTACCTATTTCATCTCCTATCGGCTTACCACCTAGATAATCAACAAACCTGAACAAACCGTCATGTTCTGTATCCCAACCTAATTCCAACGCATACAAAATAGAATCCACTGCCTTATTGATCGAATTGGTATCATTAACCTTCCGGGCTGAGTGAATGATGAACCACATGGACTCTAGAGCATGCCCTGGATTGACATGCCTGCTCAGTAAAGTTTTTTGTTTCTTAGTTTCTTTTGCCAGCATCTCAATAATTCTGCCATTGGATAATCTGAATTTCTCAAGGATGATTTTCACCAGGGTCAAAGTTTCGACTTGCAAACCGGATTTATCAGGATGACCCAAGACTTCTGCGGTTTCAGCAATCTCCTGAGCAACATTTAAGAGGATCATGTGAACAGAATGAGATGAGAATCCTTTTGGTATCGGGTACGGATCACTTTTAAAATTACCGGCCATTATCCCATCCGAGATATGCCTGAACAGGTCGATCGCTTGCTGGAGAATAACCCTATCGCCAGTAAGTGAAGCATATTCCTTATATCCCAAGCAGACGAAACAATCAGCATAGATACTTGAATCATAACCTCTTCCCTTTACATCCTCTTTCTTTTCACCGGATTCAGTAAGCAAGTATACATAGTTGCCATTTTTCAAAAGGGCATGTTCTTTTATGAATTCATACGTTTTCTTAGCATGGTCCAAAAAAAATTGCGTATCATCTTTAAGGATACCGGCTTGCATCATTTTGCATATCCTTGATTCGATCCATAAGTAACGCCCTTGTGACCAGATAAATTTGTCATTGCTTATTCGTTTTGCCCCATCATTTGTATAACAGGTATAAACACCACCGTAATGATCATCCATGGACTTTCTCCAAAACGGAAGAAGTTGATTCTCGATATGTTGGATCATTTGTTGAGAAATTTCTTTTTCATCTACCATGCTATGACTCCTTCCTTGTTGACGAAGTATTCTTACATGGAGATATTTTTGTTGTTGATTGATTCTTCTGGATCTTTTTGTAAAGCAGAAAACAGATCATTCAATTCTGGGGCTACAGGTTTGTTTCTGTTCAACCAGCCGATCGCTGTAAAAATCAAGGTAGAGGTTATTACCGGGGTCGCCATCTGACCTGCAAGAGAAACTTCTATACCATAATTCACTATTATGAAACCAACCAGTCCACCAATTATCGAAATGATCGCCGCCTTTGAATCACAATGTTTAAAGGCAGGAAGCAAACCGAATAGCATTGGAATTGATATAGGTCCGACAAGTGCAGCAAACCATGTCAATAATAAACCGATTACTCCTCCAAAAACATCAGAATTGATCGCTATCAATAGGGTAAGTGCAGTAAATATGAAAGTTGACATACGAGCGATTTTAAGCGATTGTTTTTGATTCATATCATGGAACTTTCTAGATACGACTGGTAATATATCACGCGTAATGACCGATGAAATTGTATTTGAATCAGAAGAGGTCATAGACATTGTCGCTGCAAATAATGAAGCCAATACTAATCCTACTAATCCTGTAGGCAGCAATTCTTGGGTCAGTAAAGCGTAGGATTGGTTCGGATCTCCGATATCTGGCAGAAAAATCGGAGCAGCCCACATTGGAAAGAATAGTATGAGTGGCCAAAATAGATAAAGGCCGGCTGAAAGTAATGCTGACTTTTTGGCGTCAGATCCCGATGGAGATGAGATATAACGAGTTGCTAAATTCCATGTTCCACCGTTATAGCTTAGAAAAACAATCAAGATAAATGCCGCGACAAAACCTGCAGTGTATGGTTCATTAAATGGTTGGCTGTTGGCTGGAGGCAAGTCTTCCCAAATCCCGCCTATCGAACTTGCCCCTCCTAGTTTTGTCATGACAATGAAGAACATTGCAAGGCCTGCGATGATCTGTACAATAAATTGGGCAAAATCAGTCCACACATCTGCCCATAATCCTCCTATCGTGATATAAATGAGTGAAATCCCACCTGAAAGCAAGATACCCGTTACTAAGGGGGTGCCTGTGAATACATTCAGCAGGATGGCAATTGCAGCCCATTTTGCACCTACATCAAACAATTTCAATAGTACACCACTCCACGCCATGACCTGCTGAGTCGGTACATTATATCTCATTGCCAGGTATTCAGTAGGTGATTCGATATCAAGTTTTATCCTTAGTCTAGACCAACGAGGTGCCATAAGAAATGCACCGATGAAACATGCTAAAAATACGGGGATCGCCCACCACACATAAAGGCTGAAACCATGCGTATATGCTAGACCTGCATAAGCGACAAACACTGCACCACTATAGCCTGAGACATGATGAGAAATACCTGAAAGCCACCAGGGCATCTTTCCTCCCGCTACAAAAAAATCTTTAGAACCTTTGACTTTTCCAAAAGACCAAAAACCGATCACAACCATAATCAAGAAGAATGCAATTAATACAATCCAATCAAGTGAATGCATAATACTCCTCCTAATGATCAATTAATTAATCCTAGTCTATGACTAATTAATTAAAAAAATAGCATTCAAATGTCTGAAAGTCAATAATTTTCTGAATAGTTTGCATTCGAACGGTTTTCATCTAACACTTTTAGTCCTGCTCCTACGATTCCATTGTCACCTAATGTACTTACAAACATTTTTTCTAAGCTCAGGTTTTGTTCAGGAATCACCATGCATAATAATTCTTTCTTTAATATTTCAAGGAGGAATGGATTGTTGATAATGACACTTCCCCCAAAAACAATCTTATGGGGATCTAATAAGCAAATTATTGCGTAAACACCTTTTGCAATTTTTCTCATTATAGGTTCCATTAGGTTTACTACCGTTGCATCTCCCCTTTCATATTCCGAAATTATTTCTTTAGTAGTCAGTGTTTGTCTAAGCTTTTGACTGCAAATTGAACTGATTGAAGGACCACTGACCTGGGCCTCCAAGCGCTGATTATCACTCTCTTGAAAAATCAAGCCGAGTTCTCCAGCAAAACCCTTCCCCTTGAAAAGTCTACCTTCATGTATGACACTGCTTGAAACACCTGTACTCCACGTGAAATAAACGAATGTGTCCTTCATATTCTTACCCGCAATCACCCATTCTCCATGAGCAGCCATGGCAACATCATTACCCATTATCATTTTGTAAGGAAAGACTGCTTGGAGTCTTTCAATCAAAGGGAAACTCCTCCATGGAAGGTTATTTTGGTAGATTGCGATCCCTTTTTCTGCATCGATTTTTCCAGGGACACCCACTCCAATCCCGACTATACGATCATTTCCATACCCTGACTCCCTTATAACGTCTTTAATACAGTCGACCACTTGAAGGAACATAGCCTCACTATCATATGCAACACTTGGGTATACTTTTTTAAATGAACAAGCCCCTTTTTCATCTACCAGGGATGCTGCGATTTTTGTTCCACCGATATCTAATCCAATAGCATACATAAGATCCGCTCCTAGTTCGGAAGAGTTATTTTCACAACCTGATTCAAATTACGTGGTTTATCAGGATCCAAGTCTAAAGCTATAGCTCGATAGTAGGCCAACATTTGGAGATAAGGCATGACAGAGATCGCTGAGATATGATCCGTTATATCTGATGGTAAAATGAAATTTTCGTCACTTTCATCAACCGGCGTATTCCCAATCGTCACAGTATATCCTCCGAATGATTGAATATCCTTGACGATACCTTTATCAAGCTCTTTGGTTTTTTTTGATGAAAGAACGATGACAATTGTCTTCTCATCCACAATTGATATTGGACCGTGACGGAATTCCAGGCTTGAATATGCTTCACATTCCGTTTGTGTCATTTCCTTCATCTTCAGACATGCTTCCTCAGCAAGCCCATAAGATACCCCCGTTCCTAAATAAATGAATCTAGTATACGAGAGATTGCTCCCGATATCTTTTATCTTGTGTGAATTCTTGCATGCTTCCTTCAGCGAAATCGGAAGAATGTCCAAGTCTTTTTGAACTTGCGCTTCCCCGAAAACGAGCACAGCGTATAATTGAATGGCATAAAGCATATTCGTGAATGATTGGGTCATGACGATACTTTTTTCGTTAATATGATCAAGTACTATACTTTCTTGAGCAACCTTGATCATTTCTGTGTTTGGATTACATGTGATTGCTAGTGTTGACACGTAAGCGTAACGATCAAGCTCTTTTATTGCTTTGATGATTTCTGTAGTAGTACCCGAACGTGAAAAGGCTATGATTTTATAGTTGATTTTGTCTGACATTATTTGTTGAGGATGAATGAATAATTCGGAAGCTGGCACTGCTTGGGATGGGATACCCGTCGTTTCCTGAAAAAACCGGGCTGCCGAAATGGCAAGATAATACGAAGTACCACATCCTGTGAATATCACATGTTCAAATGATGAGTCTTTCTCGAGCACTTTTGAGGAAAGAACCCTTTCCCTGGTTTTCTCCATACTTTCGCCTTGGCTCATTATTTCATTATAAGTGTAAGAGGAATTCAATCTCGTTCACTCCTTTTTTAAAGTGATTCCTTGTTTGTATTGATCGATCTTTTCAATAGAGACCTTTCCTGCTTGCTTTTCCATTGCATTGGAGACAGCAGCCGCAGTAGCATTTATCAGGCATTCTTCATAAGTTTGATCATTATAAAAGCCAACCGCCAAAGCTCCCGCTAAAGTATCTCCACAGCCGACTGTATTGACCGCCTTCACAACGGGAGGACTTATCGTCCATTGGTGTTCATGTATCCGAACCATCATCCCATCTGCTCCGTCTGAAACCATCGAGGCCGAAATACCTGAATCATGCCAGTTCTCTATGATTTTCCATACATCCTCTTTGGTTAATTTCTTTTGGCTGTATATCTCTTGTACTTCATTAATATTAGGTTTTACCATAAAAGGCTTGGCAGCCAGTGCATATTCAAGAGCTTTTCCACTCGTATCGACAATGGCATCGGCGCCATGATGCTGCACTAATTCAATCAATTCTCCATATGCATACTGGGGTACGCCTGCTGGTAGACTGCCAGAAAAGATGACAAACCTGCTTTTTTTAGAAAGTTTTTCTAAGTGCCGTTTGAAATTTCCAAGCTCCTTTTCCGAGACTTCAGGACCTTTTTCAAGTATTTCAGTTTGGTGTGCGTGTTGGTCGATTATATTAAGGCAAAGACGGGATTCCCCAGAGATAGGGTGAAAATCATGAGGTATGGAATAGGAATCCAGGAGGCGGCAAATCGTCCTTCCGTTATTACCGCCAAGCATACCGGTTACCATGACCGGGGCTTTTAATGTTTTAATCACTTTTGCAACATTGATTCCTTTTCCTCCAGGCTCTTTGTACATGGAATCTACACGATGTATTTGACTGCGTTGAAATTCTGGAATGTAATAAGTGATGTCAATGGCAGGATTCAGCGTAACTGTCGTGATCATTTGACTTAGGACCCTCTTAAACTACCGATTGTGGTGAGCTGTGAAGAGTCATAATTTTATTTTTGACAATTTGTTTTACTGACTCTCTTGCTGATACGAAATATTTTCTTGGATCTTCCTCATCTGAATGGTAAGAAAGATAGTTTCTTAATTCATGTACAAATGCCTTTTTCAATTCAGTTGAGAAATTCACTTTACTCACGCCGAGTTGAACCGCTTTTTGTAATTGTTCCTTCGAAAGACCTGAGGCCCCGTGCATCACCAACGGTATTCTCACAAGATCTGATATTGCTTTTAATCTCGAAAAATCCAGCTTTGGGTCCGATTTATAAATACCGTGTGCAGTGCCGAATGCTGGAGCCAAAAAATCGATGCCAGTCCTGATGACGAATTCTTCTACAAAGTCTGGATTTGTGAATCGTACATCTGCCATATCAACATCAAGTCCGTCTTCCACACCGCCTATCGTTCCAAGTTCCGCTTCTACTGGAACACCCACATCATGGCATACTTCCACAACCTTCTTGGTAAGGTCTATATTTTCTTCATAACCAAGACTAGACCCATCAATCATGATCGAACTGTACCCGTTTCTCAGACATTGATTGACACACCGAAAACTATCTCCGTGGTCCAGATGGAGACTTACAGGAATACTGACTTGTTCTGCAGCTTCTTTAACCATACTGACCGCATGACCGATCCCTATATAGTTGATTGTGCCGGGGGTCGTTTGGATGATTACTGGTGAGTCCAACTCTTCTGCTGCGGATACGATCGCTTTTATCATTTCTAGATTATGACCTGCAAATGCCCCTATTGCATAATGATGGTTATAGGCATCCTGTAAAATTTCTTTACTAGTCACCAGTGGCATATACCCACCTCCTGCTTAATATTCGAGTGTTTGGAATGAAAGCTTTCTGAAAGTCCTATGAGCATTGATGGTAACGATCAAACTTATCAAACTTCCTGCCATGAATAAGATAAGACCAGGAAAAATGAGAAAGAAGAATGTTATGAGCAAAACACTTCCGACCATGATAATCGTGTCTAGAGGATAGGAAAGAAAAATCAAGATCGATTGTTTGAAGTACTGGATGAATGGTAGTTCGATATGTACATAAAGGGTAAGCAGAAACAGGGCAATGACAAAGCAAAATAGACAAACCATGATGATCAGACAAAACGAGTAAAAGGCCAATCTCCCATCAAAGGATTGAATGAACAAAAGATCCAGGTACAGTGCTGTAGCGATCAAAAACAGGATAAGACCGATCAGATTCGCCTTCCAGAATTCTTTTTTGAAGCTTGATAGGAATACTTTGAAAAAGTTGATCTGCTCCGTTTTCTGCACCCACTTCCTGGTTACGGCAAACATTGCTACTGTGGCAGGGAAGAACCCGAATATGATCAGGCCCCCTAAGCTGAAAGTCAACCAGAGAAGGTTTAACAGAATCATTTTCATACACCATTCACAAATGCTATAAAATTTATTTATCGCCAATTTTGTTTCCAACATCTACCCCTCCGTTTGAAGGATTCAATGAACCGCGTTACCCTTTATCCAGGAAGACAAATTTTTCTTTACAAATTCATCATCATTGAGATGAAGATAACTTTTATACACCCGGTCAATTTCCTCAATCTGACCTTGAGAAAGAGACTCGAATGGATTGATGCACCATGTTCCTTGCAGCAATCCTTGCCTTTTAAGAATTTCATGTATACCTGATAAGCAGCCGGCAAATTGGTTGGCAGGATCAAAAATCGCACTGTTTACATCCGTCAATTCCACGTTGCGTTTAAGGAGCTCATCATAAGAAGGTGAAGCATCTTCGCTTCTTTTACGTCTTTTGACATCATCCAGCAATTCTACAGCTTTTTTGGTCCATACCGCCCATTGTCCGAGCAGTCCCCCTACAATTTCCTTCTCAACGACCTTATTGTCTATCTTGAATCGATAAGTGGTAAGCAAATCAACGATGATATTATCATCATTTCCAGTGTAAAGGGCGATTTCTTCCCTCCTGCTCGATTCACAGACAGCTCTGACAACATCAAGAGTCTGATAGCGGTTGAAAGGTGCGATTTTGATACCCATTACTCCAGGGATTTCTGCAGCTGATTTCCAAAATTGAAAGCTCAATTTCCTCCCACCGACGGAAGGCTGGAGGTAAAAACCGAAAACAGGGATCACTTGAACGATTGCTGCTAAATGTTCAAGAAGCTCGTTTTCACTCCAATCATCCAAGCTTCCCAGGCTTACAAGACCTAAATCATATCCAAGTGATGCAGCTAGATTGGCTTCTTCCAATGCTTGAGGAGTGGCTCCACATATACCGGCAATTTTTATGAAAGGCCTTGTCAAATTCGCTTTGTCAACTTCATCTGCTGCCAATTCAAGGACCTTTTTATACAAACCATGTGTATTTTCATGAATTTCGAATTGGGTGGTATGCACGCCTATAGCTAATCCTCCAGCTCCGGAAGCGATGTAGTATCGGGTGAGTCCTCTTTGGCGATTTTCATCAAGTTGACGGTTCTCATCCAACGCCAGCGGATGCGCTGGAATCACCACCCCTCCATGCAAAGCCTTATGGATCATTGGTTCAAGTTCAATAGGCATTCTAAAACGCTCCTTCTCGTTCCTGGAAATTAGTCGGTTTATCGATGGTCGAGCCCCCGATTTCAACCCAATTTGATACCCACTCTATCATTTGGCTTAATGTGACTTTTGGGTACCCTAGAAGTTTGTGAGCTTTAGAGGCGTTACTTAATAGAGCTTTCTCGTTTTCATCGTTTATGAAGATCGGAGCTTTTCCGAACCTTTGTCCAAACTGTTCAGCCAGCCACCTTACTGAAATCGTTTCTGGTCCTGTAACATTCAAGACTGACGGCGGCAAATCAACCAAATTCAAACTTCGGATAGCCATTTCATTTGCATCTCCCTGCCAGATCACGTTGACATGCCCTGTGGTGAGGTCGATCGGTTTTTCTTCAAAAACATGCCGGGCAATCTCAAGCAACACCCCGTACCTTAAATCGATTGCATAATTCAACCGAAAATGCAGCATTTTGATACCATACAAACGGGCAAAATATTCAAAAATTCGCTCTCTTCCTAAGCAAGATTGTGCATATTCACCAATTGGTGCAGGCGGGGTCGATTCATCAGCTCCACCTTTGGATACTTCCGTAAACGGATATACATTTCCAGATGAAAACGAAACAATCCTTGAGTTTCTGAATTTTTCTGCTACTCTTCCCGGAAGAAAAGTATTCATCGCCCAGGCAAATGATTCATTACCATTCGTTCCGAATTTATATCCTGCCATAAAAATGATATTTTTTGTTTCCGGCAAAGTCAGTAATTGTTCTTTGTCCAGTAGATCAAGCGAAATCGTTTCGACTCCGGAAGATTCTAAGTCCATACGTACATTTTGGGAAGTAAAACGAGAAACTCCAATGACTCTCTTATCCAATCCACCTGCATCGATTGCCCTTTTAGCCATTTTCGCAAGTGTAGGCCCCATTTTCCCTCCAACTCCAAGTATCATGATATCTCCATCAATGTGTTGCAAATCATTTATCAATCGCTTGGAAGGATTAATCAACTTATCTTCTAGTTCTTGGATCGTCTGCATATCAAACACCTGCTCCCTCAATAATCATTCTATTTTTCAACTCCTGAAGTCCAATATGATCACTTCATATTCTCGAAGGCATGGTAGATTCAAATAGATCCGCTCTTCATTTTGGTGGAATGTCAGTTGCTCATTCATTCTCAATGCTCTTACCGACTCGATTTTTTCCCTAAGCTCGATATCGATTTGGATATCAGAAATAGGGATGATTTCTGTTATCGGCCTAGTCATTGATCCCGTATAATTGACCAGATGAAGAATGATACGGCCATCCTGTTTTCTCATGGCTGTATGTATGGATTCCAATGTATGAGGAGTCTTGATGTTCAATGGGACATCCACGAGGGACCGTACTGCATTATTGATTAGCTTACGATATTCCGGCAGCGCATAGGATTCATAAAACTTCCCTATGTTTCCTGTAAAGTAGAAACTTTCGCCTTTTCCAAATGTATTCCTTAAAATGAAAGGATAGTTTGTTCGATCTGGAAGTTCACAGTACCTTGACTGTTGAGGCTCCCTATAGTTCATGATCGATACCGATTTCCCGTCCGGTATGACATTCACTCCCAGTGATGAAGCTGGGATATGTGATTGATCGATATCATCCGACAGGTCCTGATCCCCATCCAACTCAATGTGGTCATATTTACAATGCCGTATGCTGACTGCTTGTTCTACACCAAAAATCTCCCCTAATAAAGGCTGATCCCTTTTTTCTCCGTCATCATCATATAGCGAGGTGTCGAATGTAGAGATGATCTTTCCTCCTTGATCGACATAACTTTTAATAAGTTCTGCCTGCGTATCATTCATGACACTTATATTTGGCAGGATGATCAACTCATAACGTTGAAAGGCACTGCTTTCAATCGATTCATCATCAAGGACATCGAATAGGATCCTGCTTCTTGATAAAGCATCATACCACCCCATGAACGAACCGCGGGCATCACCTTTGTCTGGATTGGACAATTTATCCTGGCCTGCTGTGAAATCTGTCTCCTCAGCAGATGATTGATACTCGTTCGCAGTCGCGAAGGACCATACCAATGCAATTGAAGCCATTGATATTGTATTCATATAATATTTTTCATTCTCTGATAGAAATTGATTAATCTCTTTTACAGTGCTCATCCGCTTGTCTTGATTATTATCGTTATACACGCCATACCATGTATTTGCTCCATGTGAAACCGCCATTGCATGAGCAAGCCAAGTTTCGGCAGGAGAAAGCAAATAACGAGACCATGGTGCCAATCGTCCAGCAATCGCTACACAATAGGGCTTCCCATTTGTTTGGGTTTCAAGCAATTGAGCTGTAGCTGCAGGTTTCCAAACCGGGGTTCTGCGAAGGTCCTCCCCTAAAAACCCCCCTTCCGCCAGCAACATATCCTGATGGTGGATCGTAAGCCGGTTGTCACGGCTACAGAATTTCGTCGGTACTAGCTGTGGACTATTCATATAAATCATTGTGTCAGGAGAAATATCCTTCAACGTTTTGTTAGCCTTTTTCATGAAAAGTGCAATCGACTCGCGTTTAAATGTAAACAGATCTTTCTTTTGTGATTTATTTGCTTTCTCCCAATCGGGAAGGTCATATCCATACTTATAAAGAAAAGACATTTTACACGCCTCACAATAACATCCTTCTACCCTGAAGAATGGTCCATCAAGAAAAATTCCTTTTATTGAATATTTGGCGAGATTGCGGATTGTCGAAAATGCATATTCCCTGAATGAGGAATTGATGCATGAATACCCTCCTGATCCGTAGGCACTTTGAATCCTGTCCCCATTTCGATCCCGTTGCTGCCAATCCGGGTACAACTTTGCCAATGACTCGGCAAGCCAGTGCACATTGAAATAAACGATCGGATATATTCCAAGTCCTTCATACGATTCTGATATTTTCCCCAGAATATCTTTCCGTTCCTGGACTGCACAATCAGAATGGTAGTAGGTTATGCCGGATTCTCCTACTGTAATATCATGTACTTCAACATGCTCGGCATTAAAGCCCAATTCCTTCCTGATATTGAACTGCTGCTCCAAATCCAATGCTTCATATTTTTCCGGTTCAGGAGGTATGAAGTCAACAATCCTAAGGGGTTTATCTTTCCATAGGGCAATCTTATTCATCTTACAACTCCTAACCTTTTATTGATCCTTGCAAGCCGCTGACAAAATGGCGTTGCATCAAGATATAAAAAACGATGATCGGGACCAGTGAAATGACGACGCCAGCAGCCATGGTCTTCACATCGGTGCCAAATGTACCAGACAGATAAGCTAATCCGAGAGCTATAGGAAATAAGCTTTCATCTTTCAAGATGATCAATGGCCACATGAACGAATTCCACACAGAAATAAATGAAAAAACGCTTAGGGCTGCTAACGTCGGTTTAGTCAATGGCAGAATAACACTCCACCAAACCCTGAATGGACCACAACCGTCAATTATCGCAGCTTCCTCTATTTCCTTCGGGATGGTCAGATACGCTTGACGCATCAGGAAGATGGAAAATCCACCTATCAATCCAGGTATGATCAACCCCCACCACGAATCCACCATTCCCAGTTTTTCAACGATAATAAACAATGGAACGAGTTTACCCTCTTCAGGAAGAAACATTGTTGCGATAATCGCATAGAAAATGAATGTCCTGCCCGGAAAATTCATTCTCGCCAGTGGATAGGCTGTAAGAGCCGTCAAAAAAATATGGGAAGGAACCATGATGAGTAATAGCAAAAAAGAATTCAATAGGTACCTTGGAAATGGTATAGCTGTCCACGCTTCAATAAAATGGTCGAATACAGGCGGCTTCGGAATAAAACTTGGCGGAAAACCGAAAACATCTTGGGCATTGGACTTAAAAGCTGTAGATAACAACCATAAAAAGGGGCCGATGAAAATAAGTGACACCGCGATTAACATTACATATAAAAAAACGTTTTTGCCGATTTTTCTCCATTTGGGCAGATTCTTGGAGTTCATTGCACCGAGTGCCCCCCTCTCGAGATTTTATAATTTATGACAGTAAGTATCATAAGGATCACCCATAAGACTATGCCCATTGCTGTTGCATACCCCATATCAAGCTGCACAAAAGCTTTTTGGTAGATATATAGAGGAAGTGACATTGTACTATCCAATGGTCCTCCACCTGTCATGATATAAATGCTTGTGAACATTTGAACTGTACCGAGTGTGGCCATTACAAGTGTTACTGCAAACACAGGACGTAATTGAGGCAAATAGACATGCCACAGAATCCTGAGCGGAGATGCTCCATCTATCTTTGCAGCTTCAATCAATTCCTTCGAGACTGCCTGAAGGCCAGCAAGGTAAATCAGCATGTAGAACCCCATCGCTTTCCAAGCTTCGAGAATTGAAACAGCTGGGATAGCCGTTTTTGTATTCAATAACCAATTTGTTTCCGCATTGATTCCGATGCCATCCAAGAAGGCATTCACCAATCCAGACGGATGGTATAAATATTTCCACATGATCGCGACAGCTACCATCGCCGTAACCACTGGCAGGTAATAAATCAATCTAAAAAAATTGATCCCTTTAATCTTTCTGTTAACGAGAATGGCTAAAAATAATGGAAGAATGACAATCATAGGAACGGTAATGAGAAAATACTTCATTGAATTCCCTAATGCCTTCCAAAATTTATCGTCCTGCATCATCGTTCTATAGTTTTCCATCCCTACCCATTCAGCCGGTGCAAGAATATGGTATTCAGTAAAGGAATAATAAAAAGCATTCAAAGTCGGAAGGTACTCAAAGGTAGAGAGAAGCACTACTGCAGGGAGTAAAAAAATATATGGGATGAAATTGAATTTCTTTTTTCTCTTCTTTTTTGCCAAGACTACATTTTGGCGGATGGTTGTTTCTGCTTGGTTCAAAGCCACTCTATCGACTCCTTTCTAAGAACCTGGAAAAAAGAAGTGCAGCGGATTGGATTTTTATAGATCCGCTGCGTTTACCTTTCTTCTATTTAGAAAGCGCTTCATTCCAGTGTTCTACCGCTGTATCCAGTGCTTCTTTCGCAGTTTTTTCACCCAAGAGGGCTGCTCGGATTTGTTCAAGATAAAAATCTTTCAGTTCTTGTTCTTTTTCAATCCCTAGGGAATTAATTGTAAGTTTCGGAGATATCTCTACCATTAATTTCCTTGCTTCATCATGAATGTTTTTCACCTCAAAATCAGTAAAGAAAGGATCTTCTAAAGTTTCTTTTGTTGATGGGAATATTGCAACCAACTTAGCGAATTCCAACTGATTTTTGGTATTTGTTACGTAAAGTGCGAATTTGGCAGCTTCTTTTGGATGTTCTGACTTTTTCGGTACGACAAATGTTTGGATACCTTTTAATGCTATTGTTCCTTCACTACCCGTCACAGGTTTGAACACTTTTAGTTTAGGAAGTACACTTGGAGCGTTCGTTTCAATGCCTACTATAGTAGAACCAAGCTTTTGACCAGCTTGAGCTTGCTGTCCATTTTCAAAAGTTTGTTGGAGCTGGCGATCATCTTCTGTAACTGCTCCTGAAGCGACAGCACCGTTTTTGTAACCTTCCACGAACAACTCAACAAATTCAACATGTTCTTCAGAATTGAAAACAGCCTTAGTCCCATCTTCATTTAAAATAGGCAGCCCTTGTCCTACTAGTACTTCCATCGTTGGTATGTCATTTGATCCATAGACTTTAGGTGATTTTTCATGGATTTGTTTTCCATTCTCCATGAATTCTTCCCATGTCTGAGGCGGGTTGTCAGGATCAAGCCCTGCTTTTTCATATAATTCCGTATTCAACATACCTATTGGAGGCCCACCATGATACCATGGAATCCCTAATACTTCTTCATTAAAGGTGAGCCCTTCAACTAAACCGTCAATGTAAGGATCCAATTCCTTTTCATCTACAAGTGTATTGATTGGATTAAGTACGTTGTAACTTCTAATCAAAGAAATGTCTGTACTCGCAAGGTTAACGACATCAGGAACTTCTTTACTTTGCAGAGCGGTAATAAATTTCTTCGAAACATCTGCACCAGGGACATCCACCCATTTGATTTTTACGTTAGGATTTTCTTTTTCATAGTTGTCCACAAGACCTTGGATATAATCTCCAAAATTTTTCTTAAGATTGATAGTCCAAAATTCCAGCTCAATGTTTTCGTCCTTTTCTGCAGAAGAATCTTCCTGTGGTGCACAAGCGAGCAGCGGTAGGAAGCAGAGTAGAATAACTAATGCCAAACTCACAATTTTTGTACGACCCATTAAAATACCTCCAATTTTTTAAAATATTCAGAAAATTATATATGTAAATACTTTTATTAAGTTAAATTATATGGTCATGGCTATTTAAAGACAAGTCTTTTTAATGTCTTTAAATAAACGTAAATAATTTATTAGAAAACATTGGGCGAAGCAATTCTTGTATATTTTACTTCTTTTCCAACTCCTTTCTTCAAGCCGGGTTCATAATAAAGCCTTTCCACTTCAAGTTCATCAATTCCATCAATACGTCCACTTAAATAATCTCTGATCCTTTGTCGAGTCGTTTCAATCCGGGCGAGAAGTCCACCATACCGGATGTCTAAAATTTCCCAACCGAATGGTTTGTTATGATCCATCCACTGTGATCTGTGAAGATCCCTTAATTTACTTATTCCATCGTGTAAAAGCTGTAATTCTTTTTCAGACGTTTCTTCCAGCTCACCTTTCATGTTATTACTATATCGTTCTACTATTTTTAATCCTATTTCACTCTTAATACTAAGTACGAAACAAAGCGTTGCAGCGAATTCATATAGTGCATCCCATGTCGACTCTTTGTCGAGATAAGGTTTTAATTCCTGATGTATCGTTTGGTAATGTTTATTGAAGTCCAGATTTTGTATTTGTTTATCAAATAAACCTAAGAGCGGATCCTGCCATAATAAATATTTCGTCGGACTATCAGGGATCAGTTTATGCCAATCTGCAGCTGGGTGCATGTCCATTTTCCCGATTGCCCAAAACGCTTCATAACGACCTCCTGTACAAAATTCAAACCGATTCTTCAGTTTCTCTTGATCGACTTTGTTCGAATATCCATGTTCTGCGAAAAGCTGTAATCCTAAAAGACCATAATAATAATTGCTTTCTGCTCCATCATCTCCCCAAAGGGTTGCGAATACTTCTTGAACACCTTCTTTTTTGCAAGCATTCAGAGCAGCATTTGTCGTAATAAACGTTTTCTCATGATGAATCGTCGGTCCATGCCACGTCCATATCCCACCTGCAAAAACAGGTTTTGATCCAAAATCCACATGCATCCTGATAAAATTACTATAAAAATCCTCTGATTCGTTATAGTAATCCCAATATACAAGTTGAACACCTTCAGGGATGTCCTGCAAAACCTCTTTCGGAACTTGTATATCCAGATCGTAATATGCATTGGATTCTGACCATACACGGAAATACATGTCACTCCAAACCATCGGCTTCAGCTTAAGTTTATCGGTTATCATTTTTACTTTTTCAAGGTGCTCTGTCATCAAAGTGAATCGGTCTTTTTTTCCAATCCGATCTAAAAAGTTCCCTCTGCCTAAACCATGTGCTTCATCCATTCCGATATGGATCCTGTCCGTCCTGAATGGATGAGTGGATGCAGCGATCATCTTTTCGATGAAATCGTATGTTTCCGTGTTTCTGACTAATAAGACGTCTGAAGTATCTTGTATGCTTTCTGTATGGGACCATCTTAAATAAGAGGACAAATGTGCTAGTGTTTGTATACATGGAATGACTTCAATGCCGAAACTGTGCCCGTAATCATCTATTTCCTTTAATTCGGATTCTGTATATCTTCCTCTCATATAACCGAAGTAAGGATCCGATTCAAGCGTGTATGTGTCTTCCGTATACAACATCATCATGTTGAATCCCATCAACGCCATATACCTCATGAATGACTTTACTGTTCCAGGCTTAAGGACAGCATTTCTTGAACAATCGAACATGGCACCGATTGTAGTGAATTGTGGTTCTTCTACAATTTTAAATGAGCTTTGTTTTTCAACGGATTGCAGAAACAGTCCCAGACCTCTGAAAAAATGGACTTTGTCATGATATTTTATTGTACCTTGGTTGTTTTCCAGGCTTACTTCAATAAGGTTTTCAGACGTGTGTTCGATTTTTACTGGTATACCCTTTTCATCCATTTTAAAGTGAAGTTGAGATCCCAATTCTGTCAAACCACTTATCAAATCATCAGGCAATCCATAAAAATTTAAATTCATATTATTCCTCCATACGTTTATAGATAGGATTGAACAACATTTTTAATTGCTTCTGCGGCATAAACTATCCCTTTTTCATCACCCAATAGAACGGTATGAGTTATCCATACAACCTGGCGATCGCCCATTTGCTCTGCAATTGGACAATGAAAGTCCGGTTCTTTTCCCGTCCATTCTTTGATGGATCGGATGATGGAATCATACTTATTGATTGCAGTATAACCTGTCGAAGAAGGGACTCCCTGTTCACTAAGCATCTTTACAAATTGAGATTTGTCTACACGATCTGAAAGAGCCTTATCTAAATAAAACATAAATAAATGGTAACCGTTGCGAGTTACTCGAGAATCCTCTTTAAATAGCTGGATCCCTTCTACGGAACTGAGGAGTTCAGTAAAAAGTTTGGCGTTTCGATTCCGCAATTCGATTTGATTCTCCAGCCGGCTCATCTGTCCCAACAAGATTGCGGCTTGAAACTCGGTCATTCTTAAATTCCAACCTATTTCTTCGTGCTGATACCATGAGCCGTCACGTACACGTCCCACATTGGCCAGCGACCATGCTTTATCTGCTAATTTTTTATTGTTGGAAAGGATGATCCCTCCTTCTCCAGAAGTCAGGTTTTTACTAGATTGAAAGCTGAAAGTCCCTAAATCACCAATCGCCCCTACGCCCTGTCCTTTCCATTCCGCTCCTACTGCTTGAGCCGCATCTTCAATTAATACAAGATCATTTTTTTCAGCTATTTCCTTTAGACGATCTAAATCTGCCGGTGTACCACCGATGTGTACAGCTACGATAGCCTTAGTTTTAGGCGTGATGGCTTGTTCAACTTTTTCTGGGTCAATTAATAAAGTATCCTCTTCCACATCCACAAAAACTGGAATTGCGCCAAAAAGAAGTGCGGATGTTGCTGTTGCTATGAAGGTATATGGAGGCATGATGACTTCGTCCAAGGGTTTAACGCCAGCAGCTTGAAGAGCTACAGTGATGGCTAGTGTTCCATTGACCACTGTAACACCATGATCAGCATCTTGAAATCTAGCAAACTTCTCTTCAAATTCAGGTATTTTGTGTTTGTAGTCTGGGAGGTACGATCCACCTGAACCTCCCCACTTGCCTGAATTCAACACTTCGTTCAAATAGGTGGATTCCAGTGCTCCGCTTGACGGCCAGGTGGGATAACATGGTTTTCCATCGAGTCTTTTCATAATCTTTCCTTTCAGTTTAATTTGCCTTTATCTTCGTCAATTGATAATGAGTGGCTACCTTTCGTATACCTTTTACAATATCGTGCAAATCATCTTCAGTATAAAATTCACTGACCGGAATCCTAATTGAAGTGGTGAGGATTTTTTCCGCGATAGGGCAAGATCCTTTTTCATATGTCACATTGGATAGCTCAAAAGGAAAATGACTATTCAAATACGCTTGTTTCTTTTGGAATAATCCATTTAAATAAACGACTTCAGGGATATATCCGGATGCCGCCGGTATACCTTCAGCCCTTAACGCTTCAGCGAATTCATCCCTTGAACAAGAGAAACTCTCATCATCCAACCGAAACATATAGAACCAATAGGTACATGTATCGTCTTGCTCCACTTTATGAGGATGTAGGCCATTCAGTCCTTTGATACCTTTTGTGATTTCATCGCCATATTCTGTTCGTTTCGCACAAATACCTGGGAGTTTTTTTAATTGTGCAATTCCGACAGCTCCTTGCAGTTCTGTCATCCGATAGTTAGGTGCAAGATAGGTCAAATCTTTTTGGACACTTTTTCCGAATCTCTGATAGTTTTTATCTGCAAAAGCGTGAGTGATTTTAAAATCTTCTTCATCACCAGAATTGATTGTAACGATCCCTCCGTCTCCTGTAGATATATGTTTGAAATCATTGGTACTGAAGCATCCATAATCACCGATCGTACCAACAAGCCTATCTTTATAACGGGCAAGGTAACTTTGCGCACAATCTTCGATCACTTTCAAATTATATTGTTTCGCGATTTTCATAATCGGATCCATGTCAGCTGGGTTTCCAGCTAGATGTACAACTAGAATCGCTTTTGTACGATGTGTGATTCTTTCTTCTATTAAGTTTGGATCCATATTGTAAGAATGCGGATCAAGGTCCGCAAATACAGGTATAGCATTTTGGTAGAGAATACCGATCAATGTTCCTTGATCTGTGATCGGGCTTGTAATCACCTCATCGCCAACTGTGATACCAGCTGCTCCTAATGCAACATGGATCGCAGCTGTGCCTGAAGAAGCAGCGACGCTATACTTTACACCATAGAGATCATTGAAATCACTCAAAAACTTCTTCACCTTTTTTCCACTGTGGTAAAACAATGTGTTCTGTTCCAATGCTTCGAGTAATTCTCTACTTTCCTCTAGACCAAATCGTTTTCCAGTTCCAAAAGGAGTTTCTTTTACTTTTTTTCCACCGTGTAAAGCCAGTTTACTCATGAAAATCGCTCCTTTTTACAATTTATCACCAAGTTCAATCAAGTTTTTTCCATTTATCACATGCTTTTCACATGGCAGACCATAACGGTTGACCAATTCATTTTCATTGACTTTTTCTTTGTTAGAAACCGGGATCAGGATGACCGCATTTTCAACAGCATTCGCCACCTTCATGGATCCGTCCGGATTTATTCCTACTATCTTCATTTTAAGCCTTTCTCTCACCCATTTGTTGATTTGTTCTCCTGTCCAAAATGTGAATCCCATCCTCCGAGCTTCCTGTATGACAAATTTTACTGCTTGTCGTACGGATTGCTGTCTGAATATATGAATTTGATGAAATAAAAAATGTGCTACCCCCCGGACCATTTTGACATTGTTTAGAAATGGTTTAACAATGCTTTTGTCTGCTAAGCGATCCAGATCGACATCCTGCGTTAAAAAACTGATTTCAACAACATCATAAAGACGGTTATTTTGATCAGCCCATGAAACTGGAAAATAAGGGTGACATGTACCGAAAAGGAATCCTATATTACCCTTTTTACTCGGTCCTCTCGTCTGGTCGGATTGTATGCCATGTTTTTCACACCAATCAAAAAGCTCGCCCCATTTTTCGAATCTTGTATAATGGTTTTTATTTGAGAAGATTTCCGACTTTCCAGCAGCCTGTTTCAACCAGCTTAATTGGCGTGAAAATTCAGCTTCGCTCCAAAAGCCCTCATCAGTTTCCAATGCATTATAATGGAATGCCAGCTCATGCCCTTCGTCTTCGATTTTTTGATAAATTTTCTCGGAATAACCTGGTTCCATCATGCACCATGTTGATTTAAGACCACATTCTTTCAAGACTTCAAGTGTCATTTCTGCGGATTCATCTTGATTGATATCACTGTCATGTGAAATCATTGCCACTTGATCGATTCCTTCTGGCCAATAATCAATAATTGGTAAAGTTTTATCTTTTTGCAGTGCTGTTCGAAGGAATTGTGCAATTAAAACTTCCTTCCATAAATCTGCATAAGGGTACGTAAAATATTTTTCACCCGTTTCGGTAATACTCCGGTCCCACTCCCAGTCCAATTCAAAACCATCATCCGCTTTAAGCAACTGATCATCCAAATTCGCTGTACCATCAGGTGCCCGCACACCATCTTCCGTTATGGGCTTCGTACCTTGCTGAAACCCCACCACTGATCCAATAATATCAACCGCCCACCGATGAACTTCCCCTTTTCCGTATGTAAATCTTTGATACACAGCACCTGCTTTTTCACCTATTGGGGTATTTGAACGGAGAATCCCCCTTTCTTCAGTGATTTCCACCTTATCCGATAGCCCTTCTAGGGTAATCGCTTTCAAAAATCGAAGAGAAACATGAATATCTTCATTAACTCCATCAGCATATCCTTTTTTGATTTCTTTCGAACGACAGCCTAACCTTGCACCAATTTCCTTCAAACCACCATATGAAATCAATGCTCCACCCTGGACTATAAATTCGACTATCCTGTCATTCGAACTTTGTTCAATAGGGTCAAGCGGAAGTATTAAAATATCGTATTCATTTGAAATTTCCTCATCATTTTCAATCCAGGTAAACGGAATTCCCGCATATTCCAAAACGTGTTTCAGATAAATTTCAAAGACATTTTCTCCTGCAGCCCATCTCTTCAACGAGCTGGTCCTATCAAAGTAAACAGCCACTTTCGCCATATTCATGTAAAAACCCCTTTTACATCATCATAGTCTTACTTTTTTTCCAGTTCTCCTGCTTTCATTTGCGGCTTCAATAAATCGGACGATCTCGACCGTTTCTTCGATATCAATCCTCGGCTCACCCGTTTTGAACATGATCATCACCTGTTCCAACAAGCTTGCATAATGCGGTTTCGTTCCCATCTGCCCATCTGCAAACAAAGTTGATGACTCCGTATGGATCAACGCCCCAAATTGATTATTACCTTTTCTGTTTCCCCTTACGGTGCCGATTCTCCCATCTTCCCATTCTCCAATAACAAGGTCATGATCTTCATTAGTTGTTGTTTCAACACTTCTACAGCCCTTACCGAGAATTGTAAATAGCATTTCGACAGAATGGATGCCATACCAAAATAAACCAGGCTGCTTCTCAACGATGTTCATCGGTCCATATGAGTCTGCGCCTATGATATTTTTGCTTGATTTCAGGTTGTTTTGCAGCCCTTCTGCATAGCGAAGTGAGGATGAACTCATGAGTGGGATATTCTTATCGTGTGCGATTTCGCGTATTCTCACGGCCTCTTTATAATCAACTGTAAATGGTTTATCAATGAATACTGGTTTTTTAAATTCCGCTATGCGTTCAAATTGCTCTAAATGGACTCTGCCATCGACCGAAGTCAACAAGATTGCATCAGCTGTGTCACAAACTTCTTCTATGGATTCCGTGATTTTGACAAGAAATTCGTCTTTTAACTTTTCCGTGATCCCTTCTATTCTTGAATAACTTAAATCAAAGTCTGGAGAGCCTCCTGGAAATGCAATGACCACTTTTCCTCCTGGGACATGATAAGGATGCTGTGGATTATTAAGCAATTCCGTGAATGCAGCGCAATGAGAAGTATCTAACCCGACCATACCAATTTTTAATTGGTTACTCATAATTCCCTCCTACTAGCATAATTTTCCGAATATTCATTCTCATTATAAAACTAGCAATTAAATAAAGACAAGTCTAAAAAAGGTCTTTTATTAATTTCAGCTATTGGTTATAATTGTTACAATTATTAGTGGATGTATGTGAGGAGTGAATTTTATGGATGATAACAGAACGGAATTCGAGTTTGAAAAAGGTATTGCAATCGGTGTGATCGGCCCGCAATTTCTAATTGAAAGGACTGAAGAAGCACTAAAAGGTTTTCCATCATTCATCCCCTACTTTCACATATGTGATGATGAAAGTACCATCTCCTCCATTCCAAAAAGTTTGATGAACAAGGTAGAAGTTCTACTTTTTCTGGAATATCAATTATTCAGAAAAGCAAAAGAGAAAATGGAATTCATCATACCGGTCCATTATGTGCCATTGATGGGGACAGGTTTATACCGTTCTCTTTTCCGGACTAAAACCTTATATGGTCTAAAAACGCTGACAGTGGATTCAGTTCCAGAGCAGTATGTCAATCAAATCCTCGACGAATTAGAAGAGAAAAATACGAATAAGATTTTTTATGAAGGTTTGGCTCTTGCTACTGTAGACGGGATAGTTGATTTCCATTCGCGATATTTCGATAATCGGCCAGGCTCCTCTGCTATGACTGGGATACAAGCAGTTTCTGAAAAACTTGATGAACTAGGTATTCCAAACGAATGGGTGACTCCAACCCATCAGGATTTGATCGTATCCCTTGAACGAGCATTACTTGCCACTAAAACAAGACGTAACAAGGAAGCTCAAATCGTGGTGGGAATAATCAATATAGATGATTTCAGAAGAGTCGCAGATAATTTTCCCACTGAACATGAAGTACAGAAACTGAAACTTGACCTCCACCGATTATTGTTGGATTATGTAAAACTTTTAGACGGACATTTAACCAGTTTGGGAGGAGGAGAATACCTTTTCTTCACTACCAGAGGAATATTTGAAAGGGAGACAAGAGGATATAAATTTTTGCCGATTTTAAATGATGCTCATAAATCACTTGGTGTTTCATTAAGCTTGGGCATCGGTTTCGGAAGGACGGCAACGGACGCTGGAAATCATGCTCGAATCGCTTTGAGGCAATCAAAAGATTTCGGAGGCAAGACGTGTTTCATTGTAAGAGAAGATAGAAGTGTGATAGGCCCTGTCGAAATGGCTAACCCGATGATCTATGACCTTTCAATTACAGACCACAAGCTTCTTGAGGAATCTGAAAAGGCTGGAATGTCAGCTGCTTACATGAGTAAACTCATGGCGCAGGTGTCTCGTTATAAAAAAACGAACTATACTGCGCAGGAGCTGTCATCTATTCTTGGGATCACCATCAGAAGCACCCACCGAATTCTTGCCCAATGGATCGATGCGGGATTGGTGGACGTAGTCGGTGAAGAAAAAATCACTTCACGCGGGAGACCGAGACAAATCTATAAACTTACTTTCGTTGCTGCACAACTTGATAAAATACAAGAAAGAGTGGAATAATTATAATTCCACTCTGAATCTGTTTATTTTTTGAGTATCGATCGAACAGCCGATACCATGTAAATTATTATTCAACAAAACATTACCTTCATCAATGGTCGGTCCTTCACCGACAGGATCATCTTCCAAGAACATTGGACCATTCAAATCGACAGGTCGATCGATTCCTAGATAATTGAATAAATGTGCACTCGCAGTAAGACCCAGGGTAGACTCTGTCAAACCACCGCCAAGTAAATCCAAATTTGCTTCCCTGGCTATTTCACCACATAATTTGGCTCCTGAAAGGCCGCCCATTTTTGTTATCTTTATGACAGCCGTATCACAAGCTTCAAGGCGAATCGCCTGGATAAGGTCTCCAGCAGTCCAAATACTCTCGTCCAGGGCGATCGGTACATACGTCTTTCTTCTTAATTCTGCATGTCCCAAAAGATCATTTGCTTTTAAAGGCTGTTCGAAAACATCTACCCCTAGCTTTTCGAGGCCCTTAGAAACCTTTACTGCTTCAGAAAGGGTATAGCCCTGGTTTGCATCAACACGAAAGAATAGATCAGGTGCCGCTTCCTTCACCGCTTCAACCATTCCCAGATCCTCACCTGCACTGAATCCAATCTTCAAATCAATTCCTTGATAACCATTTTCAAAGGCATAATTGGCTTTTTGGACCGCTTCCTGTATATTTCTGGTACTTATTAAATAAGAAAGGCCTATAGACCGCTTCGGTTTCGAAAACCATAGTTCGGATATCGTTTTTTTCTGATGCTTCCCTATTAAATCATGAAGAGCTGTATCGATACCGGCTTTTGCAATAGGTTGGCCAATTGTTAACCCGTTTTTGATTTCACTATTCATCAACTTGTGTACGTTCTTTATATCTTCTGCGTTTTGTCCAAGCAAAATAGGTTTAAAGTAATGGTTGATTGTTGATACTACCGATTCAATTGTTTCATAACTCCACCGATTACTCGGTCGCGCCTCTCCCCAGCCCTGGCTCCTATCATCCGTTGTGATTTTTATATAAACATGCGGAGCACCTTTCTGTTGATCTCCAACCGACCCTCCCGATATCGTAAAGTTTTGTTTCATTGGTAGATTTAAAGGGAATGCTTCTATTTCTGTAATTTTCATTTAAAACTCCTTTCCAACTTATCTTAGGAAGGTGTTCTTTAAAAGTAATGAAGTTTTATTGTGTTAGCAGATCAGGATTGTACCGCAATAGATTTCCGATCAAAACCATTCCGTAGGTAGATCCAAATGTATCTCGTGGTCGGTTTAATAGCTGGACGGATATATCCCTGATCTCTTTATCGAACTGGCTAAGAGTTACCCACTCAGAAATTAACACAGAATAATTTTTGCTACCGCTTCCATCAACGAACATACTAACTCGTGGGTCGGAATAATCACCCTGCCAAATAAGCTCTTTAAAAGTTGAAGTGAATTTCATCATATCTTCTTCAGTAAAAACTGTCCCTATCTGATATAAATCTACTGCTAGACCAAGCTCAATATTTGCGTGACTAATATCTTCACTTTTGTATCTAAAGTATCCAAAATCCCATTGTTGCCCTGAATTATCCCAATAATTCCAAACAAAAGCATCACCGTTATCCGTTTCTTTTATGTGTAAACTACTTTTTAAGAAGTTTCCCATTCTTTGAATCTTATCTAAATAAGCTTCATTTTTAGTTATTCTATAAAGATTTACAAGTGTTCTGCCTGCTGCAGCATATTGATTGTGAGGAATTGTAATCCCTTTTGACGGTTCATTAAATGGGAAATACTCATTAATTTGGGTCATTCTCGCAGTATCATCAAAGGGAAACTTAAAAACTCCCATTTCAATTCCATTATGCTCCCATTCTGCCCAATGTTGTTCCCATTTCGGAACGAAATTTTTTTCCAATATTTTTAGATATTCTTTTGCTTTTTTGGTGTATTCTTTACTTAGGGTCTTATCTTGATAAACAATATCTATAAATTCGGAAATAGCAGTTAATGCCATCCCTTCATGAACGATATATTCACCATACTGCTTCAAGGAAAGATCGTCGTAATATGTTGCCGCATCCGGGTCATTAGTATCATCATTCGTTAAGTAAATACGTAATTGTAGTCCTGCTATATCAGGGGTTTTAAAGTCTACAGAGTAAGATTGCCACTCATTATTCGTAAAAGAAAATTCCTTAATAGGTTTACCTGTATCCTGGCGTACAATCATAATTTTCCCAAGATCATCAGAATGCTTATTTTTTGCTCTAAACTTAAAGTTATATTGTTTTCCTGGTGTATAGTTCGGAATGATTGTATAGGCTGATACAAAGTTTTCCCCTTCTGAATTTTGAACTAAAGTACTGTATGTTCCACTTGCTTTATCTTCATCCGTTCTATACACAGACCCTTTTCCGCCATACCAGGGATAAGGATACCAACCGTCAGTCATGTATGCACCATTGCTGTCTTTATAATAAATACTATCTTTTTCCATATTTCCATTCATAATTTGATCGATACTATAAACGGAAGTCCACCAACTCTCAAAACCATCGCCTTGGAAATCCTCTAATTGAGCAAACATACCATCAACGTCTTCCACAAATCTTTCTAAATACTCTTCATTTTTCGTTGCCCTATAAACACCCAGGTACCCTTTTAATACATATGATTCATCCCATCCATATACATTTGACGGAGTATATCCCAGCCTAGGTATGGGCCCGACATGCCCAGCTCCATCATATGCCTGACTTTGATCAGCGTCATAATCATTAAACCTTTTTAACCAATCGGTATCCGTTCCTTCTGCAGAATTTGAAAAAGTAGAAGTAAAAACAAGCATCAATATAATCATGGCTGCTACAGACCATTTTTTCATCTTTTTCCCTCCTAAGAACATATTATTTAAAGAACAGTATAAAAATTCTGACAATAAAAGACAAGGTCTTTAATAGGACCAAAAATTCAATCAAATCCCTTGGACTAAGACCTCGGACCTAAATTTTTTTAAATAAATTAAAGACGATTAAAAGACTTGTCTTTTATAAAACGAGTTAGGTATTATATTCCTGAATGATAAATTTTGGAATTTTCAGATAAATGAGGGTGGGTCTAGTAATTTTTAAAACGATCTCTGTTATTATTCATTGTTGATTTTTACGAAATTCACTACCATTCCAAGGGCGATCAGCAAACCTCCTCGCTCGTTCCTCGCTATGATCGCTTTTCCCGCAGGAGTGTCCCGAATTTTCGCTCATAAAATTTTCTATACGTAATCAACAACATAATTAAACAGTGCCAAACGATAAAAGGAGGATATCGATTTGAAAAAGATTGGATTATTATTGTTAATAAGTTCGTTGGCTTTGGGGATGTTTGCTTCAATACCATCCAAGCAAGTGGATGCCTCGACTGACTCTATTGAACCTGGGGAAATGCTTGCAGATTATGCAGGTACAATCCGGGAATCAGAACCAAGAGCCGATGGAATTCACCATGTTGATACGCCAGCAATGATTGAAAAATTAAAAGAACTTAATGTGAACACGTATTATTATTTGATCTGGCATGAAGAGACGGACTGGGATGATTTAAGGTTTGAATTTCTTCCGGCTGCAAAAGAAGCGGGAATCGATGTAGTCGTTTACCTAGTCCCCCCTTCTGAATCGACAGGAGAAAGGAAATCTTATCCCTATACGACCGATTATATCGCTTGGTCAGAAGCTATCGCGAACCTTTCTCTGGAATATTCGAATTTAATTGGTTGGGCCATTGATGATTTTAACCATAACCTCAATACATACACTCCGGAATATATGGCCCAAATGAAAGAAACCTCAGAAGCAATTAACCCCGAGTTGTTTTTCACACCTCAAATGTATACGCAATCTCTTTCAGAATCCTTTCTTGAAACACGGGGCGATTATATAGATGGGGTCATACTCGCCTTCAGGGATGGGATATATCGCAACACCCAGGTGTATGAGACTGCACAACAACAAATTGATGATGCATATGCAATGCTCAATGAATACGATCTGCCACTTTACTGGATGATCTATGCTTCCCAGCTATCAAGGACTCCAGCGAACCCATCAGCTCATTATGTAAGAGAAGTGGTTCAAATTGCTTTGGAGAACATGCAGCAGGGGAAGATAAATGGGATCATCACCTATGTACTGAAAAAGAATTTCGACCCGGAACCGACAGATGATAAGGCCTACAATGATGAAGGATATCTGAACTTCTTCATCGGTTTAGGGGTACCTAGTTCTGCTGGTTATTATACAGAGGCAACACAGGAAGTCAGGGTCGATAGAAAATCAGAGGATTATTCTTTGACCTTTCAAACGATGGACCATGGCCCGAATGTCCATGGCTACCACAAAAAACAAATCCTCATTGATGGAGAAGTAGTATGGGAGCAAGATACTGCTGAAATGGTCCCTGACTTGGTCTGGGATTCTATACATGTCGATCTTACTCCGTACATGTCTGGTAAATCTAAAGTTGATTTGACTTTCCGTTTTTATGAAAATAACGGAGTAAGTAACTACTGGACCTATGCTGGATTCGACGCGTTAGAGCCGACAGGTTTCACAATCGAGAATGGTAATTTTGCAGACAGTTCCAATTGGGAATTTTCATCAAACACAGGTGCCATCAAAGGAGAAATACTCCACTATGATGAACAAAGAAGCTTGGCGGCTTATCATCATACAAAAGTATCTTATACAACCTACAAACTCTTTGTATCTATTTATAATGCTGACTTTGATGAAGAAATCAAGCAGACGCTGCTTTCAAAAGCAGAAAAAATCATGACAGATTACTTCAGTGAACAAAATGAAAAAGCAAGGCAGGGACTGAATAGTTTAGAATTGCAAATAGAATCACAGAAAGGAAAGAAAATTCCTGTTGAGCTTGCAGACAAGTGGACAGCCATGATTCATGAACTTAAGCAACTTTATTAATAAAAAAGCTTAAAATCAATCCCCTCTGTTTATTCGAGGGGATTGTTATTACTTATAATTATTAAGGGAGAAGATAAAATGGCATTAAAAATTGTTATAGTCGGCGCTGGAAGTGCTATTTTTGGTTTAAATTGTATAAAAGATGCCTTTTTGACCAAGGAACTTTGGGGAAGCGAACTAGTTCTGGTGGATATTGATAAACCAGCTCTAAAAAGAATAGGAGAGGTTGCTGAAAAAATAAATAGAGAAATAAATGCCGGTTATAAAATTTCAACTGCAATTAAACTAAATGATGCCCTTCCTAATGCTGATTTTGTAATTACATCTATCGCAGTTAATCGTATAGAGTTATGGAAAAAGGATTTTGAAATCCCTAAAAAACATGGAATCAATCATGTATTGGGAGAGAACGCTGGTCCTGGGGCATTATTCCATTCAATGAGGAATATCCCAATAATGATCGATATTTGTAGAGAAATGGAAAAGTATTGTCCTGAAGCATACTTGTTGAATTATACAAATCCAGAAAGCAGACTTTGTTTGGCTATTAATAAATACACAAATATTAAAGTGATTGGACTCTGTCATCAGATCCATGCTGGTATAAAAATTGTAGCCAAAATATTTAGTAGAGATCCCAATACCATAAATGTAAAAGCATGGGGTCTAAATCATTTTAGTTGGATAGTTGAAATGACAGATAAATATACTGGTGAGAATTTATATCCCCTTTTTCGGCAAAAAGAAAGTGACTTCAATCCATCTTTTGAAAAACTCTCTCGTTACGTTTTTCATAAATTTGGTCTATTCCCAACTTCCGGTGATGGGCATCTTGGTGAATTTTTTCCATATGCACATGAATTTATGTCGACAAAAGGATATGATTTTTTGAAATATGAAAAAAGAAAACATCTTGGTTTAAACTATCTTGAAAATATTCTCAAAGGATCGGTACCAATTGACTCTGATCTATTATCTCCTTCTGGAGAAAAAGCTTTTGATATTATTAAAGGGATTACATTTAACACAAACGAAAACATTGTATCGGCAAATATTCTAAACGATGGGTATATTAGTAATCTTCCTAAGGATTCGGTAGTGGAGGTCCCTGTGGTTGTAAACAAAAAAGGCATACAAGGTATAAAATTGGGTGAATTACCTCAAGGGATCGCTGCTTTATGCCAGGCACAGATCAACGTTCAAAAGCTTGCTGTAGAAACAGGATATACAGGGGATGCCAATTTAGCTCTCCAAGCATTGTTAATTGATCCAAATGTTCCATCAGCTAACGCAGCGGAAGAAATTTTCAAGGAATTAATGCAAATTAACAAAGCTTATTTACCACAATTCAAACAATATTATCTTAATAATATTTGATTAATGAAAAGGGGTGTAGTTTTGTCTAGAATATTCTATTATGTGCCTCATCAAGATGACGAATTACTTTCATTTGGTGTAAGTGTGGTTCACAATCTCTTTCTTGGAAAAGAAGTTCATATTGTGTTATGTACAGATGGCGGCTCAAGCAAGATAAAAAATGAGTTGCAAATGGAAGACCAAGAGTTTATAACAGCAAGGAATTGTGAATTTAAATGGTCTGTAGGTTGCTTGGGAGTCCCTAGAGGTCAGATTCATTTTCGCCAACAGTATAAAGATGGAGATCTAGCAATTGAAGATGCAAAAATAATAATTAGTGAGTTTGCTACTTCATACCCTAATAGTTCACATTATACTTTTAACTATAACGACCTTCATCCTGACCATGCCAATCTAGGAAATGCATTAAGAATTTTACATCAAGAGAAGAAAATAAAAGATATTCGATATTACATAAAAACAAATTGTTTTCAGAAATCTGTAGGAATTGAAGAATATCCTCAAAAAGAATATCTACCTTTTTTACAAGCAGCTAATCACGCATATCGAGCATATATTCCAAAAAGAGGATTAAACGCAATTGGTTATCATTCAGTACCAGAAACATTTGAGCAGCAGTTGAAGAATCCACGGAATAAATACCATACTGTGTAAACATAATGTATTAAAATTCCTATTTAGAGATATGTGTTTATGTAAGATATTGTCTTTTCAATATGAGAAGGTGTTCCCGGGGCATCGTGTCCTGAAAAAGGATAAATTTCAAGGCTTTTTTCAGATGTAATATGATTATATACACCAAAAATCGGCTTTGGGGGACAAATAAGGTCTTTAAATGCAACTGAAACACGTATTTTACTCTTAATATTTGAGGCATGATTAAGAATATCGAAATAGCTCAGATTGGTAAGGACTTTCTCGATATGCTCTGGATGAAGTTTCATGAATTTTTCTACTTCAACAAGTGATCCTTCCATTTTTTGCTTTATCGTCAGTTCAATGTCACACATATTGGGCACATCTGCTACCACTAGAGCCGGTCGCGAATCCAATGCTGCTACCGCCATTGCTATACCACCTCCTAAACTTGAACCCATTAAGCAAACAGAGTTTGGATCGATTTCACCTTGGGTCATAATGAAATCAACTGCACGTTTACAATCCAGCCAAACTTTATAGTAATAGTATTCTTCTTTTTCCAACAAGCCTTGAGTAGCCCAGCTCCCCATATTACCATATGAATACGTACTATCATCACCTGTTTCTCCCATCCCGCGGCAATCGACTGCAAATATTGCATAACCCTGGATCAGCCAGGCCATATATTGAGAAATTGATCCCTTATTACCTCCATAACCATGGTAAAAAATTATACATTTTAATTTTTCCTTGGTATCAACTGGTTTAATATAATAAGCTTTTATAGGGGTTCCATATGCTCCTTGATAGGTCACACGCTCTGCCTTGACTTGCTTGATTGGATATATGATTTCTTCTATATGTGGTTTTAATGGAATCATGTTAGATTTGGATAGCGCATTATCCCAGAAGCTATTAAAGTCTTCCCTTTTTGTCAATTCAGGATGATAACTTTCATATTCTTTTATAAGTGCGGCTATTTCCCTCATTTTTCCACCCTTTTTCCTATCTACTTTGTGATTGTTTTAAAACTAGCAATCATATCTAAATTTGTCAAAAGATTATTGAAATTAATTTCGGTTATCTTTCATTTAAACCTATAAATTTGAACCTCTCGCCACTTAACGACCTTACGGTCTGTTTGAATTTGGAGATTCCTAAGAGCACCAGTGCAACCACCGGTTCTTAATTAGGCTATCCCCGCAGTTCCTGCGGTTAATCGTAATGCTTCATTACGAATATTGATACTTGCATTCATGTCTCGATCGTGATGTTCGCCGCAAGAAGGGCAATCCCATTTACGCAATCCGAGATTTTTAACATCTTTGTTTTTGTATCCGCATTTTGAACATAGTTGACTAGAGGGAAAATTTTTTGCGACAATGACTACTTGTTTGCCATACCACTTCGCTTTGTATTCAAGCATCATACGGAATTTCGACCAACTAACCTCACTGATAGATTTGGCTAAATGGTGGTTTTTCAATAGATTCCTTACTTGTAAATCTTCTATACCGATGATGTCGTGGTTTTTGACAATACCGGTCGAGATTTTATGCAAGTCATCCATTCTTGCATTGGTAATTTTCTCATGCAGTCGTGCAACCTTTATCCGTTGCTTATGCCAGTTGGAAGAACCCTTTTTACGCCTTGAAAGCGTACGTTGTGCTTTGGCTAATTTCTTTTCAAGTTTGCGAAAATAGTTGTGATTCTTATGTATTGTTCCATCAGACAAAATCGCAAAGTCCTTGAGGCCAACATCGATCCCTAAAGCTGAACCGGTTTTAGGTAACGCTTCAACCTCTGTTTCAACAAGGATGGATACAAAATATTTTCCGGTTGGATGACGTCGAACCGTGACATTCAGGATACGACCTTCAACCTCACGACTTTTGGCAAACCTGACTAAGCCAAGTTTAGGCAACTTGATTTTGTTGCCTACAATCGCAATATTGCCGTTCGTGTGCTTTGTTGTGTAGGATTGTACATTATTCTTTTTAGACTTAAATCGTGGTGCTTTGTTTTGTTTCTTGAAGAATCGAGTATACGAATCAGCAAGATTTTTAAGTGAGGATTGTATAGCAATGCTGTCAACTTCTTTTAACCAAACCAATTTTTTCTTAGAAAATAGACGGTCTTGATACAAGCGATGCCCCATCAGTTTTCCCTCCATTATAAATGGCTGATATGGTAATCGTTGCGTTTCAAAGCCCTTGTCCCACTTGGGTTTCTTCTTGGTGCCTGGCACCGCCAGTGACATCTTTCCTAACTTTCTTCTTCGTGTTTTGTGTTGATACTTTTTTGGCGAGGGCTTGCAGGATCAAGACGATGATGATAAGCAATACCGACATGGCTGCAGCGGTATAGTACTCTCCCCTGAGTATATTTTGGAAGATCGCTAGACTCATAGGTGCCCATTGAGCTGGTGCCATCAAGACCGATATACTCGTCTCCTTGATGACAGTTACAAACACGAGGATCGAACCGGCTGCGATTCCCGGCAGCATCAAAGGCCCAATGACAGTGATCGCTGCCGTCAAAGGCGTAGCACCCAGATTGACCGCTGCTTCCTCTATATCTTTCTTGATCGACCGCATCGTCCCCATCGTTGAACGGATCATATAAGGTAGCCTTCTTATACTGTACGCAATGATCAGGATCAGTGCTGTACCTGTGAGTTGTAATGGTGCGGTATTGAAGGTCTGGATCAAAGCAATGCCGAAAGCAATTCCTGGTACGACCAGTGGAAGTGATGTCAAGAAATCCAATTTCGCAGCATTTTGGCGGACGACAAAATAAGATACGAAAGTTGCAATCACGACACTCAGTATAAGTGCACCGGTGGCCAGAATGATACTGTTCGAAATGTTTTCGAAAGATGAGGTGAATACCGTTTGATAATGCCTCAATGTATAGCCTCTAGGTAATGGAGATGCGCCCCATGTTGTCGCAAAAGATTGCAGGACAACTGAAAGGACAGCAAATAATGGTACCAAAACGACCAATCCCGAATAAGCAGCTAGTAATCTTGTTACGAGCTTATTATCGTTCAGTTTTTGTTTCTTCGGTTTTCCTGAAACAGAGCCGTAGTCCTTCCCCTTGATCAACAAATTCTGAAGCCAGAAGAAAAACGCAGCAACTAATACCATGATGACGGTTAAAATAGCGGCACCTGCCCAGTTGAAAAATCCTGCGATTTCACGATAAGCTTCAACGACGATCAGGTTGAGATCCTTTGGAGCAAGGATGATCGGCGTCCCAAAATCGGAAAAACTGACTGTAAAAATCAAAAGTGCACTTGATATCATTCCTGGAAGAGCAAGCGGGAATGTAACGAAGAGTAACGTCACCCAGCTTTTGGCCCCCATATTTTGTGAAGCTTCTTCAAGCGTCACATCACTGATCTTGAATGCTGCTACCATTGGCCATAATGCATAAGGAAAGAAAAAGAACACCTGGACAAGGACGATCCCAGTCATCGTATAAGGATTGATGAAGCTGCCTTCGAATCCGATTGCCTGATACAATTGGGTAAACCATCCCGTCCGGCCGAACATGAGAATAAAAGCATAGGCTGAAATGAACGTAGGGATGATCAAAGGAATTGTACAGAGAGCAGAAATCGTCTTTTTAAAAGGCATGGTCGTTCTAGCAATCCCATAGGCAATAGGGATACACATTAAAATGACTAGCAACGACACAAGCAATGCTAAACCAAGACTGTTTTTCAATGCATCAAGGTAACCGGACCGGGCAATGATTTCCGAATAATATTCAAGGGAGCTCCCTTTGAATTTTTCTATGTTCGTATTCAATGTATCCAGGTTTGTCAAAGAACCGAGCAAGTTGATCGGCTGGCCCGTAAAACTGACGAGGAAGACCGATAATAACGGAATGATCAAAAACAATAAGAAGAAGGCTGAAATGATCCACTTTAATACGGATAGACCATTAAAGTTTCTCATATCAACAGCACCCTCTCCGGTTCGATTGTCAGATGGACCTTATGGCCAGGAGAAAGGATGCTGTCCCCGGATTTATAGGTCGTATCCACAATGATTTGATGAGTACCGACCTGGATATCATATCTGACCACCGCTCCTAAATATGTAGAAAACATGATATTGCCTTCAAGGATATTTTTTGAAGGATCGATTTCATGTTCCTGAATGATCGAGATATTTTCGGGGCGGATCACCACTTCGACCTCTTCTTTTTTCGGTTTTGAAATCGAACGTATTTGAGAACCATTGAACTGTACCGTACAATAGCCGTCTTCGCGGATCACTACCTTCCCTTTCAGGATATTCGAACTTCCAACGAAGTCAGCGATGAAACTGGTATCCGGATTGCTATACAAGTCAGTAGGCGTTCCTATCTGTTTCACTTTCCCATCGCTCATGACAGCAACACGATCAGCCATGCTCATCGCTTCTTCCTGATCATGGGTGACGAAGATAGTGGTGATACCTAAATCCTGTTGGATCCTTCGTATCGTATTCCTCATCGAATGACGAAGTTTCTGATCCAGGTTGGATAAGGGCTCATCCATCAACAATACAGCTGGTTCCATGATCAGCGCCCTTGCGAGAGCGACACGTTGCTGCTGACCGCCTGATAGTTCACTTGTCAGCCGGTCGGAAAGATGATCGAGTTCCACATATTCGAGTGTTTCCCATACTTTCTGTTCGATATCTTTCGGGTATTTGGAAAGCCTTCTGCTTAATAATCTCGCGTATGTAGAAAGCTTCCCGGTAAGTCCGCTTTCTTTCAGCTTTTTGATATTTAGACTGTATGCTACATTTTCAAAAACGTTATAGTGCGGGAACAGTGCGTAACTTTGAAACACCATTCCACAGTTCCTTTGGTTCGGCGGAGCATTGTTGACCATGTTATCTCCGATTTTGATCGTACCGGACGTCGGGTTTTCAAAACCCGCAATACACCTCATCGTAGTGGTCTTACCGCAACCTGATGGGCCCAGGAGGGCAAAGAATTCACCCTCCTTGATTTCCAAATTGACATCGCTTAGTGCTTCTACATCTTCAAATTTCTTGACCAAATTTTCAATCGTTACTGAGCCCAAGAAAACTCCTCCTTAAACCTACTTGATTTTACTTTTCCATTCATTACGTATCCGGTCATAATTTTCAACAACCCAATCTATATCGAGATCGATCGCGTTACTTTTGATATTTTCAACATTCAAAGGTGTTTTCGACTCTACATTCGGATTGATCGGGATATGGTACCAGTCCGCTAGAATTTGTTGTCCTTCCTCAGAAAGCAAGAAGTTGATGAAATCTTTCCCGCCTTCCGGGTTAGGGCCACCTTCTACTAAAGAAACCGGGTTGACGAGGATCGGTGTTTTTTCAGGAACAATGAAATCGACCGTTTCACCTTTAGCTTGTTGTTCATAAGCCATAAAATCAAACCCTACTCCGATAGCTGCTTCCCCTTTAGCTACACTTTGTGTCGGGCCTGATCCTGAGTCCGGAATGGAGTTTGCCTGGTCAGACAACTTTTGAAAAAACTCCCATCCTTTGTCTTCACCTTGCAGCATCATTTGCGAAAGAACCATCAAGGTAGCTGTACCGGAAGCTGCTGGATTGGAGAATTGGATTTTCCCTTCCCATTTAGGGTCCAATAGCTCTTCCCACGTTTTTGGAGCTTCTTCCTCAGAAACCAGATCAGTATTATAAACAAATCCTAAAACGAAAATTTCTGCTCCTGTATAATAATCATCCTGATGCTTTATTTTGATTCCGTTCTCAACCGTTTCCCATTCTTCAGCCAATTCTGGAGTGAAAGGCGCAATGATTCCCTTTTCAACCGCTGCTTCGAAAGGAAGGATTCCGCCTCCGCCATACCATACGTCAGCCTGAGGATTATCTTTTTCAGCCATCATGCGGTTTACAAGAACATTGGTCCCTGCATATTGCACGTTCACTGTTGCGCCATCTTTCGCCTTTTCATAGGCTTCCGCTATTTCTTTTGTCATATCTGGCGTTTCTGGAGAATAAAAGTTGATCGTACCTGGACCGTCTCCTCCGCTGCTGCTTGAGGAACAAGCTGTAGCAACCATCAAACTTGTAAGCGCAACCAAAATCATTAATAATGAAAAAGCTCTTTTCATTTATGATGCCTCCCTTTTAATAATCTAATAGAATGACAATGCACAAAAAAAGAAGAAGACCATCAAACAATACCCAGACCATCCTATGGTTCCAGGTTATACTTGATGAGCTTCTTCTCCTAATCTCTGCTCAAAGTGTATTCTATTATTTTACATTATACCAAAATAAAAGTATTTATCAATTCAATTGTCATAATTTTTTAAATAATATTTGGAGTCTGATAATAACAGGTCTTTAGTCTGATTTTTTGGTGGTTTGAAATTAAGTCGATCATCGATTGGTAAAGGGATTTTATATCAATAAAATATTTTTTCCGTTAATTAGGAAAATCTGTCGATTGAAAGAGTCAGAAAGTTTTGTATAATTTAGGATGAATTTAATAATATTGGGAAGAGACGTTGAGAAGACCCCCTAACAGAATCCTTTGGAATGAAGGGTTTTTGATAGTGGTGTCTTCTTTTTCTTTTGCCTGAAATCTCCTAATCAATCCACCCCTGCTTCCCCCACCTTACATGTTATGGAAAATTAAATATTTTGTAAAAATACGGTTTATTTTCCCGATTTTAACTACAAAACTGGTAGATTTCGAATGTGACTATATTTTAAGAAGGAGGTGAGAAAAGCACAGGTTGTCCATTGATTTTAATTTAAAAGGAGGCGTCATAATGAAAGGCAAGTTGAGAACGATCAGTAGTATTGTAGCTTCATCCACTCTCGCTTTTAGCTTATTCGTTTCTGGTCCACAGGGGAACATCAAGGCCGCGGAAGAGAATTTGGAATTGGTCAATGAATCCTTTGATGAGGTGTCTGATGGGTCACTTCCCGAGCATTGGAATTTGATCGAAGGGAATGCCGAAGTTCAGGATGGAAAACTCGTTTTACGTTCGCCTGCGACTTCAAGCCCATCTAGAGTGGGTGTTCCGATTGTAGAGGAACATGGGGACTACATGTTTGAAGCGGACATAACTTTCGTTTCTGCAGTGGAAAATACACGCTGGGCTTCTTTAATGTACCGTATACAGAATGATGATTATCCTTACTATCAGTTTGCCGTCAGAAGAGGGACAAGTGCTTTGAACGGCTTGGAGTTCGCAACGAGAAACGAAAACAATCGCTGGGCTGTTTCTGAAACGAATTTCTACCGTGAAAATTTTGAATACGATAAAAGCTATCACTTGAAAGTGATCGTAAGCGGAAATCGTGTGCAACAGTACGTGAATGGAGAGTTGGTCATAGAAAGTGCCGGCGCCACTCAATGGTCCAATGGAGATGTAGGTTTCCAGGCAAGCGGGTCTACGGTTCAATTCGATAACGTCCGAGTCACTACATATGATGAAGAATTGCCTCCGATTGAAAATTCGAATGCCTTTCTTCCAGAAGAAGCCGAAACCAATATCATCAATCCGCCAACCATTATTTCTGGACCAGACACTACCGGTGATGCAAGCAAAGCCGCTTCATCCCTGTTAGAAGTTGAGCGTGGTCAGGATGGCTTGCTTGAAGCGAATGGTGAGCCTTTGAGTGATCAGTTACGTTTGATCAGGAACGAAAAAATACCAGTTTTACATGTAGAAGAGGAAGATCTGGAAGCACAGATCGTACAAGGCCTTGATGAAACGCAGACGACAGATGTCCTCGTCGTCTCAAGCAACCCGGATATCGTTGAAGCTGTCAAAGAACTTAATCCGAAAATTCGCGGCGGACTTGTCTATGACGGCGAGTCATTGAACAAGAATGACCTGGAAGCGTTGCCGTTCCAAGTCCATTCAAGCAAAAGTAAAGTCGTTTTGATTCCACAAAAACTCCTCTCTCAGGAAATCGTCTATTACTTGCACAACCGGATGGTTTCGGTATGGGGGATCGGCGCGGATTCTTTAGCTTCAACCCATGAACTTATCCATATGGGAGTCGACGGGATTGTGACAAATAACCCAGAGCATTCAGCAGAAGCTTTCAGCCAATACCCAGAGAATACAATTGTCCAGCGTCCGATTGTCGCCGCACATCGAGGTGTTCCATCCTTGGCACCGGAAAACACGATGGCCGGGTACCGGTTAGCTTATGACCTCGAAGCAGATATGATCGAGACGGACCTTCACAGGACGAAAGACGGTCATCTCATCATCATGCACGATTATACGGTCGACCGAACCACTGACGGTACTGGAGCTGTGAAGGATATGACTCTGGAAGAAATCAAAAAGCTTGATGCAGGGATTAAATACGGTGAGGAATTTGCAGGAGAACCAGTTCCGACTTTCAAGGAGTTCCTTCAAGAGTTCAAAGGAAAAGATGTAGTCCTTTTGGTCGAGTTGAAAGCCTATGATCTCGAAGAACAGGTCATTGAAGAAATCAAGGAAGAGGGTATGATGAATCAGGTCGTCATCCAAAACTTTGATATGGAAAGCATGAAGACTTTTAACAAGCTTGAACCAACGTTAGCCACAGGTTACCTGTTCTCAGCAGGGACACCAACAAGCTATCAGGATAAGCTGGACAATGCCAAAAAAATGGTCGACTACGGGACCACCTGGAATGTGAACCTTAATGCAAGTTACCGTACGGTCTATGAAGAGTTCATCACGTATATGAGACAAAGAGGAATGTTGAGTATGCACTGGACATTCCGTGATGAGGATCCATTTGCAGATAAATTGAGAGAAGGCTTGATCGGACCGATCACTGATTATATGCAATGGCTGACCCATTCTCCAATCAATCTCGAAACACCGATCCAAAAAGTCAATCTTAAAGTTGGCAAATCAAGAAACATCCAGGCAAAAGGATTCTTAAGTTACAGAAGTGGTGAAACTGAAAATATCGAAACTGAACTTTATGCAATGAACAATGACGGTGTAGTTAAAATCGAAGGCAATAACGTAGAAGCATTATCACCAGGAACAGCACAAGTATTCGTAAAGCATACCTTCACCATGTTAGATCAAGAATGGAACCTCGTCTCAGAACCAATTGAAGTAAACGTCAAAGAATAAAAGCAAAGAAGTGCCAGGCTCCGAATCGGTGCCTGGCACTTTTTATGAACCTAGATGTACCAAGGGTTTTGAAAGTGTACCTGGCACCGGTTAAAAACCCTTGTGTAGCAACGCTTTGAATTTGGTGCCTGGCACCGATGAAAGTATTAGATCCTCAACTGGTAGACTTTGCGGGGGCGTCGCGGCCAACTTGTTCTTCGCCTTTGATGGTAGCCAGCTTCAGGCGTTCGAACTCGGACAGGATCCTTCTTGCGTTTCGGGCGGTGCTGTTAAGCCATTGTGCAATTTCATTTGCGGCTAAGGTTAAACATCTTATACATATTTATGCTGTTAATAAAGAGTTCTGGTAAGTCTTCTTTACTTCCTATCTTTTCTTGTTTCTTGCCGTATATCTCTAATTCAACTGTGTATAGCCTTTGACCCCCAACTGCCTCATTTTTGGACAGAGTTTGGGTGTAGTGAACTTGTCAATTCCTTAATGCTCACTTCGTTCCGCTTACCATTAACAAGCCCAAAAACTGCTAAAATCCATACGGTAGTGAAATATTAATGATTGAATAACTGGGTGATGAAAAAACAACTAATTAATTAATTGTAGGCGCTATATCCTGTTGTATTTTACGAATTAATACACCCTTTTACATGGAAACTAATTCTTTTTCCAATGCTTTCTCAACAGCTACATACTTGTAACCAAGATCTTTAGCGACGGCTTCATATGTGATTTTACCATTTGCTGTGTTTACTCCAAGTTTTAAAGACTCATTTTCAGAGATTGCCTTGTACACACCTTTATTTGCAAGTTGTAATGCATAAGGAATAGTTACATTTGTTAGTGCTATGGTAGAAGTTCTTGGAACCGCTCCAGGCATGTTTGCAACTGCGTAATGAACGACACCGAATTTTAAATATGTCGGGCTATCATGTGTCGTAAAATGATCGATAGTCTCAATGACTCCGCCTTGGTCTATCGCCACGTCAACGATGACAGAACCTGGTTTCATTGTTTTGACCATTTTTTCAGTTACAAGTTTTGGAGCTTTTGCACCGGGAATTAATACTGCACCGACTAAAAGATCTGCTTCTGCACTTGCTTCTGCAATGTTGAATGGGTTTGATACCAAGGTTTTAATTTGGTTGCCAAAAATATCGTCTAATTGACGTAGCCGTTCCGCACTTAAGTCGATAATCGTTACGTCAGCACCTAAACCGATCGCCATTTTAGCTGCGTTCGTTCCAACGATTCCACCGCCGATTATCGTAACTTTACCGCGTTCTACACCAGGAACGCCTGCCAAAAGGATCCCCTGTCCACCGTTTGTTTTTTGTAGGAATTGTGCACCAATTTGTGTTGCCATACGACCGGCAACTTCACTCATTGGTGTAAGAAGTGGTAGAGTACGGCCCGCTACAACAGTTTCATAGGCGATTGCTAGAACACCACTTTCTTTTAAAGCTTGTGCTAATGAGGGCTCTGCTGCCAAATGCAAATAAGTGAATAGAATAAGGCCTTTACGGAAATAGCCATACTCACTTGCAAGAGGCTCTTTTACCTTCATTATCATCTCAGATTGTGACCAAACATCTTCCGCACTTTCAACAACTTCTGCACCGGTACTTACGTATTCTTCATTTGTAAAACCACTCCCAACACCAGCATCCCTCTCTACGAATACTTTATGGCCGAGTTTTACAAATGAAACGACTCCAGCAGGTGTAAGAGCGACCCGGTTTTCATTATTTTTTATTTCTTTCGGTACTCCAATAATCATGACCCATTCTCCTATACATTTTAAATTATTCTAAATTCACCCAAACACTTTTCACTTCGGTATATCCTTCTAGTGCATAAGAACCCATGTCTCTACCAAATCCAGATTGCTTGTAACCGCCAAATGGAGAGGCAGGATTTAGCGCGTCATAACAATTGATCCAAACACTACCGGATTTTAATTTATTTGCAACGTTGTGAGCCGTTTTCACATTCTCCGTCCAGACCCCTGCACCTAATCCGTATACCGAGTTATTAGCGCGCTCAATTACCTCGTCTACCGTATCATAAGCCATAACGACAACAACTGGTCCAAATATTTCTTCTTTTGCAATCGTCATTTGTTCGTTGACATCGACAAATATGGTTGGCTCAATAAAGAAACCAATATCTGATTTTCCTCCACCGGTTACTACCTTTGCTCCCTCTTTTATGCCTGTGTTAATATATTCAAACACGCGATCTTGCTGTTTTTTAGACACAAGTGGTCCCATTCCTGTATCTATCTCCAACCCATTTCCGAGCTTTACATTTTGGGCAAGTGAAACCATGCCATTAACCACTTCATCAAAATGGTCTTTATGAACGTAAACTCTCGAACCGGCACTGCAGACTTCCCCTTGATTAAACATAATGCCGTTGAACACACCAGGAATCGCTTTTGAAAGGTCTGCATCTGGGAGGATAATATTAGGAGACTTTCCGCCAAGTTCAAGTGTCAAACGTTTCATAGTATCAGAGGCTTTTTTCATTATTTGTTTCCCAATAGCAGTGGAGCCGGTAAACGAAATTTTGTTTACATCTGGGTGTTCCACAATCGCATTACCAGCCGCTCTTCCATATCCTGGAACAATATTAACTACACCAGGAGGAAAACCTGCTTTTTCAACAAGTTCTGCAAAATAAAGAGCGGATAACGGAGTCTGTTCAGCTGGCTTTAAAACAACAGTGCATCCGGCAGCGATTGCTGGAGCAACTTTCCATGAAACCATATTAATAGGGAAGTTCCAAGGGATGATTTGTCCAACTACTCCAACTGGTTCGTGACGTGTATAGTTTAAGAAAGGTCCTGAAACAGGAATGGTTTGCCCCATATTCTTCGTTGCCCACCCAGCAAAATAACGAAACTGTTCGATTGTATCAGGTAAATCAACGACCCGTACCTCATTTATGGGCTTACCATTATTTAGAGTATCTAACTGGGCTAGCTCCTCTTTATGTTCTTCTATAAGATCGGCTAGTTTATAAATCAATCTTGCTCTTTCTGCAGTGCTCATTTTTGACCATGGTCCCTCTTCAAAAGCCTTTTTCGCCGCCTTTACTGCCAGATCAATATCTTGTTCTTCCGCTTCATAGACGCTGGCTAATACGTCTCCTGTTGCGGGATTATAAGTATCAAATGTTTTAGATGAAACGGATTCTACCAACTCTCCGTTTATATACAGTTTTTTGGTTCCCTTTAGAAACTTACTGACTTTACTGGTTATTTCAAGCAATTGGTTTGCCATTAAAATCCCTCCAAGTTTAAAAGCAAACATGTCAGAGCTCCAGCTAAAAATTTACGAAGTTCTCTGACATGTTGTTATTCCTGTATTTACTTCACTGTTTTTTCAAATGCAGTAACCGCATCGTCAATAATATTGATCATTTCTTGAATTTCTTCTTTATTGATGATAAGCGGTGGAGCAATAGCAACAATATCTTTGCCTTTTTCAAAGTCAGCCGCTCGTAAAATTAATTTACGTTTGAAGCACTCGTCTACGACAAACGATGCAGGCTTGACTAACTCTGCAAATGGTACATCTGCATCACGGTCTTGCTGAAGTTCAAATCCGGCGAGTAAGCCCACTGCTCTGGTTTTTGTAAAATAACGGTGTTTATCCGTTAAATACTCAAAGCCTTTTTTCAATTCTTTTTCCATGTTGTTAACGTTATCAAGAATATTGTCTCGTTCGAGAATTTCAATCGTCTTTAGTCCAACGGCACAAGCAGTCGGATGTCCGCTATATGTAAACCCGTGACCTAAAATTTGGTCATACTGAACGATTGTATCTCTGATTTGTTTATTTATTAGAACTCCACCTAGTTGGGCATACCCGCTTGTAATTCCTTTTGCAACACACATGATATCTGGTGTAATATCCCAGTTATCTACACCGAACATTTTTCCAGTACGTCCAAATCCACAAATGACTTCATCAGAAATCATAAGAATATCATTTTCTTCACAGAGAGCTTTTACTGCTTTTAAATAACCGTCTGGTGAAACATGAACTCCTCCTGCACCTTGGATTGGTTCAAGGATGATGGCGGCGATGGTTTCTGCCCCCTCTTTCTCGATTACATCCCGAATACATCCTTCATAGTTAGGGTCATCCTTATCGCCCAACTCACAATTTGTTAAATGAGACTTTGCTCTTACCATGTCTTGATCCCTTGAGCCTGCAAAGCTATGGAAAGCATCAATGCCTGTGGCTGTTCCGGCTGAAACTGTTGCACCGTGGTAGCTACGGCTAATCGAAACAATCTTTTTCTTTGTTGGACGCCCCTTTAAATTCCAATAGAAACGTGCCAATTTAAAGGCTGTATCATTTGATTCTGAGCCACCAGAAGTAAAGAAAATCGCACTTAAATTCCCAGGCGCGGTAGAAACTACTTTTTCTGCCAAGCGTACAGCTTTTTCATTGGAGTATCCGTAAAATGAAGAACTGTAAGCAAGGGTAGACATTTGGTCATAGGAAGCTTGGGCAAGTTCCTTGTTTCCATGTCCTAAATTGACGTTCCAAAGCATAGAAGCACCGTCAATATACGTATCACCCTTAATGTCTGTTACACGGATCCCATTTCCATTATTGAAAATAATTTTCGGACCGTTTTCTATGAACGCTTTAGGTACAGTTGTTGGATGCAAGTAATGCAACTTGTCCACTTCAATTAGATTTTCAATCCGTGATAATGTTTGAGCACGTACCATGTTTCCATACCTCCTAATTTAATTAATTGCAACAGACGAAACATTCTGCACAGTGGAACTTCTGATAAAAGGAATACTTAAAGAAATATTCCTTATATAGAAAGTACGAAATATTTTGACTTTTGTCAATAAAAATAATACTAGTTTTTTCATTCTTTTTAACAATTAGTTATTCAATACATAACATATTTCATAAAAAATCTTGTGCTTAGGGGACTTTTGATTAGCCTTAAGTAAATATTTTTCATGGAAAGTCAATAACACAACAAAGATTTTCCTTGACAAAAGTATTTAAAAGATAAGATTTAACCGCTAATTTTTTCTTTGGATTGAGGGGATTCATAGTCTGTTTCATCAAGGAGATTTTCTATTGGAGTTGTTTCAAATAATTTCTTTTTCATAATAAACTTTATCCAACATATAGAATAAACCACGGTTAATGCTAAAAATAAAAAAGTATATTTGTAAATTTCAGCTTTAATGACCGGATCCGGGAAAATGTTGACCATAACGTAAAGCATACCTAAAATTCCTATGATTTGAAATGTGTATCCAAAAGGTGATTTAAACCCTCTTTTTGCATTTGGGAATCTTAATCGTAATATAATAACATTTAAATGGGCTACAACATAAGCAAGCATCCAGCATATACATCCAGCTAAAATAAAGATTGTTAAGGTGGAACTGTTTGTGATACCGATTAGTAAGAAAGCTACGAAGAGCACACACAAGAATAGGATTGCTGCCCAAGGAGTTCCCCAACGATTAAGCTTCCCAAACACCTTGGGCATTTGCCCTTCAAGAGCCATTGCATAAAGCATCCGCGCTATTGAACTGATTAAGGTGTTTAACGTACTTGAGGTTGCAAGGATGGTAACGATCCCCATCCAAATCAGACCTTTTTCACCTAAAATTGCTTTTGCTGTATCGACGTGAGGTGAGGATGATCCTGCTAATTGATCTAATGGCGCGTGCTTGATAGAAGCATACCCGAACAACATATCTGCAACAAAAATGATTACCAAACCTAAAATCATGGACAACGGAATGTAGATTTTAGGCTTTTTTATTTCTTCTGCCAACGGCGTTACAAATTCAACTCCTACAAAAAGCCAAAATGCAAGTGCGGTTAAACTTAATACACCCCAGCCCATAGGGTTAAACTCTATTGGATTTGATACTGGTTCTCCTGCACCGACCCCTGTTAATCCGATAATTCCAAGAATTACTGTAGATGCAATTAGAAGAGTTGTGAGTACCATTTGTGTCCAGCTAAATATTTGTATTCCAAACAAGTTCGCAATACCAAGAAGAGTCACAACAATTATAGCTATGACAATGGGGTTTGCCCCGACAGAAAATACCTCATTAAATACAATTCCTGATATGGCGGCTTCTGCACTGCCCGCAAATAAAGTAACGAGCACATAACCAGTAATTACCGCCACCATCCCAACAAATGGTCCCATAGCAGGAAGTGTATAGTGGTTCAATCCCCCAGCCCGAGGAACCATTCCTGAGAGTTCTGCAAAAGAAAACGCGACACAAACATTCAGAAATAGTGCAAACACCATAGCAATAACAAACCCTTTACCACCATTACCAAATCCTTGTCCTAAAGACACCATTGCACTTGAGCTAACTACAATACCGACAGCCGTCGCAACCGCTCCCCATAGCCCTAAAGATCTTACTAATTGTTTAGCCAATGCATCAAGTCCTCCTCTTAAAAAAATTTATTTACAGTTAAAACTATGAAACTTTAAAACTCTTCACTTTCATTGAAACCACCCTCAATCAGTTGGTCTATCAGCTATATATACCTCTTATATTTCATGAAGCTTATTCATCCCCCGATGAACTTCAATGGATATTTACCCCATTAAACTGGCCTTACTTGCTCGTTCATAAACTACCTCTCCATCAACAATTGTTAGTTTTACCTCTGTGTTTAAAATCTCTTCCGGATCGATATTAAATAAATTTTGATTAAGAACAACGATATCTGCCAATTTTCCCACTTCAAGTGTTCCCAGTTCTGCTTCTCTAAAATTACCGTAAGCACCACCAAGTGTGTATGCCCTTAAGGTGTCTGCTAAGGATACCTTCTCTTCCGGAAACCATCCCCCTTTCGGCTCCCCATCATTATGTAATCTAGTAACGGCCCGATACACCCCATACATCGGATTTAAACTAACTACAGGATAATCACTCCCGAAAGCCAAATATGCACCATGGTCCATCAATGTTTTAATAGGCCAATAAGGAGCTCGTTCTGGTCCTAATCGGGAAGGATAAGTGTTTTCCGCAAATGTTTTAAATAAAGCGATATGGTCCGGTTGCATGGAGGCAATAACTCCAAGTTCGGAAAACCTGTCTAAATCATCCGTGGTTACGGTTTCGACATGTTCAATCGTGTGTCTTGAATCCCTTGATCCGTTTCTTTTCTTTGCTAGATCGTAACTATCTAAGGCTAGACGAATTGCTCCGTCCCCACAAGCATGAAGCCTAACCCTAAACCCTGCTTTATCTGCATCTGTGATCCACTTCTTTACAACATCCGGTGGAATTAATGTATCCCCATTTGTCTTAGGATTATCATAGTAAGTACCATGCAAATAAGCTGTGTATGTTGCAGGCACACCATCTAAAAATTGTTTCAAACCAGAAAACTTCAATTTTCCAGACTTGTATTTATCACGTAATTGTTTTACATAATCTAAATCCCCATTTAATGCAGATAAAAAGTCTATCCTCACAGTTAAAGTTCCCTGTTTTTCAAATTCCTCATAATTCTCTAAATACCCTATATCAAATCCAGGAAGATAAAGCATATCACCAACAGATGTTACTCCATATTTAGCTGCTTTTTCTAAAAATCCTTGGAACATACACGCATGTTGCTCCAACGGAATATTTAACGCTGATTTCGCTAATCTAATTGCCGTCTCATCTAGTACACCCGTTGGATTACCATCTTCATCCTTTATAATTTTTCCGTATGGTGGGTCTGGTGTCTCATGAGTAATTCCTAATACTTCAAGCCCCTTACTGTTCAACCAAACACCATGTAAGTCTGAATTCAATAAACAAACTGGTTGATTTGGGTACACTTCATCTAAGGAAGAACGATGGGGCAATTCCGGCCTTTCCCAAAACACATGATGCCAGTTAAATCCTAAGATCCATTGATTTTTATCACATTCACCATTGCCTTTTTCTTCGTAAAAGTTTTTTAGTAGCTCAACAGCTTCCTGTTCCGAGGTAGCATTGCTTAAGTTTGCAAAATGCTCAGTTAAACATCCCACTGTCAAATGGATGTGAAAGTCATTGAAACCAGCCATAATGAGTTCATCCTTAAAGTCATATCTTTTTGTCTCACTGTTTATAAATGATGCGACCTCTGCTTCGGAGCCAATAGCAACAATTTTATTTTCTTTAATTGCAATCATCGCTTTTTTTGGTTTATCTTCTACGCCGGTAAAGACAGTGTTACTTGAAAGTACAATATCAGCTATTATCTGCATTCAATCCCGCCTTCTAAATTAATTTAGTAATAATTACTAACATTGATTCTAAGCCATCATTATCGCTTACATTGATTTACTATCAAATTCTACCTGGATTTCCTCCTTCATTAAGTAATAATACAGGATACCTGGAACGACTAAGGCTACAATCCAAGCAAGGTCAATTCCATTAAGTCCCTTTGCAATTGGGCCTTGATAAATTGTAGTATTCAGGAACGGAATTTCACAGACGACTGCGATTAGGTATGAAATAAGTGCCTTCCAATTATACTTGCCATATTCTCCATTGCGATCGAATAAAGCATTAATATTGTAATTTCCATGACGTAAAAGGAAAAAGTCAACTAGGTTGATAGTTGTCCATGGGAACAGAGTATAGGAAAGCAACAATATTAAATTTAAGAAATTGGTCATGAAGTTCGCACTTCCAAATACGGCAAGAGCTGTCGATATTACTGAACAGATAAGGAGTAATACAAACCTTGTTTGAATTGTTGATTTTAATTTCACAAAAGTCTCCAAAACTGTAGTAATGGACATAAACGCACCGTAAAGATTTAGCACATTTGCACCCATAGATCCTAAAATGATCGCGGTGAAAATAATGATCGCCCAGCCAGAACCGACAAGGTTAGCGAGGCTAAGACTAGCATTATTTAAAAATTGTGGAAGTGTTACTGTAAGAATGGCACCTAAAGTCATCATCCAAGTTGTACTAAGTACCGAGCCACCATAAGTATAAATAAACGTTTTGCGCGAATCAGTATCTTGTGGAAGGTATCGTGAATAATCTGCTATATAGGGTGCGTAAGTCAATTGCCAGGTTGCACTAACCCCTACAACTAGTAGAAAGGCAGAAAGTTCAAATTGACTTGGTGACCAGCTACCTTCAGGAAAATCAAGCTGAAATGCTACAACAGTTACAAAAATGAATATGATTCCTAACAAAATCGTTAAATAACGTTGCACTTTGTGAATCAAATCATGTCCGTAAAAAGCAATTACAAGTGATATAACACTGAGGATTACAACCCCCCATTCAATAGAAATAGAAGTTTCAGAACTAAGAGCCTGCGCAGCGAGCACTGCATTACTTGCACCATACCCTACATACATAATTATCACGAGTACAAGAGGTAGTACGGCACCTATTACACCAAATTGTGCTCGGCTTTGAATCATTTGCGGTACTCCTAGTCTTGGGCCTTGGACAGAATGTGTAGCCATGAAAAATCCACCGACAAGATTACCTAGAAGAATTCCTATTAAACTCCAAAATAAATTTAGCCCGGCTTGAACACCCAATCCCCCAGTAACAACGGTTAAAAGTAACAAATTCACTGCAAACCACATTGGGAATAAACTACGTGGATTTCCATGCCTTTCATCTTCCGGAATAAACTCAATAAAACGTCTCTCAGCTCGCATAATTTCCTCCATTAATTAACAGATTTTAAACTTATCCTGCAACTAATACACTTTTAGACATACTTACTATTGGAAGCGGTTTCAATTTAGATTAATCACCTCGTAGACTTCGACAGTTGGGCTTAGACCATAGTTAGGTAGACCGGATTACTGAAGGAAACTATTGATTTGTTGGTCCTTCATTGGGTCTTTTTAAGCTTATTCTTGAAGAAACTCGACTAAATACTGCAAAACTACAGCCAAGTCGAGTTCTTTGATTTCATGTTGGTTATTATGTGTTTATGGCATTTAGCGTTTTTTACTCATCCCCTTTTACCCCATAGGAAGGAGCAAAGTCAGGAGTAACCGCCCTTACTTTATAATCATTAGCCTGGGGTGCATAGATTTCCCAAAGCTTCTTTAAATCCTCTAAAGGATGATCACTATAATCCACACGCAAATCAGCGTAGGCAAAAGGATCATCTGTATGTATCAGAAGTGCGATTGAATGCTCTTGATCCAACTCCCCACCCATTTCAAATCCTTTTTCCATTGCCCTAATTAATCTCTCAGTCAAAGGTTCTCCCTCCGTTTGTAAAAAAGTCCGCCCCATTGCTTCCGGGATAGAAGAATCACTAAGAAGATTACCGATACTCACAACATTTTTGTCATGAAATTCTCCATGTACACCTAAAGCCTGATTCCCAGTGAATGATGCAGAATTACCTTTACCATCTATAACAGCTATTTGCCTGTACTCTGGAAACGGAGAGGTTTCTTTCATTGAACGAATAGCTGATTGGGCATCATAACCGTTTTCCAATACAGAAAATCCAATATCCGCTAATCTAGGATCCGTTACATTTTGTGTTAATATAGCACCTACTCCTGTTTTAACCCATGGACACCTTGCCCCAACTGATGGACTGCTTGATGTAACGATTACTCCTAGTGCACCAGTTAAAGAACAACGGCCTGCTACTGAAAATGTACTTGTTATTTTCAACTTAAATCCCCCATCTGAAAAAATTTAATGAATATAGTCAATCCATTTAATGAAAATAGTATTTACTTTATCAAAATACCGCTTTATTCTTTACGAGCCTTCATTCACTAATTACTGCCTCTACATCAATCTCCATAAGCATCTCCGGCATCGCAAAGCCGTTAACAATCAATCCTGTACTGCAAGGATAGACATCCTTAAAATGTTTAGCTATAACCGGATATACTTTGCTTCGATCTTCCCGGTTTAATAAATAAACTGTTATTTTACAAATATCTTTGATTGTTCCCCCGGCCTCTTCAATTAGTTGCCTTACACAAGTACATGCCATTTCAGCCTGCTCCACTACATCTCCAATCCCATGGAAGTTCCCATCTAGATCAAAAAGGCATTTTGATCAACTAGAAGAATCGTTGTTCCCAGTTGATGCAATTCCGTTATTTTTTCATATACTTCGTACACTAGTTTAGGAGATAACCCCATAGATGGTTCATCAAGTAATAATCCTGGCCTTTATATCCACGATAGGTTTAAAGGAGGGATGCTCCGCTACATTCTTGACCTTTTCCCCATCTATGTAGACTTCTCTCCCATCATTCAGCGACTCGCGATATTGTTGACCCGTCATTAATGCAATTTGTTTTCCTCCCCTTTAAAATCGGCGTCCAGATTAAATATTTTCCCGTTTGCATTATCCTTTCGTCATGTAATATCCAGAAATTCAAATGCACTTCAATAAACGGAATTTGTCTCAATTTATTCCCTTAATAACAAAATAACAAATTGACAAATTGATGTCAATTAAATTTTCGAAAAATTCTATACATTTTAGGTTCCTAATATAGAAGATTTCTCTTTATGTATTTTGTAGGCTCCCTTGATACTTTATACTCAGGATTTATCACTTGAACCTTAGTCATAATCAGAGTACTCTACTGTTTTTACCATTTGGCGAAATAAAAACACAAAAATTTCCTTCATTCGTTTCTGATGATAGTACCTCTTCAACAATAAAGGATGTTTTTATAATTCTAGATGGATAACTTTGAATAAATCCAAATTCAAGGTTCTTTATCTATTTAGACTACGAATGTTGGGATTTTATTAATTAACTTATTTTATTGTATATAACACAAACATAAATGACTTAATCCCTATTTAAAAGTTCTGAACCAGCAATTCCTGGTTCAGTCATTTCATAAATATTCAAAATCGTGTCCAATTCCTCATCTGTCAAGACATTAAATTGAAGACATAATTCACGGACTGATTTCCCACTTGTCATTGCTTCCCTTGCAATCCTTGCCGCTACCTCGTAACCAATATGGGGATTTACCGCGGTAATGATTCCGACGCTCTTTTCTACATTTCTTCGAAGAGAAACTACATTTGCTTCGATACCAGACAGGCATTTGTCCGTAAAGACACGGAAACCATTGTTCATTATACTAATGGATTGTAGTAGATTATATACCAATACAGGTTCCATTACATTTAACTCCAGTTGACCCGCCTCAGAAGCAAGGCAAATGGTATGGTCATTACCAATAACTTGGAAGGCAATTTGATTAATCAGTTCAGCCATAACAGGATTTACCTTTCCAGGCATGATGGATGACCCTGGCTGTCGTGCAGGGAGTGTGATCTCTGATAGACCTGCCTTTGGACCAGAAGCCATCAACCGCAAATCATTCGCAATTTTTGACATATTTATCATACAAACTTTTAACGCGGAAGAAACTTCTGTATAAACATCCGTATTTTGAGTGGCATCTACAAGATGCTTTGCATGTACCAATGGAAATCCACTGATCTCAGCCAGATGTTTGACGACCCGATCCATATAGATTAAATCAGCATTCAATCCTGTTCCAACAGCCGTTGCACCCATATTGATTTCATTTAGGGTTAGACTTGATCGTCTGATTCGTCCCATATCCCGTTTTAGAACATGTGCATACGCCTCAAATTCTTGGCCTAATCGAATTGGGATTGCATCCTGAAGGTGCGTGCGCCCCATCTTAATTACTTTTTGAAACTGATTTGCTTTTTCCTTGAATATACCGTGCATATCCTTCATCGTATCTTGCAAATCTCTAATTAATTTGAGTGTGGCAATATGGATTGCCGTAGGGAATACATCATTGGTAGATTGGGACATATTCACATGGCTATTTGGGCTCAAATGAAAATAGCTACCTTTTTGGAAACCGAGTAATTCAAGGCTGCGGTTTGCAATTACTTCGTTTATATTCATATTGATAGAAGTACCTGCCCCACCTTGAATCGGATCCACAATGAACTGGTCATGCCACCTTCCAGCTATGATTTCATCAGCAACCTGACATATTACCTTGCCATGACCACTATATAATTGTTTTGTTTCCATATTGGCTAAAGCGGCTGCTTTTTTAACCATCGCCAAAGCTCTGATTAAATCACCATGGATTCGGTTTCCTGTAATAGGGAAATTTTCGACTGCACGTAATGTCTGGATACCGTAATATACATCCTTTTCTACTTTTTTCTCACCTAAAAAGTCTTTTTCCACACGAAACTTTTCTTTGATCAACCTGAACCCACCTTCTATTTTTAAATCTATATATACGATCCCATCCTATTCGGGAGATAGTTATGAAAAAAGAGACTGATTACTCATGAGCAACAGGCTTTTATCTGAAATTAAAGTAGTTTAAAAGATTATTATATTTTTCACGAAGAATATTTAGTCTAGAAAGTGTCGATCCAAATTGATAATCCCCTTTAAAATAAGGTTTCCCGCTTTTTCAATATCTATAGGATGGCTATACTCCTCCGGACAATGACTTTTACCACCAATACTTTTGACGAACACCATTGCTGCCCTCGTGATACTTGCCATATGGGCTGCATCATGTACGGCCATACTAGGTAATGTTAGACATGGTTCATTCATTTCAGAAGCAGTGCTTTGAAGAATGTTTACGATCCCTTTATCAAATACAACTGGCTTTTGATCGAGCAAAACCTCTTGTATGAATTCTATTTGTCTTCTATCGGCAATTTCTTGCCAAACTTCCTGAATCCTATTAACCGCATGTTCTAATTTTTCTTCTTTCTTTCCTCTTACTTCAAATATAAACTTAACCTGGCCAGGGATAATATTTGCTGCATTCGGAAAAACCTCTACTTTACCGACAGTACCTACGACATCGTCCTTAAATTGTTTACAATACCTTTCTACTTCAAGGACCATTTCAGCCGCAGCAGTAAAAGCATCTTTTCTATGATCCATCATCGTTGTACCGGAGTGATTCGATTCTCCAGTAACTTTAACAATACTTCGATAAGTGCCAACAACTGTATCAATGACCGCCATGGAGATATCACGGTCTTCTAATCGTTGTCCCTGCTCGATATGGAGTTCGATGAAAGCCTTCTTATCACGTCTCATATCTTCCATAATCGGAAATTGTGCAAGTCCGCCCCCGACTTTCTCCAATTCCTCACTAAGAAGGATTCCTTCTGAATTGCGGGCTTCTTTCAACATTTCTGCATTTAATCGACCAACAAAACTACGGCTTCCAAACGTGGATAAATTAAAATCGTTGGACTCCTCTGCCGTGAATGAAATAATCTCAAGATCATGGTCAAGTGTAACATTTGACTCCATTAACGTTTTTACAATCTCTTTTGCCATAAGGACGCCTAGTGGGCCATCGAATTTACCACCATTGGGTACGGAATCCAAATGAGATCCGATTACTATACTGCCTTCCTTATTTCCTTTTCTATAATGCCTTCCCCATATATTACCTGCTCCATCAATCGTTACTCTTAAACCCATTTCCTCTAATTCGTTAATGAATAATTTTCGAACCGAATGATCAGCCTCTGAAAAACTAGGTCTGGTCACACCGCCATGTTGATTTTTCCCATATTCAGCATACTTCTCTATATCAGTTAACAATCGATCAAGATTTATTTTCAATACTTACAACCTCACTTCCAACTATTCAATCCATTTTTCCTCTTCATCTCTTAAAATTAGGAGCAACAATCCAATATTGTTGCTCCTCCTGTTAGTGATTCGACCTTAAAAATACATAAATTTACCAATTAATTATCGGTGATAACGGCTTCTACATCTATCTCCACTAGCATTTCAGGGAGTGCGAGTCCGTTCACAACAAGACCCGTACTAACTGGGTAAACCCCTTTGAAATGTTTTGCGATTACACCATAGACTTCACTTCGGTAATTTCGGTCTGTGACATAGGTGGTGAGTTTGCAGACGTCTTTTAACTGGCCGCCTGCTTCTTCAAGGAGCTGCTTTATACAACGACATGCATTTTCTGTTTGCTCAATTACGTCATTTTCACCATGAAACTTCCCATCCAAATCGAATCCTGTTTGCCCCCTCATAAATATCCGGTTCCCAGCACGAACGACCATCGAAAATTCATTTGAGATATGATGCGACTCTTTTCCCATATTAGCCGGGTAAAATTTTTTCGTTTCAAATTTGCGATACCTTTTTATTCCCATTTTATTCTCCTTTTAAATCAATTTATATGATCACAGTTTTACAATGAAATAGAGTTCAGGTCCCCAAGTAAATTCTGTGCTAAAGAATGGTTTCCTTGCTTTTGTAATACACGTATACGGGTAGAAGATATCAATTCACCTTGCTCACATTTCAAAGGCTTTAAAATGCCCACTTTAAAATCCCTTCTTAATTCCTTGATGGACCCCTTTCTATCTTTACCAAATTGAAAATTAGGACCTTCCCAAATTTCAACCGGGTTTATTTTCTTCAGCTCTTGCATGAACACAGGCACTTCTTGTTTGGCATACAATTCGTTAAATGAAGCAACAATCACATGATCAGCACCAATCATCTTAAGACGGTTAAGCTTTTCTTCGAGAGAAGTGATCATTTGACATTTTTTATAAAAAACTTTCGGAGGTGGATCAAATGTATATACAACAAAAGGGACACCGAGTTTCTTTGCGCGTTCTTTAGTTTTTAAAAGTAAAGTTTGGTGACCTCTATGGACACCATCAAAGGCACCAATTGTTAGTACTGATGCCGGAAGCTTCAATGTACCGGGTGAATAAACTTGCAATGAAAAAAACTCCTTTCTTATTACCCTACAGGAACTGGTTTAGTTAATTTCAACCCAGCAGCCTTTCGTACCAAGTCACGCTGTGCCTCCAAATCAAAGTTATTGAACACCGCCATTTGTTGAGCGAACGGCGGGCTTTGTGCGAACAATTCAAACGTTGTCCGGTGGCCCGCATAAGAAGAATTCAGTAAGTCCCTTGCGAAATAAAGTAGTTTTCCACGGTCGTCTGGGGTCCACTCTCCCACTGAATAATACCGGTCGAAATATTCCTTTAATTCTGGATCGGCCATCGTTTTGGAGTCAGGCGTCACAGCCAATTGGCCGCCGACCAGTTCCCTTGTCAAATGAGCCATCGCTGGAAAATTCGATAAGGCAAACACACGTCCGGTATAAAGAAGGGATTGATTCGGCATCATCAATCCGCCAGGGCTTCTCTCAGCTTCGGCAACCGCTGCAGTTAAATGGGCATTGATTCCCTCACGGTAATTGATGAGTTGCGAGACTTTTTCCTTGACGGCTTGAAGCTGGGTTAAACCGGTTTGTTCGACATTTAATAAAGCGGTCCCCAGTAAATAATCTGCTCTGCGTAACATTCGAAGCGTGTAGTTAAAGGCTGAATAACGATGCAGGGTGGAACGGATGTAAGCTGCGGATTCTAAGGAGCGATGGAAAAGAACATTTTCCCATGGGATCAACACATGGTCAAAAACGAGTAAGGTATCAATCTCTTCGAATTTCGTCGCAATCGGGTAATCGTCTTCATCACGGTCCGTACCGAGGGAGGTACGGCAAATATGCTTCAGCCCAGGTAAGCCCATATCACAAATGAATCCGCAAGCGAAAGGAGCCATTTTTTCCGACCCGGCATTCCAGTCCAAAATCGTAGGTTTGACAAAGGCTTGGTGGGCATATGCAGCCGCTGTTTCAAATTTTGCTCCTTGGATGACAATCCCTTTATCGTTCTCTTCTACGACATGAAGCAATGTGCCACCGTCTTTTCCGCTGAATAATTTGCTTCTGTCTCCTTTTGGATCCGTATTCGCGGACACATGGAACAAATCTTCCCTTGCGACACGATCGATATGATACTTGATATTTTTTGCATAGGACGGATCTATTTCATTCAACTTATCCTGTGCGTCATAGAGGGACCACATTTCTCCGATGGTTTCATCGCCTACCCGATAGACGACGCCACCAAGTTCGTCGAGGACCGTTTCCACATGGTTGCGGATGGCAGCCAGATCCTCTTTTTCTTCTGGTATTTTATACGCTCTGGACACAATCTCTCCATCTGTTAATCTTGTAGTCAAAGTATCCTTGAACTCCGGTTCTTGGGCCATGTCATACATCCTGGCCTTTATATCCACGATAGGTTTAAAGGAGGGATGCTCTGCTACATTCTTGACCTTTTCCCCATCTATGTAGACTTCTCTCCCATCATTCAGCGACTCGCGATATTGTTGACCCGTCATTAATGCCATTTGTTTTCCTCCATTCTTTATTTACAATTTAATAAGATTGCATCATCAGCTTTTTCACATTTCCGTAAAATAGCCAAATTTCCCCCTATAGTAAACTAAAGGATCACCATCGCTAGCACGGGCATCTTGTACCTCTGCTAGAAAAACAGAATGGGTTCCACCAGTAACTTCTTCAACCACTCGGCATTCGATGGTGGCAAGTGCCTGATTCAGTTCGGGGTTCCCAAGCTCACCATAAGTAAAGTTAACACCACTGAACTTATCCGTATTTGCCCTTGCAAATTGTAATCCCAACTCTTTTTGTTGTTCACTTAGAATATTTACCGTAAATGTTTCAGTTTCCGAAATTGCATGGCATGTACCAGTACTTTTATTAACACACACTAGCAACATTGGCGGATCAAGTGAAACGGAACTAACCGCACTAGCCGTGATTCCGAAATTGACATCCTTATTTCTCACAGTAATGATGGATACACCACTAGCAAAATGACCGATAACATTCCGAAATACTTCGGAATCAACTAAGGAATTTTTCTCCTTTGACATATTCGTACTCATTCATGGTCCTCCTTTTAGAAAACATTTATGGAATAATTCTCAATGTATTCCTTAAATAAAATATACAAACAAACAAAAGTGATGTCAACATAAATTTCTAAAAATTTATAATATTTTTCTGTACGAATATGGAAAAACAACTTATACCTAGACTTTAAGAATTGTTATAATTAATATACAAATGGTAGCTATAACATAAATTGCCCCTTTTACCTTATAGAACATTGAATTCTGTAGAGGGATTTAGGGATTTAAAAATAATCATTTATTGGGGTGAAAATCTTGAAAACAAAAGCAGGTATCATCGGTCCAATTGACTCTGTCAATCTTATATCTGAAATAGCGCATGAATATATTGAAAAACTGCAAATCGTTCCATTTATATATGAAAATCCTGAGGAAGCAACTGGAATCATTCAAAAAAATCAAAATGGTGTAGATCTTTGGATCCTCGCAGGTCCAGCACTTTTCAATTCAGTAAAAGAGAGTGGCACGACCCAGCCCTATTTCTTACTCACAATGGATGGTGCAAGCCTAACAAAGACTATGGTAGAAATAGGCTGCACCGATAAAAAAAGCTTTGAACGTGTTAGTATCGATATGTTGAAAGAAAGAGATGTTTATGAGACCTATCGTGATTTAGGGATTTCCACCAAAGAAGTGCATGTACATGAATATACAAATGAAACTCCCCTGGAAGACCTTCTATCTTTTCATCAAAAACTTTTCAAAGAAGGGAAAGTGGAGATTTGTATTACTTGTCTACGGTCAATACATGATCGGCTCCGTGCACACAACATTCCAGCGTATTGGGTTACACCTACACGAAGTAACATACGGGAGACCTTGTCAACGGCTCTTCAACAATGGGAAACCATGCATTTTAAACAATCTCAGATAACCGCCATTATCCTAAAAGTCCAAGGGATGGAACTGAGGGATAATTACAACTCATATGATCTTCATCGATCAAATTTACAAATTCAATCTGCCATGTTGAATTTTTCCGAATCCATTTCTGGATCCTTTGTAAACATTGGAACTGGAATATTTGTTGTTTTTTCAACGAGAGGTTCTCTGAAGGAAACAGAGAACACAATAAATACCCTTTTAGAAAAAATTGCTGTAATTACTGATTTACCATCTAATATTGGAATTGGGTACGGAGATACTGCCCTCGCAGCAGAAGATAATGCACGTCTTGCATTAAACCATGCACAAAATTTTGATTCGTTTAGTGCTTTTCTTGTTGATGATCGTGGAATGATTGAGGGGCCTTTAAAAGATCAAGAGTCAATTTCTTTCGGTTATCGAACAGAAAATAAGGAAGTAAGCCAAAAACTTAAAAATAGTGGAATTACAATAACAACATTTAATAAAGTCCTGTCTATCCAAAAAAGAGTGGGAAATGGTTCAATTACAGCAGCCAATATTGCGGAATGGCTTAAAATGACACCGAGGAACGCACGGCGTATACTTAACGGTTTAGTTGAACAAGGTATCGCAGAAATTATAGGAGAAGAAGCACCCACAACTAAGGGAAGACCAAGGAAAATATATCGAGTAAAAAATGAACTAAAGTGAACTTGTTGGTTGTTACCCCGTATATCAGAAAATGAGAATCTAAAAGTATTATTCGTCTGAGTGGTTACAAGTGAAGGATAAAAACGAAATTTATAAAGCAGGCAGCAGCCTGCTTTTATATATTTATACACAAAAAGGAGAGTTAAAAAGATTATTCGCACTAAAATTAAGAGGTTTTTTCGCTAACTCGGGCACTTCATTAGTCAAGGTGTAATATCGGAAAGTCAATTCCAATTAATCAAGCGGAAGATCATATCTTCGGGCTATAAGTAAAGTGACAATAAAGTTCTTTAATTTTAAAGCCCCAAACACATATTAACCAATGTCTTGGATCCGGCATATGTATAAGGAACCTGACTAGAGAAAATCCATTGATCGACCGAACCCGGTTCTTATGAATGATCTCATCCACTTGCTCGATATTCGTATATGGGAACGGCAATAAAGTTATAGCCGCAAACAGTTCTGCCGAACTCAAAATATGTTTGACTGAATCTTCAGGTCCAATGACCCCTAAACGTATTTCCAATAAACTCACCTTTCCAATCCAACAACAATAATTAACCCAATTATATCAAACCCACGAACGCATGTTTAAGTTAGTAAACATTGTACCGAATGAGATCCTTTCGGGCACAAGGGAAGGGCTGAATTTAGATACCAGGTACAGTTAGCAACGATTTACCAACATCCCCATTCCCTTATTGGTACGACATTTTCTGCGGTTGTTCAATCAATCGTTTGATTAAGGGCTACTACATGAGGAGTTGTAAATTTAAGATGGACACAAGATTTAATAAATTAGCACATAGAATGGATCGGCTTGAAGAGGACAACAAGATATTCATGAACAATTAGAGTTATTAGTCGAAGAACATTGGAAAAACAAAACTGATATTCGGAAGCTCAAGAAAACAATACGATTTGCACAAGACTAATCTATCATTCTTAAAGCTACATCACTGCTAGGGTTATGCAGATTTATTTATCTGTTTTCTCCCCCAAATACAATTCTCCAACTCCATGCTTTAATCTCTTGAACCTCCTAAAAAACTTCAACCTTTCTTCAATTAGTTTATTTAAAAATTCATAGACGACAATTTTTTCGTTGATTCAATCAAATGTTTGTTTAACCATGAAAAAGAACTGGTATTAACGGATTTCTTCATTAAATTAAATGTTTGATTAAAACAGACAAGTACCAGGTACCATTTGAAACCCCTTGTGCCGCAACGCTCTGGAATCGGTGTCAGGCACTATTGAAATCCCTTGAGCCGGAACACTTTGGAATCGTACCTGGACCGAGGTTTTACTGAAATAGTACCGAGATAGTTAGGCTCCCCAAAAACGCTCTACGATTTTTAGTTGTTGGAGTTGGCGTTTATGTTGTGTGAGCAGGCTGACGAGTACATAGCCTACAAATGAAAACACCACTGGCAATACGACGGTATGCATACCAAACAGGTTCGGGGCTGTCAGATGGATGATCATGTAAGAGCAGACACCTATTAGCATCGAGGCGAATGCTCCGTAGGCATTGCCTTTCTTCCAATACAATCCGAGTATGATCGGCCAGATGAATGCTGCTTCCAACCCTCCGAAGGCGAATAGGTTCAACCAGATCAAGAAATCTGGCGGATTAATCGCCATTAGGAACACCAGGATCCCGATGACTGCCGTAATACTTATGCTCAGCGTTTTCACCTGGCGCTGTGACGCTGTCGGTTTTACATAGTTCACATAAACGTCCTTGATCACAGCTGAACTGACAAGCAACAGCAACGAATCCACCGTGGACATGACGGCTGCCATCGGTGCTGCAAGAACAATCCCGGCAAGCCAGCCAGGCAGGACTTCCAACGCTACGAGCGGCATGACTTTGTCCCCGACTTCAATGCCTGGCACGACGACCCGTGCAAAGACACCGATCAGGTGCATTCCGAGCATAATGAATCCGACCACGAGCGTCCCGATGATCATCGCTTTGTGCATTGCTTTCGAATCGCGGTAAGACATCGCCCGGACAGCGACTTGCGGTAATCCGATGACCCCTACCCCAACCAAAATCCAAAAAGATGAAACGAACAATGGAGTCAGAGATCCATCGGCTCCGAATGGTGACACGAGGGCTGGATTTTCAACGGCTAGTTCCGCCATGATGTTGGAGATTCCACCGCCCGCTACAATCGTTCCGACCAACAGAAGCAAGGTCCCGATGAACATGACGATTCCCTGGAGACTATCCGTAATCGCAACCGCCCGGAAACCACCGATCACGACGTAAACAAGCACCGAACTCGCAAAAATGAACAATGAAGCTGTGTAGGAAAGCCCTGTGAATGACTCGATCAGACGGCCTCCTCCTACCCACTGGGCTGCCATCGCGCTGAACAAGAAAACGACGATGCTGGCTGCGGAAAGCAGTACGACCCACTTACTCTGGTATCTTTCTTTTAAAAAGTCGATCAGTGTGACTGCGTTGATTTTTCGAGCGACAATCGCGAACTTTTTCCCTAATACCGCTAAAGTAAAATACCCGGTCACAAGCTGGGTCATCGCAAGCAGAACCCATCCGAGGCCGAGGTTATACGCAACCCCAGGCCCTCCGATAAAACTGCTTGCGCTTCCAAAGGTGGCAACCATCGTCAACGCTAAAATGAACCCATTCAATTGGCGGCTTCCTAAAAAGTACTCCTGCAGAAAATCAGGGGCTTTTCGTATGTATTTGGATGAGTAGGTCCCGATCAAGAAAACGATCGCAAGAAAACCAAAGAGAGGTATGATGACATCCCAGTTCATTCGACGTCCTCCTCTCTGTCCTCAAAAGGCACCTCGATGAAAAATAGTCTCACCATGACAAAAACGATCAGTGAAAAAAGTATGAAGCCGAGGATGCAGCTGTAAAAAAACCATGCTGGGAATCCAAATATATATGTATATTCTGCGACAGGCTTCTTCCCTAAACCATAAGCAAATGCGAACCACCAGATGAAGTTGAAAATCGCCAGGATGACTCCCATCAAGGCTTCACGGTTAGCGATTTTAAAACGTAAATCTTCTCGGTTACGAGTATGTTCATCCCCCATTATTATCCCTCAAATCTATCAGACTAAGCTTTTGCTCCCTATTTTACCAGAATGGTTTCTTTGACTCGACTATTTCTTATTCTCACTTCGCTAATTATGAATCCTTTCCTCCATTGTAAAAATTATGTTTTGATAGATTTGTGGTTGCTGTATAATCGAGATAGATTGGAAAATTTCCAGAGTTAAGAGGGGTCAAAATGTTGAAAAAAATCATCTGGGGCTTTGTCATTGTTTTGGGAATTGTTTTAGCCGGAATCGGTGGCTATGCTTATTATTTGTATGACTCGGTAAAGGATACGGCTGATGCAATTCATGAGCCGATTGATCCAGACCGTGAAAAGAACTTGCCTAAGCCTAAAGTAGCTAAAAATGATAGAGAACCGATTTCGATTCTGATGTTAGGTGTCGATGAACGGGAAAATGATAAGGGCAGATCGGATACGATGATCGTTATCACGGTGAATCCTCATGATGATTCCATGATCATGTTCAATATTCCACGTGACACAAGGACGGAAATCATCGGTAAAGGGTTTGACGATAAAATCAACCATGCCTATGCGTTTGGTGGTACAAAAATGGCCGTCGAAACAGTGGAGAACTTTTTGGATATACCGATTGATTACTATTTCAAAGTAAATATGGAATCGTTCCAGGATATCGTCAATGCTGTTGATGGTGTGACTGTACAGAATGATCTTGCTTTCAATTATAGTGGTTACGAGTTTCCAGAGGGTGAAATTGAGTTAGAAAACGGCAAGGAGGCCCTTGCATTTGTCCAAATGAGAAAGAAGGATCCTAGAGGGGACCGTGGACGTAATGATCGTCAACGCCAGATCATCCAGGGGGTCATAGATAAGGGAGCTCGCGTTTCTTCCATCACGAAGTTTGATAATGTTCTTGATGTGATCGGTGGCAGTGTAAAAACGAACATGACGTTTGATGAGATGAAAGATATTCAAGCGAATTATAAAGATGCCAGGAAGAAACTTCAAACCTTTGAGGTCAAAGCTACTGAAACGTATATCAATGACATTTTCTACTACCTTGTCTCTGAACAAGAACGCAATGAAATCAGCAAAAAGCTGAAAGAACACCTCGAAATCGAAACCCAATCTGCTTCTGAAGATGAAGACGGAAACGCGGCATAACAGCTCGATATATTCGGGGAAGATCATTAGACAAGTAAAACATATATAAACTGAAAGTGCACCGAAACCACTGGATTCACACCCAGTGGTTTTTTATTTGCCTGGTACATTTTCAAACCCTTTGGGGCTCAAGGGATTGAGATGGGTGCCAGGCACCGTCCGGAGACCCTTGGTACCGTTGACTTCTTAATCGGTGCTTGGCACCCGAGCTTTTATTCAAGGTTAATCTCTACTGAATTGAGGGTATTAGGGTTGTATATTGCTTACAGTTCGGTTTCGATTTTATGGGGGAATCTATGGTGAAGAAAGCGATGATCATTGTGAATCCTTCGTCCGGGAAGGAAGAGGCTGGGAAGAATGTGTCCAAGGTTGAGGATGTTTTGCGCAAGAAGGATTATGATGTCATCATCAAGCTTACGGAAAAAGAGCTGGATGCGATGGAATTTGCACGTACATCTTGTGTAGAAGCATTCGATGTCGTGGTGTCCATGGGAGGCGACGGGACCCTGAACGAAACGGTGAACGGTCTCGCCGATCAGGAGCATTGTCCGAACTTCGGCATCATTCCGATGGGGACAGTGAACGATTTTGCCCGTGCGCTTCATATCCCGCTCGATTTTGATGAAGCAATCACTTTAATTGAAAAAGGAGAAACCCGCCCTGTCGATATCGGAAAAGTGAACGATCGGTATTTTATGAATATCATTGCTGCCGGTGCTATTGCAGAAGCCACTTATGAAGTGTCGCCCAAACAAAAAACGATGCTCGGCCCCCTTGCCTACATGATTGAAGGCCTGAAAACACTTACTGCGAAAAGAGCTTACGACATTGAGTTGAAGCATGATCAGGGCACTTGGAAAGGGAATGCCCTCCTTGTCCTGGCAGCGTTGACGAACTCCGTCGGCGGTTTTGAAAAAATTGCGCCCGATGCTGAAGTCGACGATGGAAAGCTGAAATGTCTGGTCATCCATGATGTCTCCTTGCCAAGATTCATCAAGCTAGGGACTGAACTTTTACAAGGCGAACATATCCATGATGACAAAGTTGAATACATCACTACTTCAACGCTTAAAATTTCATCTTCTGAAAAACTGCATTCTAATATCGACGGAGAAGAAGGCGATCTACTCCCCCTTAAAATCGAAATGCTGCCGAAGCATCTTGATATATACGTCCCTTGAAAAACAGACCCCATCAGCTTGAACTGGTGAGGTCTGTTTTTTGGTTTTTAATAGGTTGTCATTCTCAAAAATTTCTGGATTGTATAAACGCCACGCTGTAACGGGGTCAGCTTGGTTTTATTTTTTTCATAATCAACAGTATAGGTTCCACCTTTGTTGTTCCAAATCCGATGAAAGTACTGCTCGACTTCCCTCATAAGTTCTGAATCAGGTCGTCCTTTGATTTGTAGATCAGACTCTAGATTGAATGCTTCCAGGTTTCTTTTTGTGTAGTTGGCAGAGCCTGCGATGATCGTTGCTTCTTCTTCATCTTTAATATACATCATTTTCGTATGATACTGTTCCATTCCCGTATTGTACCATCGGACTTCAATTTTAACCTTTGAATCCTCTAATAGTTCCTCTGCGACAGGGATGTTCGGTAGACCCGCTTTCTTATTCCCGAAGGCATTTTTATTCGGGTCGAGCACCATTTTGACATCGACGCCGCGTTCAGCAGCTTTTATAAGCGGATTGATGACAGAGCGATCAGCAATATAAAACATCCCCAGGAGGATCTCGTCTCCTTCATTCGTTTCATTGATCGCTTCGACGATTTGTTTATGGGTTTTTCCTTCGGTATAGTATTGAATTTGATATTGCCCCGAATTTTTACCTTTTTCACGATCATAATCAGGCAGGTCAATACCTGGTTCTGACATGTTGACTACTGCTTGCTCTGCGTTGATGATCTCTTGAATGATCGGACCACCAAATTCAAAAGCAACATTCCCATGATAAGCGGATGCATCGTGCGGATTGCCCGATGTGATGAGTGCCGTTTTATCCGTCGCGACCACTTTACGGTGATTCGCCTTTACATTTAAAAGTTTCAAGTAGGATCTTGCAGTCATGTCCGGGGCTGTGCTGGCGAAAGGATTCCGGATCCAGCCTTCTCCTTTTTGCCCGAACCATTGGAAAAACATCCGCCAAACTCCAGAGTACAAAGGTGTAGAGTCCCGAAGCCTTTCCAAATCTGTGTAGACCACTTCCACTCCGTTTCCCTCGAGTTCAGAGAGGAGTTTAGATTGATAAGACCGGTATCCTGTATTGACCTCATCAGATATAAAAACTACTTTGATGGCAGGGTTCTCCTGTTTCTTTTTGATGATTGTGTTCGCCAGGTTTTCACTTATCGGCGGGAAAGATTGTTCAGGCTCGTAGTAACCGTTGAATAAAAACATATCGAGGACGATGAACTTATCCGCATCCATGATAATTTCATTGATCCGGTCAAAAATCTTCAGTTCATGCACGGTTTTATCCCCTTTTTTGTAAGTCAAATCGTGATAGAACTTGATTTCATGAACCTTATATACATCACTCTGATAAGCAATCCCTTCAGGAAGCGATTTATATGTGTGATAAATCATCGTAGCTATGTAAATCAAAAGAAGGACACTAATCAGGGTCCAAAACATCGCCTTCCTCCCCAAATGCAACTTTTTCAATGACTCTTCCTCCGTATCCTACTGCAATTTATTCTAGGCTTTTAAAACCATTCCGCACCTATACATTCCCCAAACAAGTGTCGATGAATCGCGGTGCTAGGCACTGATTGGGAGTCCTTGGTACTATTAGCTTCTTAATCGGTGCCTGGTACAGACAAAGTAAAGTAAGCAGAAAAACGCCAGGACTTTGTTGTCCTGGCGTTTTTCTTTTAATTTAAAATGTTTCTAAAATCCCATCAATTGCGTCGATTAGCTCTTCTACAAATGTTTTGTCAATGTGTTTTCCGCTTTTGCGTTCGACATGATCTTGAAGTGATTCCAGTTTTTCAGCTTGTACATTTTCATTTTTCGTGTGTTGTGCGCTGTTGATTTTTGCTTGTACAGAACGGTAAATGCCGTAGTTACTGAAGTGCCCTTCCTCATATCCTTCATCGACCATTTCATCCAATTCATCAAGCGTGATCGCTTCCTCACCAATCACAACCGTAAAGACCTGTGCTTCTTCCCTATTGAAGTTTTTATCGACTGAACGGATTTCCACTACATGAGTACCTTCTTCAGACAAGGTGAAGCTTCCATCTTCAACGGTTACCCATTCCCCCTCATTTACACGGTACTCTGTCCTCAATACTCCGATTCCATCGTTATCAGTCGCTTCAACCGTAAATATTACGTCTTCCTCGTTCGTTGTATCTTCTCCAACATTTCCATCTACTGTTACTGTCGTTGTCGGTGCGAAGTAGTCGTTGCTGATCCTTGCATCCGGATACATTTCGATCGGTTCTTCAAAGCTTTGGATATAGTTGATTGTTGCATCCAAATCGTTCGGTCCTTGATTTGGATTCTCACCAAGCTCGTCCAATCGATAGTCATCCGTTCCATGCGGATACATGTAATTATTCACGACCACGGTATAGGTCGCATCTGGGTCGATTGGTGTTCCATCCGGTAAATACAGTCCCATGACTTCCCAGGTCTCCTCATTCCAGGTATACCTGAAGCCTGCAATGCTGACATCTGGCCCATAGTTCGAGAATTGTGCGTTTAGGACTTGGCGGAGATCATCACCTGTCAGATCAATCTGGACAAGTGTGTTCCCGAACGGCTGGATGTTGTAAAGCTCGCCCCAGGTGATTTCCCCTGCATCGAGGTCATCACGGATTCCACCGCCATTCATCAAGGCAAAATCAGAGCCCATGTCAGCACGCATGCCTTCTGCGATCAAGTTGCCGAGCGCATTATCACCGACGAGTCCTTTGCTCGCATATCCGCCTTCCAGATCGATCGCCGCTTCACCCACGACTTCGCGAAGCTTCGGTCCGACCAGCTCATCATAGTAATCTAGCAGTTCTGTGATGACTGGGTCTGGTTCCATACCATTTTGTACGACGTCTACGATTTCAGCGGATTTCCGTACAATGTCGTTTGTCACTGGATCGATTTCCAAATCGACGTCAGCAAATGCTTTACCGTAGTCCCAAGCTTGAACGATCAGCTTGTTATCGACAACCGCATTCAATTTTACATGGTTATGAGCCGCAAAAATGACGTCAACTGCATCATTGATGTTTTGTGCCAGTTCAGAAACTTCGCCTGTTGCAGTGTCTCCGCTCTGGTTGCCCGGTTCATGTGCAAGAACGACAATCGCCTCGACACCCTGCTCCTGAAGTTCAGGAACAAAACGGTTCACCGCTTCTGCTTCATCTGTAAAATTGACATTCTGTATGCCATCAGGGATAACCATACTCGGTGTTTCTGTTGTAACGATTCCAATGAAACCGATTTTCGTCCCACCGATGTCAAGGACGGTATATGGATCTAATACCAGATCCCCGGAATCTTTATACTCAACGTTCGCTGCCACCATCGGAAAATCAATGCCATCATAGTTTTCCGTGCCATCAGGATGGTTACCACCATCAATCAGACGGAGCATTTCATCGACACCTTCGTCGAATTCATGGTTTCCTACTGTTCCGACGTCAAAGCCCATTTCTTCCATCATGTGGACGGTCGGCTCATCTTGAAGCAGCGCAGAGACTGGAGAACTTGCCCCGACCATATCTCCTGAATGGACGATCAATGTGTTCGGATTCGTTGTTTCCCTTTCTTTCAAATAAGCAGAAAGGTAATCCATTCGCCCATATTGAAGGCCATCGTACGTCCCTGTCACATCGATTTTACCGTGCAAATCGTTGACACCAAGTAACTGGACCTGTATGTTATCTTCAGAACCTCCATCATCTGCCGCCGTATAACCTGCATCGATCGCATCTTGCTCTTCAAAGAAAAAGACGCGGTTTTGAACAGGGTTATCTTCCCATTTTTCGGGTACTACATATTCTTTTGTAAAATAATCCCCGACAAATTTATCTGGACCGCCGCGAAGGTTAAAGCGGAACTCATACGGCAGCTCTTCGATCGGGTTATCCGGATCCCACATGCCGCGGCCGTTTTCAATCGCTTCTTCAGCAGCACTGCTGTAAGCCTCGAAATGCTCCATGTTTGGATAGATGAAATATGGCACGGCCCGTCCTAAGCGGACCATTTCCTTATTGATGTCCATATCTCCTTTGTGGACATGGGCGAGTAAACGCCCGTAATTATCAAGCGGCTCTTCGCCTACTTCGAGTGTGATTTCGGTTCCAACTGGCAGCAAGCGTTGAAGTTCTGCAGTCGCTGCTTCTGCATGCTCACCTTGCGACTGACCCTCATAGTTCGTTTCCGGCGTATCAATTGAAAGCATACGAACATTGGACGCCCCAAGCACTGGGTCATTTATGCGTACCGTGTCACCATCCACTACTCGCTCAACTGTCGCTTCATACGTTTCTTCCGGTTGTGGTGCCGGAGGTTGGTCTTCTAGTAATCTAAGATCTTCTGATTTTGTCGGTAAAAGTTGGTAGTCATCATATTGGCCTACAACAGCCGTAACGTTATACCATTTGCCTTCTTCAAGCTCGGTGACCTCGATGTCTGTTGCTCCTTCGATACGGAGGAACACACCTTGCATCGTGTCATCGATGAATGAAATGTTATAGCCGCCGCCAGCTGGACTAGAAGGAATCGATTGTATGTATCCTGTGACGTTGACAAGGGATCCTTCCAGCGGTTCAGCTTCGTTATTATATAGAGTGGAGAGCTCAGTCGGCTGAGGCTCGGGTAGATCGTTATCTTCTGATAGAATCTCAATGGATTGAGGCTCAATTTCAGTCAACCCTCGATAAGAAGTGATTTCTCCTGTAACTTGAATCTCTTGACCTATGTTCAAGTCTGCTAGATTTTCATTGAAAGAAAAAACGTTGATGCCTGCGGTGTCATCTTGTATGTAAGCTGATAGATTACTAGCTGTAAAATCCGCAGTCACAACACCTTCTACTGTCACTGTCTGGCCATTCTGGGTCTTGGCTTCTGAAATCGGAATGGTCGTTTCTGCTTGGACAACGCCCATAGGCAGCAATGTGACAAGCATAGCAATCAAAGCTATTAAGGTCGTCCATTTCCGAGTAACCTGGTGATACATGTAAAGACCTCCTAAAATTGAATTTTCTTCCCTTTATTTCTAACTCTACTAGATTTTGTTTAATGTTTAATGGATTTATTGTAAAATATAAATAAATCGTTCCAGTTTACCATGATGCAGTCTGACAACCGCAATTATTGCCCTATTTTTACAAGAATAGCTGAATAGGCCTATTAAACTATTTTTCTATTTACAATGATTCGACATTAATGTAAAATTATTACTTCACTCACGATTGAATAATGTCTGACCTTGGAGGATTTTGATGAAAACTACTAAAACAATGCAGACTAAAGATAATGAAGAAGTCTATTCTATGCAGAAGTTAATGTACGAGTATAGTAGAAGGCTAAAAAACTACTCAGATCCAACCATCGTTAAGATAAGCCAGGAGCTTGACGAAAAACTCAATATCATACAAAAGGCAAAAGTACAGAACTGATTTTTGGTTTTTGTAGGATAATACATAACTTTTAGTAACCACCGTCTTAAAAAGCGGTGGTTTTCTTTATGTAGGGGTGGGCTGTACCGGTTAATGGTGCCTGGTACACTTTCAAACCCCTTGTGGGAGAAGGCTTTCAGATCGGTGCCAGGCACCATTTCAAATCTCTACGGTCCCAAGGGGTTTGTTTTGGTACCTGGCACCGGGATGTTTAATAAAATTGGGCAAGTTCTCCTAGTTACTTTCATAGACTGAGAGTAGACAAGGGGGAATGCAGCTTGGAAAACATAACGATCATTGTCATTGGGATTATTGGGTTCATCACCCTTTTTGGAATCATCGGCAACATCCAAGCACGTATAAAATTGGCCGATTGGCTGAAGGAGCTCAGGCAGATTGATGTAGCTACTGTTCAGGCTGGCCGGGGGTCGAGGTGGATGAATGATGCGATTGAGGACTACCGGAACTTTCATCTCTCCGGGGTTTCAAATGTAAACAGTCCAGTCCTCGTTGAAAAGCATTTGATGCAGCAGCCAATCCGGGTTCTCGGCATTTTCCGTGTCCCGACAGGCAACATCATCCGCTTGTTGCATGGTTTGCCCTCCCTCGCGATCATCGTCGGGGTTCTCGGAACATTCGTAGGTCTGACGATTGCTATCATGGCGATGCAGGATACACTTGTCAGCATCGGGAACCAACCTGGTGAAGGCAATCTGTCCGTTTCAGCGATCGTCGCTGCGATTTCAGAACCGTTCAGAGGGATGAGCATCGCTTTCGTCACCAGTATCGCCGGAATCGGCAGCTCACTTCTTCTCTCTTTCGTGCAATCCGGTTTCCTGACTGGCGGCACGTCCCTCAGCTACTTGCAGGACCGGGTTTTAGCAGAGGCAGAAGGTGTCCTCGACCACGTCGTACAAGAACAGCTGCAAAATGAAAAACCAAAAGATTCCCTTGAGCGTCTGCTGGATCGCCTCGTATCGAAGGTCCAGGAAAGCTTCCAGGAAAGTATCGGCGATTTTAGTGAAAAAATGGTCGGTTTCACGTCCGGTCTTGAGGATGCGATGGAGGATGTCAAAGGAATTTTAACCGCACAAAGGGATCATACGGAGCAGTTCAAACAAAGCACCGATGTCCTCGTCATGTTCGGAGACCGTTTTTCAGAAACGATCACGAAGCTTGAATCTGTCCAGCATTCAGTTGATAAAAGTCTTGCAAAGCTCAACGATCATGTCTCTGGCTTTGAAAAGCAATACAAACGGACGAGTGAACAGCTTGAGCAAGGACAAAAGCGTATGGAACATGTGATGAAACACTCCGATCGCATGATTGAAGAATCTCAAAAGAAAGCCGAAGAACTCGGACGTTCCCTCGTCGCTGGCGTGGAATCCGTCCTTTCCCGATATGAAACGAAGCAGGAAGACTTCGAACGGAAAATGGCACAGCAAAACGACGAATGGTTTTACAGGTATCAGGATAAAACCGAGCAATACGGCAGGGCTTCAGAGTCCTTCGCCGGCTCAGTTCAACACCTTGAAAAAGCCTGGTATGGCACGATCGAAACATTCAAGCGTGATTTCATCGACCAGCTCGGCTATATGTTTGACCGTGAACGACAAGCGAGACAAGAACCTGGACGGGATCAGGAGATGCGCGAACTCATCAGGGCACTTGACTCCGTTTATCAAAACTTGTCGCGGGAATTCAAACAGACACATCAATATTTCGGCGATGTCTACCATGTGTTACAGCGCTTGCTGGATGCGACCGTCCAAACACAAAACACACGCTATGAACGGGATTATGAGCCACGTCGGATTACTGTGCATGACACAACCCACCGGTGATGCCGATGCGAAAAAGAAGATGGCGTAACGAAGAGGAAGGAACGAAGAGCTATTTCTGGCCGTCCTTCACAGACATGATGGCGATGATGGTCCTTGTCATGCTGTTCATCGCGATCATCGCTTACATCCAGAGTATCTATAACGCTTATGAGCAGACTGAAGTAAGGCATGAGCTCGCAAAGGTGGCCGATGTTAAAAAACATATTTCTGATCTGATTGAAAAACGGCTTGAGGAGAACGTCGGGAAGGATAAGATCGTCCGCGGTCCGAACAACACGATCGCGGTTGAAGGTAACATTTTATTTGATACCGGTAGTGCTGAAATCAGTCCGCAAGGGAAAAAGGTGTTGGCACAGCTTTCCGACGCCCTGGTCCAAATCATTGATGAGCAGGAGTTGAGCCGCTACCTCTACATCATTCTGATCGAGGGGCATACCGATTCAGTTCCTTATGACAACTGGACTCTTTCTACTGAACGTGCCGTTGCGGTCGTCAAGTACATGGCCGAAGTCAATCCGAAGTTCAAAGAGCAAAAATACGCCCAATACATTGCGGCGACTGGCTATTCGGAATATAAGCCGATAGCAGAAGGAAGTTCAGACAAATCCCTTCAGAAGAACCGGCGGATTTCGTTCCAGATCATTTTAGACGATGAAAAATGGCAGAATAAACTTAAAGGGATCATCAACGAATATTAGCTGAGGACTGTACTAAAAAATCAGCTTGATTTCTGGAATTATGAGCCGATTTCGGAATTTATAAGCCGATCCCTTTAATAAATGCGTATTTTGTATTTTAAAAGGAGTCCTGCAAGATAACTGGCAGAACTCCTTCTTTTTCTTAAATATACAACAAAAAAATGCAAATCATCCCAGCCACTAAAACACATCATTCGGGCGGAGGCATACTATAGTCCGCTTTCAATTTCCGACAACCGTACGTGTTTTATTCGGTTACGAGGATATCCTCGAAGACTTTCTCCACTTTCGGCGTGACGTAATGACTGCCATTGCGTTTTTTAACGTCTTCGATCATCATCGAGATGAGAAGAGAAGGGTTTTCGGTGTTCCAGGCGACGAACCAGCCGTTTTCTGTCCCTTCTTTATCATCCTTCGATTTTTTCAATTCAGCCGTACCTGTTTTGCCTGCAATTTTTACGTTGGCAAGCTTCACATCATTTGCTGTACCATTCGGACTTTCAACCACTTGCACGAGATCATTCACAATCGTGTTCGCTGTTTCCTCACTGATCACATTCTCTTTCCAGGTTTGCGATTTTTCTTCATCCGTAAAAAGAATCGGCTTGACCATCGTCCCTTTTGTAACAAACGGCGTGTATGTCAGCCCTAAATGAAGAGTGCTCATTTCTACCTGTCCCTGGCCGTATCCACTATCAGCAAGCTGACCTTCACTCGAGAACCCTCCATTAATGATTTGTGAGGACTCGATACCAAGCGGGAATGGTATTTTTTCATCAAAACCGAACTTCTTGGACTCTTGTAAAAACGCATCCCCACCAATATCTAACATCGCCATCGCAAAATAGATATTATCCGATCGGACAAGTGCATCCTGTAAATTGACTTGCGTGTCCGGACTTGGGACACGAGTGATGTAATGATTCCCGCCCCAAGAATCCTTTTGCCAACGGTTGTTTGCCGGGATCTTCTTTTCCGAAGCAGGATCGATTGCATCTGTTTCAAGTCCAATTGCAGCAGTGATCGGCTTGAAAGTGGATCCTGGTGCGTACGTATTGCTGAAACGATTCCTCAACGGTACAGAAGGGTCATTTGCAAGCCTATTGTACTTTTCACCAGTTACCCCTAAATTCGGGTCATAAGAAGGTGTACTGACAAGTGCTAAGACTTCCCCGGTGGTCGGGTTAAGCGCAGCTGCTGAACCTTCGTCCTTCCGCATTTGATGGAAAAGCGATGACTGGACAACTGAATCAATCGTCAGTGTATAATCTTTCCCGTCAACGGGTTCGTTTTTAGCAAGGATATCCTTTGTTGTTCCATCTGTATCCTTGTTGACGATTTCACCACCGAGCTGACCTCTCAATTCTTTTTCAAGTGCTCGTTCGAGGCCTGTTTTACCGATGATGTCTTGAGCCGTGTATCCCTCGTCTTTCTTTTTCTCCAACTCATCAGCATTAACAGCGCCGACATAGCCTGTCAAATGTGCCGCGGCCGCTTTCAATGGGTAGACCCGTGCTTTTTTCTCTTGTAATTTAGTCCCATTAAGCGGTCGGATCGCTTCAATCTTCTCTCGGTCATCGTTCGCCAACACCTCTAGAGGGACAAAGGAATCTGGTTGGACCCAGGATTGGTTTAAAGCTTTCTCAATTTCCTCAACCGGAACATCGATCAATTTCGATAGCTTTTCTTTTACCTCTTCTTCATCTTCTTTCAGCCAAGATGGTACAAGACCGACCTCTTGAACTACACCATTGATCGCAAGTCCCTCACCATTTACATCAAAAATTTCACCGCGTTCAGGCTTGATCGTTGTGGCTGAAATGGTATCCCCTTCTTCCATGCCAGCGAAGATCATCGATGGACTCCAGTTGATTGCCCATTTCTCACTGTCTTCACCTTTTTCATAGACGAGTTCTGCTTGATAGGAAGTCTCAAGCGGACCAGCGAGCGTATCCATTTTTACCGTATAATCGAACGTCGGCTTATCCTCTTCATCGTATTTCTGCTCTTCCCCCGGTAATTTATATGTAGCTTTCAAATTACTCATATTGATACCTTCATAAATGTTCGTATACCGTTCAACAAATTTCTCTTCTGTAATCTGCTTTTTCGATTCTTCTGATAAAAGGCTGTACATTTTGGCATAGTCCTGTTTTTCCCATGCCTTCATGTAGCTTTCAAACGTCGTTTCAGGCTTCGGTTTGTCAGAGCAACCGACGAGGCTGAAAACGAGACAAATTAGAATGAATATTGATTTCCGCAAGTCTGATCCCCCCTAAACTTTGACTCACTTCTTCTATATTACCATTATCTTCTTTATTTTTCTTATTTAATGATTCTCTTTGAAAAAACAAAAAAGACCCCTGAAAGAGAGTCCTGCAAAACGAATACAGTAACTGGAAAAAGCGCCCTTCGGGGCGTTTTTTGATATGATGAAAGAAAAATGCAAAGGAATTGGATAAATGTTAAAAGATCAATATCAAGAAACTCTTTCCTTTCATGCCGAGTTGTACAATTTAATACCAGAAGATCACCTATTAAAGAAAATCGATAAGGTGGTTGATTTTTCATTTATATATGACCTTACGAAGGAATCATATTGTATGTATTACGGACGACCAGCGACTGAACCAGAGTTACTACTTCGAATTCTTCTCATCCAGACCTTATATGATTTATCCGATGATCAAGTCATTCAAGATGCCAATTTACATTTAGCTTATAAGTGGTTTTTACGATTGAATCCCGAAAGTTCTTTACCCCATCCTACACAATTAAGTCGATTTCGAAACCATCGATTAGGAGCTAATCGTGTAGAGGAAGTATTGGAAGAACTCGTCAAGCAGTGCCAGGAAAAAGGGATCATCCAATCGAAAGCACTCATTTTAGATTCTACACATGCCCAAGCAAACGCAAGTAAGCGTTCGCCTCTACAAGTGCTAACAAAAGCAGCTTCAAGGCTCTCCAGAGCCGTTAAAAAACAACATACCAAACTACATAAAAAATTACCTAAAGCTCCAAAGCTTAATGATATTCCAGAGGAAGAACAAGCTAAAGAAATGCTTCGGTATTTAGCCCATTTAGGTGAACAAATCGAACAGGCTCTTCCAGATGCGGAAGGCGCGATAAAGGATAAGCTGGAGACCGCAAAGAGAATTGTCGAAGACGAAAGGCTTCTTTCGAAGAAAGGGATTCTGTCAGCAGTAGACCCGGATGCGCGTTTTGGATGGAAGTCTACTACAAAATCCTTTTATGGTTATAAGAATCATCTTGCGATGACCGAAGAAGAAATTATTACGGGTGTTCAGGTCACTCCAGGAAATGTAGATGACGGTAAGCAATTAAAAGAATTAGTGAACCAATCTAAAGCTGGTGGAATGGAAGTTAACGAAATTCTCGCTGATACGGCTTACTCATCTAAGCATAATTTATCCTACTTACAACAAAATTTAATCACAGCATCCATCCCACTCAATCCATCTGTTTATGGAGCACGAGAAGAGGACAACTTTCAATATGATAAAGAAAGAGATCAAGTGATTTGTCCAGCAGGACACCATAGTATTCGAAAAGCTCGAACGGGTAAAAAAGATACTGGAACAAACCAAATGAACACTTTTTATTTTGACGTTGATATATGTAAAGAATGTCCGTTAAAAGAAGGGTGTTATAAAGAGGGGAAAAAATCAAAAACATACTCCATTCGGATCATTTCTGAAGAACATCAACAACAAATGAAGTACTTAGACTCGGAAGAGTATCAAGAACGGAAAAAGGTACGTCCATCTATAGAGCATAAGAATGCGGAATTAAAAAGATTCCATGGGTTAACCAGGGCGAAATACCGTGGTTTATTAGGTATGAAAATACAAACCTATCTCTCGGTGTTCGCTGTAAACATTAAAAGAATGACAAAATTATTACCACAAAATGAGCTGGGAAATGTGTAATATCAGCCCATACTTCTTGAAACATGTAAAAATCCACCAGAAAGTTAAGATCAACTTTTCTAACTGGTGGATTTTTCTCTATTAAAGATTTTTTCGCCCTATTTTGCAGGACTCTCTGAAAAAGAGTCTTTTTGTTGATGTTATTTATTTGTTCTGCATGCGCGGTACCGGAATGATATACTGTACAAATGATAATTTTCGGATTGCCTGGACGATTCCAATTGAGAGCAGCATCACGAGTATATACATAATCGGTAATCCTCTGGTCGCCCATGCGGTGTGTGGTAAAACTTGATTCAAAAACAACAATACTAAGGGATGGACGAGATAGATCCCCATCGATAGTGTTCCGATCAATTTTAAAGGACCATAAAGGATTCGTCTGCTCTGGATGACCGGGAACAGTCCGATGACAGCTATACTTAATAAAGGAATATTAATCAAATTCGTCATCCGATTTGAAGGAATCGAACCCATTATTTGATATTCATAAATGGCTAATACATATACCATTGCTATTAAAATTAGTAATTTAGCCTGGCTGGTCACAAGCTTTGTTATTGAACGCCAATAATATGCTAAGAACCCACCGAATATGAAATAAAAAATCCATGTAAAAATGAAAACACGGTTATTCAAAAGAGCTCCTAAGCCTTCTTGAACGGATATGAAATTCGATAGATTTATAAAAAATGCACTTACTATAAATGAGACAATCAAAGCTATCATCCATGATAACTTTGTTCTAATTGCTTGTAACATTGGAAAGACGAAATAAAATTGGATAACGATAACCATGAAATACAAATGGTAAAAAGAAGCTCCCATTAAGAAAGATTCTATAAAATCTTGTCCAGATGGCAAGGTTGCATTCAACACGATTACTTTGATCAGAAGATAAAAAACACTCCAAACCACAAATGGCATTATGATTTTTGTGAATCGGGATTTTAAAAACCTTTGAAAATCAAATCCTTTTGCTTTTACTTGATGGAATAATAAAAACCCACTGATCAAGGCAAATGTTGGTGTGCCAAAGCGCCCTAGCTGATTCAATGCAAAAGTCAGCCAATTGAAGGTCTGGCCATGTTGATTATAATAGCTTGCACTAAGGTGTACAAGAACCACACCAATACAAGCAAATGCCCGTAAAAAATGAATCTCTTCAAAAAATTTTCCTTTAGGTTTCTCAAGTGTTTTCTCCACTAGTAAAACCTCCCCCCTAACGTCATTACATTTATCAGTTCGCCGATAATGGGGGGAAAGTGACTATAGTTTCATTTACAATTTATGTAAAAAGTTAGGTTGACACTAATCTTCCTCATTTGTAAAGATTAAGTTGCAGGATTTTTACGTCATGGGACGAAATGGCTTTTATTAGAGAGAAAAGAGGCTTAAAACACCAATGGATCAATTGTGGAAATATGTGCCCGGGGTAATGTGGGATTACGAAAGTATCCCGGACAATGTTGAGTATGTGGAACGGCCGGAGCTAATGATGTATAGGACGAAAGGCTCTTCAAGTATTTTATCCAACAAAGTTGTAAAAGTAAAAGTAGAATCTGTGGAAGAATTCTTGGCATTATCCAGGGAAATCGAGCACTTTTATGATGAGAATCCTTTCTCCTGGTGGGTTGGACCTGATTCAGCACCTGAGGATCTGGTTTTGAAAGTTCAGTCGTTGGGGCTTGAATATGAGGACACTTATTATGGGCTCGTCAAAGTAGTTGACCGATGGGAAAAAGTTGAGATGCCGTATGCGGTGGGAAGTGTAGTTGATGAACAGGATGTCAGGCATTTTGTAGATGTAGCCGCAAAAATCTGGGGATATGATGACGCGACAAAAGAAACGTTGGTCCGGCAAAGGCTTGAATACTTGAGGGATCCTAAATGCAGGGGCGGTTTTTTGATTGTCATGGATGGCACACGTGCAGTGGGATATGCCGGATATCGGTTCAGCACGGATGGCGAGGCTATGTATCTTGCAGGGACCGGAGTTTTAGCTGAGTACCGGAAGCAAGGCATTTACCATGCTCTTTTATCAAAACGAATGGAGCTTGCGAGTTCATACGGAAGTAACTGGCTCGTCACTCAAGCTCGGAAAGGCACTTCAGAACCGATTTTACGAAAGTTGGGGTTTGAAGATTCAGGGAAATATGAAGTGTTTAAAAGAAGCTGAAATTTGGGTCGTATGCTCCAGTTTCTCTTGGCTGGTTTCAGGGTATTAAAAAGTAGATTTAGGAATCGAAAGGAGATCATTATGGGATCTAAACTCGAAGGGATCGCTGGATGGTTGATTTTGATTGTCGCAGGTCTTTTATTAGTCCCGATCATTCGCCTCTATGCTCTTTATCAGAGTTACGTAACCGTTTATGATACGCCGGCATGGAGTTTGTTGACTGAACCAGGTAACGGGATGTATCACGCATGGTTTGCCCCCACTTTTTTTATCGGCGCAGCTGTTGATTATGTAATCATAATCTTATCATTGATCGCATTGTGGCTATTGTTCCAAAGAAGCCCGTCGTTTCCGAAGTTTATGATTTACTTTCTGGTCGGTGTGACCATTTATTCACTCGCCGATGGTTTCGTGACGAACTGGATTTTCAGCTCACTCCCTATCTCGGAAGAAATGCTTGCTTACATTAAAAATCAATCCTACAGACAACAAATCGGTTCGTTGATTTCATGCTTGATCTGGGTCCCATACTTATTAAAATCCAAACGAGTCAAAGTAACATTCCTAAAACAGACAAGCATACGCCCACCCCTATCCGGCAATGGAATATCAGTATAAAAAATATTTGTACCAGGTACTTTTTAGAGCCCTTGGCACTGTTGAGGTTGTAATTAGTGCCTGCCACCGTAACAAAGAAAGAGACCTCCGCTGAGTGCGTGGAGGTCTCCTTAGGGTAGCCGATGTTAGTTTCTGCCGTTTCCGTTCCCATTTCCATTACCGTTACCTTTGCCATTGCCTTTTCCATTTTCTTTACCGTTGCCTTTGTTTCCGCGTTCATTGCCTTGCTTATCGTTTTTACGATTTTTATCACCGTCACGATCTTGCATGGCTTTTCCTCGGTCTTCGTTGGCTTTTTCACGCTTTTCTTGAGCTTTTCCGGCCTTTTCTTCCGCTTTTGCAAGTCGTTTTTCTGCTTTTTCTTCAGCTTTTTCTGCTTTTTTATGTTGTTCCTCAATTTCAGTGTTAGTTTCTTCAGTTCCTTCAGTTTCTTCTCCTTCAGGAGCCTCGGTTTCTTCTTTAGCTTCTTCTTCTTGAACGAGGTCTTCACTATTTTTTTCTTCTAGCTTGGCAATCTTATCATCTAGTTTTACAAAGGCTCTCTGAACATTTCTCATTAAGGCATCTTGAGCATTAGGGTTTGGTACATTTATGAGCGCTCCGAGTAATGCATCGATGTTTTGTGATAATTTTACCTGAAGCTCGTCTTCTTCAGAACTGTCTTCATCCCCAGTTCCTTCTTCAGTAGTTCCCTCGTTTTCTGTACCTTCTTCATCTTCAGTAGATTCTTCACCAGTTTCTTCTGAAGACTCTACTTCTTCAGATTTCTCCATTGCAGCTTCTTGAGCTTTCAAGGCTTCCTCAAGCGTCTCTTGAGCCAATTCATCTTCACCTGCAGCAAAAAGTGCATTTGCCTCAGCGATACGAGTAGCTGCGATATCCGCTAAAATTTTTGCCTCTTCATACTCAGCAAAAGTAACAGCTAGACGAACATTCTCGACCATCTTTTTAACAAAATAGAAAAAGTACCCTGGTAATAAGGATGGTTCCTCTACTTCTTCAGTAGGTTCCTCTTCTAATATTTCTTCATTAGTAGACTCTTCTTCAGTACCATCTTCTGAAGATTCCTCTTCGGTACTTTCTTCAGTATTTTCTTTAGTTGTATTCTCTTCTTCGTTTGTAGTTTCTTGCTCTGTAGATGTTTCATCGGACACATCTACCGTTGGTGTAGCTTCATCCGTGTTTGCAAACGCACCAGGTGAAGCTCCAAATAGTAAAAGTGAAGCTGCGCTGATCGTTGCGATCCATTTTTTTAGCATGTCTTTCATTCCCCTCTGTCCTTTATTCATAAAAAAAAAGCAGATTGCCAAGGCTGTAAGAAGCTTTCAACCCAGGAATATGCCATAGGACCCTCTTGGGGTACCAATATATGTATGTGTTACTGGTCCTAGGCAACTGGCTGACATAGGTAAAACCGTTAGTCCCTTTAGCTTTGCGTCACTACCTTTCGATAGCTTTGCCTTTATCCACTTTTCATTACTTGTAGGATACAAGAATTCGACAAGATTTTCCAAGTAAAATATACCCGTTTTTCCAGATGATTTATAGTACTTTTATATCACATAACACAGTTAATCGGTGATTCTTTTATGTTTAGGATTTATAGACTAGTCTTAAAGGCCTGAATCATTATGTTAACGCTTTCATTACTGAAAGATTCAGGAATTAATTTGAGTAGTCGAATCTTACTTTGTAATCCTATGCGAAGCCTATACTGGAGATAAAAAGGACGAGTAAGGACTCGTCCAACACCATATTACCGGCTCAGCAATTTTTGAACGTCTTCTTCCATATTTTCGGGGTTGGTTTTAGGGGCGTACCTATTGATTACTCTACCCTCTTGATCGACGAGAAACTTGGTGAAGTTCCATTTTACCTGATTAGAAAGCAAACCAGGTGCTTCCTTTACCAGGTGTTTGAATAGAGGATGGGCATCTTTGCCTTTGACATCCACTTTACTGAACATGGGAAAGCTTACCCCATAATTGACTTGACAGAACTCTTGAATGTCTTGTTCTGATCCGGGTTCCTGATTCATGAATTGGTTGCTGGGAAAGCCCAGTACTTCGAAACCCTGGTCCTTATAAGTATCGTACAGTTTCTGCAACCCCTCATACTGGGGGGTGAAACCGCATTTGCTTGCCGTATTGACAATCATCAGCACTTTCCCTTTATAATCCGCTAATTTCTTATCTTCTCCTGTAATCGTCTTGGCCGAAAAATCATGAACACTACTCATAGAACCGCCTCCTTTTAATTTAAAAATTAGCAATCCCCAACATATAAGTCAAAAGTATCTTTTAAAATATAAAAAGCCAGCCTTATGGATATTGATTTATCCTCTTTATAATGCTCGGTGCCAGGTACCGATTCAGACCCCTTGGGAATACTGACTTCCTGATCGGTGCCTGGTACTTCTCACAAACCCAGTTGCAGCAAGGGGTAAACTGTCGTGCCTGGTACAGCATCCATTGTACAGCATTCAAAAACAAAAAAATAGAGCTGCATTGGGCAGCTCATAAATGAGGGTAGGGAGGTAGGACAGTGTGCCTACGGTTTCAGTTTAAAATCAAGAACCGTTTTCAGAAGATTCGCCTTCACCACTTTCTTCAGTGTTCGTTTCTTCTTCGGTTGGTTCTCCATTAGTTGGTTCTTCATTAGTTGGTTCCCCATTAGTTGGTTCCGTTGGTTCTTCTTCCGTTCCGTTACATGCTGTTATTAACATAATTGCGAATAATGCAGAGCCAAGTTTAGCGAGAAAGCTTTTTTTCACGGTAACCACTCCTTGTATCGCAAGTTTTTTTGCTGGCTGTGTACCAGCTACTTACAATATAGAGCATTTTCCGTTAAAATTGGGTAATTTTACTGAATGCATAAACATTCCTAACGATTTTAACACCGCACTAACATTCACTTAACAATCATCTTCGTAAAATGGCTCTGACCGGGCTGGCATCGGATTCAGTTAGCGGCAATGGCAATGCGATCAGTTCATAGACGCCTTCCTCGACATCATCCAGAATGACACTTTCAAGGATATGAATGTCGTTGTTTAGTAAACCATGATGTGCAGCCAAATCCTTTGAATCTACCTGGTCGACGGAAGGAACATCCACTCCAATCAGACGGATGCCTTTTTCTTTTAAAAATGGCGCAAGTTCTTCTGAAAGGTAGGTGATCGATTCCGGAAACTTACTTCGGTCTGTCCAGGATCCGGTTTTTATAAGCAATCGCTCTACTTTACTTAAATCATAACATTCCAGATCCTCAGGTTTTATCGAATCACGGTCTTCTAGATGGACGACGAGTGTATCGCCAACGTAAAGCTCCGGCTGGAGATCCAGCATCTTTTTACCATCATTGTCAAAATGAAACGGTGCATCTACATGTGTTCCTGTATGGGTACTCAACGTCAGACTTCCGACGTTCACGGATCCAGTCTCTTCTTTCGTCCAGTTCAATTTAAAAGAAAAGGGAGTATCGCCAGGCCATGTTGGCACTCCCTCCTTCAGCGGTTGAGAAATGTCCCAAATTTTCATCAGCAAATCTCCCCTTATAATAGCTATCTATTCTTTCTTTTCACCTAACGCGAACATGATTTCAGCTTCACAAGCGACCTCACCATCGACGGTTGCAACAGCCTGTCCTTTCCCCATCGAACCACGGACTCGCGTCAATTCCACTTCAAGGCGTAATTGATCTCCCGGGCGTACTTGTCTTTTAAAACGGCATTTGTCGATACCTGCAAAAAAGGCCAGACGTCCACGATTTTCTTCTTTTTTTAGAAGGGCAACCGCTCCCACCTGAGCAAGTGCCTCTACGATCAAAACACCCGGCATGACAGGATATTCAGGGAAATGTCCATTGAAAAAGTCTTCATTTGCGGTCACATTTTTAATCCCGGTTGCATGTTTACCTTCTTCAACTTCAAGAATTTTGTCCACTAGTAAAACCGGGTGACGGTGTGGAATGATTTCCTTGATTTCATCGATGTTCAACATATGTAAATCCTCCTATGTATTGCTTTCTTTTTTCCTATCATAGCACAAAACAGCTTTGAAAAATAAATCCTGGCTAAAGGAAGGATTCCAGGGATTTTTCCAGCTCATCGCCTGTTATGGATGCAGTTGGATCGTTTTCTACGAATTTCTGGTACTCGATATTTTGGGGATAGGGAAAATAAGAGAGCACGGGATAAGGATTTACGTTGGGGAGTCTGTGGAAATCAACATATGTCCGGTAGCTGCTCCATTCATACGCGCTTGGTGTTGTTGCTAGATCGGCATTCACTGGGTTGAAGTGGATGTATTTGCTGACGTCCATTTGATAGTTCGGCGAATCGATCAGTTTAGCACCATAACGTCCTTGGAAAACATGGCCGACGAATTCATATTTCTTATTGAAATAGAGCGCATAACGATGATGGATCTTTCTTATGATTTGATCGGGTGCTGAAAAGTGGGTTTTTAATTGAAGGTGGATGTGATTGGTCATCAGGCAGTAGGAGTAGAGGTCGAAGGTGAATTCTGATCGGGCTTCGCCGAGAATTTTCATGTACTTCAGGCGGTCTTGATTGTCGTAAAAGAGAGGGGTCTTGCGATTTCCACGCGAGGTGATATGATACTCCGCTCCGGGATACCATACCCTTAGCTTTCGAGGCATAACGTCACTCCTTAAAAGAATTTGTTCAGTTTGATTTATCAGCTAGTGAATGGGGATTATTTCTTATAGGTGTCGAAAATAGAGGAAACTTACCATCATTATACCGCTAAATAGATAAATTTGGTAAATGATATTTATCAGTTTCCGACTGATCGTTTGCGAATCACACTCTGAGGTTGTTTATGAGCCGATTTCAGAATTTATGAGCCGATTTCAGAATTTATTGCGTATTTTGAGTACTGAGTTATTCCACAAATTTTACATGAAATTCAAAAGCCCTTTGGAGGGTAAACCTCCTAAAGGGCTTCCATGCAAGGTTCTTATTCAGATTTCATTCATGCGTCTTTTTTGACAATATCGACGATGTGCTGCCATGTGTCTTTTTTGAAGACGTCCATCATTTCTCCGTCTCCGACTACTCCATACCCTACAGCTAGTCCTCCCGCAAGGCAAAGCGCGAACAAGAGAACAACAATGATCAACCGTAGCCAGATCGGCACAATGCGTTCCTGAAGCTTATCTGACCGTACTCTCTGTTGTTTACGCTCTTCCTGTGAAGAAGGCGAGCTTTCCTCGTTCTTCTTCAAGTATTTTCTTATTAATTTATTTTTACTCGTCTTAAATGCTTCTCTTAAAGAAGATCGTTCATTTTTGGCTTCTGTATTTTTTTGAATCATGTTAACTCCCCATTAATCCTGCTTAACGAATGGTATTCACTAGTCCCATCATCTGATCAGCCATCGTTACGGCTCTGGCATTCACCTGGTAGGAACGTTGTGTAGTTAAAAGTTCTGTCATTTCCTGAGCGACATTGACATTGGATTGCTCCAACGCACCTTGCTGGATCAAGTCTTTCATTTGCTCCACTAGTGCAACAGCTTGTCCAACCGGCGTATCAGGACCAAGTCTAAAACGGTTTTCTCCATACGCCTCTAATAGCTGAGGCCGTACAATTTCGGCCAAAGCCAATCGGCAAGCATTTACAACCGTCCGATCCGGCATCGTGACTCCAATCGTCCCATTTCCATTGATCGAAATCGATTCAAATCCTGCCGGTATCTCAATCGGACCGTTTTCACCCATCACACGATCCCCATTCGCAGCAGTAAGTTGTAATTGATCAGGGTTTCCTTCTACTGGATTCAAGTAAAAAGACCCTTCCCTTGTATATTCAATGATTTCGACATTATTTTCAAGTGTTTTCGAAATTTGAAACATAACGTTCGGATTTAATAAGGCAACATCCAGGGTTCTACCCGTTTCGAGAACACTGCCTTGCTCTAATCGAAGGACGGTCCCAGAAACTCGTGATCCACTTCCAAGACGAATTCCATCCGGTGTCAAACGGCCCATCTCAGCTCTCTGGTTCGGCTGGTTGTTTATCTCTTGGACTAGTAAATCAGAAAATTGTACATTGCGTCTCTTAAATCCATATGTATTACTATTCGAAAGGTTATTTGAAATCGTGTCTAACTGCCGTTGCAGCTGTCCTATCGATACAGAAGCCGTAATCATCGATCGATTCATCATTCTACCTCCTGAAATCCATCCTATTGAAGCGAGTCTTTTAAAATTCAGATCAACCTAGTCTACCAATTTCATTCGATGCTTTTTCCATCGTCCGGTCGTAAGCTTGTAAAACCTTCTGATTGGCTTCGAATGTTCGATAAGCATTCATCATTTCTACCATCGTCTGTTCAACATCCACGTTGGAGCGTTCGACAAATCCTTGTTTCAACTGATAGGAAACTTCAGGATTCCCTTCTGCAGGGATGATTGTATCTTCATTCCCAACTACAAAAAGTCCGTTCCCCGCTTTTTCAAGTAGGTTCGGATTTTCTACAAGCGCGACATTCACTTGTACGCCGAGCTCTGGAATCATCCCATTGGAATCCATCGTAAAATCAGATCCTTCTACTTGAATCCGGTTCCCATTCGTATCTAGTACGAAGCCACCGGTACTCGTTACGAGATTTCCATTCGTGTCTAGTGAAAAATTCCCGTTACGTGTTAATTGTGTGGCGCCCTCTTCATTTTCAACTGTAAAAAACAAAGCGCTCTCGGTGCCGGTTTCTTCATCAATCGGAACAGCCCCTTGAAGAAGAGCAACATCGAGATTGTGTCCAGTCTCTTGGAGGTAAAGTTCGGCATCGTCTCTTGCATATATACTGCTGTCGCAAGCGTACCGACCTGCTTGCTGGCAGGAATAGAATTCCCTGCGAGATTCGTTTCTCCAAGACGACTCAACAGCAATTGCGGAAATGCTCGAACGATGCCTGATCCGCTTTAAAGCCGGGCGTATTCGCATTTGATAGATTATTCGTCAACAGATCTTGACGTCTTTGCTGAGAAATCATTCCGGAAGCCGCTGTGTAAAAACCTCGAAACATGATGCTCTCCTCCTTTATTTTTATGTAAAAATAACTTGGCCAAGTGTCTGTATGAAGCTTGTCCTTTTAAAAACTAGTAAAAGACGATTGCTAGTTGTGTTTAATAGATTCAGTCGCTCTTTCAAGACGTTTTTTGCTTCGGTAACTTGTCGATATGTTCAAGCATCAAACCAGTTCCACGTGCTACGCATGTCATCGGATCATCTGCTATGTGGACCGGAACCTTCAATTCTTCGGCAAAAAGTTGATCGATTCCGTGTAACAGAGCTCCCCCGCCAGTAAGGATGATACCGCGGTCGATGATATCAGCTGAAAGTTCAGGAGGTGTTTTTTCCAAAACGCTTTTCGCAGCCATCAAAATAGAATGGACAGATTCGTTCAATGCTTCCTCAATTTCTGAAGATCGGATCGTGATGTTACGTGGCAAACCGCTTACCATGTCACGACCACGAATCTCCATTTCTTCATCACGAGCTCCTGGAAAGACCGTCGCTACCTGTATCTTGATACTTTCGGATGTTCGTTCACCGATCAAAAGCTTGTACTTCTGTTTTATGTATTGAAGAATGTCCTGGTCGAGCTTGTCCCCCGCCATTTTAATCGAAGAGGCGGTGACGATATCGCCCATGGATAGAACGGCAACATCTGTTGTTCCACCGCCTATGTCAACGACCATGTTCCCGTATGGTTGAAAAATATCCATACCAGCACCAATTGCGGCAACCTTCGGCTCTTCTTCAAGGAATACGTGTTTCGCTCCACTCTTTTGAGCTGCTTCACGGATTGCTTTTTGTTCAACGGTCGTAATATTCGTTGGAGTACAGATTAAGATCCTTGGCTTGCCTATCAGCCCCCTCACGTTAATCTTATCCAAGAAATATTTCAGCATCGCTTCAGTCATTTCGAAATCCGCGATCACCCCATCTTTTAACGGTCTAGTCGCAACGATATTTCCAGGAGTTCGCCCAACCATTCTGCGAGCTGCTTCACCCACCTCTAACACACGATCGTGGTGGATATCAATAGCAACGACTGATGGCTCGTCGAGGACAATCCCCCGTCCCTTGACATAAATGAGCACGTTAGCGGTACCCAAATCAATGCCTACATCTCTAGAAAACATGCGGTAAATCCTCCCTAATCCAGAATGGTTCTATTGGTTGTATGATTTGTTAAATTTATGTAGTTCATCCATTTTATAAGTTTACCATAGTTTTGTGTAGAATAGGGACAAAATTTGTCAAAAAATAGTACATAATCACTACCCAAAAATTAATTGACTACCTTTTCAGTCGATTTTTTGTATTTTTCCCGAGTAGCTTCTCCACCACGGAGATGTCGTACTGATTTATGGTACTCCAATATCTCTTTGACACTGTTGGCCAGCTCCGGGTTGATTTCAGGTAATCGTTCAGTTAAATCTTTGTGGACAGTACTTTTCGAAACACCGAATTCCTTCGCTATCATTCGAACGGTTTTTCTTGTCTCCACGATATACCTGCCTATCTTGATGGTTCGTTCTTTGATGTAATCGTGCACACCACTCGCCTCCCTAAATTGGATGTAAGAGGTGCGAAATGAGACTTCAATATCTAGGCTGCGAAATGTTAAATTGTCATCTTCCCCCTATGAACAAAATGACTGCTAAGCTCGCACGCAGCTTTACTTAGACTTCTCATCGCGGTCCCCTAAAGTTCGTTTTGTAATATTTTATTATTAGTCATGTGGTTATATACCTAAAAGTCAAGTGGGACAAGGGAATTTGTTTACTTTTTCTTGAAATGGCCTTTCGAAACGCTTGCTGTGCAATGTCCACCGCTCACAGACAAGCCCACAAAATGTACAAAAAGTTTGAAAATTTTCTTCAATATTATTTTTTATGGTGTCTTCGTTGGTGCCTTCTCTGGTGCCTGGCACGAAAATTCAACCCTTGTCGCCCAACGGTTTTGAGACGGTGCCAGGTACCATTTCATTCCCGCTCTGGGCAAGGCTTTCGAGAGTGTACCTGACACCGATCTGGATCCCTTCTCCGACAAGGCTTCGTGATCGGTGCCTGGTACACAAAACATCCATTTTTTGAGGTTTTCATACATGGTTTTTGCTCTCGTGTTAAAAGTTTCAATAATTCATCATCTTTCGACAGTATTAGTGCTTTTACTGCCTTGATAATGGGTTTTCTATAGTGTATTCTTTAAATGTTAGAATTTTCGAATAAATATTTATACCTAAATAAAAAGAATAATGGGAGGGGACATTGAATGTTCAAAACATACGAAACCGAGTCATTCTTCGATGAAATGCTCCAGGAAAGAGGAAAGCCGCGTGCTCATTACCAAACCCTCTATAATCGTTTATCCACCCTTCCCGAGGATGAACTGCAAGCCCGGCATGAAGCTGCTCAGCAGAATTTCCTCAGACAGGGCATCACCTTCACCGTCTATAACGACGATCAAGGAGCCGAGCGAACAATCCCTTTTGATTTCGTTCCGAACATCATACCGAAGGACGAATGGCAACAACTTGAAAAAGGTCTCATTCAGCGTGTCAAAGCGCTCAACCTATTCTTGGACGACGTATACAATAGCCAGCAGATTTTAAAAGATGGTCTTATTCCTCGAGAACTCGTCGTCAACTGTAAAAACTTTTATCCCCAAGTTACAAATATCAAAGTTCCAAGAAGAAACCATATTTTTATGGCCGGTATAGATTTGATCAAAGATGAAAACGGAGAGTTCCGCGTGCTTGAGGACAATCTCAGGAATCCATCCGGACTATCCTATGTATTCCAGAATCGTTATGTCATGCGACACGTTTTCCCTGACTTTTTCCAAGACTATAATGTCGTTTCACTCGAAAACCAATTCACTCACATACACGACGCCTTATCTTCCATCGCACCGAACAATGTCTCAAACCCGAACATCGTACTCCTGACACCTGGAGTTTACAACTCTGCTTATTTTGACCATAGTTTCATAGCCCAACAGCTCGGTATAGAGCTTGTCGAAGGACGTGATCTGCTCGTCCGTGACCGTATTGTATACATGAAAACAACCAGAGGATTGAAACGTGTAGATGTGATCTATCGCCGTATTGATGATGATTTCCTCGACCCGCTCGAGTTCCGCCCTGATTCCATGCTCGGTGTCGCAGGCCTCCTCGATGCTTATCGTGCAGGGAATGTGACGATCAGCAATGGTATCGGCAACGGTGTGGCGGATGACAAAGCAATCTATCACTATGTTCCGAACATGATCCGCTACTACCTTGGTGAAGCCCCGATCATCAGGAATGTCGAGACCTACTTTTTACGTGATGAGGAACAACGCAAATACGTTTTGGAGAATCTCGATCAGCTTGTCGTTAAACAGACAGACGGATCCGGCGGCTATAACCTCTTGATCGGGCCCCATGCTACAGAACAAGAGCGTGAGGACTACAGGGTTCAGATCGAAAAAAATCCATCGAACTACATTGCACAACCGATGGTCAACCTTTCAAGGCTGCCTGTTTTTAAAGGAGAAAAATTTTCCGGCTGCCACATTGACGTCCGTGCATTCGTTTTAAACGGGGAGCATCCGCATGTATTCCCTGGCGGCCTGACAAGGGTTGCGATGAAAGAAGGTTCGCTTGTCGTCAATTCTTCACAGGGCGGCGGAGGAAAAGATACGTGGGTCATGACCGATTAAGGAGGGACAAGCATGCTAAGCAGAGTTTCAAATTCACTATATTGGATGTCACGCAATATTGAGCGCGCAGAGAACACTGCCCGCCTTATTTCTGTGCGGTTGATCGGAAGTATTGAACATAAAGAAAACCACTGGGATGAACTGATTTCCATCATCGGGGCGAACGAGGGTTTTGAAAAACGCTACGATCTATATGATGCCCGGTCCGTCATGGATTTCATGTCGTTTTCAAGCGACAACTCGAACTCCATTTTAAATTGTGTAAAACTAGCCCGAGAGGATGCACGCGCAATCCGCGAAATCATTCCGCAAGAATTATGGGAAATGGTGAATTCCTTTTATTGGGAAGTCAAACAATACAAGTATGAAAATTGGACCGTGGACACGATCGATGATTTTTACCAGATGATCATCCGCCAGTCTGCTCTTTTCCAGGGAATGGTTGAAGCGACATTGTCATTTGATGAAGCCTATTTGTTCATTAAAATGGCCAAGTTCATTGAACGAGCTGAAAAAACATCACGAATCCTGAACATCTATTATTACCGTTCTGAGGATCCCGAGCATAATGATCCGTCGCTGTACCGCCACTGGTTTGCCGTTCTGCAATCGGTGAGCGGGCATGAGGCTTATTTGAAAAAGCACCATCCATTCATCACTGGTGAGCGCGTAATCGAATTCCTGCTGTTTGATGAGGCTTTTCCACGTTCGATCAATTACTGCCTTGAGCAGGTCTACAACGTATTCCAAGAGCTTGAGAACGGCAAAATCGAGCATTATTCAGAGGACCTGCATCAATTGATCGCCCAGATGCGACAGGACTTTAAAACGATGTCGGTCATCGACGTCATTACAGAGGATATCCATCAATTTTTACAGCGATTCCAATCCGATTGTTTTCAACTCGGCCGTTTGATCAATAAAACATACTACCTAGGAGAAGTCGGCGTATGAAATATAGGGTCACCCAGCATACACACTACACATACGAACTACCAGTGAGCCAGAGCATCAATCAGTTCCGTTTGAAGCCGATGGATGACGTAAAACAGGAATGCATCTCCTTTAAAAAGGAAATCACCCCGAACGTTCCGTCGTATGTTCATTACGACTATTGGGGGAACCACGTGGAGACATTTTATGCATGGGAGGACCATGATGAACTACTGCTTGTGACGACATCGGAAGTGATGATCGATCCATATGCTTTCAAGGAAGCCTATTCGTTCAGTCCCCAAATGAAGGATGCTCTTTTTTCTCAAGGGTTCAAAGAGCAATATGCCGAGTTTTTAATGAAAACGGATTATACGACTCTTCCTGATGAGGTTTGTAAGGAGATAACAGAGCCTTTGTGGAAGCAATGCAATGATCCTTTCGAATTTGTAAAACTGGTGAACAAGCACATTTACGACACCTTCACTTATACGCCTGGGTCGACGACTGTCAATACGACTGCTTTCGAAGCTTGGGAAAACAAGGTCGGGGTATGCCAGGACTATACGCATCTGATGCTGGCGTTATGCCGGTCCCGTGGAATTCCAGCACGGTATGTAAGCGGGTATTTGTATATCGGTGAAAATTCAGCAATGCGCGGGGATGCCGCTACGCACGCCTGGGTTGAGGTGAAGCTGCCGACTGCTGGATGGATCGGATTCGACCCTACGAATAACGTACTCGTAAAAGACCAGCATATCCGTATCGCGGTTGGACGTGATTATGCAGATATCGTTCCATTGAAAGGGGTCTATCACGGAGGGGTGCAGAAGCTTGACGTGAAGGTCAGCGTCTATGCGCTAGAGGAAAATGTAACAGCTTGATATAGTAAAAGAGCGGAAGGTGTGGAAGCCCTCCGCTTTTTCTTGTTCTATTGTATCTTTTTCATGAATTCCAGAATTTCAAGATCGATGTAGCCCCGTTTCTGCTCCCTCTCTTCAAAATTCTCCTGATGGATAAGCACCCGCAGGGCATCTAATACCGCATCGTCTGAATGTTCGTCGCTTCTTTCAAGATAGCCGAGGCGTTCAAGCTCAAACGTTAACTTATGGAAAACGTCTCCTTTTACTTCAACGATGTTCTCTTCTTTCGATCGTGAAAAATAAAGCTTATGCAGATCATGGATCCGGATCAATTCTTTGATCGGTTCCTTGTGGTCATCAACACGAAGGTCGATCGCCTTGTCATTGAAGCCTCCATATCCCCCTTTGTCTTTTACGATCAAAAGAGCGGCTGACTGTTTGCCACGACTGTCTCCGCCTGCATGCTGACCTGCGTTCAAGGCGGTAAGAAGACGATGTGCCAGAGTGCCTTCCGTACGCTCGAACGTCTCTCCCATTTGGTCGACTGTTTGTTTATTGACGAGAATGTTCCCTTGAGCAGCATAATGTTTACCGGTCCGGCCGCCTGCCCAATCATAGCAGTCCGTTCCAGTGAACGTAGCTGCATTCCCTTTTGCATCCACTATTCCTACCTGGCGGAGCTCCCGGTCCTCATCATCTTCCGTCAGTAGCCTGATTGTTTCTTCTGCAGACTTTCCTGACTGCATATATTCGAGACCTTTCGGACCGTAAGAGGTATTGGCGAACGACTGTGTTGCAACTGCCCCGACACCCGCTTTCGCCCATGGAACAACAGATCCAACACCAATGAACTTCGACTGTACTGCGATACCTAGTTCTTCTGTTTCCGGATCAAAACCGACAATTGAAAATGTTGCTACCAAATCCTTTGGAATCTTACCTGTATACATGAACGAACACTCTCCCTTCTTAACCTCTAAACAGTAATTCTCGATGTCCATTCCATTCCCCTTTTCCCCCTAGAAAAAACTCCGTACCAGGCACCGATCACGAAGTCTTGACGGAGAAGTAATCCAGATCGGTGCCTGGTACACTTTCAGATCCCTTACGGCGCTTAGGTTCTATTTTGGTACCTGGTACACTATCTCAGATACACTTCCAAAAGAAAAAAGCTCTGGAGTTTCTCCAGAGCTTGTCTAGTATTGTATTTGTTTTTGACGCTTCAAGTGGTTTAAGCGTCAGGATTGATCTTCATCCTCAACAGAGTTTTCTTGTGGCTGAGCGTCATCAGTTTGGGTTTCGCTTGATGGGTTTGCGTTCTCTTCTTCTGCTTCAACATCTGTTTCATCAGCTGCGTCTTCATCAGTAAGAGTTTCGTCGACTTCTTGCTTTTGAGCAGGAATGTCAGTGACTGTTTTATTGAAGTAATCTTCAGGGTTAACAGCTACTCCATCCTTACGTACTTCAAAGTGCGCGTGAACTTGTGCTTCTTTGTCAAGAAGGCTCATACCTGCTGTACCTAGAACATCACCTTGCTTAACAGTGTCACCTTTTTCGACTTGTAAGTTTTCAAGGCTAGAGTAGTGTGTCACAACACCGTTATCGTGTTCGATATGGACGAAGTATCCTACTAGTGGATCTTGACCAGCATCTACAACTTTACCACTCAAGCTTGCCATTACATCAAAAGGTTCACCGCTCTCAGTCGCATAGTTGAGTCCTTTATTCTGGAAGTAGGTATTATTATAGAATACGAGAGCTGCTTCTTGATCTGCTTCAGATGCTTCACTGTCATAGAATTTTCTTTGAACAGTAACTTCATCTGAAACTGGTGACTTAAGAACTTCGGAGTCTGACATTACTGGTACTGAATCTTGGTCTTCAAAACCGATTGGATCTGATTCTTCATTAAGTTTTTCACCAATGCTATTTTGATACCAAAGAACAGATGCCAAAATTACTGCTGCAAACCCAAGATATACTGCCGGATAAACCCAACGCTTCTTTTTGTACCACTTTGCCTTAAGAGGATTTTTTTGTTTTTCTTCTTCTCTCATTTTGCATCACCTCAGCAACATTGTTGGCACATTTTTCAAAATATATACATTCCGGTGAATTTTTTCTGAATATTATTTCGACAAATAGGGGAAAGTAACAAGTTGCTGTAAGTGAGAGGAGTAAAAAACCATACAAAAATGCCACTGTCGTAATTGACAGCAGCATCCTAGTTTAATGTACCAGGCACCGAAGCTCGCATCGAAGCGGGCACAGAACTTAGTTGGTGGCGGTGAGTTTGCTTGTGTAGGCTTGGGTGTCGGTTATTTCAACACCGTTGTAATAGTGTTTGACGATTTCGTTATAGTTGTTGCCTTCCTGGGCCATCCCGTTCGCGCCATATTGGCTCATCCCGACGCCATGCCCGTATCCACGAGTTTGGAAGATTACTTCATCATTTTTCCTTAGAATCGTAAAATCAGAGGATTTCAGATTCAGGCCTACTCGAATATCTTTTCCGCTCATCTTCTTCCCATTGATTTCGATCTGGTCAATGTAGTTTCCTTTGGTCCTGCTCAATACTTTCCCGACTTCCCCATCTTCCTCACTCAATTTCACATTCAGCTTCGTTTCAACGACATCGACTGGGAAGGCTTGTTGATGAAAGTACTTCGGTGAATCTTTATCCCAGGGACTTTCGACGCTTCGTAAATACGGAAACGAACTGGACCAATAATCTTCAGAGTTTTGCGTAAAACCATTGCTGGTTGAAAAGAATAATGCATCGATCGGTTTTCCGTCATACGTGATGATTTTACCTTCTGTTTCTTTGACTGCTTGCGTGATTTTCTTAATTTTCCAATCGTAATCCTTCCCCCACACCTTCTTCAAGTCCTGGTCATTTCTATACACTTGATGAATGACAGCGTCTGTAACATCTGCCCCCTCAGGAAGGTTCATATCTGCTGGGTTCAGTAGCATTTTGATAATATAGGTTCTCGCTGTCAACGCTTGCGCTTTCAATGCTTCAATTTCAAAATCTGCTGGCATTTCAGCAGCGACGACCCCTTTTACATATTCCTCAAGAGGTAATGTTTCAATTTTTTTTGCATTCGTCTTATAAACAGAAACATCTACTTCCGAATTTAAAACGATCGGCGTATCGCTTTCCACCTTTTCCAACTTCCCTTGTGTCACGCTTTGTTCCAAATGACTTTTAAAAGGGATGACGATCAGACTCGGGAGTAATAGTATGAATGTAAGTAGTCCAATAATAAAAAGATAAAATGGTGTTCCAAATCGGATTTGATTCATTGGCAGCCCCCCTGAATTTCAACAGTCATAGTATAGCTTATGGGCTTGGACAACCTTTTAGAACCGAAGAACACAACCACTAAATATGTAAAAAACCCTTCTGAAGCAATAATGTAGTAATTATTTTTTATAAAGTCCAGTGCCCAAGTTCCGAAGCCTATCACTTTGGAATAAAAATAATTGCACAACTCGACTTGGCTTGCTTCGCTCGCCAAATATACACGAGCACATCTGAATCCAATACATATTCACGAGACCAAAAAAGCCGCCTCCGCTTGGAAGACGACTTTCCTATAAGTAAATAAATTATGCCTTTGCTTTTAAGTTCTGAGCAGTATTTTTGGTAGTAATCGTTTCTGTTTCTTCTTTCACGCGCTCAACGTCAGCACCAAGTGATGCTAATTTTCCAGCAAAATTAACATATCCGCGATCTAAATGTTGAAGTTCTGTAACTCTTGTGTATCCGTCCGCAATCAGTCCTGCTAAGATCAGAGCTGCACCAGCACGTAGATCTGTCGCTGCTACTTCAGCACCTTGCAGCTTGACTGGGCCATTGATTACAGCAGAACGTCCTTCGATTTTGATATTACCATTCATGCGGCGGAACTCTTCCACGTGCATAAAGCGATTTTCAAAAACGGTTTCTGTAATAACACTAGTACCATTGGCTGCTAATAAAAGAGCCATCATTTGCGACTGAAGATCCGTTGGGAATCCTGGGTGCGGCATCGTTTTGATATCTACAGGCTTCAACGTCTCAGGTCCGATGATCCGAACGCCTTTATCTGTTTCGGAAATAGTAACGCCCATTTCTTGGAGCTTTGCAACAAGTGGTGTCAAGTGCTCATTTTGAGCGTTTTCGATCGTTACATCACCGCCTGTGATTGCAGCAGCCACCATGAATGTACCTGCTTCAATACGGTCTGCAATGACTTGATGTTCAGCACCATGCATTTCATCTACACCTTCGATTCGAAGTGTGCCTGTACCAGCCCCGTAAACTTTCGCTCCCATTGCATTCAAATAATTCGCAAGACAAACGATTTCAGGTTCTTTTGCTACATTTTCGATGATGCTTGTGCCTTCTGCTAAAGCTGCAGCCATCATGATGTTTTCAGTTGCACCTACACTTGGGAAATCCAGATAGATTTTAGCCCCTTGTAGACGCCCTTCTTTTTTCGCTTCGATAAAACCGTTACCAATTTTAACTTCGGCTCCCATGGCTTCAAAGCCTTTTAGATGCTGGTCAATCGGGCGTGATCCGATTGCACAACCTCCTGGGAGAGCAATTCTTGCGATTCCAACTCTTGCAAGTAATGGGCCCATCACTAAGAATGATGCTCTCATCTTACGAACATATTCAAAAGGTGCTTCTGTCTTCAATGGGCGTGTAGCATCTATTTTTATCTGATTATTTGAGTATTCTGCGCCAATATTCAAGTGGCGAAGAACTTCATTTATCGTATAAACATCGGCAAGTGCCGGCACTTCCGAAATAGTGCTTGTTCCTTTACTAGCTAGGATGGATGCTGCGATGACAGGCAGTACGGCATTTTTTGCCCCTTCTACTCTGACGGAGCCTTCTAACCGCCTACCACCACGGACGATGATTTTTTCCAAAATAATTCCCCTCCGCGTCCAATTTATATATTAATATTCAGTCGTTATTATCGGTGTTCCAATTGTTATGGTTGTCTTTCCGCCTATTCCGCTGTTCCGGAGTCCAATTTGCAAGTTCATCCGTTGTTGATTTGTCAGGATTGAAGGCTTCCATTCGTCAGTATATGCTGATAAGGACAGAAATGTCTCTTCGTTTAATGTCTCAATTGTGGTTGCGTCAAATGACTGAACGAGTTGTTTCGCCAATTTTTGCAAAACAATATCCATTTTATCAAACTTCACACCTTCAACACAAGTATATATTTGCACATTCTCCCCTAGAAACAGTTGGACTTTATTCCTATATTCAGGCTTGAAAGCTTTCCATTTTTCGGGATCCCAGGCCTCCCCCTTAACGTCATAAATAATGTACGCCATATACTGATTTTTGTGGGGGTAAGCAAACACTGAAACCTTCTCTTCAATACCGTATGGATTTGTATAATGCCCCGTTACGGTCCAATGTTCTTTTTTTTCGACAATCTTTTCCCACCGGAAGTTTGGCGATTTTGCCTGCAGGCTTTCTACTAACAATACATACCCACTAAAATCTGATACAAAACCAAATTTATTTTTACCATAAAAAGACCAGCCATCGATCGCTATGTCAGACTGCTCCATAACGCGGGTTATATCCATCAGTTCTTGATCAGACCATGTGGATTGTTTTGCCTCAGCCCCTGAAAAACATGCAAGCAAAATCGTCAACGACATTCCGAATAGTATGAATTTTTTTCTCATAACTTCCCACTCCTCTCCTTATTACAATTGTTGCCACGAGAGAGAGGTTCATACATGGAAGATGTAGTCAAGATGCGACAAAGCCTGTACCATTTTAATCGACATTCTTCATATGTAAGGATTTTTAATATCTCTTAAAATAGATATTTGAGCTGAGTAGACCACGAAAGGTAACTCATAAAAAACGAAGTAAGGAGTGAAGCAAGTGCGATTGTCAGCAAGATCATCAACAATTGAGCTTGAACGACTCGTCCGCTTTTGATGAACCTTTCAAAATTCAATGCCTGTAACGCCCACCAGGATACAGCAAGGAAAACGATATTCACGATGATATTCAACAATGCTTGTGTTCCGAATGGATGCATAGATGTTAGACCTCCAATAAATACATACCTTATATATTTTTCGACAGGATTTTCTCTTTTCCTTCAGTCGTCCTCTTTTATTTACAAAATAAACCTTTAGTCCTAGTTATTCATCTATTTCCCGCGCAATATTCGACACTTCCGCGCCTAAAACTGCCCTTTCAAGATCATGACCTCAGTTTTAAAGATAATCGTTTTTTTAAAGATAATCCTCTATTTTTAAAGATATTTTATAATTTTTCATGATAAGAGTCCCATTTTTAAAGATGAGTTAACCCCCGCCTATAAAAAAAGAGCAAAACCCACGTGGGTTTTGCCCTTCTTGATATTTTATTTGATAAACAACTCGTTCATATCAAAACCTTGGAAAAATTCGTAGGCTGCTCCTGGATAAACACCGAAAAGGATGGTGCCTGCCGCACAGATGATCATGACGACTAAAAGTCCGACAGATGGACGGAGACGATCGCCTGTATCTTTACGGAAAAAGATTTGGACCAGGACATTGAAGTAATAAACGTATGAAATGACGGTCGTTGCAATCATGACTGAGGCCAGGACATAATGCCCGGTACCAAGGGAACTCATGAAAATCCCGAACTTTCCAATGAATCCTGCCGTGAAAGGCAGTCCAGCAAGCGACAGGATGAAGACAGCCATCATGACCGAGACCCATGGTGCACGTTTATACAGTCCAGCGAACGCTGTAAAGTCTTCTGACCTTTCCCTTTCCGTCACGAATTGAATGACAGCGAACGCGCCAATATTCATCAATAAGTAAGCGAGTAGATAGAACCAAGTCATTTTAAAAACAAGCAATGACAATGAGACGAATGGCACAAGCACATAGCCGGCGTGTGCGATACTCGAGTAAGCAAACATGCGCTTGATGTTCCTTTGTCTCAAGGCAACAACGTTTCCGATCACCATCGTAACCCCAGCAATGACTGCAATGTATGGCTGAAGCTCCAGGATAATAGCGTTATGCCAGCCCTGAACTGACAAGAACGTGATCAGAAATAATTTTAAAATCAAGGCAAATCCAGCTGACTTCGATACGACGCTTAAGAAGGTTGTAACCGGTGTTGCCGAACCTTGATACACATCAGGTGCCCACATGTGGAATGGAGCAGCTGCGATTTTAAAAGCAAGACCGACAAGCAGCATGACGAATGCCATCACTACAAGGAAAGCATTCTGCTCAACAACCGGATTTGTCAAAGCTTCACTGATCTCATACAGGTTGGTGGATCCTGTCAGCCCGTAGATATAGCTCATTCCAAATAGCGTAATAGCAGTGGCAATCCCACCGTTGACGACATATTTGAATGCAGCTTCGTTCGAATGAAGATTGGTTTTACGGATCCCCGCTAAAATATAGGAAGAAATCGACAACAATTCAAGTCCTACGAATAACGTGATGAGGTCCGCACTTGAAGCCATCATCATCGCGCCGAGTAATGCAGTCAGTAAAAGGTAGAAGAATTCTCCTCTGAATTCCCATTTATTTCCACCCTCATAGTCAAGGGCCAGTAACAAAATCAAGCCTGTGGCAACAAGGAAAAGCAGCTTGAATGCGAGTGCGAATGAATCAAAGCGATACGTATCAAACAGGATGCTTGTCGGTTCGGTACCGACCTGCATAACTGCGAAGACAATCGCAATGACTACACCGGCAAAACCTAAAAGGGCAAGCGGCTTACGGCTCGATTTATTCGGCATGAACAAGTCCATTAACGATAGCAATGTCGCAACGATCAAAATCGTAAACTCTGGGGCCATGATCCCCCAGTCATAGCTCAACAACTTTTCTAGTGTCATACAACAGCCCCCCTGCCTGCCATCATGGCGTTGATCGTAAGTTGCAGCATATCAGATAGGACTGCTGGATAAACTCCAATCAGAACAATCAAAAAGGTTAATACTAAAGCCGGAATCCATTCAACAAAACGGGCTTCTTTTATCGTTACGAGTGGCTCTTTCGTTTCACCGAACGTAATGGTCAAAACGGCACGAAGCATATAGACCGCTGTCAGGATGATCCCTAATGTCCCGATTGCTGCCAGGACCGGCATGACCTCGAACAATCCGAGGAATGCCATGAATTCACTGACGAAACCGGACATCCCCGGCAAGCCGAGTGAGGCAAGACCACCTGCCAACAAGAATCCAGCGGTGACCGGCATCACTCTCGACATCCCGCCTAAATGTGTAATCAGGGACGTTCCTGTCCGTTGATACATCAAACCGACAAGGAAGAATAACAGTGCAGAAATCAGTCCGTGGGAGATGACTTGGAACATCGCCCCTTGAATACCTGCATCGGTCAAGCTACCGAGACCGATCAAAACGATCCCCATATGGGACACACTTGAGTAAGCCAGAACTCTTTTAAAATCAATCTGGACGAAGGCGATGAACGCGCCGTACAGGAGATTGATGACACCGAGTAACGCGATCCAGAATGCAATCTTCTCAAATTCACCTGGGAAGAAACCGACTCCAAACTGATAAAGGCCATAAGCACCGATCTTCAACAGTATTCCTGAGTGGATCATGACGATCGACGGCGGTGCTTGGACGTGGACCTGCAACATCCAGGAGTGCAGCGGTACGATCGGTAATTTTACGCCTAACGCCACTAACAAAGCAATCAACAATCCGAGCCTGAAGTTGTCTCCGATATACATGCGCTCAAGCATCTCAGGTGATTGGCTCAAGAATGCAGATAGACCAGTATAGTTCATCGTTCCTGCCTTCATATAAAGGATGATGAACACGATCAATAAAATCGCTGACCCTAAACCGTTGTAGATCAAAAAGCTATAAGCTGCTTTCTCTTTATCAAGATAACCCCACTTTCCGATCAGGAAGAATGTCGGGATCAACGTAATCTCGAAAAAGATGAAGAAAAGCAGTAAGTTTTGCGAAGCGAAAACACCGAGCATTCCGATTTCCAAAAGCAAGAACAGCATGAAGTAGCCCTTCGCCTGTTCCTTGATCCATACGGAAGCAGCTGCTGCCAAGGTCGAGACGATTGCTGTCAATAATAGAAGCAACACGGTCAACCCATTGACGCCAAGTTCATAGCTGACAGTGAAATCTCCACCGTTTTGCAAGGCTTGTAGATTGAAATTGATCCAGTTGTATTGCTCGATGAATTGCAATGTTTCTTTCGTGTTATCAAATCCGAAATAGACGATGAAAGCCAAAGCGAGTGGCAAGAGTGTCGCTAAGAATCCAACCCACTTGATTGCTGCCTCTTCTGATTTCGGAACGAACAGCAGTACCAAAATACCTACGATCGGGGAGAAAATAAGTGCAGAAAGCAGAATCGAATCCATTACGTCAAGTACCCCCCTAACCAAGCAACGATAAGAAGCAAGACAGCCATTCCAGCGAATGCGACCGATCCATAAAGCTGCACCTGTCCGTTATGGGCTTTTGAGCTGGTTTTACTTATCCAGCCGACAGCACCCGTTACGAGCTGGACGACACCTTCGACTACGAAGCGATCGATATAATACCAGAAATAACTGAATCCTCTCGTTCCTTTTACAAAGCTATAATCATACGTTTCATCTATAAAGTATTTGTTCAATAAAATGTAGTGGAAATCTGGTGAAGCTTCTGAAAGCCTCTTTACCTTTTTCTTTGCGTAAACCAGCCACGCCATGAAGATTCCGAATAAGGAAACTCCTGTCGCGACAATCGGAATCCACCAGTATGATTCATGGTGATGGATCTCTAAATAAGGGTTCTGCGCCAAATATTCATCGAGTATTAGTGTAAAAGGGGTGTTGATGTACCCAGCCACAACCGCTAAAATCCCGAGGACCACCATAGGGAATACCATGACCCCTGGCGATTCGTGAACCTTCTTCACTTTTTCCTGGGACTCTCCCGTAAAGACGAGGAAAAACAGTCTGAACATATAAAAGGCTGTGAGGAATGCTGCGATAACCGCAATCCAGAATAACCCGTAGCGGCCATCCGCATAGGTTGCAGCTAAAATTTCATCTTTACTGAAAAACCCTGATAACAAAGGCACGCCCGAAATCGCCATCGCACCGATCAAGAACAATGGTGCCGTCCACTTCATCTTTTTCCAAAGTCCGCCCATTTCATGGATGTTTTGTGTATGTACTGCGTGTATCACGCTACCGGCGGCAAGGAACAATAGCGCTTTGAAAAATGCATGGGTCGTCAAATGGAAGATTCCAGCGACATAACCGGAAGAACCTAAGGCGAGCATCATGTATCCGAGCTGACTGACTGTCGAATAGGCGAGTACCCGTTTGATATCAGCCTGCGCCAGTCCGATTGTAGCAGCAAAGATTGCTGTGAAACCGCCAACGACTGCAACCGTCGTCAACGCTGTTTCAGATGCTTCAAATAACGGGAACATAGCAGCGACGAGGTACACACCAGCCGCAACCATTGTTGCTGCGTGGATCAAAGCCGATACCGGTGTCGGGCCTTCCATGGCATCTGGTAACCACGTATGTAATGGGAATTGACCCGATTTACCGATTGCCCCGACAAATATCAAAATTGCGGTCAGTGTAATCCAGCCTTGTGAAATATCTCCTGCTGCCACTGCCTCAAAGATGGCATCCATTTCAAAACTTCCAACCTGCCAGAAAAGCAAGATCATCCCGATGAAGAGGCCGACATCCCCGATACGGGTCATGATAAACGCCTTCTTCGCTGCTTCACGTGCTTCATTTTTATAAAAGTAATATCCGATCAACAGGAATGAGCCGACACCGACTAGTTCCCAAAAGATATAGAGCTGTAATAGGTTCGGGCTGATGACCAGGCCAAGCATGGCAAACGTGAATAAGCCAAGGTAGGCAAAAAAGACAGGAAAACGATTGTCGTCATGCATGTAGCCCTTTGAATATACTTGGATGAGAAAACTGACGAAAGAGACGATGACCAGCATGAGTGCGTTCAACGGATTGATCTCATAGCCGACCGTCAGTACAGTGTCTCCAATCGCAAGCCATTCAAGCGTTTGTTTTACAGGTTCTCCACCCCACTGCCCCATGAAAATGACGACAGATAGGATGAGGGAGCCTAATGTCAATAATGAGCCGACGAGTGCTGATGCTTCTTTCAACCTACGACCAAACAATAAGAGAAGGACGAAGGATAGAAGTGGTAAAACAGGTATGAGCCAGATGATTGGGTTCATTGTCGATCCTCCTCCTTATCGTTTCATAATATCCATCTCATCTACGTTTACAGTCTTGCGGTTACGGTAAAGGGCGATCAGGATCGCAAGCCCTACAGCAGCTTCAGCAGCGGCGACGGTAATCGTAAATAAGGAGAAAATTTGTCCTGTAATACTCGGATTGATGCCATACTTCGCAAAAGCGACGAGGTTGATATTCACCGCGTTCAACATCAATTCGATGGAAATCAAGACGATGACAGCGTTTCGTTTTGTCAAAGCTCCGAATAATCCGATGCAAAAGAGGATCAGAGCAAGAACGAGATAGACGGATAATGGCACACTACTCATTGTCCTCTGCCTCCTTGTTCTCATCATCCCGTTTTGCCAATATGATCGCCCCGACAAGTGCGACAAGCAGCAAGACAGAGGTTAGCTCGAAAGGAATGACATATTTGGAATAAAGGGCGATTCCGATTTTTTCAGTATTATCAACATGTAAATCTGCCGCCTGCTCCCCAAAACTTAAATCATTGATCTGGAAGAACATGACGACGAAGAAAGCTACAATCCCTGTCAAAACCAAAATCATTCTCGGTGCACCGATTTTCGTTTCAGTTTTATCATCGTGACGAGTAAGCATGATTCCAAAGAGCATGATGATCGTGATTGCTCCCGAATAGATGAGAATCTGTACAAACGCCACGAATTCAGCTGACAGCATCACGTATAATCCCGCGATCGACAGGAACGTAAAGACGAGGGCGATCACCATATGGACGACCTTCGTCAGGTTCAGCATGAGGATGCCGCTTCCGATTGCAACGAGTGCAAGAACAAAGAATAAGATCAACTCACCATTCATGCCTTATTCTCCTTTCTTACGTTCGTGTCGTTTTCATCGAGCCATTCAAGGTTTTTGAACAGCTCATCACGGCTGTATTCTGCCAGTTCGAAGTTGTTCGTCATGATGATTGCTTCGGTCGGGCAGACTTCTGTACATAGATCACACAGAATACAGATTTCAAAATTGATATCATACGTATCGATGATTTTACCTTTTTTATTCGGATCAGGGTGCTTCTTGCCTGTCAGTTCGATACAGTCTGTCGGGCAGATGTTGGCACATTGGTTACAGACGATGCACTTTTCCGGGTAGAATTTCTGGATTCCGCGAAAACGATCGGGCATCTCAAGCGGTTCATCCGGATACGAGTACGTCACATTCTGTTTCGTCATGTTTTTCAGTGTGTATTTTAACCCTTTTACGAGTCCTTTCATTGTAATCCCTCCGTTAGAACCAGATTTCCTTGATCACCGCGCTGATAAAAATGTTAAGCAGTGCTAACGGCAATAGTACTTTCCATCCAAATGACATGAGCTGATCGGCACGTAACCGTGGTAATGTTGCACGTAACCATATCAGGAAGAAAACGACCAAGCTGAATTTCAACGCGAACCAGATGACTCCAGGGATGAATTCAAGATACGGGATCGGATTCCATCCACCGAGGAAAACGATCGTCGTGATCGATGCCATCGCAAACAGATAAACATATTCAGAAAGCATGAAGAACGCCCATCTGAAACCCGAATATTCTACGTGATAACCCGCAACAAGCTCGGATTCCGCTTCCGGCAGGTCAAACGGTGTCCGGTTTAACTCTGCGACTGAAGCAATCATGAAGATGACGAACGCGAGCGGCTGTACGAATAAAAAGGCGAGCTTTTCTTGTGCCTCGACAATCTGGATCAAGTTCAAACTTCCAGTTAGAAGGATGACTCCGATCACTGACATGACGAGCGGCACTTCATAGGAAATCATTTGGGCTGCAGAACGCATCCCGCCTAACAGGGCGTATTTATTATTGGAAGCCCATCCGCCCATCAAAACACCGATCGTTGAGATACCGGATATCGCAATGTAATAAAGCAATCCGATTCCGATGTCGGAAAATCGGAGTGATTCTGAAAACGGTATGACGGCAAGCACCATGAACGCTGGTGCAAAGGCAATGACCGGTGCCAGAATGAACAACGGTCTGTCCGCCGCTTTCGGAATCGTATCTTCTTTCAATAAAAGCTTCAGGACATCGGCTACCGTCTGGAGCAATCCGAACGGGCCGCCGACACGGTTCGGTCCGATACGAAGCTGCATGAACCCCATGACTTTTCGTTCGGCTAAGATGGCATACGTAACAAATCCTAGTACCATCATGAGCAGACTTGCACCGAGTCCAAAAAAGATCAGTGTATTCGTCAGTGAAGGCTGTGAATAAAGCAATCCTTCGATCATCAGCCATCCACCTCCCCGAGTACGATGTCTATTCCGCCAAGGATGGTAATCAAATTAGCGATGTTTTCGCCCTCCAAAAGCTTCGATAAGATCTGCAGGTTGTAGAAGGACGGCCTTCTGAACTTCAGACGATACGGTTCCTTCTTCCCATACGAGGCGATATAACAGCCGATTTCCCCTCTTGGAGATTCGATGCGGACATAGGTTTCGCCTGCAGGCGGCTTGATGATCCTCGGAACCTTGGCCATGATCTCCCCTTCTTTCGGGAACTGCTGGACAGCCTGTTCGACGATCTTGATCGACTCTTCGATTTCAGCCATGCGGCACTTGTATCGGGACCAGGCATCTCCACCGTCAAATACAGGGACATCGAAATCGAAACGGTCATAGAGCGAATACGGTTCCTTTTTACGAAGGTCCCAATCTACACCAGTACAGCGCAGGTTCGCACCACTTAGGGAATAAGCCAGCGCTTCTTGTTTCGAGTACTTCCCTACGCCACGGACACGGTTGAGGAAGATTTCGTTTCCACTTACAAGGTCGTGGTAACCGGCAAGCTCTTTACGCATATGCGGGATGAATTCTTCGACTTTCTCGATCCATCCTTCCGGCGCGTCCCATTTCACCCCGCCGACACGCATATAGTTGAATGTCAGCCGAGCTCCGGAAATTTCGTTAAGTAAGTTGATGATCATCTCCCGCTCCCGGAACGCATATAAGAACGGACTCAATGCACCAATATCAAGTAAATATGTACCGAACCAAACGAGATGACTCGCAATCCGACCTAACTCCATCACGAGGACACGCAGATATTCCGCACGCTCGGGGATTTCCATTTCCATCATCGTCTCGACCGCGTGACAGAGGATGTAGTTGTTCGTCATCGCTGAAAGATAGTCCATCCGGTCCGTATACGGGATGATTTGAGTATATTGCAGATCTTCAGCGAGTTTTTCAGTTCCACGGTGGAGGTAACCGATTACAGGTGTCGCTTCCTTGATGATTTCTCCATCGATTTTCAAAACGATCCGGAAGACGCCGTGGGTACTGGGATGCTGAGGTCCAACATTAAGCAGCATTTCTTCTGTACGAATCATAGGTTACACCTCCACATCGTATGGTTCATAATCTTTTCGCATCGGGTAGCCGACCCAATCATCCGGCATCAAGATGCGCGTCAAGTTCGGGTGTCCGGTAAAACGGATTCCAAGTAAATCATAGGCTTCGCGTTCAGGCCAATTCGCTCCAGGCCAGATTGGTGTTACCGAAGCAACCTCCGGATTGTCACGGTCCAGTTTCACTTTCACCGCAACTGGCTGGTTGTTTTTAAAGGAATAAAGATGGATATAGACTTCCATATACGTTTCAAAATCGGTTCCATGCAATTCGCTTACATATTCAAAATTAAGCTGTTCATTATGCTTTAGGAATTCTGCTAGTTTATAAAATTTCTCCCGTTTGATGACAAGGGTAGGGACATCCTTTGCAAGTCTGTTAATATAGGATTCTTCCAGGATTCCTTCACCAAGATTATCCTTGATCGTCTTCACGTATTTATCCAGGAGATATTGGTTTGGGGATGGCGTTTCCTCGGCTGGTTCAGCAGGCTTTGCTCCTGCTCCGCCGGCTGCAGATTTCGCTTTCGCAGCTGCAGCAGCTTTTGCTTTTGCGGCTGCAATCGCCTTCGCCTTTTCATCGTCACCAGCTTCTCCGCCAGATTTAGCTGCCTTTGCTTTAGCGGCAGCGGCTGCTTTGGCCTTGGCAGCAGCAATAGCCTTAGCTTTTTCATCGTCTGATGCACCCGCTCCACCCGCGGCTTTCGCCTTGGCAGCGGCGGCAGCTTTAGTTTTATCATCATCAGATGAAGGTTTTTTGGGTTCTGCAGATTCTGCTTCCTTTGCCGCTTTCTTTTCTGCAGCCTTGCGCTTCGCTTCTTCGACCGCTTTACGCTTCGCTTCCGCCTTCTCTTCTTCGGTCATTTCGGAGAACGGTTTTTCAGCTGGCTTGTCGGCAGCTCCTGCTTCTTTCGCTGCTTTCTTCTCAGCGGCCTTGCGTTTCGCCTCTTCCACGGCCTTACGTTTCGCTTCCGCCTTCTCTTCTTCGGTCATTTCGGAGAACGGTTTTTCAGCAGGTTTTTCGGCAGTTCCTGCTTCTGCTGCTTCCTTCGCCGTTTTCTTCTCAGCGGCCTTGCGTTTCGCCTCTTCCACAGCCTTACGTTTCGCTTCCGCCTTCTCTTCTTCGGTCATTTCGGAGAACGGTTTTTCAGCTGGCTTGTCGGCAGCTCCTGCTTCTTTCGCTGCTTTCTTCTCAGCAGCCTTGCGCTTCGCTTCTTCGACCGCTTTCCGTTTCGCTTCTGCCTTCTCTTCTTCGGTCATTTCAGAGAACGGTTTTTCAGCAGGTTTTTCGGCAGTTCCTGCTTCTGCTGCTTCCTTCGCCGCTTTCTTCTCAGCAGCCTTGCGCTTCGCTTCTTCGACCGCTTTCCGTTTCGCTTCTGCCTTCTCTTCTTCGGTCATTTCAGAGAACGGTTTTTCAGTAGGTTTTTCGGCAGTTCCTGCTTCTGCTGCTTCCTTCGCCGCTTTCTTCTCAGCAGCCTTGCGCTTCGCTTCTTCGACCGCTTTCCGTTTCGCTTCTGCCTTCTCTTCTTCGGTCATTTCGGAGAATGGTTTCTCTTGATCACTCATTTATCTGTCACCCGCTTCCCTGTCTTAGCTTCATAGCGGATTTTATCTTGTAGTTTATTAATTCCATAGATTAATGCCGCAGGGTTCGGTGGGCATCCTGGAATATAGACATCAACAGGGACAACTTGGTCGACACCTTTTACCACCGCATACGATTTTATGTATGGGCCGCCCGCTGTTGCACAAGATCCCATCGCAATGACCCATTTTGGCTCAGGCATCTGGTCATACAACCGCTTTAAAACAGGAGCCATCTTTTTCGTTACTGTACCAGATACGATCATGACGTCAGATTGTCTTGGGGATGTACGGAAAAAGGATCCGAAACGATCCAAGTCGTAATGGGAGGCACCGGTTCCCATCATCTCAATTGCACAACAAGCCAACCCGAACGTGAGCGGCCAGAGGGAATTGCTTCTTGCCCATGCCTTTACCTGTTCGAGTGTGACAAAGAATACATTTTTCGAGAGCTCTTGTCGTTCTTCTGGGGTGATCTGCTCCAATTTTACATCCATTTTAACACCTTCTTCTTCCACGCATAGAGGAGTCCAATCAACAACATGACAATGAAGATCGCCATTTCGATCAGCGCGAAAATCCCTAGTTTGTCATATGCGACAGCCCATGGGTATAAGAACACTGTTTCCACGTCGAAAATAACGAAAAGCAGGGCGAATATGTAGTAGCGTACGTTGTATTGAACCCAGCTTTGATGAAAGGGCTCTATACCACTTTCATAGGTTGTTTGTTTTTCTTTCGTCGGTTTTTTCGGTCGCAGAATCTTACCGGCAGTCAAAGCGACAACTGGTAAAAGGATGCCTAAAAGCAGGAACATCAAAACGACCAGGTAGTTGTTTTGATACAAGTGATAGAGCTCCATATGTACCTCCCCATCTGTCTATTTAAGGTTGATGTTAGAAATTTTTCAAAATTGTAATCGTTATCAATTATACCAAATACCAATTTTTGTGTCGACACGATGACGCATAGTTGATAACCTGAATTTTCGGTGCAAAATACAAGCTCCTCTTATAGTAAGAGAAGCTTTCTTCATCTTATGCTCAACTGATTACTTTTAGCTTATTTATCTTAAAATACTCTATAGGAGTATCTCGCTATCTTTTTTCTATTAAGCTCTGTTATTCTTCATTGTTAATTTCTGCGAAATTTTACTTCTATAAATAATCCACCATAAATTAACAGCACCTTTTTTCACCTATTGTTGTTGCGAAAATGCGCATTCAGCTGCCCACGGATCATTTCTTCCTTCAATAAATGGTTTCTCAGTTTTTTCTCGGCTTTCATTTCCTTTTTGATTTCGTTCGTTTGGACACCATCTTCTCGTTTGTTGGCAATCTCCATCAGTGTTTCTACGTCTGAAAATGAGTATTTACGAGTCCCTTTCGCTGTTCTTTCTGGAAAAATAAGTTTTCGTTCTTCATAATAACGGATCTGACGTTCGCTCAATCCCGTTAGCTCCTTAACCACACCAATAACAATCACTTTTTTATCCCTATAAGAACCTTCATCAACAGACATTTAGCAACGCCTCCCTTCCACCTTTACTATACCTTTCCACACAGCCTATTCAAGCCTTATGTCACATTTTCTTACAATACTTCGTAAATTCATTGTTATATTTTCTTACAGATATGATGCAATCTTATTTTACCCCCTATAAAATTGTCATAAAGATGTAAGGTGGTGTCCATGATTCTTCAATTCCTTTGGCAGTTCACGCTAATTTCATCCGCCTTATTACTAGGGTCTCTCATTGTTTCAATATTTCACCTGCCTATACCGGGCAGCATCGCTGGAATGTTCTTGCTTCTCATTCTCTTATTAACAGGGCTTATCAAGCTCCACTGGGTGGAAAAAGCGGCGAATTTCCAAATACGGCATATGACGCTTCTGTTCATTCCACCTGTAATCAGTGCAGTCGTCTACATCCATTTACTCGAAAAAGAACTATGGAAGCTGTTATTGATTCTCGGTATAAGCAGTCTCTCCATCATTCTAGTGACGGGTTTAGCCGTTGAATGGTATGAAAAATTCAGAAGGAGGCAAAAAGAATGACTTTTGTTTTCGGAAAAGTTTTGTTTACGACTTTGATCACCTATATTGCCTATCTGCTTGGTTTGAAAATCTTTGAAAAATACAATCGTAAAAGCTGGCTCAATCCTTTATATACGGTTTCACTTTTTCTCGTTTGTTTTCTTCCATTGTTACATGTGGATTATCAAAGCTATCAAGAGGGGGTGGATCTCTTTTCGTTCTTGATGCAAACAGCAATCGTATCCCTCGCGATCCCTTTGTTCAAACAGTGGCCGGTGTTGAAAAGGAACATCAAGAAGATCGGAGTAGCAATCGTGTTTGGAAGTTTGGCTGGTCTGACAACAACTCTTGCACTTGCCGGACTTTTTAAAATCAAAGCCGAAATGATTGCCTCCCTTACACCGAAGGCCGCTACGTTACCAATCGCTTTGTCGGTTTCAGATAAAATCGGCGGTGAAGCTTCGTTAACAGTCTTGTTCGTACTATCCTCTGCGGTATTTTCGTTCATCTTCGGACCGAAAGTGCTGGAGCTTTTCAACATTACGAGTAAAGCAGCAAGAGGTTTAGCTATGGGTGCCTCTGCACAAGCACTCGGTGCGAGTAAATGCCTGCAGTGGGGAGAGGAAGAAGGCGCAATGGGGAGCGTCGGTATGACAACGACCGCAATTTTCATATCGATTTTAATTCCGGTATCTATTTTATTTGTATAAAGGAGAGTGATTTTAATGGCTGGTTATATCAGGAAAAGTTTAGATCGCGTAAAAGAATATTATATAAGCCAGCTTTTGAATGCCGGTCAGTACAAAACGAGCGATCGACAGCTGTATGAACTAACCCTGAATGAGCTGGAAAGAGAATTTAAGATGATGCAATTGAGAGAAATGCAAAAAAGAAAGTATGGGCAGTGATCATTATATAATAAAAGTGCTCCTATCTTCAGGAGCACTTACTTATTTTGTAGCAAAAAAGAGAAACATACGATCATTCTATAAAAATATTCCGCCATACACGAGGGCTCCTGCAATGACGAACGCAGGATGGATTCGGAGGCGTTCCAGAAACAGATAGCTCGCTGCAATCAGAAGGGTCGTTTGCAATATACCTGCACCTTGATAGGAACTTACAAAGAACTGGTACGCCATTACACCTAGAAGGACAGCGATCGCCGGTCTAACCGTAATCGTCATCCGCTTTACTTTATCTGAATCTTTATATTTCATTAATATTTTTAAAAGAATGATCATCAAAAGAAGTGACGGAGCGACAGTTGCGAAAATCCCGACGAAAGCTCCAATCCACCCAGCCTGAGCATAACCGATGTAACCGGCCATTTTCGTGGCGATCGGGCCAGGCAGGGCATTCCCTAGTGCTAAAACCTCACTGAATTCCTGTGTCGACATCCATTCATACCGGTCGACGACTTCATTTTCGACCAATGGAATCGAGGCGGGACCTCCGCCATATCCTAGGATTCCTGGTATGAAAAATGCTAAAAAGATTTGCCAGTATAATATCATGATTCACCACTCGCCTTCACATACTCATCTTGTTTCTTTTTAGATGAGCCCCATGTTCCGAACCATGCATATAATAGAAGAAGTCCGATAATGATCCCTGGATGCACTTTAAGGAATTCCATCAATACCAAGGACAGGACTATGATCACGATCGCTTGCGTCCACCCCATGCCAGCCTTCGATTTTTTCGTGAACTGCCAGGTCAGTTGGGCTAGCATGAAACCGACGACAGGTACAACCGCCTTTGTCATTCCTTGCACCCACGCTTTATCTTTATACATACTGAGTGTCGTTAATAGAGCAATCATGGCGAGGATCGAAGGTAGAATCGTCGCCAAAATCGCATTGATCATTCCGAACGGGCCAGCGATCCGATAGCCGATGTAGCCCGCAAGTTTCGTCGCAATCGGTCCTGGAAGCGTATTACCGAGGGCAAGCAAATCCCCGAATTCATCATCCGTAAACCATCCGTAATGGTCAACAACCTCCTTATGGACGAGAGGTATGGAGGAAGGACCCCCTCCATAGCCGAAAATGCCGACTCGGAAAAAAGCCATGAACAAAGCAAGATGGATGGTTTTCTTTTTTACCGTCTTAGTCTTAGTGGTACTCACAACCTCAGTTTCGTTTCTCCCTACCAAGCAGCAACACTGCCATCTGTCCGTGATTCGGTTCCGCCTGATAACACCCCTGTTTCTGGGTCACGCCATATGATTTGTCCTCGCCCGAATGGTCCTCCATCAAGAGCAACCTGGATCTGATGCCCTTTTCTCGCGAGCGCTTGTGCAATATGGTTCGGAAAGTTGGGTTCCACCAGTACTTTTCGGCCCTCCATCCACTGCCATCTTGGTGCATCAAGGGCTGCTTGTGGATTCAAACGGAAATCGAGCGTGTTCATGATCACCTGCAAATGTCCTTGAGGCTGCATGAAACCTCCCATTACACCGAACGGACCGACCGGCTGATCGCCCTTGGTCAAAAAGCCCGGGATAATCGTATGGTAGGTTTTCTTTCCGCCTTCAAGACGATTATCATGATCTGGATCCATCGAAAAGTTATGACCACGGTTTTGTAAAGCGATTCCTGTCCCTGGTACGACGAGGCCGGATCCGAATCCCATGTAATTACTTTGGATGAATGAGACCATGTTTCCTTCTGAATCAGCCGTCGCAAGATAAACGGTCCCGCCCTTGGGAGGAGTACCAGGTGTCGGGTCGATTGCATTTTCTCCAATCAATTTCCGACGTTCTTCAGCATAGGAATCTGATAAAAGATCTTCAGCTCTTGTCGTCATCGATTTGGATTCCGTTACATACTTGAGGCCGTCCGTGAATGCCAGTTTGATCGCTTCAATTTGTTTATGATACGTGTAAACCTCTTCCTTACTCATATACTCGGAGTCTTTCAGAAGGTTCAATGCCATCAAAGCAATGATCCCCTGGCCGTTCGGAGGAATTTCCCAAACCTTGTGTCCTCGGTACTCAACGCCTATCGGATCCACCCATTCAGGTTGATAGGCTGCTAGATCCTCCTTACTTAAAAACCCATCGTATTTTTTCGAGAAAGCATCGATTTCATCAGCAATTTTTCCACGATAAAATGATTCAGCATTGGTTTCAGCAATTTCTCGTAAAGTTGCCGCATGGCCTTCTGAGCGCCATACTTCCCCAACTTCTGGCGCTTTCCCTTCCGGAGCGAATGTATCAAACCAGTGCTTGAATTCATCATCTGTAAGCACTTTTTTAAAATGATCAGCTGCAGCTTTCCAGAACTTACCCAAAGTAGGAGATATCGGATAACCGTTTGCAGCATACTCGATGGCTGGTTCCAATACTTCCTTAAACGACAATTTCCCAAAACGTTCCGATAAGGCAACCCATGCACTTGGTGCACCTGGAACAGTGACAGGCGTCCAACCATGTTTCGGAATTTCATCGATCCCTTTTTCCTTAAGCGCATCTATAGAAATGGATTGTGGTGATGGGCCGCTTGCATTCAGGCCGTGCAGCTTCCCTTTTGTCCAGACGAGCGCAAATGCATCCCCGCCGATTCCGTTTGAAGTCGGTTCGACAACGGTCAAACAAGCTGCTGTTGCAATCGCAGCATCGACTGCATTGCCCCCCTTTTTCAAAATATCAAGCCCGGCTTGTGCAGCAAGCGGCTGCGAGGTCGCCACCATTCCATTTTTAGCGAACGTCGTCATTCTTTGTGATGAATACGGATTATACAAAGCATCAAAACTCATAAAAATCTCCCCCTTTTATACTTCATGGCAGGCTACAAAATGATTTTCCTCTATTTCCCTCCACACCGGTTTTTCTTCTTTACATTGTCCAGTTGCCAGTGGACATCGTGTATGAAAAGGACATCCTTTAGGTGGATTCGCCGGATTCGGTAAATCTCCTTCTAACTTGACACGTTTACGTTTCCTTCCTGGAATTGGACGTGGAATCGCGGATAATAAAGCTTTCGTATAGGGATGCAGAGGATTCTCATAAATTCGATCTGCCGGTGCGAGCTCTGCTGTATTCCCAAGATACATGACAAGGACGCGGTCGCTGATATGGCGGACTACACCTAAGTCATGTGAAATGAACATATAGGTTAACTGATGTTTCGCCTGAAGGTCCTTTAAAAGTTTAATGACTTGAGCTTGCACCGATACATCAAGTGCAGAAACAGCCTCATCACAAACGATGAAAGAAGGATTCAATGCGATTGCTCTGGCAATCCCTATTCGCTGCCGTTGCCCACCGCTGAATTCATGGGGATAACGTTCATAATGCTCTGGCTTCAATCCAACTTCTTCAAGCAATCTTCTAACCTCTTCTTTCCGTTCTTTCTTAGACATTGACGTATGGATGATAAAGGCTTCTTCAAGAGCATCACCGATTCGCTGTCTAGGATTCAATGAGGCATACGGATCCTGGAAAATCATCTGCATTTGTCTTTTATATTTTTTGAGCTTAGATTCCGGGAGTGCCCCAATCTCTTTGCCTTTAAAGAGGATTGATCCTTCTGTCAGAGGTTCAAGCCTGAGCACAGCACGACCGAATGTTGATTTTCCACACCCGGATTCTCCTACAACTCCTAGTGTTTCTCCTTCATAGACATCAATGGTCACATCTTCAACCGCCTTTACATGACCTTGCACTCTTTGAAGAATACCGCCTTTTATCGGATAATATTTTTTCATGCTGCTGATTTTAAGAAGAGGTTGCTGCTGATTCTGCATCTTGCTCCACCTCCTGTAACCAACATCTCACTGTATGCTGTCCATTGACCGTGAAGGTTTTCGGGGATTGTTCCCGGCATTTTTCGGTTGCGAATTCACAACGGCTGTGGAAACGGCACCCGTTGATTTTTTCGTTCAAATTCGGAAGCGTACCCGGAATCGGTTCTAGCTCATGATCACGGTCATCTACATTTGGGACAGATTTTAACAAGCCTTTTGTATAGGGATGTTGTGGATTCATGAATAAGCTTTCGACATCGGCTTCTTCGATTTTTTCACCAGCGTACATAACCATTACCTTGTCAGCTACTTCTGCAACAACCCCCATATCGTGTGTAACCATGATCACACCCATACCTAGCTCTTCTTTCAAATCATCAATCAGATCAAGTATTTGTGCCTGTATCGTAACATCAAGTGCTGTCGTTGGTTCATCAGCGATCAAAAGGGATGGGCGGCAAGCTAAAGCCATTGCAATCATGATCCGCTGTCGCATCCCTCCGCTTAGTTCATGCGGATACTGGGACATTCTTTTCTCAGGATAAGGAATTCCAACTTGATTCAATAATTCAATCCCTTTACGATGAGCTTCACGTTGGGATAATTTCTTATGGATCATCAACGGTTCCCGGATTTGAAACCCTACAGTGAACACTGGATTTAAAGCGGTCATCGGCTCTTGAAAAATCATCGACATCTTGTTGCCGCGAAGTTTACGCAACTCCTCAGGTGATAGTTCTGTCAATTCCTGACCAGCAAAACGAACAGAACCTTCACTGATCTCTCCATTGTTGGGAAGGAGTCCCATAATGGATAAAGACGTAATACTTTTACCGCAGCCCGACTCCCCTACTATACATACCGTTTCTCCTTTATTGACTGAAAATGAAACCCCGCGAACGGCCGAAAGCTTTCCTTCAGCCGTTTTGAATTTTGTAACGAGGTTTTCAACCTTTAGCAACTGTTCTGGCATGATTAACCCTACTCTCTGTGTACGTTATATAATGACCATTGGCCCGTAGGATCCATCTCCAAGCCTTTAACCGATTTATCGTAAGCTGCAGTAACGATACCATGGTTCATGACGACCCAAGGGATATCCTTTACAACCATTTCATTCGCTTCCATCAGTTTCTGTTTACGTTCCTCTTGATCGACAATATTCCGGGATTCATCTACCAGTTTATCAAACTCAGGATTGGAATATTGCACGCGGTTGGAGGAACCAATGTTATCACTATGAAGGTTAGGATAAAGAAGTTCACTTCCATCCGCAGTGCTGTTGGTCCAACCTAGGAAGGTGATGTCGAATTCACCTTTTTTACTCACATCCAGGAATGTACCCCATTCCAATGTTTCAATTTGCGGTTTTAAACCTGCTTCTTTCAATTGGGCCTGGACGATTTCCGCCATGTTCATATAGACAGGCGTATTGGCAACGAGCATTTTGACTTCTTTTCCATCATATCCATTTTCTTCAAGGAGTTGTTTTGCCTTCTCTGGATCATACTCGTAACCTGATTGTTCGGCTGATTTGTCATAACCGAAAACTTTAGGTCCAATGATGCTGTTGGATTGGACTCCTAACCCTTTTAATTTTTCAACGTAAGCCTCCCGGTTTAATGCATGGGCAACCGCTTGTCTGAAAGGAAGCTCACTTGACGGATCCTTTTGCATGTTGAAACCGAGGTAGGATATTGGTGTCCCTTCTTTTTTCATGATCTCGACATTTTTGAGCGACTCGAGGCGCGGCAGATGCTCGGCCGTCAGACCATCAATAAATTGAACTTCTCCGGTTTGAAGCATTGAAACAGCAGTATTGACTTCAGGAACGACTTTAAACGTAACTTTTTCAAGTTGTGGCGGATCTTGCCAGTACTCTTCATTCGCTTCTAATGAAATATGGTCACCTGATACCCATTCGACAAATTTGAAAGGACCGGTCCCGACAGGTTCCTTGTTTAAATTCCCCTCTTCATCAGCAGTCGGACTCACGATCGAGGCATTCGTATGGGATAATGCTGCAAGCATCGGACCATATGGTTCTTTCGTTTTTATGATTACGGTATATTCATCTTTTACTTCAATCGATTCAATCGGTTCTAACAAGGATGCTCGAGGTGCAGCTGTTTCTGGGTCTCTAAATTTATCAAACGTGTATTTGACTGCTTCTGCATTAAAGTCAGTCCCATCATGGAACTTGACTCCCTCTTTCAGCTTTATCACCCACGTTTTCGGGTCTGGGTTTTCATATGATTCTGCAAGTTTCGGCACGATTTCCATCGTTTCTGGATCGCGGACGAATAAAGTTTCATAGATTTGCTCGATAACACGGGAAGAAACAGAGTCGTTTGTTTCGATTGGTGATAAACCGACCGCTTTCGTAGTAGATGCGTACGTCAGCTCCTGAGGAACGTCTCCTTCACCTGCAGACCCTTTCCCTGAATCACCGCTGCTGCAACCTACTAATGCAGTAGATACTAGTAAAATTAATGTCAATAAGCAAGTGATCAATCGTTTCATTTTCATTTCAATTTACCCTCCAGTTTAGTTTTAAGCTGTCAATTATTGAAATCCATATTAGGGTCAAGCGCATCACGCAATCCATCACCAACAACATTGAAGGCAAATACAACAAGCATGATTGCGATACCAGGCACAATGGTCATATGAGGTGATGTCCACATAAAATCCTGTCCAGCTGCAATCATAGCTCCCCATTCAGGTGTTGGAGGCTGTGCGCCAAGCCCTAAAAAGCTAAGTGCCGACGTTGAAAGAATAGCTGTTGCCATCCTCATCGTTGCAAATACGATGATCGGAGCCATGCAATTCGGCAAAATATGTTTGAGGAGGATCCTAGAATTGCTTGCACCAAGGGATTTCATCGCCACAATGTATTCTTGTTTTTTTACCGATAAAACACTACCTCTTACAATTCGGGCGCATGTCGGGATGGACCATATACTGATTGCAATCATTACGTTCACTAAACTTGTTCCTAGCATTGCAATGATCAACATCGCCAATAGAATTCCTGGAAATGCGAACAGCAGATCGACAAATCTCATGATGATCCCATCAAGTTTTTTATAATAACCAGATATGAGTCCTAAAGCTATTCCTCCGATCAAACCGAGTATGACCGAGGCAAAACCGACAACCAGCGATATCCTTGCTCCAAATACGATTCGGCTCCACATATCCCTACCGTAATTATCAGTACCAAGCCAATGACCTTCTGAAAAAGCCGGCAACTCGCTATCAGTTAGGGATTGGTCGACCGGATCATACACCGTAATCCAATCTGCAAAAATGGCCATCAAAATTTGAATGCAAATGACGATCAAACCGAACATAGCTAAACGATTTTTCAGCAGTCGTTTCGTGATCACTACAACCATTTTCTCTTTCTTTTGATTCCGGTTTTCAAGTTTTGAATTCGCAGCCACTGCTTCACTTGACATTTTGTGACCTCCTTTCCATCAATTAATCGTAGCTTATACGCGGGTCAATAAACGCATATATAATGTCAACAATCAAATTCACAAGGACAAACAAGGTTGCTACAAGCAGTACAGATCCTTGAACCATAGGAAAGTCTCTTGCTGCTATCGCTTCAATCATCAAACGGCCTACTCCATTGATCGCAAAGACTTGTTCAGTGATGATCGTTCCGCCCAAAAGGAAACCAAAATTCAAACCAATAACTGTAATGACCGGAATCATTGCATTTCTTAACGCATGCACCCATACGACTGACTTTTCTTTTACTCCCTTAGCCCTTGCTGTACGGACAAAATCAGCCCGGATCACCTCTAACATGGTTGAACGGCTCATACGGGCGATCATAGCTGCTGACCCTGTCCCCAATGTAATGGCAGGTAGGATAAGCTGTTTCACGCCCTCAATCGTCCAGAACGGTGCACTTAATCCTCCGACCGGAAGCCATTGCAAATTAACAGCAAAAATAAGAATCAACACAGTCCCGAGCCAGAAGTTCGGAATGGATATCCCAGCAAGTGCAACTGTCGTACTTGAAATATCAAGCCATGAGTTCTGCTTCAAAGCGGAAATTATTCCAGCTGTAACACCGATGACAACAGCTATAATCATGCTGGCAATAGCAAGATTCAATGTATTTGGAAACCTTGTTATGATTGCTTCACTCACTGATTGTTTCGATTGATAGGAGAAACCTAAATCTCCTTGTACTACCCCAGCCATATAATTCCCGTATTGAACCAGGACGGGATCATTCAAACCAAGATCATCCCTGATCGCTTCAATATCAGATTCCGTCGCTGTTGGTCCACCGATGATGCTTGCAGGATCTCCTGGAGAAAAATGCATACTCATAAACACGATGAAGGAAATTCCAACCAGCAATAACACTAATTGCAGTATTCGTCTAACGATAAGGCTAATCACGTCAACTTCACCTCCAATAGCTACGTCATGAATTTAAAAATAAAAAATAATTACTATTCCGAATATTCAATATGTGAAATTGTAGTTACCATTCGAAATATAATTATTTATTTTTTATACATTTGTTAATTGATAACTAATATTACATTAACAAATGTATGGTCAATTAAATTATTTATGATTATATAGATACTCGCGACAAAAATCCACATAATATACAAAAAAATTGAAGTATTTTGAAAAATACTTCTTTTTGTAAAATAAAAAAGCCGGGAAAGCGTTTACTCCTCCGGCATGTTTAAATAATCCTATTAAATTTCCGTTTTGTAAGGTCTACCTTTGATAACTATAACTTCAGTCCTGCTCTACTCTTGAATCTTCTTAAAAGTATGTGACTTTCAACCCGTGTAATCCCTTCAAGGGCATACAATTCATTGTTTATAAAGGATTCCAGTGCGATAAAATCATTTACTAACACATGCATATGCAACGTACTTGGTCCTGTCATTTGATAACAGCTTGCAACATTTGGGTTACTTGCTAGTGCTTCCGCCACTTTTACTAAAGCATTTGGTTCACAATCCACTTCAAAAAAGGCGGATACATTCTTTCCTACTTTTTCCGAATTGATCATCACACTGAATTTTTCAATCACGCCATTTTTTAATAATTGGTTTATTCTTTCTCTCACGGAGACTCTAGATAAATTCAGTTCTTTTCCTATATCCACGTAGGACATTCTTCCGTTTTGGGTCAGCAATTCTAAAATTTTCTTATCAATCTGATCAATTTTCATCTCATCACCACACAAATGTAAAGTCTACTATGATGACTATTATATCGATAATGTATTTACTAAACAATTCATCGGATTTACAAAATAATACTATTATCCTATTTTTTTGAACAAATGTATTTTCTTTTTTACAAAATAGAGGTTCAATAAAGTTTTATATAAAAATAATTTAGAAAATTTAATCAACTGATGGACTTGTCGAAATATTTTTTATATACTTATTTGCAACAAAAGGGAATTCAAACGCCGAATTATATTTCTAAATGTACAATTATTGGCGATATTCCTTTCAATTTAATAACTAGGGGGAGTAATTATGAAACAAGTGAAGAAGAGATTGCTTTTAGCATTTATGCTCATCTTTTCGGTCGCCACAGCTTTAGCGGGGTGTTCAGCCTCTGGTGGCTCATCGGAATATCCAGAAAAGAATATCAAGTTGATCGTTCCCTGGTCTGCGGGTGGGGATACTGATGTTATCAACCGAATCGCTATTAAGTATTTAGAAGAAGAATTAGATACTAAAATCACCATTCAAAATATCAATGGAGGCAGCGGATCCATTGGCGCAGAGGAAGCAATGAAGGCGGAGCCAGATGGATATACAATACTAGCTGGACATGATTCAATCGGAATTTCAAAATTGATGGGTAAAACAGACTTTGACTACTCTGCATTCGAGCCCGTCTCCTTGCTAACATCTGCACCACAGTTGATTGCAACTCATGTGGACAACCCTTGGGATAGCATGGAGGATGTCGTTGAACAACTGAAGGAAGATCCAGAATCAATCAGCTTCGGTGCATCCATCGGTTCTACCTCACACATTGTACCCCTCGGAATCCAGGACGAAGCAGATGTCAAATTCAAAATTGTTGGCTATGATGGGACTGCGAAACGTACTCAAGCTTTACTAGGACAGCATCTTGACTTTGGAGCAACTACCATTCCGGCAGCAAAGGAATATATGAAAGCCAACCAACTCAAGATGTTAGGGATTGCTACTGACGAAAGAACCCCTGCTCTCCCTGATGTTCCAACACTGAAAGAGCAAGGCATTGACTTTACAAATGCAACAAATCGAGGATTTTTCGCACCAGAAGGGACGCCGGAAGAGATTGTCAAAACGTTAAGTGATGCAATCCAAAAGGTTGCTGAAAACCCTAAGTTCGTTGAGGAAATGGAAAAAATGGGTGTAGAGGTCAGATATATGGATAACGAAAAATACGCAAAGCATCTACAAGATGACGTCGATTATATGAGTGGTATGTTGAAACGTCAAGGTGTCATCGATTAATACACCAAGATAGGCATAACAACGAAATGGGGGCTGCGTATGACTAAAGAACGTATTGCTGGAGCAGTACTGCTTATTTTCTGTGTAATCTTCTACTATCAATCAACATTCATCGATATAAAGGACCTTACTGAGATCTCAGCAGCATTTTTCCCGCGTCTTCTTTTAGGGCTGATTGCCATATTGACGATTGTAATGCTCATTCAATCTTTTCTGAAAACAGAAAAGAAAACAGAAAAGAAGAAAGACAAAAATAAGAAAGAGGGCATCGTTTGGATCATCTTCGCCCTCTTTGCTCTCTATATCTTAAGTTTGGATTTTCTAGGGTTCATCATTTCTTCTTTTATCTTCATTACAGTTGTTTATCTACTAATTTTGCCTGAGAAGAGACCGGTTAAAAGCCATGTGATCCCATTAGTCAGTTTACTGGTAATCACTGTTACCCTTTCAGTCATCTTTCAAAACGTCTTGAACGTTTATCTGCCAAAGGGAATCTTTTTCTAAGGAGGGTTGTCGATTGGAAAACTTACTATTGGGCATTCAAGCAATTATGCAGTGGGATACCCTGCTATTAATGATAATAGGAGTAATTGCTGGGATTGTTTTCGGTTGTATCCCGGGCTTTACAATTACTATGGCTGTAGCGCTAACCCTGCCATTTAGTTTCGGTTTAGAACCGCTTGCAGGAATTTCCCTAATGATGGGGGTTTGGCTTGGCGGAGCATCCGGCGGGTTAATATCCGCTTGCCTATTGGGTATCCCCGGAACCCCCTCTGCAATGGCTACAACCTTTGATGGTTATCCTATGGTAAAAAACGGGGAACCGGGAAAAGCTCTAGCCATCGGATTATGGTCCTCCTTCATCGGGTCGATTATCGGCGGAGTGATTCTTGTCTTGGCTGCCCCCATGTTATCAACATGGGCGATTAAGTTCGGAGCCTGGGAATTTTTCAGTTTGATGGTCTTTGGTTTGAGCGCTATTGCGAGTTTAGGAGAAGGAAATTTATTAAAAGGATTGATTGCTGGGCTGGTCGGCATGTTTGTCGGGACAATTGGGACCGATCCTATAATGGGGGTTGAGCGCTTCACTTTTGGCTCTGTGGAAATGCTAAGTGGGTTTGCGTTTTTACCTGTCCTGATTGGAATCTTTGCCTTCTCTCAACTCCTGTCTGAAGCCAAAAAAGAAAAAAAGGAAAAGTTGGAATTCAATCAGAATATCAGCTTATCGTATCCAATTAGCAAAACCTTAAAAAATATGTTTTCCTCTTGGGTAAATGTTATCCGATCGTCCTTTGTAGGAACTTTTATCGGGGCATTACCAGGAGCCGGTTCAAGTATCGCCAATATTTTAAGCTATGATATTGCAAAAAAAATGTCAAAAAACCCAGGGAAATTCGGAAAAGGGACTCAAGATGGCATAATTGCGGCTGAATCTGCCAATAACTCTTCAGAAGGAGGAGCCTTGATACCTACCCTTGCCTTAGGGATTCCGGGAAGCGCTGTTACAGTTATGATGATGGGGGCGCTTTTAGTTCATGGGATTCAACCTGGACCATACTTTTTTGTCTCTGAACCAGTGCTAGCCTATGGAATTTTTCTCTCATTCTTTATCTCGGCTATATTCATGCTCATTATTCAATCCTTTGGTATCAAATTTTTCTTGAAGATTAATGATGTCCCGATGCATTATCTCATCCCGGTTGTCATCATTTTATGCGCTTTAGGCAGCTTCGCAATCAACAATCGGGTCTTTGATATTTGGGTATTATTCCTGTTTGGGATTGTTGGTTACTTGATGAAGCTAGGCAACTTCTCACTACCAGCTTTTATACTCGGTGTCATCCTAGGACCCTTGACAGAGGAAAATCTGCGGATCGCGATCACAACAAACAGTGACCTTACCCTTTTCATTACGCGTCCAATTTCGGGAGTTTTATTACTCTTAACTGTTCTCTCGATATTATATGCGATCATAACAGATATCCGGCACAACAAGCGTATACACACTACCGACTCAACAGGTATTCCAAAAATCTAATACTAGAGCTTTCGATAAGTACCTTACATCGGATTTTCCGGCTCCTTAGGTATTCAGAAGGCTTCCCATATCATGATATTTGTAGCAGATCATTTTTATAGAAATGATCTGCTTTTTTGTGGAACCATAAAACAAAAAACCCTCCCTCCCCCGTAACGGAGGGCTGGGAAGGTTGATACACAGTTTTATCTGCTTGTAATATTGATTCGATTGATTGCTCGATTTAATGCTAGTTCAGCACGTTTAAAATCGATGTCTTCTTGTTTCGTACCTTGCAGGCGTTTTTCCGCACGTTCTTTAGCAGCTTTAGCACGTTCGACATCAATGTCGGATGCCATTTCCGCTGCTTGTGCAAGGATAGTCACCTGTTCTGGTCTTACTTCTATAAAGCCACCACTAACAGCCAAGATCTGTGTATTGTTGTCTTTCTTTATGCGCACAGCATTGATGGTCAACGGTGCTACAAGCGGAACGTGGCCTGGCAGGATTCCAAGCTCACCGCTGGTGGCTTTCGCGCTGACCATTTCTGCGCCTGTTTCTTCATACACAGGGCCATCAGGGGTGACGACACTTACCGTGAATGTCTTCATGAAACCCCTCCTCGGGCCTTTGTACAAAAATCCGGTAAAAACAATCTTTCACCTTTATTTTGCACAGATCATTTATGCCATTTGTTTCGCTTTTTCAATAACTTCTTCAATTCTTCCTACAAGACGGAATGCGTCCTCAGGAATATCATCATGCTTACCTTCGAGGATTTGTTTGAATCCTTCAATCGTCTCCTTGACCGGAACATAAGATCCTTTTTGCCCAGTGAACTGTTCCGCAACGTGGAAGTTCTGAGATAAGAAGAACTGGATACGACGAGCACGTGATACTGTCAATTTGTCGTCGTCACTCAACTCATCCATACCAAGGATTGCGATGATGTCTTGTAGTTCCTTATAGCGTTGAAGCGTCTGCTGTACTTGACGAGCAACATTGTAGTGCTCTTCTCCAACGATTTCAGGTGCAAGTGCACGAGAAGTTGAAGCAAGCGGGTCCACCGCAGGGTAGATACCCATTTCAGAAAGCTTACGCTCAAGGTTCGTCGTAGCATCCAAGTGAGCGAATGTTGTCGCTGGTGCTGGGTCAGTGTAGTCATCGGCAGGTACGTAGATCGCCTGGATAGACGTTACAGAACCTTTCTTCGTCGATGTGATACGTTCTTGCAATTGACCCATTTCAGTAGCAAGTGTCGGCTGATAACCAACCGCTGAAGGCATACGTCCTAATAGGGCAGATACCTCAGAACCTGCTTGTGTGAAACGGAAGATGTTATCGATGAAGAACAATACGTCTTGTCCTTGCTCATCACGGAAATATTCCGCCATAGTCAATCCAGTAAGTGCAACACGTTGACGAGCTCCTGGTGGTTCGTTCATCTGACCGAATACCATCGCTGTCTTGTTGATAACACCGGAGTCTTTCATTTCGTAGTAAAGGTCATTTCCTTCACGAGTACGCTCACCCACACCGGCGAAAACGGAAATACCACCGTGTTCTTGTGCGATGTTGTTGATAAGCTCCTGGATCAATACGGTCTTCCCTACTCCTGCTCCTCCGAACAACCCGATCTTTCCACCTTTTACGTATGGTGCAAGAAGGTCAACAACCTTGATTCCTGTTTCAAGAATCTCAGTTTTCGTTGTAAGTTGATCGAATTTAGGTGCTTCACGGTGAATCGGGTCACGTTGGATGCCTGGTTGAAGCTCCTCATCCAGGTCGATCTTTTCACCTAGTACGTTGAAAACACGACCTAATGTTACGTCACCGACTGGTACCGCGATCGGTGAACCAGTATCTACCGCTTCCGTTCCTCTAACGAGTCCGTCGGTGGAAGCCATCGCGACGGTACGAACAGTATCATCACCAAGGTGAAGTGAAACTTCGAGAGTCAAATCGATTGACTTTTCTCCCTCAGTGCTTTGAACTTTAAGTGCATTGTAAATCTCAGGCAGGTTCCCGCTCTCGAACTGTACGTCGACGACCGGACCCATGACTTGAGTGATACGTCCTTTGTTCATGTTTTTCCCTCCTAACGTCCTTTTGAGGATGCTATGTGTTTCTGACCTTAAGGTCGATTCGTCTATTCAAGTGCTGCTGCTCCACCAACGATCTCAGTGATTTCTTGAGTGATTGCGGCCTGACGAGCTCGGTTGTATGAAAGTGAAAGGCTACCGATAATTTCATCTGCATTATCAGTTGCACTCTTCATTGCAGTCATACGAGAAGCATGTTCACTAGCTTTTGCATCTAGTAAAGCACCATAAATCAAGCTTTCTGCATACTGAGGAAGAAGGTCTTCAAGAATTTCTTCTTCAGATGGCTCATATTCATAGGAGCTTTTCGCTTTCTCTTCTCCACCGATATCCGTAAGTGGCAACAACTTCTTTTCTGTGAGATCCTGCTGGATCGCACTCACAAAGTGGTTGTAATACATATACAATTCATCGTACACTCCGTCAGCGAATTTCTGTACAGCTTGACTCGCGATCTCTTTGATATCAGCAAATTCTGGTTGATCCGCAAGACCTACGATGCTGTCTTCCACTGGCATGTTCCGGTTCTTGAAGAAGCTCAAACCGACTTTTCCGACAACGATGACTGTATATTCGTCCTTTGAATTATGTCGTTCCTGAATCGTACGGTAGACATGACGTAGGACGCTGCTGTTATATGGACCTGCGAGCCCTTTATCAGCAGTGATTACAAGGTAACCAGTCTTTTTGACAGGTCGACTTTGGAGCATTGGATGACGTGCATTCGAACTGCCACTCGCAATACTTGAGACGACCTCCTGGATCTTATCCATATAAGTTACGAAGGATTTTGCATTGTTTTCAGCACGGTTCAATTTCGCTGCTGAAACCATCTCCATTGCCTTCGTGATTTGTTTGGTCTTTTTCGTAGAGTTGATTCTTGTTTGAATATCACGTAACGATGCCACTCGTTTCACCACCTTTATTAAAGGAACGAAGACTTGGGTTCCGTCCCATTATGATCCGAAAGAAAACGGGATGTCGCTAAGATTACTCAGATACAACAAATGTTTTCTTGAATTCGTTGATCGCGCCGGTCATATCTTCATCTTTAGGAAGATTTGCAGTTTCGCGGATTCCAGCAAGTAATTCCTTACGGTTATGATCCAACCAAGTATGGTATTCTTCCTCGAAGCGTTGGACATCTTCCACTGGAATATCATCCAAGAAACCTTTTGTAAGCGCATAAAGGCTGGCAACCTGCTTTTCAACAGCAAGCGGCTTGTGTAAACCTTGCTTCAATACTTCAACAGTACGAGCACCACGGTTTAACTTCGCCTGAGTTGCTTTATCAAGATCAGATCCGAATTGAGCGAATGCTTCAAGCTCACGGTAAGACGCTAAGTCAAGACGAAGCGTACCGGAAACCTTCTTCATCGCTTTTATTTGTGCGGATCCCCCAACACGGGATACAGAAAGACCTGCGTTAACCGCTGGACGCACTCCAGAGAAGAATAGATCTGATTGTAAGAAGATCTGTCCGTCAGTGATGGAGATAACGTTAGTCGGGATATAAGCCGAAACATCACCTGCTTGCGTTTCAATGAATGGAAGTGCAGTCAATGAACCGCCGCCTTTAGCATCACTCAACTTCGCTGCACGCTCTAGTAAACGAGAGTGGAGGTAGAATACATCCCCTGGGAATGCTTCACGACCTGGAGGACGACGAAGTAGTAGTGACAGTTCACGGTATGCAGCAGCTTGCTTCGAAAGGTCATCATAAATGACAAGTACGTGCTTACCGTTGTACATGAATTCTTCACCCATTGTTACCCCAGCATATGGAGCAAGGTAAAGAAGTGGAGCTGGTTGTGATGCACTCGCTGTTACGACGATCGTGTAATCAAGTGCTCCGTGCTCACGTAATGTTTCAACTACACCTGCAACTGTTGATTCTTTTTGTCCAATAGCAACGTAAATACAAATCATATCTTCGTCTTTTTGGTTGATGATCGTATCGATTGCGATCGCCGTTTTACCTGTTTGACGGTCACCGATGATCAATTCACGTTGACCACGTCCGATTGGAATCAGAGAGTCGATCGCTTTGATTCCCGTTTGAAGTGGTTCGTGTACCGATTTACGATCCATAACCCCTGGTGCCGGACTTTCGATTGGACGGGTTTTTGATGTTTCGATCGCACCTTTTCCATCAACTGGTTGTCCAAGAGAGTTTACGACACGTCCGAGAAGCTCTTCACCTACAGGAACTTCCATGATACGTCCTGTACGCTTGACTTCGTCTCCTTCACGGATATCGACATATGGTCCAAGGATGATGATACCGACGTTGTTTTCCTCAAGGTTTTGGGCCATACCCATTACACCATTAGAGAATTCAACGAGCTCACCAGCCATGACATTGTCTAATCCATGCACACGTGCGATACCGTCCCCAACTTGAATAACGGTACCTACATCACTTACTTCTATTTCAGAAGAATAGTTTTCAATTTGTTGTTTGATCAGCGAACTAATTTCTTCCGCTTTTATGCTCATGAATTTCACCCCTATCGTACTCGTCTCACTCGGAGACTAATTGACGTTGAATTCGGTTCAACTTACCACTGACGCTTCCGTCGAAAATACGGTTGCCGATCTTGACTTTGATTCCACCGACAAGATCTTGGTCGATTACATTTTCAACACGAAGCTCTTTTACGTTAAGACGCTCAGCGAACGTTTTGGAAATCGCTTGTTGTTCATCTTCAGTCAAAATGCGAACGGAGTAGACAGTAGCATCTGCCACACCACGTTCTTCATTTGCTAATCGGATATATTGTTCGACCATACTCGGAATCATAGCCTCGCGTTTACGGTCGACCATCAATAAAAGTGTATTGTGGACAGCTTCAGAAACTTGATTACCAAATAGTTTTGATAATAATGCTTTCTTGTCATCAATCGAAATCTTAGGATGGTTCAAAATCGTAAGTAATTGATCATTCTCCTGGATGACGCTTTTTACGCTGACAAGCTCTTTTTCGACCTGGTCGAGTGCATTACGTTCTCGTACTACCTCGAATAGAGCAGCGGCGTACCGTTTCGCTACGACTTCTTTGTCCTTACTCATCGACCTTCGCCTACCTCTTTAAGATAATCGTCTACAAGTTTTTCCTGAGACTTCTCATCCAGTTCCTTGGCGATCACCTTAGACGCGATTTGAACAGACAATGTTGCCACTTCATCACGCAACGTTTGTACAGCTTGTTCTTTCTCACGTTCGATTTCAGATAGAGCTGATTCCTTCATGCGAACAGCTTCTTCACGTGCTGCTTGAAGAATGCCCTCACCTTGCTGCTCACCTTGCTTTTTAGCTGATTCAATCAATTGTTGTGCTTCTTTACGTGCTTCTTTCAATGCTTCCGTTTGTTCCTTCAGGTAAGCTTGAGCTTCCTTACGGCTTGTTTCAGCTTCATTTATTTCACTTGCGATATGCTGCTCACGTTTTTTCATGATGCCCATCAATGGACCCCAAGCATATTTACGCAGTAAGAATAATAGAACGATAAACGCTAGTAACTGAAATAATATATCGCCGGCAAAAAAACCACCCGCACCCACAATAAGACTGTCTGGATTCAAGAATTGCACAGCGGTTCCTCCCTTCATAGGTCATACATAAGGAATGGCGAGGTCCACATAGAACTTCGCCATTATGAAAACTCCATGGTAACGTTACAAATAGTTATGACTATTAACCACCAAGTACGATGAACGCGATAACGACACCGATGATTGGAAGTGCCTCAACTAATGCTATACCGATAAACATTGTTGTTTGAAGAGTTCCGCGTAATTCTGGTTGACGAGCGATCCCTTCTACTGTACGTCCTACGATAAGACCGTTACCTACACCGGCACCAATTGCCGCTAGACCTACTGCAATTGCAGCTGCGATTAAATTCATTTAAATTTCCTCCTTGAGAAATATATTAGTTTATAATTTCTTCCCATAAATGGGCTTATTCCTAGAGTCACAGACTTAAAACTTTGTTCAACAAATCACTTATAATGACATGAGTTGTTACATTTTAAACTTTTGTCAACTTCCTATTAGTGTTCGTCGCTGACTTTGTGAGCCATATAAACCATAGTCAACATCGTAAAGATGAATGCCTGGATTGTACCGACGAAGACACTGAATCCTTGCCATACGAGCATTGGTGCAAAGGACAGGATTCCTGAGAAAATCGAGGCAGTACCTGCTGCTGCAAGTAGTCCTAGCAATACTTCACCTGCATAGATGTTACCGTAAAGTCGAAGACCAAGCGTCAACGTATTTGCGAATTCTTCGATGATTTTTAGCGGGAACATGAATTTCATCGGCTTAAAGAAATCACTGCCGTATGATTTTGCTCCTTTTACTTTGATAGCGTAGAAGTGTGTCAGTACTACAACCATGATTGCGAGTGTCAATGTGATCGTTGGATCAGCTGTTGGTGATTTCCACCAGAGTTCATCGCCGATTGCGATTGCAAATGGAAGTCCGAGCATGTTGGAGACGAATATGTACATGATAATCGTCAATCCCAGCGTCAGGAAGCGTCCACCTGTTTTCCAGTCCATCGTGCTGTTGATGATTCCTTTTACGAAATCGATGAGCCATTCCATGAAGTTCTGCATTCCGGTAGGCCGCATCTGTAAGCTTCGTGAACCGAGTACTGCAATTATGAACACAATTACGGATGCAATTGTTATCATCATAACGTTGGAACTGTTAAAGGTTAGTCCGAATAAGTGAAACGTTGGTGCTTCATGATTCAATTCTTTCACCTCTCTTCCCCAAAATTCATTTAGAAGCAAAATAAAAATCTATCAACATGATAAGGTATATCATGAGTAAACCTATTACTACTGCGATCAAGTTGAAGTGTTCAGGAAAACGAGTGGCGATCAGAACAGCTAGTCCAGCTGTCATCAACCTTGAAAGCGACCCCATCGTCCTTACCTTTGTTCCTTCGGTCACAGCTTGTCCAACACGATCGATTTTGCGGTGCATAGACCATACATTGAACATACTCACAACGATCCCGAGCACTAAACCGAGGAATACTTGCTTGTAGGTTGTAAAGCCCCAGCCTAATACACAGATTGAGAGCAGGTACAGGCAATATTTTATGTACCGTCGAAACGCGTTGTCATACGTTGAGAGGTTCTCTGTCATTGTTCCTCTTCTCCAAAATAGCGCTGAATTAACTTGATCATCCCGTATACTCCGGCTGCTAAACCAATGAACAGTCCAACGATCATCAAAAACGGAGCTGTACCCAAACTACGATCCAACCACATTCCACCGAAAATGCCGATAAGTATCGACCCTACTAATTGAGAGAGAATACCGGACATCAATGCCATCGAGTGGAGAGGTGAACGTTTTCCAGTGCGCATTTTATCGCACTCCTTTGTAAATGGCTTGGTTTTGAGGTTTAAGATAAAAACTTATACTAATATAGTTTAAGTATAAGCTGGAGTAATAGACGAGATTTAAAAGTTGCCATAATGTAGATATATTAGGTATGAAAACCTTATCATACATCCTTTGTAAGAATACTATAGCCACTAGTACATGTCAATTACGTTACAGGCGAAAATCATGGTAAGATTTGAAAACTTTTTGAACCTTTTTTCACCGGGTGAAATGCCTGCTATTTTGTTCCGAACAGACGGTCTCCTGCATCTCCTAATCCTGGTACGATATATCCTTTTTTATTCAAATACTCATCCATAGCCCCAAGATATATATCGACATCTGGATGAGCTTCTTGAACCATTTTCACTCCTTCAGGAGCTGCAATCAGACACATCAGCTTGATGTTTTGTGCACCGCGGTTTTTTAATGAAGTGATTGCGGCAACAGCAGAACCACCTGTAGCAAGCATCGGATCGATTACAATGAGTTCACGTTCTTCTATATCGCTTGGAAGCTTTACATAATACTCGACTGGCTGCAACGTATCAGGATCACGGTATAATCCGACGTGCCCTACTTTTGCTGCAGGAATCAATTTCAGAATTCCATCAACCATTCCTAACCCAGCACGAAGGATCGGAACCAGCCCAAGCTTTTTGCCTGCAATCGTATAAGCTTTCGCTTCAGAAACAGGTGTTTTCACAGTTACCTCTTGTAACGGGAGTTCTCTGGTGATTTCGAAGGCCATAAGTGCTGCGACTTCATCGACCAGCTCACGGAATTCTTTCGTTCCAGTCGATTCATCACGGATATAGGTGATCTTGTGTTGGATCAACGGGTGTTCAAGAACGTGTACTTTACTCATTCGTCATCTCTCCTTATTAGTTTATGTAAAATCAGAGTTGTCTCAATACTTGGTCGGCACAACTCTCGTAAAGGTTTTTTGCCTCTCGCAAATTGTACAGAAAAAAGGGTGCGAGTTCAACACGATTCATCAGGAAAATCATCCCTAAGACAAAAACAGTACCAATTGAGTAGAAATTCGGGATTTTCGCTCTAGATAAGCATTTGACTGGAGAACCCTTTGGAACGGTTTTTAATGAAGGCTCTTTTAGTAAAGATTGTTGTTTTACACTATTCCATTGTAATCGCGTAGAAATATACTCGCTTTCCGCGGGCGATCCGCAAGCCTCCTCGCTCGCTTGCACAGGATCTCAACACAAAAATGAAATCATTTTCGTGTCTGCGATGAGAATTCTTAGAAGCTTTCCTTATGCTGGCTTCGACGTTCACCATAAGACCACAGAATTAAGTTACATCCTTGTAGTTTTGCGCCGAGTAACCGCAGGCGCAGGATGTGGTGGTATTTAGTCGAAGTTCATTATTATACTCGAAGATCCTTAAATCGCTGCGGGGTCTCGCCTGACACGCTTTTCCCGCAGGAGTCTCGTATATTTTAGCGTTTACAGGTCTTCATCGAATCTATATCAAAGTGAATGACCCCTCCTTAACACCCTTTCGGGATGTTTGAAGAAGGGGCTTCCTGTTTCGCAGACCGTTGCGTAGAGGGGTTTCCCACTACGTCTTACATAATCTCCACAGGCGTAGATTATACTGTTCGGACACAACCTTGCCCTACAGTTCGTATGATTCAGTTTGTCACAAGTAATTCTTCTAATGCTTTTTGTAGGATGTTTAATGCTGCGTTTTGGTCTCTATCCAACACTGTTCCGCATTTTGTACAAATATGAGTACGAATAGAAAGTGACTTCTTTACACGATTCCCACAATAGGAACAGTCTTGAGAAGTGTATTTTGGTTCTACTTTTTTCAGTAGTCCTCCATGCTTTTCGCATTTATACAAAAGCATGTTTCGGAACATTCCCCAACCTGCATCCGAAATGGATTTCGATAACTTTCTATTTCTGACCATGCCGCAGATATTTAGATTTTCTACAGCGACAACAGAATAATCTTTTGACAGGTTGTAACTTAGCTTGTGAAGAAAATCTCTGCGCTGGTTTGCGACTTTCTCGTGTAAAGAACGAACCTTTTGTACTTGTTTGATGTAGTTGAGAGAGCCTTTTTTCTTCTTAGAAAGAGTACGCTGTGCCTTCTTTAGTTGTTTCTCTTTCTTACGAAGAAATCTTGGGTTTTTAATCTCTAACCCATTAGAAAGGACCGCATACTTATTAAGTCCAACGTCAATTCCTATTGCACGATTCGTATCAATAGAAGGTGGTAATGCTTGTCTTTCGACACAAAAAATCGCATACCATTTCTTTCCTTGACGTTTGATAATAAGTTGTTTAATTGTTCCTTCTAATGGTCTATGAAGCAAGATATCTATTTCACCTAGCTTTTTATTGTATAACTTACCATTATCAGAAAAGGACATAGCATAACGATGTATTCCATTTGGTTTGAAACCGAATTGAGGGAAAGTCATACTATTATAATCTTTATACTTTTTCTGTTTTGGATATTTTGCATCTTTACGAAAGAAGCTTTCAAACGCTTTTTGTAGACGCACAAAGACTTCCTGTAAAGGCTGGGAAGGTACTTCTTTTAGAAAAGGATATATCTTTTTATCTAGTGTTTGTTGGTTTTGCATATCATAACGACTGTAATTTTCTTTGTTTTGTTTATATATCCGTTCTTTATCTAAAAGAGCAGAATTATAGGTTTGACGACAATATTGTAACCAACGTTCTAGTATTTCTTTTTGTTTTTCTGTTGGATAGACTTTATATTTTTGATTTAGCAACATTGTCACCACCTCCAATGGTTTATGTGGATAATTATACCAAGAAGAGGCGATGGGAACAAGTGTTTTGGTTTGAACCAACCGAAATTCATCCCCTCCCTATCCTTGGGCTACGCCCTTCACAGGCTTGAGGAAGGGGAATTCTTTCGGAATTTGTTAAATCGTAGTCAAGAGGCCGTTTATCCAACGGATTCCGGCTGAATTGGTAGGTTATGGTATGTTTTGAAAGGACAAGAAATGGATTATCTACAAAATCAGGGGGAAACTTACAAAAAGTAAAATTTATCTACAAAAATGAGAAATTATCTATAAAAGCGATTTACCTAACCAAAATCAAAATGATGGCGACCAGCAAGCAACTGGTCGCCTCACATTATGCTTTATTCGTATAACGCGTATTTGGAAGAAAGTCGGCTTACACGTTCTTTAGTCGCTATTTTCGTTTCTTCATCTTCTGGATTGCTAAGTACAAGTGAAATGATGGAAGCGATCTCTCTCATATCATCTGCTTCAAAGCCTCTCGACGTTACTGCCGCTGTTCCGATACGAAGACCGCTAGTTACAAACGGACTTTCAGGATCGAACGGAATTGTATTTTTGTTCGTTGTAATTCCGATATCATCAAGAGCCCTTTCTGCAACCTTCCCTGTCACGTTCATGTTACGGACATCGACGAGCAACAAGTGATTGTCCGTACCGTCGGAAACAAGTGATAGTCCTTCTTCTTTCAAAGCCTCACCTAATACCCGTGCATTATCAATAACCTTTTGAGAATAAGTCTTGAAGTCGTCATTCAATGCTTCACCTAAGGCAACTGCTTTTGCAGCAATTACATGCATGAGCGGCCCACCTTGGATTCCAGGGAAAATCGATTTATCGATTTTCTTTGCGAATTCCTCTTTACATAAAATCATTCCACCTCGAGGTCCACGCAACGTTTTATGGGTCGTTGTCGTCACAAAGTGTGCATGTGGAACAGGGTTCGGGTGATGACCTGTCGCGACAAGACCAGCGATATGCGCCATATCAACCATCAAGTATGCATCGACCTCATCTGCGATCTCTCTAAATCTTTTAAAGTCGATTTCACGCGGGTAAGCACTCGCACCTGCCACAATCAGTTTCGGCTTATGCTTTTTCGCCAACTCCAGTACCTTATCATACTGTATCGTATGCGTTTCTTCATCGACACCATACTCGACGAAATTATATTGGATACCACTGAAGTTTACTGGACTACCATGTGTCAGATGTCCACCATGAGATAGGTTCATCCCTAGTACTGTGTCACCTTGCTCTAAGATTGTGAAATAAACTGCCATGTTCGCTTGAGCACCAGAATGTGGCTGGACATTGACATGTTCAGCACCAAATAGCTGCATCGCGCGTTCTCGCGCCAGGTTCTCCACGACATCGACATGCTCACAACCACCGTAATAACGACGGCCAGGATAACCCTCTGCATATTTGTTAGTAAGAACAGATCCTTGAGCTTCCATTACTGCTTTGCTGACAAAGTTTTCAGATGCAATCAACTCGATTTTATTACGTTGCCGACCTAATTCATCTTGGATCGCATCAAATACGACCGTATCTTGATTCTTAAGTTGATCCATAGTTTCACTCCTTTACTGACCTCTATACTTTTTTCAAAACAATGATTTCATTTTATCATTATTACTATTGTCTCGTAACGATAAACGGTTTTTTTCTCTGAAATTTCATAGGATTGTAAAATGAAAGGGCTTACTTATGTTGTTTTGGGCTGGAAACCTGCCCAGTTTTTGAGGTAATTCCCTATAGAGATATTTCCTTCCCTCCTAAAATCAAAAAAGTTGACCACAGCAACCGCTGCAGTCAACCATAATACTATTTATATGATATTTCTTCTTTTGCCGGATAGACTGCCCGCTCTCCGCCAATCAATTTAGGGCGGGTTCTGGCTAGTGTCACATGAGCATGCCCGATTGATTTTACGGAAGATCTAACTGGAACTGCTACATGCTTTAGGTGCATTCCGATAAATGTGTCACCGATGTCAATCCCAGCGTCAGCTTTAATATGCTCGACGATAACAGGATTTTTCAAGTGATGATATGCATAGGTCGGCAACGCACCGCCCGCGGATCGGACTGGAACAACTGTCACAGGCTCATACCCTCGATCTAACGCTGTATTACGTTCCATCACTAATGCTCGATTCAAATGTTCACAGCATTGGAAAGCAATATTCACATTGGTGCTTTTCTGAAACTCGATGATTCCTTCAAAAAGTTGATGTGCAACATCCATCGTGCCTGAGGTTCCAATTGCTTCTCCAACCACTTCGCTCGTACTAGCCCCGACGACCAGTAAATGACTTGAAGAAAGTGGAATTGATTTATCAAGTTCATTCAGGGCTTCTACGACTTGGGGTTGAATCTGATACAGTGATTCGTCCATTCCAATCTTCCTTTCTTTTTCCCCTTTATGGTTAAAAACGTTAAGCCTTTGTTTCGACTTCCATCATTTTATTGATACGGCGTTCGTGGCGGCCACCTTCGAATCCTGTTTCAAGCCAAACTTTTGCGATTTCCTTTGCTAAGCCAGGTCCAATGATTCTTTCTCCCATTGCCAATACGTTCGAGTCATTATGAAGTCGCGTAACCTTCGCACTGAACAAATCATGGACAAGCGCACAACGTACACCATCAACTTTATTGGCTGTAATCGACATTCCGATTCCCGTGCCACAGATCAAGATGCCTCTGTCGACTTCCCCTTTCGCCACCTTTTCGGCTACCGGTACTGCGTAATCCGGGTAATCGACCGAATCTTCACAATTGCATCCTACATCTTCGTATTGGATGTTCAATTCATCCATGACTTCCTTTATATCATCCTTAATTTTGTAACCAGCATGGTCACTACCAATTGCTACTTTCATGGTATTTGAATCCTCCAGTATAAGAATGTTTGTGTTCATTGTAAGGGGATGTCCAGCAGGTTTCAACTTCTGTGTTTCCCCTATCTTGTTTATCGCAGGTTTCCACTGCTTTTTCAACTATATTTTTCAGTCAATTTTTGTACAAGTTCGTCCAATTCCTTAAACGTTTGACAATAAGTTTCTTTCGGACCACCGAATGGATCGGATATATCCATGGCAGGTATGGATTGTTCCAGTTTTTCAGCTTCCTCGATCAATTCATTCATTTTAGCAGAAAGGGCTTGCTTCTCGGCTTTATCACCTTTGTCCAGATCATAGATTTCTACTCTCAGCTGTTCGATTTTGTCGTATATCTGCTCCAATTTGTCGAGTATTTCTTTATGATCGGAGACGTGTTCCTTTATCGTATGCACTTTTCCCAATATGGCAGGAAATTGAGAAATGATTGCATATTTATGTTGAGAGGTCATCGTCAGAATCAGGTCTGCCCATTCAACCAATTCTTCAGTAAGAGGCTGTGACTGATGATTACAAGGAATGCCTTCATCTTTTAAAACTTCGATTGATTGTGCACTTGCGGGGCTTCCGTAAGATGCATATATCCCAGCGGATTGAACGTCGATCTTCCCATTTGAGTAATGGCGTAACAGCGCTTCTGCCATCGGACTTCGACAGGTGTTTCCAGTACATACGAATAATATATTCATTTCCATGCCTCCTATTGCTAGCTTGGCAGTTCTTCACCACGTTTATAACTAGTATTTATTTTATAGAATGCAGAAAGTCGATTCAATGTTTTGGGCACCGAGAAAGTAGAGATTTTTCAGATAGGCTTTGTAATTCTTCATATTGCGAAATTTACTCCCTTTCCGCGGGCGATCCGCAAGCCTCCTCGCTCATTCCTCGCTGCGGGGTCTCGCCTGGCTCGCTTTTCCCGTAGGAGTGTCGCGAATTTCACTCAAAGAAAGTTCGCTTTTGAAAATCAACAACAGTTAACAGCGCCTTCACATAAAAAACGAGCCCTGGAAAGGAACTCGATCTTGGATCAAAAAATTAATTTCAGCCCGAAGGACAACAGGATGCACCCTCCTAGGGCCTCGCTGTATGAACCGAACCATTTTTGGGTTTTCGTTCCGATCAGAAGCCCTATCCAGGTCAATCCCATACTGATTATGCCGAACAAAAGAATCGTAATGATCACTTTGGCTCCGAAAATACCGAGGCTGAGGCCGACCGAAAAACTGTCCAAGCTTACACTTAGTGAAAAAAGCCATATGCCAAATCCTTTAGGAGTAATAAAGGGCTCATCCGTTGAACGTAAAGATGAGAGGATCATCTGTACACCAAGAGCGACCAACAGCCCCCCACCGATCCAGGTTGCAAGGTTGCCGAAATGCAGGCTGAGCTGTTTGCCGATTGACATTCCCAAAAGAGGCATGATCATATGGAAAATTCCGATCAAGAGGCCGATCTTATAGATCTGACGAAGCCGAAGTTGGATCATCCCCATCCCTAACCCCATCGAAAACGCATCCATACCTAAAGCTATTGCCATGATGATAAGTGTAATCAATTCACCAACGAGTTCAGTCGTCACAGTTGTCCTCCCCCTTTGCCCATACTTCAACGTATGCATGTCTACTTCGGATTAGACATTTCTTCCAATTAAAGGGGAAAATCGAGTTTTGACGAAGGAAATTTTTCATTTATAGTGAATGTATACGAGGGACAAATATTTTCACAGATTATGTTTTGATTTGTTGTTTGATGGAGATTGTTGTGTTGTAACCACTCTCCCAATAAATAAAGAGCGGAGGATGCATCATGGACCCTTTATATCCAAATCCCTCTAATTATCATGAAAACGAAGGTAATAGTGAGGATTATATCTTAAGAAGAGCCGAGGAATTGGAACTTGAGGATCACATACAGGACAGCATGACGTTCAAAGTCGAAAAATCAAAATCTACATACAGGTTTGTCAATTGCCAGGGAAATTTGTTAAAAAAATTCGGCTATCAGCCATCTGACATAGTAGGAAAAAGCCTTGTTGAATGCTTTCCAACGAACCACACGCTTAAAAAAATTCTTTCATCTGACCGTGCCTGGGAAGGAAAGACCATTACATATGAAGGGCATTTGAATGGCATCCCATTTTTAGGGGCCGTTGCTCCAATTTACGATGATGAGGGGGAAGTTAGACAACTTCAAGGTTTCTGTGTCGATATCAGCAAGAAAAAGGAATCGGAAAAACAATTGAAGGAACGGGAATATTACTTTCGGACCCTCTTCAAATATCATCCTGATGGAATTTTCACTTTGAATAAGGAGGGCAAATTTCTTTTTGTCAATCCAGCAGTGCTCTCCATTTGCGGCTATAAGGAGAATGAGCTGATCAATACCCATTTCATGCCGTTGATCGTTCCAGAAGAAAGAAAAAACGCAAGAGACTATTTTTATAAAGCAAGCAACGGTAAAATCCTGGACTTCGAAACAACCATTTTCCATAAGCATGGTGATCCTGTGAATGTCCAAGTGACCAATATCCCGATCATCATTGACGATGAAGTCCATAGCATCTACGGAATCGTACGTGATATCACGCAGCAGAAGAAAAGTGAAAAAGAGCTCCATCTATTGAAGGATCGATTGGCCTCGATGATTTACCATTCCGCCGATTCGATTGCGATTTTTGATATGGACGATCTTTTGGTCAACGCGAATCCGACTTTTGAAAGCTTTTATGGATGGAAAGCTGAAGATCTGATCGGTAAAAAAGTTCCGTATGTACCTGAAGAGTATAAAAACGAGTACGGCCAAATTTTAGAAAAGGTCAAAAAAGGAAAGAAATTCACTGCTATCGAAACGACAAGGATCACAAAGGATGGGTCTAATTTCTATGCAAGCGTGACACTTTCTCCCCTGGAGGATGAAGAGGGCAATATTTTCGGTTATTCTGCTATTACAAGGGATATCAATAAGCAGAAACTCGCTCAAGACGCTCTAAGGAAACAAAATGAACATTACCGGATCATCACGGAACATACAATGGACCTCATCAATGTCTTCCATCCGAATGGGCAGATCCTGTATTCTTCCCCTTCTCATAAAACAATTCTTGGTTATAATGCTGGGGAGTTCAAGGATATGGAATGGACGAAAGTCATACATCCTGAGGATCTAGGATCAGTCATACAATCGATTGTCAATATGAAACAGACAAAGGATTCTTCTAAAATTGAATTCCGTATAAAAAATGCGGATGGGGATTGGGTTGTTTTAGAATGTTACGGTACAGTAGTCCTCAATCAAAAGAATGAAGTCGAATCGTTCGTTACGATCTCACGCGATATCACTGAAAGGAAGCAGACAGAGGATTTTTTACGGAAATCAGAAAAGCTGGCAGTCCTAGGGGAGCTTGCTGCAGGTATCGCACACGAAATCCGGAATCCGCTTACATCATTAAAGGGGTTCACTCATTTACTTAAAGCCAATGCCGGCGATGAAAATCTCGAATACTATGACATCATGCTTTCTGAGCTCGAACGGATCAATACGATTGTCGGGGAATTCATGATGCTTGCCAAACCCCAGCCTCGCAATGTCAAACCGAATGATATCTCGAAGATTTTAAAAGAAGCGACATCATTATTGGAAGCGCAGGCAAATCTCTACAACATCCAATTCCTTTTAGATTTCGATTCAGTCTTGATCGTGAATTGCGAAGCCGATCAGATGAAACAGGTCTTCATCAACTTGATGAAAAATGCCATCGAATCAATGGAGTCAAGCGGTGGCCTTATTGTGATCAGAGCAATCAGTAATAAGGACTCCGCCGCGATTTCATTTATTGATGAAGGGTGCGGCATACCAGAGGAGAAACTTTCAAATATCGGGGAACCATTTTATACGACAAAGGAAAAAGGGACCGGTCTTGGCATGATGATTTGCAATAAAATCATTGAAAACCACCACGGTTCGATTTCGATTGAGAGTGAATTGGATAAAGGGACAAAAGTAACGATCACATTGCCGCTCAGCTGAGGATTGATAGGAGTCGAGGGCATGTATGGCTGACCTTCGGCCGTATTAGAACAAAAAAAAGGGATTGACCCTTATCAGGTCAGTCCCGTTTCTTGTTCTTTGTAATCACTCGATTGCCTGCAGCTTTTAGGAGACGATTCATGAGGGCTTCACCCATGCCATCAATCGGATAGGTTTCTCCTAAAATCACATCCACTGACGTTTCATCGAATGCTCGAAGCTGATGATACAATTTTTGAGCTACACCTTCTACTTCTAATGCAGATCCTAGACTTTTCACTTCATCAGCTCGAAGCTGTCTTGCCAGTTCATCACTGACAAGCACTCCAACCTTCTTTCCTTCTCGTTGAAATCCTTCAATTTGCGATTGGAAAAATGCGCTATTTCCTTCTATCAAGTACAGCGGGGCATCCGGTGCGTAATGCGTGTATTTCATACCCGGAGATTTTGGCGCTTGTTCGCTTTCCAACAAGGCCGGATCCCATTTTACATCCCCCACAACCGTTTCTAGCTGGGCTTTCGTGATTCCGCCTGGACGAAGGATTATCACGGTTTCCCCTGTCACTTCTACAACGGTTGATTCTAGACCTACCCCTGTCACACCTCCGTCGAGGATCCCTTTAATCCTGCCATTCAGATCCTGGTACACATGCTCGCCGATTGTTGGACTTGGCTTCCCAGACTTGTTTGCGCTAGGTGCTGCGAGAGGCAGACCAGATGCTTCAATCAAGGCGAGAGCAACCGGATGGTCCGGCATCCTAACCCCGACACTTGTTAAGCCGGCAGTGGTGCGTTCTGCGATCCGCTCATTTTTAGGTAAAATGATCGTAAGCGGACCTGGCCAAAATCGATCCATCAACCTTTCCGCTGTTTCGTTCCAGGATGAGGCAGCTTGCTCCAACTGCGCTTTATCCGCAATGTGGACGATCAACGGGTTGTCGCTGGGCCGTCCTTTCGCCTCGAAGATTTTTTCAATCGCCCTATTGGAACAAGCATTGGCACCCAGCCCATAAACCGTTTCTGTCGGAAATGCGATGACCTCCCCTTCTCTTATCCACATTGCCGCTTCCTTTATTGATGGATGTTCCTTGATGTTATCCACATTTTCCACATTCCATTTTGTAGTTATCAACTGTTCCATGTGGGTAAGTACTCCTTTAAACTGTATATTATATCTGGGTTTTCACGATCTACCCACAAGCGTCCCAGAACTGTGGATATCGCTGTGGATAACTATTGGGTATAAAGAAAACTTGGTGAAGCCAAGCTTAAGCGCAGGCTGAAACTTAGTTGCCTTATACTGAAGTAGTCATACTTTCTTTAAGTGAAGTTAAGGCTCCGTTTCATGATTGCAATTTGATCTTTATCATATTGTTGCAGATGTGCACTTTTCAATAAGCTTTCTGGTATTTTATCATAGGGGATCTCCATAAATCCTAACGTATAGAAAATGGAGGTTACTTTTGTGAGTAAATATACCGTTTTAACCCCTTGTTGGTCAGCTAGCCGGATGATTGCTGTTAATAAACGAAGAAGCAATTCTTCTGATGAATACTCTTTGTCCAAAACGAGTGAACGGATTAGTCCGCTTTCCCCGAATCGTTCTAACCCAACAGTACCTGCCATTTTCTTTTTATCTGTTTCCAGGATGATGAACGTCTGGATGCATTCTTCAATTCCCTCACTTGAAAGCCCCGCCTGGGCAACAAACTTTTTTATAGATGGGGTATCATTCGTTTCAGCTGGACGAAACGATAACATCTCATCCTCTCCTTTCTAGCAATTCTACTCTAATCTATGAACGGAGAGAAGAGAATATCCCATTTTTTATAGACTTCCTGATAAAGAAAACTTTGAAGGATAAAATTATAAGGTCCTACTTGTAAAAAGGAAAGAGGGAATCTATCATTCTATGTGAATAGATTCCCTACTGTGGCAAATAGATTTTTTACGATTTCAAAAACGAAGAATTTCACCTCAGGTTCTTTTTCGGTAGTTGCTGCAGATGGAGCTGGTGCCTCTTGAGCCTCTTCATCCGTTTGGACTGCATCACCGTTGTCAAAGTCCAGGAAGCATAACGGCGGGAATAAAACACACCACCAGTTTGCACCTGTTGCTTCACCGATTGAAATCAAAACAGCTTCGTATTCTCCAGCCGGGTAGACAAGATCCCCATATAACTTTGTCGGGAACGGAACCTTTCCGAACGTTACGGAAAATGTTTCATTGAGTCCTTTATTTGAAAGTGATTGCTGAACGATTTTGTTGATGGATGGCAACTCACGTTTAATGATCGTTCTTGCTTCATCGATCGATTCGATGCCGAACACCCACTGTGTGATTTCTTCGTTCACCTTGTCACGGATCGATCTTTTCAGCTCTTGATCTGCTTGTGAGTCACTATTTGCGAGAATCCGTAAACGGATTGACTCATCTGGAATCACTTGCTCTGATACATTGTTGAACGAAGCATTTGCTACCTTGATTTGAGTTTCAAAGAATACAACCAATAAGATTAAAGATAATAGTATAATGACCATCGATTTTCGTTTCATCTCTCACCCACACCCTTTCTGATAAACAGTGTGGACGACAAACGGATGATTTATACTAGTAATCTAGTTAATTTTTTAATTGATTGATTTGTCGAAGATCCTTAAATCGCTGCGGGGTCTTGCCTGGCTCGCTTATCCCGCTATAAAAGAATAATAAACAAATCCGAATTTTTTAAGGATGCCTATTCACTGGTTAGAGCATAATCAAGTGGGAATGAAACATTCAAACAGAAAAAAATCCTACCTTCTATTCCACCACTCCGATGACGATCCGCTCTTTCCCGTTGATATCAGTAAGGACTTCAGTTTGTACGTGTTCACCTAGTTTTTCTTGCAAGAGTGATGCTACTGTCTGTCCTTGATCATAACCGACCTCAAATGCGATGAGCGCACGGTCTTCCATGACTTCTGGAAGCGAATCAATCATTTTATTGTAAAACTCGTACCCATCTGCCCCTCCTACAAGTGCTCGGATCGGTTCATAATCTTTTACGATAGAAGAAAGGGTCTCGATATCAGCCTCAGGGATATATGGAGGGTTCGAAACGATGACGTCGAAACGCTCACCCGATTCTAAAAACGGTTGAAAGAGGTCCCCATGAACCCATCGCACATCCGCCTGAAGTTTATTGGCATTTTCACAGGCCACTTGCAAAGATTCCTCTGCGATATCAACACCTGTTACGTTTAAATCTGGACGTTCAAGCGTCAACGTGATCGCGATGATTCCGCTGCCTGTTCCGATATCTGCCACGTTCAGATCGTTCTGTTCCGGAAAGAGTTTCTGGATACGTTCAAGGACTGCAAGGACGAGTTCTTCGGTTTCAGGCCTCGGAATCAATACTTCGGGACTTACTGTAAATGGCCTTCCGTAAAACTCTTCAGTTTTTGTAAGGTATTGAACCGGCGTGCCTTCCGCATGCATTTTTATATAATCAGAAAATTGGCACTCTTCTTCCTTTGTCAAAACGCGTTGCAATGAAGAGAGCATTTCGCTTCGCCGGACTTCAAGTACATGACACAGGAGCCATTCCGCAGCATTCGGCTCCCTGCCTTTTTCATTTAAAAAAGAAGAAGCCCATTTGAGGGCCTCAATGACATTCATTTCACTCATTATGCTCCCGCCTGCTTCATCATGTTGGCTTGCTCCTCATGGATCAGTGCCTCAATGATTTCTTCGACTTTCCCTTGTAAAATCTGGTCAAGCTTTTGGATGGTCAATCCGATTCGGTGGTCTGTGACACGGTTTTGCGGGAAGTTGTATGTGCGTATACGTTCAGAACGATCCCCCGTACCGACTGCGGATTTTCGGTTAGCCGCATACTCATCCATCGCTTCTTGTTGGAATTTATCATAAATACGTGCGCGCAATACTTTCATCGCTTTTTCTTTGTTTTTGATCTGGGACTTTTCATCCTGACATGAAACGACGATTCCGGTCGGTTCGTGAGTCAGACGTACAGCTGACATGGTCGTATTGACACTCTGTCCGCCAGGCCCGCTTGATGCGAAAGTATCGACTCGGATATCTTTTTCATGGATATCGACTTCCACTTCTTCTGCTTCTGGTAAAACAGCAACTGTAGCAGTTGAAGTGTGGATCCGTCCGCCAGATTCTGTCGAAGGTACACGTTGAACACGGTGTGCTCCATTTTCGTATTTAAGCTTCGAATATGCACCAGCACCGTTCACCATGAAAATGATCTCTTTGTAACCGCCTAACTCTGTATAACTCGCTTCAATGATTTCTGTCTTCCATCCCTGGATTTCAGCGTAACGGCTGTACATACGGTAAAGATCCGCAGCAAATAACGCTGCTTCATCTCCCCCAGCGGCTCCACGGACTTCGATGATGACGTTCTTGTCATCGTTCGGATCTTTTGGAAGCAAAAGAAGCTTTAATTGTTGCGTAAGCTCTTCATGACGTTCCTTCAATTCAGAAAGCTCCATTTTCACCATTTCACGCATTTCCACATCGAGCTTTTCTTCAAGCATCTGTTCAGCGCCTTCAAGCTCTTCAGTTACTTCTTTATATTCCCTGTATGTTGTTACTGTATCTTCAAGGTCAGATTGTTCCTTCGAGTATTCGCGGAGTTTTTTCGAATCACTGATGACTTCCGGATCACTCAATAACTCATTCAATTTTTCATATCGTTCTTCGATTGATTGCAATCGTTCTAACATATTGCTCACCATCCCAATTATCGTATTACGTTCCTAATTTTCATCAGGTAGGTAAAATCCGAACGGTCGAACCCGTATGAACGAAATCAACGTCTTTTTTTACCATATATGAATAAGAAAAGCGTAAGCGCCCAGTTTAACCACGCAGGTCATTGGAAGTCCGGCAAGGAGGCTGGCGCCTCACAGGTGGGCTGAAGTGGACCAAGTGGTTGTGCGCTGAGCTAGACAAGGCTTCTCAGACAAATAGTTGCTTAACATTAACATTATAGTATACGTCTTGTAGGAGGTCAAAGAACAGTTTAGAAGGAATTGAACTAGCATTTTTAAGGTAAATCTATTATGTAGAGGGAATGAATGTGTTATTGGTTTATATTTTTGCGTTGTATTTGATCCGTTCATAATCGGAACGGCATTGGTTCATCCGGATTGCTGCGGTGAGTGATTCGATAACAACCTGTTCATCGGTTATGATACTGAAAACGTGGGAAGAAGTTGCAAAATGTCCAAAAAAGTGGGTACAACCTTCAAAGCGTCTGTTTTCACTTGTCCATCGGCTTGGTTGATAAGAAACGATGAAGTTCCCCATACTTTCATAGATCGGATCAAGTGGTTCTGAATTCAAGCGCTTAAGCAATGCCTGTAAATTCTCTGGGTTCCCACTCCCCCATTCTGGTCCATTCGAATCAATGTATAGCATATACAAAAACCCCTTTCATCATGTAAGATTCGACAGCTTATGAGCTTTCATGAGTGTTATAGTGAAAGAAGATGGTAATAGATATACTAGGAATAGGAAAATTTTTAAAGAAGCGTAAGCGCCCTGCTAAGGTGTGTATAGGGTTAGAGATTCTGTAATACAACAAGCTGTTTGTTTGGTGAAAGAATCGAAGCGATCGTAGAGCACCTGGGCGCTGGAACTGGACAATACTTTATCGAAACATCTTACCTTTTAGAAAAGGAGTCGTCTGACATGAAATACGTCATAATCGGGGGCGATGCTGCCGGAATGAGTGCAGCAATGCAAATCGTCCGTAACGCTTCAAATCCAGAAATTCTTACACTTGAAAAAGGGAACATTTACTCTTATGGTCAATGCGGTCTTCCTTATGTAATAAGCGGTGAAATACCGGAAGCTGAAGATTTGATTGCAAGAGAAGTGGAAACCTTCCGAGAAAAATACGGAATAGACGCGAAAACCCACCACGAGGTGACAAGCGTCGATACTGATAAAAAAACCGTCAGCGGAAGTCATACAGAAACGGGTGAATCTTTTACATATTCGTATGATCGATTACTTGTCGCAACGGGTGTACGGCCGATCGTTCCTGTTTGGTATGGGAGAGAATTAGAGGGTGTCCATACACTCAAAACGATTCCTGATGCAAAGGAAATCATAGAGAACCTTAAGCATGGCGTAGAACAGGTCACCATCATTGGAGGAGGCTATATCGGTCTTGAAATGGCGGAAAGCTTTGTCCATCTTGGGAAAAGGGTACGTATGATCGAGCGGAACGAGCAATTGGCGAAAATCTTCGATGAGGATATGGCAGGATCTATTCATGAAGAAGCTGAAAAACATGGCGTTGAGCTCTGTTTCAGTGAACAAGTGAAAGGTTTCAACGGCGAAGGACATGTAAAATCTGTGGTTACGGACAAAAATGAATATGCTTCTGATTTAGTGCTTATCGCGGTTGGTGTAAAACCGAATACGGATTTTCTAGAAGATACGCCAGTCGTTTTGAATGAAAAAGGCGCTGTCATTGTGGATGCCTACATGAAAACGAACGTAGAGGATGTGTATTCCGCAGGAGATTGCGCGACCCATTTTCATCGGATCAAAAAACTGAACGATCATATTCCACTCGGTACGACTGCCAATAAACAAGGCCGGATTGCAGGCTTGAACATGATTGATAGGCCAAAATCTTTTGCAGGGATCCTTGGCACTTCCGTCATCAAATTCATGGAGTTGACACTGGGAAGGACGGGAATCTCTGAACGGGAAGCTAAGGCTCTTAACATTCCTTATGAAACGGTGAAAACGGAAGCAAAAGATATCGCCGGTTATTATCCAGGCGCTGAAAAACTGCATGTCAAACTGCTGTACAACACGGAAAATCAGCGGATCATAGGCGGGCAGTTCATCGGGAAACACGGCGTGGATAAGCGGGTTGATGTGTTGGCGATGGCTTTGTTCCATAAAATGTCCCTACATGATTTAGAAGATTTGGACTTAAGCTATGCACCACCATACAACGGAGTTTGGGATCCGATCCAACAAGCCGCGAGAAGAGCAAAATGATACGTGGAACAGATGTCCATTAATTTTGAAACACCTCTTTTTGTCACAAATAAAGGAACAGGTGTCCTCTGAATTCTATGCATATCTTTCAAATAATTCTTAGAGGACAATGGTCCAAAAAAATATAGTAACTGTCCCTTCATTGTGTACTCAGAACTTATTATACATGAAGGCCGTTTTTATTTAGTAAAAAGGCAAAACTCCGATTGTTTCCGGAGTTCATGCCCTTTATTACGTAACTATTTCGAATCTAAGCGGAGTTGAAGTTGATACCTTGGAACTGACATCCGTATAGCATCCTCGATTTTTTCCTTGAGGGCTTTACGCTCTTTCGCAGACAAATCACGAGGCACATTTACGTGGACCCAGGCATTATTTCCGTTGATCGAAACGAACTGGGCTTCTCGACCGGAAGCATCTTTTACAGCTTCTCGAATCTTATCCTGATCATCACTGATGGTGAAACGCTTTGTTGTCAGGTTACGATAGCTGTTCGGATTCTGATTCGATTCGAAAAAATAGTTAGCGTTCGGTTTCCTATTGGTCGCGTGATAATTGATGATCCCGTGACCTACGAGAGGATTATTGTTCTCTTTCGTTTCATATGCAGACGGTTCTTTGTCGGCAATTTCCTCTGTGGTTGGAGGCTGCATAGGTGAACAAGCACCTAAAAGCACTGTCGCACTAAGAAAGATCGCTTTCTTCAAGATATACACCCCCGTAACCTTAGCATAACCAAAACCTAAATGAATAAAGTGGTAATCCGTGCCAGGCACCATAAAAGAAGTCAAAGGTAACGGTACCTGGCACCGATTTGAAACCCTTCTGCGCCAATGGCTTTGAAAGTGTACCAGGCACCCAAATAAAAAAGGGATAACCTTGTTATGGCACCCCAGTTTGTTTTCAGAAGGTTTAAGGATCAGCCTTCTCCATTTTCTTCTTCCATATCTCCGTTTTCTTCCGCAGGATCTTGTTCTTCTGTCGGCTCTTCTTCCTCTGGTTCTTCATTCGCTGCACAACCGAACAACAATCCTACTGAGAGTATAGCTGACATTGAAGCGAATAAGTATTTTTTCCAGCTCATATCTGCACCTCCCATCTATCCACATTTCGTTTAGGTTAACCTTCCCTTTAAAAAATATGTAAAATGGAGAAAGCGTGCCTGGCACCGATCGAAAAACCAGTGGTACCAAGGCTTCGAGTTTGGTGCCTGGCACGCAACAATAGGAGAGCACCAAAAAACCTGAGTGTCGTTTTTTCTACTCAGGTCATTTTTTGGGTTTATGCTTTTGTAGGTTGTGGTTGGTATTTCGATTTCATCCGGGGATGTTCCGGCACTTCATGACAGTGCCTGCATCGAGGTTCGTACGATTCTGAGGCGCCGACTAATATGATCGGATCGTTATATGATGCTGGTTTTCCGTCGATCAAGCGTTGTGTTCGGCTGGCTGGACTCCCGCACACCAAGCAGACCGCATGAAGCTTTGTCACACTTTCAGCCAATGCCATTATTTCAGGAACCTTTCCGAAAGGCTCTGCTCTGAAATCCTGATCAAGTCCGGCTACGATCACTCGTTTGCCGTTGTTGGCAAGGTGTTGGATCACTTCTACAATTTTTTCATCAAAAAATTGGACTTCATCTATTGCTACGACTTCTGTATCATACGAAACAAGATTCGAAATATCCTCAGATTTTTTCAAAGGTACTGCCACGACAGAGGTTCCGTTATGGGAAACGACTTCGTCTTTGCTATAACGATCATCAAGCAAAGGCTTGAAGACCTGCACTTTTTGCTTACCGAACGTGGCACGTCGAACGCGTCGAATCAACTCCTCTGATTTTCCCGAAAACATGCTGCCGCAGATCAGCTCGACCCAACCATCCTTCTTCATTACATACATGCCCGTCTCTCCCTTCGCCACAATCCTTAAAAAAAGATGACGTTTTGTGACTTTCTCTTATGTATTCTTTTCTAATGATAACAAATCATAAGCGTGATGGACGAAATAATTTTCGACTTATATTAGAAAAGCGTAAGCACCCTGGTCATCCTCGAAGGTCACTATTGTTGATATATGCAAAACCCACTCCCTTTCCGCGGGCGATCCGCAAGCCTCCACGCTTGTCACTGCGAGGTCTTGCCTGGCTCGCTTTTCTGGCTGGAGTGTCGCGAATTTCACTTTAGAAAAATTTCTTGCAAAAATCAACATTACAATTTAATAAAACTTATTTTTAAAGTAAAAAACAGGCAGAAGGGCGATCCCCTGCCTGTTTAAAGACCTTATTTAAGGTTGTATTTTTTCTTAAAGCGATCAACACGTCCACCTGCGTCAGCAAACTTCTGACGTCCTGTGTAGAACGGATGACATTCAGAACAAATTTCAACGCGAATATTTTCTTTTACAGAACCTGTTTCGAATTCATTTCCACAAGCGCAAGAAACTTTCGCTTTTTTGTAATCTGGATGGATTGCTTGTTTCATCCCATTCATCTCCTTCTGCCCTGAACCCTTGGGGAACAGAGTTATTTGCACACATGAGGTAGTATATCAATTTTTCATACAAATATCAACAATCTATTTGACCGTCATTTTCTTGCCTTGACCGGATCTTTCCTTCTCGAACATTTGGAAAAACTCTTCATTCGTTTTTGTTTTCTTGACCCGTCTCATGAAATGTTCAACAAAGTCATATGAGTCATCCATCGTTTTACGGATCGCCCAGAGATGCTCAAGATGCTCTTTTGCGATGAGCATTTCTTCTTTTCGCGTACCAGAGCGACGGATATCGATTGCAGGGAAGATTCGCCGTTCTGCAAGCTTACGGTCAAGATGAAGCTCCATGTTACCGGTTCCTTTGAACTCCTCATAAATCACATCGTCCATACGAGAACCTGTTTCAACAAGAGCTGTCGCTAAAATCGTCAGGCTTCCCCCGTCTTCAATGTTACGTGCTGCACCGAAGAAACGCTTCGGCTTATGGAATGCAGCTGGGTCGATACCACCGGACAACGTTCTTCCACTTGGAGGGATGACGAGGTTATACGCACGTGCTAAACGTGTAATGCTGTCCATTAAAATGACGACATCCTTCTTATGTTCGACAAGTCTCATCGCACGTTCAAGAACGAGTTCAGCTACCTTGATATGGTTTTCAGGCACCTCATCGAAAGTCGAGCTGACAACGTCACCTTGTACAGATCGCTCAATATCCGTCACTTCCTCTGGACGTTCATCGATCAACAGTACGATCAGTTCTGTATCAGGGTGGTTCGTCGTCACGCTATGTGCAATCTCTTTTAAAAGGGTCGTCTTACCGGCTTTAGGCGGGGCAACAATCAATCCACGCTGTCCGAACCCGACTGGAGAGATCATATCCATGATCCTGGTTGATACGTTCTTCGCGGATGTTTCAAGTGTCATCTTGTCTTCCGGGTATAGTGGAGTCAATGCAGGAAAGTGTACACGTTCCTTCGCTGTATCTGGATCTTCACCGTTTACTGCGGCTACATGCAGCAATCCGTAGTAACGTTCATTCTCTTTCGGAGGTCGCACCTTACCCGAAACCTTATCCCCATTTCTTAAATCGAATCGACGGATTTGAGACGCTGAAATATAGATATCTTCTGAACTTGGAGAATAATTGATCGGTCGTAAAAATCCGAATCCTTCTGTCGGGATGACTTCCAAAATCCCTTCCATGAACGAGAGATCTTCTTTTTCAGCTTGCGCTTTCAGAATCGCAAAAATCAATTCCCTTTTCGTCAACTTGCTGTAGTATGAAATTTTCAGCTCTTTGGCTCTTTCATACAAATCCTTTAGTTTCATATTTTCTAATTGTGCTAAATTCAAGGTCATAGTACACCACTCTTCACGCTTATTTAAAAATGTATAAATTAAGGCAGAAATAGGCCTTTAAAGCTTAGGCTCTGTTATGCTTCATTGTTGACATCTGTGAAATTCACTAAAAGCAATTTTCAAAAGAAATCACCATTAACCTTTAACAATACCAAAGATAAAAACATATGTTTTGGAACGCTAGGGCTTGGAAGGAAAAGATACGTTTTACAGAAGTGTGTTTGTAAAAGAAGTAAGTTGATGAAGCAATAATCAATAGATACATATATTCTACCCAAAAATGATAGAAATAATCAAGACAATCACAATGCTGCTCATTTCAAACAGCATTGTGTGTTGAAAATGTCATGGCTTGATTACTAAATTGGGCTTCTTTTTCAAGCTATGTTTTCCATCAATAAAACGGACTGTTCCAGACTTCGCTCTCATTACGACAGATTGAGTTGTACCAACTGTCCCCTTGAATCGGACACCCTTCAACAATTCTCCGTCAGTAACACCGGTGGCAGCAAAGATGGCATCATCGCCCTTCACGATGTCTTCCATCCGGAGAACGCGGTGGATGTCTTCGATCCCCATCTTCTTACAACGTGCTAGTTCTTCGTCTGTCTGTGGAAGCAGCTTACCTTGAAGCTCCCCACCTAAACATTTGAGAGCTACCGCTGCAATGACACCTTCTGGCGCACCTCCGCTGCCGAGCAGGATATCAACTCCTGTATCATCGAAGGCGGTATTGATCGCTGCTGCAACATCCCCATCCTGGATGAGCTTGATCCGAGCCCCAGAATCACGGACTTCTTGAATCAACTTCTCATGGCGTTTACGATTCAAAATGACTGCGACGATATCCTCGATGTCTTTATTTTTCGCACGGGCAACAGCTTTAAGATTATCTGTCACGGAAGCATCGATATCAACCATACCGACTGCTTCTGGACCAACAGCGATTTTATCCATATACATATCTGGAGCATGCAGGAGATTCCCGTGGTCAGCAATGGCAAGAACTGCAAGTGCATTCCAAGTTCCATTCGCTACAATATTCGTTCCTTCAAGGGGGTCAACTGCAACATCGACACGCGGTCCGTAACCAGTACCCAGCTTTTCACCGATATAAAGCATAGGTGCTTCGTCCATTTCTCCTTCTCCAATAACGACCGTACCCTTCATTGGAACAGTATCGAACACATTACGCATAGCTGAAGTCGCAGCATCATCAGCTTCTTCCTTACGGCCTCTTCCCATCCAACGGGCAGATGCCAGGGCAGCCGCTTCCGTCACACGGACAATTTCCATGGATAAACTTCTCTCCATACTTTTCTCCCCCTATAAAAGCTTTTTTAAGATCACTGGTTCAATGTATTACCCTTTAAAATCAACGAATTAGAAACGATACCGGCTAAAACCGTCACGTCCTATGACAACGTCGGCCCTAGTACGTCCTGTACGTCGGAGGACCGGAAAAACCAAGTAAATCCGACGTTTATCATTCGATGAGACTTAAGAGTGATTGACCTCATCCAACTCTTCAATTTCAAAATTCTCTCGCCATACTTTTGCCCCTAAACCTTTGAGCTTTGTAACCAGGTTTTCATACCCGCGATCGACATGCTCAAGGTTAGAGATTTCAGTAATGCCTTTTGCCATTAGTCCTGCAACAATGAGCGATGCCCCTGCTCGCAGGTCGGATGCTTTGACTTTCGCCCCTTCTAATAGGGTCGGACCATTTATGATTGCTGACCGGCCTTCAACTTTTACGTTAGCACCCATCCGTCTCAGCTCATCAATATGTTTAAAACGAGAGCTATATATTGTATCGGTTACGATGCTCGTCCCTTCAGTACTTGTCAATAAAGCAGTGAACGGCTGCTGCAGATCTGTAGCAAACCCTGGATAGACCAGTGTCTTGATATCCACACTGTTAAGACTGCTGCCCCGGCGAACGAAAACAGAGTCATCAGATAGTTCGATATGCACGCCCATTTCGCGAAGCTTTGCAATCAATGACTCAAGGTGAAGCGGAATGACGTTATCAATCGTAACTCCGTTCCCCATCGCAGCTGCAATGATCATATAAGTCCCTGCTTCAATCCTGTCAGGAATGATCGAATGACGACACCCATGCAATGATTCGACGCCATCGATTCTGATTACATCAGTACCAGCACCTTTGATTTTTGCTCCCATACTAGAAAGAAGTGTAGCTACATCGATGATTTCAGGTTCCTTTGCGGCATTTTCAATGATTGTTTGGCCTTTCGCCCGGACGGCAGCCAGCATGATGTTGATCGTTGCTCCGACACTTACGACATCAAGATAGATTCGTGCACCGACAAGTTCATCCGCACGCAAATAGATCGCACCCTGTTCATTCGTCACTTTTGCTCCGAGTGCTTGAAAACCTTTTATATGTTGGTCAATTGGCCGAGGACCTAAGTTGCAGCCGCCTGGAAGTCCGATGACCGCTTTCTTGAATCGTCCAAGCATGGCACCCATCAAATAATAGGATGCTCTCAGCTTTTTCACTTTCCCATTCGGAAGTGGCATGGATATCATATTTTCTGGTTGTACGGTCAGGGTGTTGTTCTCTAGGTGCACTTCCCCGCCGATGTCTTCTAGTAAGTCACGTAAAATGCCCACATCCGAGATGCCTGGGAGATGGTCGATCGTTACAGTCGAATCAGCTAAGATGGCAGCAGGAATCAACGCGACTGCGCTATTCTTCGCACCGCTGATCTGAACTGTACCTTCTAAGGGATGACCTCCCTCGATCATTAATTTCTCCATCACTTTCTCCCTTCTTCGCCTTCTGTAAAATCAAGAGGTCAAAAACTGTTATCGTTAGTGTAAGCAAAAAATCTATTTTTATCCAAAATTTACCTCTATGGATTAATGTTTGAATTTTAAAAAATCAGCCTTTATTTTGACTATTGTTCCAATCTGCTAAAAACTTCTCGATGCCTTGGTCCGTCAATGGATGGTTCATCAATTGCGACAATACTTTCGGAGGTAGCGTGGCGATATGAGCTCCTCTAAGTGCCGCTTCTGTAACATGAATCGGGTTACGGATGGAAGCTGCAATGATCTCAGACTCGATCTTATGGACATTGAAAATTTCCGCGATTTCAGAAATCAACGACAAACCGTCCTGTCCGATATCATCCAATCTTCCTAAAAACGGTGATACATACGTAGCACCGGCCCGAGCAGCAAGCAGCGCCTGGTTCGCTGAGAAAATCAATGTCACGTTTGTTTTAATACCCAATTCTGTAAACGTTTTAGCCGCTTTCAAACCGTCTTTAGTCATAGGGACTTTAACAGTGATGTTAGGAGCAATTGCTGCTAGCTCTTTCCCTTCTTCAATCATTTCCTCGTAAGTCAGACCGATTACTTCAGCGCTGACAGATTCCGAGACGATGGAGGTGATTTCCTTTAAACGCTCGTGGAAATCAACTCCTTCTTTAGCGACTAGAGATGGGTTTGTCGTTACACCACCTAAAATACCGAGCTCATGTGCTTCGCGAATTTCGTCAATATTCGCCGTATCAATAAAGAACTTCATAGGATATATCACTCCTTATGTTTATAGAACTTTCGTCAAATCTTTTGAAAATTAGTGGGTTTTATTTCTAGTGAGGGAATGTCCAACCAATGTTTTAAGAGGTTGACTCATAATGCCAGATCTCCACCAAACCGACTGGTGATGATAAGCCTCCTCCATTTTAACATCAATTTGGGCAAAGATGTTATTTTTGAAGGATTCTAACCATTTACAAGTCCGTGAGTTGGAGGTGCCTGACATTTTGTTACTTGAGTCAACCCCTTAGTCATCAGCCTATTTTCAATTCATTTATGCTTTGTTTGAAGAACCGAATTCACGCATTTTACCTTTGACTGTCTCTTTGATTGCATCGCGTGCTGGTCCTAAATATTTACGAGGATCATATAATTCTGGTTTTTCTGCAAGCACTTCACGTACTGCTTTTGAAGCTGAGATTTGGCTTTCAGTGTTCACGTTGATTTTTGCGTGTCCGAAAGAGATTGCTTTCTTTACATCAGATGTCGGGATTCCTGTTCCACCGTGAAGGACAAGTGGTACACCAGTCAGTTCGCTGATTTCCTTCATACGGTCGAATCCTAAGTTCGGCTCCCCTTTATAAGGCCCGTGAACAGATCCTAATGCCGGAGCAAAACAATCCACCCCAGTTTCACGGATAAGCTGGTCACATTCGGCTGGAATCGCGTATGCTGCTTCTGCATCATCAACGATCAAGTCATCTTCTTGTCCACCGATACGTCCTAGTTCGGCTTCAACTGAAACGCCTACCGCATGAGCAACTTCCACCACTTTTTTCGTAAGAGCGATGTTTTCTTCAAGTGGATGATGAGATCCATCGATCATGACAGAAGTGAATCCTGCATGGATCGCTTCCACACACTTTTCAAAGCTGGAACCGTGGTCCAAGTGAATCGCTACAGGAACAGTTACATTGTACTCTTCCATTAATGATTCAACGAGATTGACGACCGTCTTGAATCCGCCCATGTAACGAGCAGCACCTTCTGAAACCCCGCAAATCAGAGGAGATTTTTCCTCTTCAGCAGCCTGCAGAATCGCTTGTGTAAACTCCATGTTGTTCAGGTTGTATTGTCCTACTGCATATCCTTCCGCTTTCGCTTTTTCAAGCATTTCCTTCATTGAAACTAAAGGCATAAACGATTTCCTCCTTGTAGGTATTAACCACCCATATATTCATCATAAGTATTAGTTCAAAAAGCAGACCAGCCCACTTTTTGACGCATCCCCTGAATAGAGCCGTATTCGACCCGATAAATTTCAGTTCAATCAAAACAACTATAGCATATCAATTTTAGGCAAAATCCGCAATTGATAATGAAAACAGGGTTGCCCGAAAGTCCGTCTCCTACCTGCAAAACAGAAAACATTTCCCGTGAAGGCGTTATGTAAAAATGCTGTGCTGGAGGTTTTGACACTATTCAAGGACAACCCTTATTATTTGCCTATGTGAGTACGTCTATGAGCGTATTGGTAAATGTTTCTTGACAACCTCGCGAATTTCGTCGATGTCAAAAGGTTTAGCGAAATGAGTAATAGCACCTAAGTCCATGGCTTCATGAATCATATCAAGCTCACCGTAAGCTGTCATGATGATGACGCCTACACTTTGGTCCACTTTCTTGACACGGCGTAAAATTTCCAATCCATCCATACCAGGGATTTTCATATCAAGGATCAACAGATCAGGCTTTTCATTCTCCACGATCGAAAGTGCTTGAACGCCATTTGCTGCTTGATAAGTCTGATACCCTTCTTTTTTGAAAATCTCATTTAATAGGATCCGGATTCCATACTGATCATCCACAATAAGTATTTTGCCTTTCATACCTAATCACACCCTAGTTTCCATGTTGTTGTTATTTCCCCTCATCCATATCTCTTAACATATTTCGATTAATATTTTCAAATTCCTCCTCGGTCGTCAAAATACACCAAAATCAATATCAAGAATTTTATTATTCGGGCTAAAGTTCGATATACTGAAACTAGACTAAATTCTTGAGGTGAACAAGATGTTGAAAATTTTCACGACACAGCTGTTTGGTGTGTTTAAAAAGATCCAAGAGCATGAAGACGAAAAGATCGAGGATTGTTCCCGGTTACTGGCACAAACAATCACTAGGAATGGAACCATACATATAAAAGGGTTTGGAGAACTCGAAGGGATTGCTTCTGTGATTTTAAATAGCTATGAAAGCCTTCCTACATGTGTACCTTACGACGGAAAGGGAATGAAGGCAGGGGACTGTATCCTGGTTTTTTCCAGTAAAGCGAATGACGAACAACTCAAAAAACTGATTCAGCACGCAATGGCCGAAAACGTATCCATCGTCAGTGTTGCAGGAGTGGAAAAAGAGGCAGAAACAATCCTGAATGAAGAGTTTCATATCGATACAAAATTATTGAACGGTCTGGTCCCTGGAGATGATGGTGAACGTTTCGGCTACCCAATTTTCATTTTGGCTTTATATGTCTATTATGCCCTGTACTTCAATACGCAAGAAATCCTGGATGAATACGAGGGATGATTTTAATGAGATTAAATTTTTTAATTTTTTTTAATATGTTAGAAGGAAATATGTGAAAGGATGGAGAATTATATGTTAAAGCATGACAAAAGTCACGCTTATCAGCCTTCTCCTTCCCATGCCTGTTCTTTTTGATCCCCTTACTTTTCATAGTCCCCACCCTATTCCCCAACTATGGAAAAGACAAAATCGATCCGTTTTGATACTTCACCCCTAAGGCTGTAGATCGGACCACATACATATTCGTGGATAGTAAGGACCAATCAGGTTACGTTCATTTCGAAACCAGCGACGAAATGATCGTGACCTGTTTTGGTTTTATGATACGCTTCAAATTAAAAAGCTGACCAAAGTATTTAACTAAGGTCAGCTCTTGCATCAAACTGTTACTTTTTCAAGTTGGTTGCTGCATTCACGAATTCTCTGAATAACGGCTGTGGTTTTGTCGGTCTTGAAATGAATTCCGGGTGGAACTGTGAAGCCACGAACCACGGGTGATCCTTCAGCTCGATGATTTCAACAAGGCGTCCATCAGGGCTTGTCCCTGAAAATAAGAAGCCTGCTTTCTCCATCTCTTCACGGTACTCATTATTAAATTCAAAACGATGACGGTGACGTTCGTAAACGACCTCTTGATCATAAGCTTCAAATGCGTTTGTACCTTTTCTAAGCTTACAAGGGTAAAGGCCAAGTCGAAGCGTTCCTCCGAGATCCTCCACATCTTTCTGTTCCGGAAGCAAGTCAATCACCGGATGTGTCGATGCCGGATTGATCTCAGCTGAATGTGCATCTTCATACCCTAATACGTTTCGCGCAAATTCTACGGAAGCAAGTTGCATTCCAAGACAGATACCTAACATAGGAACTTTGTTTTCACGCGCAAAACGGATCGCCGAAATTTTACCTTCGATTCCACGGTCTCCGAATCCCCCAGGAACAAGGATCCCATCAACATCCTCCAGGACATCTTTAACATTTTCATCTGTCACTTGTTCTGAATTGATCCATTTGATGTCAATGTCTGTGTCAAACTCATACCCTGCATGACGGAGGGATTCCACTACTGAGATATACGCATCCGGTAAAGCTACATATTTGCCGACGATAGCGATCCTCGTCTTGTTTTTCAAGTTCGTTACACGATTGACGAGCTCTTTCCAATCGGTCATGTCTGCTTCTTTACAGTTCAGCTTCAAATGTTCACATGTGATCTGGTCTAATTTTTGCGCTTGAAGAGCAAGAGGCACTTCATATAATGTATCTGCATCCATTGCCTCAATTACTGAAGCAGGGTTGATATCACAGAACAATGCAATCTTATCCTTCATCTCCTGCGGCAGCGGCATCTCGTTCCGTACGACGATGACGTTAGGCTGGATACCCAGACTTCGCAATTCTTTAACGCTATGTTGTGTCGGTTTTGTCTTCATCTCACCGGCAGCTTTTATATATGGTACGAGGGTGCAGTGGATGTACATCACATTTTCTACGCCGATATCACTTTTGATTTGGCGGATTGCCTCAAGGTAAGGAAGACTCTCGATGTCACCGACCGTACCGCCGATTTCTGTAATGACAACATCAGCGTTCGTTTCACGCCCAGCACGGAATACACGCTCTTTGATTTCGTTCGTGATGTGCGGGATGACTTGGACAGTCCCGCCTAAGTAATCGCCGCGGCGTTCCTTTTTCAAAACAGTTGAGTATATTTTTCCTGTCGTAACGTTGCTGTACTTATTCAGATTGATATCGATGAAACGTTCATAGTGCCCCAAATCCAAGTCGGTTTCGGCGCCATCATCTGTGACAAATACTTCTCCGTGTTGATATGGACTCATTGTTCCAGGGTCGACGTTGATGTATGGATCGAACTTTTGAATTGTTACTTTCACTCCGCGATTTTTCAGAAGACGTCCGAGCGATGCTGCGGTGATTCCTTTTCCTAAAGACGAGACTACTCCACCAGTTACAAAGATATATTTTTTTGTCACGTTTGTTCCCCCTTTTGAAATCAGTATGTTGTTATGTCTTTTTACAATTACCGTTGAAACAGGGTATTGATAACACGGAGCGCTTTATCTGTTATCAGCTCTGTTAGATAGTATTCTCATCCATATAAAACTTAAAAGCTTATATTAACGAATAGGAAAATCCAACAGAGTGATAAAAACAAAAAAACAAAAGCGACACCTGCCCTGTAGTGGGGGGCGCTTTTGTTTTATTTCGTAAGGTAATTTATTTAATTTCGTCATTATTTTAGACTATAAGTAAAGCCCAAAAATGATTCTATCTACTTTCTGCTAAATTGTCAAGATGAATTATTGTTCTTCCTCGTCTTCCCCTTCTACCAAATCATCATCTGTTTCTTCTTCGTCATCATCAGAAAGATCTTCATCATCGAAGTCAACGTATTCTTCCTCTTCAGCATCTTCTTCGTCATCGAAGTCATCTTCAAGATTATCGAATTCTTCGTCTAAATCGTCTTCGAAGTCTTCGAAATCTTCCTCATCTTCGTCTAATTGTGCTTTCACTTTTTTACGTTTCTTCGGTTTGATCGTTGTTGCCAGCTCTTCGTCACTGCTTTCAACCGGGTACCATACCTTTAGTCCCCATTGGTTATCACCCATACATACGAAACGACCATCAATATTGATGTCCGTGTAGAATTGAGCAACTCGTTGTTTTTGCTCCTCAGGGGTCAAATTTCGCATTTTTGAAACTTGGTCCATCAATTCCGTGAACGGAGTCGGTTTCTTGTTATCTTTTAAAATATGATATGCAATTTCAAGCATCGGAATTTCTTTCAGTTCTTCCTTAGAATACGTATCCAGCATTTACAGGCACGTCCTTTCTTTCGTTAATCAGTCCGTTAGACTAATCTATAAACAAGGCTAGCTTTACCTAATCGGCTTTATATTCTAACGTTAATTTTCGCGAAATTCAGGCTCGCTTTTCCCGCAGGAGTGTCGCGAATTTCGCTTAAAACATAGAGCAAATACCCTTACCAATTCAGTCAAAGCTCACCTAACCACAACTAACGTAATCATACCATCCATTATAAACAAATTATCTAAAGATATGCTATAGCTCTGCACAATTTTTTCAAATTAATTATGTAGAATTTCCTGTAACAAAACCAAAAGGACATATGCTCATAAATTATGGTAAAAACTCTGTTATTATTCCTTGTTGATTTTCGCGAAATCCACTCCCTTTCCGCGGGCGATCCGCAAGCCACCTCGCTCACTTGCACAGGATCTCAACACAAAAATGAAATCATTTTCGTGTCTGCGATGAGAATTCTTAGAAGCTTTCCTTATGCTGGCTTCGACGTTCACCACAAGACCACGGACTTATAATCAACCATGTAGTTTTGCGCCGAGTAACCGCAGGCGCAGGACGTACTTGTACAGGATGTACTGACTTCGACGTTTACCATAGGACGTGGTGGTACTTAGTCGAAGTTCATTATTATACTCGAAGATCCTTAATCGCTGCGGGGTCTCGCCTGGCTCGCTTTCCCGCAGGGAGTGTCGTAGATTTCGCTTAAACATTAAAAAATTTATCACACAAACAGAAAAAAAACCACCTCGAAAAAAGATACGTTCGAGATGGTTCCTTACTAATATTTTTTCGTAAGTCACTTACATATTTCGTCGGTATTTTCCACCAACTTCGTAAAGTGCCCGTGTGATTTGCCCGAGACTTGCATGACGTACGGTCGTCATAAGCTCCGCAAACAGGTTACCGCCTGATAGCGCTGTCTGCTTCAAACGTTGCAACGCCTCAGTTGTCTTATCCTCATGCTTTTCCTGGAAGGCACGTAAGTTAGCGATTTGTTGTTCTTTCTCTTCTTTCGTCGCTCGGGCTAATTGAATGTTGAATTCTTCCTCTGAAGGAGGATTCGGATTCAAGTACGTATTCACCCCGATGATCGGCAATGAACCATCATGTTTCTTCATTTCATAATACATGGATTCTTCCTGGATCTTACCACGCTGGTACTGTGTCTCCATCGCACCGAGAACGCCTCCACGGGAATTGATGCGCTCGAACTCCTGGAGAACCGCTTCTTCAACAAGGTCTGTCAACTCTTCAATGATGAATGAACCTTGCAGAGAGTTTTCATTTTTCGCAAGACCAAGTTCCTTCGTGATGATCATCTGGATCGCCATAGCTCGACGGACAGATTCTTCTGTCGGTGTGGTGATCGCTTCATCATAGGAGTTCGTATGGAGCGAGTTACAGTTATCATAAATCGCCATCAATGCCTGCAACGTCGTACGGATATCGTTGAAGTCGATTTCCTGAGCATGCAAGGAACGACCAGAAGTCTGGATATGGTACTTCAGCTTCTGACTGCGCTCATTCCCTTTATACTTATTTTTCATGACCGTTGCCCAAATTCTTCTCGCTACACGGCCGATGACCGTATATTCCGGGTCAAGACCATTACTGAAGAAGAAGGACAGGTTCGGTGCGAACGTATCGATATCCATACCCCTGCTCAAATAGTACTCCACATAAGTGAAGCCATTTGCAAGTGTAAGCGCAAGCTGGGTGATCGGGTTCGCTCCTGCTTCAGCAATATGGTAGCCGGAGATTGAAACGGAATAGTAGTTACGCACTTTGTTATCGATGAAATACTCCTGGATGTCCCCCATCAGACGAAGAGCAAATTCCGTCGAGAAGATGCAGGTGTTCTGTCCCTGGTCTTCCTTCAGGATATCCGCCTGGACGGTTCCACGGACAACCGATAACGTCTTAGCCTTGATTTCTTCCGCCTCTTCGCCTGTCGGTTTGCGGCCGTTTTCCTCTTCAAAACGAGCTAACTGTTGATCGATAGCCGTATTCATGTACATCGCGAGGATGATCGGGGCCGGTCCGTTGATCGTCATCGATACTGAAGTGGACGGCGCGGTCAGATCGAATCCTGCATAAAGTTTCTTCATGTCTTCAAGTGTACAAATGCTGACGCCGCTCTCTCCGACTTTTCCGTAAATGTCCGGGCGGTAATCAGGATCCTCACCATACAATGTCACGGAGTCGAAAGCAGTACTGAGCCGTTTGGCTTCGTCATCCTTCGAAAGATAGTGGAATCTGCGGTTTGTTCGTTCTGGTGTCCCTTCTCCAGCAAATTGACGCTTCGGATCTTCTCCTTTCCGCTTGAAAGGAAATACGCCACCTGTGAATGGATAGCGTCCTGGTACGTTTTCAAGCAATGACCAGCGGACAATTTCGCCCCAGTCTTTGTACTTCGGAAGCGCGACTTTAGGGATATCGAGTCCCGAAAGGCTTCTTGTTTTCAGCTCGGTCACGATTTCCTTGTCACGGATCTTCGTCACGAATTCATCTTTACTGTATTGTTCTTTTAACGTATCCCATCCATCTAAAATTTCCTTCGCTTCAGGATGAAGTTTCTTTTCGTAGTCTTTTTTCACGTCAGTCAACGTACGGATCGTCACTTTGCCGTCCGCATCCGTTTCCTCGATCGCTTCAAGCGTTCCTTCGATCTGATACATTTTTCGAGCCGTTTCAGACTGCTCTTCGACATACTCATGATAACCACGGACGGTTTGCACGATTTCATTGAGATATCCGACGCGATCCGGCGGAATGATCATGTTCTGTTTTTCGACCTTCCCTTTTGTATCAAAAGAACTCTCCCATCCGAGGTTGAACTTCTCATTCAAGACATTGACGAGTGCGCTGAAAAGTATGTTCGTCCCGAGGTCATTGAATTGGCTCGCGATTGTTCCAAACACCGGCATTTCATCAAGGTCTTTATCGAACAGCATGCGGCTGCGCTGGTATTGTTTTTTCACATCGCGCAATGCATCCTCAGAGCCTTTACGGTCGAATTTGTTGATCGCAATCAAGTCTGCATAATCGATCATATCGATTTTTTCAAGCTGGGAAGGCGCACCGAATTCACTTGTCATGACATACATCGATACGTCAGAGATTTCCACGATTTCAGCATTCCCCTGGCCGATCCCGCTCGTCTCGACGATGATCAGGTCATATCCCGCAGCTTTTACAACAGAAAGCGCATCCGTGATCGCTTCCGATAATTCCGTTTTCGAACCGCGTGTTGCCAGGCTTCGCATATAGACCCGCGGTGAATGGATGGCATTCATACGGATCCTGTCTCCGAGAAGGGCGCCGCCGGTTTTCTGTTTTGTCGGATCGACGGAAAGGATTGCGACTGTTTTATCGTGGAATTCATTCAAATAGCGGCGGACGAGTTCATCTGTCAGTGAGCTTTTACCCGCTCCACCTGTTCCTGTTATCCCCAGCACCGGAACTTTTGCTGCCATTTCTTTCATTTGTATGATCGCTTTTTCTGCCGTAGCAGCCATCTCTTTCTGCGTTTTACCGAAGTTTTCGGCAACTGTGATCAACCGGGCCACTGCTCTTGGATCCCTCGATTGGAGATGTTCCATTTCATCGGTCAGGTCAGAAAATGTCGGGAAATCACAATCCTTCACCATCTGGTTGATCATGCCTTGCAGGCCAAATGTGCGTCCGTCTTCAGGTGAGAAGATTCGTGAGACTCCATACTCATGAAGTTCCTTGATTTCCTTCGGGATGATGACGCCCCCGCCTCCTCCGTATACACGGATATGTGAAGCACCGTTTTCTTTCAAAAGATCAATCATGTATTTGAAATATTCAACGTGCCCGCCTTGATAAGATGACACGGCTATGCCCTGAACATCTTCTTGGATTGCCGCTTGCACGACTTCATCTACAGAACGGTTATGGCCTAAATGAATGACTTCAGCCCCGCTTGCTTGAATGATGCGTCGCATGATGTTTATCGAAGCATCATGGCCATCGAAAAGACTTGTGGCTGTCACAAAACGAACATGGTTCTTCGGTTTGTATACTTCTGTTTCCATTTTGGGCTTGCTCCTTTCTATTTCAGTTTTGGGTATATCGCCGGTCCGGTTGATTTATCGGCGATTTTGGTAATATATCGGCGGTTCTATTGTTTTATCAGCGATTTTGATGATTTATCGGCGGTCCGACACTATTCGGCATCCTTTACCGGCCGATTATCCAGCTGCTATACTTTACTCGCCTTACGGTTCATTTCGATCCCATTCAATAAAAGCTCAATCTGGAATTGAGTATACGCTTCCAAACTATGGCTCTTTTGCAGGGCCCAACGTCTGAATGTCCACATCTGTCCCAGGATTAAGATGTTATGAGCGAGCAAATTCACTTCCTCTTCTGATAAAAACAGATTCCCTGCTTCCACAGAGCGTTGAATCAGCCTTTCGAAAATCGCTGTCATCTCGATTTCTTTTCTCAATACGTACGGAAGCGCCTCATCTGATAAAGACTTCGCTTCCTGGTACATGACGAGAACCTCATCCTGCATTTCATCCATTACTTTAAAATACGCAGCGATCGCTTCCTTGAGCCTGTTTATTCCAGGTTGATCCATGACGATTTCACTTTGCAAACGCGAGCGGACTTCGTCATAAATCGAATCACAGACAAGATACAGGACATCTTCTTTTGAGCGGATATACTCGTAAAGGGTTCCGATGCTGAACCCTGCTGCTTTTGCAATTTCCCTTGTTGTCGTCCGGTGGAATCCCTTCTCTTTAAAAAGGGTTACGGCTGCTTTGACCATTTCTTCACGACGTTTTTGTATGAGTTTCTCGTCCTTTACTAGTGAAGGTACTTTCTTTTTCCCCAACGTCATCCCTCTTTCATAGTTGGTTTCTTTTTTCGACTCAATACGTATTGAAGTCTAGCAAACGGCGGATCGTCTACCGTTCTTATCTATCCAAATCAAGTTCTGATAAAATACTAGCAGCAGCAGTGTATGGATCTATTTTCCTACGTTCGATTTGTTCTCTCCAATCTCCATCCTGTTGCTGTTGTTCGATTTTCTTCATCAGTTCGTAATGTACGACTTCCAGTACCTCATCTTGTAAAATACGGGTCTTTTTCCGTTCGCCTTCCCCGCTATCTTGAAGGTACTGCAAGTGTTTACAAGCCAAATCCCATACATCCTCCATGCCCTTGTTCTGTGTTGAAATCGTCTGGGCGATCGGTGGACGGTAGTCAGCATCATGTTTGACGAGATCGAGCATGCCTTCGATTTCAGTCATCAATTTCGAAACTCCAGGGAGGTCGGCTTTATTGATGATGAAGAGGTCCGCAATCTCCATGATCCCAGCTTTGAAGACCTGCACAACGTCCCCGCTTCCAGGGTTCAGGACGACCGCTGTCGTATCAGCCACCTTCATGATATCAAGCTCCGACTGACCGACCCCGACAGTCTCCACGAGAATGACGTCAAAGCCATACGCATCCATCATCCGGACTGTCTCTTTCGTCGTCCTGGCCAGACCCCCTAGACTGCCACGTGTCCCCATGCTGCGGATATACACACCGGGATCGGTAAAATGCTCCGCCATCCGTACCCGGTCACCAAGCAATGCTCCTCCACTGAAAGGGCTTGTTGGATCGACAGCGACAATACCCACAGTCAATTTCTTCGAGCGCAAGTACTGGATGAAACGATTGACGAGCGAGCTTTTCCCCGCACCGGGAGAACCAGTGATTCCGATGATATGAGCACCTTTGCCCTCGGCATGCAGGTCTTTTAAAATACTGAGTTTATCCGGATGATCGTTTTCAAGGAAGCTGATTCCCCTCGCTAGTGCCCTTACGTCTTTTTTAATTATCTTATTTGCGAGGTCATGCATGATTGGTCCTCCTCGTTCTTCCCTGCTATCAATCTGCTAATAGCATTCTCGAAATGACAAGACGTTGGATTTCGTTCGTTCCTTCATAGATTTGAGTGATTTTCGCATCACGCATATAACGCTCGACAGGATAGTCCTTCGTGTACCCATATCCGCCATACACCTGGACCGCTTCCGTCGTCACTTCCATCGCGATATCTCCTGCAAACAATTTTGACATTGCAGACTCTTTACCATATGGAAGCCCTTCGCTTTCTTTCCAAGCCGCTTGATAGGTCAAAAGTCTTGCAGCTTCAACCTTCGTCGCCATGTCCGCTAGTTTAAAACCTATCCCTTGCTGCAATCCGATCGGCTTCCCGAACTGCTGGCGTTCCTTAGCATAGCTTGTTGCAGCATCCAGTGCACCCTGAGCGATCCCGACTGCTTGTGCTGCGATTCCATTACGTCCGCCGTCCAGTGTTTGCATCGCGATTTTAAATCCTTCGCCTTCTTCACCTAGGCGGTTTTCAACTGGTACACGACAGTCTTCGAAAATGATTTCCAAAGTCGGGGACGAACGGATACCAAGTTTCTTTTCCTTTTTCCCGAATGAGAATCCAGGTGTTCCCTTTTCAACAATGAATGCTGAGATCCCTTTATGCTTTTTTTCGGCATCCGTGACCGCGAACACGACATAGATCTCAGCGTCTCCACCGTTTGTGATGAAAATCTTCGAGCCGTTCAAGATGTATCCATCTCCATCAAGACGTGCTGTCGTTTTCATTTTCGCCGCATCAGACCCGGACCCTGGTTCAGTCAATCCATATGCGCCAAGTTTCTTTCCTTCAGCCATTGGACGTAGGAATTTCTGCTTTTGTTCTTCTGTACCGAATTTATATACCGGCCAGCCGGCAAGTGATGTATGTGCGGATAATGTTACCCCAGTAGAAGCACAGACACGTGACAGTTCTTCGACCGCGATGACGTAGCTCAAATAATCCGATCCGATTCCGCCATACTCTTCTGGCCACGGGATTCCCGTAAGGCCAAGTTCAGCCATTTGATCGAAAAGCGAACGGTCGAAGCGTTCTTCCTCATCACGTTCTGCAGCCGTCGGTTCCACCTCGTTCTTCGCGAAATCGCGGACCATTTTTCTAAGCATTTCATGTTCTTCTGAAAGTTGAAATTGCATGATTCCCTCTCCCTTTTCCATTTGAAATTACGTATTTTTTGCGTCAACCAGTAACTCGACAAATTAGAAACATCACCGGCTAAAAACATCACGTCCAATGATTTCAGCCGTCCGATTGCAAGGATTATTGTATTTTTAGAGGACATTTGTGCCGTTATTTGTGACATAAAGGTGTGATTCTAGAAATTAGTGGACATCGGTTCCGTTAATTGACTATTGAATCGTATTTTTGACGCCATTTTTACGAAATAAGGTCTCCAGTGTCCTCTAAATATTACGCAGGATAAAGTGCAACTAAGGCTCAGCCTGCGCCAGAGGCTTGGCTTTGCCAATTTTTTTATTGAATCAGCTGTTCATCAAATGTTTGCTGATCACCAACCGTTGTATCTCACTCGTGCCTTCATAGATTTCACATACTTTCGCATCCCGGAACAGCCGCTCGACTGGGTACTCTTTCGTATATCCATATCCACCGTGGACTTGGACCGCTTCAATCACCGCTTTCGTCGCAATGGTCGACGCGAAGAGCTTCGCCATGGAAGCATCCTTTCCACAAGGCTTTCCTAGCGATTTCAGATTCGCCGCTTTATAGGTCAAAAGCCTCGCCCCTTCGACTTGGGTCGCCATATCGGCAAGCTTGAATCCGACGCCTTGCTGCATGCCGATCGGCTTTCCGAATTGCTGGCGTTCTTTTGCGTAATCTGTTGAGTATTCTAGCGCGGCTTCTGCAATTCCCAATGCTTGCGCGGCGATCCCGATCCGCCCGACATCAAGGTTCGCCATTGCGATTTTAAAGCCCATGCTTTCTTCCCCAAGTCGGTTTTCCGCAGGCACTCGGCAATCTTCGAAGATAAGCTGACTTGTGTTCGACCCATTCAGTCCCATCTTCTTCTCTTTTTTACCGACTTCAAAACCAGGTGTGTCTTTTTCAACGATGAATGCAGTGATTCCGCGGCTTCCTTCTCCTGGATCCGTGGAAGCGAAAACAATATAGACATCCGCTTCACCGGCATTCGTGATGAAAACCTTCGAGCCGTTCAAGATATAGTGATCGCCATCCCTGACTGCACGCGTCTTCAACCCGCCTGCATCGGATCCAGCGTTTGGCTCTGTCAATCCGAATGCACCGAGATACTCACCGCTTGCCAGCTTCGGCACATACTTTTTCTTTTGTTCATCGGTTCCGAAATAGTAGATTGGATTCGTCGCGACGGATGTGTGCACTGATAAAATGACTCCAACTGTGGCACTCACTCTGGAGAGCTCATTGATTGCGATGATGTAGGATGTGAAATCCATCCCTGCTCCACCGTACTCTTCAGGAATCGGTATACCCATCAACCCAAGCTCACCCATTTTTTCAATGACAGCTGTTGGAAATTTATCCTTCTCATCCATCTCTTCTAAAATCGGACGGATTTCAGCTTCGGCAAAATCACGGACCATCTTCCGCATCATTTCTTGTTCTTCTGTAAAACGAAGATTCATCGTCCTCCTCCTCTCTGGTCTTAACGGCTAGTTGTACTCATAAAATCCTTTTCCGGTTTTCTTTCCTAGCCAGCCTGCTTTCACATATTTACGTAGCAATGGACATGGGCGATATTTGTCGTCTCCGAACCCTTCATGAAGCGTTTCCATAATATACAGGCACGTATCCAGGCCAATGAAGTCAGCAAGGGTCAACGGTCCCATTGGATGGTTCATACCAAGCTTCATCACTTCATCAATCGCTTCAGGCTCTGCTACTCCTTCAAATACTGTGTAAATCGCTTCGTTGATCATTGGCATCAGTACGCGGTTCGATACGAATCCAGGGAAGTCTTGTACTTCAACCGGTACTTTGTTGAGTGCTTTTGTCGTTTGTTCAATCGCTTTATACGTTTCATCAGTCGTTGCAAGCCCGCGGATGATTTCGACAAGCTTCATTACCGGCACCGGGTTCATGAAATGCATTCCGATCACTTTTCCTGCACGGTTGGTTGCTGCTGCAATTTCTGTAATCGGTAAAGATGATGTATTTGTCGCTAAAATCGCATGTTCAGGAGTGATTTCATCCAGATGCGAAAATAGTTTGCTTTTGATATCGATATTTTCCACGACCGCTTCAACGACAAGATCCACATTCGAAGCGTTGTTCAAATCAGTGGAAGGTGTCAATCTGCCTAAAACTGCATCCACTTCTTCCCTCGTCATCCGCTCTTTTTCTACTTGGCGGTTCATGTTTTTCGTTATATAAGCCATTCCTTTTTCGACAATATCTGCTTTAAGATCATGTAAAGTGACGTTGAATTCAGCTTGAGCGAAAACCTGGGCGATTCCTGAACCCATCTGTCCTGCTCCAACTACCATTACATTTTTGATTTGCATATGTGATCCTCCTCGTTTATTGCTTCTCTACTTCGATCATTACTGCATCACCTTGGCCGCCGCCGCTGCAGATTGCTGCGATGCCAATACCACCGCCGCGACGTTTCAATTCGTGGATCAACGTGATGATGATTCTTGCACCACTCGCCCCGATTGGATGTCCGAGTGCAACTGCACCGCCATTAACGTTCACTTTTTCCTCATCAAGCTCTGCGATTTGCGAGCTGACTAGTGCTACTGCGGCAAATGCTTCGTTTACTTCAAACAGGTCGATGTCACTTAGTGATTTACCTGTCTTCTTTAAAAGTTCGTTGATTACAACACCTGGAGTTTGCGGGAAGTTTTCAGGTTCCATAGCGATTGCAGTATGCCCGAGGATTGTCGCCATCACTTGCTTACCTTCTTTTTTCGCACGTTCTTCGGACATGAGGACGAGTGCTCCTGCACCATCATTGACGCCAGGTGCGTTCCCTGCTGTGATCGATCCTTGCGGGTCAAACACCGGCTTCAGTTTTGCGAGTGTTTCTACTGTCGTATCTTTTCGCGGCGCCTCGTCATTTTCGACCACGACTGGGTCTCCTTTCCGCTGCGGCACTTCTACAGACGCGATTTCTTCTGATAATATTCCTTCTTCAATCGCTGCAACAGCGCGTTGATGGCTGCGGTTTGCCCACTCATCCTGTTTTTCTCTTGAAAGGCCAAATTCATTTGCGGTCGAGTTTCCGTAGTTCCCCATGTGGACGCCTTTAAAGGAACAGGTCAGACCGTCCGACACCATCGAATCGACGACCTTCGCATCGCCCATCCGCAAGCCCCATCGTGCTTTCGGCATCATATACGGGGCATTGCTCATCGACTCCATACCGCCTGCTACGATTACTTCTTCATCACCTGCACGGATGATCTGGTCGGCTAAGGTTACACTTCGCATACCGGAAGCACATACTTTGTTGATCGTCTCCGTTTGGACTTCCCATGGGATGCCGGCATAGTTTGCCGCTTGTCTGGACGGGATTTGCCCTTGACCTGCCTGCAGGACGGATCCCATGATGACTTCATCGACATCTTCTGGTGAGATTCCTGCGCGGACAAGTGCTTCCTTGATCGCCGCTCCTCCTAGCTGTGAAGCAGTCAAAGAACTGAGTGCACCACCAAATTTTCCAAATGGCGTCCGAACTCCACTTACGATTACTGTCTTCCCCATTTTTAACTCCTCCTCTATGAAAGTGATCTTGGACATTATCAGTTTTCTTAACAAACACACAGATTTTTTTGACAAAATTCCAGATTTTCTTGACAAACAAACGAATTATTTTGTCAAAACTGTAGATTTTTTTATAAAACCAACTTTATTTAATTCCAGGGGTCATGCTCCTTCGAGCGAACGCTCAATCGGAGCAGCGGCATAGAAAGAGATCAGGAGATGTTTAGTGTCAGACACCTCCAACACGACATTTTGTTTCAAAACTCGATTTTCCCCAAAATGTCGCTAGGTACGGAGGGAGTCAGACACGTCTCTGATCTTTTTCTATTACCGTCATTGTGCGATACGCTGCGCTTCATCTCCAAGAACGGATTTTTCTAAAATTTCCACCACGTCAAGTGTCTGGACGTTATCTTCCACTTCCTTCGCTTTTGTTCCATCACTCAACATCGTCAGACAGTAAGGACAGCCGCTTCCGATCATAGTCGGATTCACTTCAAGTGCTTGCTCTGTACGAGCGACATTGACCCGGTGGCCAGCGTCCTCTTCCATCCACATCATGCCACCGCCAGCACCACAGCACATACCGTTTTGACGGTTGCGGTTCATTTCAACAACATTTACACCCGGAATCGCTTTCAAAATGTCACGCGGCGGTTCATAAACCTCGTTGTAACGGCCGAGGTAGCAAGAATCATGGTACGTAATCGTTTCATTCACTTCATGCGTCGGCTTCAAGCGTCCTTCACGGATCCATTCTGCCAACAGCTCTGTATGGTGATAGACTTCTACGCCTTCTTGGCCGAAATCAGGATATTCATTTTTAAATGTGTTATAAGCATGCGGGTCGATCGTGATGATTTTCTTTACATTATGCTTATTGAACAGCTCGATATTTTTTGTTGCGATCTCCTGGAACAAGAACTCGTTACCGATACGGCGCGGTGTGTCACCAGAGTTTTTCTCCTTATTACCGAGAATCGCGAACTTGATGCCAGCGGAGTTCATCATACGTGCGAGTGACAATGCGATTTTTTGGCTGCGGTTGTCGTAAGAGCCCATTGAGCTTACCCAGAAGAGGTACTCAAACTCTTCACCCGCTTTTTCCACTTCTTTTACAGTAGGGATATGGACATCATCATGTCCTTCTCGCCAGTCTTCACGCTCTTTACGGCTGAGTCCCCAAGGGTTCCCTTGGCGCTCTATGTTCTGGATCGCACGCTGGCCATCCGCATCCATCTTTCCTTCCGTCAATACGAGGTACCGTCGCATGTCGATAATCTTATCGACGTGCTCATTCATAACTGGACATTGGTCTTCACAGTTACGGCATGTCGTACAAGCCCAAATCTCCTCTTCGGTAATGACATCCCCGATCAAATCGATGGTATATTCGAATCCACGGCTACCTTCCTCAACTGCTGCGGCTGTTTCTTGGCTTCCTTTCCCTTGCGCGGCAATCGCCAGCTGGTTTCCTGTCGTATTGTTGAACGCGAAAGCAGGGACCCACGGTGTGCGTGATGTGATTGCTGCACCTTTTTCAGTCAAATGATCTCGGATTTTGATGATCAGATCCATCGGTGAAAGCATTTTTCCGGTACCAGTCGCTGGACAAACATTTGTACAACGTCCACATTCGACACATGCATACAAGTCGACGAGCTGTTTCTGATTGAATTCCTCTACTTTACCGACACCGAAAGTCTCTTGCGATTCATCCTCAAAATCAATAGGCGCCAGTCTTCCAACTTTATGTGTACGACCAAGGAATACATTTACCGGCCCTGCGATCAAGTGGGCGTGTTTCGATTGTGGTACGTAAACAAGGAATGTCAGCAAGATCAGTAAGTGGACCCACCATGCGACATAGAATAAAACGATTGATCCAGTTTCTCCAACCCATCCGAACAAAAAGGCGATGGCACTTGCAACGGGTGCTGTCCAACTTAATTCGAGGTCATGCCAGATAATTTCCATTCCATTCCCGAACAGGACGGAAAGCATCAAACCTCCGATGAACAATAGGACCAGTCCAGCTTTAAAGCCACGTTTCAATCGGACGAGCTTCTCAATATAACGACGGTAGAATGCCCAGATCACTGCAACCAGGATCATCAACGTTACAATCTCCTGGAACAGAGTGAACGCTGGATAAACTGGACCGAACGGCAGGTGGGATTCTGGTTTCAAACCTTTCCAGATCATATCGATGGCACCGAATTGTACCATGATGAATCCATAGAACATCATGACATGGATAATGCCGCTCTTCTTATCCTTCAATAATTTCTTTTGCCCGAATACATTCACTAAAATCGATTGAAGCCGCTCTTTCATCGTATGGTCAAATTCAGCTTTCTTCCCCAGCTTGATGTACTCAAACCGAGTTTTCACAACATAAGCGAACAAAAATACTCCGTAAGCGGTTACAATAAGAAATGCAAGCCAGTTGATGATCAATAATGTGTTCATTATTTCTCAGCCCCCTTCAGTTTCTCGTGTGGTTAAAATGGCAAAAAAGTTTTATTAGGACAGCAATTCAGAATGAAACTAATTTTCTGACATCATTATAGCATAAATTTGAATGAATGAGCATTCAGTCAACAAATTTTTCTGAAAAAAATTCACCGAAAATGAAGGATCTATTGTATTTCGCGAAATCCACTCCCTTTCCGCGGGGGATCCGCATGCCTCCTCACTTGCACATGGATTTCCACACAAAAATGAAATCATTTTCGTGTCTGCGATGAGAATTCTTAGAAGCTTTCCTTATGCTGGCTTCGACGTTCACCACAAGACCACGGACTTAAATTCCATCCTTGTAGTTTTGCGCCGAGTAATCGCAGGCGCAGGACGTGGTGGTATTTAGTCGAAGTTCATTATGTTAGTCGAAGATCCTTTAATAGCGCGGGGGGACTCGCCTGGGCTCGCTTTTCCCGCTGAAGTGTCGCAAATTGGCGCTTCAAAGCATTCAAAACAATAGCTTAATTAAGACTTCGCGTTTTTTTATAGGGAAGGCATCAATTGGGAATAGTAAGAGCACAAATCGTTTGTAATTCGAGGTGTGCTGAAAATGTTCATGACTATCGTTGTTATTATCGCTTTGATTGTCCTTTGGGCTTCTACCGACTTTTATTTCGGATGGAAAAAACATTCAAAAGAAGCGAATCAGCTCTACCTCCCTCCTGAACGCGGAAATGCCGAATTGATTTCTGAAGGCGTCTCTTTTTTTTCAAGCTTGTTTTCTGATTTAAAAGAAGCGAAATCATTCATTTACGTACAGTTTTATATCATCCGTAACGATCCTCTCGGCCAGGAATTGTTTCAGATATTGAAAAAGAAAGCATCGGAAGATATTGATGTATATCTAGCATTCGATGCAATCGGGAGTTATCAGCTTCCTAAAAAGTCAATTGAAAGCTTGAAGGCTAGCGGGATACGAATTTTACAGGCCGAATCCCCTCGTCTTCCTTATCTTTTCTACACGTTCAACCGACGGAACCACCGCAAAATTACCGTAGTCGATGGGAAGGTTGCTTATGTCGGAGGCTTCAATGTCGGGGAAGAATATATCGGAAAAGACCCGAAGTTAGGCCATTGGCGTGACTACCATTTAAGATTGACCGGGAAGGTTGTCGAGCAATTTGTAAAATTGATCCAATGGGATTGGAAGAAGTCTAAAAAGGAAGAGCTGAAAATCAAAACCCTACCCTCCGAAGATACTGGTGACGAAAATTTTGCATTGTTAGCAACGAACGGTGAACATATGGATCAGTTCTTTTTAAAAAAGATTGAGGAAGCGAAGAAATCCATTTTCATCGGTTCACCTTATTTCATACCTGGCAAAAGATTCGTCAAGGCATTGAAACAAGCAAGTCAGAATGGGATCCGGGTAACGATTCTGATTCCGATGAGGTCTGATCATCCTCTTGTTAAAGAAGCAGCGATCCCTTATGTACTCCCCCTCCTTGCAGCAGGGGTTGAGGTATATCGTTACTACCCAGGGTTCTATCATTCCAAAGTATTCATGATTGATCGTAAGTTCTGTGATATCGGAACGGCGAATTTTGATAAACGGAGCTTTTATTTGAATAACGAGATAAATTGTTTGTTCACTTCCACCACTCTCATACAAGAGATTGAGAAAGTATTGGAGTTTGATCTCCAGCAATCGGAGCGGCTGACGCTACCAGATTTGCGTAACCGCTCAATTTTAGAAAGAGGAAAAGGACTTGTAGCCCTTTCAATTTCCCGCTTCCTTTAAAAGGTTCAGGAGTTATTGTCAAATACTTTTTTTATAGTGAGAGAAATCAACATTAACCTTTAACAAAGCCTAGAAGAAAATATAAAGGATGAGGAGTAATGTGGTTTGCATTAGCCGTAGGAGCAATTGCTGGATCTTCTGTTTTCCTTGGTGCCTTGACCGGTATCAAATTCAATTTTCGTGAAAAGAATATTGCGATGATTATGGCTTTTGGTGCCGGAATCCTGCTTGGCGCAGCGGCGTTCGAACTATTGTCAGAGTCAGTTGAAAGAGGTGGAATCTTTGCAACGACGATCGGTTTTTTATGCGGGAGCATCGTGTTCACCAGTTTCAACTTCTATCTTTATAAAAAGGGCGGACACAAGCGTAAGAGCTCAGACCGCAACCCGCCGGATCATTCTGGATTGGCGATTTTCTTCGGCACATTGCTTGATGCGATTCCAGAATCAATCATCATCGGGGTCAATATTCTGCAAGAAGGCACAATCGGCTGGTTATTTTTCATCGCCGTTTTCATCAGTAACTTTCCAGAAGGGCTTTCAAGTTCGATCGGGTTAAAAAAGAACGGTTACTCACACACGAAAATTCTCAGTATGTGGGCAACCGTATTTGTGTTGACAGGATTAAGTGCTCTTTCCGGCTATTCATTGCTTGAGGATACGCGACCCGAAACCATTTCGATCATCAATGCCTTTGCAGCAGGAGGAATTACCGCGATGGTCGTTGATACGATGGTCCCCGAGGCATTCAAGAAAGGCGGGCCGCTCGTCGGATTCATCGCATCACTCGGCCTGCTCCTATCACTCGTCCTGACTCAGTTTCAGTGATTCAGGCGGAAACTTTCGTGTTCTGCAACACATACTTCGGCACAGTGTTCTTCACTACGACTGTATTAGCGATGACATCGTGGAGGGTTTTCCTATCAGGGCGTATCATCATCATTCCAACACTGACGAGGAAGAGAACGCCGAATGAAATCAAGTAAAAGAAAGGTACGATCCCATAACGGAAGAACATGCATAATACACCAGGGTCCGTACCACTACGCATTTCAATCCGAATTCCAGCCATCCATTTTCCGATCGTATATCCCCCTGTCAGGACCGGGATGATCAACCAATAAAATACTTCAATCGCAATCGTGATCCAGTCTCCCATCCAATTTCCGATTATAAGGTAACTGATTACGCTTAAAGGGACCGTCACAACAACAAGATCTACAATCATAGCAAGGGCGCGCTGCCATACAGTGGCGTAAACTTGAACACTGGGACGCCGCTGCTTCTTCATTTCGTCCATCCGTTTCTCCTCCTCAAACTACAGCTTGTAAGACTACTGTATGCGATAGACTATGCAGATATATATCCTCATTGTATTTTCGTATTGATGAATTCATCGACTAAAGGGTTGAAGACATTCCACTTACGGATCGGCACTTCATGAAAGGCATTAGAAACGACTGCAATGTATGGTTGCTCTAAATGTTGCTTGTATACTTTTTCAAAATTTTTGATGTGCACGACGCGATCCCCGTATATGACGAGAGTCGGAACTGTGATCCGTGATAATTGGTTCAGGCAGGAATACGTGTAAGAGGCTTGATAGAAGTCGTAACAGTTTCTAAGATTTGTCTTACTCACAGTTTTCAACAGGATCGCTCGTTCTTCCTTCTTTTTCCCATGACTTGTCACTAGAATTGTCTTAAGGAGATCAGGGGAATATTGCAAAAGGGCCATCCCGGCTAAAAACTCTGCTTTCAAGAGGGGGGCAACGTACGGAAAGCCACCGCTTAAAATAAGGCCGAGGCAGCGCTCCGGGTAAGTGATCGCGAAATGCTGCACAATCGATCCTCCTGCTGAGTATCCGCAAATGACCGCCTTTTCCACTTGTAATACATCAAGCAATTGGCGCAATTCTTCTGTCAGACTTACTATCGTGACTTGATCAGGGCTCGGATCACTGAATCCGTGTCCACACATATCATAGGTGATGATCCGATAGGTTGAGCTTAAGTGATGTTGATGCATGAAGACACTTTTCCCAAGTCCCGGGGGATGAAGGAAAACGATCGGGATTCCTTCTCCCCTATCCTCCACGCTTAAATTCCTGCCAAAAACAGATCGAGCAGACATGTCGAATGCCCCTTTCCTATCTTAATAAGAGAGGCATTACCGTGATGACGAATTTATAGCCCAGGTAGATTCCGACTATCCCTAAGATCCCTGCAAATGCTGGCGGGGCGGGGATCGGAAGCTTGAATGCGGCAAAGACCAGCCCGACGATGAAACCGCAGAAAAGTGATAATAAGGCAATTTTCATAAAAAGAAACCTCCAGTCGTTCATTCCGATCTGATGTCTATAATAAAAAAAATGCTCTCTGCTAGTTAGTATGACAGAGAGCATTCCGAAATATGTCTTTACATTTTTTCTGGTGCAGAGACACCAATCAATTCTGTACCGTTCTTGAGTGTTTGCTGAACAGCTTTCATCAACGAATATCTTTCTTTACTTTGTTCAGGATTGTCGTCATCAAGAACACGTTCTGCATTATAAAAGCTATGAAGGGCTGAAGCGAGTTCGAACAAGTAGTTCGTCATCCGATGCGTAGACAACGTCAGTGCTGCCTCCGCAACAGCTTCCGGAAACTCTCCCAGCTTCTTCAATAAGACATATTCTTTTTCCGAACGGATGGTCGAGAAGTCGACTTGATCCTCGAATGTATACCCTTTTTCTTTCCCCTGGCGAAGCATGCTGCAGACGCGGGCATGTGCATATTGGATATAATAGACAGGGTTTTCATTCGAACGGGATACGGCAAGGTCCATATCAAAATCAAGATGGGAATCAGAGCTGCGCATCGCAAAGAAATAACGCATTGCATCAACGCCGACTTCATCCATCAGTTCACGTAAAGTGACCGCTTTCCCTGTCCGTTTACTCATCTTCACCTTTTCGCCGTCTTGGAAAAGGCTGACGAGCTGTATGATTTGCACTTCAAGCTGTTCACGATCGTAACCAAGCGCCTCGACAGCAGCCTTCATTCGCGGGATATACCCATGATGGTCTGCGCCCCAAATATTGATGACTGTTTCAAAACCGCGCTTGAATTTATCGAAGTGATAAGCCATATCGGGTGTCAAATAGGTATAAGTTCCGTCGTTTTTGATCAAAACACGGTCCTTGTCATCCCCTAAGTCCGTTGTCCGGAACCATGTTGCTCCATCTTTTTCATAGGTAACGTCTTTTTCCTTCAACAAAGCAAGCGTTTCATCGATCTTACCTGATGTATAAAGGGATGTTTCAGAATACCATTCATTAAAACGGACTCGGAATTCCGCTAAGTCCTCTTTGATCTTCTCAAGCTGCTTCTCAAGGCCGTATTCTCTGAAGTAGCGAATGCGTTCTTCCTGGTTCAGGTGGACATATTTGTCGCCTTCCTTTTCAGCAACCTCTTTTGCAAAGCGGATGATGTCCTTTCCGTAATACCCATCTTCAGGCATGGAAGCCTCGTGACCCAATGCCTCCAGGTAACGCGCTTCTAGGGACAAGGCAAGATTGTGGATCTGATTGCCGGCATCGTTGATATAGTATTCCCGCGATACATCATAGCCGGATTTATCCAATATATTACATAGCGTATCCCCTACTGCCGCTCCGCGTGCATGGCCAAGGTGAAGGCTGCCTGTCGGATTGGCAGAAACAAACTCGATCTGTACCTTTTTGTTTTGTCCTGTATCCGTTTGGCCGTATTGATCACCAGCTTTGATGATGGCAGGGATCAAATCGGTCAAATAATGGTTGTCTAAGTAAAAATTGATGAATCCAGGTCCTGCGATTTCGATCTTTTCAATCGACGCTTTCGTTTGATCGAAGTTCGCGACCATTTCTTCGGCAATCTGGCGCGGCGCCTTTCTTGCAATACGTGCGAGCTGCATGGCCATGTTCGTGGCGAAATCACCATGGTCCTTGTTTTTCGGAAGCTCAAGAACGACTTCTGGCAGCTGTTCTTCTGTAGCCAAGCCCGCTCTTACAACTGAGTTGGCAATTTCCTTTTTCAATTGTTCCTTTACCTGTTCTACAATCGTCATCTTTCTTCCCCTCTCAGCTTAATAAGCATTTGATGGTAGCCCGCTTCTTCACCCTGGAAGAGCACCTGATAATCCATAGATAAATAACCCTTTTGTACTGTTTCATTCCAATCGAAATCGATCTTATCCGTTTTCGTTGAGATCTGAATCGGACCATAAGGGCTTTCATAAGTTCCTTCCTTCTCGGTCCCAGGGCTGAAACGCTGCCGCATCGATACGGCTCCCTGGCGGATGATCGTGATTTCGTCGGTCAAAATTTTTATCGTCGTATTCACTTTGTCTTTTTCGTTGATCATTTCTTCATAGCGAAGGTAGACAGCGCCGTTTTTCCTGTATAACGTTCCGTTCGATGACAACTTCGAATCCTCGGTTGCCCCGGAATCAATGATTTTCGTATGTAAATCCACTTCAACAGGGATCGTAACATCCACACTGCTCACACCCTTCTCTTCGTTAACTTACCCATTATAATAAAAAAACGCCTCCTCTTTCAAGGTTCAGCGCTAAGACGACACTTTGGGAAAATTTTACTCACTATTAAGGTAGCGGCAGTACTACATCCACCGTTGTTCCATCATGTTCACTGCTTGAAAACTGAATCGTCCCTTTATGATCTTTAACGATTTTAAAACTAACCATCAATCCTAACCCTGTACCTTTTTCCTTCGTCGTGTAAAAAGGTTCACCCAGCCTCGACATCCGGTCTTTCGGAATGCCTGGTCCCTGGTCTTTAATCCTGATGAGAAGCATACCATCTTTCCTTGTCCTTGAAGAGATGATGATTTTCCCTCCATCCGGCATGACTTCGATTGCATTTTTGATCAAATTGATGAAAACTTGCTTCAATTGATTCTCTTCACACTCGATCAATTCTGAATCCGCTTCCAAATCCGTGATGAACTGGATATTATGAAGGTTGGCTTGTCCCTCCAGAAGCTTCAAAACATGCCGGATGAGGTTTCCGGCTTTCTTTTTCTCAAAACAAATGCTCTGCGGCTTTGCTAATAAAAGTAATTCACTGATGATCTGTTCGATACGATCCAGTTCAGATAGTACGATTTGATAATACAGATCCTTATCTTCGAGACCGCCCTCCATCATCTGTATGAACCCTTTGATCGAGGTCAATGGATTCCGGATTTCATGGGCGATTGCTGCCGCAAGCTCGCCGAAAACGGTCAGTTTCTCTGACCTCCTGAGCATTTCCTGCGATTTTTTCTCGTCGGTGATATCCCGCAGAATCCCATACATGCCTATGATTTTATCATCGACGATCATCGGGAAACCGACGACCCTTACGGTGATTGTCTCGCCATCTTTTCGTGTCATATGTTTTTCGAATTTGACCGTTTCTCCGGTGAAAATCTTCTCGTAATTGGCGACGACTTCCTCTTTTTCATCCGCCAGCAGGAAATCGGTGTATTGCCTTCCAATCTGCTCTTCCTCCGAGAAACCAATAATAGTAACGATTGCCGGATTGATGCTTGTCAATTCCCCTTTAAGGTTGATCGAATAGATGCCATCAGGATTGTGTTGAAATAGGGATCTGTATCGGTGCTCACTGTGCAGCAAAGACTTTTTCGCTGAAATCTTCTCGGTAACATCCCTGAACACGGCGAGTACGAATGTATTCCCGTTCTCTTTAATCGGAATCGATTTTCCTTCCATTTCTAAAATAGAGCCATCTGGTCGAATAAGTTTTATAGGGAACAATCTGGTGAACCGGTGCCCTCTCATGACCTTTGCAACACGTTTTTTAGACTCTTCTTGATAGTCCGGATGTATAAATGCTGAAGGAGATATTCCGATGATATCGGATTTGTCGTTGATTCCGAGCATCTCGACCGCAACATCGTTCACATACAGGATTTTTTCCGAGTCATGCAAACAAACAGGGTCAGGGGAGTGTTCAACAAGCTGTCTGTACCGATATTCAGATTCAAGCAATGCTTGCTGGGCTTTTTGCAATGCTGAATTATTCATTGATGTATGAATGTCACAGTATTCCTTCATCTCATGCCCATTTTCAATGTTACGGACAAGAACGTCGATGCTTCCATCCTTTTTTGGACAAAAGGAGAATTCAACAGTTTCTGTTCGTCTGTCGAGCCTGACGAGTTCCGTCTTGAACCAGGCTCCGTCATAACTTTTATTGATTTCAATATCAGGAAAGAACCGGATCAGTTTTTGTCCGATCAGTTGCTCGGTTTCTACGCCTAACCAGTCTTTGATCGTTTGGTTGGCATGTATGATTGAACCCTCTTTATTTATTTGTAAAAAGCCATCTGATAATTGATCAATGAAAGCTTGATTTAATTCAATCAAAGCAGAAGTTGTCCTTTGCACGGTACCTGCTCCTTTTTATTGCATCGTCTTGTCTTCATTAAAAACTCGATCATGGTGCAGCGTGTTTGCTATTTGTCCGCTATTACCATAAGTGATTTAATCGCCACCTAACTAATTAGACCTTTTTGAAAAAACTCCTTCTTCCAAACGCCTTTTGTCATAAAGCTATATTAATAATTGAAATATGGGCAATCCTGAAAAAGTTTAGAACCTGCCCCTGGCGATGTTCTCTCTATTTTCTCGTAAGAAGTATTAACTCAAAAATTAGAGGACATCTGTTCCGTTATCCGGATAAAAGCCTGTTGATTTTTAATGATTTTCCGCAAATAAGGGCGCTGGTGGCCTCTAACTTTATTCTCATTGCAGCTCCTTTTTTGTGGGAATACCCTGAACCGGCACTATTTTTTTCACGTTTACATGTAAAGAAAACTTTGGCGAAGCCAAGCCTTTGGTGAAGCCAAACCTTTGGTGAAGGCTGAGCCCTAGTTACACTTATACTGAAGAAAGTATTTTATACTTTCTTCAAGTGCAAAAACCCTTTCAGAGTGAGTGCTTCTTTCTAAAAGGGTATCGACATCAGCGGACTTATTTCACCCAACCGAGCAGCATTTCTCGGATGAATTTGCTTGCGGCGATTGGGGTTTGTTCGGAGTGATCATAAATCGGAGCGACTTCGACAAGATCTGCTCCAATGACATTGGCGTCAGAATTTGCAATCAGCACGATTGCTTCCAAAAGCTCCTTCGAAGTGATGCCTCCCGCTTCAGCTGTTCCTGTACCTGGCGCGTGTGCAGGATCGAGGACATCGATATCGATCGTCACATACACTTTTTGTCCCGAAAGCTTTGGAAGGACTTCTTTCAATGGTTCTACGACATCGAACTTTGCCATATACATGCCTGATTCTTTTGCATATTGAAATTCTTCTTTCATACCGGAGCGGATTCCGAAAGAATAGACGTTTTCCGGTCCGATCAGCTCACACGCTTTTCGGATCGGTGTCGAATGGGATAACGGTTCTCCTTCATATTCTTCACGTAGATCCGCATGGGCATCGATATGGATGACCGCAAAATCTTTGTACCTTTCATGGAACGCTTTAAAAATCGGCCATGAAACGAGATGCTCTCCGCCTAATCCAAGTGGAAACTTCCCAGCATCTAAAATTTTCCCTACATACTCCTCGATCATATCGATACTTCGCTGCGGGTTGCCGAACGGAAGCGGGATATCCCCTGCATCGTAAAAACGCACTTCCTCAAGCTCACGGTCCATATATGGGCTGTACTCTTCCAATCCAAGTGATACTTCACGAATTTTAGCAGGACCGAAACGTGACCCTGGGCGGAAGCTGACAGTCCAATCCATCGGCATCCCGTAAATGACCGCTTCACTATCTTCAAAATCAGGATGGCTTTTTATGAATACATTTCCTGAATAAGCTTCTTCAAATCGCATAACAGCCTCCTATTCCACAAGATCCCGGACGAATTTAGGCAGCGCGAAAGCTGCAGTATGCAGTTCTTTCGTGTAATACTTCGTATCGATGTCGTGGAAACGATCTTCTTCCACTTTCAATGGATCATGTTTTTTCGATCCGATCGTAAACGTCCACAATCCGCTTGGGTACGTTGGTATGTTTGCTATATAAAGGCGGGTCACAGGGAAAATCTCTCTTACATCCCTTTGTACTTGAGAGATGAGATCTGCTTTGAACCAAGGGTTGTCCGTCTGCGCAACGAATACACCGTCTTCTTTCAATGCTTTCGAAATCCCTTCATAAAACCCTTTTTCAAACAATTTCGCAGCTGGACCGACCGGCTCAGTGGAATCGACCATGATCACATCGTACTCGTTTTCACTTTTAGCAATGTGCATGAAGCCATCATCCACCTGGACGTCAACACGCGGGTCTTCCAAGTCCCCAGCAATTTCCGACAAGTATTTTTTCGAATACTCGATGACTTTTCCATCGATCTCGACAAGGACCGCTTTTTCAACTGAAGGGTGCTTCAAGACTTCGCGGATGACACCACCGTCTCCTCCACCAACGACGAGGACATGCTTTGGATTCGGGTGTGTGAAAAGCGGGATATGAGCGACCATTTCGTGATAGACGAACTCATCCTTTTGTGTCGTCATGACCATGCCGTCCAAGACGAGCATGTTGCCGAACTCTTCCGTTTCAATCATATCCAGCCGCTGAAAATCTGTTTGCTCGGTATGTAATGTCTGTTTGATTTTTGCAGTGATGCCGAACTTTTCTGTTTGTTTTTCCGTGTACCATAATTCCATTTCATTCACCTCAATTTTATTATCCTGAAAATCTTATTTGGCATTCTATCATCAGTATTCGACGTGTTTCGAATTTACACCCGGACCATGAAAGATACTCTGTCATCTATTGTCCGTTTCCCTCAGTCGTCCATTTGAAACTTCCAAATTCATAATGTGCAAGAAAAGTATACTCGATTGCCCTATTTTTTCAAGAGAAATTTTATATCCAATTTCAAATAAGGGCTGGAATGACGAAATCTTCAAAGGCTAAAAGCGTCAATATCAACGTTTAGAATCATTGAAACCCTCCCATACTAGTAAAAACAGAAGTTACTAAGAAGCTGAAAAACCGCTCATGTAAGGGGGGAAACGTCATGGAAGTCATAACCGCTGGTCGTTTGTTGAGGACATGGAAAGTAGTATGGCTCTACCTCAGGACTTTCTTAATATTTTCATTGCCGGTCTTATTGGTAGGTCTTATTTTTGTCGTTGTCATCCATGTAATGGGCCCTCCTCCGTTAAAGGTTCCCCAGACGACGATCTTTTATGGCGCAGATGAATCGATCATCGGAGAGCACGAGCCTCTCGGGCAAAATCGGTTTTGGGTAAAACTTGAGGATATATCGCCTTATATGACGAAAGCTACCGTAGCTGTAGAGGACCGTAGATTTTATAATCATCACGGGTTTGATTTGAAACGGATCGGCGCTGCCCTTTTAGCAGATATCCGGGCAGGTTCGAAAGTCCAGGGTGCTAGTACGATCACTCAGCAGTACTCTCGAAATCTATTTCTTGCACCTGATAAAACGTGGGAACGAAAGCTGAAGGAAGCTATATATGCAGCTCGGATCGAGGCGAACTACACAAAAGATGAAATCCTCCAGGGCTATTTGAACACGATTTATTACGGTCATGGTCACTACGGAATCGAGGCTGCCTCTCAGTTTTATTATGGGAAGCCTGCAAAAAAATTGAATCTGGCTGAGGCAAGCATGCTAGCGGGTATCCCGAAAGGTCCGTCCTATTACAGTCCGATCGTCAGTATGGACCATGCAAAAAAACGGCAGAAGATCGTGTTGGATGCTATGGTCGCAACTGGAGCAGCAAGTGCAACAGAAGCAGCTGAAGCATACAATGCACCTCTTAAAATCGTGGGGAAAGCGAATCTGCCTGCTGGAAGAGCTTCTTATTTCCAGGACGAAGTCGAATACCTTTTAAAAAATAAACTTGGACTGGATGCTGAAGAGGTGAAGCTCGGTGGTTACCACGTCTACACGACATTGGACCCGGAACTCCAGGAAAAAGCAGAGCACTGGGTTGAAAAGTCGATTCCGAAAACCTCTAGCATCCAAGTCGGAATGGTTGCACTCGATCCTAGAACTGGAGATGTAAAAGCGATGGTGGGAGGCCGGGACTATCAGGAGAGCGCTTATAACCGTGCAACCCAGGCAAGACGTGCACCTGGCTCGACCTTCAAACCATTCTTATACACTGCGGCATTGGAAAACGGGTTCACACCTTCAACTCTATTGATGAGTGAGCCGACAACCTTTTTCGAAGGAGAAGAGAACCAGTATACACCTGAAAATTTCGGTCATCATTATGCAAACGATGAGATCACGTTAGCGCAGGCAATAGCGGTTTCTGACAACGTTTATGCAGTGAAGACCAATATCTTCATCGGCCCTGAACAGCTTGTCAAAACAGCAAAGGATTTCGGCATAAAAAGTGATCTTTCTGCCATCCCTTCACTCGCACTTGGAACAAAGCCTGTCGGGGTACTGGAAATGACATCAGCCTATAGCGTATTTGCCAACAACGGGGTGAAAAGTGAGCCAAGATTCATCACGAAGGTCGTCGATTATAAAGGAGACATCGTATACGAACAAGAGGTCAAGAAAAAGCGCGTGATCGATCAAGAATATGCCTATGTCATGACCGATTTGATGAAAGGGGTATTCGATGAAAGGTTAAATGACTATACAAGAGTTACTGGTGCTTCCATCAACAGTTTGATCGATCGACCAACCGCAGGAAAAACTGGTTCGACTAATTATGATAACTGGATCATCGGTTATACGCCTCAGCTCGTGACTGGGGTGTGGACCGGTTACGACAAAGGAAAATCCCTTCATCCGTTCAATGATGTGCTTTATTCCAAAAATATTTGGGGTCACTTCATGAAAGATACGATGGCCGATCGTCCTGTCGCCCAATTCACTCAACCTGAAGGCGTTGTTGGAGTAAATGTGAATCCAGAAACGGGCTTGCTGGCGAGTGACAGCTGTCCGGAAAAAAGGCTTTCTTTTTATATCGAAGGCACACAGCCGACGAAACACTGTAAAGGCGATGCCAGTGATAAGGAAAAAGCACCTGTTTCTCCTAAACAGACAGAGGAAAAAGGCTTTTTCAAACGGATTTGGAACTGGATGACAGGTTAAAAAGCGGATCAGTCCGCTTTTTTTCGTTTTAATTTTAGGTGGGCCATAAAGGAGTTCACCGCTCCGGAGATTAAATGGACCACTCTGAGAATAAACGCACCAGCTGATGAAAAAGGGACTGGCTCAAATGAGCCAGTCCCTTTTTCTGTCCTAGTAAATATGTGTGTAAAGATAATGTTTATTTTACTCCATTTCGGGTCCATCGCACAGATGTTTCACATTTTGTTCAAAAACTGTTCAAAGAAATCTCGCCGTTCATCATTCTTTGATCCCTTAAAGAGCGTTTTTCACTTCTTCACTCGCACGCTCCCAAAACTCTTCATTATGTTCGATCAAGAACTTTTTCAACAATGCTTTTGATTTATCATCCATATTGTCCACGACGACTTTTTTCTTAAGTGCCTTATCCATATTGTTCACATGTTCCGGCATACTTTTATAGCCTCGTCTTGCTTCTGCATCAACCTGGAGCTCGCAGGCACCAAGCCCAGCGTAATAAGGGCCGGCACTTGAAGAATCGACCATCACCCAGACGAGCCAGTACAGCTTCGGGTTCGGTGCATCTTCACGGTTTGCTGTGAATTTGATCCGTTTCTCCACTGAACTTCGTGCATGCAACGCGCCCATATCCACGAACACTTCTTCATCTTCTGGATCGACAAAGATCGGGGTAAGATTATTAAGGCTGATCGTTCCGACACCATACCCTCCGTGCCCATCCGTGGAATCTCCACTCAGAATCGTGAATCCTTGCTTTTTCTTCGGCTTTTTTTCATCCTTATTATTGTTGCTGTTATTGTTATTAAAGAGATCTTTCACGTCCAAAACCTCCTATTATCGCATATAAATCCGGATTTGATGTTCTTCAAAACCTTTCGAACATCCTCTTTAACGTATGATTTTATCTTATCATACTATTCAATTCTTATGAATGATTACAGTATCCACTCTTGCATTCTACAACAAAAGCGAATATTATAATGGATGGTTATCATAAATGTTCGTATTTTGGGGGTATTTCTTATGTTCACCAACTTTTTTAAGCTCAAAGAAAACCAAACAAGTGTCAAAACCGAATTAATTGCTGGTTTGACGACATTTTTAACAATGGTCTATATCGTGGTCGTAAACCCAGGTATTTTAAGTGAAGCTGGCGCGCCATTCGATGCTGTTTTCATGGCGACGATCATCGCGACAGTCGTAGGAACACTTTGGATGGGGCTGTTTGCCAATTATCCGATCGCCATTGCTCCGGGAATGGGGTTGAACGCTTATTTTGCATATTCCGTCGTCGGGGGAATGGGGATTTCATATGAAGTCGCATTCGGTGCTGTTTTCGTATCTGGTATTTTATTCGTCATCTTATCGTTGACTCCTTTCCGTAAAAAGCTGATCGAAGCGATTCCATCCAACCTGAAGCATGGCATCACTGCCGGTATCGGATTATTCATCGCTTTCATCGGGTTGAGATTGACTGGCCTTGTCGTATCTCATCCACAAAACCTTGTCGGCCTAGGGGATCTTCACTCGCCACAAGTCCTTTTGACATTGACAGGACTAGCGGTGACATTGATTCTGATGGCATTGAATGTGAATGGTGCGTTGTTCTTAGGGATGGTCATCACCGGAACGATCGCTTATTTCACTGGACAACTTAAATTTGAAAGTGGTGTAGTTGGGTTGCCTTCAATGCCCGATGTCTTCATTTTCGGCAGTCCGATCACTGCATTTACAGATATGTTCACTTACGGTCTTTATGCTGCCGTTTTCTCATTCCTACTCGTTACAATTTTCGATACGACTGGAACAATGATCGGTGTTGCAGAACAAGCTGGACTGATGAAAGGCAACAAAATGCCGCGTGCTCGCCAGGCGCTGCTTGCAGATTCAGTAGCTACTTCTGTTGGGGCGGTTTTCGGAACAAGCCCGACAAGCGCGTACATCGAATCGTCTTCAGGTGTTGCAGCAGGCGGCCGGACAGGGATGACGAATATGGTCGTCGCCTTCATGTTCCTTGTAGCTATGTTCTTTGCGCCACTTGTCGGGGCGATTTCAGGGCTCGCTGCCATCACTTCTCCAACATTGATCATTGTCGGAAGCTTCATGCTATCAAGCCTTTCTAAAATAGATTGGAACACATTCGATGAGGCATTCCCAGCATTCCTGATCATTTTGACGATGCCGCTTACTTCGAGCATTGCCACTGGAATCGCCCTTGGCTTCATCTCTTATCCGCTGTTGAAAATCGTACGTGGAAAATGGCGTGAAGTCCATCCGTTAGTCATGTTGTTCGCTGTCCTATTCTTTATCCAATTGGCTTATGTACCACACTAATACAGTGTGTGAAAGGAATCGCAAAAAGCGGTTCCTTTCTTTTTGCCTATATAGCCAAACCTTGACCGATGATTATTTCCCCCTAAATGCCTAACATCAATACCCTCTTAATAAATACTAAGACTTTGTGCCTCTTTTCATTTATAAAAGTTCATCTGTCATTCATACCCATTTAAAAGACTCCCTTTAATGTAAGTCCTGTAATCAAAATTACTTGATTGGGGATGAGAAAGTGTTCACTTTTGATGGGAAAAAATTCGCTATGGTATTATTCACATTTTCAGTTGTTGCAGCTCTGATGGTGTTGCCGCTCGAACGTGCTGGAGCAGCCATTCATGATCACGTTGAAAATGTAGCTCACCGCGGTGCCGCTGGCTATGCACCTGAAAACACGATGGCCGCTTTTCGAAAAGCGTTTGATATGAAGGCTGATTATGTGGAAATGGATGTCCAGATGAGCAAGGATGGAGAGCTTGTGGTCATTCATGATACCACGGTTGATCGGACAACTGACGGTACAGGTAAAGTAGGTGATCTTACATATGGAGAGCTCCGTTCCCTTGATGCGGGAAGCTGGTTTGCTTCGGAATTCGAAGGTGAGCCGATTCCAACTTTTGAAGATGTATTGGATGCCATGCGAGGTAAAACAAAGCTCTTGATCGAACTGAAAGCCCCATCTCTATATCCTGGAGTTGAGAAAAAGGTAGCTGAAGCGTTGAAAGAGCGGAATATGGATAAACCGAAAAACAATTCTGTCATTGTACAGTCATTCGATTTCAATTCGATGAGAACGTTCCACAATCTTTTACCTGACGTTCCAGTTGGTATCCTTACCTCAAACTATCAGGATCTGACTGATGAATCGCTTAATGAATTCAAAACCTACGCAGATTACATAAATCCGAACAAAAATCAAGTCGATCGTGCACTTGTAGACCGTATCCACGCTCTCGATATGGGCATCATGCCATGGACTGTCCGGGCTAAAGAGGATGTCCAGCCACTGCTTGATGCAGGCGTGGACGGTATCATAAGTGACTACCCGGATTACGTGCCCAGGAATTACGGCAAGCAGTAACCTAAAGATCTATTTTGAATCTTGATGAAATAAGTCGAATGTTGATATATTTAAAAATATGTACACAAATAAGGGAGCTGGCCTATAGGACGTTACTGTTTTGCGATGTTCCCGGCCGCTCCCTTTATTTTCATTCCGAGGGCAAATATTCTTCCAGCTTTAATTTTCGTTTCTGTGCAGTTGGAGGACAGCTTAAGTTGTAATTGAAGATTTTCTTGTTGATTTCCTCTACAGACTTACGGATGTTATATTCACTTGAGTATTGAGCCAATTCCGCTTTCAGTCGTTCAATCTCTTTGTCCATCTGAATCCAAGGCGGAAGAATATTGTTGTCTTTCATCACCTTATTCAATAAACGATCAGGGTTGTACGAATGATCCCCATCAAGCTTGAGAGGTTTCCCTTTACCTTTCAGGTTGTCGAAAGCACCTTCTTGTTCAGCCCGTTTGATGATGTCACCTATGAGATCTGAATACTGGATTTCATCCACTTCCGGCTTCTTCTTACCTTCATTGTCCTTACTCACGTCCATCCCTCCCTGCAAATAGTCGTTGTTTATATGAACAACTCCCTACTTATAGTAATACGGGATAGACCGGAAAAATCCTCATAGCATTTTTGGCAATTACGTGAATTTGTGTGGTTTACAGCTCGTCAAAGCCATTGTCATCTGAGACCTTCGTGTATTGTCTGGATTTTTGTTCAAAAAAGTCACTTTTCCCTTCATTCACTGATTCATAGGCTTTGATCCAGGGCATCGGATTTTTGCGATGTTCAGGATAAGGCCTGTCCGCGCCAAGCTGATTTACGCGTTTGTTGGCGATGAATTTGATATAAGAATCAAGTTCAGATGAAGTGATGCCTGGGAAACGGTCTCCTAAAATGTAATTCCCCCACTTGATTTCCAGGTGGGCTGCTTTTTTGAACGTTTCACTGACAAAATGCTGTGCTTCTCTCTTATCTAAAGAGAATTCATCAATAACCGCATGATAGATTTTTGTGAAAAGATGGACGTGCAGCTGCTCATCACGATTGATGTAATTGATCATCGTAGAGGTAGAAACCATCTTTTGATTCCGGGCCAGGTTGTAGAAGAAGCTGAACCCTGAGTAAAAGTTCAATCCTTCCAGGACGACATCATAGACGATCGACTCCAGAAATGTCTCAGGCGTCGGATTTTTCACAAAAGACTCGTATCCTTCTATGATGAATTCATTCCGCTCCCGTAATACAGCATCATGCTTCCAATACTCGAAGATCTCGTCCTGCTTCCCTTTGTCGACGAGACTTGAAAGCACGTAGGAATACGACTGGTTATGGACCACTTCCTGAAAGGCGAGCACTGTCATCAACGCCGTCAAGCTCGAATCGGTCAGATAACCGGCAACCCGGTTCGCATAATCAGTCTGGATGCTGTCAAGGAACGCGAGCAGTCCGATGATTTTGTTGAATGCTTCCTGTTCCTCTCCAGACAACTCCGTATATTGTTTACGATCACCAGACATGTTGATTTCGAATGGTGTCCAAAAGTTCGAAAGCATCTGCTTATACAGCGGATATGCCCACGTATGGCGGACATCATCCCAGTTCAAGACATTTGAGCTTTGCCCATTCAGAATACCTGTAGAGGCGTTCGGGGCTCCAGGGACATACAATTCCCGTACGTTAAGTGTCGCATCAGCTTTCACAAGAATCACATCCTTCTACATCTTCGTGTGAGGTGGAACGGACATAATAAGTCGTCTTCAACCCTGAATTCCAGGCACTAAGGTGCAAGTCGAGAAGTTCCTTCGCTTTCACCGTATTCCGTACATATAGGTTGAATGAAATCGATTGATCGACATGTCGCTGTCTGGCCGCATTTTGCCGGATACTCCATTTTTGGTCGATATCATAAGCACTTTTATAAAACCACGTTGTTTCAGGTGACAAGTCAGGAGCTGTCACAGGTATTTTCGAGTTTTTCTTCTCTTCGGCATATTGCTTTTTAAAAATCGGATCGATGCTCGCTGTAGAGCCTGCTATGATGCTCGTTGACGCATTCGGTGCAACCGCCAGCAGCCAACCGTTCCGGATCCCTTCGTTTTGGATCTTGTTCCCTAGTTCACGCCACTCTGGACTTTCGTAGCCCCTCTTTTCAAAATAAGCACCTGTATTCCAATCGCTGCCTTCAAAGGCCGGATAAACACCTTTTTCTTTTGCCAGGGCATGACTAGCCTGGATTGTCAGGAAATTGATTTTTTCATAGAGCTGATCTGCAAAGGTGACCGCTTCTTCCGATTCCCAACGGATCCCTTTCTGGGCGAGTAAATGATGCCACCCGAACGTCCCTAGTCCGATCGCCCGGTATTTTTCATTCGTCAGGATCGCTTGCTTCACTTCGATTTTATCTTTATTGAGTTCGATGACGTTATCGAGCATCCGTACTTGAGTCGGAATGACCCGCTCCAACACATCGTCCTTCATGACCTTTGCAAGGGAGAGGCTTGATAAGTTACAGACGACAAAATCACCAGGTGTTTTCGTGATGATGATTTTCCCATCCTCGGTCGTTTCCTCTTCAACCGTAGTCGCAGACTGGTTTTGCGTGATTTCCGTACAAAGGTTGGTACAATAGATGATGCCTCCATGGCGGTTGTTATTAAGTCGATTGACTGTATCCTTGTAAAACATGAACGGGCCGCCTGTTTCAAGCTGGCTGATCATGATCCGTTTCATGATATCGATCGCCGGCACGGTCTCGCGAGATAGGAAGGGATGATTGACGCATTGTTCGTACTTCTTCCGGAAGCTTCCTTCACCTTTGGTTTCATCGTAAAAATCATCCAGCTCGAATCCCATCAACTTTTTTACTTCATGAGGATCGAACAGATGCCATTCTTCACGGTTTTCGACTTTTTCCATGAAAAGGTCAGGGATGACGACCCCTGTGAACAGATCATGTGTTCTCTGCCGCTCGTCCCCGTTGTTCAGCTTCGCATCGAGGAAGGCGAAAATGTCTTTTCCGAATACCGGGTAGTAGACCGCCACAGCACCGTTCCGCTGTCCGAGTTGATCAACATTGACAGCGGTCGTGTTAAGCTGCTTCATCCAGGCGATCACACCTGAAGACGTGTTTTTGTACCCTTTGATGTCAGAACCTTTACTGCGGATCTTACCGAGGTATACACCGATCCCTCCACCTGCCTTACTGAGCATCGCGATGTCCGTATTCGAGTCATAGATTCCCCGCAAGCTGTCATCCACTGTATCGATGAAGCATGAACTGAGCTGCCCATGCGCTTTCCCTGCATTAGCAAGTGTCGGCGTGGCTACTGTCATATAGAGGTTTGATAGCACCCAATAGGCCTCTTTTACAAGGTGAAGACGCTTTTCCTTCGGTTCAGGAATCATCAACGTCATCGCAATGACCATCCATCGCTCTTGAGGCAGCTCGTATAAATGGCGATCATGATCTCGGGCAAGATAGCGGTCTGCCAGCATCCGGATACCGGCATAGGTGAACAGCTCATCCCGCTCGGGCACCAGTTCCGCTTCAAGCTCGTCCACCTCTTCTTTCGTATAATGAGTAAGCAACTCTTTGTCAAAAAGACCTTTTTTGATCAATGATTGAAGCAGATCATGGAAGTTTCGATAACCAGGCGCTTGCTCACGATTTCGAGCGGTTTCATCATAAAGAGAATGAAGATGGATTTGGGCACAGACATACGTCCAATCCGGCTCTTCTTGTGTAATTCTTGCCAAACCTTCTAAAAGCATCAAGTTGATGATCGCTCCCTCATCGGCATTATTATCCGATTGAATCGTTGCTTTCTCGATTAAATCCGATACATCCAGATGAGGAAATTCCTCTTTAAGTTTTTCAGTAAGCTCAATAAGTTGCATCGGAATACGCTTTTTATTTAATTCAGTCGTCATTATGAATTCCTCCAATTCAATTAACTATGAAATCATTAAAAAAACCACCCGGATCTCGAGTGGTTGAAACGCAGACGGTTTGAGATTGGAACGGGTCCGTATGAAAGACCAAGACCGAACTGAATAGACGTCCACGCTTCAACCCTTAACCCCCGAAGAATTGAAACATTCAAGCTCAGGCAGGTCTACTGACTTTTGCTTCTTCCTACTAGGAACCCTTCCCATATAAGCACCTATTGCTAGACTCTCTTATACAGTGGTTTATTCCGTTCGTCCACAATTACAGTTGCGGGGACAGTCCTGGATTCTCACCAGATTCCCTATCAAGTCTCCTAAAGAGACACCTGTCACTCGAATAAATCTATATATTGTATTACTAACCTTACAATCTCACTAAATGTAGTGTTTGTCAATATGTTTTTAGAATAGTTATAAGATGGTGACTTTAATTCTAGAAATTTTTTTGTTGATCCTGGAAGAATGGCTGGTAATCCTAGAAATCTTGCAGCTAATACTAGAATTCTTCATCATATTCCTAGAAAATAGTACAAAAGACCCTATATCTAGCCCGTATCTTCCATACCTAAAGGCACCCAGTGAAGAAAACGTAATCCTTCACAAAAGTGCCTTTGTCGTTTTTAAAGTTATATGTTCAGCTTTAAACTATTGTTTGGCTTTTAAGATCCTCGATATATCGGAATGCTTCTTCTATCTCTTCTTCTGTGTATTTCTGTTTTTGCTTCACGACTTGAATCTTTTCTCCAATCTCCTCATTTGAAAGATGATCGAAATAAAGGATGGTTGAAATAAGTTCAAGCATGCGTGAAGGCTGTTCATTCATAGAAGTTACACAGTCCTTGAGCGGTTCTAGATCCATATCATAATGCTTCAAGAATTGCTCGCCATCAACGGTCAATGTGTAACGGTATTGATAATAGCCTGATACCTTTTCTTTCGTCTCTTCGATAAATCCTAGATTACAAAGTTCTTCGACACGTAGAGTCAGTTCCTCAGAATATGGCCCGTAAAAATGGAATTGATATTTTTCTCCGAAAGGAAAGTTCAACTTTTTTGCGATATAAACCATTTTCTGAAGCTTCTTCCTTCCTACGACCTCCTTGGCGTAATCGAACAATGCAACCAACCGTGCATGATGTTCAAGCACGATGATCCCCTCCTATAATTCTAATATTTCACCGATTTTTCTCTTTAAGTCTTGATCTTCTATTGTCTCTATCAGATCCGATGGATAATACAACTTATGGTCGGTCCGTTTTTTACCCGATATGGCTTCGACAACCGTAGACTCCCTGGACAACTCCCGATATTCCCCGCTCTTCATCAACAAGTGGATCGGCAGGCGTTCTTCTTCCTCACCTGGGCGATAAAAGTCATAAGGCAGGTCTGACGATGAATCGACAATCAAATAGTAATCCGGGTCGATATTCGCTTTGACGAAATAGGTGTAGAGTCGGTGCCAATGCTCCATATGGACGTTTGGATTGAATTCCATGTACTTGAAAAGACGGCGATTCAAAAACCGCTCACAAAGATCACTTAATATCTCATCTTTCTCTTCCTGCCATGCCTGGAAATAAAACTGGATGATCCCTTCGTCAAGCTTGATATAATCATCCAAATCGACATCATCATTAAATAATGAAACGAAATGGACCGGCTCCAACTTAAAGGTATAGCCTTCTTTGTGGAGAGCCTTCGCACGATGGAGAATTTTTGAAAGAATGACTTCCGCACTACGAGTCACTGGATGAAAATATACTTGCCAATACATTTGATATCGGCTCATTATATAGTCCTCTACAGCATGCATCCCGCTATGTTTGATGACGACCTGATCTTCTTTCGGGCGCATGACTCTCAAAATCCTTTCAATATCGAATTGTCCGTAGCTGACCCCTGTAAAATAAGCATCACGAAGCAAGTAATCCATCCGGTCTGCATCAATCTGGCTTGAGATCATACTGACGACGAGCTTATTTTCATAAGTTTTCGCAATGACTTCGGAAACTTTACGTGGAAAGTCATCATCCACCTTTTTTAAGACGCTGTTCACTTCTGTATCACCAAGGATGATCGATTGCGTGAAATTTTCGTGGTCAAGATTGAATACTTTTTCAAAGGAATGTGAATAGGGACCATGCCCGACGTCATGCAATAGTGCAGCTGCTAAACAAAGGATGCGCTCTTCATTGTTCCAATGCGGCCTGCCCTGAAAGATTTCAATGATTCGGCGGACGATTTCATACACCCCTAATGAATGGCTGAACCGGCTGTGTTCTGCACCATGAAAGGTTAAAAACGTCGTTCCGAGCTGCCGGATCCTTCTCAATCTTTGGAATTCCTTTGTTCCGATCAAATCCCAAATAATGCGGTCACGTACGTGAATGTATCTGTGTACAGGATCTTTAAATACTTTTTCTTCGTCTAATTGTTGCAGCATATAGCTCATCGCCTGACTTGATACCCCTTTCTTCTTACACCTGACTGAAGAAGCTGCGTCTATATTGGTCAAATGAAATTCATATTCATGTTGTTTTTGACAATGTTTTAATTATATATTCTTCAAAATGAAATGAAAACCTCTTCGAAAATCGGAAAAGCCAAGTTCCATTACATGACATGGAGTACAGTCATAGTAAAAATTTTTTTGCGGAAAATAAGGTTCCTAGAGTACTAAGTACAAGAGAGAAAATATAAAAATAAAAAATTCAAGCGGCAAATGACGAAATAAAAAAACTGACCGGAGGAAGTAGTCCTCTCAGTCAGCTCTTAGCCGTGATTTTGTAATTTTTAAATATCTAGATCTGGTGTCTTTTGCGGGGCACCGCCATGCTTTTCTTCAGATTTTGCAACTATGACAGCGCAAGATGCGTCGCCTGTAATATTTACAGCGGTTCGGGTCATATCTAACAATCGGTCGACACCAAGCACAAGTCCGATCGCTTCCACCGGGAGCCCTACTTGTTTTAAGACCATCGCAAGCATGATCAACCCTACACCCGGCACACCTGCTGTACCAATACTTGCTAGTACCGCCGTAAGGACAACTGTGATAAGCTGCGTCAAGGAAAGATCAACCGCGTAAACTTGGGCGATGAATACTGTGGCAACCCCCTGCATGATCGCTGTACCGTCCATGTTGATCGTCGCTCCAAGCGGCTGCACGAAGCTGCTGATCTGTTTCGGTACATTCAAGTTTTCCTGTGCAGTCTTCATCGATACAGGAAGCGTACCGCTACTGCTGGATGTACTGAAGGCAACAGACATCGCTGGTGCGAAGCTTTTGAAAAATTTGAGCGGATTCATCTTTCCTAATGTTGAAACGGCTGTTCCGTAGGTGATAATAGCATGCAAGAGCAATGCAAGCAGTACTGTTCCGAAATATAAGCCCATTGCTTGCAGTGCATCTAAGCCGAAGCTTCCGACTGCAGACGCGATCAATGCGAATGCACCATAAGGAGCAAGGATCATAACAATATTGACAAGATACATCAAAATATCATTACCTTCTTCAAGTAATCGACGTACACCTTTTGTCTTTTCACCTAACACCGCAACCGCAAAACCTACAAAGATGGCAAAGGCTATGATCTGGAGCATATCCCCTTTCGCCATGGCATCAATCGGGTTTGTCGGAATGATGTTCAATAATGTATCAACGACTGGTGGTGCTTCTTCGGCTTTAAAATTAGCCTGGCCTTGTGTATCGAACCCTCCACCTGCACCCGGCTGGATCAAATACGCTAATCCAAGGCCGATGACAATCGCGACTGTCGTAGTGATCAGGAAGTAACCGATCGTTTTCCCGCCGATACGACCCAGCTTTTTCGGATCCCCAATACCTGCTGCACCAAGTGCAATCGAGAAAAAGACAATTGGTACGACCAGCATTTTAATTAGATTCAAGAAGATCGTTCCGACTGGGCCGAAAACAAATTTATCTAGTGTTTCAAATAAATCGGCTGCAAATAAATTAAGTACGATTCCGACGATAATACCTAAAATCAGACCGATTATGATTTGGACGCTTAACTTCATATTTTCTCCTCCTATCTAATGTGATGCGCTATTGGCTATTTTCTTATGCTTAAAGAATGTTGTCAAATGGTAATATAAAACATCTCGCATGTTTATGCAAAGTCTTTCTTGTTAGAACATTGATATGTAAGCGTTTGTAATATTATTCCTTTCTAGGAAAAAGCAAAAACCTCTCTGTCCACCCCCCTTTTTATTTATGTATAAAATCTCCAGTCCACATACATTTCAATCCTCTATTCCCTTTTCTGACATAAGTTAACCATAGAAATTTCGACAAAAAAGTATTCGTAAGCGAAACGAATTTTACAGGACATGCTATAATAGAACGGTTGAGGTTATTAAAGGAGCTTTAGTAATGGAAGAAATGATAAAAAGTATATTGGCGCAGCCGGAATGGCGTATTATAGACCAAACGACATTGGGAGAATCATTCCACGCACTCCAATCATTTGCCATGGACGACACACTATGCAGTTCAATCGGCAGTGAGGACTCCCCTCCTACCGTCCGTGCATGGGTACATCCGAAAACCATCGTATTAGGTATCCAGGACAGCCGATTGCCGAACCTTACCGAGGGCGTCCAATACCTTAAAGAACAAGGATATGAAGTCATCGTCCGAAATTCAGGCGGCTTAGCAGTCGTACTCGATGATGGAGTACTGAACCTTTCGCTTGTGCTTTCTGAAAAAGAGCAAAAGATCGATATCGACTTAGGATATGAGGCCATGGTCTACCTTACCGAGGAACTGCTGAAGCCTTATGGACTAGCTTTCGAAAGAAAAGAAATCAGCACGTCTTACTGTCCAGGAAAGTATGATTTGAGTATTGACGGGAAGAAGTTTGCAGGTATATCACAACGCCGTTTGCGCGGCGGCATTGCAGTCCAGATCTATTTGTGTGTAAATGGTTCGGGCTCAGAGCGTGCAGAGTTGATCCGACAATTTTACGAACGGGCAAAGGATGGGCAGGAGACGAAATTCACCTACCCTTCTGTCGATCCGAATGTAATGGCCTCTTTATCAGAGCTGGCAGATACTCCAATCAAAGTTTCTGATCTCATGAAAGGCTTATTACTTTTCTTAAAGGAGCAAAACTCGGATCTGCTCTCCTCCCACCTATCCATATCGGAGATCAATCAATATGATTTTTATTTGAAACGTGTGGTTGAACGAAACAAAAAAGCACTGGATCGTTGACGGGCTTTGCTCCAACAACGCAGGATAAATAAATGAGAAGTTGGGGCGTCCCATAAGTGTCTGACACTTTATATTGGGATAGCCCCGTTTTTTATTAAAAGAGAATAGATTCGGAAAAGAGTTTGTTAAATATCACCCAATACCAGGAATTTTCTAAAGAATGGAGAATGATTCCGAAATTGCCGAACCTCATTGGGATTATTGGGCTGTCACTACTGGAAAAAATGAAAATGAGGGGAATGAAGGAGGTATTGGAAAGGGACCGAACGATTTTCCCCACGGAACTCGTATTCAAATTGAAGTAGATTCGATTGAAGAAGCTATTTCTAAAGCTAAAAACAATGGTGCGATGGTAGTAAGAGATAAAATGGAGCTTGAGGATTTTTATCTTGCATACCTGGTAGACCCTGTCGGGCTTGGGCTGGGTCTTATTCAAAAAAATAAACGATAGTCGACAGGAATTAAATTGGAAACGGGTGTTTATTACATAAAAGGGGCAGATCCAAAAAGAGTCAGCCCCTTTAAACGTTTATAATGATGTAGATTGTGGTTATTTGCCTATCACTATCAAACGAGTCAGAACGATGATTACCGTGCTTGCATGGCTGTAATCAAGGATAATTTATAAACATCCTCACTGTTACACCCTCTTGAGAGGTCGTTCACAGGTTTATTCAAACCTTGAAGAACAGGACCGATCGCTTCATAGCCGCCTAAGCGCTGCACCATTTTATACCCGATGTTTCCAGATTCCAACCCAGGAAAGACGAATACATTCGCTCTTCCTTCAAGCGGTGAATCAGGTGCCTTCTTAGCGGCTACTTCCGGGACGAACGCAGCATCGAATTGAAGTTCACCATCTACAGGGAAATCAGTGCCGACTTCATCCAAAATTGCAACTGCATCGATCACTTTCTGGGTCTCAGCTGATTTCGCTGAACCTTTTGTAGAGAAGCTGAGCATCGCAACTCTTGGATTGAGGCCGAAAACACGCGCAGTTTCTGCACTTGTTACTGCGATTTCCGCTAAATCCGTTGCCTTGGGATCGATATTGATCGCACAATCGGCAAAAATGTAGCGTTCATCTTGTTTAACCATTAAGAATGCGCCTGAAGTACGTTTGATGCCTTCTTTCGTCTTGATGATCTGAAGGGCAGGACGTACAGTATCAGCAGTAGAATGGGCCGCACCGCTTACGAGCCCTGCAGCTTTATCCATATAGACGAGCATGGTCCCGAAATAATTGACGTCCTGTAAAATTTCTCTCGCTTCAGGTTCATTGACTTTCCCTTTACGGCGTTCCACGAACAGTTTCACCATTTCCTCAAAACCTTCATAGGTATCAGGAGAAAGGATATCGACAAGATCGAGGTCAAGACCTTTCCTTTCCAGCGTAGTCCTGATGATAGCCTGGTCTCCGATCAGAATTGGTCTCAAAATCTTCACTTCAGCCAAACGGACAGCCGCATCAATGATCCGAGTATCCTCTCCTTCCGGAAAAACGATTGAAGGATATATCGCTCTAAGCTTCTGCTCCATCGCCGTAAACATATTGCTCATGTTAACTCCTCCTCTTTTATAGGAACTGCATACGTTTATTTCAAGGTTTTTTGATCACTTTAAATGACTCTATCTTTTTCATTTCCTACAATACTCTTTTTTATCCCTGTACGAAACCAAAAACCTTCATGTAATCGCTTTACTGAAGAAGTTTTTCATTTCACAATTCTCTTAACCTTTCGATTGATTTTTGAAACACATATGGAAATATACGGAGACTGTCTAACCCGATGAAATAGGAAAGCTATGACTTTTTTGTTAAAGTCAGTCCACTCTTTTTTGGTTTGAAGGGATTTGTGATATGATGGAAACGGAAAAAATACTGTTCTTCAATGAGATAAAGGAGTGTCTACTATGAACGAAGCGGCTAAAACCCTGGATGGCTGGTATTGCTTACATGATTTTCGTACGATGAATTGGGCAGCTTGGAAGTCCATCTCAAGTGACGAACGTGAGCATGCGATCCAAGAACTACTTACTTTTCTTGAAAAATGGGAAGTGACAGAAGCACAACAAAGAGGAAGCCACGCCTTTTACTCCATCGTTGGACAAAAAGCGGACTTCATGATGATGCTTCTCCGTCCGACCATGCAAGAGCTTAATGAAATTGAAACAGCATTCAACAAAACGACATTTGCAGAATATACGGTTCCGGTATACTCGTATGTTTCAGTCGTAGAGTTGAGTAACTATATGGCTTCTAAAGATGTGGACCCTGAAACCGATCCAATGATTCAAGGACGTTTGAAGCCTACTCTTCCTAAGTGGGAACATATTTGCTTCTATCCTATGGACAAGCGTCGAGAAGGCAATGACAACTGGTATATGCTTTCCATGGATGAGCGTCGCGATATGATGCGCAGCCACGGTATGATTGGACGGGGTTATGCTGGGAAAGTGAAACAAATCATCACCGGTTCGGTTGGTTTCGACGATTGGGAGTGGGGTGTAACTTTATTCGCCAACGACGTCCTTCAGTTCAAAAAGCTCGTTTATGAAATGCGTTTTGATGAAGTAAGTGCACGTTTTGGTGAATTCGGATCATTCTACGTAGGAAACATCCTACCGAACGAAAAAGTCAGCTCATTCTTAGCTGTATAATAAAGAAAACTTGGCGAGGCCAACCCTTGTGAAGGTCAAGCCTTAGTTGCCCTTATATTGAAGAAAGTATTTTATACTTTCTTTAAATGTTAAAAAATCTCAAGGAACAGCCCTTCTATGAAAGGGCTGTTTTTTTAATCTTAATTAATACTGTATGCGCATTTTCACTCAATCGAAGAAACCAGTTGAGCATGAAAAAACAGATTGAATTGCTTTATGAACATTTCATACGGACAGTTTAGCACTAAAAAACGGTTGGAGTTGCTCTATGAACACTTCATACGGACAGTTTAGCACTAAAAAACGATTGGGTTGCTCTATGGACACTTCATATGGACAGTTGAGGCTTTTTGAAAAGGGCAAATTTTCTCCCTGTCCATCAACATTTTCTGTCTTATCTATCATACCTATAGTAAGTGAAAGCCTACTTTTGGAGGTGGCATCATGGGAGTAGTGAAGGCAACTCAAAAAGATATCGAGACGCTTGCCAGATTGATGAGGGCTGAGGCAGAAGGCGAAGGGAAGCAAGGGATGCTCATGGTCGGAAATGTCGGAGTCAATCGGGTAAAGGTCCGCTGTCTGGACTTTAAAGACATTAATTCAATTCAAAGAATGGTCTTCCAATCTCCGGGTGGATTCGAAGCGACTCAGAAAGGCTATTTTTATCAGGGAGCCAGGCAGAGCGAAATCAAATTGGCGAAAAAAGTGATTGCAGGGCAACGTTTCCACCCTGCGGAATTCTCTTTATGGTTCTTCAAACCCCCAGGAGCTTGTCCTGGGCAGTGGTTCAACCAGTGGAATGCAGGGCGATTCAAATCACATTGTTTCTATAAGCCTACTGAAGCAGACTGTGCTGGAGTCTATTCTACGTTTTAGTAGTCATAACTTATCCGAGCGTCGAGTATACCTGTTTAATAGGGAGTATCATTGAAGATGGGGAGGTTTGTTATGAACTATCCGAATTATCGTCAGAACCAAAACAACATGCAGGGGATGCCAGGAAATCAAGGGATGCCAGGCATGCCGGGAAATCAAGGTATGCAAGGTATGCCTGGCCAATTCCCTTCCGGATTTCCTGGTGCAGCACAAATGAATGGCCAACTCCCGGTTGAACAGTCGTATATTGAAAATATCCTTCGATTGAACCGGGGTAAAGTCGGAACATTTTATATGACATTCGATGGCAATCCGAAATGGCCTGCAAAGATTTTCAAAGGCGTTATAGAAGCTGCCGGGCGTGATCACATCATCATCAGTGATCCTGAGACAGGGAAACGTTATTTATTGTTGATGGTTTACCTGGACTATGTCACGTTTGATGAAGAAATCGAGTACAGTTATCCGTTCAATCAGGCTGCAGCGGGACAAATGGCGACTTACTCTCCAAGGTAGGTTAAAAAGGGCGTATCCACACCTGGATTTGTGTGGAAGCGCCCTTTTTTCATTTAATGAAAGTCTATTATCTCGACAACACAGGAATTATCTCGACAACTACGAAATTACCCCGAAACTCAAAAAGTGGCCCAAAAAATTCGAGCCACCCTGCTTTCTAAACTTTCAATATTACAATGATGATCAGGACCCAGCTGATGATGAAAGCTAGTCCGCCAAATGGCGTTATGATCCCTAACTTCGAAATCCCGCTTACACTCAATACATAAAGGCTGCCGGAGAATAAGATGATCCCTATGAGCATGATCCATCCTGCAGTCCCGATCATTGAGGAATTCGGAAATTTATCAGCTAAAAATGCGACGACAAAAAGTCCGAGTGAGTGAAAAATATGATATTGAACCCCTGTTTTATACACATCCATCATCTTGGCAGATAACTTCGATTCAAGACCATGAGCTCCGAAAGCTCCCAGGACAACTGAAAGTCCCGCATTTAATGCACCTAGAAGAATAAATAATTTGAACATGATCCTACTCCTTTTGGAATCGTAGATTATCGATATACTGCTTCCTCAAGTGTAATGAAAATTTGTACACTTGCCAACAGAGGTCTAAAAATTGTCATCTTTTATTTTCTTAAGAATAGCCCGTCCCTCTTTCGTTTTTCCTAATAAGTCCTTTAAACTTGGCAGATTATCGGTATCATAATTCTGAACCGCTTCTATGATCCGGAGTTTAACCTCTTGTTCAATATCTTCTTGATACTGTTTTTCCATCGAAACAATCGTCTGTTTGATTTTCGGTTCAAGACGCTCCAGTATATGTTGTATTGATGATTCGTCATTGTTTTTCTTTGCCTTTTGAACGCTTCCGTATAAATCCATGTTTTTCATTCCTCTCTTCCAAATACTCACCAATTTCATTAATAGAGTTCTCTAAATTGACGAGTCTTTTTTCAAATTGAAACAGGAGATAAAGTGCTACCACCGTTGGAAAGCCTATATTTGAAACCAGATTAAACCAGCCTACGACGTTCGTACCTTCAAGCATATTTTTCACCCTCCATCCATTTTTTCAGATGATCAAGAGCGCGCCTATGGGTCTTCGATATGGATTGCGGACTTACTTTCAAAGAATCTGCAATCTCCCTCAACTTCCAATCTTTCTGGTAATGAAGATGGATGACTTTCCTTTGATGAACCGTCAGCCTCATAATCGCTCGGGCCAATACAGGACACTCGAACTCAGTCTGGATAAACCCTTTCAATGTGTCATCCTCTGTAAAATACCTCTCCTCATGCTCTTCAGATATGTTACGAAACTGGGTTTTCCGAAGCCTGCGTATATAATTAATCGATTGGTAATAAATGAATTTGGACATGTAGTGGATGAATCGACATTCGAAACAAAATTGTTGGAAGCGATGATTTAATTCCCGATATTGATCGGCCGATGGTGACATGATGAATTGCAGCATTTCACTCCGATTGTCTTGATCGTTTATAAATGCTGATAAGAGATCTCTTTGTCTCTCTATCTGGCGTAAAAAACGCTGTGCATCTCTCATTTTGCATCCCTCCCTTTATAAGTAAAGCAAAATAAACTCGTAAAAAAACAAACAAAATACGAACATTTGTTCCTATTTTTAGTATAAAAAAGAGAACACCCTTTGACCATGAGGCTTTTCGGGTGTTCTATGTTCATGTCTATCGTCCCATTTAACGAACCTCCTCTATCGTTATGTTAATACTTATCTTTCTTGTGCTTCAGTGGTCTTTGGTTTACGGATGAAAAACGACAATACTAAAAGAATGGCTAAAAAAGACAATCGGCAGTTTGAAGCCAGCATTAGAGCCATACGCTTCCGAAACAAGACCTACAATCCAACCAGCAAATGCACCACCAATACCTGCAGCCACATAGACCAAGCCAAGCGCAGAACCGCCTGTGCGGCTTAATTTCGTCCCGATTGCTGTGGCCGTTGGGAACAGCACTGAGAAGAACAGTCCCGCTACACCAAATAAGTAAACCCAATTATCAACGAATACTTTACTGATTGTTACGAATATCAGGCCTAACGCCGAGAACGACATCAGAAGCATCTTTTCTCCAAATTTTTTGATCAACCAACCACCCGCAAGACGTCCCACTGTAAAACAAAGTGAGAAAACAGATATGATGGTTGCTACCATGCTGTTCTTTGCAGCTTCAGATGCACCGCCCAGGCTGAGGTCTTTTAAATAAGTAGGGAAAAAGTTCAAAAAGGACACTTCTGCTGATACATAGAAAATTAAAAATACCATGACGAGAATGAACTGATAGTGGCCAAGCATTTCTTTAAAGGAAGAAAGGTCGACTTTATCTACTTCTCCTTCAGGTAAATTGACACTGAACACATAAATGATCAAAGCATTCAATAAAACAGCGATTCCGATGTAAAAATAACGCCATGAGATATCATTTGAAAACATCGCCTTCAATACGATCCGAAACAAAAACATCCCAAAGCCGTAAATGCCCATCGCAATATTCAACATCGTTCCTTGTTTTTCAGGATAGACGGCAGGAACAATTGCATTGGAAGCTACCGTCATCGCTCCAAGACCGAACCCTAAGACAAGATAAAATCCGAAAAAAAAGCTATCGTCTGGGCAACGCCAGTACCGAGTAGACCGGTCTCCATGATGATACTTCCGATGCTTCTCATATTTGTTTCCCCCACCCACCATACTTTACACTTCATTTCATCCATTGGATAATGGCAGTAAAGAAACTTGCATATACATGTGATTCTAATCAAGGAGGTCCTGTTCGGTGAAACAAAAATGGTGGAAAGAAGCAGTCGTCTATAAAGTGTACTGGAGAAGTTTCTATGATACAGACGGGGACGGATACGGAGATATAAACGGTGTCATACAGAAATTGGACTATATCAAAAAGCTTGGTGTGGATGTCATCTGGTTGAATCCTGTCTATAAGTCTCCCGATAAAGATAATGGGTACGACATTTCAGATTATCGAGCCATCATGGATAAGGCGGGGACGATGGAAGATTGGGAGAGGCTTTTAGAAGAAGTCCATAATCGGGATATGAAACTTATCATGGACCTTGTCGTAAACCATACATCTGATCAACATAATTGGTTTCAAGAGTCCCGTTCATCTGAAGATAACCGTAAAAGAGACTGGTATATCTGGAGAGATCCCAAACCAGATGGTGGCCCTCCGAACAATTGGCGCTCCTATTTCACACCATCCACATGGGAATATGATGAAAAAACAGGACAGTATTACTTCCATTCCTTTGCCATTGAGCAGCCTGATCTAAATTGGCGGAATCCAGAAGTGAGGGAAGCGATCTTCGATATGATGAAGTTTTGGCTTGATAAGGGAATCGATGGCTTCAGAATGGATGTCATCAACCTCCTTGCGAAAATTGAAGGTTTTCCTGATGCTGAGAAGCCAGAAAAAATAAATTATCTGGGAAATAATCCGGGTATCCACCAATATTTACAGGAAATGAATGAGAAGGTACTCCGTCATTACGATATTATGACTGTCGGGGAAATCCCATTTGTCACCCCTGAAGACGGCTTAAAATACGTAGGGGAAGACCGAGGTGAACTTGATACCCTCTTTCATTTCCAGGTGGCTGACGATATGCCGGAATGGGATATGGTCCAATTCAAGGATATACAGAAGAAATGGTTTGAAGGCATTTTTGGCAAAGGCTGGAACTCTCAATTCCTGAACAATCATGACCATACCAGAAAGGTGACAAGGTACGGAAATGATAAAGCTTATCGGGAAGAATCAGCCAAACTGCTTGCCACGATGGTACATACACTCCCTGGGACACCTTATATTTTTCAAGGTGAAGAAATCGGCATGACCGGTGTGGATTTTGATTCAATTAAAGATTATCAAGACATCGCCATGAAAAATAAATATAGAGAAGAAGTCGATAAAGGAAGAGATCCAGAAGAGGTGCTTGAAGAGCTGAAGCCATTAAGCCGTGATAATTCAAGAACACCTGTCCAATGGGACGCTTCTGAAAATGCTGGCTTTACAGACGGAGAGCCGTGGATTGCAGTCAATCCGAATTATAAAGAAATCAATGTAGAAAAGGCATTAGACGAGCCTCATTCAATTTATTACTACTACCAAAAGTTGATTGCACTTCGAAAAGAAAATGATGTTATGATCTACGGTGATTATGAGGATTTGTCCGAAGGTGATGAACGGCTTTATATGTATACAAGGAACTTGGAGGAACACTCCTGGCTGATTGTCCTGAACCATTCGGATGAAAATCAAGAACTGACTTTACCAAATGAAAGCATTAATGCTGAATTAAAGATTTCAAACTACGAAGACGTTCCGGAAAAGGCATCCAACCTGCAGACCACTTTACGTCCGCATGAAGCAAGGATCTATTCTTATATCAAATAGGTTATAAAAAAATAACAACTTCAATAAGGGAGCGACTCACTAACAATGCTCATTCTTCCGCACTCTAATAAATCAGCAATAACAATGCTGATCACAGGTTTTTTGCGGGTAGGATGCATTGAAGGAGTACTCCCTTTTTCCTTATGAACGATGTTCAAAAGCCACAAATGAGTTCGCTTTAGAACATGTTGATCTATTTAAAAATCAGCTCTGTTATACTTAATCGTTGATTTTTATGCGGGCGATCCGCAAACCTCTCGTTCGTTTCTCGCTATTGGGTCTCGCCTGGCTCGCTTTTCCCGCAGGAGTATCGTGAATTTCACTTAAAGCAATTTTTTATAAAAAAACTTGGGCTTTGACAAGCCTTGGCGAAGGCTGAGACTTAGTTGCCTTATACTGAAGAAAGTATTAAATACTTTCTTACAGTGAAAAAAATCAACATTAAAATTTAACAAAGCCTAAAAATCAAAAATTGAATCCCCGTTCACATCATCATCTTCTTTCAAACGCTTAGCGGACACGTTGCGGACAGGCGCCGGACTCGATTTTTTGACTTCAACCGTACTAGGCGCTGACGGCTTACGGCCGGTCGCCTCCATCAACAAGTCACAATAGGCTTTTATTGCACTCAGTTCGTTGCGAACCTGGCTCGAAGATGAGTTGTCATCAACCTCTCCTTTTATAGATTCAAGGCGATCAATCATTTTCTGGACTACTAAACTGGATTGTATACTCAAGAGAATCCCTCTTTCTTCAAATCATTCTTTCCTCATTATAAAGGGGTTCTCCTGTACAGCACAACACTCGGTATAATCGTTCTATTTTATGAGGTGTCCCAAAGCACATGCCTCTTCAGTCGGTAAAAGACATACACGCTTCGATTCAGGATGATTGCTTCAAACTTTCTAACTCCAACGAACGGAACACGATCGGGAAGATATCCATTCTGCTTATCGTTTAAGTCTTGGTGTTTAATCCGGGCAATACACACCATGGAAAGCCATATCACCAAAAAATACGTAACGAATTCGCTCATCATGAAACCTAAACCCCTTTCTCCTTCATCAATTGGTTCCGAAATTAACATACACCTCCTCTTTCCCGGAACTTATCATCTTTATTCGGTTATGTGTCCAAGTATACGTAAAGGTTGACTCAATGTTTGTCACAATCTGAATGCAAGAACAAAGAAATTATCTACAAAAAACTTTGGGATTTGCCATAGCGGGTCAAAGTCTTCTATCAATCTTACCTTCCCCTATTAGAATTCAATCGGATTAACACAAGTTTAGACGTAATATCGGTTATGAAAATTTTAAAAAAATAACAACAAGATTTAACACCGCTAAAAAACAAAAAGAACGGAATTGACAAGGGCTATCTATAGCTTTTGCCATTGTCGACTCCATTCCTATAATCCTTTTAAACTTTCTGGATGAACTTTTGCCTGATCTGTTCGACCCTTTTTCGATTGGCGCCGAAATCTGGAACACCTGTCCTGGACGCTGAACGTACATCGATAATTTTATTTCGCTCATGGATTAAAAATTCAAGATCATCCGTTAAGTTCAACCACTTCGATTTACACTCTGCATGGATATAATTCTCTTCCTTTTCCACTATATCTGTGACCTTCATATTGCTAAGCACCTGAAGCAATGTATCGTATGCGTGCTCGGTAGAACCGTTGTATGAAATCGGCGCTATGTTATGTTTTTGACTATCACTTGTGGATGAAACACAATTTGGAGAGGATGTACAATCTTCTAAGCTGTTTTTATCTGTCAATTCTAACTCCTCCTTAAGGTTGTATTCATCCTACCCTTTTCCCTTCTGCTTTACACTTAATCTCTTAAACTGTGAATTTAATCTTCAGCAATAATTGTTATTTCAATGTAACGAACTCTTAATAGGTTTTATTTGAAAAATAAGTTTATTTGGCTTTTGAATGTGATATTAAAATAATACATTAACAAAAGGAGGTTTTTTAAAATGGCAAAACCTATTGTAAGAGAATATGTTAATGATGAAGAATTGAAAAATGATGTGAAAGAGTTGCAAAATCGAGGGCTCGATAAAAACGATGTGTACGTGATCTCCCATGATGACGATCGGACGAATAGAGTAGCTGGAAACGCAGACGCCAACACGGTCGGTGTAAAAGAAATGGGACTAGACACAGCTGTCGGAAACATCTTTAATAAAAAAGGGGACGAATTAAGAGCTAAGTTTAACGAAATGGGCTTCTCACAACAAGAGGCTGATCAATATGAAGAAAGATTGGATAAAGGAAGAATTCTCATGTTAGTAACCGATCACGATAAAGTACAAGACTGGGTCTAACCTATTCGTAAAAGGGGCTGCACCAATGGGTGACAGTTCCTTTTACATTTTTAATAGATTGCAAAAACGATCATCAGTTCTTCTGATCCAAATTTCAATGATACGGATAATAGTTTCTCAGCATCTGTTATAGATACTTCGCTTACAATCCGTGGCGTTGTGATATCGATAGAAATATCTCCATTTGATAACTGAGTCGCTATATTACCTGCTAAGATATTGCCTAACTCCCCAACAAAAGATTCAAGCATGTCACCTTCGAAGGGCATCCCATACATCTTATTCCCGCATTCTCCAAAAAACCTTCTAGACGCCAGGAAAAGAAGCGAACCATTGATTTCTTTTTCAAGACCAATGATGACACCAATTTGTTCATCATCCTTGGTTTCAAGATCGACTTCGCTTTGAGGCATTCCCATATCGAATTCCATAGGTATGACTGTCTTTATGACACTGATCGTCCCGTTCAATAAATTTGTAATATGTTCTGCTGCAGCGATTGCCATTGACCAAACCTCCAAATGATTTCCCTTTTTATATTGGCTTTTTTCCTTTAAGTTAAAGGGAATCCTCTTAAAGAGTGATAAATCTGCAACAAAAAACTACTGAGAATTTCAGTAGTTTTTTTACAGCCGTCGATGTCGCATGATGTTCCTTCAAAGGCATCAGTTTTGCTGTTTTTCTTATTCAGTTCTTCATCAATGATATCCGAAAGGCGGTCAGCTGGGTACAGGCCCTGCAGCTTCCTTTCTCCGATAAAAAAGGTTGGAACCGCTCTGATATCTTGCTCTGCTGAGTTTCGTAACGCTTTTTGATGAAGCTCCTTATATTTTCTCGATTCAAGCGCTTCACGATATTCGGAACCGTTCAGGCCAACTTCTTCTGCAAGATCGACAAGAACATCGATTTGTCCGATATCCTTCCCTTCCACAAAAAACGCTTGTAAGATTCGATGGTTATAATCATTCGCTTTACCATGTTCTTTCGCGTACTGAAATCCTTCGAATGCCAGGTGCGTTCTTGGTTGAACTGGTGGAAGGTTCATCTCGACTCCCAGCTTTTGAGAAAGGGGCTTGACCGACTGGTGCCAGGCACTCTGTATATAGTCAGAGTTCGGGTCAAGGGTAGGAACCGGTTCAGGCCTCAATTCGAACGGCATCCATTCTACTTCGACATCCTTTCCTTCCATTGCCTCTTCTAGCGGAACCTCCGCTAAATAACAGAACGGTCATACATAATCTGAGTAGATTTGGATTTTTAACGTCATAAAAGTTCCTCCTATCCAGGATTAGTGATAAAAAGGGCTGCCCCACCCTGCAGGCTACAGGTCAACCCTCTCCGATTTATCGTAATGGTTTCAATGCTTTTGATACTTTCGCTACACGTTCTCCGAGCCTTCCAGCCATTACAAGGTCAACTTCCTTCGGCTGTTCTCCACCTTGTGGTCCAGCAATCGTCGATGCAGAGTAAGGAGATCCACCATTCGCATCAGCAGTCAGCTGTTCGGGATTTTCACCGTATGGAAGACCAACATAGATCAATCCAAAGTGCATGAAAGGAACGAAGGACGTTAGAGCTGTGGCTTCTTGACCCCCGTGAACCGACCCTGTGCTAGTAAATACAGCTGTCGCTTTACCTTCAAGCTCACCGTTCAACCACAACGAGCCAGCAGAATCAAGATATTGTTTCATTTGTGCTGGCATTGAACCATAACGGGTTGGAATTCCCCAGATAATCCCGTCCGCCCAACGTAAATCATCATGTGTTGCTTCTGGAATATCAGACTGCATTTCTTGAGCTTTTACATAATACTCCTGGGAAGACATTGCATCTTTTACTTCTGTAAATTCCTTTACACGAACAAGTTTAACTTCAGTATCTTCAACTCGTCCTGCTCCTTCTGCGACCGCCTGTGCCATTTGATAAATATGCCCATATGCACTGTAATAAGGAATCAAGATTTTCGTTGCCATTTTTATTCACTCCTCTAAAAATTTCATCTGGTTTAATAATTTCCCATCCCTGTGCCTAATTAATCACTTTTCTCTAAAAAATATCCTAGTTTCATATATTTCGAATTCGAGATATCGGTTTTGAAAGAAACTTGGCGAGTGCCAAGTCTTGTATGGATTTCCTACCCAATTGGATTTTTAAAAAATCACTTACTCGCTGCTGCGTACTTTCCGAGCTTTTTCAGCATCCGAATTGCTTCCGTCTTTTCCGATTCCGTAATCCCGCTTAATGCCTGCTGCAACACTTCTTCATGTGATGGGAAAATGTCTTCGATCAACGCTTTGCCTTTTTCCGTTAAAAACGCATAAGTAATACGGCGATCCCTTTCACACGCTTTTCTTTCTAAGTATCCTTTTTCCTCTAATTTATCGACGACATACGTAATACTTCCGCTTGCCAATAAAATCTTCCCGCCTATTTTTTGTAAAGGATGCGGTCCTTTATGGTAAAGAAGTTCAAGTACACCAAATTCAGTCAAGTTCAGACCAAACCTTTGTATATCTTTTTTCGCCACCTCCATAATGGATTGATAGGCACGGGAAAGTACTACGAATAGCTCCAATGACGAGTCTTTCATGCTAGTTAGATCTCCTTTTAAAATTATCTCGAATTCGAGACAATTATATCGTTCTTGATTTTCTATGTCAAAATATATGAATTGTTGTTTTTTACGAAATTCACTCCCTTTCCGCGGGCTAACGAAAAGCGGAAGCGGCCCCCTTAGTTACGATAGGTCGCTGGAAAACTGACGAGGAGGCTCGAACCAAACTCAGTTCGGTTCTGCGTGGGTAACATTCCGATCTAAATCAATGTGTCGACCGCCGCAGGAAGTTTGAAGTGATCCAAGTGACTGGTCGCTGAGCTGGACATCACTTCCACGGGGTCTCGCCTGGCTCGCTTTCCCGCAGGAGTGTCGCGAATTCCCTTAAATAAACTTTCTAATCCACTAAAACAGCCTATTTCACTAAAGAGAGAGCTTCAAAAAGCCCTCTCCATTTTATCCTTATGCACCTGCTGATTGAGGTTTTTGATCAGATACATTGCGTTTGGTGAAAAACTGCAATGCGAAAAGTCCGATGAATACAGCAAGGCCCAATAAATCAGTAAAACCTTCTGGATAGATCAACATGATACCTGCAGCAAGGCAAATTATACGTTCTACCCAATGCGTTTTTCTCATCCAATATCCGATCATTGCAGCTCCAATTGCAATCATACCTGTAACGGATGTAAAGATGATCCAAAGGGTTTGATCCCAGGTCGTATCAATCATCAACAGTTCAGGAGAATACACGAATATATACGGAATGATGAAAGCAGCTATAGCCAGCTTTGCTGAATTCACCCCGGTCCTGATCGGTTCTCCTCCAGATACCCCTGAGGCTGCAAAGGCTGCAAGAGCTACTGGCGGTGTGATATCAGCAATGATTCCAAAATAAAACACAAACATGTGAGCAGACAATTCATGAATATTCAGAGCTAATAAAGCCGGTGCAGCGATCGTTGCCGTAATAACGTAGTTCGCTGTTGTCGGTGAACCCATCCCTAAAATAAGAGATGCGATCATCGTAAAGAATAGCGTAAAGAACAGGATACCATTTGATAGGTCGATCAAACCGCCCGCCATTTTAAGTCCAAGACCTGTCAACGTTACCACACCGACGATGATCCCCGCACAGGCCGTAGCTGTGGCAACACCGATTGCTGTCCGGGCACCATTAATCAATGCTTCCGCAAAATCCTTTGGTCCCATCCTTGTTTCTTTATTGATCGCTCCCACAACGATACAGGACACAATCGACCAAAGGGCTGCACGTGTAACACTCATTCCTGACATCAGAAGAATGACAACCACGAAAATAGGCGCTAGTAAATAAATCTTCTTGAAAACTTCTTTCCGATCCGGCATCTCCTCTTTACTAAGACCTTTTAAGCCAATTTTCTTTGCTTGGAAATGAGTCATGATCCAAATCCCTGTAAAATAGAGCAAGGCTGGAATCGCAGCAGCCTTTGCAATTTCCCAGTAGGTAATGCCTCCGCCGATGAATTCGACCATCAGGAATGCGGCTGCTCCCATGATCGGCGGCATCAATTGGCCTCCTGTAGACGCAGCTGCTTCAACAGCTCCAGCAAAATTCTTACGATAACCGAGCTTTTTCATCATCGGTATAGTGAAAGAACCTGAAGTAACAACGTTTGCGACAGAGCTTCCGGAAATCGTACCTTGAAGGGCACTTGAGAAAATCGCTACCTTTGCTGGTCCGCCTGTACGCCTTCCTGTTAAGGCTACTGCCAGATCATTGAAGTATTGGCCGACCCCGGTCTTAACTAAAAATGCTCCAAATAATAAGAACAGGAAGATGAAGGTGGACGATACTTTCAATGGTGTTCCGAGAATCCCTTCTGTCGTGAAGAACATCGTACGGATGATCCGTTCGATTCCAATTCCACGATGCTGTAAGAACCCTGGCATGACAGGCCCTAAATAAGCATAAAGCAAAAACACTGTAGCAATGATCGTAATCGGTACTCCTACTACCCTTCGTGTCGCTTCAAGTACAAGTACAATAGCAAGTACACCGACTAGTAGATCCATCGTTTCAAGACGTCCGACCCGTTGGACGAGGTCATTGATGTTGAATGGCCAATAAAGACCTACTACAACACTTAACGATGCCAACAAACCATCAAGCCACGAAATCTGGAACTTCCGTTTCGCATCCTTCACCCTGCTCTTTTTTGATGCTGGAAAGAGTAAAAAGGCTAGAGACAAAGCAAATCCTAAGTGGATGGAACGATGGACCTGTGGTGAAAATCGATCCAACGTTGAGGTATATAATTGGTATAACGAAAAACCCAACAGCAGAATCGTAACAATCCAGCCTAAAATTCCCGTTAATCTACGAAACCCGGCTTCAGGATCGTATTTCGCCATCATTTGTTCTAATTCCTGATCTGTAATCTGCTTATCTTTTTTCAAACCTTTTTCATCCAAAAATCTCATCTCCTTTAAGCCGCTGCCATAGATTAATAGGTTGTACATTCAAACGGATCCAGCTGCCTGGCGCCACAGCTTGGTCCAAAGGAAATTCTTCCTGGTCCATTACCAATGTATGATTTGCGATTACTCGTCCAATGCGAATATCAATGGCAGGAAATATCCTATTCATATTCGTAATGTAATAGGTTCCGTCCTTTTCGATGAATTTTTCTTCACCCGTTGCATTGGACGGCATGCCGATGGCGAAATTTTCATATTCTAGCTCTGTTTGAACGATTTCTTTTTTGTCGTTAATTTCGTAAGTTTCTTTTACAGGCGTTCTATGGACGGAATGGATATATTTAATATGAAACCTGGTATCCTTATCCACGTTCACATACGCCATGACATTTCCGGTATTTTCGAATGTGATCGTTAATACATTCCCATAAGGAATAAACACTATTAAAATAAGTCCGATCAAAACAATCAGGCTGGCCAAGGCCTTCGTATATCTTTTCATATATACACATCCATAAGAGCCGGTTATATAAGGAAGGCTGACTCATAAGTGCCTGACCACCTCCATTCAGATAACGGAGGGTCTGTCACTTCAGTTTTGAGCCAGCCTCATTCACTCATTAAATTATTACTTCAAGCCTTTTTCTTTAAAGTATTTTTCTGCACCTGGGTGAAGATCGATCCCCACACCATCAAGTGCTTTCTCCGGGCTGATCAATTCGCCTTTTGCGTGCTTGACGTTATCTACGTTATCAAAGAACGCTTTTGTCAAATTGTAGACAGCGTCTTCACTCAAGTCCGCACGTGCTACAAGCATTGCCAACACCGCAACTGTTTCAACGTCTTCTTCAAGACCGTACGTTCCAGCTGGAATGGTGTCTTCAGCATAATACGGATACTTATCGCTAAGCTCTTTTGCTTTGTCAGCTGCTACTGGTACGATTCGAACAGGTTTTTGAGCGGATAACCCCTCAACTGCCCCAGTCGGTGCACCAGATGTAATGAATGCAGCATCGATATCGCCGTCCTGCATAAGTTCAGTCGATTCATCAAAAGCAAGGTTTTCTACTTGGATATCATCTAATGTAAGTCCATGGATCTCTAGGATTTGCTTCGCATTTTCTGCTGTTCCGCTTCCGACATCACCGACAGACACCCTTTTACCCTTCAAATCTTCTACAGACTGGATATCACTGTCTTTCAAAACAACGATTTGAATCGTTTCAGGGTATAAGGTACCAATAGCTTGTACATTATCAGTTGCGGCATCCTCGAACATCAATTTTCCTTCCACTGCATAACTGGCAATGTCCGTCTGGGTGAATGCTAGATCTGCTTCCCCATCTTGCAGGGTCTGCATATTTTCTACAGAAGCTCCTGAAGCTTGTGCAGAAACGGTTTTCTCTGTGTTATCAGACATGATGGTTGCGATTTCACCACCAAGTGGATAATAGGTTCCACCCGTACCACCTGTCAGCATGCTGATTTCATCTGGATCAGCGTCTGCTCCACCGCCAAGTGAACCACACCCTGTCAATACCATTGCAATGGCTAGCAAACTAACAAATGTAAGTGAGAGTCTTTTAAACTTCATATGTAACATCCCCCTTTTCGAATGTATAATCATACTTATTTTACCATAGTAAATAGTACAAGAGTAGGAAAAATTTAATTTTTATCAATCATAAGAATTTTTTGATAGTTTCACTTCCCAGTGCATTAATAGAGGACGTTGGTGAAGGCTGGTTTTCGGGAACACAAAGGTCCAGGGCATAGACGTATCAGGAAGAACAACAACCTGGGGTGAATCGAATCGGGAAGAGGCCACCATTCCTCTCTTGTTTTCATAATAGTTGAGAAATATCCTTTCCGCTTTGAAGGTTTCTTCTTCGCCATTTTGAATGAGAACCATTGCTAGTAGTGAGCCTTGGTGGTTCATTGCGGCGCGGATCGGAAGCCATGTCAGTTCTCCATGTCGGATAGGTGATTTTTCATGTAATTGCTCGATGCGGATTCTGTCCTGCTTTGCGATCGCCTTCTCCCACGAAGGTTCGAAAATTAATCGATCACCCATGATTCAATTCCTTTCTCAATTATGTAGTTTGGTCTGTTATAAAATTTAGAGGACATCTGTTCCTTTATCTGCAATAAAAAGGGGTGTTTATAATAATTAGTGGCCATCTGTTTCTTTATTTGTGTGAAAAGCAGCTTATTTCCAATGATTTTCAGCAGATAAGGTCTCTAGTGTCCTCTATTTTTTCAAAGCATGGCGATTTCATGCAAATAAGGTCTCCTGTGTCCGCTAAATCCATCATAAGTTTCCGATTTTATCCGACTTCCATTTCAAGTTCTTCAATCCGTTTCTCAAGATATTTCGTATCTTTTTGAGCATGGAAGGTTTCTGCTTTTTCAACAATGACGGCTGTATTATATTCAGGAATCCCTGCGTATTGTTCGTAAACCCCTTTCGGAATGAGTACATTACCTTCAGGCCAGTGTACCTGGATGTTTCCAGGCTTGACCTCTACAAACCGTGCTTTTCCATGGAATAAACCATACTTGTTGTAAACGACGATCGCCTCTCCTTGCCCGATGCCATATTTCTTGCCGTCCTCTTCATTCATCAATACATCATATCGTTCAGCCTGGTTGAACGGGTCCTGATCAGAATAAATCATGGAATTGAATTGCTTACCGCGTCGGGTCGTCACATAAAAAAGACCCTCGGCTTTTCGTAATTCGGGAATATCCATTGCGATCAAATTTCCTTTCCCATCTGGAGTTGGACATACACCTTCCTCACAAAGCCATGCACCGCCCCACTGGAATACATCCCCTTTTTCCTTCAAATGCTGGATGCCATCATAATTCGGAGCAGCTTTTGCAATTTCCTCCCGGATCGACTGCGCATTTTTAAAATCAATGAGGTTTGCATGTTCAGGCTTCACACGTTTCGCCAAATCGACGTAAATTTCCCATTCCGGCCGTGCTTCTGTAATTCGCGGCCCTTTGATTTCGGGTGAAAAATACACCATGCGCTCCGTTGAAGTGGATGTACCTCCACCAGGCTGTTCATAACGTGTCATTGCAGGCAGTACGACTACCGCTTCTTTCGCATCAACAAAAGTGGAAGTATTGAAGATGATGTCTTGATGAACTCTGATATCCACACTTTCAAGGCATTTTTTAACAAATTGAGGGTCAGGCATCGTTTCGAGGAAATTTCCGCCGGACATATAGTAGAGCTTCAGCTTACGCTCATGATCTTCTGGGAGCAAGGCATTTTCAAGGGAAACCCCGACGATATCACCCTGCCATCTAGGAATCTCAAATCCCCATACTTTTTCAACGCGTTCAACGTTCTTGTCATTAAACCCGCCCCCTGGAAGGACGAAAGGATCAGCACCCATCTCTCCAGAACCCTGGACACCTGAGTGACCACGTATTGGCATGACACCACAGTGTTCCCGTCCTATAAAACCTTGTAATAGCGCAAGATTTGCTACTTGCGAGACATTATCTGTCCCGAACCGATGCTGTGTCAAGCCCATCGACCATACGAACACGGCAGATTGTGATTTTGCGAGTAAAACCGCAAGCTCTTCCATCCGCTCCTTCGATAGCCCGGATGATTTTTCAAGCGTTTTCCAATCATAGGATCGGACCTTCTCTTTCAACCCAGCTAGCCCATTGACATGCTCTTGGATGAATTCATGATTGATCGCCGATCCTGGTGCCTTCTCTTCCATTTCGAACCAGTGCTTCATGACCCCGTGCATGAAGGCGATGTCACCGCCGATGTTCACTTGATACACATCATCGGCAATCTTTGTCCCGAATAATGCAGATTCAGCGATTGAAGGGATCCAATATTTCTCCATCGACGGTTCATAATAAGGGTTGATGACGACGATTTTCGTGCCTTTACGTTTCGCCGCATACATGTATTTTGTGGATACTGGCTGATTGTTGGCTGCAACCGATCCCCAGAATACAAGTACATCCGTACCGATCCAATCTTTATAATTACAGCTGGAAGCGCCGATCCCAAGAGACCTGCTTAAGGCGGTTTTTGAAGGAGAATGACAAATTCGTGATGCATTGTCGATGTTGTTCGTACCTAAAAACCGTGCCACCTTTGCTGCAGTATAATAGGATTCATTCGTAATTCCGCGTGATGTCAAGTAAAACCCGTATTGCTTCGGGTCAAGGTTTTTCATTTTTCCTGCAAGCAAATCAAGCGCATCGTCCCAAGAAAGGCGACTGAATTTCCTTTCCCCAGGTTTACGGATCAGTGGATAAGGAATCCTTCCCAGCTTTCTTAAATCTGTACTGCTCTTTTTACGTAGCTCATCAATATCGGAATGAATGACATCAGGCTTCATTTCAGGCATTGTGTTCAAGCGCAAAACATTCAATCGGGTTGTACACAGATGTGGTCCTTGCAATGTCTGGTCTTGTAAACCAGCAACTCCAAGGGCACAGCCGTCACATACACCTTGAGTCAAAATCCGTGCGGCATATGGGAGATTGTCTATATTTTCCCATGCCACTTTTACGGTGTCTCGAATATGGTGCGGCTTTATTTTACCTAATCCAAATGGAACCTTGCTCACCCACAAGGATGGATCAGGATTCTTTTTTATTTTCATCGGGCCAGTATGTTTCGTCTTCCCCATTTCAATTCACCTTCCCTGATCAGCCAAGGGTGACTGATTTTATAATCTAATAGTATTATGAAAGCGGATACAATTCAACAACCTCCACTATCCGCCAATCTATATGATTGGTTATCTTAGCAGAATTCCGGAGAAAATTGTCATTAAGAATCGAATTGGTAACAGGAGTTCAGTTTCCCGCTGTTGAAATGATTTAGGTAGAATATATAGAAGGAGCCTGGAGAATGAGAGAAAGTTATAAACTGCGCAATGAGGATTGGCTGGAACGTGCAACCATCCTTGAAATCCAGAAAGCGATGAATAACGGGGAACTGTCTTCATTACAGCTCGTAAGCCGTTGTTTAGAAAATATCGTAAAACACAACCATGCCGGTGCCAATTTGAACGCCATAATCGAGGTGAATCCCGAGGCAATACAGATTGCAGAGACACTTGATGCAGAACGAAAGCTGAAAGGGATGAGAGGGCCGCTTCACGGTATACCGATTATTTTGAAAGATAATATCGAGACTGCAGACTTGATGCATACGAGTGCTGGTTCTCTTGCACTCGAAAACAATTTCGCCAAGGAAGATGCCACGATCACCCGAAAATTGCGTGAAGCTGGTACAGTCATTTTAGGAAAAGCAAACCTTACAGAGTGGGCGAACTTCATGAGCATGTCGATGAAAAACGGTTACAGTTCTAGAGGCGGCCAGGTCCTTAACCCTTATGGCGGGCATGTTGATGTCGGCGGTTCCAGTTCAGGATCAGCGGTTGCGGCTGCTGCACACTTTTCAACACTTACAATCGGAACGGAAACATCCGGATCGATTTTAAGCCCTGCAAGCCAGAATAACGTAGTGGGAATAAAACCGACGGTCGGCCTCATCAGCCGGGCAGGTATCATCCCGCTTTCGCACAGTCAAGATACGGCAGGCCCGATTGCTCGTTCTGTAACCGATGCGGCAATTTCGCTCGGTGCTCTGACAGGGCAGGATGAAAAGGACCTTATCACACAAACGAGCATTGAACGGAGCTACCGGGATTACACATCCAACCTGAATGCAAATGCGCTTCACAACGCGAGGATTGGTGTGGCACGCTCCTTGTATATCGATATTTTACCGGAAGAAAAACGTCTGGTGATGGAAAAAGCGATTGAAGATATCAAGGAGGCCGGTGCAACCGTGGTGGAACTTGAATCAATCTCACCGATGGAGGAGGATTCCACATGGGACTACAATGTCTTGTTGTATGAATTCAAATCCGATCTGAATGCGTATTTGAGTAAACTCCCCTCCACTTCCCCAGTACATTCATTGGCAGATGTGATCCGGTACAATGAAAATCATTCAGAACGAGCATTGAAATATGGACAGGATATCCTGATCGAATCAGATAAGACATCCGGAACGATGACGGAACCTGCCTACCTTGAGAGCCGGTTGCGTGACCTTCAGCTGTCCAGAACCAGAGGGATTGATGTTGTCATGGCAGAATATCAGCTGGATGCTCTGCTCTTCCCTAATTCCAGCGGTGCTGGGGTGGCAGCAAAAGCAGGCTACCCATCCATCGCTGTTCCTGGCGGGTTTACAGAAGAAGGGCAGCCGGTAGGGGTCGTATTCTCTGGCCTTGCATATAGCGAGCCATCCTTGATCGGTTTGGCCTATGCATATGAGCAAGCGACGAAACACCGTAAGCTTCCTGAATTGAATTGAGGATTAAGGGAGACTTCATTTTTGAAGTCCCTCACACGTGCTGTACGAAGTGTTTTGTAGATCATACATTTTTTTTGCCCCGCACAAGCTATTATCTTTAAAAAACGGCATCCTAACTTGAAACTTTTAAGATTATCTTAAAACTTGTGATTTTATCTTTAAACTTGAGAAATTATCTTGAAAATTCTACTCCAGCACCTCGATCGAATCATCGACATTGATAGTGCCTGGCTTTATAACCGATGCATAGATGCCGAAAATCTGTTTGTTTTCTTTAACTACGGTTTTCAAGACGTTGGTGTCTACTTCTTGTGTCCTAGAGTCAAAATTGACATAGGCACAGCGTTCACAGCCTTTTTCTACATGCAGGATGACGTCATTGATTTTAAAATCCTTGCCGATCCAGGACTCTTCTAAGAAAGGTTCAGCATTCCCGAGGTTCATGACGATATTTGGCCTGAATCTGAGCATGTCCATTTCTTCACGCCCACATAAATGTTTGAGTTCTTTTAACGAGGCTTTGCTAGTCAGCAATAATGGGGAATCCCAATAAGATGGTCCTGTTCCGGCCGGATTCGTATGAACAAGATTAATGCCTGCACCAGTCTTTCTCTCAAGATACTCATAGAACTCTTTATCGTCTTGCTTAAAACGCTTATCTTCTTTTATGAAAACGAGTGTGCCTTTCTCCTCTAGCTTCACATCATAATCCAATAGAAAGGGTGAATCAGGGATCGTTAGATGCTTCTCAGGATTTTCGCGTTTTTCCCATGCAAAAACACGGTCACCTTTGACACCATGATCATGGACTGTAGCTGCTGATAAATACTCACCTTGCATGGATTTCACCGGATATCGGATCACTTCTGTAACTTTGCCTACATTCATATTTCATAACCTCCGATTCTTTTCCTTATGATAAATATTCGGAACATCCTAGCCATTCCCTCTACCTTATTGAAAAAGGACCAACCTTTAGAAAGTTGGTCCTGCTTATTATGCTTGTAATCTTTGTTGGAACTTATGGACCCTTGGTGCGATCAATTGGACAAGCGGGCCAATCGTAAACGTGACGATGAGGGTCCCGAGTCCAATAGGTCCGCTGAAAAGAAAAGCAACTACAAGTGCTGACAGTTCACCGATCGTTTTCGCCACACCCATGCTTACACCTAGTCGTTCCTGTATGGCTAACATAAGCTTATCAATAGGGATAAGGGGAAAGTTTGCTTGTAGATAAACCGAAATCCCAAAAGCTAAAATCACCATTCCAACGACGAAAAGGATGATCTGGTGCAGCAAACCACTTACTTTGAATTGGTCCAATACTATGAGCAGCCAGCTGTCAATAAAAAGACCCGCTAGAAAGATCGTGATTACCGCCAGCATATCAGGGCGTGCCCGTAAAAGAAAAGCGTTTAAAATAATCAGGATGATACCGACAATGAAAACCCAGCTGCCCACCGTCAAACCGACCGTTTTCGATAACCCGACATTGAGCGCATCCCAAGCGCCTGTTCCTAATTCTGCTTTTATTGTAAAACTTACACCAAGTGATATCAAACTTAGTCCAACTATAAAACTGATCAAACGTAAGATGAACGATTTCATGCTGTCTCCTCCAACCAAAATTTCATCTATCCATCATACCATGTTTATATTGAAGAAGGAATCAGTCTATCGTATTGCGCATTCTGATCATTGAAAAATTCAAGGAAGACATGGGAATTTCCTCCCTTAACATTCTTAAAGAGGGCAAGCACCTTAATTCGACGTCTTCCTCTACAAGAAGCTGGGGTAAGCTTTCGAGTCTTTGGACAGAAATCGGAACCACCGTTGACCGGGAAGTGTAATAGCCTGCATTTTTATCGAAACAGATGAATGAATCTCCTTTAAAGGTGTATTGATAGATTGTCGCTTCCTTCAACCGATCCATCCAACCGCTTTCAATTGTGATAACCATCCTTACATTCACGTTGTATTTTTCCAGGTCGCTTTCTGTGGTCTGATTACCTTTCCAAAAGGCAACCCGTGGACAGTCTCTCGGGAAAAGGTATAGCGGGCGATGGGTTTCATCTATCGCCCAAACCAAAGGAGGTGCATCCGGAAACGATGCTGGTTTTCTTGGATGAAATTCCTTGATCGTCCCTTCTTCACTAAAGTGATAAAACAGATTCAAGCTTTTCGATCCTCTATGGTCGCGAGGTGTGCGGAACAGTTCAATAGCTGGATTTCCCACTTCTTATTTACAAACTTGAAAATGGAGACTGACGTATTCCCAAACCGGCATCTTTCATAATCTTCTAGAAGATACGTGAACAAATCGTTGAGTAAAGCCCCGTGACTGACGACGATGACCCGTCCATCTGGATGTTTATGGATGACTTGATCCATGAACGATTTGATCCTCGCTAGGATGTTTTCTTCCTTTTCAAAATTAAGATCAAGATCTCGCCAGTTTTCTCCCCATCGTTCGAGACGTTCTTCTTCATTCGTTCCTTCCATTTCACCCCAATGGAGTTCACGAAGCCGTTCATCTGTCTGGACAGGCAGGTTAAGGACGTTCCCTATTGATTCTGCCGTCACTTTAGCACGGCTAAGATCACTTGAGTAAATCGTATCCCATTCTTCGCCTTCAAACCTCCGACCTAATGCTTTCGCTTGAAGCAACCCTTCTTCATTAAGAGGAATATCGGATTGCCCTTGAGCTCTTGCTTCTAGATTCCAATTCGTAACTCCGTGTCTGATGAATGCGATTGTCGTCATATTGACCCCTCCCTGTAAAAATAGCAGACTCGTAATATTCGCTAATAAACGAAAGAAACCTTCTGCTTTTTTTAAAAAAAATTAAAAGAAAAAACCGTTGTGTTTCCCGCGGTTCTTTCTTTCATTTAAAAAAAGTATAATATTCTTCAATATAAGTTCAACTAAGGCGAAGCCTTCACCAAGGGTTTTGGCTTTGCCAAGTTTCCTTTACACCTCATGGTATAAGTTCAACTAAGGCGAAGCCTTCACCAAGGGTTTTGGCTTTGCCAAGTTTCCTTTACCCTGTCTGGACTTGATTTTTACCATTTCGTTTTGCCGAGTAAATAGCTTGTCTGCTTTTTCAAAAATACTTCCTTACCTATCCCTGCATCGTATTCATTGACCCCAATACTTACAGTCACTCGAGATCCTTCCAATACCCGGAATGAAATACGTTCGATTTTGCTGCGGATCCCTTCGACCAACTCAACCGTCTTTTCTATCGGTTTACCTACAAAGACCAAGCCTCTTTCAGTTATCCCTATGACAGATAGTGCGGCAATTGAAAGCATCGCTAACAAAGTGAAATGGTCGATGATCCCGATACTGCTTCTAATCATAGGATCGATGATGGAAAGGATTGAATAACTTACAATCGTCAAACCGGTCGTATATAAGATGATCCTCTTCTTGAAATAAGGGCCAGAAGCAAGGACCGGGAGAAAGAGGCAGCTTTTACAATGAGCAAATCTGGTCGGCTATAGATAAAATTAAGCGCGATCAAAAGACCTGCTGTAATGACGGTAAAATCCTTCAACGAATGGTCCAGCCGAACTGCGATCTCAGCTCCCCCAACAATTAAAGCTCCGATTACACCTGGTACAGCAACAAAGTATATAAGATACTCCCCTAATGGTATATTGCTGAAGTTATAATTGATGAGCTTTATGATGATCGCTAAGAAGATGATCAACCAATACACATTCAGAATTCTGCGATTCAATTTTCGGGTATCAAGTTCCATCTGGCTCATAGGCCGCCCCACGTTTTAGTGTTAGGCTCTGTTATCCTAAATTGTTGATTTTTGCGAAATTCACTCCCTTTCCGCGGGCTGAAGAAAAGCGGAAGCGACTCGCTTAGTCACGTAGGTCACTGGAAAACTGACGAGGAGGCTCGAACCAAACAAAGTTCGGTTCTGCGTGGGCTCACACATAAGATGTAAAATCAGTGTGTTGCCGCCGTAGGAAGTTTGAAGTGATCCAAGTGACTGGTCGCTGAGCTGGACATCACTTCTCTGTATCCAATCTGCGGGGTCTTGCCTGGCTCGCTTTTCCCGCAGGAGTGTCGCGAATTTCGATTAAAAAAATTTTCTATAGAAAACCAACATTAAAATTTAGAAAAACCTAGTAATAAGGAGATATCAGGATATAGACCAATACTCCTGTCAGGCTGACATAAAGCCAAAGAGGCATTGTCCACCTTGCAATTTTACGGTGCTTTTCGACTTGCATGGTCAAACCACGTACCAAGGACAATAGTGCTAAGGGAACAATGACTGCTGCCAAAATGATGTGAGTGATCAAGATGAAATAGTAGATGTATTTTAATGGTCCTTCTCCACCGTATGAAGTTGATTCAGCAAGATAGTGGTAAGAAACATAAGAAATCAGAAACAGGGTTGTCGATGTGAATGCCGCAAATATGAAGCGACGGTGCAGTTTGATATTTTTATGCAGGATGAACCAAAGTGCTGCAAGCAAAAAAACAAACGTAAAACTATTGAAAATAGCATTCAATAAAGGCAACACGGTTATGTCGAAGCCCGTTTCTCCCTCATATTCCGGTAAAAAGAAGAGGACAACGACTAAAGCATTTATCAAAATCGATAGGAATACGACAATTCCTGTGTAGCTTTTTTTATTGGCAGTTGAATTATGATTCATGGTTTCTCTCCTATTCAGCAATAATTCTCCTTCAAGAATAAAAGATGTGTTACCCTGTAGGCAACTTTTTGTCCATAAATCCACACAACGTTCAAATATGTCCCATTATAATCAGCCAATTTCATCCCTTTGGTTCCTGTGGCTAATTCTTTCTAAATCTTCCAATACATCTTCTAATGCTAATAATTCATAAATGACTGTAATTCGCTGTGAAATATGTCGTTTAACCTTGGAAGCTTCGGTAACATCACGACGGTCCCTCTCCGAAATGAATAAAGATTCAAGCTGTTCAATAAGCTTGTTATGCTGTTCATTCATTTTATGACGAGGATCTTTTAAGATAGCGGCAATTGAAGTAGCGGAATCAATAATAGTTCCGGATTGTTCTGGAGGTAATTTCGTCTTCTCTATATTAAGATATAACAAATTCCCGAAATGATAAAGAATCTTTTGGTGATATTCCAATTTTTTTACAACAATCCCAAATTTCTGGATGTCCTTCAAGTTGTGTCTCCTATATTTCCATTCCTCGCGTTGGTACTGGGCAAGTGCAAATGTGCGTTCCAATTCCTTGCTCAACCGTTGATATTCAATCCGTAACCCTTTTGAATTTTTTCCTTCAATAAACTTTTTCAAAAGTTCCCCGGATCCTATATATAACTGGTCGACTTTTTTGATGACCATGTCGTTATAATGTGGCGGAAGTATCATGAAATTGATTACAGTAGAAACGACCAGCCCGATCAGAGTCGTACTAAGCCTCACAAAGAAAGAGTTCAAAAACTGATCTTCAGTTTCAGCAATCATTGCGACAGCTGTCAATGTCGCGACCAACATTCCTACATCGAGCCGCAGCTTATGACATACTGCGAGTGTTAGCGTTGCTGCTAAGGCATAAGCAAGTGAGGATTGGCCAAGAAAAGATTCGAACAGCATGGCAAAACCAGCACCTATCATAGCTGCCGGAAAACGGATCATTCCTTTTTTTATCGAATCGGAAGCTGTCGGTTCAATAGTGACGATTGCTGTAATTACAGCAAAAAGAGCTGGCAGATTGAAAATATTGCAAATCAGTGCAGTTACAAATGCAGCAAGGCCTGTCTTGATCACCCGTCCGCCGATCCATTTATTTAAGGCGATTTTCTTCACTGTCCATCATCCCGTAAAATTACGATTTCCTCTTATTTTATCAAGGGACATTTCGTATTTCTACTTCTCATTTTTCTACCCTTGGACTTTATGATCTTAATTGCTGTTTTCGAAGGTAAGAACCGGATTCAAAAACGGTACCACTTTCTTGTGGACCTGTTTAAAAATCCGCAAAAATCCTTGAAAATATTTTCGTATTAAGAGTTCCAAAGAATGCTAATATATGACAAAATATATACTGTAGTCTACTAAAAGTGAGGGAAGATGGATGTTTTGTTCAAATTGTGGCAACAAATTGCATAGGAAGGATCAATATTGTGACACATGTGGAGCAAAACGCCTGGCCACAGTAGAGTCTACTAAAAATGAAATGAAGCGATGGCATTGGCTGATGCCAGTGATCGCTTTCCTTATTGCAACAATCTGCCTATCAGGTTATTTTTTCAGTGAACATAATAGGACCAATTCAGCTATGGAAGCTTTCCAAAAAGGAGAAACTGCAGCTCTGAAAGGCGAATTTAAAGAAGCTCGTAAATATTTTGAGGAAGCTCTCGCGCTACGTTCGCAATTTCCTGCTGCGACGGAAAACATGAAACTAGTAAATTCAGCGATTGAAATAAACGAACGCTTACATATTGCAACGAAACATCAAGAGGGTCAAGAATTCAGTAAATCCTTTGAACAAATTGAAAAAGCGGAAGGCATCCTATCAACATACTCGGGGAAAGTAGCAGATTCGATTGAAAAAGATATCAAGAATATACGGATGAACGTCAATGTAGCAGAGATCAGCTACGAAATGAAAGGTAAATCGACGCTTGAAGAGCTCGAACCGATCCTGATAAAAGCAGAAAAGCTTGATATAAAAGAAGCAGATGAAATTGCTGATGAAATCCGAAATCGAATCGCAGAAATAGCTTTTGCACAAGCAAACGACTTACTGACCGACCATCAGTTCACCGCAGCACTCGCCTCTGTAAAAAAAGGACTATACCACAAACCTAAAAATGAAAAGCTGATCAACTTAAAATCAACTATCCAGAATGAACAAGCCGCTTTCGAAAAAGCCGAACAAAAACGGTATGAACAAGCTCTCATTGCAGCTGCAGAAGAAAAGGAGCATAACTTGAATGACGCTCTCGAGGTTATTTCTATTAAAGCGGAATTCAATGATTTAGGTGACCTGGTCGTGAAAGGTTCTGTAAAAAGTAAAGCTACGGTCCCTATTACATTGGCAAGTATTTCATACTCCTTAGTTGATAAGAAAAAGCGAGTTTATGATGAAAATGAAGTCTATATATATCCAGACGTTCTCTATCCTGATGAAAAAGGAACATTTGAATATACCCATTATTTAATAGACAAAGAGCTTGATGTGGAATTCAATGAGGCTAATTGGTACCTACAATAAATCGAAAGGGAGGATTAGATTGAAACGCCCTGCCATTCTCTCCATCATCATAACCTCCCTTACCCTAATGGCTGGTATTTTTGGAGGTTATGCCTTACATGATCATTTTAGCAGTTTGAAAGTTTCGGCTACTTCATCGATCGGAGAAGTAGACATAAAAGCAGATCAAGCAGAAAGCCCAAAAGAGAAAGATCTGAAAACGATCATTCATGAAAGTCAAAAAAGTGTCGTCCAGTTAGAAGTCGCCCAGGCCGATGGTGAAAGTGTCGGTTCTGGTTTCATCTATAATGAACACGGTGATGTGGTTACAAACGCCCATGTCGTCAAAGGTGGCAAGAGCATCATGGTCCGAACTGCAAACGCCCAGCAATATGAAGGGCAACTAATCGGTATCGGCGAGTCCACGGATATCGCTGTTATCCGAGTCCCCGACCTAGCTGGGGAACAGTTCTTCGAAATCGCTAGGAACTATGAAGCTGAAATCGGGGATGAAGTGGTAGCATTAGGAAGTCCCCTTGGGTTACAGAACACGGTGACAACTGGCATCATCAGTGGTTTGAATCGAGAATTCATTATTGATAACTATACCTACTCTAATGTCTATCAAATTTCCGCCCCAATCGCTAAGGGGAACAGCGGCGGACCTTTGATCGATAAACAGACTGGACAGGTTCTTGCAATCAACTCCGCCGGGACTGAAGAGGGATCGATCGGATTCAGCATCCCTCTCTCAGACGTTTATAAGAAGATTGTATCCTGGTCTGAAAACCCTGTCGAACACACAATGGAATTGGGAGACGATACCGGTCACCCATCAGAATTTACATTGAATACTAGAGAAAGTGAATATCTTGTCGGCTATTTTATCGACAATTTAGCTATCGGAGATTATGTGACAGCCTATTCCTTGCTCGGGAGTAAGTGGCAGACGGGTACACTTTATAAAAAGTTCCGGGAAGGCTACCTCCATACAGTAGACGTTACGATCAATAAGATCAGCAGCGAACCGATTGATGAAGGAAATAAATTTATTGTAACTGTCATCATCCAAGCACTCGAACGCAATAAAAACAAAAATACAGAGACCGTACTGTATAAATGCCATTACGAAGTCGGATTTGAAAATAACCAGCTTAAAATATTAAGTGGAAAAGCGGAAGAAATCGAATAGAAGAGCTCCTTCAAGAAATGATGCAGATCACCTTAGTTGAGGATCCATCATTTTTTCTTTAGGTGCGGGGTACTTAGCTTCTTCTCCTTTCTGCGTCATTTTCACTTTTTCTTATGTATTGCTATACTTAACCATAACAGAGGACTTAAAGGAGAAGAAACATGAGTACGTTATTAATCGATATGGATTCGGTGATCTGTGATTTGATGAGCGAATGGCACAGCCGATATAACAAAGACTATCACGATAACCTTAGTGTAAATGACCTTGAATGCTGGCAGAGCGAAAATTATGTCAAAGAGGAATGCGGCACTAAGATCTATGATTATTTGGACGAGCCAGGGTTATTCATCCGACTTAAGCCATTGCCAAACGCTATAGAAGTCTTGAAACGCCTCTCAGAACAACATGATATTTTGATTGTGACAAGCAGCAGGACCTATGCCTATACCGAAAAGGAACAATGGGTCGAGAAAAATCTCCCATTCATAGGTGCGAGAAACCTGATTTTCACCCATCGGAAGGATATGGTATGTGGAGATGTGCTTTTTGACGATGCACCACATAACCTGATCGCTTTCGAAGAGTCTGGCCGAAAGGCAGTGGCTATGGATTATAGATATAATCGGAATGTAGATGTTGAACGAGTCTATGATTGGCTTGAATTTGAGAAATGGGTTGAAAACTATGAAATGGGTGAACAATCGTGAAGACAACGGATATTCTCATTATCGGTGGTGGTCCTGCAGGGATATCTGCAGCAATCTGGTGTCAACGCCTAGGCTTGAACTACCTCCTTTTTGAGGAACAGGCGGAATTAGGTGGTCAATTGAAGGACATTCATAACCGTATCGTAGACTATCCCGGAAACATCTACGAAAATGGACAGATGCTAAAGAACCATTTTGCTACTCATATTGGTGAATTAAAGGTTCAATTTCATTTGCAGATGAAGATCAAACACCTGGACCATATCAATAAGACCGCTACTCTTATACAGAATTCAAATGAAATGAAAATCAATTATAACTATTTGATTCTTGCAACAGGGACATCCGTAAGACGGCTTGACATACCTGGTGAACAAGAGATGATCGACCGGGGTGAAATTTATTCTGCCACAAAAGACAGGTATCGTTTTAAAGGGAAAAAAGTCGTTGTAGTCGGTGGTGGAGATCGGGCATTTGAAGGCGCTCTTTTATTAGCTGAATGCGGAGCAAATGTCTATTTGGTCCATCGTTCCAAAGAGTTCCGGGCCCGTGAGGAATTCAGGAAGCATGTCATCGAACATTCTAAAATAACCATACTATGTGACACTGTTGTCCAAAACATCAAACATGCTGAAAATGGCATCGCAGGAGTCGATTTACGAAATCGTTTGACCAATGAAATCACCCATCTGTCTGTGGAAGGTATCTTCATCCGGATCGGTGTGCAGCCGAACATTCGCTATGTAAAAGAATTCGTCACCCTGGATGAAGGGAATTATGTCCAGGTAGATTCGTGCCAACGAACGAGCGACCCCTACATCTATGCAATCGGGGATGTTTGTACACACCCTGTATTCTCGAGCATTTCCAATGCAACAGCTCAAGGTATGGTTGCATCAAAACATCTTTCTCTGAAACTGTGTTGAAGAATCTGAGTTTGAAGGATTCGTAGCAAATCTTAAATAATTCAGTGCAAATCAAAAATTTTTCGGTGCAAAGTCGAAATAATCCGGTGCAAATACAAGATAATTCGTTGAAACTTTTAAAAGGGGAGACTCAATAGAGTCAGCCCCCTTTTTTATTCACCTGGAACGAGGATCAGTTCATCACTTGTTTGGTAATCTTCTTTCTTCAAACTTGTTGTATGGTACCCACCTTCCACCCAATCATCAATTTGGTCATCATACCAATTGCTTAAGACGTGCCCTGATTGCCCTGGTCCTACGACATTATGGGATTCAGTCGGAACAGCCATATCGACAACGGTCCGCCAAGCCGCTCCGTGGTTCACTTTTCCGGTTTTGTTATTCCATCCGGCTGCCATCACAGTCACGCGGCTCCCTCCTACTTCCGCTAGCTTAGGGTTGAACAGGAGATTAAACGGTTTGACTGAACCAAGCGGGTGTTCTAATAAAAGGGAATGATATTTTCCCCAGCGCCAATCATTGACGTTATCGCCTTGCAAGGCGGAGCATTCTTTTACAGCACGCCGGAAAGCTTCGGTGGCCACTTCATTCAAACCACCTGCTTCATGGATCCATATACTCGGCTCACCACGGCTGTCTTTTCGAATCAACTCGTCAACGACCTGTCCTCTTCCATCAAAGAGATTCATCATTTTAGAATTAATTTGGCCTTTAAATAAAACATTGCTAATCTCTGCCATCCAAAAATGGAATATGAGAGGTGCTCCCTGATCTTTACTATCTTCGTAGTTCCATCTCGCAAGCAAGGCGAAGGCATCATTTTCCACCTTATTAAAATCTTCTCTCGCTAACCTCTTAAGTAGCAACGGGATCATTTCTTCCGCTTGAAGGTTGTATTGGTCCATCTGAAGATCTTTCATGTCATCAGCCGAAAATTCCCGGGCTCTAGAAAGGCGCTGATCGATTCGTTCATAACGGTAAGGCTGCGCCCATGTATGTGTTATGTGATAAGGATACTCGTCCCCGATGATCTTATTGTTTGCGGTCGCGATAAAGCCTTTATCCGGATTGACAACCGTAGGCAACTCGTGCCATGGGATGAAACCTTCCCATTCATATTCATCCGTCCAACCCGGTACCGGTACCATGCTGTCCCCTTTTTTTCGGATCGGTATAAGACCATTCGCCCTGTATGCAATATCCCCATTTACAGAAGCAAAGACAAAATTTTGGGCAGGCGTATGGAAGTATGTCAGTGCTTCTTTAAATTCAGGCCAATTTTCCGCATGGTTCATCCTGATCACGGCTTCTAGTTCGGTAGACGGTTCCAATGCAGTCCATTTCAATGCTAATGCTGTCTCTTCTTGATTGTAATGCGCGTATTCAGAAATGATCGGTCCATGCCTCGTGATCATCACTTCATGGTCGATATCCGCCTCATCTTTCACTTTGATTGTTTCTTTGATGACCTCTGCTTTTTCCCATTCACCCTCATATAAAAACAAGGATGGGTCCGTAGGATTACGCTTTTCAATATATAAATCCTGGACATCCGGACCAACGTTCGTGACACCCCAGGCGATTTTTTCATTATGGCCGACGATGATACCTGGAATTCCAGCAAAAATGACACCACTTACGTTCAAGTCCCTGTTCTTCAAGTGGGTCTCATACCAAATTGATGGAGTACCGAGCCCTAAATGAGGATCGTTGGCAAGAAGCGGTAAACCGGATTCCGTTTTTTGGCCCGAAACCACCCAGTTATTACTCCCATTAAAGGGTGGCGGCACCACAGCGTCCGCTAAACTTTTCTCAATGTCGACCGGATTTTGTTTGATTGCCGATAAGACTTCTCCACCATTTTCCGGATCTGCAGGAAACAGCTCCAATGCTTTTTCTTCAGGGAATTTCTGCAATAAATATTGTCGAAATGCTTGCCCATTCCAATGGCCACCTAAGTCAAAAGCCATATATTTTGCAATGGCCAATGAATCGACTGGATTCCATTTTTCCGGTTTATATCCTAGCAGAATGAATTCAGGGGGAAGTGTATTTTTCTTTGTCGCTTCAGAAATAAATGCATTCACCCCTGCAGCATACCAATCCAGTACATTTCTCGCTTCAGAAGAGTATGCATCTAACGAAGATTCTGCTGCTCTTCTCAACCCAAGTGTCCGGAAAAAACGGTCTCGATCGACGGTTGCTTTTCCAACTACCTCGCTTAATCGTCCAGATGCAAGCCTTCTGCTTAAATCCATTTGAAATAATCGGTCCTGGGCTGTAACGTAACCTTGCGCAAAATATAGGTCCTTCAGGTTAGCAGCCTCTAAATGCGGAACACCTGCTTGGTCTCTATGAACAGACACAGGTCCGCTTATCCCGGTAACCACCTTTTCACCTTTGATGTCTGGTAAGCTCCTTTGGAGAATATAGACAGCAACAGAAGAGGCGATGAGTAATAGAATTATGATCACGGATAACCCGATGATCAGACCTCTTTTCCATATTGTCCCCCGGCTTATTCTATATTCTCTTTCTAAACCCTTCTCCATCTTTATCCCCCTGAACTCATGTAACAAAAATTAGTCTTCCTTGGCCCCTGGCCGTACAGCTTTTGCATTCTTAAGCTGATCTGTTATATCTATATGCGGACATCCGAGTTGTATAAGTTGTGCGGTTTCTGCAATCAGTCCTTCCAATTCTCTTACACTTCCACCCAAGTCAGTCCATGTAAGCAATCGATGAATCCTTTCAGAAAGACAATCAGGTTTCGCTTCCATCCTCTCACACGTCTCCGTCAACCATTTCAACCCTGGGTGATGGATGTACATTTCATTCAATGCACTCAAGCTCATGATCAGGTTCTTAGAGACTTCTACAAGCAGCGAATGCAAAAAAAGAGAATCTCTTCTATAAATGAGCGCTTCACGATTTTGCCATCTGCCATCAAAATCAAAAAAACGCAATATAAGATTTTCTTTAAGGATTTTGGGGTAAGGAAAGATAGATTCTGTATAGTGGTCAAACTGTCTTTCCCCCTTAAGAGCCATACCATCGGCAAGCGCTCCTACCAGACATTGCTTATCAAGTGAAATATCACCCTTTATCACCGATTGGATGTACTCTTCGATTGTAGAAGTGAGAAAACTGCTGATCTCGAATTTCGTACCATCTACCAAGTAGGTCTCAGACCATTCCTGCTCTTCATAAGGGTGAAAATCAAGGATTGTACCATCGACTTCTTTAATCGGGTTCAAACGGTCTTCATCATTAGGCGGCTCATCCCACAACAAGAAAAGTTCAATATCCGAGAACCGGTCATCCCAATTTCTTGAAACGGAGCCTCCAACAAAAATAACGTTAAGCTTCGGATTTATTTTCCTGCCATTTTCCGGGCTTGTTCAAATAAGTTCATGTACTTCTCCTCGATCATGATAATCTGTTCCAATTATATTAAAGTATCTTGAAAATGATGATGCTATTTTGAAAAGCACAGTATGTGTCTGTTACAGAGCGTTATAGGGGGGAACCAGAACCGATTGACGGTTAGAAACCCCCATTCCCGAACAAAATGAAAAGAAGTATATGTACATCCTATTCAATATTTTACCTTCATACCTATTTTTGATAGATTTACTTTATACCCTACATATAAGGAGTGCAGTCTCGTCATGCTGGATTGGTACAATACAACGATGGACTATGTCACCGATTTATCACTTTGGGTTGATATCGGTATTGCAATAGCCATCTTTATCGGTTTTGTCATTTTCAGAAAACTATTCACCAAATATATATTCAATTTAATTTCTAGATTGACTGACAAATCGTCAACTCAAGTCCTTCATAAAATTCTATTGGCTTTTGAAAAACCTTTGAATGCTTTTTTCATCTTTCTGGGACTTTATCTCGCTTTTCGATCGCTAGAATTCCGTACGGAAGATATTCACTTGCCTTTACGATTGTTCCGATCATCGGTGATCGTTTTAGTGACTTGGGGCTTGATAAACCTATCTTCATCTTCTTCGGTTCTTTTCAGAAGCATACACCGAAGATTGGATTTACAAATGGATCAAATATTGATTCCGTTCTTGTCCAGGGTTTTGAAAGTCGTCATCGGGGCGATCGCCGTCAGTGTGTTAGCCCAAGAGTGGGGATATAACGTCAATGGATTCGTTGCAGGTTTGGGAATTGGTGGATTGGCCTTTGCATTTGCGGCAAAGGAAGCATTGGGGAATCTTTTTGGCGGTGTCGTGATCATTATGGAACGTCCATTTTCCATCGGAGATTGGATACAAACGCCTTCCGTTGAAGGAGTGGTGGAAGATATCGGATTCCGCAGTACGCAGGTCAGGACATTTGCGGACGCCCATGTTACGGTACCGAATGCGAACATCGCAAATGAACCGATCACCAACTGGACGCGTATGAGAAAACGCCGAATCTCCTTCAATCTCGGGGTGGAATATACAACACCAAAGGAAAAGCTTGAAAGAGTGGTCGATCAGATCAGAACGATGCTGAAAGAACATCAAGAAGTCCATCCAGAATTGATCATCGTCAATTTTGACAGTTACAACTCAAGTAGTCTTGATATCATGATCTATTTCTTTACAAAAACGACTGCCTGGGTCAATTTCCTGGATGTAAAGCAGGATATCAACCTTCGCATCATGGAAATCCTCGATCGTGAAGGAGTCTCTGTCGCATTTCCAAGCAGAAGCATCTATATGCAAAATCCAGACCATTCGATGCATCCTGTGGAGGATTACAACCACAACACAAAGCCTAGTAAAAATGTCGATAATCGAGACGTTCAGACTAGAGGCTACGGGGATGAGGACGGAGAATAAAGAATATATCATAAAGAGAGGCTGCCAGATTCGGCAGCCTCTTTATCCATTTGTAGAATATTTGCTTATATCTTCCACTTTGCCATCCATGCGGTGAATGATCAACTGACTCGGACGGGATCGATCAGCAAGATCCTGGGCCTCTTGATAAGCCTCTTCTTTTCTCTCAAACGTCTTTTCAGGCTTATCGCGCCCCTCTACTTTTATGTCCCATCGTTTTTTATCATTCGGTACTATGTGATAAATCGTTTCCTCCATCCAGTACTCCTCCTTATAAATCGTTGTACAAAATAAATACCCCGTCTGCAAAATATTCACACATGATTTAGGGTTAAGTCTCATGTTTTCGGAAAAAGTAAACATACGGAGGTGATTATCTTGAAGAAAAAGAAAAAGGATCCTACTACGATTGGACTCCCCTCTTCCCAGCCTGAAGGACAAGGAACCGGATATGAAAAAGGACCTTCTGTCGATTCCGCAAGAAAGAAAACAAAGAAATAACTTGTGAAAAACTCTCGTAGTATCGAGAGTTTTATACTTTTATATTTAAACCACGAATAAGCAACTGGCGTATTGGGGTAAATATCTATATAAATGTATCAAGTGGGGTATCTATGTGGTCTTTTCCTATGCCAAGAGTTGTAGTGAGTAATGCTGGAGTTGGATGCTCTAAGCATAAGAAAGGGGCTGACCCAAAACATCGATGAAAATTGATGTTGGGTCAGCTTTATTTTTGAAGTGTTTTTTAGAATTTTTGAAGAAAACAAACGGATTTTGCGTCCTATACCGTCTCCATTTGCTTTCCTTGAATTAGATTTTTCATCTTTTTGAGATTGTGACCAATACTAACTAAGCCCCATTCGATTGTAACTTTCGAGAGGCCTCTTAAGTGAAAACGTTGAAATCCCTGATTATGTGTTTAGTGCAAAATAAAAGTACAGAGTATTGCAAGCCTAAAACATCATAGCAACTTTACTTGGAGAGGCGGGTATGCTAGCCTGGTTGGCACAGCCAGCCCTTGATACTGCTGGCTTCTTGGCTGGTAGTGCATACCCGTAGAGGCTCCATGTCAAGTTGCAACACTATGTATTTGCAATTGCAATTTTGTGTATTTTTTCACTGCAAAACACATTATGTTTCGTTTGTCCAAACACGGTTTCAACGTCGATTTTTCGTTGACTGTAAATCTGCTTTCCTTCTTTTGAAAGTAATCGTTCACGGATTTCCTTTCGTTGTTGGACATTTCTCAAAGATATGTAAATCGACTTTTGATCTTTCCCCTTCGCACATTTTTCCTGAAATGGGCAGCCGACACATTCTGCACAACGATAGGTCCGACTCGTCGATACATATCCGTGCTCATGAGTGCGTTTTCGCTCACCTTGAAAGGTCAACCGTTTGTTGTTGGCACAGATGAATTCATCAAGTTCCTCATCATATTCCATGTTTTCAACTCGGCCGATTTCTTTTTTCCATTTTCTTGTCTTCTCTTTTTCAAACGTATTAAACGGAATATAAGCTGTTATTTCATTCTCTTCAAGATGCGAATAGTTTTCTTCACTTCCATAACCTGAATCTGCGATGACATTGGATGGTAAAGGGCGGTTTTGTTCTAAAATATCTAGGTGGGGAATCAAACATTTTGGATCGCCTGCTCGCTGGTGAATACTAAAGCCTGTAATGAATTGATTCTCTGTTCCCATTTGAATATTGTATCCAGCTTTTAATTGTCCGTTTTTTCATGTGATCATCTTTCATACGCATGAAGGTTGCATCATGATCCGTTTTAGAATAACTATTTCGCCCCTTTACGATTTCGATTTGTCGATCATACTTTTGTTTCCTTGGAAGAAGATCTTTTTAAAGCTGCTTCTTCGCTTTTTTGGGTCTTTCTGGTTCTCTTCCAGATGCTTATCCAACTTTTTAACGGTATCCTGAATTTCTTCTACAGTAACGGGTTTTTCTTTAAGGCTTTCTTCGAGATTAGGCTGATTTTCTTTGACCTCGCCTTCGATGAATCGTTCGATGTCGAAGACGATCTTACGAAACTTTTTATCCAGGTTTTCACTATATCGTTTCGTTGCTTTCAACCAGACAAACGTGTATTTATTCGCATTTGCTTCTACCTTTGTTCCATCAAGATAGTAATCTTCTAAGGTAATAAAACCCTTTTGGTGTAAAAGTTCAATAATGGAAAAGAAGACATCATAAATAATTGGTTTCATGCGTTCAGATCGGAATCGGTTGATCGTTCGAAAATCAGGCTTCTGGTGGTTGCTGAGCCACATAAAGTAAATATTCTCTTGAAGCGCTTTTTCGATTTTACGCCCAGAATAGATTTTCTCGGCATAGGCATAGACAAGGATTTTTAACATCATTTTAGGGTGGTAGCTGCTTCGTCCGCCACCTTTATATTCTTGAAGAAGAATACCCTCGTCAAAGTTCTCAACGGCTTCATGAACAATACGTGCGAGGTGATGTGGGGGAACTTCAAGTTCTAGATCCATTGGTAGAATCAATTGGTCCATGTTATAATCAATGAAAGAAATATGATCATGTTTCATAAAAGAATCGTCCTTTCTGGATTGTGGTGTGGTAACTTCAATTATACAGAAAATAGGGCGATTCTTTTATGGTTTTAAGCAAAAATAGACCAAAAGTAGAGGGGCTGACCTCAGAAGGACAAATTAATGTCCTTTTGAGTCAGCCCCCCTTTCCTGTTTCACTATTTCAGGTTGTCATAATACTGATCGACCATCTTTTCAATTTCATCTTCATTAGGCTTGTCACCGGCGAATTCAAACGGCAGTTCTTGTTTGAACGTACCATTCTCATACACATGTACTGCCCCATTTTGATGAGAAACACTGTATTCGATTTCAAACGTAAAGTCTCCGCGTTGGATGGCTCCCATACCTCAACCTCCTCTATGGCCCTTAGTATAGCCAGAGTCAGTTCTTTTCATTTATGTCATGGATCTGCCAATCGATTTCCTCGATTCCATTTTCACGAAGAAAACGGTTGATCATGGAAAACGGACGACTTCCGAAAAATCCTCGATTCGCTGAAAACGGACTTGGGTGTGGCGACTTGATGATCAGATGATGATCATTCGCGATCAGCTCTTCCTTTTGCTGGGCGTGTTTTCCCCATAATAAGAAAACTATAGGCTTTTCACGTTCATTTAAAGTACGGATAACTGAGTTCGTAAAATTCTCCCAACCAAGCCCTTTATGGGAATTCGGCTGCTTATGCCGGACAGTAAGAACCGTATTCAGCATCAAGACACCTTGTTTAGCCCAATGGATAAGAGAGCCATGATTCGGCGGTTCACATCCTAGGTCATCTTTCAGTTCTTTAAAGATATTTTGCAAGGATGGTGGTTTCCTTACACCTGGCTGTACGGAGAAACTCAATCCATGAGCTTGTCCGGGACCATGATAAGGATCCTGTCCTAACAGAACGACCTTTGCCTCCTCATATGAGGTGAAATGAAGCGCATTGAAAATATCATTCATGTGGGGGTAGACTTTCTGCTGTCCGTATTCATGCTTCAATTGCTCGCGTAGCTCTAAATAATAGTCCTTTTGAAATTCGTCCTCCAGAACGTCAGACCAATCATTTTTTAAAATACCCATTTGATTCATCACCCGTTTTTTAAAAGATTACTAGATTTACAGGGTAGTATATCATAGGACTGGCTTCCATATCGATCAGATCACGCACCGATTTCGCTAATAAATGACATATTGATTTTTATTTCCCCGAGAATATTTGACAAAATTTTACGTTCTGAAGTTTTTCAAAATCCGGGCAGCCTCTTTTCATTGAAATACACGACGTCCCTGTAAAATGAGTCCCTCGTTTTCCGTTTTTCACTTTTTGAGGGTCTCATGGACGCTTTCAATTGTGTATTATCAGCCCATGACGTTATCTTCTCCATCAAAAGATACAATCACGATGGAAACCTTCCCTCGATAACTATACATCATTTCTTGTTTGTAGATTTTTTGAAAAATCTGCCCCTCCCCATTCTTTCACTATTATCATATGAATCCGAATTCTCTGTCATATACAAGTTTGCTATAATTGAGACAGTCGCTTTGGAAGAATCAGGAGGATAAACTATGGAAATCAAAAAATTGCCTATCGAAGATATCAGCGAATTCATCTCCATTGTCAGCCGTTCCTATCCTGGAATGAAGCTGGTTTCAGAAGATGATTTACAAAAAACTGCAGAAAGATTCATAGACATACAAGAAAATGATCCTACAACATCCCTATATGGCACCTACCGATCTGGGAAACTTGTAGGCGGCATGCAGTTCCATGACTTTGAAATGATGTTACATGGACAAAGAGTTCCCGTAGGAGGAATTGGTATGGTGGCTGTTGATCTTTTACATAAAAAAGAGGGTGTCGCAAAGTCACTCCTAGAATATTTTCATAAGCATTATCATGAGCAAGGAACCTATTTTACTGCCCTCTATCCGTTCCGACCAGACTTTTACAAGCAAATGGGTTATGGATATAGGACAAAAATGAGCCGGTACCGGGTACGCCCTGCTCACTGCCGAAAGGACCTTCAAAAGCACACATCTCTTATCTGACTTTGGATGACGTGAATAGGATTGTCGATTTTTATAACAAGACAGCTGCTCGTACCCACGGCCTCATGATCCGTAATGTCAAAGGTTTTTCGCGCCCGTTAAAGCAGCCAGGAAACTTTACGGTCGGGTATGTAAAAAATGGTGAAGTGAAAGGGTATGGCGGATTTTCGTTTAAATCGAATGCTGAAGATACTTTCCTGCAAAACGACATCATCATTCATGAGATGCTCTATGAGAATCAGGAAGTTCTTTCAGAAATGCTTACCTTTTTCCATTCGCAACACGATCAGATCCGCTCGATCTATTTTGATACACAGGATGAGTATTTTCATTATTTATTGTCAGACCCGAGTAATGGTACTGGTCACCTTATTCCCCACATTTATCATGAAAGCAATACACAAGGTGTCGGCTTGATGTACAGGGTTCTGGATACGGAAGGATTCCTGCAATCCCTGTCAGCACACAATTTCAATAATGTCACGATTTCATTGGATATGACCATCCAAGATTCATTTGTACCTGATAACAATCGTACGATTCAATTACATGTACAAAATGGAAGCTTGATGATAGGCGAGAAAGCAAAAGCTGATGTAGAAATCAAACTGGATATCTCTGATTTTTCATCTATGTTGATGGGGGTTGTACCTTTTGAAACGTTATATACCTATGGAAGAGCGGACATCTCTGATACAGCTTATCTCCATACAATAACGGATCTATTCCATACGCGTAAAAAACCGATTTGCTTGAATCGCTTTTAAGGAGGGCTATCAATGAATGAGAGATCGCACGAACGAAAGCTTACAAACCTTGCCGAAGTCACTTTGACAATCGGCCTCAACCTTCAAGAAACACAAACGCTCAATATCAATGCTGACTTGGATGCAGCCCCTTTCGTTCGGAAAGTAACGGAAATTGCTTATAAAAAAGGAGCACGGCATGTTCATGTCAATTGGATGGACCAAGAAATTTCGAAGCTGAAGATCAAACATGCACCTGAAGAAAGCCTATCTGAATTTCCAGATTGGAGCAAACACCGGTCGGAAGAGCTGGTAAAACAGAAAGCTGCATTTCTCTCGATCCGCAGTACTCTTCCTGAAGCCTTTTCTGGACTTGACCCGGATCGCGTAGGAACGTTCATGAAAACTTCCGCTATGGAACTTCAGCAAATTTCTTCTGCAAGAAAATCCGGGAAAATTGCGTTTTGCATCGTTTGTGTCCCGAATGAAAAATGGGCGCAGAGAGTCTATCCAAATGTCACACCTGAAGAAGCACTGGACAAGCTATGGGAAGCAATTTTCCAAATGACACGGGTGGATTGTGATGAACCTGTGGAGCAATGGAAAGCCCATATTGGATCTTTACTCTCAAAGGTGGATGAACTGAACGCCAAACGGTTTAAACAGCTCCATATCGAAGCTCCTGGCACGGACCTGGTCCTGGACCTTCCGGATCAGCATTTATGGGTTGGCGGCGGCGCCGTTACACAAGAAGGCCTCTTTTTCACACCGAACTTGCCGACTGAAGAGGTGTTCACCGCCCCAAAGAAGAATGGTGTCAATGGAACTGTGAAAAGTACCATGCCATTAATATATGGAGGGACTGCCATTGAAGATATCGAGCTTACGTTCGAGGCAGGAAAGATTACAAACGTGTATGCTTCCAAAGGGATTGAGACATTAAAGCATCTCATCAACAGTGATGACGGTTCCCATTTTCTCGGGGAAGTTGCCCTAGTACCAGAGGATTCACCAATCGCAAAAAGAAATACGATATTTTACAATACGTTGTTTGATGAAAACGCCTCATGTCACCTAGCAATCGGTTCAGCCTACCCTCTATGTATAGAGGAGGGGACGAATATGACCAGTGAAGAATTGAATCAGGCTGGGTTGAACACGAGTATCACGCATGTCGATTTCATGATCGGTTCGCCTGAAATGAACATCGACGGAATTCATCCGGACGGCCGACGTGAACAGTTGTTCCAAAACGGTTGCTGGATCAAGAAAAATTAATTGCATTTATCTTCAGGGGGTAAACTATGATTGCAACGTCAATCCGTAAAGGAAAACGCGTCTATTTAGGACGTTTTACAGAAGAAGATCTAGACAAGGTATCGGAGTGGTACCATGATGATGAATATATGCGATGTATGGATGCTTCTCCAAGCTTTCCGTTGTTGAAACGGGATTTCAAGGACTGGGTGGAGCAGAAACCCCGCGAACAAAAATCGTTTCTGTTCGCAATCCGCATGAATGAAGATGACAGGGTCGTCGGCTGGGTCGATCTGGACAGCATCCTTTGGCCTCATCGTAACGCCTGGCTTGCGATCGGAATCGGTGAGAAGGAGCATTGGGCCCAAGGACTTGGATACGAAACGATGGAGCTTATATTGAATTTCGCATTTTATGAATTGAATTTGCATCGTGTCCAATTGACTGTCTTCAGCTACAACAAGCGTGCCATCAAGTTGTACGAACGCCTTGGTTTTAAATATGAGGGCGCACAACGTGAATTTCTCCAGCGGGATGGTAACAGGTACGACATGTGCATGTATGGGATATTGAGCCACGAATGGACAGATAAGCACAAACTTCAATGAATATTTTATATGCAACGTCTGTCATAAGCGTTTCTTCTTCGTTTCTTGACGCTGAGTTGTTATAATCGTAAAAAAGTAATCCAATTGATAATGCATAGAAAAGTGCAGGGAATCGTAGGAGGGTTTTGCTTTGGATCCAATTGATATTTCAAAGGTACAGCCAATCATTGAGCGTTTTATCGATAAAGACGTATACATTCACCTTGAAACGACAAACGGAGCATACGCATCACACTTTAATGAAAAGATGTTTTCAGCTGGCGCTTATATCCGGAACGGGAAAATTAAATATACACGTGGAAAAATCACTGGAGAAGGACCATACCGAGCTGGTCTGAAAATGGATCTTGGTTGGATTTATGCTGAAGGGCTCACCCATTGGGAGCTTGATGCGAAAAATCGCTTGCTGATGGCAGGACATGATATGGAAGGAAAACTCGCAGTAGCCCTTCAGATCAGCGAAACGCCGTTTGAATAGAAAGGAGTCGGGCTTATGGAAAAACAAGTACTTGTGGTCTTCCCTCACCCAGATGATGAAGCATTTGGTGTTTCAGGGTCGATTGCATTGCATATAGAGAATGGAATACCCGTTACGTATATGTGTTTGACACTAGGTGAAATGGGCAGAAATATGGGAAACCCTCCTTTTGCAAACCGTGAATCCTTATCCGAAGTTCGGAAGATGGAGCTCCAAGAAGCCTGTAAAGTTCTTGGGATTGAGGATTTACGTATGATGGGGCTTCGGGATAAGACCATCGAATTTGAAGATCCAGAATGGCTTACAAACGAAATCACGAAAGCGATCGACGAGCTCGATCCCTCACTCATCATCACTTTCTATCCTGGTTACAGTGTACATCCTGACCATGAAGCATGTGGAGAAGCGGTCATTAAAGCTGTAAAAAGGATACCGGCACCAAAAAGACCTAAAGTTGAATGCGTCGCATTTTCCAATGACTGTGTCGAAAAGCTGGGTGAACCGGATGTTATCCGTGATGTCAGCAGGGTTCAAGATAAAAAAATCGCGACAATCGAAGCACATAAAAGTCAAACTGCAGGACTCATGGCCGGTATGAGGAAACGTCTTCAAGCAAACGAAGAGGAATTGATGAACTGGATCAAATACGAACGGTTCTGGACATATAAATTTGATTGAATTACAAAGAGGTGACTTCATAAAAAGTCACCTCTTTTGTATTATTCCTCTTCATTTTGGAGATTTTCAATCCGTTTTTGGAGTGGTAAAAAGAACCCCTTTGCCCTCTATTTCAATCGATTATTTGTCGTTTTCTTTTTCACTTTCTTGTTTTTTTCGGATGATTTTCTTGACTTCTTTTCGTTTCGACCTGTGAACTAATATATACAGCGTATCTCTTGGTTCCAGAGTCGTATTTCCAGTCGGTGTGATCAAGGAATCTCCTCGGATCACTGCAGTTATCAACGTATTTTCTGGAAGAGACAGATCTTTTATCTCTTCCCCTAAAATGGCCACACCTTCCTCTATTTCGATTTCCATCATTTCGTTCTTTGTTTTTCCGATTGAAACGAGTTCAAGACTATGCGGAACTTCTGCTTTTGCTCCTTTCGAAAACTTGAAGTACTTTGCGAGTGGCAATATGGTCGCCCCCTGGATTAATGCCGATGTTAAGACGACGAAGAAAACCACATTGAAGATCAAACCGCTGTTCTCTACATCTGTAACCAACGGGTACGTCGCTAATACAATCGGAACGGCCCCTTTCAATCCAGCCCATGATATGAAGAGTTTTTCTTTAACATTGAATTTTGCAAAGACTAAACTAATAAATACACCGACCGGCCTTGCTATGATCATGAGGATGAACGATAGCAAGATCCCCTGCCAAACGACCTGAAGCAATTGATTCGGGAAGATGAGCATTCCTAGTAATATGAACATGAGGATCTGCATCATCCATGCAAACCCTTCATTAAACCGGACAATGGAATGTCGGTAAATCATATCATGATTCCCGAGAAAGACTGCCATCGTATAGACAGCCAAAAAACCGCTCGCCTGAAAGATTGTCGTAATTCCGAAGGTGAAGATTGCTAAAGCGATGGATAAGACAGGATAAAGACCGGAAGAATCCAGGTTAATGTTATTGATCAGCCATGTAGCGGTTTTTCCTAATAGGAGGCCTATCAGCAACCCAATGCCCATCTGCCAAAAAAAGTTAAGGATCAACATTGCTGTATTCGTCTCTGGATTTTGGATCAATTCCAAAAAAGCTACAGTCAAAAAGATTGCCATCGGATCATTGGTACCCGATTCTGCTTCGAGGGTAGAGGTCAATGTTCGTTTGATATCCCTGCCCCCGAGGGAGGCGAATACAGCAGCAGCATCCGTGGAACCAACGATCGCCCCAAAAAGAAACCCTTCAAACCAGGTTACATCCAAAATGTATTTAGCAGCAGTACCGGTAACGGCAGCTGTGATAAGTACACCGAACGTCGCTAGTGACAGGGAGGGTTTGTAAACCTTCCTGATGTTCGCCCACTCGGTTTGCAGACCCCCTTCGAACAGGATGATGATCAAAGCCAATGTACCGATCAATTGTGTAAGCATCGCGTCATCATAATAGACATATTGGCTGACCACCATCCCGACCAAAATGAAAAATACCAAAGAAGGCAATCCCAGTCTGGATGAGAATTTTGCGGTGACAACACCGATTAATAATAAAATTGAAACAACGAGAATTGTATGATCCACACTGAATTCCATTTCCGTCCTCCCTATCTCTATTCAATTATTATATAAAAAGGACTTTACCAAAAACAAACATCTAAAGAAAACTTGGCGAGGCCAAGCCTTGTGAAGGTCGAGCCTTAGTTCCTCGAAAAAGCAATTGCTTTTCCTTCGTGCGGTGTATTGCTTCCGATGCCACCAGCTTGTGCCCTTATATTAAAGAAAGTATTTTATACTTTCTTTAAATGCAAACTGAAAAAAGCTTAATGCTGACATTCAGTCAACATTAAGCTTTCCTAGCTGGAATTTACTTTTGCACCGAAAATAGTTTTTGTAATTGGTCGGTATTGGTCGTCAAGTCAGCTAACGTATATTTGTCTAATACGGTAAAGTAGGCCTGCATCGCTTCATTCAATACCCCTTTCAGTTTACAAACAGGGCTGATTATACAAGTATCATTTGAGGAATCAAAACATTCGACCAGATAAAAGTCTTCCTCTGTTTTCCGGATCAGTTCCCCGATGTTGATCTCCTCCGGAGCCTTAGCAAGTTTGAAGCCGCCATTCCTACCCCTGACCGTTTTGATGACCCCCAGCTTTCCAAGTTCATGGATCACTTTCATCAAGTGGTTTTTTGATATTTTATAGATTTCCGCAATCTCTTTAATATTGACTAATTTGCCTTCCTTCTGAGCTGTCAGGTATATAAGAACCCTCAAGGAATAATCCGTATATTGGGTCAATCGCATCGTCTTCTATCCCCTCTCGTTAAGGAGTTTTTATTCTTTAATCGTACCATTTTGGTTGGTAAAGTGAAAGAATGTTACAAATCATGTGTCTTTTCGTTGAACACAAATGTGTCATTATTTTGAATGCTGTATTTTGGATATATCTTTAAAAACCGCTCTTTTTTATAATAAAGATGTAAACAAAATATATCTTTAAAATGTAAGGAGCTGTTTCAGATGCTAGATCAGAAGACCATTCAAACAATCAAATCGACTGTTCCTGTACTTAAAGAACATGGGACTACAATCACGTCCTGTTTCTATGAACTTCTTTTCACCAATCATCCTGAATTATTAAACTTATTCAACCATTCCAATCAACATAAGGGACGCCAGCAAGGCGCATTAGCAAATGCCGTTTATGCAGCAGCTGTGCATATTGATCGTCTGGAAGAAATCCTTCCGGCAGTTAAGCAGATCGCTAATAAACACCGTAGCCTTGGTGTAAAGCCTGAACAATATCCTATTGTTGGTGAAAATCTCTTGAAAGCGATCAAAGATGTGTTAGGAGATGCAGCCACTGATGAAATTCTTGATGCATGGGCAAAAGCCTATCAAGTCATTGCAGATGTATTCATCCAAGTGGAGGATGGCATGTATAAGGAAGCGGCAAAGCAACCTGGGGGCTGGAAAGACTTCCGTGAGTTTGAATTGGTGAAGAAGGAAGTCGAAAGCAAGGTGATCACTTCCTTTTACCTAAAGGCTGCGGATGGAAAGGAACTGGCAGATTTCACTCCTGGTCAATATATAAGTGTAAAAGTAGAGATTCCGAATGATCCTCATACTCATATTCGCCAATATAGCTTGTCTGATACACCTGATAAGAAACTTTACCGTCTTTCCATTAAGCGTGAAGGCCGTGTTTCCATGCACCTTCATGATAATGTGAAGGAAGGAGACCGTATACTCTTGAGTGCGCCGGCAGGAGACTTCATACTCAATACTGAATCGAAAAGACCACTCGTTCTGATCGGTGCAGGTGTCGGGCTCACTCCATTAGTAAGTATGCTGGAAACGACATTGATCCAATCGCCTGAACGCAACGTTCATTACATCCACGCCTCTATTAACGGGGAATATCAAGCAATGGGTGACCGGATCATCGAATTAACCGAAACCCACGAGCAATTGAAAGCCTATTTCTGTTTTGAAAAACCGACTGAAAAAGATCTTCAAAATCAATGTTTTGCCAAAGAAGGGTATATTGACATGCCTTGGTTGAAATCAACTATACCGCACGATGCTGATTATTACGTTTGTGGGCCTGAAGGCTTCATGAAAATGGTCATCCATAGCTTGAAACGACTGAACGTACCTGAAGGTCGAATCAATTTTGAATTTTTCGGACCAGCTATTGATTTGAGTGAAAAAAAGGTTACAGTTAAAAATTAAAAGCATTATAAAAAGAGGTTGACCGAATCAACCTCTTTCTTATATTTAATCGAATAATTGTTTATATTCGCCGTACCCTTCTTCCTCAAGTTCTTCCTTTGGGATAAAACGAAGTGCAGCTGAATTAATACAATATCTCAAACCATTTTCATCTGGTCCATCATTGAATACATGGCCTAAATGGGAATCTCCGAACTTACTTCTCACCTCTGTGCGGATCATGAAATGGCTGAGGTCTTTCTTTTCTTTAATCCTTGTAGAATGAAGGGATTTCGTAAAACTTGGCCACCCACACCCTGCATCATACTGATCCTCGGAACTGAATAAAGGTTCTCCAGAAACGATGTCGACATAGATACCTTCCCGTTCGTTGTTCCAAAACTCATTTTGAAAAGGCGGTTCTGTACCATTCTCCTGGGTTACGTTGTACTGCATGTCATTCAATTCTTGACGAAGCTTTTTGTCGTCCTTTTCCATCACCCAGTTTTCCTCAATAAAACCTTTGCGCCCTGAACCCTTATAGTAACGATCATAGTGATCAGGGTTCTTCTCATAATACTTTTGGTGATAGCTTTCTGCAGGATAAAATGTGGAAGCGGGAAAAATATCCGTTACAATCGGTTTAGAAAACCGCCCGCTTTCCTGTAAAATCTTTTTGGAGGCTTCAGCCATCTCTTTTTGTTCCTCATTATGATAATAGATGGCCGTTTTATAGGATTCCCCGCGATCATGGAATTGCCCCCCGGGATCTGTCGGATCGATTTGCTGCCAATAAAGGGTAAGGAGTTTTTCATACGGGAAAATTTCTGGATCAAAGGTGATTTGGACCGCTTCACGGTGCCCTGTCGTATTCGTAACCACTTCCTTATACGTTGGATTCTCCGTATGTCCGCCTGTATAACCCGATACGACTTTTTCGATACCCGGCATTTCATCGAACGGTTTTACCATACACCAGAAACAACCGCCTGCAAATGTTGCAAGTTGTAAATTTTGTTTGTTATCAGTCATGTTAACACCCCTTGCTATAAAGGCTATACCTTTATAAGTCATACTTCCTTAAAAAAATTCTTATATCTAATCATAGTGATTTGTATAAGTTTAGCAAGTAAAATGTTTTACAAAAATAAGGTAACTCCTTTTGGCTTTTTCATGTATTGTCGCTAACTGATTTTATCAGCAGAAGCTTGCCAATAATAAAGTGGAAGGACTGGCCATTGGAAAAGTGATAAGTATCAACCTGGCAGCTCCGATTATAGGGTTCTTCATCCATTCTGGTTGGAGATGTCTAGGACTGATCTTTCCACCATTCTGGATTTCAGAGGCTCTATTCACTAATTCAGAGGGAGCTAAAGCACCCCTCCTCTTGGGTGCATCCATCTACCATGCCTTCCTCCTTTTGTGGTTGGTACAGAGGCTCGAGAAAAGGATCGGGTAGTATTTTCCTGGTCAAGACCTGAACTTCAGCAGTTCTAACGGGTGTTTTTGGTTCTATATTTCTAAAAAAAGCCGTCCAACTCAGGACGGCTTTTGCGCAACAAGGGTGAATAGTTTAGGTATTCCGATATCATGGACTTTTTGATTTGGTTCTTCATCGAGTGTTTTAACAACCAGTCCAATATCGGCCACGGCGGTTATGAGTTCTCCTAGGGTCCATTTCCTTTGTAACACTTGGGCTTTTTCACTTTCTCTTTCTGATGAATACTTAGAGAAGGCAACCTGTCTGTTTTCAATCATCGGATCAAAATAGTTTCCGCTAACCTTATGCTTTTTCCCTTTTGATGTGATCAGTTTAGTTGAGATTGGATGGAACTCGTGCAATACCAGTTGCCCTCCTGGCTTCAATAAGCGATGGATTACTCGAACGAGCGGTTCCAGGTTGATGAAGTAATGGAGGACACCTAGCTCCATCAAGACAAAATCATACAAATCCTCAGATCCCTCGCCTTTGAAAGAAAGCACATCTGAGACTTCGTATTGGATGTTTACCCCAGCTGCACCAGCAACTTCTACTGCAAATGCGGCATTCTCTTGGGAAAAATCAACAACCGTAACATCAGCCCCTAATAAAGATAAGGCAATTCCTTTGATCCCATTCGATCCCATCAAATGTGCAATTTTTTTCCCATCAACAGGCTCCATATATCGATAAAAGGATCCTAATCTTCCTTCAGGATGCTGCTTGATTTTGTCGGCAACCTCCTCTGGTGCTCCATAACGGTTGATCAATGCTTGATAATTGTTCTGATTCCAAGCGACTTGATTCTGCTCGGTCATTCGCATCTGCAAATCATAAAGATGTTGGTTGATCACCTCTTCGTAACGAGGATTTCTCCTTTTTGTATAAAGAGACTGACACCAATAATGTAAGCCGTCCCTCTCCAGTTGAATTCGAAAAGGGTCTGTCCGTATTGCTTTATTGTACACACATTTCACCCGAACCGAGGTCCCCTCCATTTCAAAATGAAAGCTCCCTATGTCTTTCGTCCTTTCAATAGGAGTTGGGCCATATGGCGTGAAAAGGCCATGAACCGATTCAACCAGATCCCACTGTACTTCTATCGCCACTTCTTCTAGTTTCACCGGGACTCCTTGAATCATAAGTGCTGTCTCTTCAATAAATTGATACGGTATTGATTGTTGATCGAACACAGCAGCTAAATTACAAATATCCAACCAATAATTTGATGATTGCATTACGCTTCCTCCGTCACTTGTATATCTCATTATAAGATGACAGAATCGAAACCAAATTTCAATAGAACAGGCACCCCCTTGAGAGGTGCCTGTTTAAAAAGATTAGTTGGTCAAGTGTGGTTCTTTGGTGGAGACAGTGATTGGTTGATAGCTTACTTTTTCGCCATTTTTCAATATTGCAGTGCCCTGATATGTGTATTCTTGTCCTGCTTCAACTGTTTCATCGATATAGCTCGTCTCATTCACTTCTGAAAGCAGCTCACCATTCCGTTCAAGAACAAATCGTTCTGCATTCTGCTCCTCCCACGTCAGATCTACTACGTTCCCCTCCTTCAATTCTGCCTCAGATTCAGGCTGTGGAGACGGCTTTCCTGCAACAATGACATGAAGTCGATCATTACTCTCTGCAGTACCAGCAAAGTTCTCAGCTTCTGCGATAAGGAAGTAGTTACCATTTAAGAAAAACTGTAAATGGATAAAAGATCCACCCAAAGTTTATTATATAGGGAATTTCGATTATTCAGGTATTGAATTTTCTGCATTGATGAATCCATGTCCGTAAATATTCGGATCAAGATCATTCTTTTTGTCTGCACCGTTGATCAGCATCTGCTTGATTTGGTCAGGATCAGCGTCTGGATTGTGTTGGAGCATCAGTGCCACGACACCTGCACAGATCGGTGTAGCCATCGATGTACCTGACATCAAGAAATAATCGTTGTCGACCCGACTTGATTTTTGTAATTTATCGATAAAAGAATTCGGAGAACGCAAGGAAACAATATTGACACCTGGGGCCAGGATGTCAGGTTTTTGTACCCCATACACAGTAGGCCCTCTGCTTGAGAAACTAGCGACATCATCATCTGAGCTGTCTACTGTATCATTGTCATCATACGCACCTACTGTGATGACACGGTCACTTACACCTGGGCTTGCTATCGTTTGTGCATCCGGTCCGCTGTTCCCAGCTGCTACACATAACACGATTCCATTTTCCCAGGCTTTTTCGACACTTTGGACCATCGGATCCTTGTCTTCCTGTTCATATTTTTGAGCGGTGGCACCAAGGGACATACTGATCACGTCAATTTTTTTATCCGGATTGTTCACATTATATTGGAGGCACCAATCGATCCCTTGCATGATTGATTCAAGGGTGCCGGAGCCCATCTTGTCCAATACTTTTATACCAATAAGATTAGCTTCATAAGCAGGCCCTTTATATTTTCCATCGGAAGCTGCTCCGTTTCCTGCTGCATCACCGGCACAGTGTGTGCCGTGGCCATTGTCATCATATGGCTCTTCCTTCTGATTGACGAAATCCACAAAGTCGATGATTCTTCCATCAATATCCTGGTGTGGATAGATTCCCGTATCAATCACGGCGATGGTGACACCCTTTCCTGATAAAGTCGTATTATTACGAACGATATCTTCAGCACCTGCTGCTGGGGTGGCTACATCGAGCAATGCTTGTACTTGTCGATTTAAATAAATTCTTTTTATATGAGGACATTTGCCAAGGATGTCTTCCAACATGGCTGGCGTGGCATTGATACTACAACATGAAACAAATGAGAATGTTTTTCTCATATTGCATCGTGTATGGCTTTTGACAAATTTGTGTATCTCTTGACAACCATTTTCAAATGTATCCTGTTGAAACTCGATGATCACTGAAACTTTCTTCATCTTTTTAATGAAACGTTCAACAGTTTTATGCATAAAACAAGGAATCCACGTGAAAGGCTTATACATGTAAAGCATTTGTTCACGCAGGGGGTGGTCGATTTTATGAGCATAGGTCCGTATAGTCTGAACCATAGAATAACCAAACATCTTTTCACCTCTATCATTTTGTCAGGTTTTTACTAGATTATGAGAATCTATTAAAAACGTAACGGTGTCCGCCTATTTGATAGAGAAAGAGGCATGTGGATTTTTGGTAGCCTTTATAAAAAGGACAGATGCCTTCTAAGCATCCGTCCGATAATTTTTTATTGCGTCGTCTGTCCTATCATCGACAACCGCTTGATCTCTTGCTCAATTTCATCTTTCAGAACTTCAACTACATGATAATCCATTGCTTTGATATAGTACCTCTCCAATTCGTCATGATATTCCTTCGCTTCTGCCAGACATTGTATCGCACTTTTCATATTCGTGGCATATCGTTCGGTTATATCCAATAATTCTGCTGCATATTTTTCATCGGTTCCTGGCGCGATCGTCCTTTTGTACATATCTACGATTTCATCATTTTCACGGTCTGGAAAATATTCATGAGGTGCTGTACTATCAAAGATTGCAATCCCAAGCTCACGTATGATGACCATATCAAGACTGTTCGGATCGAATCCGCAATGATAGATTTCTACGTCGAAGCCTTTATCATCCGCTGTAGTAGCGATTTTTTTCAGTAATGTCGATTTCCCTGATCCAGGTCTTCCTTTTATGAAATAGCGTTTGTAGATATCTTCCGTCAGATTCGGGACAAAATCTACTGCTCCTTTTGGCGTTGCAGCTCCCAGGAAGCGATGAACAACCTTCGCACCTTTGTTCAACGATTTTCCTGCAAAAAATTCTTCGATCAATTCAGTTGTCAGTTGGTCGGCTTTTGTAAAGTCCATATTTTCGATATAGATCTTTTCCCATTCATCATGGACTACCAATGCTTTAGAAAAATAGGAATAAGCTTCATCATAAGCATTAGCAATGTTACCGTTGAGCTTCTTGATTTCTTCACGGTGAGCTTCCAACACGGTTGAATCCCAAGCTGTACCTAAATTTACATATTCCTCGATCGCTCCAGGATATTTTGGTTCGATTACATGTGGAGCCGTTCCATCAACTATCCCTACTTTTAGACAAGGTATGATCACCCCATCGATCGAATCATTATCTGATGAACAATGGAGAAATTCTATATCATAGCCTTTGTCATTCCATTCATACCCGATTGCTTTCATTAGCGAGGATTTACCTGTACCGGGTCCGCCTTTCAAGATGAACAACCGGTCCAACCCATCAAGGCATGATTCATATAAACTGTGAAAACCTCTAGCCGTATTGCCGCCTGCAAAATAATTTGTGATTTTACCTGGCAAAAAGAGCACTCCCTTCCATTTTATCATTGGGTTGCCTCTCTTATCGTATGCAGGTAGCCTTTTTTAGGTGATAGCCTATGAAAATCTCTGTTTTGAAAAGAACTTAAACAGGGAACTTTATAAAGGAATTTATTTTACGGAGGGATAGTAATGGACGTCCACCTGAAAAGAATTTATGAATCAAAGTCTGAAAAGGACGGACAAAGAATACTTATAGATCAAGTTTGGCCCAGAGGAATATCAAAAGAAAAGGCAGAATTGGATGTTTGGCTTAAAGAGATCGCTCCAAGTACGGACTTACGTAAATGGTTCGGCCATGATCCCGAGCGTTTTGAAAGGTTCAAGGAACAATACAAAAAAGAATTGGATTATGATGAAGAAAAGCAACAAGCAGTAGAAAAGTTAAAATCATATATCAAAAAAGGGAAAGTGACTCTTTTGTATACGGCAAGAGACCAAAAACACAATCATGCAATCGTGTTAAAAGACCACCTCTCCTAAAAAGCAACGGATGATCAGATAGCCTACCAAAGCCCCTCTTTGAGTACCTCGTTTTCCGTTTTTCTCTTTTTCAGGGTGGGCAAAACCCCTCTTTAAGTACCCCGTATTCCGATTTTTACTTTTTCAGGTTGAAATCAATATTCAAATTGATCAAAAAGAATGGGAATGACTTGAAAACGTCATTCCTCTCTTAAGATTTTGTGATTTTTGGATTTGAATTCTTTTCATACTTTTCCCTGATTTTTTCTGTACCTTTATTTGGAGGGCCTAAACTGATGACAATATCGCCTTCCTCACCTTTAATCGTATCTTCCTCGGTAAAAAATGCAATTTTACCTGAAGGTCTAAGGATGCATAATAATTCTGCATCATCAGCACGTTCATTTACATATTGTTCAAAGGTATATTGGTCTGTAATTTTCGTCTTTCTGAAAACATAACCGCTTTCCACCTTTTTGTTAAGCACTTCCCATGTTGCCCCATCATGGAAAATGATGTTTCCGCCTACAGTAGGGTTAAGTCCTCGAAGGTCATCTCCTGTAGTGTTATGAAGGCTTAATTGATACACATCTGTTCTCCCGAAAGTAGGAACAAATGTGTTACAAACCAGAGCATTATAAGAATCGATATCTGTTGAAGCAACCAAATATTCATATGGTGTCAAGTCGATCTGATAATCCGTTTGTTCAGATAATATTTCACCACGGTAGATTGGGACACCCAGGTTTCGAGCAATAATCAGACGCTCGTAGGAAGAATCCGTAATCAGAACTGGGATATCCAACTCCTTCAACACTCCCCCGAATTTTGCGCTGAAACTGCTGCCACCTACTAATAAAACACCTGGTTGATCATCGATTGCGAGTCCGAGCTTACCGGCCAGCCATCGGATTGAGAACCCGTGGGCACAAACTGTTGCAAATACAAGCCCTAATGTCAAAGGGATCAACAACCGTGCATCTTCAAAGCCTTGTGCACGTAATGCCCCCGCAAAATATCCTGAAACCGTAAGCGCGACGATTCCACGAGGTGCAATCCATCCTAGCAATGTCTTTTCTTTCAGGGATAAATCTGTTCCGATTGTTGATAAAAAGATGGACAATGGCCGCACGACAATCATCATCAAAATGACAAAGGAGAGAATATTCCAACTAAAAATCTCCAATAACGTTTCGATTGGCAAAGAAGCCGTTATCATGATAAACACTGCTGAAATGAGCATGACAGACATCGTTTCTTTGAAGTGCCTCATATCATCGATTGATGTGATGTGCATGTTTGCCATCGTGATTCCCATCGCGGTTACTGCAAGAAGTCCTGTTTCATGCATGATTTCATCGGATATGGAAAAGCAAGCAAGAACAAACGCGAATACAAAAGGCGACTTCAAGAACTCGGGAACATGACCTTTTTCGATCATCCAACCAGATACCCTTCCAAAGAGCCATCCGAGAAACCCTGCTACCGCAGAAGCAACGAAAAAGAGCAATAAAGTTTTGGCTGTAACCGTTTCTTCAGTAAGAAATTGAATGATTTCAAATGCGAATACAGCAAGTAAAGCTCCTAAAGGATCGACGATAATACCTTCCCATTTCAAAATCGCAGCAGGGCGTGATTTAAGTTTAGCCTGTCTTAGAAGCGGAAGAATGACAGTCGGCCCTGTTACGGTAAAAAGACCACCAATAACAAATGCGACCGCCCAGGAAAGACCAGCAAAATAATGGGCTGCTAAGGAACCTAAGACCCAAGCAATAAATGCTCCAAAACTGACAATCCGTAAAATGGGTCTGCCCACACCTCTTATTTCCCTATAATCTAAGCTCAGGCTCCCTTCAAAAAGGATGATAGCAACAGCTGCCGATATGATCGGATTATAGATCTGACCGAAATCTTCTTGTGGATTGATGATCCCCAGGAATGGACCAGCAATAAGACCAGCAACTGTCATGATTACAATCGCAGGAAAACCAAAACGCCAAGCCAACCATTGTGAGCCTATACCTAACACGATGATCAGCATGATTGTAAATAATAAAGATTCAATCATTATGTTCTCCTTCGCTCTTAAAGTATTTTAATAAAGAGAGAAACTTAGTCTTCGACCTATTATTAGTATGCAAAACCTTTGTGAATTTTAATTATACAGTTTTTCAGTTTCATGTCATGTATTTTAGTTCATCCACAAAGTGCATTCTCTTTCACAGATAAAATCAAATAAAAGAGACCCTCAATGCCATTAGCATGAGGGTCTTCAAATTACGTTTTTCTTAATTGTCTCACTCGTTTGATCGTTCTTTCTTTCAGTTTAAGTCCATTTCCTAAAGAACCAAATAAAATTCCTTTATGCGGGTCAATCAACTCTTTATCTTTGTAATAGAGCCTCGGTGTTTTAAAGAGTGCCAATAATGCGTGTCCAAAAGGCATCTCATGGTAGCGGTCAGGCCACATTTTTTTGATATGTTCCTTGACCATCGGATAATACTTGGGACTCATACCAGGGAACAGATGATGTTCAGTATGATAGGAAAAGTTAAAGTGTAAAACATCAACCCATTTCGGGGTTACGACTGTCAAACTGTTCGCTAATGGATCATTCACTGGTACAAGCGGGTTCAGGCGATGATTCGTCGAAATATAAGCCATTACAATAAAGTTAGCAATCAATAACGGCAACAAAAAGGCGAAGAACCATTTTTCAAACCCGATCCACAACAACAAACCGATCCAAGTCGCCCATGGTAAAATCGCTTCCAACCAGACACTCGGCTGTTTCTTTGGATTGAATTCCTTAATATATACGGTAAACATCTTCATAGAATGAAGTGTGAATGTAACAGCCAATGATGCAAAGCTGGCGATTGCTCTTATTGAAAATGGAACCCTGTAAATCCACTGCATTAATTTACTCTTGGTAAACTTCCTCATACTCGGCCATGCATCAGGGTCATTTTCTTCATCCTGTGTATGGACATGATGGGTCAGATTATGCCATTTCCTCCAAAGCTTAGGGCCAGTGGTCAACGGCCAGAATGCGACTGCACCTAGAAAGTCCCGCAGCCACGGTTTTCGTACAACTGTGCCGTGTAAAATTTCATGTCCTAAAAAGCCCATGCCCGCAAAACTTGCACCAAGGATGAAACTAATCAATATGCTTAACCAAATATTTATATCAAAGAAAATGATCGTGACAAAACTGGCAATTGAAATCAGTAAATATGCTAAACCGCCCAAAAGTCTTGCTGGTACGGGTTTGAAGGCTTTTTTCGGAAGGTGTGGAGCTATCCGTGCAGCATACCAACCAAATGTATGATAATCTTTCATTTTTACCGCTCCTTTTGTCGTTCCTGAATGAATTATAACTCGTATTTATACTCCTCCCAATTCAGCATTTTAATCAAAATATTGGAATTTTAATTTTCGCAAACTTTCTGAAACTTAAACTTAACGCTAACAGGTATGTAGTACACATGTCAATGAAAATTATTACCAAGTCATAATATGAGGTAGTATGTAACACAAATAGTTCTCCATGTAAAACAATACCATTACAACCTTATTATCGAAGTCTGAATTCGATATATGGAGAGCGAATCGGAACATTTATTTGGGATCTGTCTCTAATCATGCAAGGTATTTTCCCCGCATACTTTGAATTGATCATTTTCAATATGACAAAATTCGAATTTCTCTCAATTAACCGCATCCATGTTGAACCGGGCATATGATCTGGTGGCCTGCATGGAAAAATCAAAAGAACAACCGGTTTTATCTGAGGATATTGCGACCCTTTTACAGAATTCAACCATGAAAACCAGGACAAAGAACATTTTCTGGTCACAATTAGCATTTGATCCGCGCGGATGGCACTATGGATGAAAATATTAAAGTAACTCTGGATGGTTTAGAGTCTGAAATTGAAAAAAACAAGAATAGCTGTCATTCAAGGAATGATATCAAATTTGGATTCCGTTGGAGAATTTGACGATTTCATTAAACAAATTAAACAGTTTTATCAATTGAATTAAGTTGATCCATGGAGAGGTACTAATGTGCCTCTCTTTTTTATTGGGCGATTATTCCTTTACATACATGAAAACAATAAGTTGGGAAAAATTATGTAACAATCGATAAGAATGAGGAGGAATTCCTATGCCTAATAATTCTTCACTCCCTCAATTCCCTGAACCGATATGGAGAGCGGATGCCGGGCTTCCGTCGTTTGATACTTTGACTGAGGATCAGACCGTGGACGTAGCCATAATCGGTGGCGGGATTACGGGAATCACAACAGCCTATCTTTTATCCCGATCAGGTCATAAAGTTGCTTTGATAGATGCTGGAAATATCATTAATGGAACAACCGGTCATACAACCGCTAAGATTACAGCTCAGCATGATCTTATTTATGATGAATTGATCCAGCATATCGGCGAAGTCAGAGCTAAACAATACTATCAATCCAACACAGAAGCTATACGATTCATCCAAAATATTATCAATGAAAACAATACCGATTGTGATTTTAAAAATGAGGATGCTTATCTCTATGCAACGACAAAGGCTTCCAAGCAAAAGCTTCAGAAGGAATATGACGCCTACCGGAAATTGGGAATAGACGGAGATCTGGTTGATCAAATACCGTTTGATATTCCCGTTGAGTCAGCGCTAGTCATGAAAAACCAAGCTCAATTCCATCCGCTTCGCTATTTGCTGCCGCTTACTGAAAAAATCAAAGCAAACGGCGGGCAGATTTTCGAGAACACGACTGCGGTTGATGTGGAAACCGGGACAAAACCAACAGTAGTTACGAGAAACGGGTTCAAAATCAATTGTAACCATGTTGTCATCGCCTCCCACTTCCCGTTTTTTGAAGGGAAAGGTTTTTATTTCGCAAGGATGTATGCTGAAAGATCATACGCGATTGCCATCAAATCAGAGAAACCGTATCCAGGTGGCATGTATTTAAGTGTCGATCAGCCGAAACGTTCACTTCGTACAACGACCTTCAATGGCGAGGAGTACATTTTAGTTGGAGGGGAAAACCATAAGACTGGGCATGGCATCAACACCATCAAGCATTATGAAGCGCTACAAGATTGGGCGCAGATTACGTTAGGAATTCGTGAATACCCTTTCCGGTGGTCTACACAGGATTTGACGACAATCGATAAGATTCCTTATATCGGGAAAATCCGATCAAAATACGACAACATTTTCATTGCTACTGGCTTCAAAAAATGGGGGATGACCACCAGTGCTATTGCAGCACAACTGATTACAGATCTAATCACAAAGGGACTGAGTCCATATGCAGACCTTTATACGCCGTCCCGCTTTTACACGGACCCAAGCTTGAAGAACCTGGTGGTCCAAAATGCGGATGTTGCAGGTCATTTCGTTGCAGGAAAAGTAGGTCTGGCCCATAGAAAGCTTAAAGAAATGGCGAATGACGAAGGTGCTGTCGTTAAAGTTAATGGGAAACGTGCAGGGGCTTATAAAGATAAAAATGGCTGTTTACACCTGGTGGATACGACTTGTACCCATATGGGCTGTGAAACAGAATGGAACAGCGGTGACCGCACTTGGGATTGTCCTTGTCACGGTTCGCGTTTTGCAATTGACGGGACTGTCGTCGAAGGTCCTGCAGAAAAGCCGTTGAAGAAGGTCTCCCTTGAAGATTAAGGATTAATGGCTGCTATATAGGGTATTAGTATAGACATTTCCACCCAAGAATCGGAGGTCTTTCAGTGAAACAAGTATCCAGTGTATTTTGGATTTCAATTATCATTACCCTCGTTTTCGTTATTTGGGGAGCGATCATGCCGCAGCTCCTTATTGATGTCATGAGCAATACACAAGCATTTTTCATGAAAAATTTCGGTTGGTTCTACCAGCTGTCTGCAACTTTTTTCTTGGTCTTTGCCCTTTTTCTCATTTTCAGTAAATATGGGAAAATCAAACTTGGCAAAGATGAAGATAAGCCTGAATTCAACCGTCCTACTTGGTTTGCAATGCTATTCAGTGCTGGTATGGGGATCGGTTTATTATTCTTTGGGGTATCAGAACCGATTTCACACTTTTCCAACCCGCCCTTCGGAGAAGGTGGCACGAGCCAAGCAGCGAAAATCGCACTTCAATACACATATCTTCATTGGGGTTTCCATGCGTGGGCGATCTATGCTGTCGTCGCGCTTGCCCTCGCTTATTATAAATTCAGAAAAGGACTTCCTGGACTGGTAAGCGCTACCCTTTACCCGATTTTAGGTGAAAAGACAAAAGGACCGATCGGTAAGCTCATCGATATTGCAGCAGTCATAGCAACCTTGTTTGGTGTTGCTGCATCCCTAGGACTCGGAGCTGCGCAAATAAATGGAGGTTTAACTTACCTTACTGGTATACCGAATAATATTTCCATACAATTCATGATTATTGTAGTTGTCACTCTCTTGTTCCTTATTTCTGCGGCTACAGGAATCAAACGGGGAATTAAATATTTAAGTAATGCGAACTTAGGACTCGCATTCATTTTATTTGCCTTCTTCTTGTTCGTCGCACCCACGGTATTTGTTCTCGATTTATTCACGACTACTTTCGGTGGGTATATTCAAAATTTAGCAGGTTTAGGTTTGAGACTAGCCCCGTTTAATGAGGAAAATGCAACTTGGTTGCAATCTTGGACGATTTTCTATTGGGCTTGGTGGATCGCCTGGGCACCTTTTGTCGGCACTTTCATTGCACGTGTATCCAGAGGAAGAACAGTCCGTGAATTCATTACTGCTGTTTTGATCATTCCTACACTGGTATGTGCTTTCTGGTTTGCTGTGTTCGGGGGGACAGGAATCTTCATGGAATACAATCTTGGCCTGGATGTTTCAGGGCAAGCTCTAGAAGCAGCATTGTTCTATGTATACCAACAACTTCCCTTTACGATTATCCTTGTGGTGGTGACCCTGTTATTGATTTTGACGTTCTTTATTACATCAGCCGATTCTGCAACCTTCGTATTAGGAATGCAAACAACATATGGAAGCATCAATCCACCTAACATTGTAAAAATTGTCTTAGGTCTGTTGTTATCTGCTTCTGCGGTCGTCCTGATGGCTACAGGGGGGTTACCAGGGTTCCAATCAGCCATCATAATCAGTGCGTTTCCTTTAGGAATCGTCCTTCTCTTCAGCTGCTATGCGTTATTGAAGGCTTTTCGGTCGGAATTGAAGGGAAATAAGCAAACCCTAAGTAAAAAAGTTCCTGTAATCCTCAGAGGAAAGGTGCAACGAAGAAAGCTGCGTAAAAACGACATTTGATAAGTGACTAACAATTACAACTCAAACTGACATTTTTAATACTAAAGTTGTATTTTAAATGCATTTTAAAAAAAGGATTTGGCCTTATAAAAACGAATATTGAACTAGAGGAATAACCGAAATATCGACACGCTTTGAGATCATAGTAACCAAGAGATTCAACATCAAATGCTGCAATTTTAAGATTCTTGAGCAAAATTCGTAATAGCAAGAACCTTTCAGTAAGAAAATCTCTAAATACGGAGTCGATTTATGTGGATTATTATTAAGGATATTTTAGTAAACGTTTTATTCATTTTATTCCCTACGCTTTTCTATTTTGTTTTTCTTCGTGAAGATAGTCGCGTGCGAGAAAAAGTTATTTCGAAATTCTTTTTCGTATTGTTTTTTTCTATTATCCTGACGATGATCTTACCTGCTGTCTATTCTGAAGAGTTTAAATATGATCTTAGAATCATTCCCATCATCCTCGGTTTCATATATGGGGGATTGCTGCCTGGGCTTTGCTTGACTGCTTTGATGCTAGGGTTTACCTACATCCTATACCCGGCTGAATTTTTTACAGCCCTGGGTAATTACATAATCGCTTCTATCGTCTTGATCATTCTAAGCAAGTTTTATCATACTCAATCCAATAAAGGGAAATTACTCATCTTAACTGGGTTTTATTCCGTAATTGCCAGTTTGAGAGCTGTTTATTTCATCGCTAATGGATACTTCGATCAAATTGAGATTACAATCTATCTGTCAGTAATTACGTTGTTTACTTTGATATGCGTCATTGCACTGATCGAAGCCCTCAATAGGCAGATCATGCTTCAGAGGGAATTGGAACACATCGAAAAAATGAATGCAATCAGTCAGTTGGCAGCTTCAGTAGCGCATGAAATCCGAAATCCGATGACGACAGTCCGAGGCTTTCTACAGATTTTAAGCGGAAGTAAAGAAATTCCTGAAGGAGACCGTTCCTTCATTACAATTTCTATCTCAGAACTTGATCGTGCCCAAACAATCATCAATGAATATCTTTCTTTATCAAAGCCTCAGAAAAACACATTAGAGGTCATCGATTTTACCAAACTAATCAATGATTCGATCCAGATCATATCCACTTATGCCATCATCAATAATGTGGAAATCTCAAAGTCTGTGGATGATTCCTTAAAGGTCAGGTGTTTTAAGCATGAAGTTCAGCAAGTGTTGATCAATATCATGAAAAACGGAATCGAGGCAATGGACGGTTCTGGTAAAATGCATGTATCAGCCGTAAGAAAAAACCAATGGGTGGAAATCCTTATTCAAGATAATGGATCAGGAATACCTAAAGAACAAATAAAACGCTTGGGCACCCCTTATTTTTCTACTAAAGAAAAAGGTACCGGTTTAGGCCTCACAGTAAGTTTCGAGATCGTCAAACGAATGAATGGGTTAATTGATGTGCAAAGCCAGGTCGGTAAAGGAACGACCTTTAAAATTAGTTTACCAGCTGCGCAAGTAAAAAATGAAACCTAATGTAAAGAGGTTGGCGCTCATGCCAACCTCTTTTTTAGGGAATCATCCCATCTTTTTTTCGGCTTCCAATTGATGGATCTGATCTTTTAAATCTTTTATTTGTTGTTGAAGCTCGATTGTCCCTTTCTCATTACCAGGCTCGATCTCCTGTGCAATCAAGTTCGATAATTGCAACTTCAACCGCTCGATTTCATTGTTGATCCTTTGTTCTTCTTTTGATAAATGGACATGGTTTTTCCATTCCTTATAAGTCCCTTTATATTCGTAAAATCCATTATCCAAGGAAAAGACACGGTTTGCGATTTTCTCAAGCATATAAGGATCGTGTGATACAGTAACTACAGATCCAGAGTATACAGTCAATGCGTCTTCGATTCTTTCTCTTGTCTCGATATCGAGATAGTTGGTAGGCTCGTCAAGAACAAGAAGATTCGCTTCAGAAAAATACAACTTCACAAAAGCAACACGACACTTCTCCCCCATGCTCAAATCCTTCACTTTTTTAAATACTTGATCACCTTTAAACAAAAAGCATGCAAGAATGGTTCGTGCATCTGCTTGAGTCATTTGCGGCAACTTTAAAATTTGTTCGAGAATCGACCGTTGCAAGTCAAGCCCCTCCAACTCCTGCATAAAATACCCTATTTTCAATTGAGGATGATGGATGACATTCCCTGATACAGGCTGAAGATGTCCGGTGATCAGCTTGAGCAGTGTCGATTTCCCAGTTCCATTTTGACCGATCACGGCGATTCTGTCTCCATGGTCGATCCCAAAGGATAACGAGTTAAAAAGCAATTCATCTCGTTCATATTGAAAAGCTGCATTTTCAATCCTGAGCAGTGTTTTACTGTCGAACTTGCCAACTTCCAATTCAACATTGAGTGTCGGAGTATCTTTCGGTTTCTTGACCTGATTACTTTCAAGTCTTTCCAATGCTGCTTCCTTTGCCTTGAAGCGCGTCATATTCTTATTTGCTTTCTTCTTAGCAAAGGGGTCCCGCTCACTTGCAGCACTGTGGGATTTCTGAAACCACTGTTTGTATTGCGTAACAGCTTCCAAAAGCTTTCTTTTTTCTGCTTGTTGTTTGTGATATTGGGTCTCTAGAGACTTCCGTTCATGTTCAACCTGTTTAAGGTATTGTGAATAGCCTCCTTGATACTTTTTCGTTCCCTCGGGAGTAAGTTCATACGTGATTGTCGCTACTTGATCAATGAAAGCCCGTTCATGAGAAATGAATAATATAGCCCCTTTAAATGATCGGAGCCATTGTGCAAGCCATTGAATCGTCTCTACATCAAGATGATTGGTCGGTTCATCTAGAACAAGACCCTTTGGATTTTGCTGCATTGCCTTTGCAAGCTTAGCGCGTGTTTTCTGGCCGCCGCTCAAGCTCGTAATGGGCTGGTTCCAAGCTTCCTTCATAACGCCTAGCTTAAGTAACCACATCTCTACTGATACCTCCCACTCATATCCTCCTAATTCCAAAAAATTAGTAAGAACATCGTTATAAGCAGAAAGTACATTCATATCATCCGGTGTTTCTTGGATCGCTTGCTGATACTCTTCCAGAAGTTGCTTAGCATGAAATAAATCCGAGCTTCCACTCTCAACAAATTCTCTGGCTGTCAATGGATTATCCTGTAAAGAATCTTGTTCTACGATTCCCCATTCTTCGTTCTTCATAGGGTAGTTGATCGTCCCACCGGTCGTTTTCTCTTTCCCTAACAAACAGTTGATGAGAGTGGTTTTCCCTACTCCATTCCTTCCAATCAAAGCAATATGATCGCCATCATTGATTTCGATGGATGCACCTTCGAATATTTGCTTTCCGTCTCGTTCAACTGTAATATTCTCTGCCTTCAAAACTAGCATACAGATCCCTCCTTTTTGATGCTCTGTTAAACAGCTATGCCGATTTTTTGTTCATATCCGCTTCATTTTCATCGATAGGTTTTAACAAAGCCCTTTTGAACACAAAAAAACACAGGCCGCTGCCTGTGAACCAGATAAATGGAATCATGATGCTGAAAAAGGATTAGCCAAAATCCGATCATGAAAAAGTACGATATCTAAATGAAGACACACTAATCCCTATACTCTGTTTACAGGCAGAGCCATTTTTCGTATTAAGCTACGCGAAAAATGTTTAGGGACTTCATGATTTAAGAATCGATACCTCCTCGTATTTATATGTTCATTATATACGATAAAGCTCCTAAAATCCAAAGAATTCCGAAAAATTGTTTCACATGGAACACTTTCTGTTTAACCCCTTACAATTAAGGCTACAAATAAATTATCAATTCCCATTTTTTTGATGGTATGATAAGGATAAAAGTAACGGTAAAAGGAGGGAAAGTAGTTTATTATGCAGGCGCCAACACCGATTTCGACTCACCAACGTATCGCAACCATTGATATCATTCGTGGATTTGCACTTCTAGGGATTTTCTTTGTGAATATGCCAGCTTTATTCGCTCCAGCTCTGATGTATGACCTGTACTCTATCCAACTGACATATGAAGGGCTAGATCGATGGGTACGTCTCATTTTTGATATATTCATTCAAGCCAAATTTTACCCGATGTTCTCATTTCTTTTTGGATTTGGTTTTTACATATTCATTTCCAGAGCTGAACTTAAAACCGATCGACCTCGTAAACTTTTTGTCCGCCGGTTGGTCATCTTGCTTGCCTTTGGTTTACTGCACTTGATCTTTGTCTGGTATGGGGACATCCTTCATACCTATGCATTGATAGGTTTTCTGTTATTATTCTTTTATCCTCTCAAACCGAAAACGTTATTGATATGGGCAGTGTCCTTACTCGTCCTTTTTTACGCGTTATTGGCGCTGCCTCTACTAGCTCCCCCATCTTATTATGAAACTTCAAATTATGTAAGCGAGACCGTGGGCAGTAAAAAAGTGGAGGAGTCTGTCCACATGTACCAGGAAGCAGGATATATTGAATTGACAGCCTATCGCTTCCAAAATGAAGTCCTTCCTGTCCTAGAGTATTTTGTATTCAATATCCCTCAGATCCTGGCACTCTTTTTATTAGGCTTATATGTTGGGAAAAAAGGGATCATAGCTGACCCACGGTCACATAAAAGAATGATCAGGAAGATTTGGGGAATAAGTGTTACCATTGCCTTGCCGATCATGATCTGGTTGACAGCTATCGAACTGGATTGGCTTGATTACGGGGGCTATGAAGAAAGTCTTTCGTACTTGCTTATGAATTTAAGCGGCATGTTCCTGGCTTCCTTTTACATCTTTTCGTTTGTTTTGTTTTTACAGAATGCAAGAATGAATCGAATATTGCAATCTTTTCAAGCAGCTGGAAAAATGGCATTGACAAATTATCTCGTCCAAACCATCCTTTCCGTCATCTTTTTTGTCGGTCTAGGTTTTTACAATGAAGTCAGTTTGACTTTCGGGCTTGTGATGGTACTGATCCTGTTCTCCATTCAGCTTGTCTACAGTCATTATTGGTTGAAATATTTTTACTTCGGGCCTTTTGAATGGCTATGGCGTTCCCTTACATATAAACAACTACAGCCGATGAAAAGGAAGGATCTTCCTAACAACGAAATGTCTTAATAATTAAAGAAAAGCGCAAGAGCCCTGGGCATCCACGAAGGTCACTGGAAGTCCGACGAGGAGGCTGGCACCGCCGCAGGAGGTCTGAAGTGATCCAAGTGGTTTGGCGATGGAGCTAGACATTACTTCACCGCTACCAAAATTTATACTTTCTTATATTCCAAAAAAAGGGTTGACCTAATCGGTCAGCCCTTTAAATCTCTCAAATGTTGATCCAATCGATGTCTTTTTTCAACATGGACATCGTTTCGGCTTCTTTACTATTTGGTCGGGGTTGGAAGTTATATGTCCAGCTGGCCACAGGTGGCAAGCTCATGAAAATCGATTCGATACGACCTCCTGAATCCAAACCGAACTTCGTGCCTCGATCATATACAAGATTAAACTCGACATACCGTCCTCTTCGGACCCGTTGCCATTCCAGCTCGCCTTCTCCATAAGGCAGGTGTCTGTTTTGGTTAATTAGTGCCGTATAGATGCGGGAAAAAGCCTCGCCTACTTCATGGACGAGGGAAAAGCGGTCTTCCAAAGTGAACTCCTTCGATATACCAAGGCGGTCAAAAAAAATCCCGCCCACTCCTCGTGTTTCATTACGGTGTTTAATATAAAAATAATCATCGGCCCATTTTTTAAAAGCCGGATAATAGGAAGGATGATGTTGGTCGCATAAAGATTTAAGCTTTTGGTGGAACATTTTTGCTTGACGGCCATCAATGTAAATCGGGGTAAGATCAATTCCGCCTCCGAACCACTTCTCACCATTTGAAACTTCAAAATATCGAACATTCATATGTATGATAGGTACCATTGGACTGACTGGATGCATGATGACTGAGACCCCAGTGGCGTAGAAGGTTCCACCCCGATTAACTTGAAGGACATCCGCCATCTTGTCGGAGAGAGGGCCATGAACCTCTGAAAAATTGACGCCTCCCTTTTCGATGATCTTCCCGTTCTGAATAACCCGGGTGCGGCCGCCCCCACCCTCGTCACGTGTCCAAAGTTCTTCCATGAACTTTTCCTTGCCATCACACGCTTCAATCTCACTACAAATGTCATCCTGCAGGCATTTGAACGATTTACTAATCAATTCTTTGTCGACTCTAACTGCTTTTGTTTGTTCTTTTATACCCATAGCTACAAGCTGGTCCCTGTGTATATGACTGAACCAGAAACCAGCCACTCCCCCTCACATGATTTACTTTTTCAAAAGCAAATTTAGTTTGTTCAGGATCATTGAAGACTTAGACTCTTTCATGAATCAAACATACAGCATTCTCCGAATTTTGTAAAATATTAACTTATATTGTAGAAGAGTGTAAAAAAAGAGTGTTAACCTTATGGAAAAGCACTCTTAAGCTGCCGATATTTTTTCAAATCACCTTTTGATTTTCTTGATAAAAAGTACCTTCAAGTAATCGCCTTCCGGAAATTCCTTAATCGTCTTGAAATCCTCTGGAAGTGAATGTTCCTCAATAAGCTTATATTTTCCGTTCATTTCCCTGAACGCGTTTTCTACGTATAATTTGAATTTTTTCATATCAAAACCAGCAAAATTCGTCGAGGCTATGATCATCCCATCATCTTCTGTAATGGAAATTGCTTCTTTTATCAAATCTTTATAATCTTTCGCTGCGCTGAAGCGATGTTTCTTGGACCTTGCAAAGCTAGGCGGATCAAGGATGACCATGTCAAACTTCAACTTGTTCCGGACAGCATATTTGAAATAATTGAAAACATCCATGACACGGATATCGTGCGCTTCGTAATCTAGCCCGTTCAGGCTGAATTGTTCAATCGTCTTATTAAGACTACGGTTGGCAAGGTCAACACTTGTCGTTTTCGCCGCTCCTCCAAGCGCAGCGAAAACAGAAAACGCACCCGTATAAGAAAAAGTATTCAATACCGTCTTCCCTTCCGCATGATGGTCACGTATCGACTTACGTACATCCCTTTGATCGAGGAAAACGCCAACCATTGCGCCATCGTTCAAATAAACGGCAAAGTGAACGCCGTTTTCTTTGACGATGATCGGAAATTGAGCCCGTTCTCCGGTAAGGAAGTCGTCGTCTTCAATGTATTGCCCTTTTTGATCAAAACGTTTCTTTTCATAGATTCCTTTGTAATCAACTGAACTTTGGAGCGCCTCTCTAATCAAGTCCTTGAACTGGTAGATGCCTTCGCTGTACCAATTGATCAGAAGATATCCATCAAAGTAATCGACTGTAAAACCGCCGACACCATCTCCTTCCCCATTAAAAAGGCGGAAGGCGTTCGTCTGCGAATCTACGAAGAAAGCTTTCCTATGTTCAAGCGCCTTATTGATTTTACGCTCGAAAAATTCGTAATCAATTTCCTCATGTTCTTTTCTCGTCAGAATCCAACCAAGTCCTTTATTCTGTTTGCCATAATACCCTTTTCCGATGAAACGCTTTTGTTCATCGACAAGCTTGAGAAGAGTACCTTCTTCCTTCAGATTGTTTAAATTGACGATCGCTTCCTTGAATAGTAGCGGGTAACCGCCTTTTAACTTATTGAAGTACTTCGACTTTATCGTCAGCATCATTTCTTTAGGCATGATAGTCATCCTTCATTTATGTATTTTATCGCTCAAACCTTCTGAATCCATACTACCACTTTTCAAATCGTGAACAAAACTCTGCTAACGGGTCGAGACGAAACTATAAACCGCTGGTAGATTCTGTTCTTGATTTTTAATAGCAAATTCCTTATAAAAAAGGACCTACTGCAAAAACAACACTGCAATAGGCCTAATTTGATCAATTTTAGATCTGATAAAAAATCTTCAAAATCGTATCCTCTTCTTCAATTATCGAAAGAAGGGGTATATGCCAGCTTTACCCGGTTGGATTGGATGACTTCTCCTTTTTCTCACTTAATAATTGAACGTTTGTCATGAACCGTGATGCCGCTCTTTGTAAAAGGATTGGTCCTTGCTCCATCGCTTCTGCCAATGTCATAGGTTCATCGACGATCGGCAGTACTGAGGAAAGGCCTTGTTGCTTAGCGGCCTGTAAATCACCTTCGATTTTCCCAGCAAATGCGATTGTGGGTACGTGGTACTTGGCTGCAATCCGTGCGATTCCGACAGGGACTTTCCCATACAAAGACTGGGCATCGACTTTACCTTCACCTGTGATGACAAGCCGGGCTTGGCTGATATGTGATTCCAACTCGCTTAATTTCGAAATCAAGGTGAAGCCGCTCTCGAACTTCGGTTGTAAAAAGGCTAGGAGGGAGAAACCGAATCCACCTGCCGCACCGCTGCCTTCATCGGATCGGTGATCTTTTCCCGTATGAGAGGTGACGGTTTCTGCATACCGAGCCATCCCATTTTCAAAAAAAGCAAGTTTATCTTCTGCAACCCCTTTTTGCGGGCCAAATACTGCAACAGCTCCTTCTCTTCCTAGTAAAGGATTGCTCACATCAGAGGCAATCGTGAATTCAACATCTGCTAAGCGAGAATCCAAATTGGTGGCATCAATGGATTTAATTTCACCAAGTGTACCACCCGAGGCTTGGACCCCGTTCCCACCCTCATCCAAAAACCGGATTCCCAATGCTTCGAAAAAACCAGTTCCTGCATCGACTGTTGCACTGCCCCCAAGACCGAGGATCACTTTATCCGCACCAAGATCAAGTGCCCGGGATACTAACTGGCCCGTTCCATAAGTAGAGGCATGGTAAGGATCCAGCTCTCCCTCTTCTAAGTGGGGAAGACCAGATGCAGCCGCTGTTTCGATTACTGCCGTCTTTGTTTTCTCAATCCATCCGAAAGCCGCATGTACCTTACGTCCTATCGGATCTTTCACTTCTTCTGACTGTTTTTCTCCTCCTAGGATGGCTGTAAGAGCTTCAACCGTTCCCTCACCCCCATCTGCCATCGGGATCAGTATAACGTCAAGATCTTTATCGACTTCTAACAAACCTTTACGTATCGCTTCAGAAGCTTCAATGCTCGTCATTGACCCTTTGAAAGAATCCGGGGCGATGATTATTTTCATTGCAATCACCTGCTTTTTGTTTAGTGTTGTTACTATCTTACTAAAAAAACGAAACCGCTATCTATGTTACAAAGGACAAAATATCAATCTTAAAATTTCTCATTTTTATTTCATATAACAAAAAGAGCTGACTTAGTATCAGCTCCTATCTGGACCTTTATTAATCTTATAAAATATTAAAGCAACATAAAGGTTGACCGCATCTGTTAACACCCGAGGGTCATAACCAGTCATTTCTTTGATCCGCTTCAACCGGTATTGCAATGTATTTTTATGAATAAACAACTTATCAGCCGCTTGGGTAATCGATCCATTCACCTCAAAGTAACATTCCAATATATTTACGATCTGGGATAGATCATTGCCCGTTTCAGTCAAGAGAACCTTTTGGATGTATGCCTCCCGTGTCTCATCCGAAAGCTCATAGGCAAAAGTTTCTATACCTAATTCATCAATGAAAAATAGGGGCTGACTGCGATTTTTTGCATGTAATAATGCACGTTCGGCTTCCTGTACAGAGATTGAAATTTCCCTTGGATCGTGATATGCCTGACCGATCCCGGCAGCTGTTTTGAAACCATAAGCGGTTTGGATCGTTGATTGGATCATATCTAGCCTGTAGCGAATTATCTCTTTCATTTTTTTGTCCGTGGCCTTTTCATCTACTGATAATAATAATGTGTACTTTGTACTTCCTGAAGGAATGATGACATGTTGGCTTTGCTCTGGGAAATGTTCCCGGATTAAATTCAAAATCTCTCGTCTGAACCGCTGGAATTCCAATTCCCCTTTAACATCTGCTTCATAGCTTTTCAGTTTTTCATACAGAATATGATTAAAATCTCTCACATCTAATACTACCGCTATCCTGGGAATATGCACATTGATTTTAAGAATCCAACCTCTAGCCGCGAATAACTTATCATTTTCCCAATCCCCGGCGAGCCATTGGTTGATGAATGATTCCTTCGCCCTGCTTTCGAGTTCGACTTGTTCTTCTAAATAGGCTTCTTTTAAAAGTATTTCAGTCATTCGTTTAATGACCTCACCAAACTGGACAACCTCACCTGGTTTCCCGGTTACTCCGATGACACCAATGATTTGATTGTTCAATTCCACAGGCAGGTTGACGCCTGCTTTTGCCCCTTCATATTCATTTTCCTCATGTATGATCAGCGCCTCTTTTTTCTTCAAGACGGTCCACGCACCTTCATGGAAATAACCGATTCTATTTAGGTCGATGCTTGCAATGATATTTGCCTGGTCGTCCATGAAATTGATATTTCTGTCTATGATTTTTACTGTTTCTTCTACAATCGATTGTGCAACTTTGGAGGAAATGACCATCTTTCACACCTCTTAGGATATTAATTTAAGAAGGATCGGTTATTATTGATCCATTGTCTGACTCTTCGTTTGATTGTTCGATAGCAGCGATGACAGCTCCACTAGCTTGTTCAGTAAATAGCTCAGTTAGTTATTTACTGGCTGCCACCTATATTTTCAATAGTGGAACTTCCTGTATATTTTGGCTCTTCATCTTTATTTCATCAAAATTGTAGTTGGTACGGCAACAAAACTTAAAACTTAACATTCAGCTTACGCGCTGAATCCTGAAAACTCAACACTTCTTCAGAACATTCTGCTCGCTGATTTGAGTATGCACGAGGTCCGCATAGAATCCATTCTTTCTCAACAGTTCCCGATGGTTTCCTTGTTCGATGATTTCTCCCTCACTAAGGACAAGGATTTCATCAGCGCTTCGGATCGTATTCAATCGATGTGCGATAACGAAACTTGTGCGTCCCTTCATCAATGTTTTTAAGGCAGCGGTAATTTTCATTTCAGTAACGGTGTCGATGCTGCTTGTCGCCTCATCTAAAATAAGCAAGGCAGGATTTGCTAACATGGCTCTTGCTATCGATAGCAACTGACTCTGTCCATGGCTGATCCCTTTTCCATCAGAATCCAGAATCGTATCATATCCGTCTGGCAAGCGTTTGATGAAATCATCGACATGTGCCGCCTTCGCTACTTTCTCAACCTCTTCATCAGTCGCATTAAGTCTTCCATAACGGATGTTCTCACGTATCGTCGTATGGAAGAGCATCGAGTCCTGCAAGACGACTCCCATCTGTCGGCGCAAGCTTTCCCGTGTGATTGTTTTGATGTCTTTGCCATCTATGTAGATGTGTCCTTCATCGTTTTCATAAAATCTGGACAAAAGGGAGATGATTGTCGTTTTTCCTGCACCGGTTGGACCTACGAGCGCTATCGTCTCCCCTTTTGCTGCATGGAAATTTATATTCTTTAAAATCGGCTGGTCATCTTCATAAGAGAAATAAACTGATTCAAATACGATATCTCCTTCGATTTGTTCGATATCTTCTGCATCCTTATCATTTTCTTTTTCTTCAGCCTCGTCAATGATTTGGAAAACACGTTCCGCACCAGAAACCGCTGAGAGAATCATATTGTATTGGTTTGCCAGGTCGTTCAATGGACGGGTGAATTGCCTCGAATACGTCGTGAATGTAACAATCACTCCAATCGATATAAACCCGTTCAGGGCTAAAATCCCCCCTGCACCAACTATAATAGCGAAGCTTGCATTATTAAGCATGTTCATGAGTTTTGGAATAAATCCCGAATAAGTCTGAGCCCAGTAGCTCGCATTCCTCAACGATTCATTTTTTTCGGAAAAGTCATCAATCACACGCTTTTCCTGCGAATACATCTTAATAATCTCATGACCTGTAAAGATTTCTTCAACATAGCCATTCATTTCACCTAAATGCTTTTGCTGCTCTTTAAAATATCGTCCTGTTCGCTTCGTAATCCACTTCATACCGAAGTACATGACCGGAACAATCGTCAATGTCAACAGGGTAAGGATCGGGCTTAACCAGATCATCATTGCAATCGTACCAGTGATCGTCAGTACACTTGTAGTAAATTGGATAACAGCAGAATTCAAGGTTCGGCTCACATTATCCATATCATTAGTGAGACGGCTCATTAGCTCACCATGCTGACGTCTTTGGAAAAATAGCAACGGTAGCCGTTGTATATGTGAAAACAAATGATTACGCATCGAGTATACGGTGTTTTGGGAAATCCCGATCATCCAATAGTTCTGCATCCAGGATGTTACAGAATGAAGAATATACACAGCCAATAATAGCCCTGCCATTTGGAGAAGAGTTTCCGTTGCAGGATCTGAAATGATTTTGTCGACAGCAACTCCTAACAAATAAGGGCCTAGTAGCGACAATAACGAGCTGATCACTACGATGAACAGGACAAACATGAATAATTTCTTCTCAGTTCTGATGTAGGTCCAAATTCTTGCTAGTGTCGACCACAAATTTTCGACTTTTGGCGGCTTTGTACCGATGCCTTGATGCCGGCGATGAGGATGCTGAGGCGTACGATCCCGTTGTACAGTTGATTTTGACATCTAGATCACATCCTCTTCCATTTGGGACTTGTAAACACTCTGGTAGAAGGGGCTTGTTTGCAGCAAGCCTTCGTGATTTCCACTTCCGATCAGCTCTCCTTGATGCAACAGGAGGATCTGGTCTGCCGCTCGGATTGAACTGATCTTTTGTGCGACAATGTAAACCGTACACGCTTGTTTTTTCAATGTTTGAAGCAATCTGGCTTCCGTGTGGGCATCGAGGGCACTCGTACTATCATCCAATATCAGGATTTTCGGCTTGCGTACAAGAGCACGGGCAATCGAAAGCCGCTGCTTCTGTCCGCCTGATAAGGTGATTCCTTTCTGACCAATTCTCGTATCATACCCATCTGGTAAACTCATGATGAAATCATGAATCTGCGCATCCTTAGCTGCACTGATGACCTCCTCTATTGTTGCCCCGTCCTTTCCCCACTCGATATTTTCTTTTACACTCCCTGAGAACAGGTGGGCTTCTTGAGGTACGACGCTCATCTGCTTTCTTAAATGTTCATTATCAATCTCATCAATTTCTGTTCCATCTATGAAAATATGCCCCGACGATTTTTCTAACAGTTTCGGAATCAAATTCAAGAGCGTTGTCTTGCCGGATCCCGTCTCCCCCAATATCCCGACCGTCTTATTTTCATCAGTTGAAAAAGTAATTCCCTTTAAAACATCCCCGGATTGATCACTATACCGGAACGAAACATTTTCAAAACGTACACTTCCACTGATAGATTGTAAGGAAAGAACTTCAGAATGATGTAACGTTTTTTCATTTAGCACTGAAGCAATCCTTGTAGCTGAGGCGCTGCCTCTCGAATAGTTCATGATGAGGAAGGTGAAGACCGAAAATGTAAAAAGGATTCGGGTTGCGTAATTGATGATCGCGACAAGTTCTCCTGCCTGGACTTCTTGCATATTGAGCTGAACCGCACCAATCCAAAGGATAAGGATGATGACAATGTTCATCCCCAGCATCACCACAGGCATCGCCACTTCTATCATCCATAACGCTCTTTTATTTTGGTCGACCAATGAATGGTTTTCCTGTTTAAACCTTCCCTCCTCATATGCGCCACGATTAAACCCTTTGATCAGGCGGATTCCTGATAAATTTTCACGAATGACTGTATTTACGCGGTCAAGCTTTTCTTGAACTTTACGAAACAAGACAATACCTTTCGTCAAAATCCAAAATAAAAAAAGAAGTAAGGCTGGAACTGATAATAGAAGGTAGGTTGCAAGCCCTGGGTGGACGAAGAAAGCCATGATGATACCGCCAACAATGAATAAAGGCGCTCTCAGGGCAATTCGCATCAACATGAATAATAAACCTTGAACTTGTGTAACGTCGTTGGTCATACGCGTCACAAGCCCTGGAGTGGAGAATGTCTGAAAGTGTTTGCTCGTGAATTCTTGTACCTTATGAAAAAGGTCTCTTCGCAAGTCATGGCCGACACCTTGACTCGCATGAGCTGCAAAAAAGGAGTTCGTGATGCCTGCTGCAAATGCTATCAGTGATAGTCCGAGCAGAACGCTCCCCCATACTGCTACAATCGATAAATCTTCCAGTAAGATGCCATCGTCAATGATTTTCGCCATCAGCAAAGGCTGTACCAATTCAACGATCAATTCAAGGACCATAAGTGATAAAGCAATGGAAACCGATAATTTATATGTATGTAAATAGGAAAAGGCCTTTTTCATTTATAGAACCCCCGGTGTTTCTTGATGTTGTAATAATTATACAGCATATAGAAAAAAGAGCGTACCGGAATGGCCGCTCCTCTTAAACCTATTCTGTTTCCCCTGGAAACAATCCTCTTTTTTTCAAGTCTCTTTATGATGCATAAAAGAAGGGGATCCGGCTGTTCCTTTGGTTGAAGAAGAAAAAAGGGAAAGTCAATTGGTCTAAGTTCTCGAATCAATGGTCATTGTTTCCGCTTAAAACAACTTTTTTTATATAAAATGACGTTGGCTTTATTGCTTTATAAAATGCTCTGCTGCAGCCAGGTTTCATCCTGTCATGAAGCTCGATGATCAAGATTTTCACCTTGCCTACCAACTCTCGTACCCTTGTGAAATACTCTTTCTCAGCGCCTTCAATATTCAGTTTCAGGATATCAATCTCTTCTATACCGAAATCTGCAACAATGGAGTCGATTGTGACTGCTTTAAATGCACCTAGTTCAGACCGTTCGATTTCCTCTACCATCATCCCCCATTCGCCTAAACCAACATCCTTTACTCTCAAATACGTATTCTTGTTCCATAAACCGGCATGTAGAAGTTCAATCTGATCATAATTCCTGATGTTTTCTCTCATCACTTCTACATTAGAAGTTCTGATTCTACCGCCACTATTTTCGCATCTGGAAATTGTTCTGCAAAATAGACACTCGTATACCCGACATTTGCGCCGCCATCGATAATCCATTCAGGTTTAAACGTCAATGTTGACAAACGGTATTCCTTTTCATAAAACACGTATTTGAACGTATCGTAATCTGTAGAATCTCCTCGGAAATACAATATTTCTTCAATATCCGGTGGCTTTACGGCATTCAGTTGAGGCTCCCCCAATCCATTACCCCCCATCCTTTTTTATATTCATATGAGTCTTTTCATATCCCGTAACGGAAATGACAGAAGTTTATTAAAAACCTGAAGACTAGACTGATGTCACAAACAAAAATGACGGGTTTCCCCGTCATTCGTTTGTTGTCTTCTATTAGGATTTTTTACTGTTGTCGTTACCGTTTTTCGATTCTGAAATTCTGCCAAGGAAAAAGCCATCTATTTGTTCAATTTTCCCTCTCCAAAGGATCTTACCTTTAGAAGGTGTCGGTTTATTGTCTCCGCAATATACACGGGTGTTTTTCATATGAATAAAATTTGCTTCTCCACCATCATGTGAATCCGCTGCTTCACTTGCTTCCGAAAGGTCATCACTTAACTTTTGAGCAATCTTACTGCCATCTTCAAGTTTACCACTAAGCTCTTCGAAATATTTCTTCGCAGAAATCATCGTACCTGATATCACAGAACCATTCACGTTCAATGTAATATCTAACGTGAAATCACCTGTATTCGCTGCTTTCACGAAATATTCGAGTATACTATCTTTTGGTACAACTGAACTCATAATAATCACTCCTTTACTATTCAGTTATGACGAAGTGTCATCATCACTTGTTAGTGATGTGTCTTCATCTTCATCATCGTCTTTGTCTTCTTTGTTGGTTTTGTTAGATGATGTCTTCTTTTTTCCATTTGTCCTGTTTGATTTCTTGGCATTGGTATTCTGCTTTTCTCTTTCTTCTTCCTCTTCATCATCGTCTTTGTCTTCACGATCGTCTTTTTTTTCTTCTATTTTCGTATTTTTAGATTGCTTTTTCTTTGTTGAAGTTGAGCTTGGTTTTTTTCGATTCGTGGATTCTTCTTTCTCATCGTCGTCTTCATCTTCATCACTATCTTCGTTTTTGGTTTTTTCACCTTTGTTGCCTTTTCCTTTGTTTTGGTTCTCTTTATCTTCTTCTTCGTATTCATCTTTGTTATCAAGCAATTTATTCATTTTCTCTTCTAATGAATTCAACCGATCCTGGAGCTTTTGGTTTTCTTCTCTCAAGTTTTCAATTTCTTGGGAATCATTTTCGGTATCCTTCTCATCTGCCGTTTCCGTCGTAGCGCTGACTTCTGTTTCAGCACTTTCACTTTCTTCAGAATCTTTGCGTTTTCTGTTATTCAAGAAATTCGTAGTAGAGGTTTTAAGGCTCTGGGCAGCTAGCTTGGATTTTTCTTTCGCTGATCGGCTCAAATCCATACTTTTGTTTTTTAATGCTTCTTTATCGACCCGTGCCCAAAGTTTCTTGCCATTTTCAGGTGTGGCAAGATATCCAACTGTAGCACCAAGTATACCGCCTGCCACTGTACGTTTGATCGGTCTACCTGTCACCATGTTTTTAGCCTGCTTTTCCTTGTCTACCATAATTTTCCCCTCCGTTTATTATTAAATATCTTCAGCATTCAAACGATTAGTTTGATCGGTGTGAGTTGAATTGTTTTCAAGTTGTTCCAAGCGTTCTTTCAATGCCTTATTTTCATCCTCTAATGCTTTGTTTTGCTCTTCTGATGCTTTAGAACTCAAGTAAGGATCCGTTTCCCACCAATCCATGCCGATTTCCTTCGCTTTATCAACTGATGCGATGATCAGGCGGATCTTGATTGTCAACAGTTCGATGTCCGCAAGCCCTACTCGGATATCTCCTGCAATAACGACACCTTTATCTAGAATCTTTTCTAAGACATCGACGACTGAATGTGATTCCACTGGATGTTGTACAGCCATTGTATATCCCTCCTTGGTCCTTTTTCTGGACCGTTCAAAACGAGTCACGAATCAAATTCGCCGTTTATCAATAGTTTTTGCTTGTTTCACTATGATTTGTACCAAGGCGATTCATTCTCCAAGTACACTTGCGGACACTGGTACATGAGCCCTTGGTCCTTGATCCTGATGAAAAATATCTACCTAAGAAGGTTTCCTAAAGGACCTAAATCTATATTCAAATCCTCAGCTTCAAGGCCGAAGATGTTCTTTAGTTCTTCCATTTTTTCTTCTAAATTCATGAGGGCGACACCGAGGTCTTCAATCTGTTCATCCGTAAGGTTTCCACCTTCTACCCGTCTGATTGCATGCCGTTCGACAATTTGTCGTAATAATTCGATCACTGTCATGACTAATTGAGCTAGTCCTTGTTCGGATTTTTCCGGGTCGATGTTTATCCGTGAATTATTTGTTTGACTCTCCGATTGCATCATTCAGTTCACCCCTTTGTCTTTCAAAGTTTTCAGACGATAAATTTTTATTGCCGTGTGCTTGTACGAGGGTTTCTACTGAGGAGATCAATACACGTAAATCCAAGTACACTAGATCTACACCCGCGATTGAAATAATGATATCTCCCCTTATTGCCACTCCTTTATCAAGAATGACATCTAATATATCTATAAGTGCAATTTCCTTGTTTTCAATCGATTCTCTTTGTGACATCCATCAGATCCCTCTCTTCACGAAAAGCTGGAAAAATGATAAGCCGGCCAAGGCCCTGAAGCTTCAAACCTCCAACCAGTTTGTCCTAGTTCCTTTTCTAGTCTTTTGACTTCTTCCAAATAAGAATCAACTTTGTCGACTGGTAGAAGAAACACACTGTTCCACGCCATATTCTCTTTTAGACCTGTGACATCCCTGCTCCAATTTCTTTTGATTTCAGCTTTAACGGAAAACTCTTTCAGCTTTTCATGTAACTCTTCACATACACGGTTTTTCTCCTTTTCAAGTTCCGCTTCAACCAACTCATCGATCTTTTTCATTTCAAAAAATTGTCGCCCAGGTGTCAGTGTACTGATCTCTTTTTTCTTCGCTTCGATTTCGAAATTGTTTTTACTGACATCCTGTTTTAACTTTTCATCATCACAGTAGATTTTAAGGTTCCATTCTTCATTACCTTCAAGTGATTCAAAAGTCTGTTCGATTTTTTCTTCACTCGCTTGAATCTTGTCATACATGCTCTGTTCACTTTTATAAATCGTACAGAACTTCAAAGGTATAACGGTATATTCCTTATATAACGCAACCAGTGTCTTATGATGATGGAATGCTTTTTCCTGCAGCCATTCCATGTCATTATCAATCTTCTCTTTGATGGTTTCTTCTGAATGCCCATTTGCGTCAAGATTACAAACAACAGCAGTAACCTTGTTTATCGGGATCGTATAAATCTCTGACTCGCCGTCGAACCCTTGAAACGATGGAAATGATTTTTGTGCTGTAGCTGATGTTGGAATTAAACCGTATAAATAGATTAGTTGATCCATCCCCATTACCTCATTCCTTCTTCTTGGTCAGTTCTTCCCATTGTTCTATTTCTTTTTGTTTTGCAATTTCGTATCGGTTCAATAACTCTTCTTCTTTCACTTTATAAACATCTTCTGGTATTTCTTCTAGTTCATACATCATTTGAAGCTGGATGAGCTTCTGTTGAATCGTTGGAAGGTCATACAGTTCCTTGTCGACTTCTTCTTTCACCTTTTCGCCTACTTTAATGACCAAATTCATTGGTGCAGTGACGATTTTATGCAACATCAGCTTTCCTCGACGGTCAAGCGGATATTGATGAAATTGTAGGCTGGCCAAGGACCTGTATATTTGAAATCAACTTTATCCTTCCATTTTTCATGAGCTTCGTTCACCTTTTGATCGAACAATTCCTCTTTATCTCTATCAACTAGGAAAGAAGCATTCAAGAGCATGGTCTCACTAAGAGACTCATTTGCTTTAGCTGCTTCAGCCGTTTTCTCCAGAGGTGCAAAAATTTCCGTTTCTATATCATTTTGTATTTCTTGAACCATCTTTTGGGCTATTCCACCTAACTGGATACGCTCAAAATAGCTTGCAGCCTCTGATCTACCTTTAACGGCCTCTGCTTTCTGGACGGCTTCAGGATTTTCGTTGACCTTTGATTCAAGCCATCCCTTTTTTCCGATAACCTTTAAACCAACTTCTATTTTCCCTTTAATTTCAGGGAATAGTTTCTTGAATTGTGGATACAAGTTTTCCAACAGGACCTTTACATCATCCGTAGTCTTGAAAACATTTCCGAAGCTGATCGGGATTACCGTATCATTTTGATCCATTACTTTGGATACAGTGTTCTGATGAAACATCAAATTATCTCTATTGGGGTGATAGATTTTCATCGGCACTTCGGTTGCAACCATGGCCGCATCCTTGTATCTGATTGTGAATATTTTTCGTTCAGTCCCTTCTATTTCCACTGTTCCAAAATCGTCATCCTGTTCGGTCTGTATCCCACAAAATAGATATATCCCCTTCTCTTCCTGCTCGCCCATTCTATTACTCTCCTTTTCCATGATTACATGGTCATATATTATTGCATTCTTTTCTTATCAGCTCTTCTGCTGCTGTGCGAGGGTCTTCAGCTTCAATGCAACGGCTCATCGGATAAGAAAGTATGTCGAGACAAAGTTGTTGAAATTCTTCATCCTCGCCATCGATTAGAATATCTTCTTCTAAAGCAATCGTTGCAATCATGATCGATGATCTTATGCTCGGAACATTGCTCGTTTCCTTGGAGCATTGGACACGTAAATTTGATACAAGGGTCGTAATCGCCCTGGCATCACTTTCATCAATCCCAACTTTCTCGGCTACGATTTCTGTTTCCCCATCTATATCTTTGTAATCCACGTAGATTGTGACCAATCGATCCATCAAGGCATCCTGTGTTTTATAGACACCAGCATATTCTGCTGGATTACTAGTGAAAATCACTGAAAACTCAGGGTGTACCCTGTAGAAGGGTTCTGTAAGTTTTGACCCGTACAACGGGAGAACACCCTCTTCCAATATTGATAAAAAAAGATTGTTCGTCGTTGGTCGGGATCGTGTAAACTCATCATAAACGAGGGTATACCCATTTTTGACTGCTTCAAGCAAACGGCCATCTCTCCAAGTCTCCGTTACACTTTCATCTTTTTTGTATACAGAACGTATATACTGATCGATGACCTTTTTGCTTGTATAACCTGTAAAATCACCGATCAAATCCTTATTGTTCAGTTCATGGTTGCCATGCATAACCATGACAGGCCTCTTCCGTTTCTTTGCAACGGCTAGTGCAAGCGATGTTTTGCCTGCACCGGTAGGTCCTATGAAATGGAGCGGATATCCGGCGTTCAGGTATTGCAAAGATCTGGAAAGCAACTGTTCGGTTTTTGGATCTTTTATCAGTTCTCTTGTATCTTTCTTTGCCTGTTCTTTCAATACAGCCATTGAAGCCTCCCTCTGGTTACCTCCTAGACTCAACATCTACAGCGCTTCTAAAGCGAACATCCAGTCTTTTAAACGAGGTGACCTCTTTATCTTGATTGATTAAGACTTCATAGGTTCCAATCATTTCGTCTTTTGCATACTTTTTCATATATTCTTTTTCCTCGATTACTTCGATTGTGACCTTCCAGCCTTCTTTTTCCTCCATTGCCTCTACCGATGTGATCTTATGCGGCGGGGCAACATGCTCTTTGAAAAAATCAGTCACATTTTGCATGATTTCTTTAATTTCCATAGCCGCCTCCACTAACCATTTGAGTTATGAGGGAAGAGGGCTTATTACAAGCCCTCACACCTCTATATGCTGAATTGTGCATTTCTTCTTTCATTTGATTGTGCAGGTAACCCTTCTTCTTCCACTTCATCCCGCACCAATCCAACTGCTTCTGCATAACGCAGCCATGTATCGACACTTGCGATAACTACCCGTGCTTCAACTGTTAAAATTTCTATACCCACAACAGAAACTCTGACGAAAGCATCGATGACAATCCCCTTATCGAGGATCCGATCGATCACTTCTGCAAGACTAGAACTATCTGTACTTTTTTGAACAGCCATTTTACCATTCTCCTCTCCATATGGTTTAATGATTTAAGATCCCAATGTCTTAATATCCTTTGAAGATTTAATATCCATTGAGCTTTTTATTTCTGTTGAACTTTTTACATCTTTATAGCTCTTGATATTGTTGACGCCTTTAATATTTTGAACGCCTTTCAATTTCTTTGTATCTTTATTATCCGAGGAAGATATTTTTTCTTGGAACTCTTCCCCAGCTTCTTTGATTTTTGCCAGTTTTTCTCTGACAGACAATAAGACGTCTTGTACTTTGTCTTGTGCCTTTTCTGCTTTTTCATGAACTTTATCCGCATTCCGATCTTTAGCATCCGCTAATTTTTCAGAAGCTTCATTAGCTTTGGATTGAAGCTCACTTGTCATCTTTTCTTTTGCTTTTTCTTTTGCTTCTTCCTTTACCTTCTCTTTAATAGAGTCAGGAGTCTTTTCAATTGCTTTGATGACTGCTTTACGAACAACCTTTTTTACAGGTTTATCACTCATGGGAATTCCCCCTTTAAGGTTGCCTAAACATTACTTTTTCTCCTCAAGCAAAGCATTCAATTTTTCCTCAATTCGTTGTAATTGTTCGTTCAAACTTTTATTTTCTTCTTTCAGTTCATCGTACTTTTCATCATTCTCAATGACGGATTCTTCACTTTCCTGCTCGTCATTACTTGGTTTTAGAAAAGCTCCGCCTTGTTTCAATAAACTTCCTTCATATTTATTCCAATAACCTGCTGCGGTTTGCCGCAGTGCCATCATAGCCTGTTCTGTGATCATCTGTTGTGCTGATCTTCTTAGTTCGGTTCCTGCAGCCCTTACCACTTCTGATTGACCAAGGCTGTTCATAACCTTTTTTCCAGTGCCAGGGCTTGATAGGAGACCGATGCTAGCACCAACAAGCCCTCCAATTATGGCAAAATTCATAGAATTTTGTTGTTGTTCATTTGTTGGTTGATTATTTTTTTGTTTATCTGTCATCCCGATTCGATTCCCTTCTCTAGTATTCTTCACAATTTAGAGTTTGCCAGCCTCATATATTTTAAAAGCTTAATTGCCCCTGTCTGCCATTTTCTTCTACTAGTCCTTCTTCTTGTACATCATCACGTAGTAATCCAACAGCATTGGCATATCTTAACCAGGTATCTACGCTGGCGATGACCACTCTCGCTTCAACCGTTAAAATTTCAATGCCAACAAGTGAAACTCTGACGAATGCGTCAATTACAATTCCCTTATCTAAAATCCGATCGATCACTTCGGCAAGGCTGGAACTATCTGTACTTTTTTGAATGCTCATGGTCCACATTCTCCTTTCGGTTATTATTAAAGTGATTAAGAGTCTAACCAAACTGAATATTTGAATTTAGTGGGAATATACCCCCTTTGATTTGGTCTTAAAACCACTGTTGGGTAAAGATGGATATCGAGTACCAGTTTTTTTATATATTTTTTTCTAATACTATTTTGATGTAATAATAGAATCCCTTAACAAAAGGAATTTTTACGCTCTTGGTGTCTGAATAAAACAAACGTAACAATTAGATTACAAAAAATATAAACAGGCAATAATGATGATTCCCTTATGTAATTACTCAAAAAAAGACAATTTTTGAGCATTTCAGAGCATTTGTGAGAATATTCAAACTTATTGCCCGTTGTAAATTTTACATTGCTTAAAATTTGAATATATAACCATATTTAGGCTTTGTGTCCTAGATTATAGTTCACTATACTAATAAGATAGTTCTTTCGTCTAAGAATCTTTTATACTGTTATCTCTCACTAAAACTCTCAAATCTTTCTTTATATTTGGCTCTGTTATACTTCATTGTTGAATTTTGCGAAATTCACTCCCTTTCCGCGGGCGATCCACAAGCCTTCTCGCGCGTTCCTCGCTGCGGGGTCTCGCCTGGCTCGTTTTATCCGCAGGAGTATCACGAATTTCGCATTTAGCATTTTTTCTATTAGAAATCAACATTAAAATTTAACAAAGCCTTATATTAAAAACTTTTAAGGAGGTTTAAAAATTGAAAAGACTATCTTTATTTATGGTGATCACCACAATGCTTTTACTAACAGCTTGTGGAAACAATTCTGATGTCGATAGTGATCTTTCAACATTTGATCGGGCTAAGGAAGAAGGAAAAATTACCGTTGGTTTTGCTGGTGAAAATCCTTACGCATATGAAGATGAAAATGGAAAACTTACTGGAGAAGCTGTCGAAATTGCCAGGACAATTTTCAAAGAGTTAGGTATAGAGGAAATGGATGGTGAATTGGTAAAATTCAGTTCATTGATTCCAGGATTGAAAGCTGGAAAGTTTGATGTCATCACAGCCGGCATGTACATAACACCAGATAGATGCAAAGAGGTGGCATTTGGTGAGCCAGAATACAGTATAGGAGAATCTCTCGCAGTTCAAAAAGGAAACCCGTTGGACCTTCACAGTTATGAAGATATCGCGAATAATCCTGATGCAAAAATTTCTGTCATGAACGGTGCCATTGAAATTGATTATTTAAAGGCGGCGGGAGTTAAAGATAGCCAAATGGAAATCGTTTCTGATATTCCAGCGAATATTTCCGCCCTTGAATCAGGCAGGGTAGATGCGATTACAATGACTGGTCCAACTCTTGAAGCTGCCCTCGAAACGGCAAATGCTAAGAATATCGATCGTGTAGAAGATTTCACACAACCGACAGTGGATGGAGAGAGTGTACGGGGGTATGGTGCTGCAGCATTCAACCCATCAGATGGAGAACTTATCGAAGCCTATAACAAAGAGCTTGAAAAATTGAAGGAGTCTGGAGAACTATTAGAAATTATACAACCATTCGGGTTCACTGAAGAGGACCTGCCAGGAGATATGACAACAGAAGCTTTATGCGGTGAATAGACCCGTTCCTTTTATAGCAAGTAATGAATATGAAGACAGGCGCTCTATAAAAAGGAGGGCCTGTTCTTTTCTTAAAGGCTTCATCAGTTCAATTTCTATGAAAGATCTTTTAAAACGTCTTTCCATAGATCCTTTTCATATAATCCAAAATTGAAGGGTGTGGGACAACATTAACGTTTATTTGGACATCTTACATAAATTATTACCGGCAGGATGGATGACGATCAAAATCTTAGTAACATCTGCATTATTAACGTATTTGATCGCTTTTATAGCTGGTTTAGGGAGAGTATCACAGTTTTCAATCATTCGAACCTTGACCATGATTTACGTAGAATTATTCCGTGGCACCTCCTTGCTCGTGCAAATGTTCTGGATCTTCTTCGCCTTACCTGCATTTGGTGTAGAGTTTTCAGCTTTCTGGGCAGGGGTATTAGCATTAAGTTTAAACTACGGGGCTTATGCCTCTGAGGTTGTAAGAGGATCAATCCTCGCTATTCCCAAAACGCAGACTGAAGCCTCCATCGCTTTGAATATGACTCGATGGCAACGTTTGAAATTGGTCATCTTACCTCAAGCATTCCGGATTATGCTTCCGGGTTTGGGAAACAACTCGATTGAACTGCTGAAAGGAACTTCCCTTGTATCACTCATTACTTTAGGGGATTTGACCTACCGTGGATTGATCATCCAAAATACAAATCTTAGTTACACGGTCCCTGTATTTGTATTATTATTGATTCTTTATTTCATCATCGCTCTACCACTTATTATCATCGTACGGCGATTAGAGGCTAGAGCATCGAAAGGAGTGGCCAAGGCATGAGTTGGGATTGGGAGTTTGCCATAAAAGTTTTCCCGGAAATATTCAATGTAATTTGGCTTGTAATTGGAATAACATTTGGTGCCTATGCAGTCGCTCTTGTATTTGGTCTGATATTAACCTTCGCACGAAGATCAAGCTTCAAGCCTCTGTCTTGGACTGTATACGGTTTTATTGAATTTATACGCAGTACACCGCCATTAGTCCAACTATTTTTTGTGTATTTTGCGTTACCGTTGATAGGTATATCTCTTAACAAATATGTAGCAGGAATCCTTACCTTAGGGATCCATTACAGTACATATGTGTCAGAAGTGTATCGTTCTGGGATCGACTCGATTGAAAAAGGGCAATGGGAAGCTGCAAGAGCATTGAACTTTACCAAATCACAAACATGGTTTAAAGTCATTCTCCCTCAAGCAATCCCCCCTGTTATCCCAATGCTTGGAAATTACTTGATTATTTTATTTAAAGAAACTCCACTCTTAATGGCAATCGGAGTAGTTGAATTTCTACAAAAAGCATTCTTGATTGGAGCAGATCATTTCAAATATCTGGAGCCATTAACCATTGTCGGCTTACTATTTCTTCTGCTCAGTTATCCATCTGCTCTACTTATCAACAGACTTGAAAAATGGTCAAACCAGGCTTACGGAAAGGGAAGCCGTTAAATAATCCAAGCTAATGAATGACAATAGGAGAAAGGAAGGAACAATGACAAAAAATTCGGTTCAAAATCAACCACTTGTTAAATATGAAAAGGTTACAAAGAAATTTGATGATTTAGAGGTTTTAAAAGGATTAGACCTTGATATCAATCAAGGAGAAAGAGTTGCATTAATAGGACCAAGTGGTTCAGGGAAAACCACAATCATCAGAATGTTGATGACATTGGAGAAACCTACTGCCGGTATCATAAAGGTAGACGGCACTCCATTATGGCATAAAGAGGTAAACGGTAAATTGATGCCTGCCGATGAAAACCATTTACGAAAAATCCGCGGGGATATCGGTATGGTCTTTCAACAATTCAATCTATTCCCTCATATGACGATTCTAAGAAATGTAACGGAAGCTCAGATCCATGTAAAAGGTATTCCTAAGGCTGAAGCTGAAAAACGTGCAAAAGACATGCTTGAAAAGGTCGGGCTTGGGGAAAAAATCGATGCTTATCCTCTTCAACTATCTGGCGGCCAGCAACAACGAGTTGCAATTGCCAGAGCCGTTGTTATGCAGCCGAAAATTATGCTCTTCGATGAAGTAACCTCTGCATTGGATCCAGAGCTCGTCGGGGAAGTATTGCAGGTGATTAAAGAAATTGCAAAGGAATCTGATATGGCCATGATTCTCGTTACACATGAAATGGATTTTGCACGTGATGTAGCCGATCGCATCGTCTTCCTGCATGATGGACTAATTGAAGAACAGGGAAGTCCTAAAGAAATATTGGAAAACCCACAAAGCCCTAGACTCCAATCCTTCCTTAAGCGTTTTTTGAGTACTACTTAATATAAAGGCACTGTTATACTTTATGATGGATTTCAGCGAAATTCACTCCCTTTCCGCGGATCCACAAGCCTCCTTAATCGCTTTTCCCGCTGAAGTGTCGCGAATTACGCATAAAGCAATTTGCTATCTTGCTATTGATAATCACCAACAAGAATATAGCGTCAATAGAAAAAAAGTAGCGGTTATTTTTCGCTACTTTTTTTCTATTACTTATTCATACTGGATAGGAAGTCACCCAGCGGATCTTCATCCTCTTCAGAATCGTCTTCTTGTTGATTGTGAAGTTTAGCCTGTAGATTATCCAAGTTGAACTCGGTTAAATCATCGTCGTCTTCTACCCATTTGTGCTTTTTGCTTGCAGGTTTAGCCGTGTTAACCGTTTCTTGATGTAAGTCCGGTAGTGTAGCAGCTGCCTCATCTTCTTGCAAATAAAGTGCTTCATCAATATCAACCGAATTACTATTCAAGGAAGCAAGAAGCGTAGTTGCGCGCATTGGGTCATTAAGCAAATGGAACATGATACTGCCTATAAGTGCTTCGGAATGCTCGTGCTTGATCCAATTTCGCTGTTCTTTCGTCAACTGCTTAGGAAGGGGGATTGTAATCGTTTCTCTTTCTTTAGCAAAGGATTCATTTACGCCTTGTAGAACAAACTGAGCTATTTTACTAGAAAAGTTTCTTTTCTCAGTTTCTTTCAACCTTTGCAGTTGTTTTAAAAGATGATCCGGTGTATCAGAGGGCACACGAAATGTTATCGTTTGACCTCGTTCTACACTTTTTTTAGAACCATTCATACAATCACCTACTTAGCAGATGCAGTCTCTTTCTTCTCTTCTTTCGTATCTTTAGTATTTTTACGGATGAAATCAGAAATCAGCTTGTAATAAGCATTTGCCATCATCCAGACACTTTCATTTTCATCCTCAAAGAATTCAATATTGAATCCTTCCAAGTTGTTATTCAACATCTTCAGATAATCCTTGAGGACAGCAGAACCACCGCCTACAAAGTAGCAAATCTCTGTTTGAGAGTTACGTTGCCATACGTTTCTCAGATAACGGTATTGCTTTTTTGCAAGCTCTAAAAGGATTCGGTCTGTAATGTCATGCACGTTTGTACGGCTTCCTTTTACCATGATGTGGTGACGATTGTTCTTTCTAGTGATGATATCGACAACATCCCTGCGACTGTCCAGTTCGACGCCATGTTTCGTCAAAATTTCATCACGGATCATTTCAAGGGATTCTGCAACACCTAAATTGAATCCTTGTGCTTTGTCATCATCAACGTTCCGATTACGGATTACGGCGATATCCGTAGAAAGACCTCCAATATCTTGAATAAGGATTTGTTTGTCGATCAAGTCTTTGTTAATGATATTCAAGTCATTATCCATTACTAGATTCACAAACGCTGCAAATCCTTCAGGATATACTTTGACCTCATCAAACTTGATGTTAACTTTCAATCCTTGATAACGGGGTGTGACCAAAAATTCGATCTGGTGGACTGACCCTAGTAGTTGAGAACGGTAACCGACATCTTTGCCTTCTTTAACTTCTCTTAATGGTAATCCTGTTCCAAGTGTATAATTTGCTTCGATCACTTTTTTATTGTCCCTTGATTGATTTCTTCCATAACCGACTGCATCTAATGCTAGTGAAGCAAATAGCATGATCAACGTTTGGTCTTCTTCTGATTTACTGCTTCCCGGATCCAATTCTGTGGAGTTACTAGTTTTCGTTGCTAGATTACCAACACGATAAACCGCATTATTTTCTTTTAAAGCTGGAGAATGGACGCGTATATGTATGTTATCGATTGGGTCTTTTTCATCCAATTCTTCAATTCCGATGACAGGACGGTCTTCCATGTCTCTTGCAATCACATTAGGAATATACAATGAATTTTCTAGTTTTCCAAAATTAGCTTTTACTGCATCATTACCAACATCAACCGCAGCAATTCTTGATTTAGCCATAAAAATATTACCCCTCTCAGAGAAAGTATTTAATAGATTAAACTTATTAGACAATGGCAAAATAGTCAATGCGTCTTTTTTCGTGTTCTTTTTTGTATACTTGTACACAATTTGTAAACAGTTGATATATCAATATGTATACGTATATGTAAACATGTACACGCTTTTGTATACTTAATGTTTACATTTTGTGTACATGTTTACCTTTTTGTATACATTCCAATATATAGGTAAATAACCCCCTCCCCCGCTCTCTTAACAGACGAAAACAAGGTTGTTCCTGTAAATTATTGGGGTCTTATTTTGTCATATATTGTTAATTTTAGAATGTTAAAATCGAAGTAGAATAGTAGATAGGAATGACTTACAAAGAGGTAAATGATAAATTTAATCTGGAGGAGGAAGTAGGTAAGGAATACAAGAGTTAAATAAACAATAAAAACTTTCTTGCCTTGGAGCGAAAAGAGGTAAAAGAGGAAGAAGCGACTTTAGAAATATGTTGTAATTTATACAAGGTAGGAAGAAGATGTAGAAAGATTGTACAAAATTACTCTAAATATAAAAGACAAGATAGGAACAAAGCATAATATGTCATAAAAAAACACCTATAGAAGAAGATTCGAACTGGACGAAGGATACATTCAAGTGATCAACCAAAAACCCCCTTCTGAATCATTTATTCAGAAGGGGGAAGAAAATATCGATTTTTGATGGATCACTAGTTAGCTGAGTGGAATTGTTCAGTTTCTGTCGAGCCTTTAAGAGCGGTTGTGGAGGAAGTCCCACCTGAGATAACTTTTGCTACTTCATCAAAATAGCCTGTTCCAACTTCACGTTGGTGTCTAGTAGCTGTATAACCGTATTGTTCACTTGTGAACTCGGCTTGTTGAAGCTCAGAATATGCAGCCATTCCTCGATCCTTGTATTGTCTTGCCAATTCAAACATGCTGTGGTTTAATGCATGGAATCCTGCTAATGTGACAAATTGGAACTTATACCCCATTTTTCCGAGTTCCTTCTGGAATTTAGCAATCTTGAGATCATCAAGTTTTGCTTTCCAGTTGAAAGATGGTGAACAGTTATACGCGAGAAGTTTACCAGGATATTTTTCATGAATTGCCTCTGCGAATTGTTGAGCTTCCTCAATATTCGGTTCAGATGTTTCACACCATACCAGGTCAGCATAAGGCGCATAAGCAAGCCCTCTGGCAATTGCCTGGTCGATTCCAGCATTCGTACGGTAAAATCCTTCTGCTGTACGCTCACCTGTAATGAAATCTGCATCCACTGGATCAATATCACTTGTGATAAGGTCCGCAGCGTTTGCATCAGTACGTGCGACAATAATTGTAGGTACCCCCATCACATCAGCAGCAAACCGTGCTGAAATCAAATTACGGACAGAAGTCTGGGTTGGAAGTAATACCTTTCCGCCTAAATGCCCGCATTTTTTCTCAGAAGATAATTGATCCTCAAAGTGGACTCCAGCAGCTCCTGCTTCAATCATACTTTTCATAAGTTCAAAGACATTCAACTGTCCGCCAAACCCCGCTTCCGCATCAGCCACGATCGGGGCGAACCAATCGATATCACCTGTACCTTCCATACATTGTATCTGATCAGCTCGCTGCAAAGTTTGATTGATTCTTTTCACAACTTGCGGAACGCTGTTAGCTGGATAAAGGCTTTGGTCTGGATACATATTTCCTGATAGGTTCGCATCTGCTGCAACTTGCCATCCACTCAAGTAAATCGCCTTTAAACCTGCTTTCACCTGTTGCATCGCCTGGTTTCCAGTCAAAGCACCAAGGGCATTGACGAAATCCTCTGTTTTAAGTAGTTTCCAAAGCTTCTCAGCACCATGTCTAGCTAAAGTATGTTCTATTTCAATCGAGCCTCTTAACCGGATCACATCTTCAGCTGTGTACGGCCTTGTAACGCCTTTCCATCGTCCATCTTCGTTCCAATAATCCTGTAAATTCTCAATCTTTTCTTTACTCAATGTAGGATCCTCCCTAATCAACATTAGTTTTTTTTGATAACCTGGGTTCTTAAAGAATTCTCAAAATGATCATTTACTATCAACCATCTTTAAACGCTCTTTTGAATAACGATTAACTTATGGTTTTATTCATATCGTCACCCTTCAACTCTCTGAACATTTCCACCTTAACCCTCCAGATTTTCACTTCCATTCATCCTCCTAAGTATTAAAAAGACGATAGAAAGGACGAGGAACACCCTCATCCTTCTATTCTGCTTTTTTTGACAGGCAGTGTTCACATTCCATGAAATACGACTCAGCCTGTTCCTTGATCGTCTGTCCACACTCAGGGCATTTTTTCTTAGGCAAGTTTTTGAAAAATTGAACCGGATTCTCCATCGCCATTTGTAATTCCTCCTTTTTTAGATCAAATCATTTTTTGGTTTCTCTGTTATAGTACAGTATACATAAGACAGGTGAGTTTGTGTACCCATTTTTTGATTTTTTTGAAATTTTAACAACTCATATAGCTATAAACCTTGTTATATAAGGGTTTATAGAAATATTTTTTTGTTTCGATCAATTTATTTCTGTTATATTACAGAATATTGAATTTAAAAGCATCTATGTTGTGAAGATGAAATCCACTAAAAAAAAGAGCTTCTCTGGTGGAAGCTCTCTATTTAGTATGAATTCCATTTGTAGATCTAAAGGTTCTTTCGAATACGTTCTGATTAATCTCTTTTACATAACTACACCCCAAACTTATATAAAAATGTTGGGTTTCAATTGATAGATGGGCAGCAATATATAACTTGTATGCCCCTTTTTGTTTTGCTTCCGCGCAACACATCTTAAACAGCTTGTTACCTACACCCTTGTTACGGTATTCGTTCGATACATGGATATAAGAGAGTTCGAGATAATCATCATTAGATCCGAAAAACTCACCTTCTACACTCGCAAAGCCAATCAAAGGTGCTTCTGAAAAAGAACCTGCAACAATTCCGCCATACTGTATGGAATTTCGCAACTCCTGTAAGACTAGACGTTTTTTATTTTCATCCCAATCCTCTATGAAGTGATCGGTTTTAATAGCGTATTGGTCATTCTCTTTGTACCATACTTGATCTCTTGAAAACGGCTGAAAGTCGTGAACAGATCGGGGATTAATTCCTTTGATGTTATTAATCTATATTCTAATACTTGCATAGTTTTATGTTGTAATTGGAATCATGATGGTAAATTCGGGATCTTTGTCATAGGGATTTTGAGCCATCGGATACTTTTCAAAATGAGTAAGATCATCAACATTGTTTTCCTTGTATCCTTCCTTCTTAATCCATCCATATATGTTGTTATATGATTGATTGTCCTTTATGGTGTTCACATTTAGCATAGGTTAATTCAGGGACTGATATCTTTACCATATCGGTAGGAACTTCTTCTACCTGTAACACTTTTACGACAGAGTAGTGAGTAAACCCTGAACCGCCTGGAGTAGCGTGGTAAGACAACCCTAGTAATACATCCGGGTTCTCAACATATGCGATTTCATTTAGTCGTTCATGCATTTTTTTCTGCACGTCTCGTATTTCTCCAGCAAAAGCCGCTTCAAAAGTCCCTTCCCATTTCAATCCAATTGCTTTAAATGCTCCTTCAGTCACTAATGTTACTGAATTCTTTTGCTCCACGGACATGAATATAATCCCTCCCAATCGGTTTATTATATTTTAAATCTATGAACATGAAAAAATCTTCCATTTTTTCACCGAATCAGTTGAGGTTTCTTTTTTTGAAAATGAGTAGAATCTTGGTACACTATTAACAAGTTACTAAACAAATGAAAGAAGATGATAGTATGGGTTCACATAAATCGATTAAAGATATTCCTTTTTCAGTCCTTGATCTTGCTCCTATCCTTGCTGGCGGTACACCATCCGAATCTTTTCGAAATACAGTGGATTTAGCCCAGCATGCTGAAAGATGGGGCTATAATCGTTACTGGATAGCCGAACATCACAATATGCCTGCGATCGCAAGCTCTGCAACTTCGGTGGTAATTGGACATGTAGCAGCGAACACTTCTAAGATACGTGTGGGATCAGGAGGGATTATGCTGCCGAATCATGCGCCACTCGTGATTGCTGAGCAGTTTGGAACCCTTGAATCGATGTTTCCTTGTCGAATTGATCTCGGGCTAGGCCGGGCTCCTGGAACCGACCAGACCACATCATACGCCTTAAGAAGGAATCATAAACAGGATGCCCAGGACTTTCCGGAACAATTGGCAGAATTACGCACCTATTTCGACCCTTCAATGGCTCGCGGTAAAATACGTGTACGAGCGTTTCCTGGAGAAGGATTGGATATTCCAATTTGGTTATTGGGATCGAGCGGGTTCAGTGCCGAGCTGGCTGCCAAGGAAGGCATGCCATTCGCTTTTGCCAGCCATTTTTCACCTAACAACACTTTACCGGCTTTACAAGTCTATCGCCGATTCTTCGAACCATCTGAGTTCCTTGAAAAACCTTATGCTATGGTTGGTGTCAATGTTATAGCAGCAGACACGGATGAGGAAGCACAGCTATTAGCAACATCTCTACAGCAACAATTTTTGAATCTGATCCGTAACCAGCTGGTACCGCTGCAGCCGCCTGTTGAAAGTATGGAAGGAAGATGGACAGAATATGAAAAAGCCGCTTTACAACAGCAATTAGGCGGCTCTATCATTGGAAGCCCTGAAACAGTCAGGGAAAAACTTGATCATTTTCTTGAAGAGACAGAAGCTGATGAAATGATCGTCGCTTCTCAAATCTACAATCATAAAGCCCGTCTCCGCTCGTATGAAATCCTTGCAGAAATTATAAAAAGCTAAAAATAAGGAAAAGGAGCCATGTTCATTTTCAAAACTGGCTCCTTAATTCTTATATCAGGTTATCAGGATAGTGATTTTAAGTATTGACAGACTGTTTCAATCCCTTTAGTAAAATTCTCTAGATGGAAATGCTCATTCGGTGCATGGAGATTTTCAGAAGGAAGACCAAAACCCATTAACACAACCGGTGTACCAAGCACTCTTGAAAATACCTCTACGATCGGGATGGACCCGCCTTCTTTCGGAAACAGAGGACGGACTTTATATACTGCCTCATAAGCATCTGCCGCCTTTTGTATCATCGGATTCTGAGAGTCCAGTGAGACAGGATTAGCTTTGATGGTCTGCTTTAATTTGACTTTCGTCCCAACTGGTTTATTTATTTGCACATGTTTTTCAATCTGTTCATAAACCGTCTGCGGATCTTGCTCTCCGACAAGACGGCAGCTGATTTTAGCACTCGCTTCGCATGGAACGATCGTTTTGATGCCTTCTCCCTGAAAACCAGCTGTAATGCCATTGATTTCAAGGGTAAGCCTGACTCCTGTTTGCTCTAAGAACGTAAACCCTTCTTCACCAAATAAGGCTTCCAATCCTAGCTCTTTCTTTGTTTTCTCCTCGTTAAATGGAATTGCTGACACTTCATGCTTCAATTCTTCTGTCAGAGCAGGGACTCCTTCATAAAATCCTTCGACTGCAATCTTTCCATTTTGGTCATGGAAAGAATCCAATAGGCGTACTAGATTATGAGCAGCATTAGGAACGCCTCCTCCGTAAACTCCCGAATGAAGGTCGGAGTTCGCAGATTTTAAGCTAAGTTCCATGGCAAGCGCACCTCTAAGAGAAGTGCAAATCGCAGGCTGGCCTTTTTCAATGAACGAGGTATCCGAAATAAGCACTGCATCACAAGATAACTTTTCAGGATTCTCTTGTATAAAAGGAGGTAGATTAGGGCTTGCTTGTTCCTCTTCACCCTCTATACAAAGTTTTACATTGACCGGAAGCTCTCCATCTTCATTGATCAAGGTTTCAAGCGCCTTTACATGTATGAAAAGCTGTCCCTTATCATCTGTAGCACCTCTAGCATAAAGCTTATCCTCTCTCACTTCCGGCTCGAATGGAGGTGACTCCCATAGTTCAATAGGATCTGCCGGCTGGACATCATAGTGGCCATAGACAAGTACAGTCGGCTTACCTTTCGCGTGCAGCCAGTCTGCATAGACAATCGGATGGCCTTCTGTTTCGATGAGTTCGATATTTTCCATTCCAATCTGTTCAAGTGAGACAGCGAGCCATTTTGCCGCTTTATGGACGTCATCTTTATGATCAGGCAGAGTCGAAATACTTGGTATCTCTAAAAATTCCTTTAATTGCTCAACATATTGATCTTTATGTAGCGCGATGGATTCCTTCAAATCATAACCTCCACATATATCTACTTTAATAATTAGTGTAACATCTAGTAATAGATTGACTTCTTACTCGATAAATTTAATAAAAGCATACAGGATTTTTGCAGTAAGTCCCCATATCACCTTTCCTTCATACATATAGAAGTATTCTTCGATTTTCCGCGTCTGCCATTGATAATCCTTGCCATTTGCAATCAAATCAAACGGGAACCCTTCTTCTGGCTTCACTTCAAAATTTACATGATGAATCTCTGGTAGGGTGTTTTTGAAAAAAGAAAGCGGAACAGTAAACACCTCCTCTACTTCATCCTGATTCGGTTCTATGTGATTTGAGTTACAGTCTAAAAATCCCACATATGTGTTCACCATCATACCAAATGGGGAGAGCATATAGTCGAAAGGAAACACATCTTTTATCTCCTTGTCTGTAATCCCGAGCTCTTCCTTCGCTTCTCTTATCGCTGCATCTTGTGCCATCTTGTCTTGGATATCTACTTTTCCCCCTGGAAAGCAGATTTCTCCTGGCTGACGTCTCATATGGAGGGAGCGGACTTCAAATAAGATATGGAGTCCGTCCTCCTTTTCGATCAAGGGGAGAAGAACAGAATAATGGTTCAACACTTTATTTCCGATAATGGTGGGAGTATGGTCTTTCATTTTCCTGATAATATTTTCTCGTATCATAAGAACACTCCAAGTATCATTTATCTTTACTATAACAGAACAAATCAATATCATTGTCGCTTCTGTCAATTTCACCTTGATATTCTAATTATAGTGATTTTCCTAGAATTAAGTAAAAATAAAAAGTTTCAACAGTATGATTCCTGATTTTCTGGGAAAATATAAAAGGCAGGAGGGATACATATGAACGAGCAATACTTAACCGTGGAACAATTCAATCAATTAATACAGCAATGGAGCGGAAAAACCATTAAAATAACCAAGCAGGAACTCGGTGATCAGGATACCATCATCATGAAATTAGAGGATATTTCTTATCATAAAGATACAAGAAGAATCGATGATTATGAGCCAATGCATTCGATTCATTTGATTGGTGTGGGAACAACGGAAACGGATGGCCAAAGTGGGCAGCCTCTTCCGGCTTCCTCTTACGAAATTCCGCTGGAGGATTCGACTCGGTACCGATTTGAAGACATCGGATTTTCTCTTGTTAATGAAAGAGGGAGTTATACGATTGAACTATACGGATAAAAAGTAGGTCAGCAAGTTAATACTTGCTTTAATATTATCCCCCTTTGTGTTTCGGTTCATCGTATATTCCCTAAACAAAAGGTGATTTTGAGCACTTATCTCATTTATCTTGAAAATCATTCTGAATTAAATATGTATTTTTCAATTTAACCTTGGAAAACATGATAGTGTAGTAATTTTATAGTTTAAGTATTATTTGGGGGAATAAACAGTGGAATTGATACAAATATCTAGTAAGCTAGTTTTAGGCTTCTTTTTGCTTTTTTTACTAGTTAGAATTATAGGGAAGAAGTTAATAGACCAATTTACTCCATTTCACTTTATTTCAGCAATCGTCCTAAGTGAATTGTTGGGGAATGCTGTCTATCAGAAGACAATACCGATTACTCATATCCCATTCACTATACTCATATGGGGAGGTTTACTATTTTCAGTTGAATACCTATCCCAAAAATCCTTATTATTAAGAAGTTCTTTCGAAGGCAAACCTTCGATGGTAATTCGTAATGGACAGATTGATTTTGAACAGTTAAAAAAGAGCCGTATGAACATTAATCAATTACAAAGTTTACTCCGCCAAAGTGAAACTTTCTCCATTCGTGAAGTAGCATTCGCATTCATTGAATCGAATGGGTCTATTAGTGTGTTAAAAAAATCACCGTATCAAAAAACAACCCTACAAGACTTTAACATGCCCCCTCACCATGTTTATTTACCGATAACACTAATCAGAGACGGTGAATTGATCAAAGCAAATTTAAAAGAAATAAACAAAGATGACCAATGGCTAAGAAATCAGCTATTACCCATTGGGATAAGCAGGATCGAGGACGTCCTTTTTGCTGAATGGTTAGAAAACGATGGATTATTTGTTGTCCCTCATAACCCACATCAACATCATGGGAGTTTGAAGCCTAAATAAATTCAAAGAAACGAATATGTGCTATTTATGATACGGTTCTCCGCGATGAATCTAAATGAGGTTTTAAGTTTAAATTTGATGTTTGCTTTCACCAGTTCCAGTTGACTGCAAGTACCAAGAATTTAGGTAAATAAAATGAATAGTAATTTTTTCAACCAATAGCCTCCTTTCAAGCTATCTTAACTTTTAAAACTTCAATATTAGTGAAAAATAAACCTAACCTGCACCTTTTAGTTCAATAAGTTCAACAAAAAGAGCGTTAAGCCTTCTTGGATGAACGCACCTGTTCGTTTAACCAATAGTTATTCCTTATCATTTTTCTTTTTGATATAGATTTTCGGTGTATAAAATTTCAAAATATGAATGAGTTGATCTCCCATATACGAAGATGATTTTGTAAAATCACTTTCAATCCATTCTAGAATCAATCCAATAATACCATGTATACGATATGTGCTAAAAAGTTGGATATCAATATTGGGGTCTATCTCAGTAATCAAGAATTCAAATTCTTCTCGGAATAACTTGTCTAATTTTTGTATCAATTTCTCATGAAAATTGTAGGTTGTTGTTGGACTCAACATAAGCTTATAGAATCTTTTGTTTTCTAAAAAATGATCAAATAAGATAATTGAACTTGACGGTATTTCATTGAAATCTACAACTGATAAATTGAGATATGGTTCCCGGAATACTTCCGTCATTTTTTCAAACATTTCTTCAATGATCTCTTCTAATAAATCTTCCTTTTTTTCATAATGTGCATAAAAAGTACCTCGATTGAAATCCGCAGCCTTTACAATTTCCGTAATTGTAATGTCATCAAAGCTTTTTTCTTCCATTAACGATAATAAAACTTGACTAAACTTCTCTTTTGTTCTTCTTACACGTTTGTCGGGATGTTGCATAGACATTCGAAAGCTCCTTCTTACACTTTTAACGTACAAAATCTAAAAATATGTTGATTAACAGACATTTTTATTATTATTGCATATTGAAGCCCTTTCACACATGTTTTATGCTTAAAGTGTTCAATTTATCTCGAATTCGAGATAAATTTCACTTTATATTCTAAACAAGGGGGAAGGTCAACGTGACAAGATTAGCAGGTAAAGTAGCAATCGTAACAGGTGCAGCAGGTGGTATTGGGAAAGAAGTCGTACAAAAATTAGCTAACGCACAAGCGAAAGTTGTATTAGTTGATTTAAATGAAGATGCAATCAAAGCCGTTCAAGCTGAGCTTGGTTTAACAGAAGAAAATAGCTTAGTAGTAAAAGCGGATGTTTCAAATGAAGAAAATGTTAAAAATTATGTAGATCAAGCGATTTCTAAATTTGGTCGTATTGATGGCTTTGTAAATAACGCAGGCGTTGAAGGTCCAGCTAAACCACTTGAAGAAGTTACAGAAAAAGATTTTGATTTCGTATACGGGATTAATGTAAAAGGCGTACTTTTCGGTCTTAAATATGTATTGCCAATAATGAAAGCACAAAAATCTGGTTCAATTGTTAATACTTCATCTGTAGCAGGTTTAATTGGTTCACCAAGCATGGTATTATACAACTCATCTAAACATGCTGTAATGGGTATTAATAAAGTTGCCGCTTTAGAAGCAGCAGCATATAACGTTCGTGTGAACACAGTAAACCCAGGAGTGATTAATACACAAATGATGCGTAAAATTGAAGCAAATGTCGCGCCAGGTGCAGCAGAAGCAGCACAAGCAGCTTATAACGATGCAGTACCAATGAAACGCTACGGTGAACCTGAAGAAGTAGCTAACGTAATTGCGTTTTTACTGTCTGACGAAGCTTCTTATGTAAGCTCATCTTCATTCACGATCGATGGTGCTTTATACAACGTGTAATTATATGATCTTTTAAATTTAGTAGGGAAGGTGCATTTAGATATGAAACGATTTGAAGATAAAGTAGTTGTCGTTACTGGAGGTGGCTCAGGTTTAGGTAGAGCCGCAGCATTGGAAGTTGCAAAAGAAGGTGCTAAGCTCGTCCTTGTTGATTTGAACAGCAGTGCTTTAGAAGAGAGTAAATCTGAAATTCTTGCTGATGCTCCCGAGGCAGTGGTTGAATTAGTCGTAGCAAACGTTGCGGACGAAAAAGAAGTGGAAAAATACGTGCAGTTTACAATTAATACATTTGGTAAGATTGATGGCTTTTTCAACAATGCGGGAATTGAAGGAAAACAAAATCTAACAGAAGACTTTGGGATTGACGAATTTAACCGTGTAGTTAGCGTGAATTTGAATGGTGTCTTCTACGGAATGAAATATGTATTAAAAGAAATGAAAAAACAAAGATTTGGTTCCATCGTGAACACAGCTTCTGTTGGTGGTATTCGTGGTGTTGGTAACCAATCTGGATATGCGGCAAGTAAACACGGAGTTGTTGGCCTAACTCGAAATTCAGGTGTAGAATATGGTCAATACGGTGTAAGCATTAAAGCGATCGCACCTGGTGCAATTATGACACCGATGGTTGAAGCATCATTAAAACAAATTGGTGGAGACAATTGGGAAGCTGCTGGAAAAGAGTTTGTCAGTGTCAACCCAATGAAACGTTTTGGTAAACCTGAAGAGGTTGGCTATTTAGTCGCATTTCTATTGTCTAATCAAGCAGATTTTATCAATGGTGTAGTTATTCCGATTGACGGTGGCCAATCTTATAAATACTAATAGATTGATTTTACGCAAAACTATTATATGACAAAACAAAAAACGACTTTGTGGTCGTTTTTTGTTTTGTACTACCCTTTGACTATTCACCGAATGAATGATCTAAATTCCAAAATTTATCTCCCAAACCTTCTATTAACGCTTTTGCTCTTTTTTTATGTGCTCTGGAAGGTTGTTTTACTAAATCTTAGAAAGTGGTGCTTCTAATTGCTCACTCTTCAAAAAACCTCATTTACTTATGATACGGTTCTCCGCGATTGATTTTGAACGCTCTATAAATCTGTTCAACCAGGATCAAGCGCATGAGTTGATGAGGGAAAGTCATTTTGGAAAAGGATAGCTGGTCATTCGATCTTTTTAAGACTGCTTCACTTAATCCTAAAGAACCTCCGATCACGAAGGCTACTTTCGATTTTCCATAGGTAGCGAGCTGATCCAAATTTTTAGCAAACTGCTCTGATGTCTTTTGTTTCCCTTCAATAGCAAGTGCTATGACATAGACATCCTGGCCGATTTTTGTGAGGATACGTGAACCCTCTTCATCCTTTACCCGCTCCATCTCATTCTCACTTAATTGTTCTGGAGCCTTCTCATCTGAAACCTCGATTACTTCAATTTTGGCATAAGGCCCAAGCCGTTTTACATACTCTGAGATCCCTTGTTTTAAATACTTCTCTTTTAACTTTCCTACAGTGATGATTTGTATATTCACAGGTTGTTCACCCCTATAAACACTTTATCCACAAAATTTATCCACATATACACATTTTCTATCCACATTCTGTATAGGAACATTAGTTTGACACCATATATATGGCGTTATTTTTACAATATTCACAGGTTGTGGATAATTTTTCTGCCTCTGTGAGTTCTTTCATTGCAGGAGCTGTTTCATATTCATCAACGATAATTTCTAAAGCGAGTTCTACATGTTCTTTACAGCATGCGATCACTTTTGGTTCACTTCCTTTTAGCTTATTCACATGTTAATAGTGTAGCATAATCGTTATTTTTACATGAAAAAGGGAGAGTCTTGATTACTCTCCCGATCCTTTTGATTCTCCTAATGTCATTGTTGTCGTCTTCTTTTCCCCTTCACGATAATACGTGATTTCCATTTCATCTCCGATTTCTTTATTTGTATAAAGATGTTTTCTTAATTCAGCTGGTGAGTTGATCTTCTCGCCATCCAGCTCGACAATGACATCAAATTCCTTCAAGCCTGCCTCTGCTGAAGGCGATGTCGATTCAACTCCCATTACGACAACTCCTTGACTTACATCATTCGGAATCTTCAGGGTTTGTTGTCTGTGATAGTTCGATACTTGAGCAAGCGGTACAATTTCAACTCCCATATATGGCCGCATAACTTTTCCATGATTCTCAAGGTCCTCTATGATCGGCTGGGCAATATCAGAAGGAATTGCAAATCCGATCCCTTCTACTGCTTGTTGTGCTATTTTCATTGAATTGATACCAATTACTTGGCCTTTAATATTGATTAAAGCACCACCACTATTACCAGGGTTGATTGCTGCATCTGTCTGGATGACTTCAGCTTGCCAATCGGGCTGTCCATCACCATTAGGATCTACAGGAATCGTACGATCAGCGGCACTGACGATTCCTTGTGTGACTGTACCAGGAAAGTTTCCTAGAGGATTTCCGATGGCAATGGCGGGTTCCCCAGGTTTTAAATTGCTGGAACTACCAAACTCTGCAACTTCCTCGACTTTGCTTCCATCAACCTGTAACACAGCCAGATCCATAATCTGATCAAAGCCGAGCAGCTCAGCTTCTAATTTAGTGCCATCTACAAGGGCGATTTCTAATTGAGTCGCATTGGCAACAACATGTGCATTGGTGACGACGAATGCCTTACCGCCTTCTTTTTTATAAATGACACCGGAGCCGACACCAGCTTGATTTTCCTGTGAAAACATACTTGATCTCTGTATATTCTCGACCTCGACGACCGAGCCTTGTGCTTTTTCGACGGCTTCTGTAATTGCTGTATTGACATCGACGTTTACCGTTTCATTCGTTACATTTTGTTCTGTATCCCCTGCAGCGTCCTTGTTCGGGTTTAATTCCATATCTGAAAATAACCCGAAGTCAGTAGCAAAAATAACGAGGAGAGCTCCTAACAGGACACCTGTCAAACCCATTAAAAAGCCTCTTGATTTGTTCCCCTTTTGTCTTTGAGGATTACGAGGATCTTCATCATAGTAACCCATTTATCTCATCCTCCCTTTCAGTTATCCTTGTTATGCCCATTATAAACAAAAAAAACCGTCAGACTCCGGAATATGGGTGATTTTTGACATTTATAAACCACTTACTATATTTCCGTAACTGACAGTTTTTAAACCTGTACTTTCTATACAGTTATAAGTTCTGTCGGAACTTCTGCGTCCGTATCATAGAGGGCTACCTTTTCACCGATTTCAAATCCGCGATTCTCCAAGGTTTGCTGAACCGACATTCTAGCTAGATCTTTCATATTGTTATCCTTGCTTAGATGGGCCAGATAAATACGACGTGTTTTGTCACCGATTATTTCAGCCAGGGCTTCACCGGCGTCTTCATTGGATACATGGCCTTGATCGCCGAGGATCCGACGCTTGATATTCCATGGGTATCTCCCCATCATCAACATATCGATATCGTGGTTCGATTCGAAAATAATCATGTCTGAATCTTTAACTGTGCCTTTGATCCGATCACTGACATAGCCCATATCGGTTGCTAGCGTGAACTTCTTAGCTCCTTGATGAAAAACATAAAATTGGGGTGAGGCGGCATCATGCGATACACCGAATGACTCGACATCCAAATCACCAAAGGATTGTACCCGCTCACATTCGAAGTGGAACTTCAGATCAGTCGGTATTTTGCCGATTTGGTTTTCCATAGCAAGCCACGTTTTTTCATTGGCATAGATCGGCAGTTTGTAACGCCGTGATAAAATTCCCAAGCCTTTAATATGATCACTATGTTCATGGGTTACGAGGATCCCATCGAGAAATTTAGGATCCCGGTTTATTTTTTTGAACATAGACTCGATTTTCTTCCCACTTAAACCGACATCAACAAGCAGGCGGCTTTTATCTGTTTCAACATAACATGCGTTCCCAGTACTTCCACTAGCCAAAACACTAAACTTCACGTTATTCCTCACTTTCTTCATCTTCGTCTTCGTATTTATCAAGCGTAATGACCGAGGAATCGGTCGCATCCACCATCAGCTCTTGATCTTCAGTGACGATGTGCCAGCTTGGTACAAACACTTTCCATCCTTCATTCGTAATCAATGTAAAGTAGACTAGATCAATATCTAGCAAAGTAGTACCAGGAGGTATGTTCTGAACTAACAACGCTTCTTCAGCTGTAATCAATTTATCGTCAGTATCCTCTTCGGTAATATCCATTGATGTCAGCTTATAACTGGTAATCTCATCATCTTGGTTGGTAGATATCTCAATCAACCCAGTCAAGTTATTTTCAGTAACATAATCACTGAAATAGAAGGGGACTTCCTCTTTGTGTTGTCTGAATAAATATAGATTACGCTCCTCATCATGCTTCCAATATTCATATTGTTCATGAATCGGGACATACTCCTCTATGAAAGTTTCAAGTTCGGCCTTATTATCACTGTCTGTTGAAAGAGAAATAGGTTCATCCAATACGGAATAGATGATCTTGTTTGCCAACACAGTGACTTCCTGGTTGGAATTCTTTTTTGTAAACTCTGCTGCCTTTTCTTCTGTAAACTTTGTAGATGTCCCGCTCACAAGCGGTAGGTCCTGGTCAATCGTTGGTAATTTTTCATCATATTTGATATCCAACTTTTTTAAGGTTTCTTCCTTGAGAGTATCGAAATCCGGATATTCTTTTTCGTATAATTCTGTTCCAAGATAGAAATTTAGAATAAGAAAGGTAAATATGAAGATGGTTTTGATGTTTTTCCAATCCATTGTTTACCCTCCTTCATTCTTGATAGGATCTATCGATTCAAAATCTACTTTTAACCAGGAAGATCTGATCTTATAGTACCATGCTGGTTCTAAATACAACGTATTGCCTATACCTACATTCTGACTATCAGGGTCAAGTTTAAGCGCATAACCGATCGTGATATCCGATATATTGTTGGCATTGCTTAGTTCTGATAAAGCTCGGATGACATCGGCTCCTTTTGCCACTGTAGGTGGAGAATCCTGTTTATCATTATAAAATTCTTCCCTCAAATAGACTAATGATCGTTCATATTCACTTGCTTGATTCGTCATCCAATTTAATGAAATCTGCCCAATGCTATTGTCCATGATCGGAAACCCGTTCATGATCATCCGATAGGAAATTTCCTTCTGTTGGTTGGATGTATTGGTGTCTAAAGACGAATCGTAGTAATGATAAAGATGGAATGTATTGGTCCACCCAGCATGATTATTGATCCAATCCAGGCTTTGAATGATGGCATTTTGTCTTGACAATTCATCCTGGCTGTTCAGATTGATATAAGTAAGTTCGTTAGAGTCTTGATGATAAGTGATTTGGCTCTTTGATTTCGCATACACAATTTTGTTGTCCGTCTTCCTTGTAGCCACATCTCTAGGTAGGAGAGCTTTTACAAATAAGTTGACATCGACTTCACTTGTTGTGTAAAAGTAGGTATCGACCTTCATTTCTTCAATAGGTAAGTAGAAACTATTTCCATCAAGCTCATATTCTTCGACTTCCACCGTATTCTTCGAAGTTACCATCATTTCAACCAATGCTTTTGTGGATTTATCCGAAATTTCAAATTGATAGACGACAGGGTCCATATATTCATCTGAATCCTCATTTGTTTCTTCAGCTTTGAAAATGAACTGTATTTTCCATGCACCTTCATCATTATAGACCCTCAACCGTTCAACATTTCCCTCATAGTTTGAAAACGGCGTTTCATTGCTGAATTTGAACGTCTCTTTGAGTACATTGACTGGTATACCAGTAGGATAAGTGATATCTATCCCATCCGAAGAGATATTCTCTTGAAACTCGACCTGATCCTTCCCAATCAACAAAGCACTCTGCAGCTGATTGTAAACTTTATTTTGGTCAGTTGAATAAGACCAATAATGCTTTGAATTATGGTGGATAATTACCTGCCGAGGCTGGATGATGTTTGATAGCTTTTCCTTTCTTCCGTCAGGGATTTTCGTCTCAATCGGCGCTTCATTCTCCAGGACATTATTATTTGGGGTAAATGTCCAAAGGCTGAATGTCAGGAAAATACTTAGCACAATGAGAAGAGATAACAATACCGTCTTCAATTTTTCAATATTGTCCCAAATGGTCGTATAGAAATTTTTAAGTTGACGGATGATCCTCTTCCATACCATTACACTCTTGCCTCCCTGGTTTGATGAGTTGGAAGCTTTACATGAATCGTCGTGCCTTTTCCATACTCACTTTCTGCCCAGATTTCCCCGTTATGCGCCTTGACGACCTCACTCGCGATCGCAAGTCCAAGACCTGTACCGCCAATTTCTCGTGACCTCGCCTTATCGACACGATAGAATCGTTCAAAGATTTTTGTAAGGTTTTGCTTCGGAATTCCAACGCCCTCATCTTTTATGCTGATATGAACATTGGTCGCTTCTTTTTTAAGGTTGAAGGTGACTTTACCGCCGTCTGGTGAATATTTCAACGCGTTTGAGATGATATTATCCAACACTTGAATGATTTTATCTGGATCTATTCTTACTGGCAGTGGTTTATTGTATAAATGCTTTTCAAATGAGATTTTTTCACTTTTCGACATCTCAAACCGATCGATGACCTGTTGCATCATCTCCGTCAAATTAACCTTCTGGAAGTTTAATTGATAGTCTTTATTATCCATTTTTGATAATTGGAGTAAATCCGTCACTAGACGGATCATCCGTTCTGTCTCTGTCTGAGTGACCTTCAAGAACTTCGGTGCGAGATTTTCATCCTGCCAAGCCCCTTCTGCCAAAGCTTCCAAGTAACTTCTCATTGTCGTCAACGGGGTCCTTAGTTCATGAGATACGTTAGAGACAAACTCCCTGCGTTCTTTCTCAATTTGTTCTTGTTCTGTTACGTCGTGCAAAACGGTGATGATCCCATTCACCGGACCATCATCTTTCTGGATGACAGAGAAACTTGAACGGATAATAAAAGGCACTTCTTTTGAGCTATAGTCTAAAATCAATGAACTCGGTGATTCTTCTAGCTGGTCAATCGAAAAATCTTCTTCCAAACCTAGAATTTCTGGTAAAAACAAGCCCATCGCTTCATGGCGTGATAAAGACAGCATTTCCTCTGCACGATCGTTCATAAGAATGATATAACCCTCACGATCAGTTGCAATAACGCCATCTGTCATATAAGAAAGGACCGAACGAAGCTTCGTACGTTCACTTTCGGTAATTTCATTCGCTTCCTGCAGCTTGTTTGTCAGATCATTAAAAGATGCCGCCAACTGTCCAATTTCATCCCTATCATAGACCCGGACCTTACGGGTGAAGTCTCCCCTCGCCATGACTTGCGCCTGCTTCTGCATATCTGCTAACGGGCGGGTGATCGTTCTTGCGAGAATTATGCCTAATAATGCGGTTATTGCCAGGGCAATAATTGTCGCATTTGCAAGAATTTCGTTGAGTGTCCGCGACAATTCGTATATTTCTTCAATGGATGCTTCAATATAAAGCGTCCCCAAGACATCCCCATCAGTACCTTTTTGAATCGGTTTTGCAACGACATAGGTACGGACAAGTTGATCCCCGACTTTTTTCTGAAAAATATCGTTTGTCGGTGAACCTAGTAAGGCTTGGGAAATCATAGGTTGCGTAGTTTTCCTGCCGACGAGACTCTCTTCACTAGCTGCAATAATCTGCTGATCAGTGTTTACAACCATCAATCGGTCCATATCTGAAAATGACAAGTCTCTAATTAGAGATGTCAAATTTTGATAAGATTCTTCTTTCTCAGTGTCATTAATTATCTTTTCTAGTTCTTCTTCAAAATTAACTTCTATCATTTCAGCATTTTCATCGACATTCTTTGTGAAGTTATCCTTCAACTTATCTTCTTGCCGCTCCATAAAAAGAACGCCAATGACTTGCATGGCGATTATGATAAGAAGTATATAAACCACAACAAACTTAAAATGTATTGATTTAAAGAAGCCAACCTTTTCCATTTAATTACTCCTGGTCTGGATTTCTTAGATAATACCCTACTCCCCGTCTCGTAATGATCCACATTGGGTGACTAGGATTGTCCTCCACTTTTTCTCTTAGACGGCGCACTGTGACGTCTACGGTACGTACATCACCAAAATAGTCGTATCCCCAAACAGTTTGAAGGAGATGTTCACGGGTCATAACTTGGCCAGTATGTTTAGCCATATAATGAAGCAATTCAAACTCACGATGAGTCAACTCAATGGTTTCCCCGCGCTTTGTCACAAGATAAGCCTCCGGATGAATTGTAAGAGCACCGATCTTGATTTCACTTGTGCCATCAAGACCTTCACGCTCACCCTCTTGTTGGTGACGACGCATATTCGCTTTCACACGCGCAATAAGCTCTCGTGTGCTGAATGGTTTTGTCACATAATCATCCGCACCAAGCTCTAAGCCTAGAACCTTATCAATTTCAGAGTCCTTCGCTGTCAACATGATGATCGGCATATCATATTTCTTTCGGATTTCACGGCATACCTCCATGCCATCCTTTTGCGGCAGCATGATGTCCAGCAAAATCATGTCCGGCATTTCCTCTTCCGCTTTTTCAAGGGCAGTTGCACCGTCGTAAGCACAAATGACGTTGAATCCTTCTTTTTCTAAATTGAATTGCAAAATATCTGCAATCGGTTTTTCATCATCTACAACTAAAATTTTCTTATCCATATCCTGGTCTCCTTTTCTTATAAAGAAAAACTTGGTCAAAGCTAAACCATTGGATAGCTGAGCCTTAGGTCTAGAAGAAAGTAGCAATACTTTCTTTAAGTGAAAATTAAAACCAATTCAATAGAATGTATATCTTTAAACTTTGTTTTCATAGTTTTCACTTATTTTACCACACAATGTCGGAATGAGGAAATCTACAGGTGTAAAACCTCATTATAGAAAAACCTCCAGCAGGAATGACCTGCCAGAGGTGTCTGTTTATGGGCTGACATAATTTAAGGGATTTTGTAGTGCACCGTTTTTATAAAGCTCAAAGTGCAGGTGTACACCCGTTGAATTCCCGGTAGATCCCATGACGCCAATCTTTTGTCCTTTTTTGACTGTTTGTCCAGGTGAAACACTAATCGAAGCGAGATGAGCATATACCGTTTTAAATCCGTTGTTATGGCTTATTTCAATTTTATTCCCATATCCGCCTGTTGTATAGCCTGCGGATATGACCTTTCCATTATCTGCCGCTAAGATTGAGCGCTCGCTAGGACGCGCGATATCGATTCCTTTATGATCTCTACCCCAGCGTTGGCCTTTATGACTGGAAACATAACCACCAACTGCTGGCCATTGGAACGAGCCAGTCCCGCGTGATGGAATAACCTTCGTCCCTTTCAGCTTAATTTCCTTAACTGGTTCGGAAAGAATTTCCTCATTCAAAACTTCTTCTTCAGTCACTTTTCCATTTGTTTTAGTGATGGCATATTGAACAGCTTTCTTACCATCTTTACCTTTTTGTTCTATTTTTGTTTTACCTTCTAGGATTGAATCGTCTTTTTTAACTTCTGTTTCATGATCGATTGCATATTCCTTCGTCAATCTTTCTTTGACAATCACTTGAGCATATGGCTCATATGCCATTACAATCAGTTCTTGCCCTTCTTTCAATTTATCATCTTTATTGATCTTAGGATTCAATTCATATAACTTTTCCTGGTTAAGGTCATACTTTTTTACGATCGATCTGATCGTTTCATCTTTTTTGACTTCATGTTTTTGTTTCTCCAAGGTACCCATTTCGAATTTGGTTAAAGCATCCTCAGGGTCTGTGAGATCATCTGATTGAACTTTCGCGGGTTCAATATCTACCTCTTGATCGAAGGATACACTTAAAACTTTATCTTCTTTCTTATTATCTTCCTCTTCTTTATTCTCGTCGCTCTCTTCTTCTACTTCCTCAAGTGTTTGTTTGTCCGTATATTCTAGCTTTAATTCGCGGAGTACTTCCTGAGCTTCTTCTTCGTTCTTGAAGTAGCCGAGTGTTTTTCCACCTAATGACAGTTCCACACCTTGTATACCGATTGTAAGACGATCCTCAAGCTTTTGCTTGACTGATGAATGATTGACTTCCGGATTGAAGATTCTTTCAGGAACGTACTCGATAGTTTCGTTAATAGTCAACTGTACATTCTTAAAACGATCTTCAGCTTTCACTTGGACATCCTTTTTGATGTCATCCACAAAACTCTTTTCACTCACAAGACCGATATTTTCCCCATCTACATACACATGATAGACTGTTTTGATAAGTTCAAAACGATCATCCGAAGCTAATGTAGTGGCTGTAAAGCCTAACGACCCAAGTATAAATACTAGAACGGTCAACAAGGCGATTTTTTGAATTCTCCAGAGTCTAGCTCTTTTTATCCTACTTTTTCCCATAGCTCTATTTAGTCTACTCTTCCCCATACCCAAAACTTTTTGTCCCCTCCTACTATGTATTCTGCAGCATATTGGTTATATGTTTTGTGACTTTTAGTCTATTTATAGATATGACACCATTATAAACGGTATCATAAGTCCAAATTATCCGACAATATATTACATAGTATTGTAATGTAACTGTATTGTTGTTGTAAAAACTTTTCCATTTATTTGGGTTTATAGGAAATTAATCCTAAAAAATTGCATAAAAAAAGCATGATTTCAGAGTCATGCAATGTTAATGGTGGCTCGAGACGGAATCGAACCGCCGACACGAGGATTTTCAGTCCTCTGCTCTACCGACTGAGCTATCGAGCCAAATTGAAGTATTGAATTAGTTTAAAGATGGCGGACCCGACCGGATTCGAACCGGCGATCTCCTGCGTGACAGGCAGGCATGTTAACCCCTACACCACGGGTCCAACTAGTTTATTGTAGTAAATGGTGAACCATGAAGGACTCCGACGCGTTAACTAGTCCTGCTGAAAATGCCTTCTATTAATCTTCTGCAGGGGAACCGTAGGTGAGTGTCCCTACAAAAGTGAATGGTGAGCCATGAAGGACTCGAACCTTCGACCCTCTGATTAAAAGTCAGATGCTCTACCAACTGAGCTAATGGCTCTTATTAAAATGAAACTCTGATTTAAACCGACAGATTAAATAGTATCATGTAATCTATTAAATTACAACGAAAATCGACAAGTTTTTAAGACTATTTATCTTATCCTTTGACCACTTATACTAGGCCTATATATGGTTAATGTTTTTAAGAGCGCAATTATAAATTTATCGGCGGAATTAGGAGCTTTATCGGTGAAACGACATAATTCATCAATTTCACACACATAAAGAGTTTGAATATAACGAAATGAACCAGGTATCACCTCAGATACCTGGTTCATTTCGTTATATATGTTATGCAAATACGCCTCTTACCATATTCGTCTGCTTACGGTCTGGCCCTACAGAGAAGATTGACAATGGAATGCCTGTTAACTGGGAAATTCGTTCAACATAGTGACGAGCGTTTTCTGGAAGATCGTCTAACGAGCGTACACCCGTAATGTCTTCTGTCCAACCAGGCATTTCTTCATAAACAGGTTCACATTGAGCAAGCTCTTTAAGGCTTGCAGGAAACTCTTCGATGACTTTTCCGTTGTATTGATATGCTGTACAAATCTTTAATGTTTCAATCCCTGTCAATACGTCGATCGAATTCAGTGATAAATCGGTAATCCCGCTTACACGTCTTGCATGTCGGACAACGACACTGTCAAACCATCCTACACGACGAGGTCGCCCTGTTGTGGTCCCGTATTCATTTCCAACTTCACGGATTTGGTCTCCTGTTTGATCATTCAATTCTGTCGGGAATGGCCCATCTCCTACGCGCGTGGTATACGCTTTGGAGACACCTACGACATGATGGATCTTGGATGGTCCTACACCTGAGCCAATTGTCACTCCGCCAGCAATCGGGTTAGATGAAGTGACAAACGGATATGTCCCTTGGTCGATATCAAGCATGACTCCCTGAGCACCTTCAAACAATACACGTCGGCCGTTATCTAGTGCATCATTCAATGTGACTGAAGTATCCGTTACATATTTCGCAATTTGCTGACCATAATCGTAGTATTCATCGAGGATGTCTTCCAATTTCAGGCCTTCAACTTCATATACTTTTTCAAATAACCGGTTCTTTTCACGTAAATTACGTTCAAGCTTTTCAGCGAATTCTTCTTTATCTAGAAGGTCTGCTATTCGGATTCCTGTACGAGCTGCCTTATCCATGTATGCAGGACCGATCCCTTTTTTCGTTGTTCCGATTTTGTTTTCCCCTTTGTTTTCTTCTTCTAAGATATCAAGCTTCAAGTGATATGGAAGAATGACATGGGCACGGTTGCTGATTCGTAAGTTATCAGTGTTGACACCATGATTGTGGAGATACTCCAATTCTTGGACCAACGCCTTCGGATCGATGACCATCCCGTTTCCGATGACACACGTCTTGTTATCATAAAAGATCCCTGATGGAATCAAGTGTAGTTTATATTTCTTTTCATTAAATACAATTGTGTGACCGGCGTTATTTCCGCCTTGATAACGTGCAATAACTTCCGCATCTTGTGATAAATAATCTGTAATTTTACCTTTTCCTTCGTCTCCCCATTGGGTACCAACGACAACAACAGAACTCATATTTACACCTCCAAGGTTATGTAACAGTTCGTCTATTGCTTTAAAAACAATGCTAAGTTTATCAATATAACGTGTAAATGTCAATAAATCCGAACGATTATATTGACATTTTTTAATATGTTCGTAATTAGATAACATAGAACAACCATAATTTTTATACCCTGGCTATATTGTACCCCTTTATTCGGGTCAAATTAATTCAAAGTGAAAATAAAATTATAAAAAGACAGAGCGATCTTAATCGCTCTGTCCCTATGCGCCAGGCGGCATTTCATTCTCATCAAACCGCCGTTCTAAATTAACAAATTTGTTATATTCTTTAACGAAAGCGAGCTCGACGGTTCCGACTGGGCCATTACGTTGCTTCGCAATGATAATTTCAATGATATCTTTATTTTCACTTTCTTTATCATAATAATCATCACGATAAAGGAAGGCGATGATATCTGCATCTTGCTCGATACTTCCCGATTCACGTATATCTGACATCATCGGTCGTTTATCCTGACGGGATTCAACTCCACGGGATAGCTGTGAAAGTGAAATGACCGGCACTTCAAGTTCACGTGCAAGGCCTTTCAGTGAACGGGAAATTTCAGATACTTCCTGCTGACGGTTCTCTCCTGACTTTCCATTTCCCAGAATCAATTGCATATAGTCAATCAGGATCATGCCGAGTCCTTTTTCCTGCTTTAAACGACGGCATTTCGCCCGAATATCACTAACACGTACGCCTGGCGTATCATCAATATAGATACCGGCGTTTGAAAGGCTGCCCATCGCCATCGTCAGCTTTTGCCAGTCTTCTGGCTGCAGATCCCCAGTACGAAGGCGCTGCGCATCGATATTGCCCTCTGCACAAAGCATACGCATGACAAGCTGCTCTGCCCCCATCTCCAAACTGAAGATAGCTACATTCTCATCTGTTTTCGTCGCTACATTTTGTGCAATATTCAATGCAAAAGCAGTCTTACCGACTGATGGACGGGCTGCGACGATGATCAAGTCATTTCGCTGGAAACCAGCCGTTATCCGATCTAGCTCTACAAAGCCAGTTGGTATCCCAGTGATGTCTCCTTTTTTATTTTGGAGCATTTCGATATTATCATAGGCTTGAACGAGAACATCTTTAATCGATTTGAATACGCCGGTGTTTTTCCTTTGTGCAACTGCTAGAATATTCTTCTCTGCTTCATTCAAAATTTGTTCTACTTCATCTTCACGGGAATAACCGTTTGCTGCAATGTCCGTTGCAGTTCGGATCAATCTTCTGAGCAACGATTTTTCTTCTACGATTTGCCCATAATATTCAATATTTGCAGCTGTAGGTACTGAATTGGCAAGGTCACTTAAATAAGACACCCCACCTACTTCCTCTAGAAGCTTATGATCCTGTAATTCCGATGTAACAGTTACTAGGTCAATTGGCTCCCCTTTTTCTGACAAATTGACCATCACAGAAAAAATGCGTTGATGAGCTGCCCGGTAAAAATCTTCAGGCATCAAGAGTTCTGTTACTGTCGTCAACGATTCAGGCTCTAGAAAGACAGCCCCGAGGACTGCCTGCTCTGCTTCAATATTATGAGGAGGGATCCGATCTGAGAAAAGATCACTCATAGCTTTTCCTCCTGTTCATTCTATTATTTCTCTTCCGATACATGTACTTTCAATGTTGCGGTTACTTCTGGATGTAGTTTCATAGGTACATTCGTATAACCTAAAGAGCGTATCGGGTCGGAAAGCTCGATCTTACGCTTATCAACCTTATAGCCTTTTTTCTTAAGTTCTGCTGCAATTTGCTTGTTTGTAATAGAACCGAATAAGCGGCCGCCTTCACCAGCTTTAGTTGAAAGTTCAATGGTGAGTTTTTCAAGCTCATTCTTGAGTTTAACAGCTTCGTGACGTTCTTCTTCTGCTTGCTTCTTTTCACTCTCTTTCTTTTTCTCAAGAGTTTTAAGGTTGCCTTTATTCGCTTCCTTTGCGAGATTGTTCGGGAATAGATAGTTGCGTGCGTATCCTTCCGAAACGTTCTTCACTTCGCCTTGTTTTCCTTTACCTTTTACATCTTTAATAAAGATAACCTTCATTCCTCGTCTCCCCCTTCAAAATATTGATCAATAATCTCTTTCAATTGTCGTTCTGCTTCTTCAATCGTAACATCTTCCAATTGAGCCGCTGCATTCGTCAAGTGACCGCCGCCATTTAATCTTTCCATGATCAACTGGACATTCACATCACCAAGCGATCGGGCACTAATACTGATTTTATCATCAACCCGCTTCGAAATGACAAACGATGCCAGAACGCCAGACATAGATAACAATGTATCGGCCGCTTGAGCGATGAGCACTTGGCCGAACTCCTCATCTTCATCTCCCTTAGCAATTGCAATGCCGCCTTTATAGATGTGGGAATTCTGAATCAACCTTGAACGTTTTACATAACGTTCGATATCTTCTTTAAGGAACTTCTGTACGAGAATCGTATCTGCTCCATGAGAACGTAAATACGAAGCTGCATCGAATGTCCTCGATCCTGTACGTAACGTGAAGCTCTTCGTATCTACAATAATACCAGCTAATAAAGCAGTTGCCTCTAGAATTTCCATTTTTCTAAGTTTTGGTTGGTATTCTAGTAATTCGGTGACAAGTTCTGCCGTAGATGAGGCATAAGGCTCCATATATACAAGTACCGGATCATCGATAAAATCTTCACCACGACGGTGGTGGTCGATGACGATCACCTTTTCTAACTTATTGACTAATCGTTCCTCAATGACTAGCGATGGTTTATGTGTATCAACGACAACTAGCAGTGTATTCGGAGTTGCCCGTTCCAGCGCTTCCTCAGGGGTAACGAAATGCTCCCAAAGCTCTTCCTTCTCTTTGATTTCCTCAAGCAATCGTTGAATACCGATATCAATGTCATTTTGATCAAGCACTACACTGCATGGCCTATCGTTTATGCTTGCAACTTTCAAAATACCGATACAAGCTCCCAGGGCGTCCATATCAGGGTTTTTATGGCCCATAACAATAACTTGATCACTATCTAATACAAGCTCTGTAAGAGCATGGGAAATCACTCGTGCACGGACACGGGTCCGTTTTTCCATCGGGTTCGTTTTCCCACCATAGAAACGTACTTTCCCGTTCGTCTGTTTGATGGCGACCTGGTCACCGCCACGCCCCAAAGCAAGATCCAAGCTTGATTGAGCTAGTTGTCCTAGCTCAGGCAACATAGCCGAACCGCTTCCAAGCCCGATACTTAAGGTCAACGGGATGTTCTGCTTAGATGTGAGATCCCGTACTTCATCCAATAGAGCGAATTTAGTCTTCTCTAGTTCCGCTAAGATCCGTTGATTCAATACAGCGATAAATCGGTCTGAAGATGTCCGTTTCAAGAATATCCCGTAATCGGTAGCCCATTGGTTCAGAATGGAGGTCACTTTGCTGTTGATGTTACTTCGTACTTGATCGTCCATTCCTTGTGTGACTTCATCATAATTGTCCAGAAAGATGAGCCCGATGACTGTCTGTTCTTCATCATAAAGTCTTTCCACTTCAACTTGTTCGGTGACATCCGAGAAGTATAACAAACGTTCTTCCCTTTTTAAATAAACACGGTATTTCCGTTTATTCACCTTGATGATTTCTTCTTTTTCTTCCCCTTTGATGAAAGGGATAAGCTCTTCAGAAATCAGGTTAAGGGAATTCCCGATAAAAGATTCTTGCTCAATGATCGTTGTCAAATAAGGATTCGTCCATTCGATTTTATACTGCTCGTCGTAAAGGATGATCCCGATCGGCATTTCCATCAGGGCTTCTTCCCCTACTTTTTTCACTCGGTGTGAAAGCGTAGAAATATAATCCTCTATATTCGACCGGAATTCAATTTCCTTTATCAACGCAAAATAAACCGTCACACCAAGTACGAAAAAAGCGACGATTCCCATTATCCAATTATAGTAGGTGATGATTCCTATGAATATAGCTAAAATTACAAGTAATAAGAGAATATGTAATTCCTGCCATCTTTTTTCAAAAAACTTCGGCATGATGGTCAGCTCCTACGCTTCAGGCTTAATCCGCTTTCTTAAATCAAATCCTAAATCAATTATACCTAAGATACGTACCACATGTAATCCCACTGGTATGATAAATAGACTTATGGTAATGAGTATCGGTATCGTCTTCCCTTTTTTCTTCACCCAGAAATAGAAATAGATGAATGCCAACCCTTGGATGGCAAGTATAATTTCCAAGACTATATATAAGTTCATTATAACGATATAAAGAGCTGAGCCTTGTTCTGGATTCGTCAATTGAAGTAAAATCGTGGCAAGGTAATACCAGATGATACTCTTTGGGAATGACCAATTACGGAATGGTTCCCAATGTGGAATATCCACCTTAAACCGCTTCATTAGTAGGTTCGTTACAAAAATGGATGCGAAGGCAAAAAGCACTGATAGGATGACAAACAATGCAGGAATGAGATATGGAACAATTTCAACCAAATCCCTCAATTGTTGTATGGTAGCCTCTGCATCCCCGCCCACAGCACCGCTGATATTTTCAGTAAGTGCAATGGTCTCTTCAATGGATTGCTTCATTGCATCAATTAAATTGATATTTAAAAAAAGTATACTGATAACATAGATAAGTATGAAATTCGCTAAATATGTCAATGCCGTTCCTGCTAAAAGACCGAATGAGGATATTTTTTTTCGGTAAAGATGTCCCATGACTACCCCGACGGATCCAAACAAAATCGGAACATTGATCGCTGCTACGGTCCCTAAAATAATGGATAATACGATAGTTGTCATCACAAATACGAGACTCTTTTTCACACCATGCCGTACCGTATAAATCGTAAAAGGCAAGGACAGTAAAAAAATCGTAAATAAGGATAATACCGGTAAGAAAAGTGTTATAAGAAATAATACAGCATAAAGGGACGCGAGTATAGCCCCTTCTGTTAAAGCTCTAGTTTGATTCACGATGTCACCTCATCTGTAACTTTAAATCCTTTTCTATTGTATGGGTTTCTATGGTTTGGTTCAAACATAATTGTTCACTTTGAAGACTGCTGAAAAGGAATGTTTTCCCCATCAAAGGCTACCCCCTTATTTCCATATTAGCCGAGAAAAAGTGGATTTATCCTTTCTTCGTGAACAAGACCATCCTTCAATTTCAAGCTATAAGCTGAAGCGTTCCTTCTTGATGATACGATTCGTTCCAGTTTCCCATTTATATAATGAAGTGCGACACCATCATCGGCAGCCATTCCTTCTTTTACACTTCGGTCCTTTAAATAGTGATGGTATGCAGGACGGCGTGCTTCCTCTCCATCATAATGGGGACAGTTGCTTCCATTCAGGAAACCAAAGCATGTGATCGGTGAAATTTTACCTGGATATGAATCCGTCAGTCCTTGCTCGAACCAACAAATAGATCCAGCACTCAATCCTGCTAATATAACCCCTTTTTTCCAAGCCCGATACAGAATCGCATCCAGTCCCCATTCTTTCCAGAGTGCAAGCAGATTCTTTGTGTTTCCTCCACCAACATAAATGATATCTTGGTCCAACACAAATGGCTCAATCGAATGTGGGGGTTTGTAAAGTGATAAATACGTTGGCTGGCATTTAAGAGTTTTGAACGACCGGAGGAACCTCTCGATATATCCGTCTGCATCCCCGCTTGCTGTCGGAAGAAAGCAAACTTTAGGATTTCCTGTACGTGCTTGGTTCAGAATGTATCGGTCGAGCAGTAAATTATCAGGCTCCATCGAAAACCCGCCGCCACCCATGGCAATGATTTGCGTGTCCATCTCTATCTTCCATCCTTTTAAAAGAATCTAATAACATGATATTTTCCATACTCACTACCTATATCCTTTAAATTAATTTCAATCAAGCACCCACAGTTTTTTTATAGAAGGCTGTTAAATGTAAAAAGGACTCGCCCTGGGCGGGACGCAGTCCTTCGGTATTTGATTGAAAAATTCATTATAACCTAGGAGCAGCTAATTGAATCATGTTCTTGGAAGCCGAGTAAAATGATCATCGTGTGTCAAGCGATGGAGGACCTCTCTACACTGGAGTGTTCGGATGAGGGTTCATTAAAGGAGAATGAGGGCATCCATTCCATGAACGATTAGCTAACTCACAATACATAGTATGTAATACGGACAAGTCTGTTTGGACAAGTGTTGACGACTTCAGCACATTTTTCATCTGTTTGACTTATCTGTTAGTCATCATTGTTGATTTTCTACGAAATTCACTCCCTTTCCGAGGGCTAAAGAAAAGCGGAAGCGACCCGCTTAGTTCCGTAGGTCACTGGAAAATGACGAGCAGATTTGGTTCTGCTTGGGTATACGCTTCAACATAAATCAATGTGTCGACCGCCGCAGGAAGTTTGAAGGATCCAAGTGACTGGTCGCTGAGACATCACTTCCACGGGGTCTTGCCTGGCGCTTTTCCCGCAGGAGTGTCGTAAAATATCACTTAAAGACAAAACCATCGAATATACCTAGACTGATAATATCAATTTCGATGAAATTATACGTAATATAAAAAAAGCAATAGGATGTTGAACCCTACTGCTTTTCCCCTCTACTCAGCGGAGTATGGAAGCAATGCCATTTGACGGGCACGCTTGATTGCTCTTGTCAATTGACGTTGATATTTCGCAGAAGTTCCAGTTACACGACGCGGAAGAATTTTTCCACGCTCGGAAACGAAACGCTTAAGAAGATCAACATCTTTATAGTCGATGTAAGTAATTTGGTTTACTGTGAAAAAACAAACCTTTTTACGCTTTCTACGTCCTGGACGAGGCATGCATAACCCTCCTTTTCATTTGTTGTCAGTCGTTCATTTATAATCGTTGATGTCCATCAGAACGGTAAATCGTCATCTGAGATGTCGATCGGTTTACCATCGTTTGCAAAAGGATCATCATTAGAGTCGTTTTTACGGTTCTGATTGCCACCGCCGAAATTCTGATTCCCAGAATTTCCGTAGCCTCCTCCTTGGCTTCCTTGCCCAGCGAAAGGATTATCCTGATCTCGGTATCCACCTTGATTAGATGGACCTGACCCAGAACCCGATCCTTTTGGCTCAAGGAATTGAACACTTTCTGCCATTACTTCGGTTACGTACACTCGACGACCTTCATTATTATCGTAAGAACGTGTTTGCAAACGGCCGTCTACGCCAGCCAGGCTTCCTTTTTTCAAGAAATTAGCTGCGTTTTCTGCTTGTCTGCGCCATACGACGATATTGATAAAATCCGCTTCACGATCCCCTTGCTGGTTAGTGAAAGGACGGTTAACCGCCAGTGTAAAGTTTGCTACGGCTACGCCATTCGGTGTGTAGCGCAGCTCCGGATCTTTCGTTAGCCGGCCGACAAGAATAATGCGGTTGATCAACAGAACCACTCCTTAAATTACTGCTGTTCGTTTACGATTGTCATAAAACGAAGAACGCTGTCATCGATCTTCATTAGACGGTCAAATTCGTTAATAGCTTCAGTTTCTGCATTTACATACATAACTGTATAGAAGCCATCACGGAAATCATTGATTTCATAAGCAAGACGACGCTTACCCATGTCATCAACTTTTTCAATTTCAGCACCGTTATCAGTGAGGATATTTTGAGCTTTTTCAGTTACAGCTTTTTTAGCATCCTCTTCTAGATTCGGGCGCAGAATGTACATGATTTCATATCTACGCATTCCGGTCACCTCCCTTTGGTCTTAGCGGCTTTTACTCTTGTAAAAGCAAGGAGAGTCAATTATCTAAACAATAATAACTCACACCGACTCATTATAGCAAAAAGTCCAAGCTATAACAAGGGAAGATTAATGATTTCATAACGTTCACCTTTTTGGCACCTTATTTTCATTAGGGAATTATTGAAAAGATGAAAGGGGCTGACTTAAAAGAAACCAAAATAATTTTTTATCTCTGACGCCAGAGAACTTATTTGCTTGAAATCATTGTCGGGTTTTGCTTAATTAGCGGAAAAGATTTCCACTAATTTTAAGGCTCTGTTATTTTTCATTGTTGATATTTGCGAAATTCACTCCCTTTCCGAGGGCTAAAGAAAAGCGGAAGCGACCCGCTTAGTTACGCAGGTCACTGGAAAAATGACGAGAAGGCTCGAACCAAACAAAGATTTGGTTCTGCGTGGGTATACGCTTCAACATAAATCAATGTATCGACCGCCGCAGGTAGTTTGAAGTGATCCAAGTGACTGGTCGCTGAGCTGGACATCACTTCCACGGGGTCTCGCCTGGCTCGCTTTTCCCGCTGGAGTGTCGCGAATTAGCTTGTAAAAATCAACTACAAAATTTAATAGCGCTAATTTTAAAAAGGCTGCCCAAAAGACAGAGCAAACCACTCCAAGGCAACATCTAAGTGCTCAACTCCCGGAACAGTCTGCCCTTTATTGGTCAGCTATCGAATGATAGGTCTATACGTTAAAACGGAAATGGATGACGTCTCCATCCTTGACTACATATTCTTTTCCTTCTAATCTTACTCTCCCATTATCACGAGCAACAGCCATTGAACCGGCTGCAACTAAATCGTCATAAGAAACCACTTCCGCCCGGATGAACCCACGTTCAAAATCCGTATGGATGATGCCTGCGGCTTGAGGAGCTTTCGTCCCTTGACGGAAGGTCCAGGCTCTTACTTCCTGTTCTCCGGCCGTGAAGTAGGTGGCCAGACCTAATAAATTGTAGGCTGCACGGATTAACTGATCCAATCCGCTCTCTTCAATTCCGAGCTCTTCTAAGAATGCTTCCTTCTCTTCTCCATCAAGCTCTGCAATTTCGGATTCGACCTTCGCGCTGATCACTATCACTTCTGCTTTTTCGTTTGATGCATACTCTCTTACACGTTCAACGAGTTCATTTCCACCCTCCAACAAATCGTCTTCTCCAACGTTTGCTACATAGAGGACTGGTTTCATAGTGAGAAGATGAAGGCCGTGGACGAGTTTTCTCTCTTCTTTTGTCAATTCTACACTTCGAGCAGGTTTTTCTGCTTCAAACGCTGTTTTCAATTTTGAAAGTACTTCGAATTCATAGGAAGCTTCTTTATCTTTTTGACGTGCAAGCTTTTCAACACGTGTGATTCGTTTTTCTACGGTTTCCATATCAGCAAAGATCAGTTCAAGGTTGATTGTTTCAATATCATCAATCGGATCTACTTTCCCAGAAACATGAGTGATATTATCGTCTTCAAAACAACGGACGACATGAGAAATCGCATCGACCTGGCGAATATGAGACAAGAATTGGTTCCCAAGCCCCTCTCCTTTACTCGCCCCTTTTACAATGCCAGCAATATCCGTGAATTCAAAATGTGTCGGTACAGTCTTCTTCGGGTTCACTAGTTCAGTTAGTTTTTGTAAACGATGATCGGGAACATCCACGATTCCTACGTTCGGATCGATTGTGCAGAACGGGTAGTTTGCACTTTCTGCTCCAGCTTGTGTGATCGCATTGAATAAGGTAGATTTTCCTACATTCGGTAATCCAACAATCCCAGTTGTTAAAGCCATCTATATACACTCCTTTAATTATCCACCTGTTATACATCCTTTCCAATTATAGAGAGAAGTGCCGAAAAAGACAAGCGTAGACACGCGTTTCTATCCTATTACGAATCGATACCAAACCACATTCATCCTTATGTTCCACGTGAAACATTCAAAATAAAAAAGCAAGCCTCTGGGGCTTACCTTTAATGATCAGTAAGTACTTTTTTCAACTTTCGAACGAATTCTCTTCTCGGAAGCAAGACACTATGTTCGCAACCCATACATTTAATTCGTATGTCAGCACCTAACCGGATTACTTTCCAGCGATTTTCCCCGCAAGGGTGAGGTTTTTTCATTTCGACAATATCATTAAGCTCAAACTCTTTTGTCTGGCTCATAGCATCTGCCCTCCATTCATTATCCGTACCTCTATATTACAAAGGATGTGACCTGTACGCAAGGTTCTTCAAAGCTTATCGCCTTAAGTTTTTTCCGCTCGGCTAATGAACGGCTGAAGGATGATTGCCGCTAAAATGTAGAGGTTAATGATTCCGTAAATCGGGTATAAAACCGCTATAAGAGTCGAAAATCCAAAGATCGTCAATGGCATCATGATAAGCAGCAAAACCGCACTCATCATCCAGAACGGCATCGAAGTTTTATCCCGGAATCTCGAAATGATTCCAAAGACACCGGAAGCTGCTGTCGTATAGATCGCAATCCATAACAGGATAGACATGATCAATACCCAGAAATACGGGTAATGCTTTAATATCGCAAACAATGGGATTTCATAAAGCATGATTTCATTCGCAATGGAAATCAATGATTGGTTATACAAAAGGGAGATTCCGCCTAGTACAACCCCGCTTCCTATGCTTGCAATGAGTATTTCTCCTTTATGACGGATCTGATCCCCTACTGCAGATAACACAGCAACAAGAGGTAAAATGTTGAGGGCGGTAAAAGTAAAGGCTGACGGCCAATTGGATTGGTGACGCAAATCAATCGGAAACTGATCCATATGGTTCTTAGTGAACAAAAACAAGACGAATAATAACAGGATAACCAGGATCGGGATGACAAAAGCGTTCATGGAAATCATTCCTTCCACATCCCAAAAGAATAATAATACGAGCAAGGTGACGATGAATAAAACACCGATCCAATAGGGAACTCGAAATGTATGTAAGGTCGCTCCACCACCAGCCAGCATGACGACGGTTGTGGAAAACAAATATAGAATGATCAATATATCAAATACACCACTTGCTCTAGATCCGATCAATTTTTCCAATACGGGACGGTAATGTATTGTCTTTTCCTTAAAACCCATGGACATGATAACGTAACAACAAAAACTGAACAATAGGGAAAACAACACGATAGCAAGTACACTTTCTTGGCCAAAAAATTGCCACAGTTCTCTTCCTGAGGCATATCCTGCTCCTATGACGGTTCCCAAGATTAGGAACATCCATTGCAATCCTGATCGCACCAATTCATTATCCTCCCTAACGTTTAGTATTTATCGGATTTATGTATAGAGTCCAAATTTTATCCGTATACTGATACTACTATTACAAAGGAGAGGGTCCTATGAATCTAAAACGGAGATTACTTTCAAAAAAACCGTTTCAATATAAAATTCATCATGAAGACCAAGATGCGATTCAAGAAGTCACCCGTAATCTAGTCAAGCTTCTTCCTCCATCAAGACCGATTGTAATTGTATGTATCGGAACCGACCGTTCAACTGGAGACTCATTAGGACCACTAGTCGGTACAAAACTGAAAGCAAAACACTCATCTCATTATGAAGTATTTGGGACCCTCGAAGAACCAGTACACGCAGTCAATCTTGAAGAACGATTAGAGGAAATCAGGAAAACGCATATCAATCCTTTCATTATCGGAATCGATGCCTGTTTAGGTAAATTAAGCAGTGTCGGAATGGTGTCATTAGGTGAAGGGCCTGTCAAGCCTGGAGCCGCTGTTAAGAAACAATTACCGCCAGTTGGGGAGATTCATCTTACGGGAATTGTGAATGTCAGTGGATTCATGGAGTATTTTGTCCTTCAGAATACCCGGTTGAATTTAGTGATGAAAATGGCAGACTTGATAGCAGAGGGGATCTATTTAGCAAGTGTGAGAAACAGCTTCCAAAAACGGACTACTGCTGAAGCAACGTTAACGAAAGATCTTGCCGAATTACAATAAGGGTGCTGACTCGGATTCAGCACTCTTTCTTTATTATTCGGCTCTGTTCAATAGCTCTGTTGATTTGGGTTTATTTCCCTTCTATTTTCATGGACCGATGAGAGCAAGCTCGCCTTTGGAAAATCCTTTTACACGAATCAGCTAAAAACACTAAGAAATCAACACTTAAGCTTTAACAGGAGCCTATTATTTAAAAAATAAAAGAAAAAACATTCAAGAAGGCTTGTTTGTATTGGAGGAGATACACAAGGATTGCAGCCACCAGCAAGCTTGGTAAGAGATTCAAAACCTTTACGTGTAACACCTTCAACAAGTTGAGACCGATCGCACAAATGAGAATTCCCCCAGTTGCCGTTAATTCTGTTATCAAGGTTCGCAGCTGCTCTGGATCAAAAAGGTTTTGGATTTGCGTAGCAAGCAGCGCGATCACTCCCTGGTACAAAACCACAGGGATCGCAGAAAATATGACACCGAATCCCATGGTAGTCGTAAAAATCATTGATATAAAAGCATCTATCAAGGATTTTGTATATAGCACTTCATGGTCAAGCCGTAGTCCACTATCTAAAGCTCCAACGACTGAAAGTGCCCCAATAACGAAAACCATTGTCGCTGTGACGAAAGCTTTCGCTACACTTCCTTCTTTTTTGGCTCCTGCTTTCCTTTCAATCCACGAACCTAACCGATTCAAATGATCATCCAAGCGTAAACTTTCACCAATCACTCCTCCGATTGCCAGACTGATGATGACAAGAAGAATATGATTGCTTTCAAACCCCATTTTTATTCCTAAAAGAACAACTGCTAGGCCCATTGCCTGTAATACAGTTGTTTTTGTGCTTTCTGGAATTTTGGTGAAAATGAGTCCGAGTGCTGTTCCAACTACAATTGCTAACCCATTTACAATGGTTCCGAGTAAAACCATGGTCCCCCCCACTTTCCTCTATATCTAACATTTCAACCTATCATACCACTAAGGAAAAAAATGAAAAACCTTTGTGCATTGTCCTAATATAAAAACTACTGTAAAAGAAAGGCTGTTTTCTAAAAGTTAGTGGAAATATGCGAGACTTCTGCGGAAAAAGCAAGCTAAGCGAGACCCCGCAAGCGAGGAACGAGCTGAGGAGGCTTGCAGATTGCCCGCGGAAAGCGAGTATATTTCCAAATTGGAAAAAACAACAATCTATATAAAAACAGCCAAAAGAAAAAACCATCTCTATAGATGGCCTGTACTACGCTTTCCCTTCCAGCATTTCTAAAATTCGGTTCAGATCGTCTTGTGAAAAAAAATCGATTTCGATCTTACCTTTTTGTTTGTTCTGTTTAATGGATACAGTAGTGCCGAACCGTTCTCGTAACGTTTCCTCTTTCTCTTTTACGAATACATTTTTCTCGGGTTTTCGTTTCTTTGTTTCACGTGAAACATTATTATTCATTTGCTGTACGATCATTTCGACTTGCCGTACACTTAAATTTTCTTTCACGATTCGTTGGACTAGAGGGCTGATCTTGGCTTTGTTCTTAACTGCAAGTAACGCCCTGCCATGCCCCATCGATAATTTTTTCTCAGCCAATAACTGTTGGACCAATGAAGGCAACTGCAACAATCTTAAATGATTGGCGATATGAGGACGGCTTTTCCCTAACCTGTGGGCTAATTGTTCTTGGGTCAGTTCGAGCTCCTGCATCAAGCTTGCATAGGCTTGTCCTTCTTCAATCGGGTTTAAATCCTCCCTCTGCAGGTTCTCTATTAATGCCAATTCCATCATCTTCTGCTCATTCAACTCTTTGACGATGACTGGTATTTTTTTAAGCCCTGACTCCTTTGCTGCACGATATCTGCGCTCGCCGACCACGATTTCATAGCCCTTTATGCTTTTCCGGACGATAATAGGCTGAAGAATACCGTGTGTTTCAATAGATTCTTTTAATTCATCAATCGATTTTTGATCAAACGTTTTCCTTGGTTGATAAGGATTCGGACGGATTTCACTCAATTCGATTTCTTGGATCTCATGTTCCGTCTCTAATTCGTTAGCTGGGAATAAAGCATTAAATCCTTTTCCTAATCCTCTAGCCATTCGTCATCACTTCCTTTGCGAGGTCTAAATACACTTCAGCTCCCCGGGATTTCGGATCATAGATGATGATTGGTTTCCCGTGGCTAGGTGCTTCACTTAAACGGACATTTCGGGGGATGACAGTCCCATAAACTTTTTCTTGAAAATATTTCTTCACTTCATCAATCACTTGCATCCCCAGATTCGTCCTGGCATCAAACATCGTAAGCAGAACTCCTTCAATCATCAGTTGCTTATTCAAATGTTTTTGGACCAGCCTCACTGTATTAAGTAATTGGCTCAATCCTTCCAATGCATAGTACTCACATTGAACAGGAATAAGGACGGCATCAGCTGCTGTCAATGAATTGATCGTCAAAAGACCTAGTGATGGAGGACAATCAATGATTATGTAGTCAAACTGATCAGTTATTAGCTCGATTGCTCGTTTCAACCGGACTTCGCGTGAAATCGTTGGAACGAGTTCGATTTCTGCTCCAGCAAGCTGTATAGAAGATGGAATGATATATAACCCTTCTACATCGGTTTGTTGTACGACTTTACTTGCATCTACATCATCTACAAGAACGTCGTAAATACATTGTTCGATATCCCCTTTATCTATACCTACACCGCTTGTGGCGTTCCCCTGGGGGTCAATATCAATAAGCAAAACTTTCTTCCCTAGATATGCTAAACATGCACCTAGGTTCACAGATGTGGTTGTTTTGCCAACCCCGCCTTTCTGATTGGCAATCGCTACGACTTTCGCCACAATGTCACCTACCCTTACCCTACACTACTTTGTTTTTATTTTATCATGAAAATATGAGGATGAATGGACTTTTTGTTTAAAAACGTCGAAAGAAATACAATGAGAGTTTCTTCATAAGAAGAAACTCTTAAAGGTTTCGAAAATTGACTGAATTTTGTTACGCTTTCTGTAATTTCCATTCTAAAAAAGAACTGTCCATGAAGGGCCTCTTGTTCTCCATGTTTTGCCTTGAAGGAGACTTAAGCACAATCTTGGGACAGCTCGTAGCCTGCATATCTATTTTTTAGGGATTTTGATTGTGATCTGGTAATAATCAGCATGATCCTCTTCAGCTGTATCAATCGTCAACCCTGTCTGGTGAACCATATCAATCGATTGTCGGATCGTATTCAATGCCAGTCGTGTATCTTTACTAACAGACTTTCGCTTTGGCTTCATTCTCCGTTTCTTTTCCGTATCTTCTGATTCCAAAAGTTGTTTGATACGTTCTTCTGTTTGCTTCACATTCAGATTACGTTCTTTGATTTCCGACAGGATTTTTTCTTGTTTTTCCGGTATTTTCAACGATATGAGCGCTCTGGCATGACGCTCTGTTATTTCTTTATTTAAAAGTGCATGTTGAACCGCATCAGGCAACTTTAATAAACGGAGCTTATTTGCAATCGTAGACTGACCCTTTCCTAAACGTTGAGCAAGGCTCTCCTGGGTTAGACCATGGATTTCAATCAGCTTCGCATAAGCTGTTGCTTCTTCAATCGCTGACAACTCTTCACGCTGAAGATTCTCAATCAACGCAATGGATGCCGTTTGTGATTCGTTGAATTCTTTGACAATCGCAGGGATCGAATGCCAGCCAAGCTTCTGTACCGCACGATAACGCCTCTCACCAGCGATGATTTCATAATGGCCATTTCTTCTTCTTACCACGATCGGTTGGATAATACCATGTGTTTTTATTGTTTGCGATAATTCCTCAATTCGTTCGTCGATAAAGACCGTACGTGGTTGATATCGATTTGGCACAATCTCTTCAATAGGTATTTGAAGTACTTCTTCGTTTCCACTGAACTCTTCTTGTTCTTCTACCAAGTTCTCTTCCACTTCAGCTTCTGAAGTTTTTTCTCCTAAACCAAACAATCGTGAAAATGGATGTTTCATCTTTCACACCACCTTTATCAAACTCCATATAAAACATTCTACAGATTGAATCTTATTTCCTTTAGTAACCATCATCTTTATTCCGACAAAATTTGATTGTTCCACGTGAAACTAAAGCGGATTCCGATTTGGCGTCCCTGGTTTCCTGGGGAATTTTTTAGGTGTCGATTTTTGTTTACGCACAAAAATTAGATTACGTTCACTGTTTTCGATTGGCAAAAGGAATTGTTCAATCTTATCCAATTCGCCTCCTAATTGTCCGATTGCACGCTTCGCATCTTCTAGTTCGTCCTTCGCGTTGGCAGCTTTCATCGCTAAAAAATTACCGTCTTGTTTGACAAGCGGCAAGCACAGTTCTGATAGGACAGACATACGTGCCACAGCACGTGCAGTCACAAGTTCATATTGTTCTCTATGCTCTTTCTTTCTGGCAAAGGTTTCTGCACGATCATGATGAAAATGGGCATTGTTCAAACCCAGTTCCTGAGAAAGATGCTCTAAGAAAGAGATGCGTTTCTTTAAAGAATCAACAATCGCCAAATCGAGATGAGGAAAGCAAATCTTCAGCGGGATGCTTGGAAAGCCTGCACCTGCACCGACATCACAAATGTTGTTGATACGAGTGAAATCGAAATAAAACGCTGCTGAAATCGAATCATAGAAATGTTTCAAACAAACATCTTCTTCATCCGTAATTGCAGTCAGATTCATTTTTTCATTCCACTCTACTAATGTCTTGAAGTATGTATCAAATTGGTGAAGCTGTTGAGGAGAAAGGCTGATTCCTTTCTCCTCCAGCATTTTTTGAAACCGTTCATTGTTCATGAGAGTCCCCCGTTATTTTGCAAGTTTAGCGATCTTCCCTTGTTCAAGATAAACGAGAAGGATCGAAATATCCGATGGATTAACACCAGATACTCTAGATGCCTGCCCTACTGATAAAGGCCGAACCTCCGCCAGCTTTTGCTTTGCTTCTGTCGCAAGGCCATTGATTGCAGAATAATCGATATCTTCCGGGATTTTCTTTTCATCCATCTTCTTCACTTTTTCAACCTGTTGCAGTTGTTTATCGATATAACCTGCATATTTCGTCTGGATTTCAACTTGTTCTCCGACTACCTCTGGGATTTCCACTTCAGGTGGAGCAATCTCTGCAATCACGTCATAGATGATTTCAGGCCTTCTTAAAAGTGATGTCGCACTCATCGGCTCTTTCAACCGACTGCTTCCCGATTTCTCTAGGATGATTTGTGTGTTTTCATCAGGTTTAACTGAGGTATGCTCGAGTCGATCGATTTCCTTGGCAATCTGCTCCTTTTTATAAAGGAAACGTTGATAGCGCTCTTCAGGGATTAATCCGATTTCATATCCTTTTTCCGTTAGGCGAAGGTCTGCATTATCGTGACGGAGCAACAAACGGTATTCCGCTCTTGAAGTCAGCAGACGATAAGGTTCATTCGTTCCTTTTGTGACAAGGTCGTCAATAAGGACACCGATATAGGCTTCAGACCGGTCCAAAATGACAGGTTCTTCACCTTTTGCTTTTCGCGCAGCATTGATTCCCGCCATGATTCCTTGTCCGGCGGCTTCTTCATATCCACTTGTTCCGTTCAATTGTCCTGCTGTAAATAAGTTTTCTACGAGTTTCGTTTCTAGTGATGGCCATAGTTGCGTCGGAACGATTGCATCATATTCTATTGCATATCCTGCCCGCATCATTTCAGCTTTTTCAAGTCCAGGAATGGATTTCAACATATTCCGTTGGACGTCCTCTGGTAGGCTTGTCGATAAGCCTTGTACATAAACCTCTTCCGTATTCCTGCCTTCTGGCTCAAGGAATATCTGGTGTCGTGGTTTATCATTGAACCGGACGATCTTATCTTCAATAGACGGACAATAACGCGGTCCTGTCCCTTCAATCATACCGGAATACATAGGAGAACGCTCAAGATTGTTATTGATGAGCTCATGTGTGACTTCCCCTGTATAGGTTAACCAGCATGGAATCTGATCCATGATGAATTCAGTCGTTTCATACGAAAATGCACGAGGTACATCATCACCTGGTTGAATTTCTGTTTTACTGTAATCAATCGTATGGGAATTGACTCTTGGCGGTGTACCTGTTTTGAACCGCACCATATTGAATCCAAGTGCTTTTAAATTATGAGAAAGATTGATAGATGGCTGCATGTTGTTCGGACCGCTTTCATACGTAAGTTCCCCGATGATGATCTTTCCTCTTAAATAGGTACCCGTTGTCACGACGACCGTTTTAGCGTAATAAGCGGAACCTGTTTTGGTCACTACCCCTTTACATACGCCATCTTCTATGATCAACTCTTCAACCATTCCCTGGCGGAGAGTGAGATTTTCTTCTTGTTCCATTGTTTTTTTCATTTCATTTTGATACAAAAATTTATCAGCTTGTGCACGCAGCGCCCTTACAGCCGGGCCTTTCCCAGTGTTCAACATTTTCATCTGTATATGCGTTTTATCAATATTTCTTGCCATTTCCCCGCCGAGCGCATCAATTTCACGCACGACAATTCCTTTGGCAGGCCCACCAACAGATGGATTACATGGCATATACGCAATTGTATCCAGATTCAATGTCAAAACGAGTGTTTTCGCACCCATTCTGGCAGAGGCTAATGCTGCTTCTACACCAGCATGGCCCGCACCTACGACGATGACATCAAAATTGCCTGCATCATATCGTTTCATAGTTATGGAACCTCCTACTGCTCCTAAATTATTTCCCGAGACAAAATTGAGAAAACAACTGATCGATCAAACTTTCAGATACAGAATCCCCAATAATCTCTCCTAATATTTCCCAAGTCCGAGTAATATCAATTTGTACCATATCGACGGGAAGTCCAGCCTCTATTCCAGAAAATGCATCCTGAAGGGAGCGTTTCGCCTGCTTCAAGAGTGAAATGTGACGTGAATTCGAAACGTATGTCATATCTCCCGCTTCTACACTTCCAGTGAAAAAGAGTTCTTTAATTGAATCTTCAAGCTCATCGATTCCTTCTTCCTCTTTAATAGAAGTAGAGACGACTGGATGGTCTTTTGCTAATTCCCTTACTTCATCCATATCAATTTCCTGGTTCAAATCAGTCTTATTGACAATGACAATAACATCCATGCCACGGACCGCTTCAAAGAGCTTCCTATCCTCTTCGGTCAAGGCTTCCCCATAATTAAGGAGCAACAGGATGAGATCAGCCTCTTTCAATACTTGGCGTGAACGTTCTACACCAATCCGCTCAACGATATCTTCCGTTTCACGAATCCCGGCAGTATCGACTAGACGCAATGGTACACCCCGTACATTTACATACTCTTCAATTACGTCCCTCGTAGTACCCGGGATGTCAGTGACGATTGCCTTGTTCTCATGGACCAAACTATTCAATAACGAAGATTTACCGACATTCGGTCTACCGATAATGACTGTAGAGAGACCTTCTCTCAAGATTTTCCCTTGCTCAGCTGTTTGAAGCAGCGATTCGATTTCACTTTTTACATAGCCTAATTTTTCCGTCAAGAGCTGGTTGGTCATTTCTTCTGCATCATACTCAGGATAATCTATATTCACCTCGACATGCGCTACAGTTTCAAGCAACGTTTGTCGAAGTTTCTGGATGAGTTTTGATAATCTGCCTTCCATTTGGTTCAAAGCGACATTCATGGCTCTGTCTGTTTTAGCCCGGATCAAGTCCATTACCGCTTCTGCTTGTGATAAGTCTATCCGTCCGTTTAAGAAAGCACGTTTAGTAAATTCACCAGGTTCAGCCAAGCGAGCCCCGCTGTTCAATGCTATTTCCAATACACGATTGACAGAGACAAGTCCTCCGTGGCAATTGATTTCGACCACATCTTCTCGAGTGAACGTCTTTGGTCCCCTCATAACCGTTATCATTACTTCCTCTGCCTTTTCGTTGGTATCAGGATCAATAATATATCCATAATGGATCGTATGGCTTTCTACCTCTTTTAGCGATTGTTTACCGCGGAACATTGTGTCTACGATTTCCAGAGCTTGATCACCGCTCAATCGGACGATTGCAATTGCCGCTTCTCCCATTGGCGTCGAAATCGCCGTTATTGTATCTCCTTCCATGGGTTTCACCTCTTTTCTATATCGTTTCCCGATTCATGCTTCCTAACACAATAGATTAGCATACTTTCGGTTATCTATAAATCATTTAAAGACATTTATCCACAATCCTCGTTTCTCAACGTCTTGTATAAGTATTTATCCACAGTGGATATTTTCAAACTGTTTCTTTAAGATTTTCTTGAATTATCCACAACTTACTAGTTTAGTTCTTTCTCGTTCAAGAATCAATCTTTATCTTTTTTATAAAGGCACTATTATTCTTAATTGTTTATCTTTGCGAAATATACTCGCTTTCCGCGGGCGATCCGTGAGCCTCCTCACTTGCACAGGATGTCAACACAAAAATGAAATCATTTTCGTGTCTGCGATGAGAATTCTTAGAAGCTTTCCTTATGCTGGCTTCGACGTTCACCACAAGACACGTACTTAAATTCCATCCTTGTAGTTTTGCGCCGAGTAACCGCAGGCGCAGGACGTGGTGGTATTTAGTCGAAGATCCTTATTGTAAGCCCCTGGAAGACTCGCCTGGCTCACTTTTCCCGCAGGAGTCTTCTCGTATATATCCATCTCTTACAGGTTTTTCATTAATCTCCGTATCAAATCAAAAATTTTTTGTTACAACAAACTTATAGAAAAAACAAGCCTAAAAAAGTGCCCGGCTTCCTTTTCGAGAAAGCCGGACACTTTAATCAACCAAGTTACTATTCATTTGTAGGGGTGATGATGACTCTTCGATGCGGTTCACTGCCTTCGGATGAAGTCTGGACTTTATTGTTCGACTTCAATGTCATATGTATGACTTTCCGTTCCATTGAAGGCATTGGCTCAAGGGAAACCTTTTTATTGATTTTAAGCGCTTTTGAAGCTAAACGATGAGCAAGCTTTTCGAGAGTTTCTTTCCTTCTCTCCCGGTAGTTTTCTGCATCTAAGATAATGCGTTTGAATTCATCTGAAGATTTATTTGCAACTAAGTTTGTGAGATATTGCAAAGCGTTCAAGGTTTGACCCCTCTTACCAATCAGGATAGCAATTTTCTCACTCACCATTTCAAGTATCGTACCCTCTTCATCTTCCTTTACGGTAACGTTTACTTCGACTCCCATTTTAGAAGCTACCTTCTTAATGAATTGAATAGCCTCCTCCAATGGATCTGCATTCAATGTGACTTTCACTGTTGCTGGTTTAGCACCTAGTCCAAGAAACCCTTTCTTAGACTCTTCGATGATTTCGATTTCAACTTTATCCTTAGATGTTTGTAGTTGAGCTAATGCTTCTTCTACTGCTTCTTCTACTGACTTGCTCGTTATCGTTACTTGCTTCACTTTTTCGCGCCCCCTGTAGCATTACTTTCCTTATTTTTCATAGGAAGTGTAATAAAATAGGTTTGTGCAATCATGAATATGTTACCGACTACCCAATATAGGGAAAGTGCAGCTGGAAATGTAATCGCAAAGACGACGATCATGATCGGCATGATGTAGAGCAACATTTTCATCTGCGGGTTAGCTTCCATGCTGTCTGTTCCACCCATCATGATCCGTTGCTGTAGGTATGTTGTTAAACCTGCAATCAACGGCAATAAATAGATTGGATCAGGATTTCCAAGGTCGAACCAAAGGAAATTATGATTCGCTATCTCTTCTGTACGCATGATTGCATGATAAAAGCCTAATAAGATCGGCATTTGTATGATCAATGGCATACAGCCAGCCAATGGATTGACGCCATGTTTTTGGAACAATTGCATTGTTTCTTGTTGCAGCTTCTGTTGAGTTTTTTGGTCTTTTGAACTATATTTTTCCCGTAAAGCCTTGATTTCTGGTTGAACCCTTTGCATGGAAATTGAGCTTTTCGTCTGTTTGATCATTAATGGTAATAAAACCGTTCTGATCAAAATGGTAACAATGACGATTCCAAGTCCATAGTTTCCATTGAAAAAATCTGATACTTCTGTAATCAACCATGATAATGGATAAACGAAATACTCGTCCCAGAAACCTGTACTTTCCTTCGTGATTGGTTCATTCAGTGAACAACCTGCAAGAAATATGACCATTAAAATGGATGGAATTAATATGCCTATTCTCTTTCTCACTTGCTAAATCCTCCTTACAACGATACCTTTCTGCAAAAAAAGTTATCCCTGTTCCTTCTTCTCCTTTTCAGGTACAGGATCGTACCCTCCTGGATGAAATGGATGACATTTCAAAATCCGTTTCATTACCAACCATCCCCCTGCCAGTGCACCATGTTTTTGGACTGCTTCCAAACCATAGGATGAACAGGTCGGGTAAAATCGGCATGAAGGCGGGGTAAATGGTGAAATGCATTTCCGATAAAACTGAATCAAAACGATCAATATATATTTCATACCATCATCCTCTAGATCCTTTCATCAGTTTAGAACGTTTAATCACATGGATCAAACTGCTCTTTACCTCGTGAAAATCCATTGAGGAAGTAGGTTTTCTTGCGATAATTACATAATCATATGAGTCCTTGATATTTTCTTCTAATTCGTGAAAAGCTTCACGAATAAAACGCTTGATCCTATTTCGAGTTACAGCATTCCCAACTTTTTTACTGACAGATAAGCCTAATCTGAAATACTCCTGATCAGGCTTCCTTAAGTAATATATCACAAATTGTCGGTTGGCGAACGATTCTCCCTTACGAAAAACAGCTTGGAACTCTTCATTTTTTTTGATCCGATATTTTTTCTTCATCCGGATTCACTCCGACATAATTCTTCATTTTAAATAATAGGCTATGTTATTCTTCAGTGTCGATTTTTGCGAATTCACTCCCTTTCCGCGGGCGATCCGCAAGCCTCCTCACTCTCGTTCCTAGCTGTGAGGTCTTGCCTGGCTCGCTTTTCCCGCAGGAGTGTCGCGAATTTTGCTTAAAGAAATTTTCTATAAAGAAAAAGTATTAAATACTTTCTTACAGTGGAAGAAATCAACATTAAAATTCAACAAAGCCAAATAATAAATCCATGTGAAAAAAGACCACTGTTTATCCAGTGGCCTAGGCTGATAATACTTTTCTTCCTTTTTGACGACGACGAGCAAGAACTTTACGTCCATTTTTCGTGCTCATGCGCGCACGGAATCCGTGTACTTTCTTACGCTTACGATTATTTGGTTGAAATGTAGGTTTCATTTATTACACCTCCTCGAGGATTTCAAGTACATTTAGACAGTCCTAGTAATTATAAGAACATCTCACCTTTCTGTCAAGTTCAGGAACAATCTTTCTATTATTATGAAAATTAAATGTGACATTCTTTTTCCATTGCCTCGATCTATTTCTTCCCCTATCCAGTTGTAAACAGCTCCATCTTTTTAAAAACGCTATGTTATTCTTTATTGTTGATTTTTGAAATTCACTCCCTTTCCGCGGCGATCCGCAAGCCTCCTCACTCGTTTCTCGCTGCGGGGTCTCGCCTGGCTCGCTTTCCCCGCCGGAGTGTCGCGAATTTCGCTTATAGCAATTTTCTATACTTATCAACATAATCTTTACGTTGACCATGTGTAGAAAAAGAAACCGCGAAAAAATTCGATCGATATTGACTAGGATCCTTCACGTGAAAAATTCCTCGAATTGGCTGTGGATAAATTTTCGACATATTTTTCACTATCCACACCTATTATCGACAAATTACACACAAAATCTAGTGCTGTGGACAACTATCTTCCACAAGGTGTTGTAATTGTGGATAACCGCAAAAAACCCATTGCAACTACTGGCTCCTTTTGATATGATTATTGTGTTTTAACTCGTTCAAAACTTCCTCGAATAAATAGTTTATCCACACCTTGTGGATAAAAATGTGGACATTCCTACACCTCTGTGTATAAGCTTGTCCACAAATTTGTGTATACAGAAAATAACCCCTTTTTCTACTATATTAATGTTATTCACAATAGCTGTGAACGAAATCGACACAATGGGGCTGACAAAATGATGGGTCACCTCTTACACTTGATAGTTAAATTCTTCGACAAAAAGGAGGGTGAGG